>JBQCHK010000019.1:0-165466 GCA_051954725.1 Afipia sp. | reverse complement strand
CAGTCGATGACCGCGACCGCCAGCGACGCCTCGTCGCGCGCGGCAACGGTCGGTGCGGCCTCGCAAAAGGCCTCCGGCAATGTCGGCACGGTCGCGGCGGCCGCCGAGGAGCTGTCGAGCTCCGTTGCGGAAATCTCCCGCCAGGTGACGCGCTCGACCGAAGTGGCGAGCCGTGCCGTCAGCGACGCCGAACGTACCAACGCCACGGTGCAGGAGCTCTCCACCGGCGCCGAGAAGATCGGCGAGGTCGTCAAGCTGATCCATTCGATCGCGGCGCAGACCAACCTTCTCGCGCTCAATGCCACCATCGAGGCGGCGCGCGCCGGCGAGTCCGGCCGCGGCTTCGCGGTGGTCGCTTCCGAGGTCAAGGCGCTGGCCAACCAGACCGCCAAGGCCACCGAGGAGATCTCCGCCCAGGTCGCCGCGATGCAGACCTCGACCAGCGATGCGGTGGTCGCCATCCAGGGCATCACACAGACCATCGCCCAGATGAGCGAGATCACCATGAACATCTCGAGCGCGGTCGAGGAGCAGGGCGCGGCGACGCGTGAGATCGCCCGCAACATCCAGTCGGTCGCGGCCGGTTCGGGCGAAATCAACGCCCATATCGGCGGTGTCAGCTCGGCGGCGGCGGCCACGGGCTCGGCGGCGTCGGACGTGCTGTCCAATGCCCGCGAGCTCGATACCCAGGCCGGCAAGCTCGACCAGGCGGTCAACGAGTTCCTGTCCAAGGTGCGGGCGGCGTAACGCGTCGTCCTCTTCGCAAACAATCAACGCCGCGGCATCGTCCGCGGCGTTTTTGTTTTTTGGCTTAACCCACACGCAGCGTGGTGGAGGTCTCCCTCCCCACAAGGGGGAGGGAGAAGGAGCATGACATCGCATGTCGCGAAGCGTTATGCGCGCTTGGTTGCCTTGGCGTGTGCGGGCTTCCGCGATGCGATGATCACGCCCGCCAGCACCAGCGCGTAGCCGATCAGGTGAAACAGCCGCGGCTGTTCGCCGATAAAGCAGATCGCCATCGCCGATCCGAACACCGGCACCAGATGGAAGAACGGCGCGGCGCGATTGGGGCCGATCAGTTCGATGCTGCGGTTGAAGAACATGTAGGCCAGCGTCGAGGGGAAGATGACCACGAACACCAGCGTCGCGATGGTCAGCGCATCGAACCTCAGCATCTGTCCGTTGCCGATTTCCCAGCCCACCAGCGGCAGCAGCATCAGCGCGCCCCATCCGGTGGTGAACGCGATCAGCGACAGCGGATGGGTTTTCGGCCGCCGCGGCATCACCGCGGAGTAAAGGCCGAACACCGCCAGCGCCGAGGCGAACATGATGTCGCCGATGTTGAACTCGACCGCGGCGAGCGCTGCGATGTCGCCGCGCAGGATGATGACCAACACACCGGTCAGCGAGATCACGATGCCGATGGTCTGCGCGAGGGTCAGGCGGACACCGAACAGGATCAGCGACCACAGCGCCACGAACAGCGGGCCGGACGACTGGATCAGCAGGGCGTTGAGCGCCTGAGTATGCTGCAGGCCCCAGTATGACAGCGCGTTGTTGAGCGCGAAGCCGGTCAGCGACAGGAACAGCAGCAGCGGCACGTGGCGGCGCATCAGCGGCCAGTCGCGCTGCAGATGCGGCCACGCGAAAGGCAGGATGACGATGAAGGATCCGGCCCAGCGTCCGAAGGTCAGCGAGAACGGCGGAACGACATCGGCAACGAACCGCCCGAGCACGATATTGGCGGCCCAGAACAGCGCCATCAGGCTCAACAGCAGATAGGGCTGGCTGTAGAGGCGCGCGACGAGGGATGGTGGGGGCAGGTGCTGCTCGGCAGTGGTCATCGGGGTCGGGGCTGTGCGTCGTCAGTTGTGCCTGATTTCCGGGGCCGGACAAGCGACAATCCCGAATTGAGCCAATGCACTTTCGCTGCCACCGGGTCTCTTCACCTCTGCCCGTTTACGGGGAGAGGTCGCGCGCGCAAGCGAGCAGGTGAGGGGCGTTTGCTTGTCTGTCGTTCACTTGCCCCCGACCCTCTCCCGGCAGGCGAGGAGATGAGGGAGTGGTCCTACTCAGCCGCGCCGGGCGACGAACCGCGCCGCGAGGACGCGTTCGTCTTTTCCAGGGCCTGCCCGGACAGCGATTCAGCGACAGAAGCCGGGGCGCCGGTTTATTACGGACGGGCGGCGAGAACCGGGCAATTGCGAGGCATCGAGGGAATCGGCAGCGGCCCGGAACCGAATGGATTTATTCGGGCTTATCAACGGTTTGCATGACATTTCGGTCATGCATCAACAGCCGCTTTTGCTTGCGTCCCCTGCCGTCATCCTTTATCGGGTGACATGCCTCGCACAAGGGACGGCCCGCGCTGCAAGGTACGGCGCCGTTTCGGGCCCCGTTGGCGGGCGGCATGAAGGACCCTCTCGGACATGGCTACTTTCAACCTGGCTCAAATGGCTGGTCGCAATGACTAACGTCGTCGTCGTGGGTGCACAGTGGGGCGACGAGGGCAAAGGCAAGATCGTCGATTGGCTGTCGGAGCAGGCGGATATCGTGGTCCGCTTCCAGGGCGGACATAACGCCGGACATACCCTCGTCATCAATGGCAACACCTACAAGCTGGCGCTGCTTCCGTCCGGCGTGGTGCGTTCGTCGAAGCTGTCGGTGATCGGCAATGGCGTGGTGTTCGATCCGCAGGCGTTCATCGCCGAGGTCGACAAGCTGCGCAGCCAGGGCGTTGCGGTGTCGGCCGACAACCTGCGCGTCGCCGAGAACGTGACCCTGATTCTGCCGCTGCACCGCGAACTCGACGCCGTGCGTGAGAACGCCAGCAAGGCCACCGCGATTGGCACCACCCAGCGCGGCATCGGCCCGGCCTACGAGGACAAGGTCGGCCGCCGCGCTATCCGCCTGATGGACCTCGCCGATCCGCAAACCCTGCCGCACAAGATCGACCGCCTGCTGACCCACCACAACGCGCTGCGCCGTGGCCTGTCGCTGCCGGAGATCGATGCCGGCGCGGTCCTCAAGGAATTGACCGCGCTCGCGCCGCAGGTGCTGCCGTTCGCGGATTCGGTGTGGAACCTGCTCGATCACAAGCGCCGCGAAGGCAAACGCATCCTGTTCGAGGGCGCGCAGGGCGCGCTGCTCGACATCGACCACGGCACCTATCCGTACGTGACCTCGTCGAACACCGTCGCCGCGCAGGCCGCGACCGGCACCGGCGTGGGCCCGAGCTCGCTCGGCTATGTGCTCGGCATCTGCAAGGCCTACACCACGCGCGTCGGCATGGGCCCGTTCCCGACCGAACTCGACAACGAGATCGGCGAGGAGATCGGGCGCCGCGGCAAGGAGTTCGGCGTCAATACCGGGCGCAAGCGGCGTTGCGGCTGGTTCGATGCGGTGCTGGTGCGCCAGACCGCGCGGACCTGCGGCATCCACGGTCTCGCGCTGACCAAGCTCGACATTCTCGACGGCTTTGACACCATCGAGGTCTGCGTCGGCTACGAACTCGACGGCAAGGAGATCGATCATCTGCCGGCGGGCGAAGGCGCGCAGGCGCGCGTCAAGCCGATCTATGAAACCATCGAAGGCTGGAAGGAGCCGACCGCCAATGCACGGTCATGGGCTGACCTTCCGGCACAGGCCATCAAATATGTCCGAAGGGTGGAGGAACTGGTCGGGTGTCCGATTGCCCTGCTCTCCACAAGTCCTGAGCGCGAGGATACTATTCTCGTGCAAAACCCCTTCGAGGCATGATTGATTAGGATTCGCGCCGGTTTGACCACCGCGCCCTTACCGCAACGCTTGCTGACGGGATAAGGATGGCAGATTACTACCCGCTCATAGCCCGCGCCATTTCTGGACTGGACCCCAACGCCTCAGGGGAAAGCCGCCGCGCGCTGTATGAGCGGGCGCGTACCGCGCTGATCTCCCAGTTGCGCAGTGTCGAGCCGGCGCTCACCGAAGCCGAGATTACCCGCGAGCGTCTGGCGCTCGAGGAGGCGGTGCGCAAGGTCGAGGCCGAAGCGGTGCAGCGCCAGCGCGCCGCCCAGCGTCCCGATCAGCCGCCACGGTCCGAACCGCCGCGTCCGCGTCCGCCGGAAGGCCCGCATCGCGACGGCCCGCGCCCGGGCGATGCGCTGCGTGACAGCGCCCGGGCCGCCGCCGCGCGGATGGCGGCGCGTCCGCCGTCGCCGGAACGCCCGCCGCGCGGTCCGCGCCCCGAGGGAACGCACGGTTCCGGCGATCCGCGTCAGGAGCGGCCTCACGACCAGCAGGATCGGCACCCGGATCGGCATCAGCAGGATTCCTGGGAAGACATTGCGCGCGCGCGCGACACCCGCGCCGCGCCAGGTGGCCCGCGTCCGCCGGGCGGCGGCCATGGCGGGCCTGCCGGACCGGCGCCGCAGGGACAGGGCACGCGCGGCTTCCGCGATGTCGTCGCCGACGCCAACGATCTCGGCAATGCGGCCGCGCAGGCCAATCGCGCCGCCCGCAAGTCATTCTCGAAGGTGCCTTCGCCGTCGCCCGAGTTCGATCGCCTCGAACCCGGCATGGAGCAGCGCGGCGCCGAACCGCATGATTACAGCGCGCCGCTCGACGACGACGAGACGCCGGTTCGCACCGGACGGCGCTTCCCGCTCAAGGCCCTGGTCACCGTCGGCATCCTGCTGATGCTGATCGGCGGCGGCTTCTGGGCCGCGCCGAAAATCCTGCCGCTGCTGAAATCGAAGCCCCAGGAGAAGGTGGCGACCCCGGCGCAGACCGGCAACGCCGTGCAGCCGAAGATCACCGATCGCGTCGGCCAGCCGGGCTCGTCGCAGCAGCTCGCGCCGGTGGCGCAGCGTGCGATCCTTTACGAAGAGGATCCGTCGGACCCGCAGGGCAAGCAGTCGGTCGGCACGGTGGTGTGGCGCAACGACCAGATCGCGGCGTCCTCGAAGCAGAAGCCGGACACCGCGATCCGCGCCGACGTCGAGATTCCCGACCGCAAGATGAAGGTGACGGTCACCATCCTGCGCAACACCGATCCGGCGATGCCGGCGACCAGCCACACCATCGAGGTCGTCTTCACCGTGCCGCCGGATTTCGGCACCACGATCGCCAACGTGCCGGGCATCTACGCCAAGTCGCCGGATCAGCCGCGCGGCACGCCGCTCGCCGCCACGTCGGTCAAGGTGCAGGACGGCTATTTCCTGATCGGCCTGTCGAACGTCGAGACCGATCGCCAGCGCAACATCCAGGTGCTGAAGGAACGCTCATCGCTCGATATTCCGATGGTCTATGGCAACGGCAAGCGGGCAATCCTGTCGATCGAGAAGGGACCGCCCGGCGAGCGCGCGTTCAGCGACGCCTTCGCGGCCTGGGGGCAATAACCGCATGCGGATTACACTGGCCGGCTCACGCCATTTCGGCGTGATTACGTTCAACATGCTGCGCGAGCACGGCGTCGAGATCGCGCGCGTCGTGGTGGCGGATGCCGACGATCGCCTTGCCGCGGCGGCGAAGGCTGCCGGTGTCGAGGTCGTGGTGCAGGATCATCCCAAGCGCATCGAGGCGTCGGAGATCGCGCCCGGCACCGATCTCATCATCACCGCCCACAGCCATGCCCGCGTCAGCCACGAAGCGCTTGCCGCGTCGCGACTCGGCGGCATCGGCTATCATCCCTCGCTGCTGCCGCGCCATCGCGGCATCGCCGCTGTGGAATGGACCATCAAGGAAGGCGATCCGATCGCCGGCGGCACCATCTATCATCTCGCCGACCGCATGGACGCCGGCGCGATCGCCGCGCAGGAATGGTGCTTCGTGAAGAAGGGCGAGACCGCGCGCGAATTGTGGGAACGCGCCCTGGCGCCGCTTGGCCTCAAGCTGCTGGCGCAGGTGATCGACCACGCCAAGACGTTCGGATCGCTGCCATCGAAGCCGCAGGACGAGGAGTTCGCAACGCTGGCGCCGAAACTCGCCTAGCGTTTTCCAGCGAGTGGCACCGGTTCGCGTCAGGACGACACGTCAGCACGGAAGAATCGGGAGCGTCGCTTCCGATCTGATCACAAGCGTAAAAGCCTAGTGCACGCGGTTGAGATCGCCGCGGCCGAATCCGCTGAGTTCGGATGCATAGAGCGAGGACAATTCCGCTTCGAGGAATTCGTTGGCCGCGATCAGCGCCTTGAGCGCGCCGCGAATATCGCCGCCGCACATCGCGATGGCTTCGTCCACCGCGTTCTCGTAATTGTCGACCGCGGTCTTGATGGGGGTCTGGAACATGTCGGACTCCGAGGGGTTTGATGCAGTCTGTGTCATGCGACACTGGGGCCCAATCGTGAATCCGCGCTTACCGTTCCGGGGCAGGGGCCATGTGTCCCCGTAATCCACCGCTATCCACAGGCGATATGCTTCTCTGACATGAGACACCGCCGGGCATGAAAAAGCCGGCTCGCATCGGAGCCGGCCCGGTTCCCGCAACTGCGGATTGCATCATGCGGCAGGCGTCTCGCCCTCATGCACTGCCATCGACACCAGGATGTGTGCATCGGTGACGCCATCGGCCGCGCGCCGCACGATGGTCTCCGCCATCTTCGCCTTGGTCGCGGGTGTGCGATTCTCCTCGGCGATCTGTTCGACGGCGATATCGAGGATCTTTCTCAGCGTCGTGACCACCTCGGCGTCGAACAGTTGCGGCGAATGATGGGTCATATGTCTCTCCCTCGATTGATATGCGCGCAACCTAGACAGCAATTTAGGCCGATGTGAGTCAGGCAAACGGGTGAGCGTGCGCATACGCCGATGTGATGTTGGAAACGTTCAAGACACATTTGTTTCATGCGAATTGTCGCGCGCGAATCTTGATACGCGTGCACTGCACGCGTTCTACATGTGGTGTGCGCAAGGTTCAGGAAACGCCTGTGCCACACGGCTTTCACATCATTGTCAAACGGCGGTGACGTTGCGTGATTCCGTTCACGGCGATGTGCGCGCAAAAAAAATTAAGACGATGTTTTCTTTTTCCTTCGCCATAAGCAGGAAGGTGCTGCACGATGAAGTTGTTCGGGTGATGGGCACGTGTCGATGATGGTGCGAGCTAAATTGTTCACCCCCACCCCGGCGCTACGCGCCGACCCTCCCCACAAGGGGAGGGAGGCGCTTCTCATTCGATTTCTACTCAATGATATGACAGATCGCTTTTTCTTTTCCCTCCCCTTGATGGGGAGGGTGGCCGGCCGCAGGCCGGTCGGGTGGGGTGAGGTGAGTGCATTTGGCGGTACGTTTGATGGTCGCCTTGCAAAGCGGTGCCATCAAGGATCGCCCAGTCAGCAGCATCTCAGTCATACCAGTCGCGGCGATTGTCCGGGGGCTGCCTGGCTTCGCTGCGGCCGCGCCGCTTGCCGTTGACGTAGGCTTTCGACACCGCCGTGAACAGTTCGGCGATCTCGTATTCGAGGAATTCGTTGGCGAGGATCAGCGAGCGGATCGTGCTGCGCAGATCGCCGCCGCATGCGGCGATGGCGGCGTCCGCCGCGGCATCGAGCCGGTCCATTTCCGATTGCGGGTCGAGTTCGGGCGCGGCCGACATCGCGTGGCATCCATCTGGTCTGATTTGAAGGATGATTATGTTCTCGTTTTGTTCTTAAAGAGTCAAGGGCAATCCTCGCGGGACGACCGGGTGAAATGCGTTGCTGTGAGCGATGAAGAGGCGACGCGCAGCTCCGCGTCGCGATCGCGTTGTACAAGAGCGCTCGCGCCAGACGTGTCGTGAGCATCCGGCCGCGGCCGCCTGTCTTTCATCATGCCGGATTCATCTCGGCCGCCCGCGTTCCGGCGAAAGGTGCTGCGATCGCCGTCGCCCTGAAAAGGTCACCCTCGCTGCCCCATAGGGCTGCGTCACGGCGCGGCCGGAAGGTTGCACGAAAATAAAAAAGAAAAGACTCGCTTTGCGCTCATTGAACGGCGCAAGCTGCATTATCACCGCTCGGTCCGTGGCATTCATCGGTGACAGAGAGACCGATCGCGCTCCCGTCCAGGATCAAGGGAGAGGTGCGATGTCCGCCTTCGCAAAAGCAAACACAGTTGAGCGCTGCTTTCTCAGCATCGCCGCCTTCGGCGTGGCTGTCCTGCTCGCGTGCGTGGCCTATTATTTCGCTGTGATGTGAGCTTCACTTGGCAAGCATTGTGATGAGGGGCCGGTGACGGCGCGTTCGCTGCGTGTGGCTAAAGGGCGAAGCAGGAAGGAAGGGCGGATTGCGCGCACATTGACAAATCGACTGTAGCGTATACGCTACAGTCGATTTGTCATGCCGGTCATATCAACCACAGATGAGTTTTCCCGTTGGCTGAAAGATCTGCGGGACGCCACCGCCAAAGCGAAAATTCTGGTGAGGATAGATCGCTTGGCTGAAGGCAATCCGGGCGATGTCGCGCCGGTCGGTGGGGGTGTCAGCGAACTTCGCATCCATCACGGCCCCGGTTACCGTGTTTATTTTATCCGGCGCGGCGACCAACTCATCGTTCTTTTGTGTGGCGGGGACAAAAATTCGCAGGACAAGGACATTATGTTTGCGAGGAAGCTGGCCAAGGAACTGGAAAGTTGAGCGATGGCAAAAGTAAAACCGTTTGATCCCGCCGAATATCTCGATAGCCCTGAGGTCATCGCGGCTTACCTCACCGAGGCATTCGAGACCGAGGATATAGCTTTCATGTCCAAAGCCATTGGCGCTGTCGCGCGTTCACAAGGCATGACCGAAGTCGCGGAGAAGGCTGGCGTGTCGCGCGAAAATCTCTATCGCGCGCTCGGCGGTGATGCGAAGCCGGAGTTTGGTACGGTCATCAAGGTGCTTCATGCGCTGGGGCTGAATCTGGTGGTGAAGCCCGAGAAGCGAACGAAAGCGGCTTAGAGAGGTTCTTGCGGCGAACAGCAAGCGCATCGTTATGGGAAGCAAATGACTGAAGCCGCAATCCCGGTTACCAAGCAAGACAGGTTTACGGCATCCTTTGGGATCGGGCTGATCCTGCTTGCTATGTGGTTCACGGTGCTCAATGAACTCGACAGGATTTTCAATCTTTATCTTCTGATCGTTCCGTTTCTCTTCTTTCCGGCAGCGGCGCTTGGACTGAGGTGGTTAGGAAGTCTGTTATCGAGCATCTGGCACCGCCGCTGGCGGCGGGCGGTGTCTGCGATCGTTGCGCCCATGATCGCATATGGCTTGATACAACTAGTCCTGTATCTCGGATTTACGCCCGGATGGATTCGGTTCGAGTTGGGAAAGCAACACTACCTTGCTGAAGTCGAGAAACTTCCCCGGGGTAGCGAGCCTCGTTTCAAAGTATTCAATTGGGGGCAAACCGGCGGCGCAGCGGTGGTCAACATATTCTTCACTCTCGTTTTCGATGAGAGCGATGAGATCGCTTTCCCGCCGGAGAAACGATCATCCGCCTGGTCGCACAGGATGACTGAGTTCTGCCCGGGTACGGCGATGTGCTCGATCCTGAAGCCCGATTCGCCCACGCATCATGTCGCTATAGAGAAGGTGAGCGGGCATTTCTATTTGGTCACGGAATTGTATCGATAGTCATCTAGGAATAATTTCCTTGACATTCTTCCGTCCCTGATCCATCCTGTGTGCATCCCGCCCCCTTGTTGAGGGGCGTGTCCTGGGACGCTTTGATGCGCGGGGCGGGAAGGCGGCGCCTGCGGGCGAGGGGGAGACGATCCCTTTCGCACTCGGGAGGCCTCGGGTCATCGTCCGGGCTCACTACGGAGCTCTGCCCTTCGAGGGCTGGACGCGGACAGGATGAAGGCGGGCGAAAGCCCGCCGGATCGGGGACGCTACGGCGCCCGTCCTGTCCCGGAAGCACGATCCCGAAGCCATAAATCGCCGCGGTGGAGCGCCGCAAGGCGATGCGCGACGCGGCTTGTCCGCCTCGCGTCACTTCACACTCGTGCGCCTTGCGGCGCTCCGCCCCCTCACAATCGGAGGGGACTTTTCGGGGGGGGGGGCATCGATGAGTTCGGCGACGTCGCGCATTTTCGCGCGGCGAATACAGAGGCGTGTCTTGAGAGAAGGGATTTGAAGAAGGAGCGCGACGATGCGGCGGAAATGGAGCGATGAATTTCTCGTTGAAGCGCCGTGGGAGATCAAGCGGCAGGAAGAGGATGCGCAGTACGATCACGACATCGCGTCGTGCGAGCGGCACATCCGCCGCGCGCAGTCCGAAAAGGTGCGCGGCTATCGCGTCTGCCCGGAGAAGGCTTGCAAGCGGGCGCGGCGCTGCATCGCGCCGAGTCTGGTGTGCGTCGGCATCTGCCAGCTTCCGCTGACGAAAGAGCAGGAATGGATCGCGATCGAGCGCCTGTATGAGTCCGCCATGGCGATCCGCGCCGCGCAGAAGCGCGCGGAGCGGCGGCATGGGTGAGGCTTCCGTGCCGTGTCACGTCGTGCTTTTTCTCTTCCTCCCACAAAGGGAGAAGGAAAGGGGCTGCCCTTCGCTCGGTGTCATCACCGGGCTTGTCCCGGTGACTCCGATGCGGCGGGCACGGCGCGCTCCTTGTCGGGATGGCCGGGACAAGCCCGGCCATGACGGCGAGTTCGGGGCCTCGTTTGCTTTCTCTCTTCTGCCGAAGGAGAGTGGAAAAAGAAAAAGCCGGCGCGGACGCCGGCTTTCATTATCCGTGATGCGCGGAAGGTTACGCCGCGGCGCGGGCCGCTTCCTGGCGCGCGACGGTGGACTTCACCGCCGACTGCACCTTCTCGAACGCGCGGACCTCGATCTGCCGCACGCGCTCGCGCGACACGCCGAATTCGGCGGCGAGGTCTTCCAGCGTCATCGGCTCTTCCGCGAGGCGCCGCGCCTCGAAGATGCGGCGTTCGCGGGCATTGAGCACGCCCATGGCGCCGTTCAGCGCGTTGCGGCGATGATCGAACTCCTCGTTCTCCGCCATGATGGCTTCCTGGTTGGGCGTTGTATCGACCAGCCAGTCCTGCCATTCGCCGGGTTCGCCGTCGTCGCGGATCGGCGCGTTGAGCGAGGCGTCGCCGCCGAGACGGCGGTTCATGTCGACCACGTCCTTCTCGGTCACGCCGAGGCGCTTGGCAATCAGCTTGACCTGATCGTCGGTCATATCGCCGTCTTCCAGCGCCGAGATCTTGCTCTTCGCCTTGCGCAGGTTGAAGAACAGCTTCTTCTGGTTCGCGGTGGTGCCCATCTTCACGAGCGACCACGAGCGCAGGATGTATTCCTGGATCGAGGCCTTGATCCACCACATGGCGTAAGTGGCGAGGCGGAAGCCCTTGTCCGGCTCGAAGCGTTTGACGGCCTGCATCAGGCCGACATTGCCCTCGGACACGACTTCGGAAATCGGCAGGCCATAGCCGCGATAGCCCATGGCGATCTTGGCCACGAGACGCAGATGGCTGGTGACGAGCTTATGCGCCGCATCCCGGTCGTCATGCTCACGCCAACGCTTGGCGAGCATGTACTCCTCCTGCGGTTCCAGCATTGGGAACTTGCGGATTTCGGCGAGGTAATGGGAAAGGCCAGATTCTCCATTGAGAACCGGCAAGGTGGCTGCACGGGCCATATCGCGCCCTCCAGTTTGTTCGCGCCCCCTTGGTCGGCGGGCGGGCAGGCTGCTGCTTTGTCAAAGCCAGCGGAGCTGCGAAGTTCCGCGCTGGGACATCTCCAGCGCAGGTGCAGCATACACCGAGGGGGAGCGGAAAGGGAAGAACAAAACGGGGTCACGAACCCGTGACACGGGTTAAATGTCTGTAACCATGCGGCTTTTTAGCACACCTCCTTTAGTCTGTGCTACGGAGCGCCGCCTCGAGGAGAAGCAAATCCTCCGGAAGGCCGGTCTGCCACTCCATAATTTCTCCAGTAGTCGGGTGCTCCAGTACCAGGAGATAGGCATGCAGCGCCTGCCTGCCAAGAGCGGCAAGCGCCGCTTTGGCCTGGGGCCGCAAATGTCTTGCCTTGGTCTTGAAGCCGGAGCCGTAAACGTCGTCGCCCATCAGCGGATGGCCGGCGTGGGCGAGGTGGACGCGAATCTGATGGGTGCGCCCGGTCTCGAGCTGGCAGGCGAGCAGGGCGGCGACCGGCTTGCCGTCGTCGCTGTCGAACGTCTCCATCGTCTCCCAGTGGGTGATGGCTTCGCGCCCGCCCTGGCGCACCGCCATTTTCTCGCGCGCGTGCGGATGGCGGTCGATCGGCTGGTCGATGGTGCCGCGAGGCCGGTTCGGCACGCCCCAGACGAAGGCCATGTAGCCGCGGCGCATCGCGCCGGTGCGGCCGTGATCGGCGAACTGCGCGGTGAGCGACTGGTGGGCGCGGTCGTTCTTCGCCACCACCATCAGGCCGGTGGTGTCCTTGTCGAGGCGGTGGACGATGCCCGGCCGCTTGACCCCGCCGATGCCGGACAGGCTGGCGCCGCAATGGGCGATCAGCGCGTTGACCAGCGTGCCGGTTTCATGCCCGGCGGCGGGGTGGACCACGAGGCCGCTGGGCTTGTTGATGACGATGAGGTCGTTGTCCTCATAAACAATGTCGAGCGGAATGTTCTCGCCTTCGGGCGCGGCAGGCACCGGCGGCGGCACGTCGATGGTCAGGATGTCGCCGGCCGCGACATGATGGGCGGGATCGGTCACGGGTGCGCCCTTGACCGCGACCCGGCCGTCGAGGATCAAGGCCTTGATGCGGGTGCGCGACAGGTCCGGGCAATGGACGGCGAGCACGCGATCGAGCCGCGGCGAGCCTTCATCGCCGCCGGCAGTGACCTCGTGGCGCTCGCTTCCCTCGGCGGGCGTGTCTGTGTAAGAGCCTTGCATGACCGAATCCGTGAATCCCGAACCGACCCCCGAACAGGCCGCCATGATTGCCCGCGTGCGCCGGCTGATGCTGATCGCCGGCCTGACCACGGCGATCGGGGTCAGCGCGGTGCTGATTGCCGTGGGCTACCGTCTTTTCCACGTCGAGGGAAGCGCCGGTACCGGGGCAAGCGCGGCGATGCTGCCCAGGGGCGCGAAGATCGTTTCCACCGCCACCACCGCCGACCGCATCGTGGTGACGGTCGATATCGGCGGGGTGACCGAGATCCACACCTACGACGCCCGCTCGCTGAAACCGGCGGGAACCCTGAAATTCGTCACGGCGCCCTAGGTTCTCGGGTTTTCCTGTCTGCGCCTCGCTGCGATTTTGCCGATCTCGTGCAGCCGGTTGCCGCGCGTGATGTCTGCGGTGGGGCCGGCGAGGCTACTTTTATGAGCGGGGCCACGCGGAATGAATGAGGAAACGTGGAGGTTTTTGGATCATCGGGCATGTGCGCCTCGGGAATTAAGGTTCTTGGACCTCCATACTTGCCCTCGCCGCCGTTCAAGGTTATTGCCTGCGGTGTGCAGCTCCCTTCGTCTAGCGGTTAGGACGCGGCCCTCTCAAGGCTGAAACAGGGGTTCGATTCCCCTAGGGAGCGCCATTTTTGCCGCCGAGCCGCCGCTTCGGTTGTGCTGCGCATGGAAGCGCCTTCGCGGGGCTCCTGAACGTCCACACATCACAACCCTTGTTGTTCGCGGCATCGCGCTGATGGGGCGTCGCTCTGGCTTTCCTGCTTTGCGTCCCCACATTGAGAACAGGCCCGGTTGCAATCGGCCTCTCGGCAGGAGCAGGACATGCTCTACGGTTTCGGGACACCTTCGCGGACGCAAATCATCGCTGCAGTCGAAGTGGCGATCGGGGCGGGTGCGAAAGATCCCGGGTGCCGCGATGGACCGGCCGGATTTCATCACCATGCAGAGCCGGAGCTGCGCGCGCTGGGTGTCGCCCTTGCGTGGCGTCACATGCCGAAGAGCGTGCACGACGCCAGCGGGCCGCCGCTCGACGTGGTGGCGTCTGCGGCACGCTGGATGGCTGGGGTGACGCGCGGGCTTGCCGCCGAGGGCGAGCGTTTCCTGGTCGTCGGTGGCGATCATTCCTGCGCGATCGGCACCTGGAGCGGCGTCGCTGACGCGTTGCGCCCGTCTGGCGCGCTCGGTCTGATCTGGATCGATGCCCATATGGATATGCACGTCCCCGAAACCAGCCACAGCGGCGCCATCAACGGAATGCCGGTGGCGGCGCTGCTCGGGCATGGCGCATCGCAACTGACGTCGATCGCGCAGAGTAGCGCGGCAATCGACCCACGCCATTTGTGCCTGATCGGTGCGCGCAGCTTTGAGCCGGAGGAAGTTGAGTTCGCCCAGCGTCATGGCGTGCGTGTCATCGATATGCCGGAGGTGAAACGGCGTGGCCTCAAAGCTGTGCTGGCGGAAGCGCATGCGATCGCGACCCGTGGAACCGCCGGTTATGGCGTGTCGCTCGATCTCGATGCGTTCGATCCGGTTGAGGCGCCCGGTGTCGGCACGCCGGCGCAGGACGGCATTCACGCGCTGGAGTTCATGGCGCCGTGGAGCGCGGTGGTCGAGGACCCGGTCTGCGTTGGCATCGAGGTTGTCGAATACAATCCGGCGAGAGATAGCGCCCTTCGCACCGCGCGTTTGATGCAGGACCTGGTGCGCATCTGGGCGCAAGGGCTGGAGGTTGACGGGGCGATCTGAAGGAGCACGGATCATGAATCGCTCGGTTGATCTGGAAATGTGTTTTGGTGCTTCGAACTACGCTCCGATGCCGGTGACCATCGTACGCGGCAAGGGCGTTTACCTGTGGGACGACGGCGGACGGCGTTACATCGACATGATGGGCGCCTATTCGGCCGCGAGCTTCGGGCATTGTCACCCGCGACTGGTGGAGGCGCTCACCGATCAGGCGCAGCAACTCGATACGATCTCGCGCGCCTATTTCAACAATCGTCTCGGGACATTTCTGGCCCGCGCCTGCAGCCTGACGGAAATGGATATGGCGCTGCCGATGAACAGCGGCGCCGAGGCGGTGGAGACGGCGCTGAAAGCCGCGCGCAAATGGGCTTACAACATAAAAGGCGTGCCGGCCGATCGCGCTGAGATCATTGTGTGCGACGGAAATTTTCACGGCCGCACCATTGCCATCGTCGGGTTTTCATCGCTGCCGCAGTATCGTGACGGCTTCGGGCCATTTCCGCCCGGTTTCAAGTCGGTGCCGTTTGGCGATGCGGGCGCGCTTGAAACCGCGATCACGCCGAACACGGCGGCTTTTCTGGTCGAACCGATTCAGGGTGAGGGCGGCATCAACGTTCCGCCGCAGGGCTATCTTGCGGAGGCCGCGCGCATCTGCCGCAGGCACAATGTCCTGCTGGTATGCGACGAGATTCAATCCGGCCTCGGCCGCACCGGTCGCCTGCTGGCGTGCGAGCACGACGAAGTGAAGCCCGACGCGGTGACATTGGGCAAGGCGCTGGGCGGCGGGCTTATGCCGGTGTCACTATTTCTGGCGCGCCGCGAGGTGATGCAGGTGTTTACGCCCGGAGACCATGGCAGCACGTTCGGCGGCAATCCGATCGCCGCGGCGGTCGGGTTGGCGGCACTCGATACGCTGATCGAGGAAAGGTTGATCGAGCGATCCGCGCGGCTCGGCGCGTACCTCCTCGCACGGCTCGGCGCGATCAGGAATCCGATCATTCGCGAGGTGCGCGGACGAGGGCTCTTTGCCGGCGTCGAACTGGATCGTGATTTCGCCAGTGCGACCACGGTGGCGACGCGATTGCTGAAAGTTGGCGTGCTGACCAAGGATACCCACCGCAACACCATTCGCTTCGCGCCACCGCTGATCATCGAGGAATCCCAGATCGACTGGGCGGTCGATCGTGTTGCCAGAGTGCTGGACGAGGTTGCCCGCGCGGAGGTGCATCGGTAACTGCGCGGAAACGGCTCAGTCGATGTCGAAGCGGACGCCCTGGGCGAGCGGCAGGTCGTTGCCGTAATTCACGGTACTGGTGACGCGACGCATGTAGCCTTTCCACGCATCGGAGCCAGCTTCACGGCCGCCGCCAGTTTCCTTTTCGCCACCGAAAGCGCCGCCGATCTCGGCGCCGGACGGTCCGATATTCACATTGGCGATGCCGCAATCGGAGCCTGTTGCCGAAAGGAACGTCTCCACCTCCCGCATGTCGGTCGAAAAGATCGAGGACGACAGGCCGTGTGCGACCGCGTTGTGTTGTTCGATCGCCGCGTCGAGGTCGGTATACTTCATGACATACAGGATCGGAGCGAAGGTTTCCCGCAGCACCGGTCCGGTCTGCGTCGACATCTCCACCAGCGCCGGCCGTACGTAATACGCGTCGGGAAACCGGTTCTCGTCGATGCGCTCGCCGCCGTGGACTAGCGCACCGTGCGCCCGTGCTTCATCGAGCGCACGCTGCATGTGGTGGAATGCGGTGGCGTCGATCAGCGGGCCGACCAGCACGTCGTCGTGCGTGAGCGGATCGCCAATCCGTACCGAGGCGTAGACGTGCTGCAGCCTTGCGACGAACTCGTCATGAATGCTGTGATGGATGAATAGCCGGCGCAAGGTGGTGCAGCGCTGGCCTGCGGTGCCGATGGCCGCGAACGCAATGGCGCGCAATGCCTGATCAAGATTCGCCGACGGGCAGACGATCGAGGCATTGTTGCCGCCAAGTTCGAGAATACTGCGCGCAAACCGCTGGGCAAGTTGTGTCGCGACGTTGCGGCCCATGGCGGTCGATCCGGTCGCAGACACCAGTGGTACCCGTCGATCGTTGACAAGGGCTTCGCCGACCTCGCGGCCGCCGATCAATACCGTGGACAGGCCTTCCGGAATGTTGCCCGCCTTGGCAGCGGCGCGCTCGAACAGCGCCTGCACGGCCAGCGCAGTGAGTGGAGTTTTCTCCGATGGCTTCCAGATCACCGGATTGCCGCAGACCAGCGCCAGTGCTGCGTTCCATGACCACACCGCGACGGGGAAATTGAACGAGGTGATCACGCCGACCGGGCCGAGCGGATGCCACTGTTCCATCATGCGATGGTTGGGCCGCTCGCTGGCGATGGTGAGTCCGTAAAGCTGGCGCGACAGACCGACGGCAAAATCGCAGATGTCGATCATCTCCTGCACCTCGCCGCGGCCTTCCGAGACGATCTTGCCGGCTTCGATGGTGACGAGGCGGCCAAGTGCGTCCTTGGCGGCGCGCAGTTCTTGACCAAGCAGACGAACCAGCTCGCCTCGTTGCGGCGGCGGAAACCGGCGCCATTGCTGGAATCCTGTTTCGGCTTTGGCAATGGCCTCCGCGGCGTGCTGCAGACTCGCGTCCTCGACATGGGCGATGGTTTCGCCAGTCAATGGCGAGTGCACCGCACGCGCGCCGCGTCGCTGGCCAGGCGCGACACCAAGATGATCGAGCAGGGATACAACTTCGCTGGCAAGCACGGTGGACGCTTTCTCTGGTTTTCAACTGGCCGGTGGCAGTCCGCGTATGTTGCGGCATTTCAAAACAGGTCTTCAAGCCGTGTCTTGGCTCCGGCGGCGGCCCGTCGTGCGTGACATCGCCGCGCTTCACGAAACTGTGCCGTAGCAGTGGACCGGAAGGCACACTATTTAGTTGAACAGGGTGCGTCCACGGTCTCGGGAGACAACCGAATGACCAAGAACTGGCCGGACAACCAGCTTCCGGTAATCGCGCGCTTCGAGGTCCGATACCGCAATTACATTGCGCCGGACGGCGCGATCACCCGGCCACCCCCTGCCTTTGCCTCGGACATCGACCTGCTGGCTTCGCTCTATCGCGCCATGGTGCTGGCGCGCGCCTTCGATCTCAAGGCGGTGGCGCTGCAGCGCACAGGACGGCTCGGGACCTATGCCGTATCGCTGGGCCAGGAAGCGGTGTCGGTCGGTGTCGCGAGCGCCATGCGCGAAGATGACGTCTTGCTGCCATCCTATCGCGACAACGCCGCGCTGATCTGGCGCGGCGTCAAGCTCGAGGAAATCCTTCTGTTCTGGGGCGGCGATGAGCGCGGCAATAATTTCACCGGGCCGGTTTGCGATTTTCCGTTTTGCGTTCCGGTTGGCTCGCAGGCTCCTCACGCCGCCGGCGTGGCGTATGCTTTCAAGCTGCGCCGCGAACCGCGCGTTGCGGTGTGCCTGTTCGGCGATGGCGCGACCTCGAAAGGCGATGTGTTCGAAGCGATGAATTTTGCCGGCGTGCACAAGCTGCCGGTGGTGTTCGTCGTCGCCAATAACCAGTGGGCCATTTCAGTGCCCCTGCGGTTGCAGACCGCATCCGAAACGCTGGCGCAGAAGGCGATCGCCGCAGGCTTTAGCGGTGAGCAGGTGGATGGCAACGACGTGGTTGCAATGCATGCAGCCGCGTCCGAGGCGATCGCGGCAGCGCGCGACGGTCATGGTCCGCGTCTGATCGAAGCGGTGACGTATCGGCTCGGCGATCATACGACGGCGGACGATGCTGCGCGCTACCGTCCGCCCGAGGAGGTGCAGGCGCGCTGGAAGAACGAGCCGATCGGAAGGCTGCGCGCCTATCTGGTCGGCCGCGATGCGTGGGACAAGGCGAAAGAGGAACAACTCGTCGCCGAATGTCAGGAGCGGATCGAAGCGACGGTTCAGCGTTATCTCGCAACCCCGCCGCGCGCTCCTGAAACCATGTTCGATCATCTCTACGCCACGCTGCCGCCGGTCTACGCCGCACAGCGCCGCGAGGTCGAGGAGAGCCGCTGATGCCGCAGGTGACGCTGATCGAAGCCATCAACATGGCGCTGGCGCGCGCGATGGCCGACGATGTCGCGGTGGTGGTGCTCGGTGAGGATGTCGGCGTCAACGGCGGCGTGTTCCGTGCGACGGTGGATTTGCAGAACCGCTTCGGACCCGAGCGGGTGCTGGACACGCCGCTGGCGGAATTGCTGATCAGCGGGCTGTGCGTCGGCATGGCGAGCCAGGGCCTCAGGCCGGTCGGCGAAATCCAGTTCATGGGCTTCATCTATCCCTGTATCGATCAGCTTGTGAACCACGCGTCGCGGCTGCGTAACCGCACCCAGGGTCGGCTTAGTTGTCCGATGGTGTTGCGTGTGCCGCACGGCGGCGGCATCCGTGCGCCCGAACATCATTCCGAAAGCACCGAGGCGATGCTCGCGCATATCCCCGGTCTGCGCGTTGTGATTCCGTCCTCGCCGGAACATGCCTACGGCTTGCTGCTGGCCGCGATCCGCGAGCCCGATCCGGTGGTGTTTCTGGAGCCGACCCGCATCTATCGAGCAGCCAAAGGCGAAGTCGATGACGATGGCGTGGCTCTGCCGCTGGATGCTGCTTTCGTCTTGCGCGAGGGCCGCGACGTCACCCTGATCAGTTGGGGGGCGATGGTGCGGGAAACGTTGGCGGCCGCCGATGCGTTGGATGGCGAGGGTATCAGTGCCGAGGTGATTGATCTTGCGACGCTGAAACCGTTCGATGAAAACACCGTGCTGGCATCGGTGGCACGCACCGGACGCTGCGTGATCGTGCACGAGGCGGCGCGCACCGGCGGGTTCGGCGGCGAGATCGCCGCCCTGATCGCCGAGCGCGGGCTGACCTCATTGCTGGCGCCGATTGCGCGCGTCACCGGCTACGACACGATCATGCCGCTGCCGCGACTCGAACAGCACTACATCCCCTCGGTCGATCGCATCGTCGCGGCTGGGCGGGCAGCCTGCCGGTTCAACTGACGAGCGGAGCGACGGCGGATGCAGCAGTTCACATTGCCCGATCTGGGCGAGGGTCTCGAGGAAGCCGAAATCGTCGCCTGGCACGTCAACGAAGGCGATCATGTCGTCACCGATCAACCGCTGCTGTCGGTCGAGACCGACAAGGCGGTGGTCGAGGTGCCCTCGCCATGGAGCGGTCGCATCGCGCGGTTGCATGCGAAGAAGGGAGACCTGGTGAAGGTCGGCGGACCTCTGGTGGAATTCGCCGGCGATGTCGAACAGGACACCGGGACGATCGTCGGTCATCTCGAAAGCAACGAAAGGAGTGAGGCGAAGGCCGCGACGGTCACGCCGGTGCGGCAAGGTACGGCACAAGCCTTGCCGGCGGTGCGCGCGCTCGCGCAAAAGCTCGATGTCGATCTCGCCACGGTGCAGGCGACCGGGCCTGACAACACCATCACCCGTGCCGATGTCGAACGCGCCGCGCGCAGCCTCGCGGAAGCCGGCCCCGCGGAGGCCTTGCGCGGCATGCGGCGGGCGATGGCGCAGCGCATGACTGCGGCCCACGCCGAAGTCGTTCCCGCGACCGTGACGGACGATGCCGACATCGAGGAATGGCGCAAGGGCGAAGACGCGACGATCCGTCTGATGCGCGCCATCGCGGCGGCGTGCATGGCCGAGCCCGCGCTCAATGCCTGGTATGACTCCCGCGCAGGCGAGCGGCGCCTGATCGCGCGTGTCGATATCGGGATCGCGATCGATACCGAAGGCGGCCTGATCGTGCCGATCGTGCGCAATGTCGCCGCGCGTGACCCGCACGATCTGCGCGCCGGGCTCGACCGGTTGCGAACTGACGCGGCGGCGCGGCGGATTCCGCCGGAGGAACTGCGTGGGGCGACAATCACGCTGTCGAATTTCGGGATGATCGGCGGCCGCTTCGCCAGTCTCGTGGTGGTGCCGCCGCAGGTGGCGATCGTCGGCGCCGGGCGCATCGCCCAGCGGGTGGTTGCGCATCATGGCCAGCCGGCGGTGCGCCGGGTGCTGCCGCTGTCGCTCTCGTTCGACCATCGCGTGGTGACCGGCGGGGAATCTGCGCGGTTCCTACTGGT
This sequence comes from Afipia sp., assembly GCA_051954725.1. Classification (GTDB taxonomy): domain Bacteria; phylum Pseudomonadota; class Alphaproteobacteria; order Rhizobiales; family Xanthobacteraceae; genus Afipia. The sequence continues at coordinate 144,759 of JBQCHK010000019.1, read as the reverse complement.
GCTAAAGACGGATCTCGAACGCCCCACCTAGCTGCGGTCCCGGCCGTGCATCGCGCTCCTGGTAACGATTTGGCAACCACTTGATGGTTACCAAATCGTCAACCTAGTTCGGAGATTCCGCCGATGACCGATTCCAGCGCCGACCGCGATCCGAAAGAGTCAGGACAGCACATCGAGCCGAGTTTCCCGGCGGCAGGCAACGATTCCCAACCAGGCGACAGTGCGCCGGGCGCCGCTGCTTCCGTCGATCCAGCGCCGGCGCGGGAGCCGTCGAAGGAAATCGTGCTGCAGCGGTTAACGCCTCATTCTTCGTGGGACGATCCGGCGCTGGGCGCCGCGTCCACGGAAGAGGCGGCGCAGGAGGGGTCGTCGAACGCGCGGCGTTATCTGTCGATGGCGGCCGTCATCGCCCTGGCCGCGCTTGTCGGTGCGGTCGGCGGTTCGGCGGCGACGTTCGGCATCGCGCACTATCTCTCCGACGACGATGCATCGTTGATGGCTGCCAATCAGTATCGCGCAACGCAGGGGGCAGTCGCCAAGCTCGCGAGCGAGGTCGCTGCGCTCAAGACCAGTTCGGCGGCACATACCGCGAAGCTGGACGATCGCGTCGGCAAGATCGAAAAGCTCGAGGATCGCGTCAGCAAGGTTGAAAAGGCACAAGCAGAACCGGCCACGAAGCTGGCCAAGCTGAGCGAGGCGGTTGAGAAACTGCGCGCGGCAGAAGCCACAGGGTCCATTGCAAAACCGGCGGCCGCCGCGCCCACACCTGCTCCGGTCGTGAATCGTTTGCCCGTCGTGAATGGCTGGACGCTTCTCGGCGTCGGCCATGGCAGCGCGACTGTCGAGGGGCGTGATGGCGTGTTCGAGGTATTTGCCGGCGATCCGTTGCCGGGCGTTGGCCGCGTCGATGCCATTCGCCGTCAGGATGGCCGCTGGGTTGTCGTCACCAGCCGTGGCTTGATCGTCGCGCGCTGAGCGGAGCACCGCCCGCCGCCCGATCGGGGCTGCGGGCAAGGTTCCGAAAGTCGAAATCCCGCCCTATTTGCAAAGCTAAAATTCTAGCGTTCGCTTGAACGCAACAGCATGATCTTCCTGCCATGGTGCCGCCTCTGATCAAGAGGAACGAGCATGTCCGGCAAACGAACGATCTCGCGAAGCAATGTGGTTAACTTTTTTGCGGCGGAAGTCACCGACGCCGCACTGAGCTATCCGTTCGCACACGACAACGACAACGCTTGCCCCTATTGCGGTGGACTGCTCGAGCCGGGCGACGATGCTGCCGATTGTTCGGGATCCGGTGGCGGCGCGTGGCCGTTCATTCCGTTCCCGAAGGGGTGGGGCGCTTCCTGCTAGTGCGGAGCGTCCCGGTCCCGGGAATGTCGCCGGTTGATCCGGCTGCTTAATGAATGATTGCAAACAGAATCGCCGAACTGATTATGGGCGGACAATGATCGCCCATCACCGGCGCGGCCGGGATCAGATCTTGAGATTTTCCGCGGCCGTCTTGCCGCGATTGGCAACTTCCTCGAACTCGATCGTCTGCCCTTCATTGAGTGTGGTCAGTCCGGCGCGTTGAACCGCCGAGATGTGCACGAACACATCCTTGCCGCCCGCTGCGGGCTGGATGAATCCATACCCCTTGGTTGCGTTAAACCACTTCACAGTCCCCTTCGGCATCAGGTCAGTCTCCAGAATAAAATACAAAAACAGTCGGCAGTCCGCGCAGGGCGTATCCAACGGGCGCGCACGATACGCGGGATGGGTGCATCTTGATAGATTGAAAAATGCAGACTTGGGATCGTCTTGCGATGCACAGTTACGCTGCTGCAACTGCGAAGGTGTCCGTGAAGGCGGACAGAGACCCGGCGCTTGCAACCGTGCGCACGCTCAAAGGTTCAGCGCGCCCGCGAATGTCGATGCTTTGCCTCGGCAGGCCGTCGGCGGGCAGGCCGGCGGCCTTATAGACCTCGTCGGACAGCACGATTTCGCATCCAAGCGCCTTAGTCATGTCCTGCAGCCGCGCGGCGACGTTAACCGCGTCGCCCAGCGCGGTGAACACGCGGTGGTCTTCCGAACCGATGTCGCCGACGATGACCTCGCCGCCATGAATACCGATGCCGAAACGCAGCGGCTCGGGCACGTCCTCGCCGAGGAAGGCATTGAGTTCGTCGATATGCACGGCAATCCGCGCAGCGGCGCGAATAGCCTGACGGGCAGCCGTTTGTCGTGATGTGGTCAGGCCGAACAGCGCGAGCTGGCCGTCGCCGACAAACTGGTTTGGTTGGCCGCCACACTCGACGACGGCGCGGGAAACAGCCGTGAGAAAGCGGTTGATGATGAAAACAGTGTCGAACGGCAGAAGCTTCTCGGCAAGCTTGGTGGAGCCGCGCATGTCCACGAACATGCTGACGACGTAGCGTTCCTTGCCGGCGTGTGCGGCGCCGGCTGCCGCCGGAACCGTCTTGTCGGCGTTGACCGGGAAGATCTGAAAGAACGACAGGTCGCGCTGCGGCCGCAACTGACACGCAAGCCGGATGGCAGGATCGTCGCCGGTGCCGATCCGCGAGAGGACGAAAGCCTCGCGGTTGGAGGGTGCGGGCAGCGTGTCGTGATCGCCGACGATGCGGATGCGGCAGGTCGAACACCGCGCCCGTCCGCCGCAGGCGCTGGAATGCGGAATGTTGTGGCGAATGCTGGCCTCAAGCACGCTGAGACCAAGAGGCACCCGGATGGTCTTGCCCTCGCCATAGGAGAGCTTGATCAGCCCGCTGCGCCGTTCGCGAATGGCGCGGACGCCGCGTGCGGCGAAGGCGAGAATGATCAGGCCGGCGTAGCCGTAGAAGCAATAGTCGGTGATCCGCTGGAGCGTCGCCTGTTGCGCGCGGGTGCCGACCTTATCGGACGACAGATTGTCGGCGCGCCATTCCGGCGACGAACTGGCCCGGACAATGGTTCGTCCACCCTGATAGACACCGAGCATGGCCAGCGTCGGGATCAACACCGCCATTGCGAGCAGAAACGCAGAGGCGCGCTTGTAGAACGGCTTGATCCGCAGCCAGAAATAGATGCCGATGCAACCATGGACCCATGCCATGATCAGGGCCGTGTAAAGCATCCACATGAAGCTGCGTTGCGAGACCCAGGCGGCGAAAAAAGCCTGCGTGTAGCCCTTTTCGATGTCGAACAGGGCGGCTGACACCCGCATGCCGATGATGTGGGCGATAATGAGGAACGGGATGCTGAGGCCGAACACCAGCTGGGTTGTCTCGATCGTGCGCCAGCGGAATTGACGCCGCGCGTACAGCGCCCACAGGCCAAGGCACATGTGTGTCAAAGCCGCCGTGTAGAACACGATAGCTACCGGCAGGCTTTGCCAGAACATCATGTGATACCAGAGCCCATCGGCCATCGCGTCGAGCGAGATGTTACCGAGCGCATGGTTGGTGAAATGGCTGAGCAGATAGCTGAAAAGAATGAGTCCGCAGATGAGGCGCACCTGACGTACGCCGAGGGCACGCATCGATTTCACGAAAGAGTTTTTCGTCTCGGTCATTCTGTCATCCCGTCGAGGGCCGTTCGGGCCACCATATCCGCGCACGGTCTTCGGCACGATTCGATGTTAGAGGACGCATCGTCCCGACGCTATCGAGCCGATGTCCTTGAGTGCGGCTTGCATGTTAAAACCCCGGCCGCGCGAGGCGGCCGGGGATGGGATCCTTCGCCAAACGGCGAGCCGGATCAGTAGCAGACGTTGAAGGTGCGCAGACGGTAGCCGTACTTGGTCAGCACGCGGCGGGTCACGTAGCAGCTTCCACCGTAGCCGCCGGCGATGAAGACCGGGCCGGCCCAGCCGTGATGATGACCCCAGCCATGGTGATGGTGATGCCAGCCTTTGGCGGACGCACCGGTGGGCGCCAGAGCGGCAGCGGTGAGGGACATCGCGGCGACAAGTCCAAGAGCAAGTTTGCGATACATGGTCGTTCTCCGGGTTGATCGTGTGAGGGTCCTGTCGGCCCATCGCACATTGGTTGCGCCCGGAGGCCGGTCGGTTCATTGCCGGTTCGATGACGCGGAAAATAACAGCCGCAGATCGGGGACTGGTCGGTCAACGTCCTGCCAAGCTGCTGTTTTGGCTTCAATTGTCATCCCCGGCCCGGCGCAGCAGATCCTTGACGAGATCGGACAGCACAGGGCGCGGGAGTGCGGCAAAAGGAAGCGGACGGGTCACCTCGACTGCGGCAAGGCCGAGCCGGGCCGTCAGCAGGCCATTGAGAATGCCTTCGCCCAGCCGTGCCGACAGCTTGGCGGCGACGCCATGGCCCAGCACCTGCTGGATCAGGCTGTCACTGGCCGCCATGCCGCCTGTGACGGCGAGATGAGCGATGACGTGGCGCATCAGGCGGATCATGCCGAGAGTGCCCGGGCGGCCGCCGTAGAGCCGCGCCAGTTGCCGCACCAGCCGCAGGGCCGCCGCGAACACGAACAGCATGTCGATTACCGCACCGGGGCTGACTGCGGTGACGATCGACACGCGCTGCGCGGCGCTTGAGATCAGCCGCCGCGCCTCTTGATCCAGCGGCGCCATCAGTTCGCGCTCGGCGAGGCGAAGCATGTCGGCGCCGTCAATGATGTCGCCGGCGTGGCTCGCCAGCGTCGCACGCGCCCGCGCCAGCCGGGGATTGTCATGAGCGATCTTGAGTAGGTCACGGACGATGCTGTCGCTTTCCTTGCGATCGTCGCTGATCAGCACCGCGGCAGCGCGGGCGTGGAGCTTTTCGATGGTCTCGAGCCGTGTGAGGGCCAGCGCTTCGCGGAGGATGACGACGAGCAACGCAAGCAGGGCCAGCAGCGCGAGGGCAAGCCCGACCGCGCCGAGGCTCTGACTGCGCGCAAATAAATCCTCGACGAGGTTCGCGGTGCCGAGGCCGAGGCCGAGCAGGACCAGGCCGCCGAGTGCGGTCCAGAACAGCGTGCCCCAGCTGAAGCGTTTGCGGGCCGGCGCGATGGCGTCTTCGACCGGTACCGGCAGCGGCGCATCCGGTTCGGGAGTGATCTGGATCTTGCCGCGCCCGGGATGCGCATCATCGTCCGCCGTCGTGACTACGACGCGTGGATCGTCGAGCTTGAAGGCGGCGGGTTTGCGATGAGGATGGTCGCTCATTGCAATCTGTCTCCGATCAGGAATTGGAGCGCACGGTCGAGACGGATGTGAGGCAAGGCCGGCTCGCCGTTATCTCGCTCCAGCCGTGGCGGGCGGAAACGCAGGAACCGGTAGTCGGCCTGCTCATGGGGGCCGGCGGTGAGGCCGCGAAATGCGGCATCGTCGGTGAGCAGGGTGTCGAGGTCGGTCGGCAGGTCGCCGGGAAAGGTCGCCACCTCGGTCTCGCCGTCGAACATCTCGCCATTCGCGCTTTCACCAGCGATTGGCGTGCCGAGGATCGCCGGCAGTTTCTCGTGGCCCTGCTGCACCATGGCTTCGCGCGTCGCCCGCACCGCGGCGAGCGCAACCACATCGGTTTTGGCTCCGGCGAATTCAGCATGCGAAGCTGCACGCTCGACCATATGGCGCAAAATGGCTTCGAGCCGGTCGTGGCTCGATCGATGCAGATGATCGGCCTTGGTGGCCGCAAACAGGATGCGATCGATACGCGGGCGGAACAGCGCGCTGAGAAATGAGGTGCGGCCGACGTTGAAGCAATCGAGAATGCCGGACAGCGCGCCTTCGAGATCGCGCAGCGCATCCGGGCCGGCGTTGAACGCGGCGAGCGCATCGACCAGCACGATCTGGCGGTCGAGCCGGGTGAAATGATCGCGGAAGAACGGCCGCACCACGACGTCCTTGTAGGCTTCGTAGCGCCGCCGCATCATCGCCCACAGCGAGCCGGATGGCGCTGAACCATCCACCGCCACATCGAGCGGGGCGAACGTCAGGGCGGGCGAGCCGGCGAGGCTCCCAGGCATCAGAAAGCGCCCCGGCGGCAGAAGACTCATGGCGAAGCGTTCGTCGCGGCAGGCGCGCAGGTAATCGGTGAACAGCCGCGCGGCGGTCAGGGTTTCCTGCTCGTTCTCGGGCTGCTCCGGCTTCAGGGTCGCAAGGTGCTTGTGCCATTCAGCGGCAATCGCTGCACGCGGCCCGCGCCGCGACAATGACAGACTCTCCGCTGACCATTGCTCGTAGCTCTTGTTGAGCAGCGGCAGGTCAAGCAGCCATTCGCCGGGATAATCGACGATGTCGAGGGTCAGCGTGCGCTCGGCGCCATTCTCGCGCTGGTAGTCAATGGCAAGACGCAGTTCGCTGATGTCGGTGGTGGAGTGCGGCCAGCGCCGCTCGTCGATCAGGGTGCGGACATGCTCTTCATAGGCGAAGCGCGGCACCGCGTCATGCGGTTGCGGTTCGAGCCGTGCGCGGGCGATACGTCCGGTCGCCAGTGATTCAAACACCGGGAAGCGGCCGCCGCGCAGGAGGCCATGCACCAGCGCGGTAATGAACACCGTTTTTCCGGCGCGTGACAGGCCGGTGACGCCGAGGCGAACGGTCGGGCTGAAGAGACCTTCGCCGTAGTCGATCAAGGACCGGGTCGAGAGACGGATATCCTCGATGAGATCGGAAAAGGTCGATGCCATATTGGGTCAGAATCCGGGGCGGGGCCTGTAACGTTGATAATGTGACGCTTTCGTGAAGCTGTGACTTTGCCTCACGAAAATCAAGTTTTCGAGATCATTATTGATCCAGGCAGATTTGAAGGTTCGTTGACGGTTTCCTACCTATGATCCAACAATTGAGACGCGGAGCATATTGGCGGTGTTTGCATTGAGTTCGATTGCGCCATGACGATTTTCAGACTGAAGCAATTGGCAGATGCGTCCCGCAATGTCGGCGGCATTATCCGCTGGGAATTCGACCGCGCCGAACTGATCGCTGACGGTGTTGTCCATGTGGTCGGGATCGCTCTGGGTCTGATCGCCGCCACCGCTCTGATCGTCCTCACCGGTGTATATGCGCCGACCGCGCAGATCGTGTCGGTGTCGATCTATGCCGCCGGGCTGGTGGCGATGCTCGGCATGTCGGCGACCTACAATCTGTGGCCGGTATCTCCGGCCAAATGGCTGCTGCGGCGTTTCGACCACTCGGCGATCTATGTACTGATCGCGGCGACCTACACACCCTTTCTTGCGGAAATGCATGATCGCGTCGTTGGCATCGCGCTGCTTGTCGGCGTCTGGATGGTGGCGATCGCCGGGATCGCGCTGAAGGTGCTCCTGCCCGGACGTTTCGACAGATTGTCGGTCGGACTTTATCTCGCGCTCGGATGGAGCGGCGTGATCGCCTACGATTCCATCGCAGCGTCGCTGCCGAGTTCGGTGCTGTGGCTGATCGCAGCCGGCGGCGTGCTCTATTCGCTCGGCGTCATCTTCCATGCGTGGGAGCGGCTTCGGTTTCAGAACGCGATCTGGCATTCCTTCGTGCTGCTCGCCGCCGCCTGCCATTACACGGCGGTGCTCGATCTGGTCGTGATCTCGCCTTAAGCCGCGGATTGATCCGCCCGATTTTTCGACCTATGACTTCGATATGAAAGTCAGCGGAAAAATCGTGGTCGTCACCGGCGGTGCCAATGGCATCGGGCGGGCATTATGTGAAATTTTCCATCGCGAAGGCGCGGCGAAAGTCATCGTCGCCGATCTCGATGGCGCCGCCGCCAAGGCGGTGGCCGAGGGCATCGGCGGCGAGGCGTTTGCTTGCGACGTCGCCAGGGAATCCGACATCAAGCATGTGATCGACGAGACCGAGCGCCGTTTCGGGCCGATCGATCTGTTTTGCTCGAACGCCGGGATCGGCGGCGGGTTCGATCCACTGTCGGAAAATGCCGGCGGCACCTCGGACGATCCATGGATGCGAAGCTGGGGCATTCATGTCATGGCGCATGTCTATGCTGCGCGTCACCTCATTCCGCGCATGAAGGCGCGCGGCGGCGGCTATTTTCTCAATACGATCTCGGCGGCGGGTCTGTTGTCGCAGGTCGGCAGCGCGGCGTATTCGACCACCAAGCATGCGGCGGTGGGCTTCGCGGAGAACCTCGCGATTTCGCACAAGGCGCACAACATCCGCGTCTCGATCCTGTGCCCACAGGGCGTCGATACCAACATGCTGCGGTCGATCCCCAAGGGTCCGCAGTCGGGCGACGGCGACCTGACGCCGGAGGCGGTGGCCGAAGCCGCGCTCGATGGCATCGACCGCGAGACCTTCGTGATCCTGCCGCACCCGCAGGTCATCGACTACATGCGCCGCAAGACCGAGAACTACGATCGCTGGATTGGCGGCATGGCGAAGATTCAGGCCAAACTGCGCGAAGCTCACGCGAAGGAGTAGCTGGGTGGCCTTGTCCCGGGCGCGATGCAGCGTGCAACGCTGCTTCGCAGAACCGGGACCTTTCCACATTCGGAATCTGGAATGGCTCCGGATCAGCGGCGCACCGCTTTGCGCTGCGCGGCATCCGGGGCACCTGCAAAGTGCTAGGCCTCATGGTTCGAGACGCGCAAAGATGCGTTCCTCACCACGAGTGATGACTATTTCAATCGACGCTAGTGCTTCTGCCCGTAAAGCAGCGGCACCGCGAAATCGACCATCACTTCGATCAGCGACGTTCCGGGATGAGCGAGGCCACGCGCCAGCGCGCCTGAAAGGTCGGCCGCTTTATCGACGCGCACGGCATCGCAACCAAAACCTTCCGCCAGCTTGACGAAGTCGAGGCCGGGCAGATCGAGCCCGGGAACGCCGCGCACCTGCATCACCTGGCTGAACGAGCGCATCGCGCCGTAGCCTGAATTGTTGATGACAATGACGGTGAGCGGGAGCTTGCGCTGCGCGGCGGTCCATAGCGCCTGAATCGAATACATCATCGAGCCGTCGCCGATCAGGCAGATGGTGCGGCGGTCGCCGCGGCCGAGCGCCATGCCGACCGATGCCGGCAGGGCATAGCCGAGCCCGCCGCTCGCCATGGTGTAGAAGCTGTCCTGTCCGCGCATCGGCAGGAATTTCTGCATCGCCGGCCGGTGCGACGGCGCTTCCTCGACCACAGCCGCGTCTTTCGGCATGGTTTCCGACAGCACATGCAGCAGGAATTCGACCGGGATGGGATCGGCTGCCTCGGGCTTCGGTGGCGCGGGGCGCGCAGTCGGCAAGCCGCGTTTGGCTTCGGGCAACAGGTCGAGGAGCGCCTGCAGCGCGGGTGCGATGCTGGCGACGATGCTGGTGCCGACCGGCGTCACCGCGACATTGTCTGCATCGTCAGTCACCTGAAACAGCGTGGTGCCGTTCTCGAAAATCTCCGCACGGCCTTCGACATGGAAGGTGAAGACCGGCGCGCCGATCACCACCACCAGATCGTTGTCGCGCAGCGCGTCCGACAGTTGCGCGGGCGAGGCGTGAAGAAAGCCGCTGAACTGCGGGTGCCGTTCGGGAAAGCTGGCGCGCGGCGAGAACGGGCTGACCCACACCGCCGCTTTCGCGCGCTCGGCCACCTGCACCATCAGGTCGACGGCCTGCGCGCGATCGACGGCAGGACCGACCACAAATGCAGGGCGCTCGCTGGCTGCGATGGCGTTGGCCAGATCGCGCATCGCCGCCGGATCTGGGCGAACCTCTCGGCTGATCCGCCGCGCCGCCACCGGCTGCGTCGTGTGCGTCCAGTCGTCGATCGGCACCGACACGAAGGTCGGCCCGCATGGCGGCTGCATTGCGACGTAATAGGCGCGGGCGATCGCGCCCGGCACATCTTCGGCGCGCGCGGGCTCGACGCTGTATTTGACGTAAGGGCGCGGAAATTCGGAGGCGCGCTCGGCATAGAGAAACGCCTGCAGGGGCAGGATGCTGCGGGCCTGCTGGCCCGCGGTGATCACCATCGGGGTCTGGTTGCGGTGCGCGTTATAGATGTTGCCAAGCGCATGGCCGACGCCGGCGGCCGAGTGGAGATTGACGAACGAGGCATTGCGCGTCGCCTGCGCATAGCCGTCGGCCATGCCGATCACTGAAGCTTCCTGCAGGCCCAGCACGTATTCGATGTCGTCTGGCCAGTCGCTCAGGAACGGCAGTTCGGTCGAGCCCGGATTGCCGAATACGGTCCTGATGCCGAAAGCGCGCAAAAGATCGAGCGTGGCCTGCTTCACAGTGACGGTGGCAGGCGCGTTTTTTGTCTTGGAAGCCAAATGAAAACCCCGGACGTCATGACGGCTGCGCCATCATATCGTCCGGGGCGGATCGGTGAAGTGGTTTCAGCCTGGAAACCGTTACCAGGTTGCCGTGCCCTTCATGGTCGGGGTGCCGTCGGCATTGGCGGTCCAGGTCGAGAGCGCCGCGCCGTCCCCGTCGGCGTTGACCGTGAAATTTGCGCCATCGAACAGCGGTTGCACGCCACGATAGACGAATTTCTTCGGGGCCTGCCCCTGGTGCAGCCGGGCGGCGAATTCGACCTGCAGCGCGGCCTGCAGCGGGCCGTGGACGATCAGGCCGGGATAGCCTTCGACCTTGGTGACGTAATCGCGGTCGTAGTGGATGCGGTGGCCATTGAAGGTCAGCGCCGAATAACGGAACAGCAGCACCGCATCGGCAAGGTGACTCTCGCTGTGCCGGGCTTTCGGCGGTGCGGCCTTGGGCGCTGACGTCGGGGCCGGCGTGGCGTCGGCCGGGGGATTGTCACGATAGACGATATCCTGCCGTTCGCGGATCGCGACGCCGCGCGGCGTGGTGATGGTGTGGTCGACCGAGGCAAAGCACAGCGTGCCGGTGCTGCCGGTCTTCTGCGTCACATCGGCGATCTTCGACGAGCGGGTCACGGTGTCGCCGACGCGCAGGCTGTCGAGAAATTCGAGCTGGCCCCCGGCCCACATGCGGCGCGGCAGCGGTACGGGCGGCAAAAAGCCGCCGCGTGCGGGGTGACCGTCAGGACCAAGCTCGCTGGCGGGCACGACAGGCTGCGCCAGACACCAGTGGGTGGTGAACGGCGCGGCATCGCCGGTCTTCGGTTCGCCGATATCGAGAAACAGTGTGGCGCGCAGGCCCTTCACCAGTTGCGGCGTGATGATGTCGGATGCCTCCTGGGTGCGTCCGATCCACTGGCGCAGATGATCGATGTCGAGCTTCTCGGTCATGAGGTCTTCCGTTGCGGCTTGGTCTCGGCCGGATTCTCGCCGACGGCGGGCACAGGACGGTAAGGCCGGTCCTCGCCGATGACGATGGCGGCGGGCGCGGGGTACTGCACCGGGCCGTTGGGCGTTTCGACCTCGATGCGGCGAAGATGCGGATGATGCGACAGGTCGTCCATGGTGTTGACCTCGGCGAACGCGATGTCGGCGTCGTCGAGTTTCTTGATGAGGTCGTCACGCGTCATGGTCGCGAACACGTCGCCGACTGTCTTGTCGGTCAGCGCACGGTTGCGGACGCGCTCGACGCCGTTGGCGAAACGCGGATCATTGGGCAGGTCCGGCATGCCCATCACCTCCGCGCACAATTTCTTCCACTCGCGTTCGCTCTGGATCGAGATCAGGATGTCGCGGCCGTCCTTGGAGCGGAACACGCCGTAAGGCGCGATCGAGGTGTGGGCGAGGCCCATGCGCTTGGGCATATTGCCGTTCTCCGCATTGAGCAGCGGCACGGTGAGCCAGTCGGCCATGACGTCGAACATCGAAATCCGGATGTCCGCGCCTTCGCCGGTGCGTCCGCGCTTGATCAGCGCTTCGAGGATCGCGGCGTGCGCGGTGGCGCCGGTGGCGATATCGACAATCGACAGGCCGACGCGCGCCGGGGTTTCGGGCCCGCCGGTGATCGAGGCAAGACCGCTCTCGGCCTGGATCAGAAGATCGTAGGCCTTGCGCTGCGCGTAGGGGCCGTCGTCGCCGTAGCCCGAGATGGTGCAGATGACGAGCCCGGGATAATCCTTGCGCAGGCGTTCGCGGGCAAAGCCGAGCTTGTCCATCGCGCCGGGCTTGAGATTTTGCACCAGCACGTCGGCGCTGGCGATCAGCTTTTCGAGGGCCTTCTTTCCCTCAGCGGTGGTCAGATCGACGACCTCCGACGACTTGCCGCGATTGAGCCAGACGAAATAGCTGCTCTGGCCCTTGGCGGCGGCGTCATACCCGCGGGCAAAGTCGCCCTCCGGCCGTTCGATCTTGATGACATTGGCGCCGGCGTCGGCGAGCCGCGACGAGCAGAACGGCGCGGCGACGGCCTGCTCCACGGCGATGACGGTCATTCCCTCAAGTGGCAGCATGGCGGATCTCAATAGGAACGGGGCATGCCGAGCACATGCTCGGCGATGAACGACAGCACGAGGTTGGTCGAGATCGGCGCCACCGAATAAAGCCGCGTTTCGCGGAACTTGCGCTCGACGTCGTACTCCTCGGCGAAGCCGAAACCGCCATGGGTCTGGATGCAGGCATTGGCCGCCTCGAACGAGGCGTCGGCGGCAAGCATCTTGGCCATGTTGGCTTCGGCGCCGCAGTCCATGCCGGCCTCATACTTGCGCTCGGCTTCGCGTACCATCAGTTCGGCGGCGCGCATGTTGGCGTAGGCCTTGGCGATCGGAAACTGGATGCCCTGGTTCTTGCCGATCGGCCGGCCGAACACCACGCGTTCCTTGGCGTAGTCGCTCGCCTTCTTGATGAACCACTTGGCGTCGCCGATGCATTCCGATGCGATCAGGATGCGCTCGGCATTCATGCCGGACAGGATGTAGCGGAAGCCCTTGCCTTCCTCGCCGATGAGGTTTTCCGCCGGCACCACGAGATCGGTGAAGAACACCTCGGTGGTCGAGTGATTCATCATGGTGCGGATCGGGCGGATGGTCAGGCCCTTGTCGCGCGCCGCTTTCATGTCGACGATGAACACCGACAGGCCGTCGGTGCGCTTGGTGACCTGCTCCTTCGGCGTGGTGCGCGCGAGCAGGATCATCAGGTCGGAATGTTCGGCGCGGCTGGTCCAGATCTTCTGGCCGTTGACGATGTAGTTGTCGCCTTCGCGCCGGGCTGTTGTTTTCAGCGACGAGGTGTCGGTGCCGCTGGTCGGCTCGGTGACGCCGAATGCCTGCAGGCGAACGTCACCGCTGGCGATGCGCGGCAGCCACTGCTTCTTTTGCGCCTCGTTGCCGTGACGCAGCAGCGTGCCCATGGTGTACATCTGCGCATGGCAGGCGCCCGCGTTGCAGCCGGCGCGGTGGACTTCCTCGAGGATCGCCGCGCCCGCGGACAGCTTCAGGCCGGCGCCGCCATACTCTTCCGGGATCAGGACCGACAGGTATCCGGATTCGGTCAGCGCGTTCACGAAATCGGTGGGATAAGCCATCGCGCGGTCGAGCTTGCGCCAGTATTCGCCCGGGAACTGGGCGCAAAGTTTGGCGACGGCGTCGCGGATGTCTGAGTAATCGTCGTGGTCGTGCTGATGGGTCATGTGATCGGTACCGTTGGATCTGCGGCGCATGGGGACGGTTACGGGCGCCAGCCGGCGCCCGTGGGGATCGTTTTTGGGGAAAAATCCTCTCTTGGCAACACCTATGGCGCTGCTGACGGGAATGGCTGTCGGGCGAGCCATGAATTTGCGCCGCCCCCGCCGCAGGCGAGGGGCGGAGCGGCTGTGGGCGCGATGTTTCCCTAGGCCGGGATGCGAACCGGCAGGGTTTCGTAGCCCTTGACGAAGCTCGAATAGATGCGGCGCGGCTCGCCGACGACCTCGATGGTCTCGAAGCGCTTCAAGATCTCTTCCCAGATGATCTTGAGTTGCAATTCCGCGAGCCGCATGCCGACGCAGCGATGGATGCCGAAGCCGAACGACATGTGGGTGCGCGGCCGCGCCCGGTCGATGATGAACTCGTTCGGGCGGTCGATGACCTCTTCATCGCGATTGCCGGAGACGTACCACATCACCACCCGGTCGCCCTTCTTGATCAGCTTGCCGCCGAGTTCGGTGTCCTGCAGCGCGGTGCGGCGCATGTGGGCGAGCGGCGTCTGCCAGCGGATCACCTCGGGCACGAAGCTGTCGATCAGCGCATGGTTGGCGCGCAGCTTGTCGTATTGGTCCGGGTTCTCGTTGAGCGCGAGCACGGAGCCGCTCATCGAATTGCGGGTGGTGTCGTTGCCGCCGACGATCAGGAGGATCAGATTGCCGAGCAGTTCGTCGCGGCTCATGTGGCGCATCGCATCGCTGTGGGCCATCATCGAGATCAGGTCGCTGCGCGGCTCGACATTGACGCGCTCGTTCCACAGCCGGGTGAAATAATCGGCGCATTCGCCGAGTTCGGTCAGCCGCTGCTCCTCGCTGTCGTAGATGCCGCTCTTGGGCAGCGCGGTGGCGAGATCCGACCAGCGGGTGAGCTTGCGGCGGTCTTCCCACGGGAAGTCGAACAGGGTCGCCAGCATCTGGGTCGTGAGTTCGATCGAGACGCGCTCGACCCAGTTGAAGGTCTCATTGCGCGGCAGGTTGTCGAGGATTTCAGCGGCGCGCTCACGGATCAGCACCGCGAGCTTGTCGAGGTGCGACGGCGTGAACATCGGCTGCACCGTCTTGCGCTGCGGCGCGTGCTTGGGCTCATCCATCGCGATGAAACTCGGCCAGCTGTAATTCTCTCCGACGTCGCGCAGGTTGATGCCGCCGAGCCGGACGTCCGAGGAAAAGATCGCCGCGTTGGTGTCGACATGCATGATGTCGTTGTACTTGGTCACCGACCAGTAATCGCCGACCGGGCAGGTCGTGCAGTAGTGAACCGGCTCCTCGTTGCGCAGCCGTTCGAAATACGGCCACAGCGTATCCGAGCGGAACAACTCGGGCGCACCGGGGTGGAATTCGGACAGCGGCATCGAATAGGCCTTCTCGCGCGCGGTCCGCAGCCGCTCGTCGCGCGCGGTGGTGATGGTCCCGTGCATCTCGCTCTCCGTTATTCCTGCGCCGGACAACCGCTCACGATGCGATGCGCACCGGCAGCGTCTCGTAGCCCTTGACGAAGCTCGAATATACCCGCTTGGGCGCGCCGGTCACTTCGATTGTCGTGAACCGCTTGAGAATTTCTTCCCAGACGATCCTCAGTTGCAGTTCGGCGAGGCGCAGGCCGACGCAACGATGGATGCCGAACCCGAACGACAGGTGCTGGCGCGGGCGGGCGCGGTCGATGATGAATTCGTTCGGCCGCTCGATGACGTCCTCGTCGCGATTGCCGGAGACGTACCACATCACGACCTTGTCGCCCTTGCGGATCTGTTTGCCGCCGAATTCGATGTCGGCGGTCGCGGTGCGCCGCATGTGGGCGAGCGGCGTCTGCCAGCGGATGATCTCCGGCACCATGCTGTCGATCAGGGCCGGATTGTCGCGCAGCTTGCGAAACTGGTCCGGATTTTCGTTCAGCGCGTAGAGGCCGCCCGACAGCGAGTTGCGGGTGGTGTCGTTGCCGCCGACGATCAGCAGGATCATGTTGCCGAGGAAGGTCCTGGGGTCCATGTCGCGTGTGGCGTCGGCATGGGCCATCATCGACAGCAGGTCGCTTTTCGGCGGCGCGTTGATGCGTTCGTTCCAGAGTTTGGCGAAATAGGCGCCGCATTCCTCGAGTTCGGCCTGACGCTTGCGTTCGGCCTCGTCATCTGCGGGCAGGGATGTTGCAACGTCGGACCAGTGGGTCAGCTTGCGGCGCTCTTCCCACGGGAAATCGAACAGCGTCGCCAGCATCTGTGTCGTCAGTTCGATCGAGACCCGATCGACCCAGTCGAACGTTTCGTTGCGCGGCAGGGAATCGAGGCACTCGCCGGCGCGCTTGCGGATGATCGCGGCCAGTTCGTCGAGATGGGTCGGCGTGAACATCGGCGCCACGGTCTTGCGCTGTGCGCTGTGCTTCGGCGGGTCCATCGAAATGAAGCTCGGTCGCCTGAAGTAGGTGCCGGCGTCGCGGATCGTGATGCCGCCGAAACTCGCATCAGACGAGAACACCTGATGGTTGGTCTCGATCGCCATGATGTCGTTGTACTTGGTGATCGACCAATACGGTCCGAACAGGCTGTCCTTGCAGTAATGAACCGGCTCCTCCCGACGCAGCCGCTCGAAATACGGCCAGAAGGTATCGGTCCGGAACAACTCCGGGTTGCCCGGATCGAATTCGTCGAGTGGAAGCGCGTAGGCCTTGTCCCGCGCAGCCTGAGCTGCGGACTCGCGCGCCAGATCGCGTGTGCCGTGCATGGACGTTTCCCCGGGTTGGCCGTCGTTTCGACGCGGCTGTTTGGGCGATTACACTCCGATACCTGCCGGCGGGCAAGCGGAAGTCTCGGCGAGTTCACGGCCTGATGATCCGGCATTCCTGAAGGTACCGGGCTCGGCGGTCGTATCCGTAATCGTACGAACGCGCCGGCAAAGCTTGCTTAACGGTTCGCTGCAATTCTCATGACGGGCATGGGGATTCGACGATGAGAATGTTTCTTGGAATGCAGGAGCTCAACGCACGGATCGATGCGATTGACCGGTCTCAAGCCGTCATCGAGTTCCAGCTCGATGGAACCATCATCACAGCCAACACGAATTTCCTGAACGCGGTGGGGTATCGCCTTGAAGAGGTTCAAGGCAAGCATCACAGCATGTTCGTCGATCCCGCGACGCGCGAGAGCGCGGCTTACCGGGAATTCTGGGACGCGTTGCGGCGTGGTGAAAATCAGGCGGGCGAATTCATGCGGACCGGCAAGGGCGGCCGCGTCGTCTGGATTCAGGCGTCTTACGCGCCGCTGCTGGATCGTCGCGGCAAGCCGTTCAAGGTGGTCAAGTTCGCAGCCGATATCACCGGCCAGAAGCTGAAGAACTTCGATTACGAAGGTCAGATCGCGGCAATCCACAAATCTCAGGCGGTCATCGAGTTCAATCTCGATGGAACGATCATCACCGCGAATGAGAACTTCCTTGCGACACTGGGATACCGGCTGGAGGAAGTCCGAGGCAAACATCACAGCATGTTCGTCGAGCCGGCCTATCGCGACAGTGCGGCCTATCGCGAATTCTGGGACATGCTCCGTCGCGGTGAATATCAGGCGGCCGAATACAAGCGGCTTGGCAAGGGCGGAAAGACCGTCTGGATTCAGGCCTCCTATAATCCGATCTATGGCGCCGACGGCAAGGTCGCCAAGGTTGTGAAGTTCGCGACAGACATCACGGGGCAGGTCGAGGATCGGCTGCGGCGGGCCGAGCTGCAGAAGTCGATCGATACCGACCTTGGCCAGATCACCGACTCGGTAGCCGCCACCTCGCAGCGCGTCACATCCGCGGCCAGCGCGTCGACGCAGACGTCGTCCAACATGCAGGCGGTGGCCTCGGGCGCGGAAGAACTCGCCGCATCGGTGAGCGAAATCAGCCGTCAGGCGTCGGATGCGCTCAACATCTCGCTGCAGGCTGTCGAACAGGCCAACGAGACCAGTACGATCGTTTCAGGTCTTGCGTCGGCGGCCCAGAAAATCGGCGACGTGGTCCAACTCATCAACAGCATCGCCGACCAGACCAATCTTCTGGCGTTGAATGCGACCATTGAAGCCGCGCGCGCCGGCGACGCGGGTCGCGGGTTCGCGGTCGTTGCGTCCGAAGTGAAAAGTCTCGCGACCCAGACGGCGAAGGCCACCGACGAAATCAGCGCGCAGATCGCCGAGGTTCAGGGGACGACGACCACCGCGGTCGGCGTCATCGAGGCGATCACCCAGACGATCTCGCGGATCAATGAAATCTCCGCGGCGATCGCGGCTTCGGTCGAGGAGCAGGCATCGGTGACCCAGAGCATCTCGTCCAACATGCAGGTGGCGGCAAGAGGCGTGACCGATATCAACGCCAACATGAACGACATCGCGACCGCGACCCGCTCGGTGGACGAAGCAACACGAAAGGTGAAGGAAGCCTCGCGCGCGCTGGCGTAACATCGTCCATGCGTTGTGCCGGGAGGGAGGAATGCTGCCTCTCGTTGGTCGTGGCCGGGACAAATCCGGAGACGACGAATTCGCGAAATGTCAGCCAGACGACATTTCGCCTGGAATCTTTCCGCGCTTCCGGCCCTTCTCCCCGCAACCTGCTCGTGGCAATGTCCGGCCCAATAACGCTGGCTTGTCACCAGCTGCCTCTGGGAGAGAGACTATGATTCCGAACGCGAGCAGTGTCTTCAATTTCGATCTCGGCGAGACGGCCGATGCAATCCGCGAGACGGTTCGCGACTTCGCCAGTCACGAGATTGCGCCGCGCGCCGACGAAATTGACAAGTCCAACCAGTTTCCGCGCGATCTGTGGCCCAAGCTCGGCGCGCTCGGCCTGCACGGCATCACCGTGGAGGAGGAGTATGGCGGGTCGGGGCTCGGCTATCTCGAGCATTGCATCGCGATGGAGGAAATCTCCCGCGCCTCGGCCTCGGTCGGCCTGTCCTACGGCGCGCACTCGAACCTGTGCGTCAACCAGCTTCGCCGTAACGGCAACGACGCGCAGAAGCGCAAATATCTGCCGAAGCTGATTTCGGGCGAACACGTCGGGGCGCTGGCGATGTCGGAGCCGGGATCTGGTTCGGACGTGGTGTCGATGACCACCCGCGCCGACAAGAAGGGCGATCGCTACGTTCTCAACGGCGGGAAGATGTGGATCACCAACGGGCCGGTTGCCGAAACCCTGGTGGTCTACGCCAAGACCGATCCCGCCGCGGGTCCGCGCGGCATCAGCGCCTTCATCATCGAAAAGGGCATGAAGGGATTCTCTACCGCGCAGAAGCTCGACAAGCTCGGCATGCGTGGTTCGGACACCGCCGAACTGGTCTTCGAGGATTGCGAAGTGCCGGAGGAGAACGTGCTCGGGACTGTGGGCAAAGGCGTCAACGTCCTGATGTCGGGCCTCGATTATGAGCGCGCCGTTCTGTCGGCGGGGCCGCTCGGTATCATGCAGGCCTGTCTGGACGTGGTGATGCCTTACGTCCACGAGCGCAAGCAGTTCGGCCAGCCGATCGGCAGCTTCCAGCTCGTGCAGGGCAAGGTCGCCGACATGTATGTGACGATGAATGCGTCACGCGCCTATGTTTACGCGGTGGCCAAGGCCTGCGATCGCGGCGAGACCACCCGCGAGGATGCGGCCGGCGCGATCCTCTATGCGGCGGAACGGGCGACGCAATGTGCGCTCGACGCGATCCAGTTGCTGGGCGGCAACGGCTACATCAACGACTATCCGACCGGGCGGCTGCTGCGCGATGCCAAGCTGTATGAGATCGGCGCCGGCACCAGCGAAATTCGCCGCATGCTGATCGGGCGCGAGCTGTTCGAGAAATCGGCCTGACCTGATCGCGGGGCCGAACAATGGAACGGGCGCTTCAGTGAAGCGCCCGTTTTCGTTCTCGCTGTGATTGCGCGTCGTGATCGCGCGCTATGCTTTCTTTCCACGCCGCTTCGCCGGTGAGGATGTATTCAGCGCAACGGCAGCGCGAATGAGCGCCTTCAATGCTTTTTCATTGATCCTGTCGCCCTCGTGAATATCGATGGCGCGCCTGACGTTGCCCTCGAGGCTGGCGTTGAACAGGCCTGCTGGATCGTCCAGCGCCGCGCCCTTGGCGAAGGTGAGCTTCACGGCGGCTTTGTAAGTCTCGCCGGTGCAGATGATGCCGTCGTGCTCCCAGACCGGAACGCCCAGCATCCCGTTGGACGGCTTTCTCCACTTCACTTCCTCGACGACATCCGGATCGGCGGCCTTGATGATGGCCCGAACCCGCGCGAGCGTGTCGCCGCGCCAGTCATCGAATTTCCTGATTCGCGCATCGATCAGGCGCGCGGGCGACTCGCCGCCGGATCCCGTTGCGCTGCTCTTTTTGGTGGTGGGCGCTTTCGTCATGATGATCCGTTCACATGCGTTCGCCGGTCTGGCGGCTGGCGGCATAGGGCAGCACGAACATGTAAAGGCCGGTAAACAAAAGCAGGAACAGCAGCGGCAGCGGCGAATACACCACCCAGGCCGGAGGTTGTCCCAGCGCCATGGCGATAAAGTTGGCGAGCACGGTCCCGGTAAAGGCGATCGACAGCCAGCGGTGAAATTGCCGAATCCATTTGTTCCAGTTCAAGTGAGCCTCCTGTGACGACGATCTAGAGCGGAGAGATCTGAGCGCTGCGGACGTCAATCTGCCCGCGTCAGAATCTGCTCGAGGTTGCCAAGGAACTGCTGCCAGCCATGCCGCGCGCCGCCGTAGGCCTGCTTCTGATCCGGCCGGAAGCCCGACTGTTCCATGCGCAAACGCGTGCCCGTGTCCGTCGGGGTGAGCGTGAAGGTCACGACGCTTGTCAGATTGAAGGCCGCATCGTCATGGGCGAAGTCCCATGTGTAGGACAACGTGCGGGTCGGTTCGATGGCGAGGACCTTGCAGTCCAGTACGCCGCCCCAGTCGCCCCGAAGATTGAAGCGGTGACCGACAACCGGCTTGAAATCGTTTTTCATCAGCCACTCTTCGATCAGGTGCGGCTGGGTCAACGCACGCCAGAGCTTTTCCGGCGGATGGGGAAACTCCCGTTCGACGACGACGGACAGTGTTTCGGTCGTGGCAGCGGTCATTGATCCATCCTTTTGAGCAAGTCTTCGAGATCGTCGAAACGGCTTTGCCAGAAGCCGGCCATCTGGCGCGTCCAGTCGATCAGTGGCGCGAGCGCGCCGATCTGGGCGCTGTAGTGGGTTTGGCGGCCTTCGTGGCGGTCATGCACCAGCCCGGCCTGTTTCAGGGCGCCAAGGTGCTTGGAGACCGCGGGTTGCGAGATTCCGGCCCGCGCGGTCAGGGCTCCGACGGTTTTCTCTCCTTCGCGGCACAGCCGCTCGAAGATGGCCCGCCGGGTCGGGTCGGCGAGGGTTTTGAACAGGACGTCTGGGCTGACGGACATGGATTGATAGCTCGTTGGTTATCAATTAATTCATAACTGAATAGTTATTGATCTGTCAAGCGATCATCGAAATTCCAAAGGAAAATTTGAAACCGGCGCCTTCCTGATATGGCCCGAAGGTTATGGGCAGCGCGCTATGCCATCGGCGGAGCCGCCGCCGGACTAGCGCTTCAGGCCGTTGGTCCGGGTCACCCAGTCGCGGATATCAGGCAGGATGACAGGCAATAATGGCTGAACGTCCTGCACCGTCATTCCCGGCTTGATGCGCGGGTCGTACAGGATGTTCAGGATGTACTGGTCGTAGACGTCGAAGAAGCCCATCGAGACGTCGTCGTTGAACATCGTCCATGGCACCGAGTCGGTATCGTTGATCGGCCCCAGCGACTGCAGGACTTCCTCATAGGCGCAATCGAGAAAAACGAAATCGCCATTGTCGACCGTCAGAATGACGTCGGAGTGCTCGATCTCGTAACGCTCGTTCTTGCGAAAGCCGGACAGGCACTGCGGATCGAGCGAACGGCGGATTTCCTTCGCGCGCTGTGCGCCATAGAGCGCGTGAATGGTCTTGTAGAGGTCGCGGTCGCGCACCAGCGTGATGACGACATTGGCGTCGTTGCGGTTCGCTGTCGTGCTGATGTCGATATGGCGGACGCGCCTTGCGATGTCCGCGATCACGCCGCTGAGCTGGGCGCGGCGATGAGCGCGGCTGGAGCCGGCGATGAAGACTTTCACCGGCCTGTCGTATTTCCGGATGCGGTCGATCCGGCCGGCGAGATGATACTCGGCGCCGAACGCGGTTTTCATGAAGCCGTCGATGATCTCGGCATCGGTGAAATTAGTCTTTTCGTTCTGCCGCCGCCTGGCGATCTCCGGATTTTCGGCGGCCAGGGCAGGCAACGCCGCGCTCGCGAAAACGATCGCGGCAGCAACCAACAATCGGACCGGAAACAGCGGCATGATGGAGAGCTAGCCGGAAGTCGCGCGCCGCTGCAAGCACGGCGGGCGCGCAAAACAAAAAGGCCGGCATTGAGGCCGGCCTTCGGTCGCGGGAACTCGGAGCGAGTTAATTTCTGACGTAGACCGTCGCGCCGACCGAGACGCGGTTATAGAGGTCGATCACGTCGTCATTGACCATGCGGAAGCAGCCGGACGACACCGCTTGTCCGATGGTCTCCGGTTCGTTGGAACCGTGAATGCGATAGAGCGTCGAACCGAGATAGATGGCGCGGGCGCCGAGCGGGTTCTCCGGACCGCCCTCCATGTGACGCGGCAGGTCAGGACGACGGCGCAGCATCTGCGGCGGAGGCGTCCAGGCCGGCCACTCCTTCTTGGCGGTGACCCTGTGAACGCCGCCCCAGCGAAAGCCGTCGCGTCCCACACCGATGCCGTAGCGGATCGCTTCACCGGGACCGGTAATAAAATAGAGCCGGCGTTGTGCGGTGCTGATGACGATCGAGCCCGGCTTGTAGTTGCCCTGGAAGTTGACGTACGAGCGCTGGACAGGCCCCGAACTGGCACCGAGCCCGAAACCGCGGAATAATCCGCCGAACGGGGCCTCCTGCACCACGAAATCCTGCTGCGGATAACGCTCTCGGGCCGTCGCGGGCTGCGAGATGGCGACCCAGGTCATGGCAACAAACAAGGCGGCAAGCAGGCGTTTCATCGAGACCTCACGGCAATTCACAAAAACAGCGGGCGAAATCGACCTCAGAGAGGCCATAAATTGCCGTGTTTCGCAAGACGCGGCCGCGTGAGCCGGTCATTTGCGCCGCCAGCGTGACCATAAAGCACCGTTTGTTGTTTGATGATGACCGGGCAGGCATTTGTGCATCGCTTTTATCCCGCCGGAGCCTTTGACGGATGCGCCAAAGGATGGTTGATCTTCCTGACAAAGAAAATTCAACGGGAGTGGCGCGATGAACGGTGCGGAAAGTCTGGTGCGAACGCTGGTTGCTGGTGATGTGAACGTGTGTTTCACAAATCCCGGCACATCCGAGATGCACTTTGTCGCAGCGCTCGACCGGGTGGACGGGATGCGCTGTGTTCTCGGCCTGTTCGAAGGCGTCGTCACCGGTGCCGCCGACGGTTATTACCGGATGGCTGAAAAGCCCGCATCGACCTTGTTGCATCTCGGTCCCGGTCTCGCCAACGGCCTTGCCAATCTGCACAACGCCAAGAAGGCGCGCTCCGGCATCGTCAACATCGTCGGTCAGCACGCGACCTATCACATCGAGTACAACGCGCCGCTGACGTCGGACATCGAAGGCATCGCGCGGCCGATGTCGGCATGGGTTCGCACGTCGCCGGATGCAAAATCCGTTGCACGTGATGGCGCCGCGGCGATCGCTGCCGCCAACAGCCATCCGGGACAGATCGCCACACTGATCCTGCCCGCCGATACCGCCTGGAATGAAGCGGACGGCATCGCGCAGGTGCCTGCAAGTTCACAGCAGCCGAGCTATTCGCCGCAGGCGGTCGAGGAAGCGGCGCGCGTCCTGCGCAGCGGCGAGCAGACGCTTCTCCTGCTCACCGGCCACGCTCTGACCGAGGAAGGCCTGAAGCTCGCGTCGCGCATCGCCGGGAAGACGGGCTGCAAGGTGATGGGCCAGACCTACAATCCGCGCATGGCGCGCGGACAGGGGCGCTATTCGATCGAGCGAATTCCGTATGTGATCGAGCAGGCGCTGCCCATTCTCAAGGATTTCCGCCACATCATCCTGATCGAAACCGCGGACCCGGTGGCTTTCTTCGCTTATCCGAACAAGCCGAGCCTGCTCAAGCCGGAGGGCTGCGAGGTCCATCGCATGTGCGAGGCGGGCGAGAACTCCGTCGGCGCGCTGCAGGCGCTGGCCGATGCGCTGGGCGCCAAGGCGACGGATGCGCAGCCGCAGAAGCTGGCTGAACTGGTCAAGCCGACCGGTGCGCTCAATCACGCGTCGGTTGCGCAGGCGATCGCGATCGCGATCCCCGAGAATGCCATCGTGGTCGATGAATCGATCACCACCGGCCGTGGCTTCTTTCCGCCGACGGCGGCGGCGAAACCGCACGACTGGCTGCAGAACATGGGCGGCTCGATCGGCTTCTCGACTCCGGTCGCAACCGGCGCCGCGGTGGCGTGCCCGGATCGCAAGGTGATTTGCATGGTGGGCGATGGCAGCGCGATGTACACGCTGCAATCGCTGTGGACGCAGGCGCGCGAGGGCCTCGATGTTACCACCGTGGTGTTCGCCAACCGCAGCTACCAGATCCTCAAGGGCGAGTTCGCCGGCGTCGAGGCCGGCGAGCCGGGCGAGAAGGCAAAGCACATGCTGAGCCTCGACAACCCGACGCTCGACTGGGTTGCACTTGCCAAGGGCATGGGTGTGCCGGGCAAGTCGGTGACCACCGCCGAGGACTTCCACAAGGCGTTGTCCGAGTCCGTCGCAGGAAGCGGGCCGCGCCTGATTGAAGTCGTGATGTAGCGGAACCCGACGCGAACCGTGAGGTTGTCCTGCTCAGGCAGTCACCTCACGGTCGGTCATGAAGATTTTTCAGGGGACGTCGTTCAGTCCCGATACCATCGCGATGATGACCACCGTCCTGGAAGAGGCGGTGGCGGCGCTGCCAGAGCCGGTTTCGTCGCGACATGTGCAGACTCTTGCCCGGAACATCCTCGATCTGACCTCGCAGGGCGAACGCGATCCCGAGCGGCTCAAGCTACTGGCGTTGCTCGCATTGCAGGCGCGCACCTGACCGGCGGACGCCGCGATAGCGGTAGTTTTATGCGGTTGAGTTAAATTTTCGGCAGCATCTTTCCGCTAGGTTACCGGCGATCGCGCGAAGCCCTCGCGCCATGATGCGGCCCTGTGCCAAAACCGCCGCGAGGAGTGCCGACAATGCTGAAGCGTTTCCTGCGGGACGAGACCGCTGCGACGGCGATCGAGTATGGCCTGATCGCCGCCGGGATATCGCTGGGGATTCTTGCGGCGGTAAAAGGTCTGGGCTCGACGATGAGCTCGAAGTTCACCAGTCTCAGCGACTACCTGAAGTAACGGCGGGCGAAGCCGGGCGACGCGTTGCGCCGGGTGCGCTATTTGCCGTCGGCGTTGCGCGCCATGAAGGTCGCCGGCGAACCATCCTTCGGATCGACAAAAATGATATCGGTCGGCTCGCGCCGCGGGGTGTCGATCGACAGGAACACGACCGGGTGTTCGAACAGCTCCGGCATCGCGTGCACGGTGCCGCGCTTGAAGAACAGCAATTGACCGGGGCTGAACTCGGCCTTGGTGGATTCATCTTCCATCCAGAACGTGCCGCGTCCTGAAAACACGTAGAGATATTCGTCGCACGTCGCATGGTAGTGCGGCGGCGTCGGGCGATAGACCCGAAACACGCGCGCGCTCGCTTCGGGGCGGTCGGTCAGGTAGATGTCCGCGAGCAGCGTGGCTGCGGTTTCGGGTAGGGCCCTGGCGATGGCTTCGATATCGAAGCGGCCGTTGGCGGTCGAATTGTCGGTCATGGGAAACATTCCGCCAGCGGCGCGAGCGTGATTGACCGCTGAGACAAATGGTGGGCGCACAAGGGATCGAACCTTGGACCTCTCCCGTGTGAAGGGAACGCTCTCCCGCTGAGCTATGCGCCCGGGACGTCCTTGGATCGTCCGGTTTGAAGCCGCGATTTACGAAGCCGGGGGGTGCAGTGTCAAGCGCGGGCTGAGCGCCGGCGGCATAAATGCCGGCCGGTCACGCCTTTTTTGCCGGTCTGACGGGTGCGCGGGTCTTGTCCTGCAGCGCGCGGATGCGCTGAGCCAGGGTGACGTGGGATTCCGGGGAGGGGGCGGCGGCCTTGCCCTTGACGATCGCGCTGATCGCCGGTTTGCCCGGCTCCGAAGCCAGAATCGCCTCGATCGGCGAGTCCGGGCCTTCCAGCGTGATGGCAAGACGCGCCACTTCGGCGGCGATATCGTTGATCCGTTCGCGCAGCAGCGCGTTTTCGGCGGGGTCGCCGATCCCATCGCTTCCGGTCTCGCGCTGAAGCCGCGCGCGCTCATCGCGCAGCGCGATCAACTGCTCCTCGATGGCTGCTTTTTCGGCCCGCAGCCGCTCGATCATCGCGGCCTGCTCGCGGACGGTTTGCTCCGCCTGCCGCATGGCAACCAGTTCCTGTTGAAGCGTGCCAAGCTCCTGCGTTCGCTCGCTCAGGACCTTGCCCTGAGCAACCAGCTTGCCTTCGAGATCGCTGATCCGGCTTGTCAGCGTGGCGGTTTCCTTCGAGCGGGTCATCAACTCGCGATCGAGTTCGGCGACGCGCACCGTCAGGTTCTCCACGCGGGAGCGCGCTTCGCCGAGATCGCGGCTGGCGGAATCGAATTCGCCGCGTTGTTCGGTGAGGCGCTGTTCGGTGTCCGTGAATTCGCGCTCCGCCTCGCGGACACGCGCCTGAAGGGCCGCCACCTGGGTCTGGACGGTGGCCAGTTCGATCTGGCGGCTTTCGGCGGTCGCCGAGCGGTCTGTCAGTTCGTTCGACAGATGCGCGAGTTCGCGCTGCTTATCCGCAAGGGCCTGCTCCGCGCTTTGCAGGGCTTCGGCCTTGGCGTTGAATTCGTTCTCGGTCCCGCGCAATTCGTCGCGCAGCGCTTTCTCGCGCGCCTCGAGAGCGAAGATGGCGGCGTTCTTCTCGCCGAGTTCGATCTTGAGACGATTGATGGCGTCGGACTTCTTGCCAAGCTCGGCCGACTGGCTGGTCGTCTTGTTCTTGAGCTGCTCGACGGTCATTTCCAGCCGGCGCGCGGACATCGCGAACTCCGCCCGCAACTGATCCTTGTCGGCCTGGATCTCCGCCATCGACAGCGGCGTTGCCGCCTCGAGCCTCTTGGTGGTCAGGCGGACCGCGCGGTTATGGACAAGCGGCATGATCATCAGCCCGAGCAATGTCGAGATGAGAAAGCCGATTGCCAGATACATGATCGTTTCGACCATGGATTCACTCCCCGCGGATACCGCCTCTTCTTACCTTGGCGACGGGGGAAAAAGCCAGCGGAACAACCTATTAACGCCGACGATCAACGGCGGGTTTCAGCCCGCCGCACGGCACGGCGACAATGGCCGGAGCGCTGGAGCCTCGGATGTCAGAACGGATTCCAGGTCGCGCGCGGCGTGAACTTGAGGTAGCCGATATTGGCGCCAAGCCGCAGGCCGACGCCGGCACGGATCGGGACCAGAACGATGTTGTTCGCCGTCAGCGCGGTCATGCCGAAGCCGCCGACGAAATAGGCCGAACCGTCGATGCCGATAAACCGCTGATAGATTGCCTCGGTGGCCGGCAGATTATAGACGAGCACCATGGTCCGCGCGCCGTCGCCGCCCCAGTCGAAGCCGACGGACGGACCTTGCCAGTAGACTTTCAGGTCGCCGGCGTTCTTGGTGTAGAGCGTGCCCTCGCCATAACGCAGCCCCGCCACGAAGGCGCCGCTGCCTTCCTCGCCGAGGACATAGCCGTTCGGCAGGCCCCACTGGCTCACCGCCTTCTCGATCACCGAAGCAAGGCCGCGCGACACGTTGCCGAAAAAGCGGTGGCCCGCGCTGACCAGTTCGTCCGGACCATATGTGTGAGGGCCGCTGCCGCGCTGCTGCGCCGAAGCGGGCGCGGCGAACGACAGGGCGATCACGACAACAAGGGCCGCAAGACGGGAAACGAAGGCCATGTAAAACCTCTTGAAACCAATGGATCGGCTTTGAAGTCCGCGTTTAACGCCTTGCTGAGAAGCATGGCCTAGATTGCAGCTTCATACCCGATTCACTCGTTTATCAGCACCAACTATGACAGTACGGCGGCAGGAAAATAAAGGGCATCGCCTCAGAATAGCCGTGCTCTTCGCGGCGTTTATGAGCTGCGCCGCGCTGTGGTCGGGCTCCGAAGGCACGGTCCACGCGGCGACAACCGAGCGCGTGGTGCTCGATCGCTATACCGGCCTCGCCATCAGCGGCTACGATCCGGTGGCTTATTTTACCGATGGAAAGCCGGTCATCGGCCGGCCCGACGTGGAAACCTCACAGGGCGGCGCGGTCTGGCGGTTTGCCAACGAGAACAACCGCACTTTCTTTCTGGCGCATCCGGAAGTCTACGCTCCGCAATTTGGCGGTTACGATCCGGTCGATGCGGCGCGGGGTGTGATCATCGCCGGCCGCTTCAACGTCTGGCTGATTTCAGGCGACCGCCTCTATCTGTTCAGCCGTGAAGAAAACCGCGATGCCTTCTCGCGCAATCCGTCGCGTTTCGCAGCCGAAGCGGCGGCGAACTGGCCGCGCCTGCGGGCGACGCTGTCGGACTACTGATCCGCGGCGGACGGATCGCCCCAGGCGATGAATTCCGGCACCAGAAACCCGTCGCGCGCCTCGCCGAACCGCAGCGGCCTGCCTTCACCGTCGGTGATCTTGCCGCCGGCGGCGCAGAGGACCGCGTGTCCCGCGGCGATGTCCCATTCCGACGTGGGCGACAGGCGTGGATAGATATCGGCACCGCCCTCGGCCACGCGACAGAATTTGACTGCCGAACCGAGCACCTGCCGGACAGCGCCGGGCCGGCCGGCAATGAAGGCATCCGTTCTTTTGTCGCAGTGGGAGCGGCTGACGGTCGCGATCCAGGGAGCGCCGGGAGCGGGGTGGGGGCGGGTGTGGATCGGAACGGCCGTACGGGTGGCCGCGTCCTTGGTGACCAGCAACCGTTCGGAGCCATGGCCCACCACCCCACGCCAGATCGTTCCCAGCGCCGGTGCGCCGACAATGCCGAGGACGGGGGTGCCATCCGTGATCAGCGCCAGATTGACCGTGAATTCATCGCGCCCGGCGACGAACTCCTGGGTGCCATCGAGAGGATCGATCAGGAAGAAGCTGCCCTTGTAGGGCCGGGCGGCCAGATGCGTGCGCTCCTCGGACAGGGCCGGAATATCCGGCGCCAGCCGGGCGAGGCCTGCGGCAATGGCGCGATCGGCGGCCATGTCGGCTTCGGTGACCGGCGATCCGTCGGTTTTTCCCTCGACCTTCATGGTTCGCCGGTTGACCGCGAGAATGGCCGTTCCCGCCTCGGCGACGAGATCGGTGAGAGGCTCGATCAGCCGCAGGGCGGTCGGTCCGTCGATGGTCTGGGGTGGCGGAAGATCTTTGTTCATCGCGAAATGTCCATGGAGACAAGGACATCTGCGGGGAATGTGCTGTGTGCGGCCCGCCGCATCGACCTCGAACCGGCTGTGATTGGCGATCTGCTGCGGTGGCAGCGGTCACGTTCGCAGTGTATCAAACTACAGCACATCCTGATTCGCGACGTTTGTTGCGGAACTTTCCCGTCATCCTCCCCATCATGCGATGGCATGCACAGATAACAGGAAAATCGTATGTCTGGCACGTCTGCCCCAGCCCTCGATGCTCTCGATCTCGCCGCGTTGCTCTGCTCGCGGGTCTGCCACGATCTCATCAACCCGGTGGGCGCGATCGTCAATGGCCTTGAGGTGATGGACAGCAGCAACAAGGCCGAGGATCGCGAATTTGCCCTCGACCTGATCCGCAAGAGCGCGACCAGCACCTCCGCGCGATTGCAGTTCTGCCGGATCGCTTACGGCGCCGCGGGCTCTGCCGGGACCCAGATCGATCTCGGCGAAGCCCAGAAGGTGGCGCGCGGTCATCTTCAGGACGACCGGACCACGCTGACCTGGAACATGCCGCACATGCTGATGGCGAAGAACCGGGTCAAGCTGCTGCTCAATATGCTGGTCATCGCCCAGCAGGCGATTCCGCGCGGCGGCGAACTCACGGTCGATCCCATCGGAGAAGGCGAGACCATGGGCTTTCGGGTGCGGGCTGCCGGTCAGCATGCCCGTGAGCCGCAGCACATCGTCGAGCAATTGAGCGTCGAGAACGCCGCTTCGGTGACGGCGCATGCGGTGCAACCGCATTACACGGCGCTGCTGGCCCAGGCCTGCAGCCTGTCGATCGCGGTGTCATCCGAACCCGGCGCGGTGACAGTTACCGCCTCCTGATCGTCTTTCATCGTTTCTTAACGGATTGCCACCGGCCGGAGCGGTCTGGCGGCGGCATATCTCCTTGTTCGAAGTCTTCTTTTGGGATTGCTCAACCAAACTTAAACGCTTTGCGCACAAACTGGCCTGATACCGAAAAGCGTGCGGACGGCACGCCCTTGGCAGAAGGCTGGGTTCATGGACGATCTGTTGCGCGAATTCCTGACGGAGACCAATGAGAGTCTCGACACCGTCGACAATCAGTTGGTGAAGTTCGAACAGGAACCGAATAACGCGAAAATTCTCGATAACATTTTCCGCCTCGTTCACACGATCAAAGGCACATGCGGATTTCTCGGTCTGCCGCGCCTCGAGGCTCTGGCCCACGCCGCCGAAACTCTGATGGGAAAATTCCGCGACGGCATGCCGGTTACCGGTGAAGCCGTCTCGTTGATTCTGACGACGATCGACCGCATCAAGGACATTCTCTCCCAGCTCGAAGCGACCGAAGCAGAGCCCGAGGGCTCCGATCCGGATCTGATCGGCGCGCTCGAACAGATGGTCGAGGCCGGCATGCAGGCCATGGATGCGGCGCCATCGGCGCCGGCGCCTGCCGCGAAATCAACCGCGACCGAAGGCACGCTGGTCCCTCAGATTCTGGAGCGCGAGTTGCGCCCGGGCGAAGTCTCGCTCGACGAACTGGAGCGCGCTTTCCGCGAGACCGCAACGGAAGTCGCCGCGCCGCCGCTTGTGCCTGCTGCCACGCAGGAAGCGCCGAAGCCCGCGAAGAAGCCGGCCGCCCGCAAGACCGCTGTCGAAATGGACGCAGGCGGCGAGGCCGACAAGGTTTCGACGCAGTCGATCCGCGTCAACGTCGATACGCTCGAACATCTGATGACGATGGTGTCGGAGCTGGTGCTCACCCGCAACCAGCTGCTCGAGATCAGCCGCCGCAACGAGGACAACGAATTCAAGGTGCCGCTGCAGCGCCTGTCGAACGTGACGGCGGAGTTGCAGGAAGGCGTCATGAAGACGCGGATGCAGCCGATCGGCAACGCCTGGCAGAAGCTGCCGCGCATCGTACGCGACCTGTCGAGCGAACTCGGCAAACAGATCGAACTCGAAATGCACGGCGCCGATACCGAACTCGATCGCCAGGTGCTCGATCTGATCAAGGATCCGCTCACTCACATGGTGCGTAACTCCGCCGATCATGGTCTTGAGACCGGGGCGGAACGTCTCGCGGCCGGCAAGCCGGAGCAGGGCACAATCCGCGTCTCCGCATATCACGAGGGCGGCCACATCATCATCTGTATCGCCGATAACGGCCGCGGCCTGAACACCGAACGGATCAAGGCGAAGGCGATCTCGAACGGGCTCGCGACCGAGGCGGACATCGAGAAGATGACCGAGTCGCAGATCCACAAGTTTATCTTCGCGCCGGGATTCTCCACGGCGGCGGCGATCACCAGCGTGTCCGGCCGTGGCGTCGGAATGGACGTGGTGCGCACCAATATCGATCAGATCGGCGGCACCATCGACGTCAAGTCGGTGCCGGGAGAGGGATCGAGCTTCACGATCAAGATTCCGCTGACACTTGCAATCGTGTCGGCTCTGATTGTCGAGGCGGCGGGCGAGCGTTTCGCCATTCCGCAGATCGCGGTGGTGGAACTGGTTCGCGCGCGCGCCAATTCCGAGCATCGCATCGAGCGGATCAAGGACACGCCGGTGCTGCGGTTGCGCAACAAGCTGTTGCCGCTGCTGCACCTGAAGAAGCTGCTCAAGATTGACGACGGCAGTTCGAGCGATCCGGAAAACGGTTTCATCGTTGTGATGCAGGTCGGCAGCCAGACCTTCGGCATCGTGGTCGATGGCGTGTTCCACACCGAGGAAATCGTGGTCAAGCCGATGTCCACGAAGCTTCGTCACATCGGAATGTTCTCCGGCAACACGATTCTCGGCGACGGCGCGGTGATCATGATCATCGATCCGAATGGTATCGCGCAGGCGATCGGCACGTCGATCGCCGGGCACAGCGATATTGCCGACGAGGCGGCCGCCGCGCGCGCCGGCTCGGGCGAGCAGATGACGTCGCTCCTGGTGTTCAGCGCCGGTTCGCAACAACCGAAGGCGGTGCCGCTGGCGCTGGTCACGCGCCTCGAAGAGGTCGCGGTCGAGAAGATCGAACTCTCGAATGGCCGCTACATGGTTCAGTACCGCGACCAGCTGATGCCGCTGGTCCAGATCGAGGGCGTCACCATTCGCGACACCGGCGTGCAGCCGATTCTCGTGTTCGTCGATGATGGCCGTTCGATGGGATTGGTGGTCGACGAGATCATCGACATCGTCGAGGAAAATCTGAACATCGAGGTCGCCAGCAGTCGCGACGGCATTCTCGGCTCCGCTGTCATCAAGGGACAGGCGACCGAGGTGATCGACGTCGGCCACTTCCTGCCGATGGCGTTCGCGGACTGGTTCAGCCGCAAGGAGATGAATCCGCTGGCGGCATCGCAATCGATCCTGCTGGTCGATGACTCGGCTTTCTTCCGCAATATGCTGGCTCCGGTTCTGAAGGCCGCGGGCTACCACGTGTCCGTCGCCACCAATGCGAACGAAGGCCTGGGCGTTCTGCGGTCGGGTCGGCAGATCGACGTGGTGCTGACCGATATCGAGATGCCCGAGATGAACGGCTTCGAGTTCGCGGAAGCGATTCGCGCCGATCAGCGCATGACGGCGGTGCCGATCATCGCGCTGTCTTCGGTGGTGTCGCCGGCGGCGATCGAGCGCGGCCGTCAGGTCGGCTTCCACGATTACGTTGCGAAGTTCGATCGGCCGGGGCTGATCGCGGCGCTCAAGGAACAGACGTCGCAGATGCACCAGGCGGCATGAAGGGAACGATGATGAATTCTGAAGTGGTGAATGCCGATACTGGAACCACCGAGTACGTGACCGCCACCATTGGCGATCAGTTGTTCGGATTGCCGATCTCCCGCGTCCAGGACGTGTTCATGCCGGAACGGCTGACGCGCGTGCCGCTGGCGCCCGAACACGTCGCCGGCGTTCTTAATCTGCGTGGCCGTATCGTGACCGCGATCGACATGCGCGCGCGGCTCGGCCTGCCGCGCAACGAAGACGGCAAGCTGCCGATGGCTGTGGGCGTCGACCTGCGCGGAGAATCCTATGGACTGCTGATCGACAAGATCGGAGAGGTACTGCGGTTGCCCGATAGCGGGCGGGAGCTCAATCCCGTCAACCTCGATCCCCGCATGGAAAAGGTTGCGGGCGGCATCCATCGCCTCGATGGGCAGTTGATGGTTGTGCTCGACGTCGATCGGATTCTTGAATTTCCGTCGGATGCGATGGCGGCCTGATCGGCTGGATGGATTGCCCCGTAAGGGACACTAGGAAAGCAGAGGACGAAATGAAAACATGTCTGGTGGTGGATGATTCCAGCGTGATCCGGAAGGTCGCGCGGCGGATTCTTGAAGGACTCGATTTCAACATCGTCGAAGCCGAGGACGGCGAAAAGGCGCTGGAAGCCTGCAAGCGCGAGCTGCCGGACGCGGTGCTTCTCGACTGGAACATGCCGGTCATGGACGGCCTCGAATTCCTGCGCAACATGCGCATGATGCCGGGCGGCGACCAGCCGAAGGTGGTGTTCTGCACGACCGAGAATGATGTCGCGCACATTGCCCGCGCGCTTCATGCCGGCGCGAACGAGTACATCATGAAGCCGTTCGACAAGGAAATCGTCACGGCGAAGTTTCACGAAGTCGGCTTGATTTGATGAGTAGCAGGCGCCGCGCGTGACGCGGCGTCTGTCATGTTTTTCGGCTTGCGCGGTTCGCGGCTGTTGAGTTGGTAGGCGTAATGAGTGTTGTTGCAGCCGCGTCCCCGAATACGACTTCCCTACACAGCGAGCCGTTACGCGTCATGGTCGTGGATGATTCCGCGGTCATCCGTGGCCTGATTACGCGCTGGATCGATGCCGAGCCGGATATGGCCGTTGCGTCCTCGGTGCGAACCGGGCTCGACGCGATCAATCAGGTCGCGCGGGTTAATCCCGATATCATGATCCTCGATATCGAAATGCCGGACATGGACGGCATTTCGGCGCTGCCTTTGCTGCTCGAAAAAAAGCGCGACCTGATCGTGATCATGGCCTCGACGCTGACGCGCCGGAACGCCGAAATCAGCTTCAAGGCGCTGTCGCTCGGCGCGTCGGACTACATTCCGAAGCCGGAGAGCAAACTCGCCAGCGCCGACGAGTTTCGCCAGGATCTGGTCCTGAAGATCCGCCATCTCGGGGCCCGCGTGCGCCGCTCGCCCCGGGTGGCCAGCCCGCCGCTCGCGCCGGCCATCTCTCGCGACCGTGCTGCAATGGCCCGCCCCGCAGGGCCGGTCGCGGCGCCGTCGCCAGCCAAGGTGGCGCTGCGCCCGTTCAGCGCCAACGCGCCCCATGTTCTGGTGGTCGGGTCTTCGACCGGCGGGCCGCAGGCGCTGATGACGCTGGTTGCGGATCTCGGCCCGGTCATCGATCGCGTCCCCGTGCTGATCACCCAGCACATGCCGCCGACATTCACCACCATTCTCGCCGAGCATCTGGCGCGCACCAGCAAGCGGCCGGCGCTGGAAGCAATTGATGGCGAGCCCGTGAAGGCGGGCCGCATCTATCTGGCGCCGGGCGGCCTGCATATGCGCGTCGCCCGTCACGCAGGCGGCGCGGTGATCGCGCTCGACGCCGGGCCCCAGATCAATTTCTGCCGGCCGGCGGTCGATCCGCTGTTCAAGTCGGCAGTCAGCGTCTGGCAGACGGGCGTTCTCGCCGTCGTCCTCACCGGCATGGGCTCGGATGGCATGCAGGGCGGCAAGGATATCGTCGCGGCCGGCGGCAACGTGATTGCCCAGGATGAGGCCACCAGCGTCGTGTGGGGCATGCCCGGCGCCGTCGCGCATGCAGGCGTGTGTTCCGCGATCCTGCCGCTCAATCAGATCGCCGCAAAGGTCGGTCGCGTGTTTTCAGGAGACCGTTCGTGACACCGCTCGAATACGACTACCTGCGGAAGCTCCTGAAAGATCGCTCAGGCCTGGTCCTGTCCGACGACAAGCAGTACCTGATCGAGAGCAGGTTGCTGCCGCTTGCTCGCAAGGTCGGTGCCGGCGGCATTGGCGAACTCGTCCAGAAAATGAAGGGGGGCGGAGAGGCCCTGATCGTTGACGTGGTCGAAGCGATGACCACCAACGAGACCTTCTTCTTTCGCGACAAGGTGCCGTTCGATCACTTCCGGAACACCATTCTTCCCAATCTGCTGCGTGAGCGGGCTTCGCGCCGCAGCCTGCGCATCTGGTGCGCGGCGTCGTCCACCGGACAGGAGCCGTATTCGCTGGCGATGATCCTCAAGGACATGGCCATGGAGCTCGCCGGCTGGCGTATCGAGATCGTTGCGACCGACCTGTCGCAGGAGGTTCTGGAGAAGTCGAAGTCGGGCATTTACAGCCAGTTTGAAGTGCAGCGCGGGTTGCCGATTCAGCTTCTGGTCCGCCATTTCAAGCAGATCGGCGACATGTGGCAGATCAACCCCGACGTGCGCGCGATGGTGCAGTTCCGGCAGCTCAATCTGCTGCATGATTTCTCTCATCTCGGCATGTTCGACGTCATCTTCTGCCGCAACGTGCTGATCTATTTCGATCAGGAAACCAAGGTGACGATCTTCAACCGGCTGCTGCGCATTCACGAAGCCGGCGGCTATCTCCTGCTCGGCGCGGCCGAAACCGTGGTCGGCCTGACGGACACCTATCGGCCATGTCCGGATCATCGCGGGCTTTACGTTCCGAACGTCACGCGGTCGCCCTCGCTCGCCCCGGGCATGGGCTCGGGCGTCAAGCCGGCAGCGTCTTTGGTGCGCTGACGTTGCGGTTGGGCCCGAGGGCCTTCAACCATCTCCACAAACAAAAACCCCGCCATTCGCGGCGGGGTTCAAGTCGGGAGGAGAGAGCCGTACAGGCTCCAGCACGCGATCAGGCCGGGATGCGGACCTCGTCGTCGCTCGGCTCGCGCAGCACGTAGCCGCGGCCCCAGACGGTCTCGATGAAGTTGCGTCCCTCGGAAGCGTTGGCGAGCTTCTTGCGCAGCTTGCAGATGAACACGTCGATGATCTTGAGTTCGGGCTCATCCATGCCGCCATAGAGATGATTGAGGAACATCTCCTTGGTGAGGGTGGTGCCCTTGCGGAGCGAGAGCAGCTCCAGCATCTGGTATTCCTTGCCCGTCAGGTGAACGCGCTGGCCGCCGACTTCGACGGTCTTGGTGTCGAGATTGACCACCAGATCGCCGGTCTGGATAACCGACTGGGCGTGTCCCTTGGAGCGGCGGACGATCGCATGAATGCGGGCGACCAGTTCGTCCTTGTGGAAAGGCTTGGTCATGTAGTCGTCGGCGCCGACGCCGAGACCCTTGACCTTGTCCTCGATGCCGGCGAGGCCGGAGAGGATCAGAATCGGTGTCTTGACCTTGGAAACCCGAAGCGACTTGAGCACTTCATAGCCGGACATGTCCGGCAGGTTCAGGTCGAGAAGGATAATGTCGTAGTCGTAGAGCTTGCCGAGATCGACGCCTTCTTCTCCGAGATCCGTCGTGTAGACGTTGAAGCTCTCGGATTTGAGCAT
The DNA here is from genome assembly GCA_051954725.1 of Afipia sp. Classification (GTDB taxonomy): domain Bacteria; phylum Pseudomonadota; class Alphaproteobacteria; order Rhizobiales; family Xanthobacteraceae; genus Afipia. The sequence continues at coordinate 108,227 of JBQCHK010000019.1, read as the reverse complement.
CAGCTCGATCGACTGCGCAGTGGCGCTGTCATCCTCAATCAGCAATACGCGCATGCCAGTCCCCTAATAGTCGCCACTCCGGGCGTCAGGTCGGCCGCACAGTCGCGGCACTGGAAACGCCTTTGAACAACTGATTCGAATCCTGACGACATATGGTTAACAAATGCTGATTCCCGGTCGCAAGCTCTATTCGTGCAATTTTTATCGAATCGCGCTAAGATGTTGCAGCCAAGCAGCTTTTTGTACCTTCCGCCGTTCAGTATCCACATTAAGAGTCGACGCTAACCGACTCCTGCGACTCGCACCTTCTTTCTGACGGTCGAACGCTCTCAGTCACCAAAGACAGTGACGCAATGATTAACGATGCGGGTAAACACGGGGTTAAGGGATCGCCGGCAAATCGGCGAAACTTAAGGGTTTCGCAATGAAGGCAGCTTTTTCGTGAAGGCGCTCGCCGAACAGATCCAGGATATCGACAGCGTCAATATCTATGGCCGGGTGGTGGGCGTCCGTGGCCTCATGGTCGAGATTGCGGGTCCGATCCATGCCATGTCGGTCGGCGCGCGTATCGTGATCGAGACCGGCACAGACCGTTTCATTCCGTGCGAGGTGATCGGCTTCACCGGCAACAATGCCGTGGTCATGCCGTTTGCCGGCCTTGAGGGGGTTCGTCGTGGCTGCCGGGCGGTGATCGCCAATGCCGCCAGCCAGGTGCGCCCGTCGCCGGCGTGGCTCGGTCGCGTCGTCAACGCCATGGGCGAGCCGATCGACGGCAAGGGGCCGCTGGTCCAGGGCGCGGCGCCGATGCCCTATCGCAACTCGCCGCCGCCCGCTCACTCCCGCAAGCGTGTGGGCGAGCCGCTCGATCTCGGGGTGCGCGCGCTCAATACCTTTCTCACCTGCTGTCGCGGCCAGCGCATGGGCATCTTCGCCGGCTCCGGTGTCGGCAAGTCGGTGCTGCTTTCGATGCTTGCCCGCAACGTCGATGCCGACGTCTCGGTGATCGGCCTGATCGGCGAGCGCGGCCGCGAGGTGCAGGAGTTCCTGCAGGATGATCTTGGCGAGGAGGGTCTCGCACGGTCGGTGGTGGTGGTTGCGACCTCGGACGAACCGGCGTTGATGCGCCGGCAGGCGGCGTACCTGACGCTCGCCATTGCCGAATACTTCCGCGACGAGGACAAGGACGTCATGTGCATGATGGACTCGGTCACGCGCTTTGCCATGGCTCAGCGCGAAATCGGTCTGTCCGTCGGCGAGCCGCCCACCGCCAAAGGCTATACGCCCACGGTGTTCACCGAACTGCCGAAACTGCTCGAGCGCGCCGGGCCCGGTCTGGGCGAAGGCACGATCACCGGCATCTTCACGGTGCTGGTCGATGGCGACGATCATAATGAGCCGGTTGCCGACGCCGTGCGCGGCATTCTCGACGGCCATATCGTCATGCAGCGCTCGATCGCGGAGCGGGGCCGTTATCCGGCTATCAATGTACTCAAATCGGTCTCGCGCACCATGCCGCGGTCGGCCGATCCGGCGTTCCTGCCGAGCGTGACCCGCGCCCGTCAGGTGATGGCGACCTACGCCGACATGGAGGAACTGATCCGCCTCGGGGCCTACCGGGCTGGCTCCAGCCCGGTAGTCGATGAATCGATCCGGCTCCACGAGCCGCTCGAGAACTTCCTCAAACAGGGCAAGGGCGAGGCGACCAGCCTTGCGGACGGCTATCGCCAGTTGGAAGGAATCCTCAAGACCTTGGAAACGGAACGCTAACTTTGTCGAGCCATGATCCCGCGGTGTGTTTTCGGCCGGCAGGCTCGCGTTCGGGAAGCCGGTCTTGTCCCGCTATCAGTTCGGGACTTCTGGGGAGTACGAGTCGATGAAGTCACGTGAAACGCTGATCCGCTTGAAGAAGTTTCAGGTCGATGAAAAGCGCCGCCGGGTTGCCCAGATCGAGGGCATGATCGCGGATTTCGAGCGGATGTCGGTTGACCTTGAGCGTGAAATCCAGACCGAGCAGGAGCGCGCCGGGATCGACGACCCGACCCACTTTGCTTATCCGACCTACGCCAAGGCCGCGATCCAGCGCCGCGAGAATCTGACCCGTTCGGCCGACGAACTCCGCGTTCAGCTCGAAGACGCCAAGGCGGTTCTCGGCGAGGCGTTTGAGGAATTGAAGAAGGTCGAGCTTCTCGACGAGCGCGACCAGGCGCGCGAGCGCGCCGAAGAGAGCGCCCGCGAGCAGGCGGACCTCGACAGCATCGGTCTGATGCGCGCGCGTCTCGGCGCCATGGCCTGATGGTTTTACCGCCCGGCCATGATGATGGCAGAGCGGTGCGGCAATTTGAAACGGAAAAGCCCGGGCTGTCGCTCGGGCTTTGTGTTTTTGTCGACGGCTGCATTGTTTTCGCCCAAGATGCGGTGGGACGGCAGGTCACGCTTGTGGGGAGCGTGTCTGAGAATCTGTTTTGGAATTATTGATTTCAGGAGCGCCGATGTTGACGCCCGCGGAACTCGTTTGGCTGCTTGCCTCGGTAGCAAAGGGCGATGACGCCGCCTTTGAGCGCCTTTACGAGGCGACCCGTGCGAAACTTTTTGGCGTGGTGCTTCGTATCTTGCGCCGTCAGGACCTTGCGGAAGAGGTAGTCCAGGAAGCTTACGTCAAGATATGGAACAATGCCGGCCAGTTTGATCCCACGATGGGGTCCCCGATTACCTGGATGGTATCCATCGCGCGCAACCGGGCCATCGATATCGTGCGCAAGCGCGGCGAAGCGTCGATCGAGGACGAACCCAGAGCGGTCGAGGTGGCCTCCGACATTCCGGAGCCATTGGCGCGGCGGGAGATGGCGGAGGAGTTAAAGCGCGTGCTCGATTGTGTGGGACAGCTCGATCAACAGCGACAGAAGTTAATCCTGCTCGCCTACTACAATGGCTGGAGCCGCGAACAACTGGCGGAGAAGTTCAACACGCCGCTCAATACCGTGAAAACGTGGCTGCGGCGCAGCATGATTGAAATCCGGGAATGTCTGGGACTGGCGTGATGGCTTACAGTGAAGATCACATCGCGCTCGCCGCCGAGTACGTTCTCGGCACGCTCGATGCCGACGAACGCGCGCTCGTTGAAACCATGATGATCGTCGATCATGGGTTCAAGGATCTCGTCGATGCTTGGGACCGCAAGTTGGGTCCCTTGCACCAGATGGTCGGGCCGATCGAGCCGCCTGCCGACCTGTGGGATCGGATCAAGGCCGCGATAACCGTCGACCTGACGGAGGGCCCGGATCATCCCGAGGTGCCTGCACCGGAAATCGGGACGGTTGTTGCCGACGTCGCGGAGCCGGTTGCTGCGGCACGCGATACCGAGGCCGGTCCGCATGTCGTCGCTCAGGAGCGCGCGCCGGATCCGGCGGCGCCGGACGCGGCGGGAGATTCCGAGGCGGACCGCGAGGCGGCCACCGCCGCACCGATACCGGCCGTCGTGCCGCTGGCTCCGCGCAAACGCCCCGGTCTCTATGGCGCCGTGATGACTGCGCTCGCTGCGTCGCTCGCCGCGGTAGTGGCCCTGCAGGCTTACCGGCCGGAGCTGTTGCCGGCGGCCCTGCGGGTCAAACCGCAGATCAAGGTTGTTGAAGTTCAGGCGCCTGCTTCGCCCGTGCCGGCCCAGTTCGTCGCGGTGCTGCAGCAGGGCGCGACACAACCTGCGTTCATTCTCACGGTCGATACAGCGACGCGCCAGTTCACCGTGCGCCGTGTCGGTGCGGCCCCCGAGCCCAACAAGAGTTACGAATTGTGGCTGGTGTCCGACAAACTGCCGCAACCGCGGTCGCTTGGCGTGATCGGGGAAGGGGAGTTCACTGCGCGCGCTGCGCTGGAGGCCTACGATCCGGATGTTGTCAGCAAGGCGACTTATGCGGTGACCATCGAGCCGAAGGGCGGTTCGCCGACCGGTGTCGCCACCGGGCCGATCGTTTACACGGGCAAGCTTGTCGAAAGCGTGCCGGCCGGCGCGTTGCCCGCGCGCTGAATTCGTTCTTGCAGCAGGCAACAAAAAACGCCCGTTGGGGAGCGGGCGTTTTCTGTCGACAGAGTCCACTTGGGGTTGTGGGGCCGTCTACATCCACAAAGCGACTTCGGGGGGCAGGGGAAGAGCCTTGTGAATTCCTGAATTCTCGAACGCGCTAACGAATGATCTGTTGCTCCGAACTGGTGATCGCAATTGTCTTGGTAGCCTTCACGGCCGGACCGCTGGCGCGCGCAGTCTGGGTCAGGTCGTTCGTGACATGGGCGGAGATGCCGAGACCTGCCACGCCGATAGCAGCAACGAGCGCAACCACCACGATCTTCAGGTGGGTCATGCGATCCGCGCTATAAAACGAGTGGTTCATGTCAGCCTCCCACGGCCCCTGTTTTGTGGTCCGAACTGTTGGTGTCACTCTCCGGCTTTTCGGTTCGAACCCACGCCATAAACGTAGATCACCTCGAATTTGTTTCGTAGGGGTGTTCACAAGGCAGTGATAAGTCTTGATCCGTCGCGAGGGCGACGTGATCGACTGAAAAATTACCCAGAAAAATCAGATAATTGCCGCGTGATCTGGAAAGGTCGAAAAATCGGCCGATCCGCGCTCAGGGCAGAAAATGCTTGTCTGTGACGCAAAAACCATTGCGGAAACGCCCGCAAATCACCCGAACGGCTAGGGTCCGTCAGACGCTCCCGACCGTTTTCAGCCGGGCGCGCGGATGGATTTCCGCCTGCGACAGCACCGTGGTCTGGGCGCGGAACCGCTCGACCAGCGAATGGACAAACGGACGGATCGCCGCGGAGGTGACCAGAACCGGAGCCTCGCCTTCGCGCGCGGCCTGCTCGAAACGGTCGCGCACCGCCGTCATGAATTCGGAGAGACGCGAGGGCTGCATCGCAAGGCTGCGATCCTCGCCGGTGCCGATGATCGATTCGGCGAAGGCCTGCTCCCATTTGGCCGACAGCGCGATGAGCGGCAGGTAGCCGTTGATCGAGGTGTTCTGTGCGCAGATCTGGCGCGCGAGGCGGGCGCGGACGTGTTCGACCAGGGTTGCCGGATTGCGCGAGAACGACAACGCATCGGCGATGCCTTCGAGAATGGTGGAGAGGTCGCGAATGGAGATGCGTTCGGCGAGCAGCAGTTGCAGCACGCGCTGGATGCCGGACACCGTGATCTGGCTCGGAACGATGTCCTTGACCAGTTCGCTCTGTTCTTTCGGCAGTTCCTTGAGAAGCTTCTGCACTTCGCCATAGGACAACAGGTCCGACATATTGGCCTTGAGCAGTTCGGTCAGGTGCGTCGAGAGCACGGTCGGCGCATCGACAACGGTGTAGCCCTTGAGCGTGGCCTCTTCCTTGAAGGCGGCATCGACCCAGGTGGCGGGAAGACCGAATGTCGGCTCCGTTGTATGCGTGCCCGGCACGGTCACCTGGCCGCCTGCAGGGTCCATGACCATGAACTGGTTGGCCCAGATGCGGCCGTTGCCGGCGTCCACTTCCTTGATCTTGATGATGTAGGTGTTGGCTTCCAGCTGGACGTTGTCGAGGATGCGCACCGCCGGCATCACGAAGCCCATCTCGATGGCCAGCGTTCGCCGCAGCGCCTTGATCTGATCGGTCAGGCGATCGGTGCCGTCCGGACCGTTGACCAGCGGCAACAATGCGTAGCCGAGTTCGATCTTCAGATCGTCGATCTTGAGCGCGCTGGTGATCGGCTCTTCCGCGGCCGCGGCTGCTGCCGCAGCTTCGGCGGGCGCGGCGGCCGCTGCCTTTGCCTCCTCGACCTTGGCGGTGCTGTTGCGCTTGCGCGCGGTCAGCGCGAGCGCCCCGGCGCCGGCGCCAAGCAGCAGGAACGGCAGCATCGGGATGCCGGGCAGCATCGCCAGCACCAGCATGACGCCCGACGACATGCCGAGGGCCTGCGGATAACCGGAGAACTGCTTCATCATCGCCTTATCGGCGGCGCCGCTGATGCCGGCCTTCGACACCAGCATGCCGGCTGCGGTCGAGACGATGAGCGCGGGGATCTGGGTGACAAGACCATCGCCGACCGTGAGCAGCGTGTAGGTTCGCGCCGCATCGCCGAAGCCCATGCCCTGCTGGGCGACGCCGATGATGATGCCGCCGATGACGTTGATGAACACCACCAGCAGGCCGGCGACGGCGTCGCCGCGAACGAATTTCGAGGCGCCGTCCATCGCGCCGAAGAAGCCGCTTTCGTCCTCGAGTGCCTTGCGGCGTTCCTTGGCGCTCTTCTCGTCGATCAGGCCGGCGCCGAGGTCGGCGTCGATCGCCATTTGCTTGCCGGGCATCGAATCGAGGTGGAAGCGCGCGGCGACTTCGGCGATGCGGCCCGAACCCTTGGTGATGACGACAAAGTTCACGATGACGAGAATCGTGAACACGATGATGCCGATGACGAAATTGCCGCCCATCACGAAGTTGCCGAAGGCCTCGATGACGTGGCCGGCGGCGGCGGAGCCTTCATGACCATGCGACAGGATCAAGCGCGTCGACGCCAAATTCAGCGACAGGCGCAGCATCGTCGAGATCAGCAGCACGGTCGGGAACGCCGAGAATTCCAGAGGCGCCTGAATGAACAGCGCGGTCATCAGGATGAGGATCGACAGCGTGATCGAGATCGCCAGAAACAGGTCGAGGATCATCGATGGCAGTGGCAGGATCAGCACCACCAGGATGGTCAGGACGCCGAATGCGAGCGTAAGGTCGCCGCGCTTGAGCATCGCTGCGATGTCGCTGAAGCTCGGAAGTCCCGAGGCCGGAGCCGCGCTGCCCTGTCCCGCCGTCACATCCACCATCGTCGCCGCTTCCCCGCGCGCATGCCGTTCCCGGGCGCCAAATGTTTTCGCGGCGGCCACGGGGCCGCCGACCGAGAAGTGGTTCACCGCGCTTGCGTCCACGGGATCCCCCGTTTTGCACGACCGACGACACTCGACTTCACTGGGCAAAATTTGCCCGGTGTATGGTTAGCAAAAGGTTAACGGCGGCCCAGAGCGGGCGGATAAACCTCTCTGGGAGAACGATTATTCTCGCATGGGGCTCATTCGGAGAATGACTTGACCGGACCGGCCAACCCGACGAAGTTGCGTCCGTGCCAGGTTCCACCGATTCAGTGCCCCATCTCTCTCATTTTCAGCCGGACTCCCGTGCCGCCTGGATGCGGCTGGGCACGGCCCTGATCATCGGATCACTGGGCAGCGTCGGCATGTGGTCGGTGGTCGTTGTGATCCCGGCCGTCCAGGGCGAGTTCGGCGCGACACGGGCGGCTGCGTCCCTTGCATTCACCTGCGCGATGCTCGGTTTCGGCGCCGGCGGCGTCGGCATGGGCAAGATGTCGGATCGTTTCGGCATCGTTCCGGCGATCGGCCTTGGAATCCTGGCCCTCGCGATCGGATATATCGGCGCGGGCTATTCGACCGCGCTGTGGCAGTTCAACCTGATGCATTTCGCGATCGGGCTTGGTGCGGCGGCGACGTTCGGTCCGCTGATGGCCGAAGCATCGTACTGGTTCGAGAAGTATCGCGGTCTCGCAGTGACCATCGCCGCCAGCGGGAACTATGTCGCGGGGACGTTCTGGCCGACCGTGGTCGAGCGCGGCACGGCCTATGCGGGCTGGCGCGCAACGCACATCGCGATCGGCATTGGCTGTTCGCTCCTGATGATGGTGATTGTTGCGATTTTGCGCTGGCAGATTGGCGATGAGAAAGTGCGCACGCACGAGAATGCACCGCCGCCGCGGGTCGATCTGCGTCTCAGCACCAATGCGCTGACCATTCTTCTGTGTATCGCTTCCGTGGGATGCTGCGTGGCGATGGCGATGCCGCAGGTCCATATCGTCGCCTATTGCGGCGATCTCGGCTATGGCGTGGCGCGCGGCGCCGAGATGCTGTCGCTGATGCTGGCGTTCGGGATCGTGAGCCGCATCGGATCCGGCTATCTCGCCGACCGCATCGGCGGCCTGCGAACGCTGCTGGTCGGCTCGCTTGCGCAAGGGATAGCGCTGCTGTTCTACGTATTCTTCGACAGCCTGACCTCACTTTATATTATTTCGGCGATGTTCGGCCTGTTCCAGGGCGGCATCGTGCCGAGCTACGCCATCATCGTGCGTGAATCGATGCCGGCGCGCGAGGCCGCGACCCGCGTCGGCATCGTCATTTTCGCATCGGTCATCGGCATGTCGCTCGGCGGCTGGGTTTCGGGCGTGATTTTCGACAACACCGGCTCGTATGCGGCGGCCTTTATCAATGGGCTGGCCTGGAACGCGCTCAATCTGACGATTGTCATTTCGCTCTTGCTGCGCGCCCGGCGACGGATGGTGCTCGCGCCGCAAGGCTGACGCGCGTCGGCTCATAGGGCTGATCCGACCGTGATCGAACATGGTGCCCATCATTGACGGTCCGTCTCGGGCGGCCGGATAGGACGATCCAACCCGGTGTCTGTCGATTGCCCGTCGGCCCGCGTCATTGTATGGGGTGGAAGTCCCGTTGTCCGGCAATTGCCGACACGGCGGGCCTGTAGCTCAATGGTTAGAGCCGACCGCTCATAACGGTCTGGTTGCAGGTTCGAGTCCTGCCGGGCCCACCACGCACTCTCTGGGAACCATTGTTTTATGTGAGGGCACCAGAAAGGCCGCGATATTCCGGCTTTTCTCGACGTTCCGGTCTCTGCCGCGGGCGGTCAGAGACGGAGAGTGCGCGTTTTACGGGAGCTGTCTCCGAGGCCCAATAATTCTGGTCCTGGCAGACGTCGATGGCGGCTGTGATATCAGAGTTTCAGGCCGAGCGCGGCGTGTTGCTTTGACCATTCGGCAGGCAAATGCCGGATGGACGCAACGCCAATGCCCCGCGGGAGACGCCCTTCGATGGCGGCTTCGACGATCCGGGGCGACAAAAAGGCCAGTGTGATAGCGCGGTTCACTTGCCGTACGCTGCATCGCTGCCGCTCGGCGATCTCCTGCGTCGAGGTCACGGTGCCGGAGATGACTTCATCAAGCCATCGTCGTCCCTGCGCAATTGCGGTAACAAGCTTGGCACGGGTCTCCGCACGGATAGGGCGATTGTCAGATCGTTGTTTCGGCCTGGCAGGAGCGATGATCTCACGCGCGGCTCTTGCTGGCGGCTTGGTCCAGGGAATGCGGATGACAATCGGGCGACCTGCTGCAGATCTGCGGCCATTCGGATCATCGTCTGCTTTGACGTCTGTCGGCATGCTGTCCTGGGCGGCGTGACGCGTCATCGAGACGACCAGGTGGTCGACGTGGACGTCCACCCGCCGCAGGTGGGATCGAACGAGATGCCCGCCGTCGAGCGAGCTCGTCGTGGACGTATGCGTGCTGTTGGCGGTCGCCGGCGTGTTGTCCAGGAGTTTGCGTGCCCGTCGGCCTGTGGAGGATGTTTGTTGATCGGCGGCGCCGGCGGTGGCACCGACTCCGGGCCTCTTACTTTTTTGATTGATCAATCGCGTGCGGATCGCAGCCGCAACGAGTCGTTCGACCTGTTCGGCGGGGATGCGATTGACGCGGCCGGCTCGGGACGCCTCGCCTTGCAAGAGCGCCGTTGAGATGTAGTACCGATAGCGTTTGCCATTCTTCAATGTATGGGTCGGCGTCATGAGGTTGCCGGCGTCATCACGGATCAGGCCCATGAGAATGGATTCGGAGGACTGGCGGGCCGTCACATGATTGCTTCGCTGCAGATCGAGCCTGGCCTGGACTGCGTCAAACAGGGCGCGGTCGAGCAGTTTGGGCTGCTGGCCAGCCAGAACTACGCCCTTGTATCTGACTTCGCCGATATAGAAGCGATTGCGCAGCAGGTAGGCGAGGGCACCTCGGGCGAAGGGGATGCCGCCGATGGTCCTGCCATCGGCGAGCCGCCGAACCCGGGTGGTGATGCCTGAACGCTTCAGATCGGGCAACAGCAGGTTGAGGCTGCCCAGCTCCAGATAACGCCTGAAGATGTGGCGAACGGTTCTGGCCTCGCTTTCGACGATGGTGATCTTGCGGTCCTTCGCGTGATAGCCAAGCGGGACCACGCCGCCCACCCAAAGGCCCTTGCGCTTGGAGGCGGCGATCTTGTCCCGAATCCGCTCCGAGGTGACCTCACGTTCGAACTGGGCAAAGGAGAGCAGCACGTTGAGCGTAAGCCGCCCCATGGAGGTTGTGGTGTTGAACTGTTGGGTCACTGAAACGAATGACACTCCATGCGCGTCAAACAGCTCGACCAGCTTGGCGAAGTCAGCGAGCGACCGTGTCAGACGATCGACCTTATAGACGACGATGATGTCAATTCCACCGGCACGAACGTCATTCAAGAGCTGTTGCAGAGCTGGGCGATCGGTCGATCCGCCGGAGAAGCCGCCATCGTCGTAGCGTGTGCGCAGTTGAGTCCAGCCGGCATGAGCCTGGCTTCGGATATAGGCCGATGCCCCTTCGTACTGCGCGTCCAGCGAGTTGAAGTCCTGATCCAGCCCGGCTTCAGTGGACACCCGGGTGTAGATGGCGCACCGCACGGACTTCTTTCTGAGTGCCCGGACGCTCACGGTTGCTGTCCCGCGGCATCGCGATCGGTCACAACCTCCTTATCTCTCAGTCCAAAGAAGCGCGGACCGTTCCAGCGCGTGCCCGTGATGGCCGATGCGACTTTAGAGAGACTGCGATAGATCTTGCCATTCCAGCCGAAGCCGTCCGCCATGACCATCACGCGCTCGGACCGGCCATTCCATGACCGCGTCAATATCGTCCCGGGAATAAGCATTATCCTTTGGCGGTCCAGCTTTGCGATCCAGGCGGTGGTGACCGACCGCTTCTCGCCCGGAATGCTGCGGTCCAGCACGGTCTTCACGTCGGCCTGGAGATCCCCCAGCCGGCTGGCCTGAATATGATAGGCCAGCACAGCAAACAACAAATGCCGGGGCAGGTGAGGGGCAGGCTCACGCCGAAACTCACCCTTCCATCGCGCACGTAGGCCCGACAGGTCGAGATCGCGCAAATGCGCGATCTCGACCTCGATCGAGGATTCCCTAATCTGAGTCCGGCGGGCGGGACGTGTCTTGACCACAGCCTTCACGTCGTGGTCGCAACCTTGGGGCGTTCGGTCTTCACCCGATAGATGCGGCCGTCGTCTCCTACGTCGGACAGCAGATCAAGCCCGAGCTTCTTGCGCACGACGCCCGCCAGAAACCCGCGCACTGAGTGTGACTGCCAGCCGGTCACCTTCATCATCGCAGCGATCGTGGCGCCAGCCGGTGCGCGCAACAGCTCCAGCACTTTAGCTTGCTTGGAATTGTCACGCGCCGGTGCAGGCCGTGCCGTGGTTCGCGGAAGCGGGGTCTTCGCGCGTTTGGATGATCGGGCGGTGCGGTTCGCACGGGTTTTAACACCCTTCGATTTTGTCTTGCTCATGGGATCCTCGAGGTTGCGCGACGCTATCCGTCGCACCACCTCGACCCCGCACGCGACAATCGCGTTGCAGGGTGCATCCCAGACCTCCGCCATTACGGCCTCGGGCCCACAGCAACGCTCCGTTCGCAGCAGAATGCCAGTCATTTGTGAGCACTCTTGTTGCTCATTTGCTGTGCGGCCAACGGGCAGAAAAACTGAGAAATGGTCCTTATGGGACGAACTGCGGACCCCAGGCGCTAGGTTCGAATCTCCTCAGGCGCGCCACTTCCGAACAAAACTGGGCACTCCTGCCGGAGCTGCCCCGCCGCCCATCACCAGACGCTCCAGGACCGACCGCCGCCCGTGGATGCGGATTTCCGTGTCGTCGACTTCGACCTGGTCGATGAGCGACCGGATATAGGCCCGCCTGAATGGAATTTCGCCGCTCAGGATATTCGCCCGCATCAGTTCCGCGAAGGCAGCGATGTTGTCTTCGGTAATGCGGGCATCTGGACGCATCTCCGAAATCGCGCGGTCAAAGGCAACTTGCGCAATGTCACGCTCGGTTTTCACTGCGCCGATCCGCTCCTTGAGCGTGACGTCGGAAGGGTCGGCGATGCCGCTTTCAATTGCGGCGTAGAGCCGCCCCAGCCTGTCCTTTGCATCGGTCAGCTTTGCGCGCAGCGCCGACAGGCGCACGGAATAATCTTCGTCCTTCGCAGTCTGGCGCTCCATTATTCCCTTGAGGAGCTTGCGCACCCTCTCAGGCGTTAGCAGCTGCTCGGCCAGCCTGTCGCTGACCAGCCGGTCAAGCTTGTCCATTGGAATCGACCGCCCCTTGCAGGCGGCCTTTCCCTGCTGGGCGCATGTGGCGCACGTATAATACCGATACCGTCCGGATTTGCCGGTACGGAGCGTCATCCCGCCGCCGCAGCTAGCGCATGTTGCAATGCCCGTCAGTAGAATGGGGCCGGTGACGACGCGTGGAGGCGTCGCCCTTGGGTTCTTGGCCCGGAGCATCGCCTGCACCGCATCGAATGTTGCCGCATCGATGATGGGCTCAACAGGAATGACGACCTGTTCGGCTTCAGGTTTTGACTCCTTTGTCTTCCAGACTTTGCGGTTGAAGCGATGCTCTCCCTTGTAAGTCGTGCGGGTGAGAATCTGATGAAGAGGGCCGATGCCCCAGCGCGCCCCGACGCGCGTGCGATAGCCATGCTCGTTCAGCCAGCAAGTGACGGCTTTCACGCCCATAGGGCCTGATGTGCCATCGCCCTTCAGGAACAGGGTGAACATGCGGCGGACGACTTCGGCTTCGACGGGGTCGACGGCAAGCCGCTTTTTCGTTTTCGCGCCGCGTTGCCCGGCATCGACAATGGCGTAGCCGAAGGGAGCCTTCGCGCCATTCCAGAAACCCTGCCGCGCATTCTCCTGCATGGCCCGGAGAACATGCTTCGCGTTCTCCTTGGATTGATACTCGTCGAACAGGGCAAAAACCTGCCGCACCATCACGCTCATGGGGTCATCGCCCAAGTCCTGCGTGATGCTGACGAGGCTGATACCGGCTTTGCGAAGCCGCCGGACATTGTGTTCGAGCGCAAAGTGATCACGCGCGAAGCGGCTGAAAGAGTGAACCACCACAGCATCGAAAGGCGAGCCGCCGGAAGTCGCCATATCAAGGAGGCGCTGGAGTTCTGGCCTGTTGTCGTCCATGCCGCTCGCACCGGCCTCGACGAACTCAATTGCTACTTCCCAGCCGCGTGCTGCGCAGAAGGCGAGTGCCTGTCTCCGCTGATCAGGAATTGAGAGATCGGACTCTGCCTGACGGCCCGTCGAGACGCGCAGGTAGAGCGCAGCGCGTTTGCCGGTCAGCGCTTCAGCAACTTCGGACGCAGTGTGTTTCATTGAACCAGCCCTCAGAACCGGCCTTCTATACGCGCCATCTTTTCGGCGCTTTCGAGTCCATGGGCGTATTTTATTTGCTTGGCATCTCTCAGGAGGGCGATGATCTGTGGGAGGAGGAAAGCTTCGACAGCATCGAGCTCCGCAGGCGTGATCGCGGCCTCGATTCCCAGATCATCGAGAACCCGATATGCCCCTTCGCTGGTCTCATCCTCATTCGTCATGGGAACAGGATGGCGGTGCGCCAGCGAATTATCCTGGTCAGAAGCTGGACATACGAGCGTGTGCGAGACAGCCGTTTTGATGGATTCTGCGATCTTCAATTGTCATAATTGTAGTATTGCAACAGTTCATTTCGGAGAATTGATATGGAGATACCGAATTACATCAGCCTCGCAGAAGCACGTAAAGAACTGGCCGACATGGGAATTCAGCTCTCGGACAGACAGATCAAACGAGCCGCGGACAAGGACGCGCAAGGAAAGCGAAAGCTGCCCTTCTTTGTCGACCCCATAACCGGAACGTTGAAGATCGAGAAGGGAGCGCTCGTAGCGGCCTACAGAAAGCTGCAAGTGGAAGCCGAGAATAACTTGCAGGACTGAAGGGCTTTGTGATTCTATCTCATTTTTAACAACGATTTCTTGAGCATTGATTGGCCGACATAAGGAAGCGCATAGGGGCTAAAGGCACCACATACCAAGTTCGATATCCAAGCAAGGCTGCCAAGTCGGGCTACGCATTCGCGACCTTTGCAACGCGGAAAGAGGCTCTCGAATTCAGAGACAACTCGCGAGCGCGCCTCAACGAACCAAAGCGCCATCCTGAAATTAGAAAAGTCTCGGACGGCGTGCAGCTTTGGCTGCACGTCTGCGAGAAGGAGGGCCGCAATGGACGCGAGCCCGTCACTGAGTACACGCTCAAGAATTACAAATACTATGAAAAAATATTCAACAGCTACTCGTGGGACAAAGACCTCCAGGAGCTCACGAAGCCGGACATCATAAGCTTTCGGTCCTGGCTGGTACAGAACCACAGCCGGGAGGTCTCTCATAAGGCCCTGGCATACTTCCATTCGATGGTCCTTGAACTCGTGAGCCGACAGGTCATCACTCACGATATTGCCGCCGGGGTCATTATCTCCGCTGCATCACGCTACGATACGCCCGTCACCATTCCGACTGAGCGCGACATCGCGAGCCTGCTCGCCGCAGCGGACAAGCTCGCGAATTCGAAGAACGTCTTGCTTCAGAAGACGTGGCAGCGTTATCGGCCACTCCTGTATCTCGCGGTCGATTCCGGCATGAGGCCGCAGGAATATCTGGTGATACCGAAAAGCGGCCTCCAGGAACACAGTGTGGAAGTCAGCAGGGCGCTCGACGGCAGCGGGAAGGAAATCACTGTTACGAAAACTCGCGCCGGTCGCCGTGTCATCGATCTCAATCCCGAGACCTTGGAAATGGTCAGGCACTATGCGGACAACCACGCCGCAAAGAACGACTACGATCTCATATTCCCCTGCAAGAACGGCAGTTGGCTTAGCGTTCGCCACTGGCGCAGGCATGGGTTCGGCAGGGCTTGTGAAGAAGCGGGCCTGATGACAACGGCGGATCAGGACGGAAAGAAGATCGATCAACCGAAATACAAACCCTATGACCTGAGGCATTTCTACGCGTCGATGCTGATCGACAACCGGGTCAATCTTAAGCGCATTCAGACGCTGATGGGGCACCGTGACATCAAAACGACGTTGAACGTTTACGGCCATCTCATCGAGCGGGTTGAAGCGGCGCAACGCGAGCGCACCAGCGTCCTATCGACACTACGGCGAGAGTCTTGTGGCGAGTCTGTGGCGAGCCAAGCCTAAGCTACTGATCTAAAATCAAAAAAATCTGCATGGGGTGCAAGGGGTCGCAAGTTCAAATCTTGTCGCCCCGACCATTTTGAAATCAATCACTTAGCTGAAGTCTATGGAAACAAAACGGCCCTTCGGGGCCGTTTTTGCCACATCGAGGCGGTCCGCTGTAACCCGCCGAAATCCGCCATTTCCTGACACGGCATTTTTGGGCTTGTGGCGCGTTTGTGGCGAGAACGATCTCCCGATGCAAGGGCCTATCCGCGGCCCCAGCAACACATGCAAGTTCTCCAAACCAGCCTTCTGACATACCGCATGCCGCCGCATGTGTAGCAGCAATTCTTTTGGGTGAAAGTGCAGGCGGAGCAAGGCACCCGTTCCTCGACCCGGACCTGGCCGTTGGTGCATTGGAAAGCGGTGCAGCGCGCCTGGCTCTTCTGAATAAACATAACTCTCTCCTTGAGGCTGCCTGACCTTATGCCCCCAGCCATGGCTCGGCTTGGCCAGAAGCTGGCCAGTTAGTCGCCGTCGCGCGACGGACGCGGCTGCCAACCCCGCGCAAAACCGGGTATGCAAGGTGCACCACTTTTTGGTACATCTGGTGCTTCCAGTGGCGGGGCGAGTCGATGCCGGTAGACAAGGAAAAGACGGTCAGGACTTCGGTCATCGTGCCTGCCGACCTCTACCAGCGCGTTCAGCAGCTTGCGGCCAGCAACGACGTTTCGGCGGCGTGGATAGTCCGCCACGCGCTATCGCAGTTTCTGGCGGGTTATGACGGGCAGCAGGCCATACCGCTTAAGCTTGGTCTGCGGAAAGACCGCCCGGTTCGCGGTCGCGGCAAGGAAACGCGCGTAAAGACCCGTTGAAGATACGGCTCGGGCAGCCAGGAAGGGGGAAAATTGGCTACGGAGTATCATGCAAAGCTCTTCGCTCATGAGCTTACCCGCCAGCGCTCGGTCGCTGACGCGGAGAAGCTCGCTGGCGCGCTTCTGGATGCTCAGGTCGATCTGAACCCCCACCAGGTGGAAGCCGCCCTGTTCGCATTTAAATCGCCCCTGTCTAAGGGCGCGATTCTCGCGGACGAAGTCGGGCTCGGAAAGACCATCGAGGCTGGCCTCGTGCTGGCCCAGAAATGGACCGAAGGCAAGCGCCGGATTCTCGTCATCACCCCGGCCAACCTTCGCAAGCAATGGTCGCAGGAGCTTGCGGAGAAATTCTTCCTCCCCTCGATCATTCTTGAGGCCCGGAATTACAATAAGCAGAAGAAGGACGGCGCGCGCCGTCCTTTCGAGCAGAAAGCGCTCGTCATCTGCTCCTATCAGTTCGCGGCGCGGAATGCCGACGAGCTCATGGTCATCCCGTGGGATCTCGTCGTGATCGACGAAGCCCACAGGCTGAGGAACGTCTACAGACCAGACAACCGCATCGGCAGGGCGCTCAAGGGCGCGCTCGCCAACTCTCCCAAGGTGCTGCTGACGGCTACGCCCCTTCAGAACTCGCTTATGGAGCTCTATGGGCTTGTCAGTCTGGTCGACGATTATGCATTCGGTGACGCGAAGAGCTTCAGGGCGCAGTATGCGCGCCTTTCAGATGATACGCAGTTCGACGAACTGAAAGACAGGTTGAAGCCCGTTTGCCACCGCACCCTGCGCAGGCAGGTGCTGGAATATATCCGCTACACAAACCGCATCCCCGTCACTCAGGAATTCGTCCCGACTGCGGACGAGCAGAAACTCTACGATATGGTCTCAGAGTATCTGCGGCGGCCATCCTTGCAGGCGTTACCGTCAAGTCAGCGCTCGCTGATGACGCTTATCATGCGTAAGCTGCTGGCATCGTCGACGTTCGCGATTGCGGGCGCTCTCGACTCGCTTGCTCGCAAGCTTGAGCGCCAGCTTGGGAGGGATAAGACTCTTCGCGAGAAGCTCGAACAGGAAATTGCCGAGGACTACGAAGAGTTCGATGAAACTGCTGACGAGTGGGGGGAGGACGAGGCGAAGCCTGAGCTTCTGAGCGACGAGGATGTTGCGAACGTCCAAGCTGAGATTATCGAGCTGCGTGGCTTCCGCGATTTGGCCGTGACGATCTCGGAGAATGCGAAAGGTCAGGCGCTTCTGAGCGCCTTGCGCGTTGGCTTCGTCAAGGCGAAAGAGCTCGGCGGAGCGGAAAAGGCCATCATATTCACCGAGTCGCGTCGGACGCAGGAATATCTCGTCCGGCTTTTGTCTGCGAACGGCTTTGACGGCAAGCTTGTCCTCTTCAACGGCACAAATTCGGACGAGCAGTCGAAGTCGATCTATAACGCTTGGATTGAGCGCCATAAGGGCACCGACAAGGTAACCGGCTCTCGCACGGCGGATATCAGGGCGGCGCTCGTGGATTATTTCCGCGAGAATGCCTCGATCATGATCGCGACCGAGGCCGCCGCCGAAGGCATCAATCTTCAGTTCTGCTCGATGGTCGTGAATTACGACCTCCCCTGGAACCCTCAGCGTATTGAGCAGCGCATTGGCCGCTGCCATCGTTACGGGCAGCGATATGACGTTGTCGTCGTCAACTTCCTAAACAAAAACAACGCTGCCGACCAGCGCGTGCACGAGCTGCTGTCAGAAAAATTCAAGCTCTTCTCCGGCGTGTTCGGCGCGAGCGACGAGGTGCTGGGCGCTATCGAGTCCGGCGTTGAGTTCGAAAAGCGCATCGTCTCGATCTACCAGAATTGCCGCTCGACCTCGGAAATCGAAATCGCGTTCGAGCAGCTGCGCACCGAAATGGACGCGAACATTACCGCGACCATGGAGGATACGCGCCGCAAGCTTCTTGAGCACTTCGATGCCGAAGTGCACGACCGGCTGCGCATCAATATGGACAAGAGTCGGGAGTATCTCGACCGCTATACCCGTATGCTCTGGGCACTCACGAAGCATGAGCTCGCAAAGCAGGCGAAGTTTGACGACAATTACCTGACTTTCATGCTGTCCGCATGCCCGTCAGGGATTGATGTACCGACGGGCAGCTATTTCCTCTCGAAGCTCGGCATTGATGGCCATCGCTACCGGCTCGGCCATCCTCTTGCGCAACATATTATCAGCACGGCGGGGGCCCGGAAGCTGAACGGGGCAACGCTTGTCTTCGACTATACGGCATGGCCGCAGACCGCCGTCGCACTCGCGCCGCTTGTCGGCAAACAGGGAACGCTCATCGCCCACAAGCTTTCCATCCGCGGAGCTGATGATCAGGACCATATCATTATCGCCGCGCTGACGGACGATGGCATTGCAATTGACGCAGCGGCGGCGACGCGTCTTTTCGAGCTACCCGTTCAGAAGAGCGCGGCCAATGATGACCACATGCCGGATACAGTTCGAGCGGCCGCTGAGGCGCAGCGAAAAATCATCCTCGACGACATGGCCGCCCGGCAGGCCAAATGGTTCGATGACGAAATCGACAAGCTGGACAACTGGGCAGAGGATAAGCGAGCAGGCCTAAAGGCCGATCTCAAGGATATCGACGAGGAGATCAAGGCTCTTAAGAAGGAGGTTCGCCAGACCGGCAACCTGCCGGATAAGCTCGCGTTGCAGCGCAAGGCGCGGCTCCTTGAAGCCAAGCGTGATGAAGCGTGGCGCGCGTACGACGCAGCGGCCAAAGATATTGAGGTTCAGAAGGATGGCCTTCTGGACCAGGTGGAAGAGCGCCTCGGACAGGCAGTGTCCGATGAGGAGCTCTTTGCAATCAGATTCCAAGTTAAGTGAAGGGGCAAAAAATGAACAAGCCGGAGCAGGTCAAGCCGGAGAGAATGGATTTGCGGTCTATCGATGTGTCAGCGGAGAAGCGCGAGGAATTGAAGCGGTCCCTGCAGGGCGCGTTCCCGGAGGTGTTTGCTGAAGGGAAGATCGACTTCGATCAGTTCAAACGCGTGCTGGGTGAATGGGTAGACCCGAGCAAAGAACGGTTCGGCTTAAATTGGCCGGGCAAAGCGGAATGCATGAAAGTGATTCAGGCTCCAAGCTTTGCCACGCTCAAGCCTGACCGGGAAAATTCAATCGAATTCGACAAAAGCGAAAATCTTTTTATCGAGGGTGACAATCTTGAAGTTCTGAAACTTCTTCAGAAATCATATTTTGGCGAGGTCAAGGTCATATACATTGACCCGCCGTATAACACCGGAAATGAATTTATCTATCCCGACAACTATTCCGAGACACTTGAAACCTATCTGACATATTCGGGGCAGCTGGACGACTCCGGCCACAAGTTTTCTACAAACACGGAGGCCGCAGGACGCTACCATTCCAGGTGGCTGAACATGATTTACCCGCGGCTTTACCTCGCCCAGAATTTGCTGAAAGAGGACGGCGTATTCCTCGTGAGCATTGACGACAATGAGTTTGATAACCTCAAGAAAGTTTGCAACGAGGTGTTTGGGGAAGAGAATTTCGTCGGTTCGATGGTTTGGGAGAAAAGCAGGAAGAACGACGCTCGCCTTATCTCAGTTGGGCACGAGTATATCTTGATCTACGCAAAGTCGCTTGAGCACCTCAAAGAACTGAACGTGACGTGGCGTGAGGAAAAGCCAGGCACTCGTGAAATATGGAATCAGTATCTCAAGCTTCGGAGCGCTCACGGGTCCGACAACAAGAAGATTGAGGAAGAACTTACAAAATGGTTCAGCGACCTGCCTAAAACACATCCTTCAAAAAAATGGGCGCGATATAAGAGAGTGGATGCTCACGGCCCATGGCGCGACGACAACATCTCCTGGCCAGGTGGTGGCGGGCCGACGTATGACGTAATTCATCCGAAAACAGGCAAGCCCTGTAAGGTGCCGGAGCGTGGGTGGGTGTTCAGCAGCCCCGAGACGATGAAGAAGATGATCGACGTTGGCATCATTGAGTTTCGTGATGACCATACCGAGCCGCCTTTTAGGAAATCGCATCTCAAGCCCATTGTCTACGATGAGATCGCTGATGCGGAAATGGACGTAGAGGCGGATTCAGAGTCAGCCGATGATGCAGATGATGAGCTAGCGACCCAGGTCAGGGGCAGCTATTTCTATAAGCAATCGCAGGTCACGGTAAAGTATCTGCGAAAGCTTATGGGCGCGAAGGTATTCGACAATCCTAAGGACCACGACGAAATAGCGCGCCTTATAAAATACGTCTGCGGTGAGGACGATCAGGCGCTCGTTCTGGATTTCTTCGCCGGGTCCGGGACAACTGCCCACTCGGTCATGCAATTGAATGCCAGCTTTGACACCGCGCTGCGCTACGTTTTGGTCCAGCTTCCAGAGCCGATCAGTGAGAAAACGACGAGCGGCAAAGCAGCTCTGAAGAAGGGATTGAAGACAGTAGCCGACATCGCCCGCGAGAGAATTAAGCGCGCCGCGACAGAAATCGGCGGTTCCACTGAAAGCGAGCTAGACATTGCAGGAAAGGCAACACTGGACCTCGGATTTCGCGCATTTAAGCTTGACCGTTCAAACTTCCGCCTATGGGACGGCGGGGCGGAGGAGTTTGAGGCCTCTGGGAAGCAGATCGAGCTCCATATCGAACATTTGCTCGGGAAGGCAAGCGCTGAAGAGATTCTTTACGAACTGCTTCTCAATGCAGGGTTTTCGCTCGCGACTAAGGTCGCCCGCATCGAGCTGGCGGGTAAGACCGTGTTCTCAATTGAAGATGGCTCCTTGCTCATCTGCCTCGAAAAGGAGATCACTCCACAGCTGATCGACGCGCTTGCTGAAGCCAACCCCTTACAGGTCATCTGCCTTGACGAGGGTTTCAAGGGCAACGACCAGCTGAAGGCCAATGCGGTGCAGACCTTCAAGGCGCGGGCGCAGGCCGAGGAATCCGAAATCGTCTTCAGGACGGTTTAGGAGGTCGCGGCATGAAACTCAAATTCGACCCATCCCTGCAATATCAGCAGGACGCAGTGAACGCTGTCGTCGGCGCGTTCGAGGGCCAGCCCTTCGTGCAGACCGGCGCAATGGCCATGCAGTCGCTCCAGATCGGCGGGCTGTTCCAAACCGAGCTTGGTCTCGGCAATCGCTTGAACATCGGCGACGATGAGATTCTTGCAAACATTCAGGCCATTCAGGAAGCGAACGAGATCGAGAAAATCGCCGCGCTTGCCGGGCGCGAGTTCTCGGTCGAGATGGAGACGGGAACTGGCAAGACTTACGTCTACCTGCGCACCATTTTCGAGCTGAACAAAACCTATGGCTTCAAGAAGTTCATCATCGTGGTGCCGAGCGTCGCTGTCCGCGAGGGCGTTCTGAAAAGCATTGATGTCACGAAGGAGCACTTCCACACGCTCTATGACAACGTGCCGTTCGACCACTTCGTTTACGACTCGAAGCGGCTCGGCAAGGTCCGCCAGTTCGCGACCAGCAATCAAATCCAGATCATGGTCATCAATATCCAGTCTTTCCAGAAGGATGTTGCCGACAAGGAATTGTCGGAGATGACGGAGGACGAGCTCAAGAAGCTCAATGTCATCAACCGCGAGAATGACCGCATGTCCGGCAGGAGGCCGATTGAGTTCATTCAGGCGGCAAGCCCGATTGTAATTATCGACGAGCCTCAGAGCGTCGACACCACGGAAAAGTCACGGCGCGCCATCGCCAACCTTAATCCGATGGCAACGCTGCGCTACAGCGCAACGCACCGCAATCCTTACAATCTTGTCTACAAGCTCGACCCGATCAAGGCGTATGACCTTCGCCTCGTAAAGCGTATCGAAGTTGCGTCCATTCGTTCGGACGACAATTTCAATGACGCATACGTCAAGCTGCTCAAGACCGACAACAAGAACGGCATCAAGGCCCAGGTTGAGATTCACAAGGAAGGGGCTTCTGGCCCGAAGGCGGCGAAGCTTTGGGTCAAGCAGGGTGACGACCTTTACGTGAAGTCCGATGAGCGCGACGCATATCGCGACGGCTATATCGTGCAAAACATAGATTGCACGCCCGGCGGTGAATATATCGAGTTCAATCAAGGGCGCTTCCTTGAGCTCGGCCAGGAGGTCGGCGGCCTTGGCGACGACATTATGAAGGCCCAAGTCTGGGAGACCGTCGAGCAGCACCTTCGCAAGGAGCGAGCCCTCAAGGGCAAGGGCATCAAAGTCCTTTCACTGTTCTTCATCGACAGGGTCGCGAACTACCGGATTTACAACGAGGACGGCTCAACTAGCCTTGGCAAGATCGGGCAATGGTTCGAGGAGGCTTACAAGGAGCTGACGGCGAAACCGATCTACAAGGGGCTTATCCCGTTCGAAGTTGCCGAGGTCCATAACGGGTATTTCTCGCAGGACAAGCAAGGTCATGCGAAAGACACGCGCGGCAACACCGCCGACGATGATGACACCTACAGCCTTATCATGCGTGACAAAGAGCGTTTGCTCGACCCCGAGGTCGCCCTGCGCTTTATCTTTTCTCATTCCGCGCTACGCGAGGGATGGGATAACCCGAACGTCTTCCAGATTTGCACGCTGAATGAAACGCAGTCGGTCGAGCGCAAGCGTCAGGAGATTGGCCGCGGGTTGCGCCTGCCCGTGAATGCTGCGGGCGAGCGCGTGCACGATGAAACAGTGAACCGCCTCACGGTAATTGCCAACGAATCCTATGAGGACTTTGCCCGCACCCTGCAAACGGAGTTCGAGGAGGATTTCGGCATCAAGTTTGGCAGGGTCGAGAAGATCGCTTTCGCGAAACTTGTCAGGACCGCGACCGACGGCACTGAGACGGCGCTTGGGCAGGATGCCTCTGTGAAGCTTTGGGGCGAGCTGGTCGCGAAAGGCTACCTCAATGCCTCAGGCGATATTCTCGAAAAGTTCGACCCGAAGAATCCTCACTTCAAGCTAGAGGTTTCCGAGGAGTTTGCGGAGCTCGCACCGGAGATCATCGATGAGGTGAACCGGAAGCTCTTCAAGAACCGCATCGTCAATGCGCGCGAGGAGCGGACCCTGAAGTTCCGGAAGGAAGTTCAGCTCAGCCCTGATTTCCAGGCCCTTTGGGAGAAGATCAAGCACCGCACGCGCTACCGCGTAAGCTTCGAGACGGCGGACCTCATTGAGCGGGCGCTTGCCCGCATCAAGCAGATCGAGCCGATCAAGGCCGCCCGCGTTGCGACCACCGTTGTTGAGGTCGACATTACGGACGCAGGTGTTTCTGCCGACAAGCAGATTTCATCAAGGGTGCGGGAAGCGCAGCAGGTAAAGGTTCTGCCGGACATTCTCGCCTTCCTTCAAAAGGAAACAGAGCTCACCCGCCATACCCTCGCTGAAATCCTGAAGCGCTCGGGGCGGCTTGCCGAATTCAAGATCAACCCACAGGCGTTCATGGCGGCGGTCGCGAAAGAAATCTCGCGCGCCCTGCACGACCTCATGTTGGAAGGCATCAAGTACGAGAAAGTTGCTGGCCAGCACTGGGAAATGAGCCGTATCGAGCAGGAAGCCGAAGAAGGCATCGTCCGGTATCTCGGCAACCTATACGAGGTGCAGAACAGAGAGAAGGCGCTGTTCGATGCCATTGTCTATGACTCGGAAGTAGAGCGGCAGTTTGCCCGTGATCTTGACCACAACGAGAACGTCAAGCTTTTCGTAAAGCTACCGTCCTGGTTCAAGATTGATACGCCCATCGGCACATATAATCCCGACTGGGCCTTCGTCACGGAGCGCGACGAGAAGCTTTACTTCGTGCGGGAGACGAAGAGCACGCTCGATAGCGAAGAGCGCCGCACGAAGGAGAACCAGAAGATTGCATGCGGACGCAGGCACTTCGCTTCTATCGGCGTTGATTTTGAAGTAGTCACGTCGCTCGCGGAAGTGGCGATGTAAGTCAGGTTCGACGCTAGAAATCGTCGTCGGAATGGTCGACTTCGATATCCTGCTCGATAACTGCGCTCTCAACAAAGTTGCCGAGGCTTGCCCGCATCTCGTTATAGAGGTCGCTGGTCTCGGTACCGTCGCTGATGGACAGGACGAAGGTTGCCTTGAGGGGCGGCACATCTTCGTTCCGCTTCATCCCAAACTGGTAAAGATCACGGGCATAGACGCGCGCGTAAAGGCGCAGCGCGTCGCCGGAGAACGCGACTCCTTTGGATAGGAAGTCGCGGGAATGCCTGCGCACGGGATTCCATTTGTGAAGCTCGGCTCGCGCTTCGGCTTCAGTCATTGGGTCCGTCTTCATGGAACCAAGAAGGTTGTCGACTTTGCCGTTTGGCTTGCGGTACTGGAGGGCGACCTCGATGCGCGAGGAGAAATAATTGCCGCCGAGATCGTCCGCGATCATAGGCTCGATGATAGCCGTGAGCGAGCCGCGTCCGCATAGCTTGCCGCCGCGAATGAGGCGGGAGGGAATTGGTATCCGCTCCCAGTAATAAGCCTGGCCGGGCCGCATTTCACCGGACCAGGCGAGCGTTACAGCGCCCGCTTCACAGGTCCATGGGCGAATGCTGTCGGGGGAACCCCAGCCGCGTTGATGGTCAAATCGATCAAGATCGGTTCGGTTGAGAATGAGAGCGCGCACAAAATCGGGAGTGGCATTCTTCAAATTGTGAAAGGTGTGGGCCGCGAGCGAAGAGACGAGCGGCGTGCAAAAGCTTGTCGCCGTCAGTACGTCTCCGCCGAGAACTCTAAGCTGGGAATACCAGCTCAGGTCGGGCTTGAGCATTCCTTCGGGGCCAGGCCCCATTCGCGACCTATCGCAAGGCTCGGCGGGGTTGCCCGCGCCGTCAAACTTGCGCCCTGCCACCACAAGAGCCGCCTCGCAGTCAGCAGGTGGCGCGATGACATTTCCGTTCGGCAATGCGCGATTGCCTGCGGAGATCACAGGCAACACACCCGCTCGCCGGGCGAGACGAGCAATCTCGTGACCTAGCACGCTAACCTCATTCGGGTCGCACGAATCCGCCTGATTGCAGGAGAAGTTCCAAACACGAGTCTCCGGATGCCGCGCCATCACGTCGGAAAGATAGGCGATGAGCTTCTGAATATCAGTCACGTGGCGCGAGCCTTCCTTGGGCACGGCCTGCACGGTTCCGACGCGGCAGTACAGCGGAGGAAGCGGGAGATTCGTGTTCCACGCATGGCCGTGGACCACAAGCGCCGTCACCTGATTGCCGTGCTTCGTGTCTGCTACTCCGTTCGGAATGAGCGGCGGTTCGCGCCATGCTTCAGCCTGATCGTAGGTCTGCGCGGTTCGTCCGCCGTCGACGACGCCGACGATTGGCTCGTTACCCACATGAGGTGGAAGCGGGCCGGGATGCTCGCCTTGCCCCGGTGACGTGACTTCAATCCGTGGAACGGGGTCGATGCGAAAGACATTGCCAGAAGCGAGCAATTGCGTCAGCGCGCCCGTATTCGGAACCTGTAGAGTGGCGCGGGCGCGGCCATTTGCGCGGTAGCGCCGCATGGCGATAGCCAGACTTGTCTGTTCCCCCGAAATGACGGCGTGCGCTTCAGGACTATGCGTCGCGTCGCCCTCCACCAATCGAATAGCTGGATAGGTCGGCAAGAACACCGACGCGTTCGCAAGAGCTGCGATCGATTGCAGCATCGCTTCGCGCGCCGCCGCATCGCGAAATGGCGCGAACGACACTATGAAACCTTTGCCCCGCTCCAGTTCAGGCGCGCTTTCCCAAAGCCCCTCGATCGTTCGTCCGCGCAACGCCTCTTGCGTTCCGTAGAGCTGCACTTTCTCAACTCGCGAAATATCCACCTGGGCGCTGATCGAGTCCGCGGTCTGGATAAACGCTGCCAGTTGCTCCAGACGGCTCGCGGTCGCTTCGATCAGATAACCGTCACGATACGGTGCAATGAGCTGCAAGCCGAGCCAGGCCGGAAATAGCGCATCTGGCGTATAGCTTGGCGCGTAAGAGTCCGGGAACATCCGCGCCAGAAGTTGAATCTTTCCGCCATAGGTGCGGTTTGCGGCACCGCTCCCGCTGATGGCCGCTACTTGTCCAGACAGAGCGTTGCGCTGGCCGGGCAACCGGCTCGTCACGATCTGTTTCGCGTCTTTGCCGCGGCCCGAAGCTGAGTCGCGCTTCGGTTCAATCCGCAGCGACAGGACAGGATTGAGGAGCGGGCGATCAATTTCCGCCATCGTGCTCCTCCTTCAGATAACGAGCGAACATCTGGCGGCTGACCCCTAGGAAGTCCGCAGCGTCAATCTTCTTGACGTGAGGCAGCTCCGCTATGTGTTGCGCAAGAGCTCTCTTGTCGTCCGACGAGAGCGGCTTGTCATTTGGCAGCCGCAGCTGTCCCTTGCGGGATGAGTGAATAGCCCATGCTACCTTGATTGGGTCGATAGGGCTGTCGGACAGGACTTCCTGCCTGCGCGCAGTCAGCGCGAGGCTTTCAATATCAGCCCCGCTCAATCCCTCTGACAGAGCGGCAAGTATGGCTGAATCAATTTCATGATCGGGAGAATCTCCGAAGAGGAAATGCCGCCACATCTCCTGCCTCACATCCTGTTCGGGGAGATGCAGTTCGATTTTGTAGGGAAATCGACGCCAGATGGCAGGGTCTAGCAAATGGGGATGGTTCGTCGCGCCGATGATCACGGACTCTCCATCAAGAGAATCCAGTCCCTGAATCACCGTATTCACGACGCGTTTCAATTCGCCAAGCTCGTGCCGGTCGTCGCGCAATTTCGCGACGGCATCCATCTCGTCGAGGAAGAGGACTGCGCCGCGCGCGGGCGCAAAATCAAAAATGCCTCGTATGTTTTTTGCGGTGTCACCGAGACGCGAGGAGATAAGCGAGTCCAGCCGCGCGACGTAGAAGGGGCGGCGCAACTGCGCTGCGATATGTCCCGCAAGGAGCGATTTGCCCGTGCCCGGCTCGCCGGAGAGCATAAGTCGCAGACGAGGAGAAAGACCCTTGTTGGTCAAGAGCTCGATATTCTTTGCATCTTCGATGAAATGGCTGACGACGCCGCTGGCTTCGTCATTCAGAAACACGGGCGTACCGGGCCAATCTTGCTCCTCGATGAGGGGCAGGCGCGAGCCAGCATCCACCGGCAGCGGCTCGGTGTAGCCCGATGTTTGCAGCGCCACCCCTTTCTTGCGGGTGAGGGAGCGCATCCGGGCGGCCGTTTCAGCCTCGCCGTTCTCGGACGCCAGGCGGGACAGCTCCCCCCCAAGCCTGCGGACCTTGGTGTAGTCCGCGGCGAGCGCAGCCTCCAGCAACTCAATCAGTATCTTCGTATCGACGTTCATATTCTGGCCAAACCCCTTTGTATCTGAAACCAGTCTATCCCATATTGACAACCTGTACAACAAAAATGTAAACTGATTTTGTCGATTAGGAAACCATGAGGAGGTCATATGTCAAACAATCGATATGTTACGAAGCATCCAGAGGGCTGGGCGGTAAAGGCTGGGGGCGCAGATCGCGCCAGCAGCGTTCATCGGACCCAGGGCGAAGCCGAGGCGCGAGCCAAGGAAATCGTCGGTGGCCTCGGGGGCGGCGAAGTTCGCATTCAGGGCCGTGATGGCCGCTGGAGGGACTCGGATACCGTTGCTCCCGGCAACGACCCGTCGCCGCCCCGCGACAAGAAGCACTAAGCGCCATGCGCGGCAGCCCGGCTTCCGGGCTGCCGCTGGCCTTTCGGTCATCCGAGCCTGAAGCTCGGAGCAGCAAGCGCCCTGCGGATGTTCTGAAGGTTCGCGTGAGCGTTGCGCAGCTCCACCGAGCCCACCGGAAGTTTCGGCAGCTCAGCTGCTATCCTGCGAAGCAGCACCAGCGCTTCAGGACGCGTCAGCTGCGAAATCTCGGTTTGTGAAATCACTCTCATTTTTTCCTCCGTTTTTTCGGGCCGCGACCGCCGCGGCCTTCGTACGGGCCGGTTCACGCGCCCCGGCAGCGGGTTGCACCGCTTGCGGCTGAAACGAAGAGAAGGAGTGCTACGCACTTGCAGCCCCGAGCTGACGAGGGTGCGAAGGAGCCGAGGGAAGAAGGACGCGCGGTATGCGCGCCCGAAGGAGGAAAAGGTGGATTTCATAAGGTGATAAGCCGAGTTGCAGATCGCGGTCTGCGCGACTGGTGATATACTTTCGGCAAAACAGCACGGGGGTGCTGTGACAACAGGTAGGCTTGGGGGAATAGCTTGAGCGAGGAAGAACAACTGGAAGAAAAGCCGCAGAGCAATCTTGAGCGGCTACAGGGTCATTTGAAGGACGGCAGCCTTGCCGCAGAGTTGGTTGCCGCCCGCATCGCCGCTGGCGACGGCGACCCGCGCCCGCCCTTGCGCAAGGCAATGCTTGACCGGATTGCAGCGCTGAAGGCTAAGCATGACCCTGTGCAAGATTAATAAGCTTGAGATTCAGGGCTTCAGGGCATTCGGGAAGAACGCCCAGACGCTGGAATTCCCGTCGCTGCTCGCGTCGGTCTGGGGACCGAACAGCCAGGGCAAGACGAGCCTCGCGGAGGCCGTCGAGTTTCTCCTGACCGGGGAGATCGTCCGGCGCGCCCTGATGGCGAGCGGACAGGATGAATTTGCAGACTCACTGCGAAATGCGCATCTCCCTGCCGGGATGGATGTGTTCGTTCAGGCGACCGTCCTTGGTATCGACGGCAAGGAATATGTCGTCAGGCGTACCCTCACGACCGACTACGGCAAGAAACAGGAATGTGCGACGGCTCTGACCATTGACGGCAAGCCGAGCGCCGAGGCGGGTCTTGCGGCTCTTGGTATAAGGCTGTCGCAGCCGCCGCTGCGCGCGCCGGTGCTTGCGCAGCATACGTTAGGGTATGTGTTCTCAGCGAAGCCGCAGGACAGGTCGAGTTATTTCAAGGCGCTGCTTGAAGTCACGGACCTTGACGAGTTTCGCAGTCAGGTGGCGGCGCTTGAGAAAGAGATTGCGCCGCCTGAAAACCCGCTCCTCGCGAAGTTCGCAGCGGCGGTTGCCGTTCCGGCTGCGGCGCAGCATCTGAAGCCGTTTCTTGTGAAAGTGCCTGCCGCGAACGAGCTCGCGACGGCGCTTTCCAAAGCGCTTAAGGCGATCATCGAGGCGAGCGGGGAAACAGCGCCGCCAAGCGATGACGAGCGCAAAGAGCGCGTCGCCGCCCTCCTTGCGGAGAAGCAGGCGAAGACATTCCCGCTCAAAGGGTTTGACCGGAAGCCGCTTGCGGCGTTGGCCGCGCCCGCGCCTGAAACGATTGCAAGCCTGCACCATTTCGTGGAGGAGCGCGGAAAGGTCGACGCGGAAGTTCGCCGCCTTGCGAACCTATTCCGCGAGGCGCTCGCACTGCCTGCGGTGCATGAGGCGGCGCATCCTATCGATTGCCCGCTGTGCGGAGCGGACGACACGCTCACTCCTGAGAGGATTGCGCTTTTGCGCGAGCGCGTCGCCGATACCGAGGCGTTCCAAAAGGCATTGAAGGAAGCGCGTGAAGCTCTTGGCCCCATGACGACGGGGCTTTCCGGGCTTGAGACCGCGCTGCGCGATGCGCTCCCGATCTTCATCACCAATCCCTCGAAATTCAGGCGGACGCGCGGGTTCAGGGTGGCGCGCATCCGCGAGCTGCTGGGAGCGGATGCGCAGGCTGATATTGCAGCGTGGCTATCCGCGCTTCGGGTTCTTGCCCGCGAAAGAGGCCGCGTCATCGCGACGGTTCGCGGGACCAGCGGGTTTGTCGAGCGCTGTTCCAAGAACATGGACGGGTTTGACGAGTGCGCGAAGATTGAAGAGGGCTTCGGTGCGGTGGCGGAAGCCCATACCGGATTCGCGGCGGCGCTCGCAGCATATGGCTCGGCGGAAGAGAAGGTGCGTGCGGGACTGCAAGCCGTCGTCGATACGCAGAGCGATACGGCGGGATGGCAGGAGCTTATCGACCTTGCCGGAGAGCAGGCAGCGTTGCGATCAGCCGTGATCGAGCGGACGGCATATGCCGAGGCCGGGAAGGAGCTCGCGCAGGCGCTTAAGCAGATCGACAAGGGGAACGAAACCGTTCTTGATGAGAAATTCGGCGATCTCAGCGACGGCATTCAGAAATGGTGGGATATTCTAAGGCCGGAAGAGCACAGCTTCTTCGAAGGCGTGAAGCAGCGGCCTGGTGCCCGCCGCACCATCGATTTTAAGGCGGGGCTTTCGACCGCCCCTGACCGGAGCAGCCCGCAATTCCGCGATGTCGTCGCGGTATTCAGCATGTCGCAGCTACACTGCCTTGGGCTATCGCTTTTCCTTGCAAGGGCGGTAAACGAGAAGGCGGGGTTCGTCGTGCTGGATGACCCCATCCTGTCAAGCGACGAGGATTACCGCGCGTTCTTCAACGCCATGGTGATCGAGGAGCTCGCCGCGCTTGGAATGCAGGTGATCGTGCTAACGCAAGATCAGAAGACTTGGAAGGACTTGGGCGAGCGGTATCTGCATCAGGCTATCGGCCTCTTTCAGATCGACCTGCAAAATCCGGGAGAAGGGTCAACGGTGACAAACACCGCAGATGACCTAGAAACCAAGTTCGTGCAGGCAGATAAATATTTGAGAGGTGGTCATCCTTCCCTGCATAAACAGGGGGGAGGTGTAATCCGCGACGCTGCTGAGCGCTTTTGTAAAGAGATGCTGGTGAAAAGCGAGCGCGCTAAAGGAAAAGTGACCGCTTCGCTCGGCGACTATAGCCAGAAGAACTTGGGTTATCTCGTCCCACTCGTCGAAACGCTACTTGTGGCCGACCCGTCCCATCCCGGAAAGCTTCGTACGATTGGCGGCGCGGTGAACCCGGCAAAGCACGACGATGATATTCCGCCCGCAGGAGTTCTGAAGGTCGCGCTTGGAAATCTGCGCGACCTGAAAAGAACCTATCTCTGAGAAACTGACGGCGTGAGCCGTCAGTGCAACGTTGGATTCTCTCCGCCGTCATCGTGCTCGACGGGCTGAGCGTACCAGAGCGCCCGCAAAACCTCCTGCCAGAATGACTCGAATTCGGTTTCTTCCGCTGCCGCGATATACATCTGGATTGTTGCATCCGCTGCAAGAACGTCGGCGGTCACATTAACGATGCGAGCCGTGATTTCTGCGGGAACGCAGTCTGATATGCGGAAGGACTCGCTCTGGCGGATAAGAACCACCGTGCATTCGCGCGCCTGATACAGAGGAACGTGGCAGACCTCGTGCATGAACCGCAACAGCAGCGTGGCCCTGTCCCATCCGCAGGTGTGTTCTGATGTATACCGGGCATGCTCACGACGGTCCGAGACTGCCTGAAGCCGTTCTGTCTCCGTCAAATCGTTGATGTCGCCGACCAAAGCGCCGAAGCGCCGTATGGCCGCCATGTGAATGTCTGTGTTGATTTCCATGGGGGTGCTCCTTCTCCTGAGAGGAGCATTACGCGTGGCAGGCTCCCAATTCCTGGTCAGAAGCTGGACAGTGAGCGGGCGCGCGCCCCCTGCGCTTCGCTTCAGCGTCGCCGGGCTCTATTCGCCCGCTTTCGTCTTGCGACTACAGCCCGGCTTACCGAACCCGCTGCGCAGTTTCGGCCATGCGGTGACGATCCCTCGCGCAAAGATTTAAGGAAGCTTTCAGCTGCTTTCATGAAGTGAAGGGCTTCAGTGAGGGCGCCGCCCTCCCTCCCTTCGGCATGTCTTCTTAGAGCTGGCAGGGCCGCGTCCTGCTGCATGGCGCTTTGAGAAGCGCTCCCGCTGCGCGCATGCGCCGTCCGGCAGCCCGGCCAGTCACGAACCCATACCCACCCAGACCCTCCCGCTCTCGGCGAGTGCCAACCGGTTGCATGGCGCACCCGTCTTTTTGAATGAGGAGGAAGAAGTGAAAAGCGATGTCTATCAGCGCGTGACAGATCAGATAGTGGCGGAGCTTGAGAAGGGCGTTCTGCCTTGGCGCAAACCCTGGAACGCGGAGCATGCGGCAGGCAGGATAACGCGGCCATTGCGCGGCAATCTCATTCCCTATCAGGGTATCAACGTCATCATGCTGTGGGCGGAAGCCGTGGGGAAGGGATTTTCGGCACCTATCTGGATGACCTTCAAGCAGGCGCAGGAACTCGGCGCACATGTCAGGAAGGGCGAGAAGGGCAGCCTTGTGGTGTTTGCTTCCAGCATCACCCGCACCGAGATGGACGATAAGGGCGAGGAGAGCGAGCGGGATATTCCGTTCATGAAGGGCTATACCGTGTTCAACGTCGAGCAGATCGACGGATTGCCCGCGCAGTATCATGCGCCCGCGCAAGAGCGGCTTGACCCCGTTGAGCGTATCGCGAAAGCCGATGAATTCTTCGCAGCCACCCGTGCACAAATCCGCCACGGCGGAAACGTCGCCTGCTACAGCGTCACAAGCGATGAAGTGCGCATGCCTCCCTTCGAAACATTCCGCGATGCGGAGAGCTATTATGCGACACTCGCGCATGAAATGACGCACTGGACCCGTCATCCTTCCCGGCTTGACCGCGATTTCGGAAGGAAGCGTTTCGGCGATGAAGGCTATGCGATGGAAGAACTTGTCGCGGAGCTTGGAGCAGCGTTTGTGTCAGCCGATCTTGATCTCACTCCCGAAGTCCGGGCCGATCATGCCGCCTATATCGGAAACTGGCTGAAGGTTTTGAAAGAAGATCGACGCGCGATCTTTACCGCCGCATCGCATGCGCAGCGCGCGGCAGATTTCCTGAATGGGTTTCAGGCGAAAGCTGAGGGCGAGGCGCAGGCGGCCTAGACGCGAGCCGCTGGCAGAAAAATCCGGCGGTCGCACGCGACCGCCGGATTTGTTTTGTGCAGATGGCGCTCCCGTTGGCCGCGCTCCACCTATTACGGAAACAAAACAATTCGGCGGACAGAATCCGAGAAAGTGCTTTTCGGGCTGGAAGAACAGCCGGGCGCATCTTCTAATCAACTCATGCGGACAGATTCCGCATCGGGGACTTTCAAACCCCGTGCTAGCGGTCGGACGTGACCGTGATTTACGTCCCTTGGCATATGGCCGGGGGGCGGCACTGCATGTTCAGGGCTCCGGCCTAAAGAGTGCTGCGATCGTCTAGCACGGTTTTGAAACTCCCGGCCACCAGCGAGGTGGCATTCCCAATAACCAAGGACCAACAAGCCCGGCGAAAGCCGGAGCGCGCGGGAGTGCATGTCGGAACGGAAGAGCAGAGCAAGGTCAAGTGAAGGCCCACACCCTGTCGATGTGATCGCAGGGCGCAATCTGCACATCGCACGCACCCTTGCTGGTTACAGCCAGCAGCGCCTTGCAGAGGCGGTCGGCATCTCGTTTCAGCAGGTTCAGAAGTACGAGAATGCGAAGAACCGCATGTCGATCTCTCGGGCGTGGGAGTTTTCATCAATCCTCGGCATAAGCCTTGCCGCCATTCTTGAAGGCGCAGATGACAATCACAGCGACATTCAACTGAAGGGCCCGAAATTTAAGGAATGGCTGGCGCTCTACGCGAGAGCGCGGGAGATCGGGCAGTTACATGAAATTACTGCACTTGCTGGCCGAGTAGTGACGCTTTGCGAACTAACAGCGCGAGATTCCTCTCAGTGTCGGTGAATGTTTTTCATATACCTTTGAGACGTACGTCAATTCACTGCACAATTGGGCCGTGTACGAAACTCGGCCAATATTGTATGATGCCACTAATTCTATTCCGTCGATTCAACTCTAAACATTTTGGCGCTTCTTGGTTCGTTTGAATTCTATAGCGGTATGGTCAGTCGCATTCGTTGCGCCGCCTTTGATGATGGCCGCTCTCCAGATACCGCTCCACATGCATGTTGTCTCGCGCACCTTGGGACTGCTGTCGCCATACTCGTATTTCATCTTACTTGCAGCGGTCTGCTTGGCTCCCAGCGGACTCCTTCTAATCAGCAGAAGAGCAGCTCTCAGGCTCCATGGGTGGCGGCTTGCGCTATGCGCCGTGGTCGCCGCTGCCTACTTCCCTGCGCTTTGGGTCGAATACTTTTTCGCGGCATGCTTGGTCGTAAATGAATGTCATCAATTGTAGGAACGAAACGATATGAACGTGACTGAAAATCTTACTGCTCGAAAGGAGCTTCAACTCTAGTTTGCATGAAACAACTTATCCTTAAATCGCCTTCTGTCTTATGGCCCTTAGCCATACTGCTGCCCTTCCTAATACAA
Organism: Afipia sp.; assembly: GCA_051954725.1. GTDB lineage: Bacteria > Pseudomonadota > Alphaproteobacteria > Rhizobiales > Xanthobacteraceae > Afipia. Next base: position 73,977 of record JBQCHK010000019.1, on the reverse strand, counting down.
ATTGTAATCGGCCTGCCGATTGGGATAGGAAAAACAATACTCCAAATCTCACCCCGCTCTATCAGCGTGTTGATTTACTACGGGGTGGTAGTTAGCCCGAGCTATGCCCTTTTATGGGCCGCGTCAGACACAGAAGTGATGCGCGCAAAGCGCTTCCTGATATTCACGGCGCTTCTTGTTGGCATAATCCCGTTAGTTATGCTCATGAGCATCTACGTGGGATGTTTCTTTTTCAATTCCTGCCCGTAGCGCACTGAAACTATTTAACACAAGTTATATTTGGAGATCATAATGACCGCAAAAACATACGATTGGAGATCGCCGCGATTGATTTGGATGGGAGCATTTGTGCTTCCTTTTGTAATGCAGCTAATCGCAATTCCCCTCGAACGCAGATACGGAAACTTATTAAGCGGCATGTCCTTCGCGGGCCATATAGCTGCTTATTACGGGCCGATAGTACTTCCAAGTTACGTGCTGCTCGCATCAATGCGCGCAACCCGTGAAGCCGTGCTCGGAAACATTCTACTCTTCTCCAGTCTTCTTCTTGTGCTGATTCCAATCCTCTATGTGTTCGGCATGTACGCGGCCTGTTACGCGTTTCATTGGTGCATTTGAAATTGTTCAATCTTATTCTTTAGGAAGTTAAATGACTGACGCAAAAATCTATATCGCTCGAAAAGAACTTTCTGGTCCATATGACCATTCATATTTCGTGTACGATCCCGATGGGAATCCGAATAGCGGTGATGAAAGGATTATCCGTGGTGGCACCACAAGAATGGATGGAGCTTTAAGCGGTCCGTACCTAATCGAGATTGACAGACCGATTGCTCAATCCCGCGATGCACTCGGCGTTGATAGGGAGATAACCGACCCGGACGATGATGTGTTTTCCGATCGCTATTACACAACGGTCGTTAGCGACACACCATTGGCTGTGCAGGCGATATGGGAACAAATGGTTGACGTTGCCAAAAGCTTTGGCACCGAGAATGTGGACCCGTGGTCTGGCGATGGAAAGGTCTCAATCCCAGCAGATACACCTGCTTACATTTTGAATGAGCAAAACTACAGCGGCTTACTAGATAATTGCAATACGCTCACAAGGACAATCGGAGACTCAGTCGGCATCGACGTAATGTCCAATCTGCCGAAGATTGGTGGGGACTTGGGCACAGGAGAACGAGTCGAGGCATGGAGGTTCATCGGTGCAGAGGCTCAATTTTTGTCCGACGGTGACGGAACGACAGCACTTAATCCTGACTTAATGGCCTACTTCGACCAAGGAGGGGCGGACAACTACACGCTTGACCCAGCGGCTCTCGGTCCAGGTCAGTCCATAGACATCTTCGAAGATTCTGACACAGGTACGGTAGACAAGATCACCTTGCAGAATGTCGATCCCGGCGACATAAGCATTATCCGCACGCCTCACGGCGAGCTGCTAATTTACCTGGCCGGGAGAGATCTTCCCATCATTCAGGTGCGAGACCAGTTTGACGGCAGCGGAGTTCCGAAGATCAACATGATCGTAGTTGAACCGCCTGTCGGTTCACCTACTTCCGTGCCTGTAATCGATCCTGATAACATTCCGATTTATGCCCCCGCGGCCCTTCCATCTCTTGTTGCTGGAGAAATCCAGCCCGCCTTCGCTTCGGCAATTTCCGCCGCCAGCCCGCTCGTGATTGATCTATCTACCGGTCACACCGGTGTGACGCTCTCGACTTGGAGCGCTTCGAGTACCGAAACCTTCTTCGATCTGAACGACAACGGCTTTGCCGTTCAAACCGCTTGGGTGAGCGGTGACACTGGACTGCTCGCACGCGACCTCAATAGCAATGGCCTGATCGACTCGTCGGCGGAGCTCTTCGGCTCGCCGACCGTCGACGGCTTCGCGAAGCTCGCTGCGCTTGATTCCAACCATGATTTGCGCATCGACAACAACGATGCCGCTTGGAGCACGCTTGTCGTCTGGACCGACGACAACGGGGATGCCGTCACCCAGAGCGGAGAGCTTCATTCACTCGCCTCGCTCGGTATCGCGAATATCGACCTTGCGGGCGTTGCCTCGTCAACGTCCACGATCTCGGGCAATCCGATCAGCCACACGAGCAAGGTGACTTTCACGGGCGGCGCGACGGCGACGATCGCGGACGCTTGGTTCGTCCACGACAATACGAATTCCTATTACGCGGGCGACTATACGCTCGATGCCGAAACCCTGTTCCTGCCGACGCTACGCGGCTACGGCACGCTGCCCGACCTGACGATTGCAATGAGCCAGGATTCTGATCTGAAGGATTTGGTCGCAGACTTCGTGAGCGAATTCACCCTTGCCGACCTCGCCAATATTAACGCAGATGTTGACGATATATTATTCGCGTGGGCGGACGTCGATGGTGTGAGCCCAACGAGCAGAGGTCACTACGTAGATGCGCGCCATCTCGGCTTCCTAGAACGAATCATGGGAACCGAGTTTGTGCAGGCGATTAGCGGCTTGTCCGACCCGCGCCCGGAGGCAGCTTCTGATCTTGAGTATGCATATGAGGTATTGCGCGACCGCCTCGCGACCGCACTTGCGGTTCAATCGGGGGCATCTGCTCTGTTCGATGTTCCCGTTGCGTATGATGCCACTAGCGACTCCTATTCAGGCGACAAGGCACTTTCTGAGGACGCGATAGCAGGTCTAACCGCCATCGCGCCCGTATCGGACCCGGACAACACAGCTTTCTGGGTGTCCATCGCGAACCTGATTGATGACGTTAAGGGCCTAGACAATCTCACCGTCGATGAAACGTCTTGGCTCGACGATGCTGTTATAGCATCGAACGCGCTTATCGACTGGACTGACGTGACAAACAGCTACAACAATACGGTGGGAACGACATCAACCAATCTTACTGACGGCGATGACACCGTCTCCGTGGGGGCGACACACGATACGATCTACGCCATGATGGGAAACGATAACGTCCATGGCAACGCTGGCAACGACACCATCCATGGCAATCAAGGCACTGACACCCTTTATGGCGACGCTGGCGACGACTCCCTCTACGGCGATGATGGCGACGACATCATATACGGCGGCACGGGAAACGATGTTTTGCGTGGTGGACAAGGAAATGATCTGATCTACGGAGGTGACGGCAACAACATCATGTATGGAGAGTATGGGAACGACACCTATTACTCCGGACCAGACGGCAACACCATATATTCTCAAAATGGAGCCGACACATTCATTTACGGTGGAGGACACGATGTTATTGCGGACACTGGGGGTACCGACCAAATCGTTCTTCCTTCAGGCATAGCGCTCGGTGATCTCCACTTCTCACGCATACAAACTCCGAACACCTCCAACAACTTTCATGACCTTCTTATTGAGATCGATGGCGCAGGCTCAATACAAATCTCGAATGCTTTTTCGAGCTCCGGTCTTGGAGCTGGAAAGATTGAGAGCGTTATCTTTGCCGACCTATCCACGCTTGATCTAACGACTATCGCAAATCCCACGGTCTATTTGTCGGCAGGAAATGATAGTTTCACAAGCTCAGCGACAGGCGACTGGACTGTCTATGGCGGAGACGGTAACGACTATATCTATAACTATCAGAGCGGTTCTCATACGTTCGACGGAGGGAACGGCAATGATACCCTGCGCGGCGGCAGCGGAAGCGATACTTATATCGCAAGCGCTGGCTTTGATATTATCCAGGAGAACAATGGCTCGGACACTATTGTCGTCCCCATGGGCTTCACACTTGATGACGTTACGTTTTACCGAGTGCGCAACTCTGGCGGTTCTTTAACGAGTGATCTCGGTATTTCTATCAAGGGTCTCGGCGAGATTGATGTCCAGCTTCATTTCGGTTCGGCTCCTGTCGAGTTCATGCACTTCTTACAAGATAGTAGTACGATCTCGTTGACGACTCTGTCGATCATAACTGCCGGAACATCTGGAAATGACAGCCTGAGCCCACCTAGCGCAAACGCAGGCTCGAACGACATTTTCGACGGACGCGAGGGAGATGACAATTTATCAGGCGGCGCAGGAAACGATACTTACATATTCTCTGCCGGTCATGACAAGATAAGCGACTCAGCGGGTGATGACACGATTCGAGTTCGCGACAGCTATTCTCCCGACGACATAACAATTGCATGGAACTTTGATACTCTTGATTTGAATAGCTTTCGTGGATTCATTCTCACCGACATCGACGGAAATTCGATCGTTGCCCAGAACCAATCCTATAATGCGGCGAACATCATCGAGCATGTCGCTTTTGCCGATGGAACGATATGGAATCTGAATTCAATGGAGCTTTCGTTGTACGGTACCTCCGGCAATGATTCTATCAGTGGCCGTGATATTGGCGATGCCAGCAGCAACGATACAATCTATGGATTGGGCGGAAACGACGGTATAAATGGGGGAAATGGCGACGACCTCATCTATGGAGGTGACGGCAATGACACCATCTATGGCAATGCTGGGGCCGACATCATTTACGGCGGCGATGGCGCAGATACGATTACAACATCCAGCAACGACGGTAACGATACCGTCTATGGCGAAGCGGGCGCGGACACTCTAAAAGGTGCCGACCACGCCGTTCTCTATGGTGGCGATGGCGACGATATTCTGATGAATATCGCGACGAGCGGATATTCAGCAACAACCGCAGTTGAAATGTATGGCGGAAATGGCGCAGACACACTATCAGGCCTCTACGGCTTAACCTATATGAATGGTGGCGCTGGAGCCGACACCTTGCAAGGCTACGTGCAGGGCATCGATACATTTGCGTTTGATGCCGCGACTGCCTTTGACGCGGTCGATACGATCTCCAACTTCACGAAGACAGGCACAAAAGCCGACAAGATCGATATATCCGACGTGCTTGATGGGCACTATGACCCGCTGAGCCAGGCAATCACCGACTTCGTCCAGATCACGACGAACGGGAGCAATTCTGAGCTTTATGTCGACACGGCAGGAAGTGCCACGTTCGGCTCGGCGCAGCACATTGCCACGATACAGGGGGTTACGGGTCTTACGGATGAAGAAGCTCTTGTCATCGCCGGAACGCTTCTGGCGGCTTAAGCATCGCGCTGAAGGCAGGGTTTCTCTTCCTAAGTCACGCTGTAGCGGGAGGGTTTAGAACGTTTGCAGCGCTTCTTTTCTAACTGCCGTGAGCGCGGAGGTGCCATTGCTCCTTTCCCGCTACGCAGGCTCGACTGTTACGCCGTGACCTGACAGGCCGCGTTCCCGGTTCAATTCCAAGCCCTTCGGGTTCTAACCGCGTGTCCCCACCTTCCGTGCTGCGCGTGTGCAGGCGGGAGATGCCCCTCCCGTTCAGAAGACTGTGAACCGCTCCCTTTGCCGCCCTGTCTTCGGTTGGGCGTGTCGAACCATTTAGCAAAGGAGCAAATCATGGCACGCAGCTACAATCACAAGGCAGGCAACAAGGCCCGCGAAACCAAAACTCCCGCGTTCATCGCGTGGCACGTCGCGGAAAAGTCCGACAGCAAATCCTTCTGGACCCGCATCGGCGCAGCCTGGGATCACGACGACGGCAAGGGCTTCACCTTACAGCTCGACCTGGTTCCCGTCTCGGGCGGACGCATTGTCCTCCGCACTCCCGCGGATGCAACCGAGGAGAGGGGCGCGTAAGCGCCTCTCTTCCCTTCGCGGAGGAAATTGCAATGACCAGATACATCGTGACTTTCACAGAGCTTCGTCACTACGAAATGGCCGTCGAGGCCGACGACAGCGAAAGCGCTATCGCACAGGCGAAGACCGCGCCGGAGAATCCGGTCTGGATTGCCGTGGAGCTGGACCGCTACGCGGCCACCCCGGTGCCGGGAGGCGCGCTATGACGGCACTTCCTGCACCCCGGCCTCTTACCCAGGCCGACCGTATCGCCGGGTTCCGGCGCGCGACTTCCAGTATGCAGGGCGCGAGCGAGCGCTGGCGCGAGCGGGCGAAGACTGGGCTATCTGACGTGGAGCTCGCCGAAGCTCTGTCCTACGAGCTCGGCATCTTTGGCGGCAGCGGCGGGCCGGATTGCCTGTCGCTTACCTACAAGGGCGCAGGCCTAAAAATTTGGATAAGCTGGGAAACCCACAACAGCTATCAGATGAAACCGACCTTCGCGGGCGAGACGACCATCGCGATGGCACGTCTCGTTTACGGCGTTCGCGACCCCGAAGAGGTCCAGCTCGCACTATTCCGAAGAGGAGCTTCAAACGCCGTGCTCGTCGGCGGCGCTGCGATAAGGGTAGATCGTCAGCTCGTTCGCATTATTGATGCGGACGGGCTGACCTTTTTCATCGACTACGGTGAGGTAGATGGTCGCGAACTTCGCCCGATAGCCGTCTTTGTATTCCAGCATCTTGCGCGCGGCATCGAGAAGGCCCTCGCGGAGTTCGTCCATGCCGATGGGCGCATTGTCCTTGCCCCGTATCCTGATCTTCAGGGCACCGCTCTCGTCCTTCGTTGAAGAAGGCGTGCCGCTGCTCTTTCTATATCGTGGGGCCATATCTTTATTGTACGCGGTTGCAGGGTGCGGGCGGTAGGAATTTCGCCTACCGCTTCAGCATTTTCGATGTGTCAGAAGGCCGCCACTGCCCGCCTTGGGCAGGGCTGGCCTTCGTGAATCCGCGTGAGGCTTCGCGTGCCCGCCGCCGCCCGCGCTCGCCTGCACGCTGCGCAGCGTGCCGATCTCTCCTACCGAGCCGCAACCGGGTTCACATCTGTGATAGGCGCGGCCATTATCGGCGCGCCAGACCTTTGCCTGACAGGAATTCTGGCCGCATGCGCAATGGACAAAGCTGCCGTTACCGCAACAAGGGCAGCGAAAGGATGCGAATGAAAATTCATTCACATCGAAACCGCGCAGCGCGGGAAGAGTGGAAGATGCAGGCGCGGCGTGCATCCTGCCGATTTTCTCAATCTTTGCGACCGCAAATCTCTCGGCAGCGCTCGCCCGTTCGAACAGGACGCTGAAAGGTTCAGCCGTCTTTGCGCACACAAAGTCTATACGGCAGGATTCGAGCTTGCCCGAGGCTCTTCGAAACTCCGCAATCTTGCGGTCGAATTCGGCCTTTGTCGTGAGCTCGGAGGAAGCCTTTTTCGCGGGCACCGCGGCAGGCTTCAAGGTCAGCCAGTTTTTCATCATTTCCATCCTTTGCGCGCTTTGATGATCTCGCGCGCTTCATTGATCTGAGAAGCAAACACGTTGGGTCCGATGACATCGGGATGCACCGCTTTCATGAGCTCATGAAAGCGCGCCTTGAGCTGCGATTGCGTGAGGGCATCAGGGCTGAGACGGAGGGTCCGGCAAGCAAGCTCAAACTTGTCGGCTGGCTCGGGTTTGAGTTCCTCTTCCTCGCGCACGGCCTCGTCATCGGGGGCGTCTTCTTTGTCCCCGCCATCGAACGCGCGAAGGAACTCCTCGAAGCTCGCATAGTCGCTGCGCACCTCTTCGTAGAGACGGCGCAGTTCAATGCGTTGCCGCCTTCGTTCAAGCAAAGGCGCGAGAAAGCGCGCATGAAGCCATGCGGCTGCAATGCGCACAGGCAGAAGGGGAAGCGCGAGAGCGGACCTGAGCGCCGTCTGCCCGCGGTCTACGGCGGCGGTCAGGAGCCTTTCAAGCCCGGAAAGCGCAAGCCGCACGAGCCACTCGATTGCTGAGAAGGCGAGCGTGAGAAGGCGCGCCGACACAAGGACGACCGCGGCGAACGCCGCGTAAGAAAGCCCGGCGAAGAGCCCGAATATGGCCACGCGGACAGCCATGTTGTCGGACGCAGGAATCCTGTAATCGAGCCAGGCCAGCAGCTGGCCCGAGAAGCCCATGCTCATGAAAACGCCGATGAAGATCGTCCAGAATCCGCCCTGGTCGTTGCCGGTCTCAGCTTTGAGTTTGATGCCAGCCATGTCGGCGCTCCTATTCCCCATATCCAAGATTGAAAGCGAGCCAGGAGCAGCCTTGCCCGCGTGATATGTCTCGTGCCGCGTAATCGAGCGCGCCGTGGGTCGTGAGGTAGGTGCACACGGCCTGCCGCTTCGATCTGCCGGTGACGGCATCCAGCGAGATGCCGAGTCCGATTGCGTTGACGAGCCAGAAGCACAGGAGCGCCATGACGAGGGGCGATGGCCCTGCGAGCCATGCGCACAGGCGCAGGCCGAGACCCTGAACCGTCCAGTAGGGAATGCGGGTATCGAGCGTGGGCGTGCTCGCCTGATAAGGGTTCTGGTTGAAATGCCCCCGGAGGCCGGGCCGCTGCCAGTATTCCGTCTTGCGCAGGAGGATGGGTTTAAGATTGTCGACGAAGACGATTTGCGACTTGCTTTCAATGTGCATGACCTCTTCGATGGTCGCGAGGCGGCGCTGCGCGTGTGATGTTGAAGCGCCTCCGGGCGTTTGCGTCGTCACTTCAATCGTGCCGTCGCCGCACAGCTCCGAAATATATTGCGCCGTCTCAAGATCGCTCGCGCCGATGAACTGCTTGAGGCCCGCGTTCGATATGAATGTCTGCCAGTTCTGACCGTAAAGCTGCTTGAGTTGCCCAAGGTTCTGAATGACGGGCCATAGCCAGACGCGGTACTTGCGCAGCGTTGCAAGTCCGCCCGCAATGCGGTCCATGCGCTTCAGCGCAGGGAATTCGTCCATGACGAAAAGGACGCGCCCGCGAGAAAGGGGCTCCTTTTGCATCGTCCACAAAGCGCAGCCGACAATCAGCCGCGCATAGGCCGCGTGGGTTTCAAGATATTCGAGGGGGATGACGACCGAGACAACGCAGCCGGGCAACCGGCCTTTGCTACCCGTACCCTTGAGTTCTGAAAGCTGCGCTGTTGAGGTTGCGAGCGCGCGCTGCATCACAGGGTCTTCGATGAAATTCGTGTCCTGTTTCATCGTCGAAAGGATTGCCGAAAACTCCTCCGTCGCCTGTGCCTCGCGCCTTTCGAGCTGCGTTGCCTCGCGCTCTATGATGCCGCCAGCAGCTGTGTTGCCTTTCATGGCGGTAAGCAGACCCTCCCATTCGGCGGGGCCTGCCGAGATGTATTTGCGCAAAGTGAGCAGGGTCTGCCGTTCGGCAGGCTCGCTTGTCATGATGTGCATAAGGAAGGCGCGGATTCCGCTTCGCGCTTCCTCCTTGAAGTAGGCCGAGGAGCCGTTTTCGTTTCCCGTCCGGGTTACGATCATGTCGGCGATAAGTTCAGCATCGCTTGAAAACGTCTCACTCTCGGGGTCGAGGATTCCGAGCGGATTGATGCTGTGCGAAGGCAGGGACCATGGGGCAGCGGTGTGCATCGCCCAGGGATTGAGGCAATGGAAGCCGTAGCCTTTTTCGCGCCAAGCGCGGGCGGCGATGGCGGTGTTCTCCCCGCCAGGGTCGATCAGGAATATCCAAGGGTGCTGAAGAAGGTTGGGAATGATGGCGGACGTGCCCTTGCCTGAGCCCGTGGGGGCGACGGTCAGTACGTGGCCGGAGCCGCGATAGTAGACAGGTAGCTGACCTGTCCAGTCGCCCAGCATGAGGCCGCCTTTGCGGAACATACCCTTGCGGCTCGCGACCCAAGGGGCGAGCCAATCGGCGGAGCCGAACGTCGTAGGACGCTCCTGGCTTCGCCATCCCCAGATGGCAACCCCCGCGACACCAGCGGCAATATATGCAAGAGTGCTCGTATCCATGGTCGCATAGTGAAGGCGGCAAGGCCTGAAGGTCATGGCCAAGGATTGGTCAGATTATGAGTGATGCGCAGGCAGCAACAAAGAAGCGCGCGCCCCGAAAGACCCAGTTCAATCTGGCGGAGCGGGAGCGGCTTCGCGCGGCGCTGCGAAACTACATGCAGGAAAACCGGATTGGCGTGCCCACGCTTCAGCTGCGCATTGCGGAAGCGACCGACAGGTCGCCCGAACTTTTACCCCTGAAGACGCTACAACGCTTCCTTGCCGATTGCGGGCGGACGAACGATGCCTTCCTGCAACCCTGTTTCCAGTTCGCTCAGACCCTCGCGACAACCGGGGAGTCAAAAGACTTCGCGCGCGAGCTCGCGGGCTACTTTGGTCTTCTGGCGGCGGGCGAGAAAGGAAAGCCACGGAGCGCGCCGGTCCGGTTCGCCGGACGTTATAAAGTTTCGGCGAAGCACCGCGAACGAAAGGTCCGGGTGCTCGAAAGTAATGAAACTGAGTTCACGCTCGGCTACTCGACATGCATCGTTGAAGGGGACGAGCACGCGCGATTTTCCTTCCGCGAAGAGGTGTTCAATCCCGGCATGGTCGACCCGGTCCCGGCGAGCGGAGCGCGGTACAGCCTTGAGGGCGCGCTTCTCTTTTTTGACCCGCTCGTATTTGTCGTCGCGAAAAATCTCCTCACCCGGCTGCCGCGAGCCTATTGGCTGCGTGAGTTCGAGGGAGGAGCGCTGATGGGTTACGGAATGGAAGCCGCCTTCCTTCACGAGCTGGATGTCGCCCGGCCATACAGCGACCCGGTCGATTTCTCGTTCAAGCGGATTGATGAGGAGGGACCGTCGTGAACGCAAAGGCTGCACCTAGCGCACGCACCGGAGACAGCGCAGGAACGGCGCGGCTCAATGCAGACCTTCTGCAAGCGGCTTACATCGGCGATCTATCGGGCGTAGCACGCGCTATTGATGACGGCGCGGACGTTGATTGCGTGCATGAGCAGACAGGACTAAGCCCCCTGCATATCGCCGTAGGCACAAACAACCTCGCGCTGACAAAATTTTTCATCGACGCAGGAGCCCTTATCGGTCCTGACAGGTCCGGCAGATGGCCGACTGTGATTGCTGCTGAATGCAGAGCCGACGAAAATCTTTGCGACTACATCGTTGAAGAGGAAGCAAAACTGCTCGCGCGTTAAGTGACCAGAGTTTGACCAGCGAACAAAACAGTGCTATTTTCAATTACTTCTTCGATCTGGTTGCGTCCGCTTCAGCCGATACAACCTTTACATGTTTGTAAATCTTCCCACCTACAATCAGAAAAAGAGTCGTTAGTGCGGATGACAAGATGTGCGCGGAGAGTCCGCGCAATCTTGGCAAGGGGGCTTCTTGAAGCCAGCCCCCGTTGCATCCCCCGCATGATCGGCAGCTCCCAGGCATCGAGCCGGTAACTGCCGAAGCAGCGTTTCGCCGCTGCAACACGACCAATGAAGCGCGTCATTGGATGCGCGGTTAGGGCGGGCATGTCGCGGAGTGGTTCCGATACGAGACAGCGTCAGCTGACGCTCTCTGCACGTTTCAACGTCGCGGAGGCCGAGGCGATACGGCTCATGGCCGATCGCAGTGGCACGAGCGTTGCCTCCGTCATCCGCTCGGCGACATTGAACCTGCCTGTCCCACGACAGTCCCGCCGCCCAACGGTGAACCATCAGGCGGCTGCCCGCATTCTCGGCGAGCTTGGCCGTATCGCGGATACGCTGCGTGCGGCAGCCACGTCGGGCCGTATCGATCCGAACGAGCCCCACGTTGCCGCTGCGTTCCGCGATCTCGCCGAGATGCGCACGGTCTGCTTTCTGGCCATGGGGCGCGAGCCATGATCCTGAAAGGCAACCAGCGCGCGGGCGGCGCTGATCTCGCGAGCCACCTTCAGAACGAGTTCGACAACGAGCTTGTCGAGGTGGCCGAGATCAGAGGTACGGTCGCCCAGGACTTGCACGGCGCGTTCGGCGAGTATGAGGCCATTGCAGCTGGGACGCGGTGCAAGGAGCCTCTATATAGCCTCTCGATCAATCCGTCCGCGCCGCTCACCCGCGACCAGTACCGGGCCGCCATTGACCGCATCGAGCAGGGCCTCGGGCTCAGCGGCCAGGCTCGTGCTGTGGTGTTCCATGTCAAGCATGGGCGCGAGCACTGCCATGTCGTCTGGTCGAGAATAGACACCGCGAGGATGCGTGCGGTGCAGCTCTCCCACGACCGTCAGAAGCTCCGTACCCTCGCGCGCGAGCTCGCCCATGAGTTCGGCCTTCCGCTTCCTGAAGGGCTTGCGCGAGATGCGGGCCAGGACCGCCAGCGCAAGAACGACATGACCCTTCAGGAGAAGGCGCAGGCCGAAGCAACGGGGATTGCCCCACGCGAGCGCCGCGCGGAGATCACGGATGCCTTCCGCCGCTCGGATAGTGCGACGGCGTTCCGGGCGGCGCTGAAGGAGAAAGGCTATGTCCTTGCCCGTGGCGACAAGCGCGGATTTGTCGTGGTCGACCGTTTCGGCAAGGTGCACAGCCTTGCCCGCCAGATCGATGGCGTGCGCACACGCGAGCTGGAAGACAAGCTCGCACCGCTTGCGTCCGAGGCGATCCCCTCCGTGGACGAAGCTGTTTTGGCCGTGCGGCGGGAAAGCTCGGATATCGAGACCCTTGTCGACGCGCGTGTTGCGCCACGCATGGCCGAGCTCTCGGGGAAACTCGACATCCGTCAGGCCGAGCGCCGGAAGAAGCTCGACCTGCGCAAGCAGGAAATGAATATCATTCAGAGCAGTGAGCGCATGGCGCTCCACGCAGCCCATAAATCGGAAGCGGGCAAGCCTTTCGCTCGCGTGGCGGGTGCAATCTTCGCGCTGCTTGACCGGGTGCCTGGCCTGCGCTCAGTCATCGCTCCGCTCCGCAGAAATGCGAAGATTAATCCCGCTGAACGTCATCGCATTGAGTGCGAGGCGCTTGAGCGCCGTCATCAACGCGAGCATTTCATGCACGAGCGGCGGCGCAAAGCGCTTGCCCGTCTTGAAGCCCGTGAAAAGCGGTCGCTTGAAACTTCGGTTTGGCGGCAGCTACTCGCCGCCGAGAGCCTGCGAACAGAGAAGGGGCAGGCTCGCAGAAGGCAGCTTGAGGTGAACAAGCTTGACCTGACCGTTCCAGCCGAGGGTTTGAGCGCACCCGCGAAGGACGGCTGGAAAAAGAGGACCAAGGGTCTTGGCCGCAACAATGTCCAGAAGCAGGATGGCCCCAAGGGCTATCGTTACAAGCGGGAGGAATAATGCCAGGAAAACGATCAGACACGCCCGAGAAGGGCACAATGTTGCAACCCGATCAGGCTGCGCTCGTCTTCGACATGAACGGGCGCATGTCGCTGGTCCTTCCTAACCTGCCGGATGATGCGCCCGTGCCTGCGGCCTGGTCGCTGTTGCTTGCCATAGCCGCGCGCTGCGAAGACCCGGAATGGGTGATGGCCACGATTGAAGCGGGCTCGTCCGCGCGGCCTCATTGAGCAGCGCCGTCAGACCCAACTGACGGTGGTTCGCGCCGCTTCAGCGCTCCCGCATTTTTGCCGAAGTTGCACTCGTAGCACTCGGGCTGGATATTCTCGATGTCGTCGGTCCCGCCGTGGAAAACTGCGACTTTATGGCCCTTCGTCCAAACGGTTTTATAGCGAGGGTCAGGCCGCTTTGGGATTTCTCCCCAAGGTCTTTTGCATTCCACGCAGCACGGGGTTGCTGCGAGGAGAGCTTTCCATTCTTTCGCCGTGTGGCTTCCTCCATTCGCGGCTTTGCGTTGATTACGGACTTTGCCCCGAGCGTTCCGGCAATCCATGCAGCGGTTCCAGCCGTTGAAACGGCTGCCGCCGCATTTGGTGCAAACGCGTCCCTCAGACACCGAAAGCTCTTTCCATGCGTACAAACCAAATCAGAAAGCGATCACGAGCATATGCGAGTATGCGATTTCTTTTTTTGTAGCGCACAAGGCGGAGAAGCGCCAACAGCCAATCCGATCATGCGATGAGCAGATTCAAGGAAAACACCGTGGCGCGCACCGTACGAAAAACACCAAAGCTGAAACTGCCTGATATTAAGCCCGGCAACTGGCGCGGCGAAATTCTTGGGAGCTGCACGGTTAATTTCGGACAAGTGGTGCAACCTGGACCGCCGCGGCAGTCGGTTGAGTTCACCTACATGATCCTGTCCGCGGCCTTCACCATGCCGGAGGTACGCTTCACCTGGCCGGGCGTAATGATGATCATGACGCCAACCCCGATGAAAACCGAGCATCCCGATGCGGGCTGTCTGTTCAAAGCCGAACATCTTCCCTCGCTGCACCTTTCGCTTGAGGTCACACGCGGGCAGTTTTCTGACATGCTGAGATTTCTGGAGGCAAAACGCCTCAAGGATTTTCACTTCACCGTCGAGGAGGGAGAGAACGGTTCGTGGCCGATCCACAGTTGGGGAATGATGTACGGGATTGAGGGCGGGAGGTAGGCCGCAGTCGATCTCCCTGCTGGAAGCAATGTATACTTATATATTGACACTTCTGCCGCCACTGTCAATATAAAGCTTGACGAAAGCCGGGCATTCGTATACATATATATTGACGCGAGAGGCGTCTATGTATATGTATGAGTTGACAATGAGTGTCCGAGACATCGTTCAACAGCAATATCAGCGGCTTGTCGATAGCGCCGCGAGCCGTTCCGGCCTGCAAACGCCGCCGGAAGGATGGCTGCGTACAGTACGCAAGGCCCTTGGCATGTCAGGCCCCCAACTCGCCAAAAGGATGGGCGTTACGCGGGCGCGCGTGGCTCAGGCCGAGCATGCGGAGCTGAGCGGCGGAGCGACCCTCAAGTCCATGCAGGCCGCAGCCGAGGCGATGGGCTGCCGGTTCGTCTACGCCGTCGTTCCCGACAAACGCATCGAGGATGTAATTGCTGCCCAGGCGCGAAAAAAGGCTCTGGCGCTTGTAAGGACGGCAAGCACCCACATGGCCTTGGAGAGCCAGAACCTGCCAAATGAGAAGATCGTTGCCGAGGTCGACCGGATTGCAAACGAGCTTGCCCGCGAAATGCCGCCTGACTTCTGGAGCGACAAATGACCGGGCTCACGGAGTACCCGGACGGGGCAACGCCACTCGACCCCAACGAACTGGGCGGGCTGAAATTCAAGCACATCACCACGCGTGAAGAGCTCGACGAGCTTGAGCAGGCCAATATCGAATCCGGCCTACGCTGGCTTTCTCGCCATAAAGGAGATGTGCTGACCGACGACTTCGCTATCAATCTTCACAAGCGCCTGTTCGGCGACGTGTGGGACTGGGCAGGGTCGTTCCGCAAGACCGGCAAGAATATCGGAATCGATCCGGTCCACATTCCGGTTGAGCTCAGGATGCTGATGGATAACGCCCGGTATTGGGCTGAGCATCAGACATATCCTGCTTCGGAAGCCGCGGTTCGGTTTCACCATCGCCTTGTCCAAATACATGCCTTCCCGAACGGGAATGGTCGGCATTCGCGTATCATGGCCGATGCGATTCTGGCCCGCGTTTACAAAGCGGAGCCGATTGACTGGGCCGGTGGACACGATCTTCAAAAGATGAACGTAAGACGCGCGGAATATATCGCGGCGCTGAAAGCCGCAGACCAAGGCGACTTCGCCCCGCTAATGACCTTTGCAGCTATAAATGGCGACGCCCAATGACGAAGGCTACTGATTATTCGAGCGTGACCTTGACGGCAGCGGAGTCGAGATTTTGCGAACTTATCCGTCAGAAGGATCACACCTTGCGAAGTTATCTTGACAGCAATCGTCTACCGAACAGCATGGATGCGCGAGATTGGCTTTCATACCTGACGGGCATCAAATCTGCCCTCGGCAACCTGAGTAACGATCTCGGCTTCATCGCGACACTCTTGATTAAGAATTATCTCCAGAAGCGATTCGGAGGCGTTGTGGATTTTGACGCCGCTGCCAAGCCGCAGGGGGCGGCTGGCGTTGATATTGACGTGAGAACCACAGATGGCCGGACCATCATCGGCGAACTCAAGACAACCAAACCGTATCAGCCGGGTTTCGGTGCAGCCCAACGAACCGCGATCATCAAGGATCTTACGCGGCTCGCGGCTTCTGCCGCCGATTATAGATTCATGTTCGTAGTAGACTCCGATGCATTTTCTGCGCTTTGCAAACCATCGCTCGCAACCCGCGCTCCTGGAGTCGAGATCGTTGATTTGGTGACAGGTCAGACATTTCTTTGCAAAGGCGACCTCGCTACCGATAGTGGCAAGAATCGACTGTAGGTCACTACACATGCCTTTGCCCGAGAACCTTCAATCGCTCCATAGTCAGGAAGAGCAACTACGCGCCAAGGCGCTTGAGCTTGTTGGTGAAGATCAGAACCTTCGGTTACACCTCGCCGTGATCGAACAGGCGATGAACCTCGGCGATCTCTTGCGACAATATCCAACCGACGATGAGGATTTGAAGGTTATCCAAATTCTCGGCATGCGAATGTTCAACGCCTTCGGCGCGAGCCTGAAGCTGGCGCTCTCCGGTTATGTGCAGAACAGCGCACTTCTGATGCGCGATATTCTTGAAACAGTCTTTCTCGTAGACTTGTTTCGCGGCAATTCCGACCTAATCAAGAAATGGCGTTTCGCAGACAGTAAGACACTCAGATCAGACTTTTCGCCAGTGGCCGTCCGCAAGGCGCTCGATGACCGATATGGCCATACGATGCGCCGCCGCGAGGAAACCTATAAGCTGTTTTCTGAACTTGCGGCACATCCGACAATGAAATCCTCATGGATGATGCGCCCGCAGAAGGACGGTGATGCCGTGATCGGCCCGTTCGTGGAGAAGACGAGCCTTGAAGCCGTCCTCTCAGAAATGGGTCGTCTCGCGGTACAAGCCGGTCAGAACCTAGTTGCGTTCTTTCCTCGCGACTGGCAGCAAGCACTTGGGCCACGGCTCGGTTTTGCAGGGACGGTGCGCGAATGGCTAGCGGTCTTCTATCCCCAGCCGCCTAGCCCGTGAGAGAGTGCAAAATCGAGAGTTTTGCAGAGCCTCCCAGGTAAATTGTCGTTTCAGTTCTGCGATCATGAAGGATCAAGAGCGATCAAGTTTGTCGCGCCACTTCTTCATCGCCTCGATCTGACGATGGCCAGCCTCAGCGAGAACCTCGGCATCTCCCGGCGACCAGCTGCAGACCGAATGGCCGAGATTAAACCACGGCAGCCGTTCGGCATAGCGTCGGGCTTGATCGGGCAGCGCGTGGTTTGGCCACGGATTCTCAAAGAGGACGAGTCCATCGGGGAGAGCGACGATCGCGCCGGAAAGTTTGCTTTTCTTCTTTCCTTGTAACCGGAAACGCCCATCGTGACCCATCTTCACGACACGCTCGTGCAGCGGGAAGTCTTCCTCGAATATCGGCGCGTCTTTCCAGCCGTAGAAGGCGTACCAGAGCGCACCCGAGGTTAGACCGTGATGGCCCGACATCAGAGGCGTACATTGTTCCAGTCCCACGGCTTCCGGCCATACGCCGAAGCTTCGCAAGTCAATCCACAAGAGCGAAGGCTTATCAGTAGGAAATTGCTTCTCTTTCCCTTTCGCCGCGCAGATGCGGCTGATGACATTGGCCTGCACGCTGTCATTGGCCTTGTCCGGATCGGGTGCTCCGCCGGGGTGCTGTGTCGAGACTACTGTCTCAATCTCGCCGCCAGCGACTTTCGAGCTTTGACGCTCGACTCCTTCCGGCGTCTTCCCCGATTTGAGGTCTTCCCAACGTTCAGTTTCGCTCTCATCCTGATGCTTGGCAAACACCTCAACAATTAGCGGGCCGTCGCCGGCATCAACCTCGAAGTCTGGTGTGGAATCATCTTTTACCGGGATCGGCTTGACCTTGAAGCCCGCTTCCAAGAATGCGCCGTAGGCGCGCAGTTCGGCGAGCGCAGCAGATGCTTCTTCGGGATCATCTATACGGCAAAGGCGCGGAGCAAGCGAACGAAGCCAATCTTCATCGCCCTCGCTGCAAATAAGCGCGACAGCACCGTTGCTGAGGTAGTCAACTGTACGCGGTTCCGAGTAGAAGATTGGGTACCAAGTCGGAAATCGCCCCGTCGCAATCAGCGGTGCGGTGTGAACGGCTTCAAGCTCTTTGTCAGTCAGCAGATCACGAATCGACCGGAATTTCACGCCTTATCCTTTCCCCACGCGTCCACTGTTGACTCGCCTCAGTTGGAGCAGCTTCGGTTGCCTGGAAATTATATAGAAGCTACAATAACATACTGTTGCCCAGTTTCATCCTGTGTGGCGCGCCACTCGCGCCATCTTTCGGGAGGCCGAGGGCATAACCAGCGCGGAGAGCTCCAGCCTCTACGGGATGGTCGGGCGCGTCCGCGGAACTGCTGTCGATGGATTGTCTCATCCCGACGCCGACAGTCTGCTGCATGCCTACATCGCCTGCCTATCCGTCTCGGACCTTTGCCGTACGATCGGCGAAACTCTCGCATCTCCCTCGAAACTGCGCCTGGCGCTGCGGCGTCGGTTGTCCTCGAAGACTGACAGTGAATCCTCCAACGCGTCGGCCGGGCGCCCCCAACCGTCGAACAGCGTATACGTCCAGTCGCCAGTCATGACATTGCTGACCGCGACCTGGAATGCGCGGGCCTCGCCGCGCCTTCGACCGAAGATACGCCCGTTGGATCCGGCACATTGCTTTATCCAGAACCGCGGAACGAAACGCTGATTATCCCCGCAAAACTTAGGCGCCGGACTTCCACTCATTTGGCTCACCATCTCGAACCCGCAGATGCAATGCGATAAGGTTCAATTATTGAGCGGCGTTGCACCGAACCAAGGCCTCCATCGGATAATATTGCAGAATATCGTCGGAACGAAATTGCGAAACCATATTGTTGAAATATCTATATAATTCTCAACCATCCAGTCAGTGAGTGGAAGGCTTTCCAGCGTCTCGGAATGCATCACGCGGCTGGTCTCAATGATGAACCAACCCGGGCTGCCACCAAAGATACAGCCGTGTGCTCAGTTAGAAGTGAGCGTGGTTGGGGGCGGGCTAAGCCCTTCGGATTGTCTGAGTTTTAGCGCGCTCGTATAAATTGCTCCTTCACTGCCAAGCCAACCAGTGCGATTATCGGCAAGGGGTATTGCCGGTAGCCTGACAGGACGACACCGTCCGCGCCGCCTAGCCTCGCTTATGCTTTGAAACAGCGACAATCAGCGCTGCAGCAAGGCTAGAATTGAACGGAGAAGGGGGCATTTCTGTCGAACATCACCGCAGCCGATTTGACAGCTGCGCTCACCGGCGATCCCGAAGCACTGGATGTTCATCTGTCGCTCGTTGAGCGCGACGTCGCCATCAGTGGGTGTCAGGTCAAGATTCACTGTCATTGCCTTACCGTCGACGGCAATGGGCGGGTACAGCCACGTCGTCTTGCCGAATTCATGCGCAATGCCGTGGCCGATTACGCAATTCCAAGATCCCAGCTCGCCAAGGCGAAAGCGCGTGATATCAAATACAACAGTACCGAGGCTGTCACAGCACTGGTCGAACAGGCTCGTCGCTCCTTCACCGATCTCGCAAAAACTGGTGAAGGCGGTGAGATGTTGCTCTTCCTGCTCGCGGAGCGGTTTCTCAAACTGCCGCAGGTTTTATGCAAGATGGATCTGAAAACTGACTCGCGCATGCACTATCACGGTGCTGACGGTGTCTATGCCGGCGTTACGCCCCACGGCATGCTGAAACTTTATTGGGGCGAATCCAAAATTTACAAAGATGCCGCTGTCGCAATCAAAGACTGTCTGACCTCGGTTGCGCCGTTTCTGATCGAGCCCGAACACGAGGACGCCGGACGGGAGCGCGATCTTGTTCTCTTAAGCGACAAGGCTGACCTGAGCGACCCGGCAATTACCGAAGCGCTCAAACGCTACTTCGACAAGACATCGCCAATGTCGAAGCGCGTAAAATATTGCGCGGTCGCACTCGTTGGCTTTGATGCGGCCTTCTATCCTGGCGACCATGTCAAAGCCGTTGCGGACAAGATGGCAGAAGCCGCACGAATCGAACTTAAGAAATGGTGTGAAACGGTAGGAAGGCGCCTGAAGAAGGAGAAACTCGAGCAGATCGAAGTCGAGCTCTTCTGTCTTCCGTTGCCGTCGGCTGAAGACTTCCGGGCTGCATTCCTGAAAGCGATGGGGCAGGCCGCATGAGCCTGAACGATTTGCAAGGCTGGCTTGCCGGTGAAGGTCTTCGTGAAGATCTTGATCAACTGACCCGGCAGACTGTCGTTGCTGAACTGGATAATCTTATGCCACTCGCCGAAGATGAGGCGAGTTCGTTCGACTGGCCACGGCTTCTACTTGCGGGAAGCATACTCGCGCGGTCGGATCTGCGGACCTATCAAGACGCGGCGCTTCGTATCGCTACCGCGGCGATCACGCTCTCTGACAGCGAGGCTATTAAAGATTCCGGCGCAGTTCTCTTGAGCAAGCTGTCGAATTTCCGAGCGATCGATCTCGCGACAGAACGCGGGTTTCTGACTGCCGACGTTGAAGGTCGACTCGGTATGGCGTTGCGCATTGAGGCGCAGCGACGGCAGATGGATCAATCGGTCCTGGTCCAATCCAGTGGGGAGTGGATTCAGGTCAACAATTTCCAACAGCGTTTTTGGAGTGGGGCTAACGTTTATCAGTGGCTTTCCGCATCCGCTCCGACGGCATCCGGCAAGACTTTCGTCGTCCTGCAATGGCTGATAGATCAGGTTCGGTCGAGTGAGATTCGGGTCGCCGTCTACCTGGCGCCAACGAGGGCGCTTGTTGCCGAGATTGAAGGTAATCTGAGCTCGTTGCTCGGAACCGGCCGCGGCATAGAAGTCTCTTCGCTTCCAATCCGGGAAAAACATGACAAAGCCCGCGCGGGCGGTCCACGCGCTATTCTTGTCTTGACGCAGGAGCGAATGCATCTTCTGGCCAATGCCCTTGGCGGAGCCTTCAAGATCGACCTGCTTGTCGTCGATGAGGCACACAAGATTGGAGACAACCAACGCGGCGTCATCCTCCAGGACGCCATAGAGCGCGCAAGCCGGTCTAATCCCGTGCTGAAGCTCGTATTCATCAGCCCGGCCACGCAAAATCCGCAAGAGCTTCTGGCAGATGCTCCTGAAGAAACTAACACCGCCTCGTTTGAAAGCGACGTCCCGACCGTTCTTCAAAACGTGATTGTGGCCGAGCAAGTGCCGCGCAAGCCCAAATTATGGAAGCTGTCGGCTCGCCAGCACGCATCCATGCTACCCCTCGGCGTGATTCAGCTGCGTAGCAGTCCGGGCTCACTTAAGAAGAAACTGGCGTTTATCGCCGCTGCAGCCGGAGAGCGCGGCGGCACGCTTGTTTATGCGAACGGCGCTGCCGATTCTGAAGATATTGCCGATCTCATCAGTCAGTTGATACCGGAAGTGCCATCCGACCCTGAATTGGTTGAGCTCGCGGATTTAGCGCGCAAAGGCGTTCACCCCCGCTACAGACTTGCGCCGCTCGTCGAGCGCGGCGTTGCCTTTCACTACGGCAACATGCCCTCTCTGATCCGCTCCGAGGTGGAACGGTTGTTTCGGTCTGGCAAAATACGGTTCCTTGTTTGCACCTCGACGCTCATCGAAGGTGTCAATCTGTCGTGTCGAACCATTGTGCTGCGGGGCCCAAGAAAAGGCATCGGGCATCCGATGGAGGCGCACGATTTCTGGAATCTTGCTGGCCGCGCCGGCCGATGGGGCGATGAATTTCAGGGTAACATCATCTGCATCGATCCTCAGGACGCACAGGCCTGGCCTGATGGGGTTCCCGAACGTGCCCGCTTCCCGATCAAGCGCGAAAGCGACGCTGTAATCGAGAAGGGAGACGGCCTTGCGGATTATCTGGATCGCCGAGCAACGACCGATTTGGCCGATTTTGATGATCCCAATCAATTCGAGCAGGTGGCCTCGTATCTGCTGGCTACGTTCTTACGGCAGGGGTCAATCGCCCAATCCAGCCTCGCTAAGCGCCATAACTCTGCGACTATCGAACGGCTTGAATCGAGCCTTGCGAGTATGGCCACGCAGATCGCAATAGGTCCGGATATAGCGGCCCGCCATCCCGGTGTTAGCGCTCTCGGAATGCAGCGCCTGCTCGACGCATTCCGCAACTATGCAGGTGACGTCGAGAATTTGTTGCCTGCCGCCGTCGATAGCCAAGATAGCTACGATCGATTCGTAACGATCATGCGCCGAATAAACCAGCACCTTTTTCCGGCGTTCACGCCAGACAAGATCATTCCGCTTCACGCGCTGATCGTAGTGCAATGGCTTAAAGGATTCTCCTTGTCTCGAATGATCGAGCGGAACATCGACTATCATCGCAGGACCGGTCGGTCATTCAAGCTACCTGTCTTGATACGAAGCACGATGGAGCTCGTTGAACAGATCGCCCGGTTTCGGGCACCGAAGTATTTATCCGCCTACGTCGACGTCCTCAATACGCACCTGGTTGCAATAGGACGAGAGGACCTGATCGATCATGACGTCGATATTGGCACGCAGCTTGAGTTCGGCGTTTCTTCCCGAACTTTGCTCTCGTTGATCGAGCTTGGAGTGTCGCGCGTAAGCGCCGTCGCGCTCTACGAAAAGATCGCGCGAGATGATCTTAGTAAAGAAGATTGCATTGCTTGGGTGAGAGAGCGCGACGCGCAGTTCGAGGGGATGGGTATTCCGGCCATCATACTTAGGGAGATCCGCGCCAAACTATTACCTGAGGGCAGCACAAGTACTGCGAATTCGACATCCTAATGTGGTTGAGAGGATTTGATGGTCAAAAAGCCGATTACCATTGGCTCTCATCATTTCAGCAAGAAGGGCGATGCGGCTGCGTTTTTGAAGGCGATGCTTCATAAGTATGATGTTGGAGACAAAGTCAGCGCGGGAGACGCCGAAGTATTGCTCGCCGCACTGGCGCTTCACCCGGACGCCACTGGGAAAGTAGGGACCGGTATCACTCATTTCAGCGTCAGGAGCGCGGACTTCGGCTCGAAATGCTTCTGGGTCAATCGCCTCGATGGAAGCAGCGAGAAGTTTTCCTACAAAGCCTGCATCTACGGCTAGCGGAGGAGACCCCAGAGAGCCAGGGCCTTTGGTCCTGTGCTCCGACTGTTCGGTCTCGAACGGTTCAAAGAAGGCCAACTTCCGATTGTCCAGGCGGCTTTGACAGGACGGTCATTGTTAGTCGTCAGCCCGACGGGCTTCGGCAAGACTCTATGTTTTCAACTGCCTGCTGTCTTGCGGCAGAGCATTATTGTTGTCGTCGCACCGCTCTGCAGGCTCCTCTCGCTCGTGAAGGACTTGAGACGCCATTCTACCATTCGCAGCTCGGCAATAGCTGGGAGCGAGAGCAATTGCTTAAGCGCTTTGTCGGCGACAGCAGGTCTGTCGTGGACCGTATTTTTTGCACGAGTGCTTTCGGGATAGGCCTCGATGTGTCGAAAGTACGCGTAGTCGTTCATTGGCAGCATTCCGCTTCGATCGAAGATTATCTCCAGGAATTTGGCCAGGCCGGTCGCGACGGCGCGTCGTCTGTCGCCGTCCTGCTACAGGGGAAGGCGAGGCAAAAGAAGATATCGGCTTGTTGCGATGGTTGCCATCAGGCCGAGATCGTCAACAAGGGAAATTGAATTTCATTCGTAAGGCGTCTGGTTCATAGCGGCGATAAAGAACTCCGTGACGCCTTCCGGGGTCTTTATTCCATAACATCGGATGTGTGAAACAGTGGTTGTTCGCAAACTCCATAATTTTCGATCTGCGAAAGTTTGCTAGTGGCACAAAGCAGACGCATCGATGGGAAATGTTGAACGTCTGATGTCACGGGTTCAGTCAGCGCGCTTTGCGGAGGAACAAAGAAGCCGTTCAGGTGCGCGCGCGCTTTGATTACATACAATAACCTTTTTAGTAATTCCGAAAAAACAAAAATGCGATGACGGCGCCTGCCGTAGCCAGTGTCCACTTCCATTCTCGCATGTAGAAGTCAATCGTCCATCGCGCGAACCTCGCGGTCCAGTGTCGTCGGTAGTGACCTCCATTCAAAAATAACAGCGATGAATCCGGGTCGTTATCATACGGAACATATTCACCCTCGTACCAACGCTTGATGATTTGCTTCATAGGTTACCTCCTATCGATGTCGAGATTTTAACCCTCAAACAGCGAGCGGGGATAAGCTAGGATCATCTTTGAGCTCGGGACAGCTACCGCAAAATTTCGCAGGTCGGACGAGGATTCCATCAACCGCTGGAATACCTATTTGAACGCCTACGCGAGCGAGGTGTTCCGCATTATCGCAGCCGCCCGCCCACACCGACACCGATCGAGCCACCGATCTTCACGCAAGTCCCGGTTCCTTGTACTGGCAAGAAGCCTAGGCCGTATTCCGCACACGAGGGCACCGCCGCGCGGCGAGGCGCAGGTTTCGCTGCTATGGACGAGTGGGCTTTCGTCTTGTGGCGGGATTGCGCGGCTAGCGCATCGGCAGCGGGCAGCACCATCATGAGCGCGGCAAGAGTGGCGACGAACCGAATAGGCGCGATGAACAAAGGCGTCATGACTGTTCCCGGTAAGCCATCGTTGTTTTATCGCCTATGAAAGCGGAGCAATCATGGCGCATTCCAGCCTCGCGCGATGTTGTCGATCCATCCCTTATACAGGGTCAGCGGCGTAACCCCGGTGAGGCCGCCGCAACCGGCACTCATGTTTGGCCCGGTGGACCAACTAACCACGCCGACGACAGTACTGCGGCCATTTTGATCTTCGAACACGGGTGCGCCGGAATCGCCGGTGCAGCCGCCCATGCCATGACGGGCGTTCCGCGTTGCCGGATCGGTGAGACGGATTTGCAGAGTGCCAGGGCGACCGGTCACCGTGAGTGCTGCGGCACGGGCGATGCCAACCCCCGCGCCGCTGCCGGACGCGGTAACGCCGATGCCGACGATCGTAAATGACGCATTCGACGTAATTGGCACACGCGGCACGCCAAGCGAGACAGGCGCTTTACCTAGCATCGGCTCGGAGAGGCGCAGTAATGCAACGTCGGCTGTGGCGCGATGTGCGGCCATCGCCTGTGCCCTGTAGGCCGGATGCGACACAATGCTACGCGGCGCGATGAGTTTTGGCGGCTTAATCGAATAATCGACGATACGATTGGCACTACCGGGCATGATACAATGCGCGGCGGTCAGCACGATTGTCGGCGCAATCAAAGTTCCGGTGCAGACGCCTCCTCCGGCACCAACCACGGTGACGATGCTGCGGGCGACCGCTTCCGACGGCGCCGAACGGCTGCCGGTGATGGCATAAGAGGGATAGTTGAAACTAAGAACGGCCAGGAAGCCAAAGACAATCTTTCGATCATGCATAGGAATATCGCATGCCACAAACTCGACTGTCTTTCCAGCATCTAGCTAAAGAAGGTCGGCTTAATATGCGGACGACGCTCATAAGGGAAAGGCCCATGCATCACCAAGGAAATAAAGGTATCCTTGAAATCGCCGATAAAGCCAGGCCATCGCCGCTCGATAAAGCTTGCTATGGCAGGGTCAGCGATCATGGGGAATAAGAATTTCCATGCAACAACGAACTTAAGCGCGTTATCCGCAAAGTCCTGTACAGAAACTGAGGTCGATACTGTCGAACCTTCCTCGCAAAGTCGAGTTGGTGCCGTCTTGACTCCCTGACCTGCCGCAATGGCAATGAACGCAGTGTCAGTGACAATCACCCGGACCCGATCAAGCATTTCCCCTACGCGAATACGACGAGCAAGAACATTCTGCTCAGCAACCCGCTTTGCGACCAGTCGCCGGAGGCGAGCGCGCTGCGCTAGATATGCCCGTGTTCTAGTCATCAATTTTCTTCATTTTCACCCTCTCGCAAAGGCGAAACAGAGGATCAAGTGTATTGGCCTTAAACGGCGCTAACCTCTTGAGACGCATGTTGGTGATTGTGAGCCATGCCTCGCTTGGCAGGAGCAGCAATGGAATCAGCAGATAGTCGCAAATCGCCGAACACGTGTCGTCAACTCGCACGACCACAAGAATGTCCGGCTTAGGAAATGACTTTCGTCGAACCTGCCATTGATTTTTTCCACACTTTGGCGCGACGCAACCAGCGACTACAGCTATTTCCAACTCTTCGTTGATGCAAATCTGGGAGTACTCGCGATCGTGACTCACGATGCCGCCGTAGCGTCCAATCTGCTCAGCAATAATTGCGACTATCGACTTTCTCAATTGTGGTGATTTGGCGTACTGAAGACGCCCTACATATCCAATTTTGCGATAGGCTGGCACAAGGCCGCCAAAGTGTTCCTTATACGCGTTCACGCAGGGGGCGTGTTCGCTTCGACCCACAATGCTGGCATTTAGATATCCTTCCTTGCACCAGATCGCAGTGAGCGAATCGAGCATTTCCTTTTCTGTGTACGCACGCGCGTTTTCCTTGATCTGCCTCTGTGCCTGACGAAATCGTTCATCTGAAACGACTGGTTCAAAGGCATTGCGAACCTTGATCCACTCCGACGCTGGATTCCAGTGATAGCGGCTGTTTAACTTCTTTGACGTCCGATTGTAGACCGCTGCACCATTGTATTTCGGATTTGCCAGGATTTGCCGAATGGAAACGGCGCACCACTTTCGTCCCGAGCTATTCAAAACACCGCGATCGTTTAATTCCCGCGCGATTCGACACATTGAAAACTTGCGATCGATGAACATGTCGTAGATATCATGGACGATTTTCACCTCATGAGGTGGACCGGGAACCAAAATGGTGCGATCCGAAGACAGGGCCTTCTGTTGACCGAAGTTCATCTCCGTTTTCGGTCGCCCAAACTCATCGACCAAAAATCTCCGCAAACCAAATCCGGGCATTGAGCCAACAAAGAATCCCTTGGATACAATGCGACATTGCCCAGCAAACACCTTGGCTGACAGTTCGCGACTAAACTCGCCAGCCATCGCGCGCTTGATGTTCTTAATGATTGCTGATGTGAGGCTACCGTCGTTCTTAAACTCTTCGGCGCAGTACTCGATTTTGACACCTGCCTCCCTACAGAGAAATTCATAGTAAGCACTTTCGTCGGTGTCCTGGAAACGACCCCAGCGACTCACGTCATAGACAATAATGGTGCCGAAATCCGCGAACCCAGAACGAACATCTCTCATCAAATCTTGCAGAGCAGTTCGGCCGTCGATACTCAATCCGCTCCGGCCCGCATCTTCATAGGTTCGAACGACCGTGAGGCCGCGTTGTGCGGCATAGAGCGCGATTGCTTCCGCTTGATGCTCAATTGAATAGCGCTGCATGTCTGTTGACATGCGCATGTACTGAGCAGCCCTATTTTGCCTCAATAGCATTCCGCCAATTTACGCTGCAGATACCAAGACAAGACGAACCAAATTCGAACATTTCGCTAAGAGACTGGCCCAGAAATAGCTAAACTCCAATGTTCTGCGGACTGTAGGAAGGCCCGATTGCTCAACAGGAAGCTACAAATCGAGAGGTGGCCCTATGGCGGACGTTGGGATTGGCAGCCCGATGCAACTGTCGCATCGCTCTTGAATCAAACGGCTGACGGAAGCTTCTCACACAAACGGAGTCAGTTGACGGATAAGATTTGTCGACAAAAGCTATTGGTCGGTGATCCAGAGAAAGTAAAATTTCCGCCATTAGCGCGAAGCGGGCATTGGGATGCCAAGCAGCGATGATGGATGGATACTGCAAATGTCACGATAGCGGCAGAGCATTTGCGCTGCCGGCTTTTGCTCAACGCCGTCTGGCATCGAGATCGCCTGCAGATTCATGCCTGGATGTTCCCGCCTTAGTTCGCTCAATATGCTCGCACGGCTTGGCTATCTGGGTTTTTTACGTCCGATCATCCTACCGTAAGGCGATCTAAGACTTCGAAATTCGATTGAGCAGGGATGCCGCATCCTGCAGCCGGCTAGCCTCGTAGAGAATCTGTTCAATCTCCATCGAGATGGTGACCGCCTCGTCCAGGCTTCCCGCATTTGCACAGGCTTCCGCTGTCCTCGCGATGCGCGTCGCCTCCTGTGTGCGTGTGTGAATCTCGGTCAGGATCAACCTGATCGACTCGTCTATTGGTGCGCGGTTCATCGCTGCCTCCGTTGATAAGTGACAGTGAGGCTCCACGTGCGGCTGAAGTCGAGCGTAATCGCGAGCAATCTTGTGGCTTATTTGCCGCCCCTCGGATCACGATGTACTCATGCCTTCAAAGAACAGAACGTCGCCCGGGTTATGACGTCCGTTGCTTGCCGGGCTTCGGCTTGCGCGGCGGCTTCTCGGCGACAAAATCCCGAAGGAGTTTGACCGGATCGGCGCCAAGCGCGCGAGCAATGGTAATAAACTCAATCACATCAAGCCGGCGCTCGCCGCCCTCATATTTGGCCACAAAGGACTGCGGCCGCCCGAGCTTTTTGGCCAGCGCGTGTTGGCGGATATCCGCGGCTTCCCGTGCCGCGACAAGCATCGCGATCAACCGGCCATATTCCGGGGATTTGAGGGACTTTTGCATGCGCCGCCAGGGCCGTGAATCGGCGGCACGTAATCTGATCCCGGATTCGGATTATCCCAAAATAGGATCATATTAACTCTGATCGGCTATTGATCGGAAAGGGCGGCGCTGTGCGCTCGACTTCCAGCGCAAAGGAAGCGAATTCCACGTCCCGACCATCCGGACCGAGATCATGATTTCAGAGCCCAATACTTGCATCCGAACCGCTGCTTCGTCGCATTCACGGGATTCCAGCCTGCGCGAGCAGGCCATTGGGCACCTGTTCCTTGGCCGTCTGCTGGCCCATATGTGGAGCGCCGGTGTCCGCGACATCGAGGTTCTGAGGGGTGAGGTTGATAGCGCCGGCTACGACATCGTCCTTGAATCCCGGGGGATCGTCCGCCACGTTCAACTGAAGTCGCGATTTCACGGATCGAAAGTCAGGGATGTCAGCGTCAGCACCAGACTGCTTGCCAAGCCCGGTGGTTGCGTGATCTGGATCGAGTTGGATCCCGTCAGTCTCGAACTGCAGAAGTTCTACTGGTTTGGCGGACAAGCGGGTACTAGGCTGCCCGATCTCGGCTCACGGGTGGCGCGCCATTCCAAGGGAAACAGCGAGGGAGAGAAAAACGAGCGTCCTGCTCATCGGGTGGTAACAATGGGGCGTTTCCGCGTGCTTTCTTCGATCGAGGAGGTCGCCGCCAGCCTTTTTGGCTAGCTCACTCGGTGTCTGGGCTGCGGCCGAATTCCGCCAGAAATTCTTCCACACTCGCAGGACGCAGCGGGATAGCTATGGGCTTTCCAACCACTTCCGCATTCGTCATATCGATCATCTCGCCAGATTCCTCTGCAAGCCGGAACATGTTGCCCATGGCCAGAGGGTTCTTTTGCAGGGCGGCCTTGTAGTTCTTGAAGATCACGGCTTCGGCGAGTGTCATCGTTTCGGTCTTGTCTCCAATGCGGACCTTTATTCGCCTTGAGGCGATACTCTTGAAGATCGTCATTAAATTTTCATCGCCGCGATTTCGGCCGCGGGGATTTCCCGATCGGCCTTTGCGAAAGCGAGTGGCTTTCGGTGGTTTGGCATAACCGACCTCATACGAGGTTGCTTTCCGACTAGCCTTGCTCATGCGATCCTCCTGACTTCACAATTGTCTTCCAGGGCTCACCAGGCTTGCGGCCAAAGTTCAGTTTGAATTCTTCATACTCGTCAGGCGTAAGGCGCTTTGCTTTATAGAAAACATGCATAGGCTGATTTTCACGCTCCTTGCGCAGAAGGCCCGATGTGTTGAGAAATTTCATGAACAGGGAAAAAGCTTTCGGATTTCCCTCCAGAGCACTGTTCACAAGCGCAATTGCCATTGCCTCGCGACGGGACACGACTTCTCCGTTTTTTCCTGTTTCCGAACCATCCAGGAATGACTTGATGCTTGTTCCGATGGGCCTCTTTGGTCGCCCCTTCGGATTTCCGGATTGTCCCTTCTTGAATTGCGTGTGCCTGGGCGGCTTCTTGTATCCGACGGCACTCTCGGCCGGTGACGAGGGGCAGTCATTTTCAGCCAGAGGATCGAGCTGTGAATCTGGAGGCGATGTCATAAGTGTCAAATCCCTGCGGCGGCTCGGCTCAAGGATGACACGTCTGAAATGCTGCCTCACTCATGATAAATCGCCCGTATAAAGCATGATCGCAGAGACCTTGCGCAAGCTGTCGTGGAAGCTGCTGCATGGTTCTGTTTTGCTCAGACAGCGGACTCTCGCAATCGTGCCTCGCACACCTCGGCAAATGGCTCATCGAGTGGAGCCAGCACAGCAGTCATTCCGGTATACTGTTCCCAGCGACGGATCGCGCCATCGACATACCTGGGATCAAGTTCGATCGTCCGCGCCTTCCGACCGGTCTTTTCCGCTGCAATCAGGATTGTTCCGCTGCCGCAAAACGGATCAAGGACAATGCTTCCGCGCTTCGAGCAATCCCGGATCGCATCCGCCACCATCGCGACCGGCTTTACAGTGGGATGCATTGCCAGTTCATCCATCCGGCCGGCCTTCATCGTGTTCACACCATCATAGTCCCATACATTCGTGCGATAGCGGCCATGCTGGCCGAGTTCGAAATTGTTGATGTGTGCTGATGACCCGTTCTTCCAGACAAAGATCATTTCATGCTTGGAGCGGTAGAACGATCCCATTCCGGCATTGGTCTTGTTCCAGATGCAGACGTTCTTCAGTTCTGAATAGCTGTCGTATCCCGCCTGGAGCATTTCGCGCATATGGCGCCAGTCCATACAGATCTGGTGAATCGAGCCATCGACGGTATGTTGACAGAGCAGGGCGTAGGTCCGGGACAGAAACGTTGTGAATTCGCTCTGAGACATTTCGCCGGACGCCATGGCGAATTCTCGATGCTTGATCCGCCCTAGCCCCGAGACATGACCGTCGATGGCCACATTATAAGGCGGGTCGGTAAAGACGAAGTCCGCCTTTTCGTTCCCCATGAGATGCTTGTAAGTCGCAGGATCCGTCGAGTCGCCGCAGACCAGCACATGCTTGCCCAAAACCCACATGTCGCCTGGCCGGCTGATGGGTGGGCTGTCGGTTTCCTCAGGGAGCGAGTCTTCGGGCTGCTGACCTTCACTCGCAATATCGTCAATAATAATGTCGACTTCGGCCGGCTCAAACCCGGTCAGAGATACATCGAAGCCAAGATCGACCAGACCCTGAAGCTCGATTGCCAGCATCTCATTATCCCAGCCCGCCTTTTCAGCAAGGCGGTTGTCAGCGAGGATATAAGCCCTGGTTTCGGCCTCGCTCAGATGCGATAGCCGTATCGCGGGGACGGTCTTGAGTTCGAGGGATTTTGCTGCCTCGACCCGGCCATGTCCGGCGATGATCTGATTGTCGTCGTCCACCAGTACCGGGTTATTGAAGCCGAACTTCCTGATACTTTCGGCAATCTGGCGGATTTGCTTTGGCGAATGGATGCGGGCATTGCCTGCATAAGGCTTCAGAAGCCGGGTGGGAATTGTCTCAAAGTTCATAGGTGCCCTCGGGGGTTGTTCAGAAACCCTGAGAGCACCTCATCCCGCGGCAAAAGGCAGTCATTTAAAATGCGCCAGATAATTATGATTGCTCAGGAGGTGGAAAGTGGAAGTCGATCTGTTCGCTCAGATCATCTGTCTCCGGGTAGTCTGTCCCATAGAGCCGCCCGTACTTCCAGCGGGTATGGAGATTGCGTAACGACTGCCATGTCGCAATGTTGTTAAAGTCGCGTTGCATATGGCGTCGCAACCTGTCATAGGCCCGCCCGCTCGGCGTAAGGTCGTCGCTTCCAGACCTGACGCGGTTCGGAGGAACGGCACTCTGCCTTCGCTGTTCATAGCGAAGCAGGGCAGGGTACCGTTGATCGAGTCGATACATCGCAAAATCCTGCCGGGCGCCTAAGCTGAATGGGCGACCGCGCTTTGTCGCGACTGGAATCTGTGCAGCACCAATGATCGCACGAAGACGACCGGGAACGGGCTGCTTGTAACTCGCCTCCACAGCTTCAATGAGTTCGGCGCCTGCGATCGCCTCGCCCGAAGCAAGCCGGCTCTCAACATTCAAAAGGGGATCGATCGGAAATCGTTGGTCTGTAAATCGAATGGTCGACATGGGTCCTCGCAAATACTATTGCAGACGCATAATCCCTATGCCTCTCTCGAACTGCGTCAAGTGAAGGGCCGATATTCACCGGCGCCCCGGCTGGTGACATCTCCGCTACCCTCCCTGGCTTATTTTTTAAAAGCGATTTTAGAGCTTTCTCTGGCCCGCCAGATGGATGTTCACAAACGCGCGAGCGCTGCATGATGGTTAACGTTGTTGGGCAGTGCCAGTCCTGTCGAAATTCGCCGAATAGGCGTTATGGAATGATTGAATTTACAAGGACGGAGCGCCAGCATCGGAATCGGCTAATCGATACCAATGAGGTCGACTGAGTTCGAGCGCGAATATCCGCGCTGACGACTTTCGACGAACCCCTCTCCTGTCGTGGGTCAAAGGATTCTGCACGAGCGGTACTCCTGCGAAGCGCTCTCAGCCAAGCACAAACCCTCCCCAGCGGCGATGCGCAGATACCCTGTCCGGCGGCGTCGGCAAGGATACCCAGAACGGCAAAACTGGCGATGGGGAACTGAGCGGTGGAAACGGTGCCGATAGGCTCAGCGGCGGTCAGGGCAATGGTGTTCAGGCCGGCGGAGACGGAGCTGACACTTACAACTTTGGAGACGGCGCTGCGACCAGCAATAACGCTGTTGCATTGCCCGCATCAGCTAATAGAGGTTAAGAAGCGCTGAAAATGGCGCAATAATATGCTTCGATAACTGCTGCTCCGTGGGGGCCATTAGTCTTCTCTCGCTTTCGAAGGCACGACGATCGTGTCGCTGACATGGCAGTCGGCACAGACGAATGTCAGACGATCAAATCCAACGTCGCCCGGTCTTATGACAAGAAGCTTCATCGGGAATCCGCATTGAGGACAACTCAGCAAACTGAGAATGGTTAGCAGGTTAGGTCCTGGATGCTCCTCGTTTGTCATTATTCTTGAGCTAATGAGAATCTGCTTTCTAACAGAAACTTGTGCAAAAGGTTCCTGATGTCATGACGTTGCTGCTTGCATGTGCAATTGCCTTGAAACTAGGGTTGCTGGGCGGGGTAGGGAACCGAACTTTTCGAGTCGGCACGAGACCGCCGGGCCGCCCGGCTTTGATCCCGGGCGGCCTTTTCAGCCAGGTTGAACAATGCTTATGCGGCGCGAACGTCGCGCCGAGCCGGCATGATGGCCACTGGCAGATGCTTCAACAGCGCCGCTAGTGGCTGCCAATTGCCTGTAAGTTCGCTGGCTGGCCCCTGAAGTGCATAGTCCGATACGTCGAGTTCAACGTCGAATTGGCGCTTCGGCCATTGCCGCCCCTGCTCAGTCGCCTGCGCAAACTTTCGGCCCGCGATGACGATCACGGCGTCCTTGCCGTGCTCACGTGCGTAAGCGATGACGTGATCACGCTCCGGCCCACGTGCCGTCAGTGGTCTGTAGTCGCCCTGTCTGAACACATCGGCATGACGTCGCCGGGTATCGAGAAGAGCTTTCGTCCAGGCTAGTTTCAGGTCGCCGCTCGGCCAGTTCACTGCCAGATCCTGCCAATCTGGGGCGCCGAGTTCGTTCAAGGCCTTCTGTCGCGCTGAGAAGTCAACCGGACGGCGATTGTCGGGATCAACTAGCGAGAGATCCCAGAATTCTGTGCCCTGGTAGAAATCCGGAACACCCGGCATTGTTGTTTTCAGCGTGACCTGGCTCAATGAATTCAACACACCGAGCAAAGCCAGTCTTTGAACCAATGCGGCAATCGAATCATGGAATGCGTGATTGGAGGCGGCAAGAATCCGGTCAATGAAGGTCGTCAGGCCATGCTCGTACCATTCGTTCGGGTTGAGCCAATTGGTTTCGAGTTTGGCCTCTCGGGCGGCCTTGATCGCATAAGCCTTTATGCGCTCTGGAAAGGATGGATCAGGCTCAAGCGGCCATGCGCCGATCAGATTCTGGTAAAGCAAGTATTCGAATGCCGGCGAGGGACTGCGAAGGTTCTCGCGCGCGGCGATGTGTGTCGCGTTCATAGCTTTCCATTGCCCGACGCAAGATGTCCAATCACCGGCAAGCTCGGGAAGTGCTGAAAGCCGTGCGCGCGCGTCCTCGCCGCGTTTGGTGTCGTGGGTTGCGGTGCTGCTTAGACCATAAGGAGATGTTGCAACTCGGTTGCGCATCATTTCATGGAAGGAAGGGATCGGCAGAGCGCTTGCCGCTGGATTGCCGCCAACCTCGTTCAGCGCCACCAGGCGCGGGTAGCGGTAGAACGCAGTATCCTCCAGCGCTTTCGCCATCAGGGGCCCGGTGAATTGCTGAACTTTGAGCGCCAAACGTCGGATACGCAGCCTGCCGGTGGCCGAGCCTTTGGCATTGGCCAGATCCATGGTGAGGACGCTGCGCAGGAAATCGAAAATACCTTCGTCGGCGCTGAACCAATCAGCCTGCGCGCGCTCGATCGTTCTTTCGATAAGAGCGCGGTCGTTGGATGAGGGCCCCGCCGCGGTGATGTAGGTGCGGTAAACGGGAAAATGCAGGACGTAGAGCTCGAACGCCTGCCGCAGACTCTCGGCAGAAAAATCACGCGTTGAGTAGTGGCCGTTGGCGATTCGCGCCAGCAATCTGGCCAGCACAGTGAACTCACTCGCAAGCAGCGTCTCGATGACGCGTCGCTTCGAAGCGAGGAGAACCGGCGCAAAATCTGGCGACATATTGCTGGCTTGACGGAATGTCTCGTCCATCTCGCCCAATTTGTCGCCATCCATCAGCACGCGCGTTATCACGTTCAGCCATTCGTAGCCGGTTGTGCCTTGCACGCCAGGTAGTCGCGGCAGGCTCTCTTCCTCTCCCAGGATTTTCTCGATAAGCAAATAGAACGGTTGGCGAGTGGAGCCGCGCGCCTCCCGAATAAGACGCTGTAAGCGCTGGCAATATTGTGCTGGGTCGCGAAGCCCATCGATGTGGTCGAGGCGAAGGCCCTGAATCTTGTCATCGGCGATCAACCGTCTCGCCAAACGATGGATTCGTTCGAACGTCGCCGCATCCTCAACGCGAAGACCGGCAAGACCATTGACATCAAAAAACCTGCGATAGTTGATCTCGCTCGTCGCAAGTCGCCAATGAGCCAGCTTATAGTGCTGACGCTCCAGCAGATGGTGTAATGCCGATGTCTGCGCCGGCTGGCTTGGGCCAGCATGATACGCGTCGATGCCACGGGCTATAATGTTGGCGGCGCCCGGCAATGTGGAAAGCGCTTTCTTGAACGCTGGAGCTTCCATGCGGCTGGGCCGCCGCAATCCCTTATATTGCGAGGCCAGCTCGAGAATCTGGCGTCCGGTTGCCGTGTCCTGCGCGTCTGTGGCCGTGACGATTACGCGTAGCATCCCGCTATAGCGCTCCGGTGCAATCGGCAGACGATGGTCGAAGTACCAGGCAGCGAAACTTCCTTCGGAGGGATCGTAGCGTATCTCGATTTCTCCGCGTTCGAGGGCTTCGCCATAGGACGAGCCGAGGATAGGCAACAGAAGCCCGCCGCGCGTACGAAAAGGCAACAGGTCCCAGTCAATATCGAAGGAGGACGCGTAAGGCGAGGATCGGCCCCATTCGAGGACATCGAGCCACCACGGGTTGTCGGCAAAATGCACGCCCATATGGTTTGGTACGAAATCGAGGATGAGGCCGAGGCCCTCACCTTTCAGCACGGCGCTCAAGCGCTCGAATCCGGCCTCACCGCCGAGCTCGGGATTTATCGCATTGTGATCCACCACATCATAGCCGTGACTGCTGCCCCTTCGCGCCTTGAGGAAAGGCGACGCATAGACATGGGTGATGCCGAGAGTCTTGAGGTAGGGCGCGATCTCGGCGGCTTGGTCAAAGCCGAAGCTGGACGTGAGCTGGAGACGATAGGTGGCCAGCGGGATCGCGTTGGGCATCACGGCCCTCCGATCGTCCATACCACAGACCATTGAGGGATCGTTTCCAGCGGCCGCTGACCCCAAATCACGCGATCAGACGTGTCGACGTTTGGCGCCGAAAATGCCTTATCGGATAGATTGGCGGTGAGCACGAGAGATCCGCCATCGAAAGTCCATCGCGCCAGGAGCAATTCTTCAGCCGTGATTTCAGCTTTCCCAAATGCGATCGTAGCTAGCCGTGGTACGACTTCCTGCGCGCGAATCGTCAGAAGATCCTGCACCAATTTCAGGCGCTGGCGAGCAGAAGGCGCGTTGAGGTCGTGCCAATCGAGTTGCGCATGTTCGAACGTTGAATCGCCAAGCGGGTCGGGGATGTCGTCGCCATACTTTTCGTAAGCTGCACGGAACTCACGGCGGCGTCCTTTGCGGACAGCGTCGGCGAGATCGCCCTTGAAATCGCAGAAGAACGGAAACGGCGTTCGCGATCCCCATTCTTCTCCCATGAACAGCATTGGTGGCATCGGCGACAGTAACGTGATCGCCAGCGCGGCTTCGATCGCTGCTGGATCGGCGATCGCTTCGAGCCTGTCGCCGAGTGCACGATTGCCGATCTGATCATGATTTTGCAGAAATCCAACAAAGGCCGTGGGAGGCAGCACGCTGCTCGCCTCGCCGCGGAGCTTGCCACCACGATGTGCGGATGCCTCGCCTTGGTAGATAAACCCGGAACCCAGCGCACGCGAGATGTCGCGACGAGGATCGGGATAATCCTGATAGTAGTCGCCGGTTTCACCGGTCAGCAGAACATGCCACGCGTGATGGTAATCATCGTTCCACTGGGCGCGGTAGCGGCCATGTGGCGGATCGGTTTGCGGGTCGAGCAGGGTGACCCGATTGTCATCATTCTCAAGAACGAGATGGATCGATCGTTGAATCGATCTTGCGAGTTCGCCGACTTGCCGGCTTAGCTCATGAAGCAGGGGCGGTTCCCCGATTTCCACGATCGCCTGCACGGCATCGAGGCGCAACCCATCGAATCGATAGTCCCGCAGCCAGTAGAGCGCATTGTCGATCGCGAACTGACGGACCTGCGGAACGCAGTAGTCGATCGCATTGCCCCACGGTGTGTGCGAGGGCGAGAAAAATGTGGGTGCATATCGGCCGAGGTAATTCCCTTCCGGCCCGAAATGGTTATAGACGACATCGAGAAACACCATCAGTCCGCGGAGATGCGCCTCATCGATCAGCAATTTGAGATCGTCAGGTCTGCCATAGGCGCTATCGGGCGCATACCACAATACGCCGTCATAACCCCAGTTGCGACGGCCTGGAAAATCCGCCAGCGGCATCAGTTCAAGTGCGGTAATTCCGGTTGCGACGAGATGGTCGAGCTTGTCGATCATCGCGCGATACGTGCCGGCCGGCGTGAACGTTCCGACGTGAGCTTCAAGGAAGACAGCTTCGTTCCACGGCCGCCCACGCCAATCGGCCGCGCGCCACCGATAGGCGTTGTGATCCAGCACCTCGCTCGGCCCAAATATGTCATCGGGCTGAAAATGTGACGCGGGATCGGGTACCTGCAGATCTCCATCGATTCGAAATCGATAGCGCGATCCGGCTCCTGCATCCCTGACGTGAGCGTAGAACCATCCGTCGTCCGTCGCGCGCATTTCATATTGAGCCGGCAGCATAACATCGACGCGTTTCGCACCCGGCGCCCAGAGACGGAAGGAAACGCCATCCTTCTCGAGTGTTGCGCCGAACCGGTCGTTGCTCACGTCAACACTCCAGCGAACGCCAGCACTGAACGCGGAGGCGCCTCTTCCCTGTGGCCGGAATCAACTGTGCCTGTCGTCGGTGTGTCCTGCGTGGTGTCCAACTCGCGCGTCCACCGTCCATATTCCGGAAATGTGGGCAATGTGAACTCAATCGGCTCGGGAGCCGCGTTGAGCACAATGAAAAGAGGCTTTTGGCCGTGAGCGCGAGGCCCGAGAACGAACGACAGGAACCGGCCTTCCGGAAAATTCCAATCCTCCTCTTTCATTTCCTCCGCTTCGGGTGTGAGCCATAGAACGCCGTAGGAACCATCGGCCCGCTTGCCGTCCACCCAGCGGCGCGACTTGATCTGCGGGAAGCTGTTGCGCAGCAGGATCAGTTGCCCGATGAACCCTGTCATGTCGTCGGGTTGTTGCCCGAGATTGCTCCATCCGATCCAGCCGATCTCGTTGTCCTGACAGTACACGTTGTTGTTGCCGTTTTGCGTGTTGCCGACCTCGTCGCCCGCAAGGATCAGTGGCACGCCCTGCGCCAGCAGCAGACATGCAAGCTGATTCTTGCGCAACTGACGACGGAGCGTGTTGATGCTTTCGTCTTCGGTTGGTCCTTCCTCGCCGCAATTGTTGCTGTAATTCTCGGCGGAGCCATCCTGGTTGTCCTCGCCGTTCGCCTCGTTGTGCTTCTCGTTGTAGCTAAACAGGTCGTTTAGCGTGAAGCCATCGTGCACGGTGATGTGGTTGATACTGGCCCGCGGCGTCCGCCCGTCATGATGAAACAGGTCAGACGAACCCGTCATGCGCGCTCCAACGTCGCCGATCAGATTACCTTCGCCCGACCAGTAGCGACGTAGGGTGGTTCGATAGCGGTCATTCCATTCCGACCACTGAGAAGGAAATGCGCCGACCTGGTATCCGCCGAGACCGACGTCCCATGGCTCGGCGACGAGCTTCACCGATGCCAGGACAGGGTCCTGTCGTATGGCGGCAAAGAATGCGCTGGCGCGATCGAAGCCATTGGCGCCGCGCGCCAGCGTGCTCGCAAGATCGAACCGGAAACCATCGACATGGCAGACCTCGACCCAGTATCGCAGCGAGTCCATCACCATCTGCAGCACGCGCGGATGAGAAAGATCGAGCGAGTTACCCGTCCCCGTGAAATCGTCGTAGTAGCGAGGCTTATCGCGGACGAGCCAATAGTAGGATTTATTGTCAATGCCCCGAAAGGACAGCGTGGGACCGAGATGGTTGCCCTCCGCCGTATGATTGTAAACGACATCAAGCATGACCTCGATCCCGGCGTCGTGCAGACGCGCAACGGTCATGCGGAATGCGTCAAGCGCACCTTCCGGTCCATACCGGTTCTCCGGTGCGAAAAACGCGATGGAGTTGTAGCCCCAGTAGTTCGATAGCTTGCGCTCGACAAGATGACGATCGTCAATAAATCCATGGATCGGAAGCAATTCGAGTGTGGTAACTCCAAGTCTCTTAAGGTGATCAATTACTATGGGCGAGGACAATCCCCTGAAGGTCCCCCGCAGGTTAGGCGCGATATCCAGCCGGGTTTCAGTCAGTCCTTTGACATGCGCCTCATAGATGATTGTGTCCTCCCAAGCGATATTCGGGCGGATTTCTCGACGCCCCCAATTGAACATCTCATCAACAACGACAGCCTTGATCATTCCGCGTGCATTATCACGCCGATCAAACGATAGATCCTCGCGGTTACTGCCGGTCCGGTAGCCGAAATGTGCGTCGCTCCAGACTAAGCGATTGGCGAGACGTTTGGCGTAGGGGTCGAGCAGGAGTTTGTGCGGGTTGAAGCGGTGACCGTATTCCGGTGCGTATGGACCATGCACGCGATAACCATAGATCTGGCCCGGAGAGACGTCATTTAGGTAGCCGTGCCAGACATCCTCGGAACGCTCAGGCAAGACGATACGGTCGATCTCGCGGCGGCCGTGGCTATCGAACAGGCAGAGCTCGACCTTCTCGGCGTTCGCGGAGAACAAGGCGAAGTTAGTGCCTCTCCCATCCCATGTGGCACCGAGGCGATGGTTCGTTCCGGCCGATAGTCGCATGCGTTATTCCGGGACCAGATAAATGACCGCTAGCGGCGGTATGGTGAGCTCAAGATGAGGGATCAATCCATCCAGCGTCTCGGTTTCTCCTCCATTGCCAACATTGCTGCCACCATAATGCGATGAATCGGAGTTGAACGCCTCGCGCCATTTGCCCGGGAAAGGCACCTTGATGCGATAGGAACGATAAACATTCGGCGAGAAATTGGCGACCACAAGGCAACGGTCGCGCGGTGCGTCGCCTTTTCGGATCCAGACGAAAACGTTTGCAGCGGCATCGTTTGTTACGATCCATTCGAACCCCGCCGGGTCGCAATCAAGTTCATGCAGCGCCGGCAAGGTCCGGTATGCTCGATTCAGGTCGCGTACGAGATTCTGCATGCCCAAATGAAGCGGCCGATCGAGGAGATGCCAATCGAGCGAACAGTCATGATTCCATTCTTGCTCCTGACCGAACTCGGAGCCCATGAACATCAGCTTCTTGCCGGGATGGGCGAACATAAATGCGTAATATGCGCGAAGGTTGGCGAATCGCTGCCATTCATCGCCGGGCATGCGTCCCAGGATTGAGCGCTTGCCGTGAACAACTTCGTCATGAGACAGCGGCAGGATGAAGTTTTCCGAGAATGCGTAGTGCAAGCCGAAGAGAATCTGGTCGTGATGATACTTGCGGTGGACGGGGTCCTTGCAGATGTAACTCAGCGTGTCGTGCATCCACCCCATATTCCATTTGTAGCCGAATCCTAGCCCGCCGAACTCGATCGGGCGTGACACTTGCGGCCATGCTGTGGATTCTTCGGCGGCGGTTGTCGCATTCGGGAATTTGGCGAAGACCTCACGATTGAAGCGGCGAAGAAATTCGATCGCTTCGAGGTTTTCACGGCCGCCATATTTGTTCGGTATCCATTCGCCGGGGGGGCGGCTGTAATCGAGATAGAGCATCGATGCGACCGCGTCGACGCGCAGACCGTCCACGCCATAGCGGTCGAGCCAGAACAGCGCATTGGAGACAAGAAGATTGGTCACCTCGGTGCGCCCGTAGTTGTAGATCAGCGTTCCCCAGTCAAGATGGCGGCCCTGAAGCGGATTGGCATGCTCGTAGAGCGCGGTGCCGTCGAACATCGCCAAACCATGTGGGTCGTCCGGAAAATGCCCCGGCACCCAATCCAGTAACACCGCGAGGCCCTCGCGATGACATGCCTCAACGAGAGCGGCGAAATCTTCCGGTGAGCCGAACCGGCTTGTTGGCGCGAACAGGCCCGTCGGCTGGTAACCCCACGAACCGTCGAAGGGATGTTCATTGACCGGCAAAAATTCCAGATGGGTGAATCCGAGGTCTTTGGCATAGGCAGGCAGAACATCCGCCAGTTCACGGTAGGTGAGCCATTGGTTGTCTTCCTTGCGTCGCCAGGATCCCAAATGAACTTCATAGATCGAGATAGGCGCACTGAGTGCGTTGATCTTGTCCGGCAATGCCGCCGGCCGGGTAATAGTCGCTTGATCAAGAACCACTGACGCCGTTTTTGGCCGCAGTTCGGCAGCGAAAGCGAGGGGGTCCGACTTGAGTGGAAGATTTTCGCCGTTTGCTCCCGTGATATCGAACTTATAGTGGTCGCTCGGTCCGACGTGAGGAATAAATATTTCCCAGTACCCATTCGGTCGTACGCGCATGGCATGGCGCCGATTGTCCCAGCCATTGAAATCGCCGACCACGCTGACCCGTCGCGCGTTCGGCGCCAGAACGACAAACGCACAACCCGGGACATTTTCCATTGAGATCGGATGAGCACCAAGTTTGTCGTAGAGGCGTTGGTGAGTGCCTTCGCCAAGCAGATAAAGATCGAAATCGCTCAGGATTGGCGAAAACGCGTAAGGGTCGTACAACTCGACAATGTTTTCGCCGAAGCTGGCGCGCAAACGATAGACCCTTGCCTGGCGCGGCAATGGGCCGACAAACAGTCCCGCTTCGTGAATTTGCTCGAGGACCGCGGACTGCCCGTTTTCGGTTACGGCCTCGACTTTTGAAGCGTGCGGCATGAAGGCTCGCACCACCGACTGGTCGCCCTCGATGTGCGGACCGAGATAGTGAAACGGGTCCGAATGGCGGGCCTCGATAATGGCATAGGCTTCGGCGGACAAGGTCATTAGCGAGTTCTCTCGTCGTGCGAAGACAGAATGCGGAGCGCGCCGGCCAGCGGAACCCGCAGCCAGTCCGGGCGATGCGCCAGCTCGTATTCAATTTCGTAGAGTGCTTTCTCGAGCAGGAAGAAGTTCAGTATTCCTTCGCGTGCAGCCTGATCATCCGGCCACAGGGCAGAGCCGGTGATCGTCTCATTATATGATGCGAGCAAGGCACCCCCGGCCGCGTTGCGCCACGTATCGAGATAGGAAGTCAGCTGTCCTGTTTCATCAGGAGAGATTTGTCGAATACGTTCGGCGGACGCGCTCGTTGAATAGTCGATCGAACGGATCAGCCCTGCGATATCGCGTGCTGCCGGCGCTTTCTGGCGACGTTCGGACAGGCTCCGGCGTGGCTCGCCCTCGAAGTCAATGATGACAATGTCATCCTTGGCAATGAGCAACTGGCCCAGGTGCAGATCGCCGTGATGGCGGATGTTGAGCGCGGTCAGGTCGTACAACAGCAGCGAATCCATCAGCGGCTTGATGGAATCGCGATATTGCAGGACCGACGCAATCAGAATCTGGTCAGATTCACGTGCGGTTCGACTGTGCTGC
This sequence comes from Afipia sp., assembly GCA_051954725.1. Taxonomy (GTDB): domain Bacteria; phylum Pseudomonadota; class Alphaproteobacteria; order Rhizobiales; family Xanthobacteraceae; genus Afipia. The sequence continues at coordinate 31,521 of JBQCHK010000019.1, read as the reverse complement.
TGGAGACTGTCAAAAAGCTGTTCGACTCCCTCGTTGGCCTTTGCAATCCACGCCGCCACATCATCGCGCGTGGTCGTCTCAGGACGAAAATCATCACGGTCCTTGCTCGACGCGAGCGCGAGATGCATTTCGGCGACGCGCTTTCCGGCCTGGGCCATGTAACGAAGATAGGCGTTCAACTCTTCGCTTTCCGCTTCCGGCTCGCTGCCGCTCAGCAGTCGGCAGCTTTCCATGTATCGATCAAGGTAATTTCCGGACACGGTCCAGGCATCGCCCTGGTTGGGAACGAATCGATGGACGATGGCGACCGAGCTACGGCGTGCGTCTTCGACCAGTTCGACACTTCCGAGGAAGGATGGCGTATTGGCGAATCCGGCTACATCCGTCAGAAAGCGCCCCATCTCGATTTCCGGATTGATGCCCGCTTGCAGTTTTCGGTAAATCTTGACGACGTAGCGCTCGTCAACCAATGCGGTGCTGTTGGATTGTTCGGTTTCGACGGCCATGACGGTTTCAATGGGATCATCGGCCATAGATTCGAGGGCATTACTTCGCCGGAACTCCAGTGTCCCGCCTTCATCTTTCACAGTCCGGTCGTGACGAATGTTGTGAAGCAGCAGTGCAATAAAGGCTTTGTCCGATGCTGCATCGAACAACGTGCCTTCGCGCGCGCTCTGGCGAACCGCAGCCAATGCCTTGGGGTTAAATCGTTCGCGATCAAACCGAACCCAATCGATTCGCACCGGCAATGTGTAACGAACAGCTTCATTATGCTGTTGTGCTTCGATCAGCGCGAGCCAGGCCTGCGATGAACCTTCCGGGGAAAGAGGAACGGCTGAATTCACTTTGACTGAAATGGATGAGGGATGATGCTGTGGAAACCAGCGGCTTCGTGCAAGATGAACCGGGAGAACATCGTGCTCGAATATTGCCCGGGTTCGTGCCAGGGACATCCAGGTCGCTCCCTGGGGAACGACAAGCGTTTCGAATTCGGGAACGAGAGGCGCACGATCCGCCGGATCGGCTTCCTTTTCATGCAATTGGAACCAATAAAACCCGTAAGGCGCCAACGTCACCAGATAGGGAAGCTCGCCGATTGCAGGGAATATCGTGCGGCCGAGCATTTCCTGCGGCACGAAATCCTTCCATTGGGAAAGGTCGAGCTCGGTGGCTTGTGCAGACCGTGACAGGTTGGCAACGCAAAGAATGGTCTCATCCTTGTATTGCCTTACATAGGCCAGCACCGATCGATTTGATGGCCGAATGAACGTGATGCTGCCACGGCCAAAGGCGAGGCTGGTTTTCCGCACCGAGATCAGCTTTTTTGTCCAACTCAACAAAGATGCGAGGCTTCGGGATTGGGCCTCAACATTCACTGATTCGTAGCCATAAACAGCGTCCATGATTGGTGGGGCATACAGTCTGGCGGGGTCCGTGCGAGAGAACCCGCCGTTGCGGTCGGGAGTCCATTGCATCGGCGTGCGGACCCCGTTGCGGTCGCCGAGATAGATGTTGTCACCCATGCCGATCTCATCGCCATAGTAGATGATCGGCGTTCCGGGGAACGACAACAAGAGCGAGTTCATCAACTCGATCTTCCGACGATCGTTATCCATCAATGGCGCAAGACGGCGGCGAATGCCGACATTGATCCGCGCCCGCAAGTCGTTGGCGTAGGTCGACCAGAGGTAGTCGCGCTCGACGTCAGTCACCATCTCGAGCGTGAGCTCGTCGTGATTGCGCAGGAACAGAGCCCACTGGCAGTTGGCCGGAATGTCGGGGGTTTGCCGCAGGATATCAGTGACTGGAAATCTGTCCTCCTGCGCGATAGCCATGTAGAACCGGGGCATCAGTGGAAAGTGATAGGCCATGTGGCACTCATCACCCTGGCCAAAATACTCCTGCACATCCTCCGGCCACTGATTGGCCTCCGCCAGCAAGACCTTTCCGCTCGAATACGCATCCAGTTCGGCACGGAGCTTTTTTATGATCTCGTGCGTTTCCGGGAGATTTTCGTTGTTGGTTCCTTCACGCTCGCAAAGATAGGGGATGGCATCGAGGCGGAAACCATCCACGCCGGCATCGATCCAGCGTTTCATCACCTGAACAACGGCGCTGACGACCCGCGGATTCGCGAAGTTCAAATCCGGCTGATGGGCAAAAAAACGATGCCAATAGAACGCGCCGGCTTCGGGATCCCAAGTCCAGTTTGATTTTTCCGTATCCGTGAAAATAATGCGCGTGCCCTGATATTTTTGATCAGTGTCGCTCCAAACGTACCAGTTGCGCGCGCTCGATCCGGGCGCACTGCGGCGCGCCCGCTTGAACCACGTATGCTGATCCGACGTGTGATTGATAACGAGTTCGGTAATCACGCGCAGGCCGCGCCGTTTCGCCTCGCTGATAAAGCGACGGAAATCCTTCATCGTCCCGAAATCGGGATTGATCGATCCGTAGTCCGCGATGTCGTAGCCGTCGTCACGGCCCGGAGAGGGGTAGAACGGAAGCAACCAGAGGACGGTTACGCCCAACTCTTGCAGATAATCGAGTTTCTCGGTGAGGCCGATGAAATCTCCGATTCCGTCATTGTTGCTGTCGGCGAAAGCCTTGACGTGCAATTGATAGATGATCGCGTCCTTGTACCACAGTTCATCGCTGCCGGTGGATTGAGTTTCCCTGATTGGCGACATCACGTTCATGGGCGCCCCTTACGCAAGACAGCGAAACAGGAGCGAGGGATCGCGGGTCGGATCGATCCTCAACTGAATTCCGCCCCATTCAACGGCGAGTCGTTCCCCACTGATAATATTCTCAAGCGCGGCAACGGGCTTTCGTTGAAGGCCGACCGTCGCGCTGTCCAGCGGAAGCCAGAATTCGTGAGGCTCGCGCGACAGGGCGATCGCGATTGCGACCGTATTGGTAAGGTCGGAGGACGATTTGATGAATCCAATGACGTTAGGGTCATTGATCGAAGTGAATTTCAGGTTGCTGGTTTGCAGCAATGCCGAATTCGCGCGTCGCGCCATGTTCAGTGACCGGATATAGGGCTTGATATTGCCGGGCTTGTCCCAGTCGCGGGTTTTGATCTCGTATTTCTCGGAATTAAGATACTCTTCCTTGCCCGGAATCGGCTCGTGCTCGAGAAGTTCAAACCCGTTATAGATGCCATACGTCGCGGAAAGAGTTGCGGCGAGCGCAGCGCGAGACTTGAACATCCAGCTTTCGCCGCCCTGCAAATGAAACGGAAGGATGTCCGGAGTATTCACAAAAAAGTTCGGCCGGTAGTATTCCCGTTCGGGATAACCGGTGAGTTCGCGAAGATACTCCTCGATCTCGCCCTTGTGCGTTCGCCAGGTGAAGTAGGTGTAGGATTGGGTAAAGCCGAGCTTGGCTAGGCCCTTCATCAACTTCGGACGAGTGAATGCTTCGGCTAGAAAAATTACGTCGGGGTCGCGCGACTGGATGTCCTGGATCAACCACTCCCAGAACGGGAAGGGTTTGGTGTGCGGATTGTCGACGCGAAAAATCTTGACGCCCTGGCTGATCCAGAATCGGATGACGTCACGCAACGCGCTCCAAAGACCGCGCGCATCGTCGGAAGCAAAATCGGGGTTGTGGATATCCTCATATCTCTTCGGAGGGTTCTCCGCGTAACGCATGCTGCCGTCCGGCCGCCGCGCGAACCAGTGGGGATGCTCGATCAACCAAGGATGGTCGGGCGAGCATTGAATCGCGAAGTCGAGAGCGATTTCGATTCCGACGGACTCGCATGCCGCCAGCAAATCGCGAAAATCGTCGAAAGTACCGAGTTCGGGATGGATGCTGTCGTGCCCGCCTGCGGGGGAGCCAATGGCGTAGGGGCTTCCCGGATCTCCGGATTCGGCCTTCAGTGAGTTATTGCGTCCTTTGCGATTGGTTGTTCCTATCGGATGGATCGGCGTGAAATAAAGGACATCGAAACCCATCGCGGCAATGTCTGGCAGGCGAGCGATGCAGTCCCTGAACGTGCCGTGTTGTCCCGGGATCGTTCCCTGGCTGCGTGGCACCATCTCGTACCATGCGCCGGCGCGAGCCCGGGCCCGATCCACGGTAAGGGGGAATGCCGCGGATCGTGTTGCGTCGGGCCGTGCCTGGCTCTGTGCCATCGCTTCTTCGACGTCGTCACCGAGCACGGAGGTGACGTCACCACTTGCGAGAAATGCCTCGCAGGCCTGCGCCAAGGTTGACGCCGCGCCGCACTCCATAGGCTGAGCCCGGGTAATCATTGCCGCGCCTTCGAGGGCGTCGAGAGAGAGGTCTTGCCCAGCGGCCTTTTTCAGCTCCACGCCGTGTCGCCACGATGCAAACTCATCCGTCCAAGCTTCAATGGCGTAGACATATTGCCCGGGAGAAGTGGGATGAAACGACGCCGTCCAGCGGTCATTGCTGTGAAGGGCCATCGGAACGCGCATCCATTGGGTGTCGCTCTCTCTGCGCCACAGCAACTCAACCCGTATGATGTCGTGGCCGTGACGAAAGACGTCGGCCCAGACGTCAATCCCTTCACCGGCGATCCGCTTGACGGGATGGCGACCGCCATCCACCGAGGGGTAGACGTCTTCAATGTGAAAAATGCCGCCGCTTGCGACCGATCCGTTTTGCGACTTAGCCCTGATGAACGGCAAAACCGACATCCATTTTCCCAAGGTGCGTCAGTGAGGGTGTATAGCCAACAGCCAGGCCAACCGTTGGTTCCGTGAGGAACAAATGGCGCAACACTCGAATTGGATGTTGCGTCAGAGTTCCGCGTCGATGCGGTGGGATCCCGATGGATTTATTTGAGCAGGCGAAATCGCGCGGACTGGAGATTAGTTTCGTCGACGGCGTGGGAGTAACTCATACGGTTGATGACCAGACAATACGCAGTGTTCTGCGGGCCCTGCCACCTGCGCCCTCGAGGGCCCAGGAGATGCCCACGATGTTTGGCGAAGCAACCATTCAGCCGGGACAAAAACGAGCCTTTGCTGGTAACTTCGGTCGAGTATGGCTGTTGGCAATTCAGCTTTATGCGATCAGGTCTGAACGCAATTGGGGGATTGGCGACTTTTCGGATCTCGCGGAGCTGATCAAATGGTCCGCGCATGTCGGTGCGGCCGGCATCGGACTCAATCCCCTGCATGTGTTGTTCGACGACCATCCCGAGGATTGCAGCCCCTATTCGCCAAATAGTAGATTGTTTCTAAATCCTCTCTACATCGATGTGACAAAAGTACCTGGATTCTCGAACGAGCGTCCAGCCATCGAAGATGTAGTGGCCACGCGGGGAACTGAGCTAGTCGATTATTCGAAGGTCGCTGAACTGAAGATTGCCACGCTGAGGCAGGCATATGAGGTTTTCCGCACTGCCCCGACATTCGAACATCAGGCCAGTTTTAATGCGTTTCGCGAACGCCAACCTTTGGTGACGCGTTTCGCCTGTTTCGAGCACATGCGCCGCAAGTTGGGAAAGCCTTGGTGGCAATGGCCCGATGGTTTGGATAGGCCAGACGATGCGGCACTGAAACGAATTCGCTATGGAAACGACGCTGCGGAGATTGAGTATTACGAGTTCGTGCAGTGGTGCGCGGATGAACAGCTTGGTGCGTGCTCGAGCTTAGCGCGGCAACTGGGAATGCCGATTGGTCTCTATCTCGATATCGCTGTTGGCGTCAAAGCGGATGGCTTTGATGCCTGGAATGACCAGCAAGCCATTTCACGGACGCTATCTGTGGGCGCGCCGCCGGATAATCTAAACAGGGCAGGACAGAATTGGGGGCTGGCTGGATTCAACGCCGCAGGCTTAGCTTGCACCGGCTTTGCACCATTTCGTCACATGTTGCGAGCCTCGATGCGATACGCGGGCGCAATCCGGCTCGATCACGTGCTTGGTCTCAACCGACTGTATCTTATTCCCTACGGAAATTCAGCCGATCGGGGAGTCTATGTTCGCATGCCACTGGACGAACTCCTATCGGTAGCGTCATCGGAAAGCAGCGAGAATAGATGTGTGGTCATTGGCGAGGATTTAGGTACCGTGCCGCCGGGATTTCGGGAGAAGTTGGGAGAGTGGGGGATTTGGTCCTATCGCGTGGCGATGTTCGAGCGCGACGAAACAGCTTTTCATCCAGTGACGAAGTATCCGCAAAATTCTCTCGTGACGTTCAACACGCACGATTTGCCTACGTTTCGAGGTTGGTTGGATGCGTATGATCTGGATCTGAAACGAAGTCTCGGCCTCGAGCCTGGAGAGACCGCCGAAATGCGGAGGCACGCGGTCGTCCTGCTATGTAACCTTTTAGGCAAAAGCGATAACATCGACATGATTTTTTCTGTGCTGGGCCTGCTTTCGCAGTCGAGTTCTCGCATTTTGGCAATTTCGATCGAAGATCTTCTCGGGGTTGTTCACCAAACTAATGTTCCTGGTACCGTCGATTTATACCCGAACTGGCGTCGACGTCTCCCAGCTGACATCGAAGCGTTTGAGGAGAATATCAACGTTTCACGGCTGCGTAAGGTGCTTGAAGCGCGATCGTTAAACTATTCATAGTTGGGCAATAGTCGTTGCAAAATAGTCGCTGCCCATAGAGCGGTTCCAAGAGTGTCGAAGCACTCAAAGTGATCTGGGGTTACTTTCTTTGGATTGGTCTCCTTCCGCTGGCGGGACTGTCCGTCTGGCGATATATCCGAGGGTTGATCCTTGGACGATGATGCTGAAAAGGACGACAGCGTAAGTCGCTGCCAGGATTGCCGATCTGGCAGGGCTATTGGGCAGGGATAAGGCCAGCGCCACGGATATGCCGCCCCGTACGCCGGCCCACGCAAGAAACGGCACATTGCGAAACGCCATCATTCGGCTCGACCACGAAACCAGCGCAGGGAGGCCCACCGCGATGAAGCGGGCGGTAACGACGATGGGAATGGCGAAAGTTGCGATGACCAAGGCGTTCGGCGTGAAACTCAGGATCAATACCTCGAGGCCGATCAGAAGGAACAGGACCGAGTTGAGGATCTCGTCGATCAACGTCCATAAGCCGAACAGATAGCTTTGTGTTCGATCGCTCATGGCGTCTCGAGGCCCGCGATGCCCGATAAGCAGGCCCGCGGCGACAACCGCAAGCGGCCCGCTGACGTGCAGCCGCTGGGCGATCGCGTAGGTGGCCGTCACAAGAGCCAATGAGATGAGAACCTCGATGGCGTAGTCGTCTATAACGCGCATCGCCCGGTACGCGAGATAACCGGTAATGCTGCCCAAAAGCAGGCCGCCTCCGGCTTCGACCAGAAGAAGTTCGCCGACGGCAGTGAACGTAATGCGTTCATCCGCCCCGCCCGTTGCGAACAAGAGGAGTATTGTAAACAGGACGATACCGATTCCGTCGTTAAAAAGCGCTTCACCCTGCATTTCAACCTCAAGACGAAGTGGCACATTGATGTTCTTGAGAGTGCTGAGAACGGCTACAGGATCGGTCGGGCTAATGAGCGCGCCGAAGACCATCGCCCAGGCCAAGGTCATCGGCTGGCCGAGTAATGCGGCTGCCTGCCAGAAGACACCGCCCACGATCAGCGTCGAAATGGCTGTACCGAATGTCGCGAGAACGGTGACCGGAACGGCCCGGCTCCGAAGCCGTCCGAGGTCAACATGTAACGCTCCGGCGAACAGAAGGAAGGCCAGCATTCCCTGCATAACAACCGCGCTGAAATCAATCTGCAGCAGCATGCGCGAGAGCGCATCGAACAAGTTCTTATTCGGTACTGCGGCATCGATGCCCACGAGAATGAGGGAGACGGCGACGCTCATGATGAGGAGGCCGATTGTACGGGGAAATGGCAAGTACTTGTGATTGACCCAGCCCAATACGGCTGAAAGCGTCAGCAGGATCGCAGATAACTCAAAAAAGGACAGCAAATGCCGAACCCTCACTGCGGGATGTGGACGTGTTTGAAAGCAAAAGGTCAATCAAAAGCCAGAAATGACGACACGGCCTGAATTTTAGCAGAGACGCGTCGTTACCTTAGGCCTTCGCGACGGCGTTCATGCCTTCTAGGCTGGGAGCGCGCCTCATCGCCTGTGCTGCCGATGAGTGAAATGACTGCGTCCTGAATCGGATTATTCCCATTCGGCAGATAGAGGGGCGGCGATCTCGCATATGACGCCTTCCGGGTTGTAGATGATCCGAACTTCGCCATTGAGTTCGAATGCCAATGCCCGTTCGATCAATTGAGAACCAAACCCCTTCCGCGTGGGTTCAGATACGATCGGCCCGCCCTGTTCCTGCCATCTGAAAAATAACTGCGGGTAATCGCTTTGATCGACGCTCCACGTAATCGTGATATGACCGGATGGGACAGAAAACGCCCCATACTTTGCTGCGTTAGTAGCCAATTCGTGGAGCGCTAAGGTTAGCGCTAAAGCGGATTTCGGAGAAAGCCGCAAGTTCGGCCCGTACGTCGTAAACCGTTCGCTGCCGTAGGTCATGAGAACCTGTACGATCAGGTCCGATATTTCGGTGCTGTCCCAGGCCTCGCGAGTGATTAGATCGTGTCCCTTAGATAGCGCAAATAAGCGGGCTTCGAATTTTTGAAAGTCGTCACTCTCGCTCTCATGCCCTTGGAAGCTTTGCCGTGCAATTGCTAGCACGGTTGAAAGGTTATTTTTCAACCTATGCTTCATTTCACGAAGGAGGGTGCTTTGCATGCGCTCTGCCGCCTTGCGATCGGTAATGTCTCGAGCAATTTTTGAAGCGCCAATAATGCCGCCGTTGTGGTCCCTAACGGGAGAAATCGTCAGCGATATATCGACAAGGCTTCCATTCTTCCGCCGGCGCATCGTCTCAAAATGATCGACGCGTTCACCATTGCGAAGCCGCGCAAGGATAGCTGGTTCTTCATCTTGTCGTTCTTCCGGAATTAAAAGCGTAACCGATTTTCCTATTATTTCTTCCGCTCGGTACCCGAACAACCGTTCGGCTCCCCCATTCCAACTGGTGATGATGCCGTCGAGGTTCTTACTTATGATAGCGTCGTCGGACGACTCGACGATTGCAGCAAGACGTCCTATCGCGATTTCAGCCCGCTTGCGTTCGGTGATATCTACGGCGACACCGGGCATTCGCCACGGTTGGCCTGCTGCGTCATAGAGGCACTGACCGTGAACCTCGAGCCAATGTATCGCGCCATCTTTAGGTAACACGCGGTATTCCAGAATGCATTTTTCTCCGGTCGCAACTGCCTTCTGAATAGCGTTACTGACATACTCGACGTCGTCCGGATGAATACCTGAGAGATAGTCGGAAAGAGGAGCGCCTCTCTCTCCCTTTTCAGGGGCGACCGAAAACATGGTCGCGAAGCGGGTATCCGAATAGACGATGTTTGACTGGAGATCCGTATCAAAAGTACCGATCATCCCGGCGGCCTGTAGCGCATAAGATAGGCGCTCTTCTGTTCGCGCTAGTGCCCGTTCAGCTGTTACTCGATCGGTTGTCTCATCCACGATGCAAAGGACGCCGCAAACTGTACCAAGGTCGTCGTGGATTGGAGAGTACGAGATATTGAAATAAACGCTTTCAGGGTAACCGTGGCGCTCAATGTAGAAAGGGCGATCCTTTGCAAAGATCGTTTCGCCCGTGAGCAGGACTTGTTGCAATAGCGGTCCGAGGTCGTCCCATAGTTCCGCCCAGTTCTCGCGCGCCGGTCGTCCAAGTGCGCCGGGATGCTTGTCTCCGATCGTCGGAGCATACGCATCGTTATACAGTGCAACGAACTCTGGTCCCCAAAACAGCACGATTTGCGCCTTTGCCGGCAGCATGAGGCCGACAGCTGCCTTTAGGTGAGCAGGCCAATCGGAAAGTGCCCCTAAGCTGGTTTTCGACCAGTCAAAGGAACGAATGAGCGCTGCCATCTCTCCACCGCGAAATGGAAAGGCGCCTGCTTGGTTATCGGATGGATCAATCTGGAGCACAGGTTAGGCTCAGAGCTTAGCTACGAAGCAAATAGATTGACATAGTTCCTGCAGGGCTGACACCCGGGGAGTGATGCCATCTTGGGAGCAAGGGCTTGTTGAAGGGATCGGTAACTCACCGGTGTTTCCTGTTAGGTCGGTGAGAATACGAGCTTTCAGATGGTTGCTCGGAGACTCACCCTGCGGAGACCTGATCACGGCTTAAGAGCTTCCGCAGCTTTGGTGAATCCAGCAGTTGGGCAAATAAAGCTCCTGTTGCCTCTGTTGTCTCGATCCGGGGGCAATTCGGGCAATAGGTACAGAGCTTCTTATACAGTAATTTATACCTAGAACGGCGCTCCCGTCGCCGTCTATTTGTGGCAGCAATGTTTCCCGAGTGCCAGCAGCGAGGCGAGGTGCCCGGTGATAAATAGGCAGCAGTTGCGGAGTGTTTCTCCTGAGGTGTCGCAGTCTGCTCCGGTAGTAAACCCTGATTAGCCTCCGGATCGAAAGTGGCGCTTCGCGGCCTCATCTCCCTCCCGCTTCTGCTTCGGGGTGCGCTTCCGCCAGCGCATGGTCGCGTAAGCTATCGCTAAGGCGAAGACGGTTAATGCAACGCCCCATATCCATTCCGGGTTCCAGATCGGAGATGCAAAGGAGTCCATTGTCGCCGTTTCCTGAATGTTGGCGCCTTCTACGACGCAATTTGGCTACCTGCGCCGCCCGATACGGCCACCGGCGCCACTCGCTATCCCCCGCTATAGCCGCCAATGATCGGCAGGATCTCGCCGGTGATATAGCTCGAGCAACTAGGGGCGGCGAGAAAGACAAACGCTGGCGCAATCTCTTCGGGTTGGGCGGGCCGTTTCATGGGCGTAGCGCCACCGAAGTGAGCAATTCGATCCTCATCCTTGTCGGCTGGATTAAGCGGTGTCCATACAGGACCGGGCGCAACCGCATTGACGCGAATACCCTTGGGAACGAGATGGGTCGCCAATGAGCGCGTAAACGCGTGAATGCCGCCTTTGGTGGTGGAGTAATCGAGCAAATCCTTGTTGCCGAGAAGGCCGGTGACAGATCCGGTGTTCACGATCGCCCCGCCTTGGGGGAGCCGCGGAACAGCCGCCTTCGCCATGTGAAAGTAGCCATACAGGTTGGTTTTCAGGGTCTTGTCGAAATGCTCTTCGGTGAGTTCGTCAAATGAATTCACGTGTTCCTGGAAGGCGGCATTGTTAACCAGGATATCGAGCTTACCAAATTCCATGACCGTTCTTTCCACCGCATCCTTGCAAAACTTCGCGTTTGCAACGTCGCCTTCGATCAGAAGGCAACGGCGTCCTTCTTTCGTGACAGCATTCTTTGTGATCTCGGCATCCTTTTTTTCGGTAAGATAAACAATCGCGATGTCGGCGCCCTCTCGCGCGAACAATACCGCGACGCTGCGGCCGATCCCGGAGTCACCGCCCGTAATGATCGCGACTTTGTCTTTCAACTTCGCTGAGCCAAGGTAATGCGGCGCGTCGTACATCGGGGCTGGATCAAGCCTATGTTCGGCCCCAGGCTTCAGTTGGTGTTGTTTGGGAAACGGCAGTTCTGGGTATAGCCTCGCGCCGGCTTGCATCGCGCCGCCTTTGTTTTTCGCTGGCTTGTTTTCGTCGCTCGCATCGATTGGGCGCTGAATTCTGCGATGACTTTCCGCAGTGTCGGAAGCGGCTTTCTTGTGGGCGGTCGCCATGGAGGGCTCCTTAGTGTTTCTTGTCGAGAGCTTGCGCCATTTCGAGATGATGTTTGAGCGTCGGCAGGGTTTTTCCCGCCCAGGCTTTCAGCTTTGCGTTGTCGCCGCCTTTGGCATAGCGCTCAAACAACGACACGGCGTCCTTGTGAGCGTCGACCTGCATGTCGGTGTAATCGTCAGCGAAATCATCGGCCTTTGCTCTCTTAAGATCGTCGAGTTTGTCCTGAGCCTTGCTGTCGAGTGCAGTGGGCAATGGGGCCTTGACGGTGCCGCTTGTTATCAGACCCCTCAATTCCGTGCTTGTTTTGGTGTGGTCGGCAACCATCTGATCGGCAAATTTTTTGATGTCCGCAGGCCCGTGCTGTTCGGCGAGTTTACTGGATTCGATTTCCAGCATGTCGCTCGTCGCGGCCTCCTTCACGAAATCGGCCGTCGTTGGGCTGATGCCAAGCGCGGAATTGACCCCCGTTTTCTCCGCGGCCGACTGCGCGAAAACCGGTGAGGCGATTAGAAGTGCAATAGCTGTGAGGGGAGCGATAGCTTTCATGATGTAGTATCCTGAATGAGAAGAGGTCTCTCAGCGGACGTCAGTTTCTGCGGCGATCGATGGCTTTCTTCCATTTGTCGAGGTCGGGCTTTGTTAATTTTTGACCTGGGTTCTGCGATGATTGTCCCGGCCTTTCCCACGGCTGCTCCGTGCCTTTCGTCGGCGGCGGATCGTTCTTGGCATCCTGGACGTGCGGTTCACTCTGCGGATCATTCTTTGTCGGCATCGCTTAGAATCCTTTCTTGTGATCAGGACCGACTCGAGGCCGTGCAAGGCCTTCCGGAAGCTCTTCCTTGCCCGTCACCGGATCGTAGGCGCCGGCACGTCGGGCCTGTAGGTCGGCAGGCGCCTGGTTTTCCGGTTGTTCCGCCGCTTGCTTCAGACGTTCGGCATTGTGCACCGGCTTGATGATCCTGTCGGTATTGCGGTCAGTATCGTCGAGAGGGGGCTGCGAGTCCTGCGATCGCAAATGATGGCCTCCCTGTTTCTTCTGTATCCGCGAAGTCTTATTCATCTCGCCTCGCAGTTTGAAGATCGCGAATTCCGCTAGCCGGTAGGGCCTTCCACGTCCTCATCTTCTTCGGGCAGGATGCCGGTGCCCGGCGCTTTATCCTTGTCCGTTTGCTCGGATTTGCCGTGAGGCCCCGCCGCCGGGATTTTCTGATCGGCCTTGGGTTGTTTGTCGGTCTCGCGGTTCTTTGGATTGCTCATGGTCTGCCAACCCTTCCGACCAACTTACGTTCCTTTGGATTTAGCGGTTCCTCAAACTCGGATGATTGTCAGGAGGAACACTGAACATGGCTCGCAGTTGATAGGCCAATCGCTTCAAAAGGAACGAGCCATGATAAAGTTTCTGCTCGTACTGGTCGCATCGTGCCTCCTGGGGTTGTCCAGCGCAGGTGCGCAAACGCCCTCGACCAAACCCTCATCCGGTGATCCAGCGGCCAGTTCGGCTTCGAACCCTAGCGGCAGCGGCGCGTCGCTCCCCGGCGGAACGGACGTGAGCCGTCACAAGGCGGGAACCACCGGGCGGGCGTTTGAAAAGCAGCGATCTTCCGACAAGTCCTCCACACCGGCCACCCGTAGGCAGAAGTCAGGAACAAACGCGGAAGGCACGGCGAAGCCCTGAGCAATGCTCCTTGCGGAAGGAAACCATCATGTCCCGCACGGTCGGCGATTTTGTTGTTGAGCGTCTCTCAGCGTGGGCTGTGGACACGATTTTTGGATATCCGGGCGACGGTATCAACGGCGTTTTTGGTGCTCTTAATCGGGCCGATGGACGGATCGAATTCATCCAGGCGCGGCACGAGGAAATGGCCGCATTCATGGCCAGTGCTTACGCCAAGTTCAGTGGAAGGATCGGAGTTTGTTTGGCAACCTCAGGCCCGGGCGCATCGCATCTGGTAACGGGCCTGTACGATGCGTTTCTCGATCACCAGCCGGTGCTCGCGATCGTAGGGCAACAGGCTCGCAATGCGTTGGGCGGACACTACCAGCAGGAACTCGATCTTCTGTCGATGTTAAAGGATGTCGCTGGGGCCTATGTGCAACAAGCTTCCACTCAGGCTCAAGTTCGTCACCTTATCGATCGAGCCGTGAGGATCGCGTTGGCGAGACGGACAGTGACTGCGATTATCCTGCCTAACGATCTCCAGGAAGAAGACTATCAGGATCCGCCTGCGGCGCACGGTACGTTGCACTCTGGCGTCGGCTTTTCGGCGCCACGGACTGTGCCGCATGACTCCGATCTGGATAGGGCGGCGGAGGTGCTCAATGCCGGGCATAAGGTGGCAATGTTGATCGGCGCCGGTGCCGAGCATGCGGGCGATGAAGTGATTGCTGTTGCGGACCGGTTGTCTGCCGGATGTGCAAAGGCCCTGCTTGGCAAAGCGGTCCTGCCCGACGATCTGCCGTGGGTTACTGGCTCGATCGGGTTGCTCGGGACCGAGCCAAGTTATGACATGATGATGGAGTGCGACACGCTCCTGATGATCGGCTCAGGCTTCCCCTATGCCGAATTCCTGCCGAGAGAAGGGCGGGCACGCGGCATTCAGATCGACATTGACCCCGGCATGTTGTCTCTGCGCTATCCGATGGAAGTCAATCTCGCAGGTGATGCTGCAGAAACCCTGCGTGCGCTGCTTCCGAAACTTGAACAGAAGAAGCATGGCGGATGGCGCCGACTCATCGAGAACGATGTGCGTGACTGGTGGACCACGCTTGGCCAACGAGCTTATCAGCCGGCCAATCCGATTAATCCGCAGCGCGTGACCTGGGAGTTGTCGCCGCGGCTACCTGATCACGCCATCATTACCAGCGATTCCGGCTCCTGCGCCAACTGGTTTGCACGAGATCTCAAGATGCGCCTTGGCATGATGGCTTCGCTCTCCGGTGGGCTGGCGTCGATGGGGGCGGCTGTGCCCTATGCGATCGCGGCGAAATTCGTACATTCGTCCCGCCCGGTTATTGCCCTCGTCGGTGACGGCGCAATGCAGATGAACAACATGGCCGAACTCATCACCGTCGCGAAGTACTGGCGCTCGTGGCAGGATCCGCGCTGGGTGGTTTGTGTCTTCAACAACGAAGACCTTAATCAGGTGACTTGGGAGCAGCGCGTGATGGAAGGCGATCCGAAATTCGTCTCGTCCCAACAGATTCCAAATGTTCCCTATCACCGCTTCGCTGAATTGATCGGCCTGCGTGGGATTTATGTGGACGATCCGGACCAGCTTGGGTCAGCCTGGGATGAGGCGTTGGCCAGCGACAGACCGGTTCTGCTGGAAGTGAAAACCGATCCCGAGGTGCCGCCACTGCCTTCGCACATCACATTGGCGCAAGCCCGGAACTATGCTCTTGCACTGGCCAAAGGCGATCCGGCTGGTTCGCGTACACTTGGCGGCGCGATGCGCCAGGCCCTTGCATCGGTTCTGCCCGGCGAGAAGTGATTGGGAGCGTGCTGCCATGGTCGGACGATGAGTCTTTCTCAGAATAGTGTCCGCGCCGTCCTGCAAGCTGGATGTTTTATTGTTGCGCTATTCGTCAGCGCGGCCTCTGGGCAAGTCACGGAGCGGGATCTGGCAACGGTGTCCGCGAGTGATTCGCCGAAAGGTGCGCGTCTTCCTGCCGCCGCAATGTTGCAGGATGGCGAAGGACGATCTCAGACCGTGGCGGACTGGCTCGACAACCGGCCGGGTGTGTGGATCATCGCCGACTTTACCTGTGAGACCTTATGCAGTCCCGTCCTGCGGGTCACGGCGGATGCGCTGACGAAGTCTGGTCTGAAAGCGGGCTCTGATTTCAATCTCAGGGTGGTGGGACTCGATCCCAAGGACAGCGCGGTGGATGGCGCGGCAATGAAGGCGGGGCAAGTTGGGATGAATGGTCCGCTTGCGGCGCACACCGCCATGCTCCGTGGCACGCGCGAAGGCATCGCGACCATCACAGGGAAACTGGGCTTTCGCGCGACCTACGATGCGGCCCACGACCAGTTCGCGCACCCTGCGGTGGTATACGTCGTCACCGGCGATGGCCGCATCAGTCGGGCTTTTTCAGGTCTCAACGTCCAGCCTTCCGACATCAGGCTCGCGCTGGTCGAGGCGGGTCGCGGACAGATCGGAACGATCGCCGACCAGGTACGACTGCTTTGTTACGGATTCGATCCGGCGCGCGGCACCTACAACCTGATCGTCAGCCGGGCTCTGGCCGTCGGTGGCGGCACAACAATCGTTGCGCTCGCTCTTCTTCTTGGCCTCATGTTTCGGCGGGAGCGGGTCGCACGGCGATTGCGTCGTCGCGAAGTCGGCGCTCGTAGAGCGATCCGAGGATGACCGAAAGCACGACGGAGGCACCGCCGAGGGCAAGCATCAGAACAGCAGGGTCGAGCTGAGGAATGTCCGGCAAGGCCAGAATCAGCATTTCGATCCATCGCATCAGCAATGTCGTCGCGCATAGGACGAGCAGGACAATCCGATTGCGGCGAAGGCTGTCAATAAGCAGGAGAAAAAACGGGATGAGGAATTGGGCAAGCGCGAGCAACACCACCAAGTACCCCCAGGCGCCAGACGTGCGGACGAGATACCAGCTCACTTCTGCCGGAATATTCGCGGACCAGATCACGATGTATTGCATGGCGTGAAGATAGGCCCACAACAGAAGCGCGCCGAGCAGTAGCCCGCCATAGCCCCGCGACATCCTGATCCGATCGCGGGATGAAAGTCCAATGGTGATCGAGAAAGCAAGGCCTGCGAGCAGTCCGTTGTTTAGAAATAACAGGCCGTAGATAGACGAATGAAATTCCGGATTGATCGATTCCAGCCAGTCCACGCCCGCAAGCGATACGGTGACGCTGAGAACGATCAGGCCAGCCGCTGCAATGCGAGTCATGCGTCGCGTATCACCCCAGGCGGCCTTGGTCCTGATGGCCAGAAACGTCCAGATGACAAAGTAAATGCCAGCGCGCAGGGCGACAAACCACGGCGCGAGGTAACCCGCCTTGAACGCAGGAAGCGCGGAGGCGTCGCCGGCGGCGGGATAGATCAACGCCGCTCCGAGCAGAACTGGAATGAACAATGCGCCGCAGATCGGCAGCAGGCCGGCCGCAGACATGAGCGCGGTATGCAGTTCGTCGGTCCACACGCGGCGGACAAGGTAGGTCATCTGAAGTATGCCCAATGCACCGATCGAAATCGACGCAAAGACCAGCCATGTCGCGAGATAGGCCGCCAACGCGGTGCGGGCGTCCATGGCGAACCCGCCCATGATAGCACCCGCTGCGACCAAAGTGATCGCAAGAAGCATGCGATGTCGCTCTGTCATGGCTTGGCCTCGAGCTTCTGACGCTCACCGTCAGGAGCGTCGTTAAGCGTGGCGTGGCGGCTGAGCTGCAATGCTCGGATATAGGCGACGATGGCCCACCGGTCATCAGGATCGACGCGCGATGAGTAGGAATACATCGCGCCGTAACCGTTGGTAATCACATCGAAGAAATGCTGATCGTCAGCTTTGCGAAGTCGCGGGTCATGATAGCTGGTGGGATGTGGCATCCCGCGTTCCACGATCATGCCGTTGCCCGCGCCGGTCCGACCGTGGCAGGGAGTGCAGTAGATGCCGAACCTGTCACGGCCGCGCGCCAGCAGCGCGCGCGTGAGCGGCGGCTTTTCCCTCGCTTGGCGTTCCCTGCTGATCTGGTCACGTGCCATCGCTCCAGGCGGCGGTGGACGCATCGCGCCATCGCGGAAAAGCGGCGCTTCGTTATAGCTGCGGTAGGCGGGTTGCTGCTCCATGTTCTGGTTGCAGGCACCGAGTGTGGCCGCCAGTAAAGCGCACGCCAGAGCACGTTTCATGGCGGCACCAATTCGACGGTGATGGCGCCGGCCTGCCGCAGGAAGACAGAGGCTCGATTGTCATCAAACTTTGGGTCGTTGCCCTTAATGCAAAGGAAGAAGCGGTCCTTGCTCGCGAGGTTGATCCTGGTGGCGTTAAATATGGGGTAGTTCAGGCGTGGAAGCCGATTGAGCCACAGCAAGCCGATGAAAAGAAAGAGCACCGCGCACAGGACGGTGAGCTCAAAAATAACCACTGCATAGGCTGACAGAGGATAGATCGGGCGGCCGCCGACGTTGATCGGATAATCCCAGCTCACGTAAGCCTGGATCGCAAAGGCAAGCGTAAATCCGAAGACGCCGCCTGCAAAGCCAAGGCGAGCCAGGCGGCGATCATGGAATCCGAGCGGGCCGGCGAGTTGCGGCACCGGAAACGGTGTGAAGGCATCGAGCCGGGTATAGCCTTGGTGGCGGGCGGCCTGAGCCGCGCGAACCAGAGCCGCCTCGTTCGTGAATTCACCGAGAATGCCGTAAGGCATGTCAGCCATGGCGAGCCTCATGTTCTTCCACCAGCGTTTTCTCGGTCTCGAAAATGGAGACCATGGGAATGAAGCGGATCGCAAGCAGGAACGGTACGAGGAAAAGTCCGATCGTTCCGAAGTAAGTGGACCAGTCCCAGAACGTGGGCGTGAACTTGCTCCACGATGAAACCAGAAAGTCGCGATAGAGGCTGGTGACGAGAATCATGTAGCGCTCGAGCCACATGCCAACGACCACTGAAATGGAGATCAGCATCAGGCTCCATGTCGTGCGTCGTGCGCTGCGCCACCATAGCGCCTGAAGAGGAACGAAGTTGAAAACGACCGCACCCCAATACGTCCAGGCATAGCTTCCAACTAGGCGATCGATCATTGTCTGGAGGTCGTGCGCGTTTCCTGAGTACAAAATATCGAAGATCTCAAACACGTAGCCGTAGGCTGTCATCAGGCCGGTTGCGAGCATAACCTTGCCGAGAAGATCGAGATGTTCTTCCGTCACGAGATTCTGCAGCTGGAACAACGAGCGCAAAGCGATGGCGATGATCGAGACCACGGCGAATCCGGAGAACGCCGCGCCGAGCACGAAGTACGGCGGGAAGAGCGTCGAGTGCCAGCCAGGAATCTGGCTTGCCGCAAACAGCAGCGAAATCTCGCTGTGGACGGAGACGACGAGCGGCACGGCAATCGCGGCCATGGTGCGATAGGCTTGCGACCATCGCAGCCAGTGAATCGCCGAACCTCGCCACCCCAGTGCAGTGATCCCGAAGAAGATTTGCCATCCGCGTTTGTGCGTACGGTCGCGCGCATCAGCCAGATCAGGGATAAGGCCGGTGTACCAGAACAGCACCGATACGAAGAGATAGGTCAGTACCGCCCAGATGTCCCACTCCAGCGGGCTGCGGAATTGCGGCCATACGCCCATCGTCGCCGGATACGGAAACATCCAGTAGAGATACCATGGTCGGCCGAGGTGAAGGATTGGATAGATTCCGGCGCACACCACTGCGAATAGCGTCATGGTTTCGGCAAAGCGATTGAGCGAATTGCGCCACTCGCTCGACGTCAGCAGCAGAAAGGCGGAGATCAACGTGCCGGCATGGCCGATACCGAGCCACCACACGTAGTTGTGGATCGCGAAGGCCCAGGTGACAGGCACGTTGATGCCCCAGATGCCGACACCGCGTGTAAACAACGCCACCGCTGAAACCACGAACAGTGCGAGCAGGCTCGATGCCATGGCCATCGCAATCAGCCAGCGTTTCCGAGCCGGGAAATGCAGCGGAACGCCGGTGAGCTGCTCACTCACCTTTCCGATGGACTGGTTGGTGCGCACGACGTCGGAGGCCGCCATTACGTGTGCCCCTCGTCGTCGGGATTGTCGTTCCAGCGCGCGAGATAGGTGGTTCGCGGCCGCGTTCCAAGCTCTTCAAGCAATGTGTAATGCCTGCCGTCACGGCGCAGCTTGGATACTTCAGAGGCAGGATCGTTGATGTCGCCAAAGACGATCGCACGAGTCGGGCAGGCGCTCTGACATGCGGTCACTACCTCGCCTTCGCGCAGATCTCGGCCTTCCTTGTCGGCTGCGGCATGTGCGGATTCGATGCGCTGGGTGCAGTAGGTGCATTTCTCCATGACGCCACGCGAGCGTAACGTCACGTCAGGGTTGTGTGCGGCTTGCTCAGGCCCTTCCGGTGCGGCGCGGTAGTCGAGAAAATTGAATCGCCGCACCTTGTAAGGACAGTAACTCGAACAGGTCCGCGTCCCGATGCAGCGGTTGTAGATCATCTGGTTGATGCCTTCGGGGCTATGGGTCGTCGCTCCCACGGGGCAACCCATTTCGCAGGGCGCATCCTCACAATGCATGCACGGCACCGGCTGAAACGAACTACGTGGTGCATCGACTTCGCCGGAATAGTACCGGGCGATGCGTAGCCAGTGCATTTCGCGTCCGAGTTCGACCTGATCCTTGCCGACCACCGGCACGTTATTTTCTGCGGTGCAGGCTGCGACACAGGCGTTGCAGCCAATGCAGGAATCGAGATCGATCACCATGCCCCAGGCATGTCTGGCGCCGGGCTGGGGCGGGTAAATACTCGGCTGTCGCTGCGGTGCGGGCGCTGCGTCCGGCGCGCCAGGATCGCTTTCCCGAACGAAATCGAATCCTTCCATCCGATGATGCAGTTGCGTCACCGCAAGCGTAACCTGGCCGCCGGTCTTGCGCAGGGATCCTTTCGCGAGCCAGGGCTGGTCGGCGGGGCGAACGCGGTACGCGTCGTATCCAATGTGATCGCCGACGCGTCCGGCGCGGGTCCGGCCATAGCCGAGTTCGAGCGCGACGGTTTCCCCGGCTTGGCCCGGCATGATCCACGCCGGACCTGATACCGTTCGATTTCTGATCGTAACCTCGACGATGTCGCCATTTGCGATGGCTTCGCGGCGCGCCAGCGCCGGACTTATCGTCACCACGTTGTCCCAGGTCAAGGTCGTAAGAGGTTTCGGTAGCTCCTGTAGCCAGGCGACATTGGAAAACCGACCATCCCATGTGCTGGGGCCGGGACGAAAGACGACATCGAGATCGCCGGCGACCTGTGAAGGAGGTGCGGTCGCGCTTGTGGTCGGCTTGACCTCAACAACGGCGCTAGCGTTGCCGGTGAAGCCATCGTGGAGTGCCTGCTTCCAACTCTGCTCGAATGATCCTCCGAAAATGGATCGCCAGGTTTCTTTGACCGGCACCTCCGCTGCGATATCGCCTTGGCCGGATAGCATCGCCATGACCTGATGCACCGTGCGGACGTCATAGAACGGGGCAATCACCGGCTGAATGATGGTCGCCGTGCCATCGACGGCGCAGGCATCGCTCCAGCTTTCCAGGCTGTGGGTCGTCGATAGTTGGTAGGTACATAGGTCGCCGGTCTCGTTGCGCTGAGAACCGAGATGAATCGTGCAATCGACTTTGTTCAGTGCCGACTTGAAGTCCAGTTCGCCGGGTGCGCTGTAGACTGGGTTGGCTTCGACAATGATCAGAGTTCGCACCGCACCCGAGTTTATATCGGCGACCAGTTCGGTCAACGATCCGGCATCGGTCACGCCGTGCGATGGCTTCGTGAAAGCGAGAGTACGGCCAGCCGCGCCGATGGACTGGTTGATCTGCGCGACGCGCATCGCAACGTAAGCCCCCGCACTCAAGCCCGCCGTCACGAGCGCTTGGCCTCCCGCCTGACGCATGGCATCGGCTGCTCGCGTCACCCAGGTACGTTCCTCTGAAGTGAGTTCGGCGCTGGGAACCTGCAAACTGAGCTCGGCCGCAAGGGCGTCAGCAATCGCGGTCATGCGCGATGCGTTCGCTGCCAACCGTAACGACGCCATCGCGCCCGTTGCGCCAGGCACGCTCTCAGTGCAGTACAGCCGGATCCCGGGGCGGCCACGCTGGCGGGCATAGGCCCAGCCCAGCGCGTTGCGCACCTGAAACGGGCCGGGGCCGAGAAAATCATCATCGAGGCTGATGACAGCGGTGCATTCGTCGAGACGATAGTGGAGATCGAGCGGCTCGCTGTAGACCATCGCCGCGAGTTGCCGACGCTCCAGCACGCCTGCCGGTTCATGAAGGTGCATGCGGACCCCGGGAAATTCCGACTTGAATGCTGCAAGCTGGCGCTCGAGCGTCGGCGAAGTCGTATGGCCGAGCAGCAGGCGGACGCCTTCGCCATGAGACTGCGCCCATTCGGAACGTAAGCTTTCGATATCGCCGATGGCCTCGTTCCAGCTGATCGGCTCGCGCCGGCGGCTCGGGTGCTGTGCCCGGTCCGGGTCGTAGAGTTGGAGAATGGCAGCCTGCATGAAGGCGTCGCTGCGCCCCTGCGTTGCCGGATGTCCGGGCAGGCCATCAAGTTTGGTTGGGCGCCCATCGTAGGTGGTGGCGAGCACGGGCTGGGCATAACCATCAAGCGTTACGGCCGTCGCATAGTTGCGTGGCACGCCAATGGTTGCGGCGTCAGGTTGCTCGACATACGGCACGGCCGGAACGAAAGGACTTTTGGAGCATCCGGCGAGACCCGCCAGCGCGAAGGATGCTGCCATGAGCTTGAGGAACTGGCGGCGTGCGGTCGGTTCGAAGGTCGCAGCGACGGGATACTCCGAAGCGAGCCAATCGGCGAGGGCGCTGTCGTTAGACAGTTCTTCAATGCTGGTCCATGGGCGTGGTTTAGTCATCGGTGGCACACATAGCAATGAGTGAGTTCACCAAAGCGGATACCGACATGCGCGGCGATAGCCTTGCCCCCCGCTCGCGCGTCGCCAGCGGGTGTCCAGGTCATATCGGTGATGTGATCGGCCGGCCGCAGATGCGGGACCGGATCGCGATGGCAATCAATGCAGAATTGCATTGTAAAGGCCTTGTCGCGGTAAGTCAGGGGCATCGTGTCGATGCGACCGTGGCACGTCACGCAGCCGACGCCCTTGGCGATGTGGACGTCATGCCGAAAGAAGACATAGTCCGGGAGCTTCGCCACCCGTACCCAGCGGAGAGGCTTGCGATTGGCGAGACTTCTGCGAACCGGTTCGAGCATGGAGGCATTTGTCCAGATCTGGGAATGGCATGTCATGCAGGTTGCCGTTGGCGGCAATCCTGCCTTGGGACCTTTCTCGACATCCGCGTGGCAATAGCGGCAATCGATTCCAAGTTCGCCGGCGTGGTGACGGTGGCTAAAGGGCACCGGCTGATGCGGCACTTGGTGGGTTGAGGTAATGTAAGCAGACCGCGCAACACCGATCGCTCCGACCAACCCGCCGGACACGGCAGCAAGTGAACCGAGCACTGCCAATCTCAGCCAGGTGTCGGCTGTTGGCGAAAAGATCTGAGGCATTCGTTGATACCACTGCTTCCAACGGATGCAGACGGTGCCGGTTCCATAGGGAACCCGCCGCAGTTCTGGTGATTGTCAAATCAGACAGGACGAAGTGATGGACACAGATTCCGAGGTCGATTTCGAGCGATCGGACGCAGACCCTGGATTGCTGGCGGCGATTGCGGCCGGAATATTTGTGTTCGTAACTGCGGTACCTCTGCTGATTCCCGTGATCTATCCCCGGACTTTGGTGCGGCATACAGCCGAGGCGCCGCGGATATCCCACTCGGCGCCGCGTCTTGCCGTCCATCCGCGGGCCGACCTCGCAAGATTCAAACATGCGGAGGACATCGAAGTGGAAAGTTATGGCTGGATCGATCGCGGTCAGGGCGTCGTGCGCATTCCGGTTGTGCGGGCGATGGACATCCTGGCGCGGCGCGGTCCCCAATGGCCCAGCCCTGAGCCATAGACGTCTGAAACCAGGTCCGGCGGTTGAGGATGTGGCGAGAATGGATTCCATTTTGGCATGCGGGTGCGTCGCCTTATGGCGGCGACGTCGATCTGCTTTTCTTAGGTCTTGTGCTTGTCAGCGCGCTCGTCCTTGCCTTGCTGTTTTCGCTGCTGGCCTATTTCTGCATCCAGTATCGCGCGGGCCATCAGGTCGATCGCAGAAATCACGAAGAGAAAAGCTGGCGGGTCGAGGTCGGATGGACTGTGGCGTCCTTCGTCGCTTTTCTGGGTTTGTTCATCTGGGGCGCGGCGATCTTCCTCAAGATTTACCAGACTCCGACAGACGAATTAACTGTCTTTGTCGTAGCTCAGCAGTGGATGTGGAAGGTGCAGCACGCGGGTGGTCAGGCCGAGATCAACGCGCTGCATGTTCCGGTCAACCGCCCGATCAAACTGGTTATGGCTTCACAGGACGTCATTCATAGCTTTTTCATTCCGGCGCTTCGCCTGAAGCACGATGTCGTGCCGGGGAGATATCAGGACATCCAGCTCGAGATCAGGCGGCCCGGGCACTATCATTTGTTTTGCGCCGAGTATTGCGGCACCGATCATTCCCGCATGTTGGGTGAGATCTTCGCGATGGAGCAGGCCGACTATGCCGCCTGGCTCGCGGGCCAGAAGCCCGATAACTCGCTTGCGCAAGACGGCGAAGTGCTGTTTCGACAACTCGGCTGCAGTGGGTGTCACGAAGGCCAAGGCAGTGTCCATGCCCCATCTCTTAAAGGGCTTTATGGAAAACCGGTGCCGCTCAGCAATGGCACGATGGTGACCGCTGATGAAAAGTATCTGCGTGATTCGATCCTGTTGCCGCGCAGTCAAGTCGCCGCAGGATATGAGCCGGTCATGCCGTCGTTCGCGGGAAGGATCAAGGAAGACGAACTTCTGAAGTTGGTAACCTATATCAAATCTCTCGCGAGGCAGCGGCCGTGACAGCGAAAAACTATCTGAACCAGGATTACACGCTGCGCTCGTGGTTTCTCACCACTGACCACAAGCGCATCGCGATCCTGTACTTCGCCAGCCTGATCGGGTTCTTTTTCATTGGGGGCGTGGCAGCCACGCTGATGCGAATTGAACTTGCGACACCTCAGGCCGATCTTGTCTCGTCTGACATCTACAATCGTCTTTTCACCATGCATGGCATCATCATGGTGTGGTTCTTCCTGATTCCGTCGATCCCTAATACCCTAGGAAATTTCATCACACCACTGATGATCGGCGCCCGCGATCTGGCCTTCCCGCGCCTCAATCTGGCGAGCTGGTATCTGTTCATGCTCGGCGGCGCCGTAACGCTCTATGCCGTGATCATGGGAGGGATCGACACCGGGTGGACGCTCTATACCCCGTTTTCCACGCTTTATTCTAACAGCTATGTCGCAGTCGCCGCGACCGGGATTTTCATTGCCGGATTTTCGTCGATCCTGACCGGTCTCAACTTCATTGTGACCGTCCATAAGCTGCGCGCGCCGGGTCTGACATGGTACCGTCTGCCACTGTTCATCTGGTCGCTCTATGCGACATCGGTGATCCTGGTGCTTGCCACACCCGTTCTGGCAATCACGCTGGTGCTGCTGGCTGCCGAACGGATATTCGGCGTCGGTGTGTTCGATCCTCGGATCGGTGGCGATCCATTGTTATTTCAGCATTTGTTCTGGTTCTATTCGCACCCCGCCGTTTACATCATGATTTTGCCCGGCATGGGCGTAGTGAACGAACTGATCTCCTGTTACTCTCGCAAAAAGATCTTTGGCTACAAATTCGTGGCATGGGCCAGTCTCGCCATTGCCGCCGCAGGCTTTCTGGTCTGGGGACATCACATGTTCGTCAGCGGACAGTCGCTGACGGCGAGTCTGGTGTTTTCCTTCATGAGCTTCATCGTCGCCGTGCCCTCCGCCATCAAGGTGTTCAACTGGACCGCGACTCTGCATAAGGGCACTTTGCGGTTCGACGCGCCGATGCTGTACGCGCTGGCATTTATCGGTCTCTTCACCATGGGTGGGTTGACCGGTCTGTTTCTCGCCTGCCTCGCATTCGACGTTTACGCCACCGACACATACTTCGTGGTCGCACATTTCCACTACATCATGGTTGGCGGCATGGTGACGGCCTATTTCGGAGGACTTCACTATTGGTGGCCGAAGATCACCGGCCGCATGTACTCCGAGTACTGGGCGCGCGCTGCGGCGGTGCTGATCTTCCTCGGTTTCAATCTGACATTCTTCCCGCAGTTCATTCTTGGCGCGGAAGGAATGCCGCGGCGCTATCACGTCTATCCACCCGAATTCCAGATCTGGAATGTGCTTTCGTCGGGGGGCGCTACCGTGCTGGCGGCAGCGTATCTTCTGCCGGTGTTCTATCTTGGCTATTCGCTGTTTTTCGGCGCGAAGGCGCCAGCCAATCCATGGGGCGCCACGGGTCTGGAATGGCAGACAGCGTCGCCGCCGCCTGAACAGAATTTCGAGTATCAGCCTGTGGTTACCTCACCGCCGTATGATTACGGCAATGCTCCGGAGCCGCAAAATGCCTGAGAGGGCCGGTCTTGCTCCGCAGTTTGCGTCCGCCCAACAACGCGCCGACGCCCTTGAGCTTGGAATGTGGACCTTCCTGTCCACCGAGGTTCTCCTATTCGGTGGGGTGATACTGACTTACTTCGTTTATCGTCATGCCGATCCGCAAGCGTTTGCAGAAGCGGGAAGGCGAACGGATATCGTGATTGGCGCGGCGAACACCGCAGTGCTTTTGACGTCAAGTTTCTGCGTCGCAGCGGCGGTCGAAGCCGCCCGAGCCAATGTCTGGCGCGCCGCACGATGGCTGCTGGTCGCAGCCATTGTTCTCGGTCTGGTATTTCTCGGCCTGAAGGGCCTCGAATACGCGAGCGAGTATCGCGAGCATCTCGTGCCTGGCATCGATTTCGTTTCCAACTCTCCGCACACCCACGGCATCGAGTTGTTCTTCGTCTTCTATTTCATCGCGACTGGGCTCCATGCGGTCCATCTGATTTGCGGCATCGCGGCACTGGGCATTTTCGCCAAATGGATGGGGCAGCCGTCAGCATGCGCGCGCCGGCAGGCTGGATTGCGGACCGCCACGCTGTACTGGCATTTCGTGGATGTAGTCTGGATATTCCTGTTCGCGCTGATCTACCTGCCGGGAAGGTCTGGGTGATGTCGGTGTGGCGACCATCGCGAGGTCTCGTTGCGTGCTGGGCAGGACTTTTGTGCCTGCTCGCTCTCACCGTGGTGCTGGCCTACCAGCCGCTCGGCGTTTTCAATCTCGTGGGCGCGTTGGTAATAGCAACGATCAAGGCGGGGCTGGTGGCTGCGATCTTTATGGAATTGCATCGCAGCACAGGACTCGTTCGAGTTTTTGCGGGGGCCGGATTCTTTTGGCTTATGATCCTGCTTTGGCTTGGATTGATGGATTTCATCACAAGAGCTTGATCGGTTCGCGATCATCAATACCCAAGCAGCAAGCATGTCAGACTGCGAGCGTTTCGCAGGACGCGGGAATATCTGCGGGTCGGGGAACATCCCCCGCAGAGGTTCGTTGATCAGAAAATCTGCGATCGAATCCCAAGATGAAACTTCATCGACGTCAACTGCTCGCCAGCGCCGCCCAATTTTTTGTGGGTGTAACCGTTGCGCGGGCTGCGTCAATTGGCTCGGAATTGCCTTGGGTCCCTAACGCCGGGAGTCCGCCGGTCCCGATCCGGCCGGGGCCGTGGCATTACTTCACCGGCGCTGAGGGACGCGCGGTGGAGGCCATCGCCGACCGAATCATTCCGCCCGATCCTCAAACGCCCGGCGGCAAGGATGCCGGCTGCGCCGTTTTCGTCGATCGTCAACTGGCTGGGCCTTATGGACGCAAGAGCGGCCACTACAATCGGCCCCCATTCATGCATGGCACCAAACAGCAAGGCGAGCAGAGTGAAGCTGGACCGGCTCAGACCTATCGCAAGTCTCTTGCCGCGCTCGATGAGCATTGCCGCGAGGTCCTTGGCGGGAAGGTGTTCGCTGATCTCGGCGATGATGACAAGGACACAGTCTTGAAGGGACTGGAATCGGGCGACATCGCTTTAAAGGACATCGATGGCAAGAAGTTCTTCAACCTCGTCCTGAAAGATATTCAGACCGGCTTCTTCGCTGATCCGCTTTACGGCGGCAATCGCGACATGGTCGCGTGGAAGATGATCGGTTACCCCGGCGCCCGCTACAATTATCTCGACTGGATCGACCGTCATAACGAACGGTTTCCGCTGCCGCCGGTTGGGCTCACGGGGCGCATCGAATGGA
Source organism: Afipia sp. (assembly GCA_051954725.1). GTDB lineage: Bacteria > Pseudomonadota > Alphaproteobacteria > Rhizobiales > Xanthobacteraceae > Afipia. The sequence goes on along the minus strand of JBQCHK010000019.1, from coordinate 3,781 downwards.
CACCGAAAGGCTGATCTCATGGCGCGCCGGCTTCCGAAGAAGGACGTTGTGATCATCGGTTTGGGATGGACCGGCTCGATCATGGCCAATGAGTTGACCGACGAAGGCCTCGAGGTGATCGCGATCGAGCGTGGTCCGTGGCGTGACGCACCGACCGATTTCCCTCCGAACTACCAGCAGGATGAATTGCGCTATCGCATCCGGCACGAGCTTTTCCTGCAGCCGGAACAGAACACCTTCACGTTCCGCAACAAGATAGATCAGACGGCGTTGCCGATCCGCAAGTGGGGCGCCTTCATGCCGCCAAACGGTGTCGGTGGCGGCGGCGTGCACTGGAACGCGGAAACATGGCGCTTCCTGCCATCGGATTTCGTGCTCAGAACGCACCTGACGGAGCGTTACGGAGCCGATTTTCTTCCAGATGACATGACGATTCAGGATTGGGGCGTCACATACGACGAACTGGAGCCGCACTACGATCGCTTCGAGTATCTTTGCGGAACGTCTGGGAGCGCCGGAAACCTCCGCGGTAAGATTCAGGAGGGCGGCAATCCGTTCGAGGGTCCGCGCTCCCGACCATATCCCAATCCCCCGCAAAAGCAGGGGTTTGGTCACACCTTGTGGGGCAAGGCGGCGAAGGAGCTGGGTTACAAGCCGTTTCCGCAGCCGTCGGGCAATATGTCCCAAGCCTATACCAATCCGCTCGGTCTGCGGCTTGGTCCCTGCACCTATTGCGGATTCTGCGAATGGTTCGGCTGCGGAAATTATTCGAAGGCCAGCCCGCAAACCACCATCCTGCCGTTCCTGGTTCGCAAGCCGAATTTTTCGGCGCGAGATAATTGCGAGGTGACGCAGATCAATCTCGATGGTTCGGGAAAACGTGCAACCGGAGTGACCTTTGTTGACACCAGCAACGCCGAATGGGAGCAGCCCGCCGATCTCGTCATTTTGGCGGCCTACTCAATTTTCAATGTCCAGATGCTGATAAATTCCGGCATCGGCAAACCTTACGATCCGGTGGCAAATACCGGCGTCGTCGGCCGGAACTTCACGCACCAGGCGATGTCGAGCGTTGACGGGTTTTTCGACAAGGACAAATTTAACTTCAATCCGTTCATCGCCTCCGGCGCGATCGGCATGTGCATCGACGAATTCAACGGCGATAACTTCGATCATGGACCGCTCGGCTTCGTCGGAGGCGGTTACATGGGGCAGGTCCAGACCAGCGGACGGCCGATCCAGAATACGAAGGTGCCGCCAGGCACGCCGAAGTGGGGGGCGCAATGGAAGAAAGCGGTTGCCGACAACTATCTCAGCACGCTGGTTGGCGGCAGCATCCATTCCAGTTTCTACAGCTATCGGGACGTCTATCTCGACCGCGATCCGACCTACAAGGATCGGTTCGGTCGTCCGCTCCTGCGTATGACGATCGATTTCCATGACAACGAACTCAAGGCTGCGCAGTATCTGACGGAAAAGTATGCCGACATCGTCAAGGCGATGGGGGCGCATACCGTCGTCAAGAAGGCGCGCAAGGGACCTTACGACATCACCACATATCAGACCACGCATCTTAACGGTGGTGCTGTGATGGGCACCGATCCATCCACGAGCGCGGTCAATCGCTATCTCCAAAGCTGGGACATTTCCAACGTGTTCGTGACCGGGGCGAGCGCCTTTCCGCAGAATGCTGGCTACAATCCCACCGGAACAGTATGTGCTCTCGCGTTCTGGTCCGCTGCTGCGATCCGCACCCGCTATCTCAAAAATCCGGGGCCACTCATCGATGCCTGAACGACATGCATATCTCGGCCTTGCCGTGGCAGCCGGCATCGTCTCGGCGATGGCCGCGAGCGGGGTCAGCGCCGCGATGCCAGATGGGCAGAAGTTCGAGCGGATCGAACGCGGTCGCTATCTGGCGGCTGCGGCCGATTGCTTCGCCTGCCATACGGTTCAGAACGGCGGTAAGCCTTTCGCCGGTGGGAGGTCCATTGAGACGCCATTTGGAAATATCAAATCTCCGAATATCACGCCGGACAGGGAAACCGGCATTGGCGCGTGGACGGACGATCAGTTTGTCGATGCTGTCCGCAAGGGCGTGCGTGCAGATGGCTCGCATCTTTATCCGGCGATGCCGTACACCTCGTATACCAAGATGTCGCGTGATGACGTTCTCGCGATACGAGCCTACCTCAATACGGTTGAGCCGGTTCGCAATGCCGTGACCGCCAACACGTTGCCGTTTCCGTTCAACATTCGGCTGAGTTTGGCGGCTTGGAAGATGCTGTACTTCCAGGAAGGTGCCTATCAGCCGGATCCCAAGCGATCTGCTGAGTGGAACCGTGGCGCCTTTTTGGTCGAAGGTCCGGGACATTGTACCGCCTGTCACACTCCCAAATCGTTTCTCGGAGGGGACGAAGTTGCGCATCACCTTCAAGGATCGAATCTGCAGGGATGGTTTGCACCGGACATCACCAATGATAGCAAAACCGGTATTGGCGCGTGGTCGCCCGAGCAGATCGCGACCTATTTGAAGGGCGGTCACAACAGGATTTCAGCTGCAACTGGGCCAATGGCGGAAGAAGTGGTGGACTCGACGTCCAAACTTTCCGATTCAGACCTTATGGCAATGGCGATTTATCTCAAGTCGCTCCCGGGACGCAATTCGTCCGGCGAGGCGATTCCTAAAGAGGATCCGCAGATGGTTGCTGGACAGGCGATTTATCGTGACCAATGCTCGGCATGTCACGGGCTCGACGGCAAAGGCGTCGCCCATCTGTTTCCGGCGCTTGCCGACTCCGCTGTGGCGCGTTCGGATAATCCGGCGAGCGCCATCCGTCTGGTCCTTCGTGGCGGGCGCAGCGTCGCAACCGATCGGGAGCCGACATCTCCCGGAATGCCGTCATTCGACTGGCAGCTTAATGACACGCAGGTCGCTGCGGTTCTGACTTACATACGAAATGCCTGGGGCCATTCGGCGGAAAGGATCGCACCGGATGCTGTCAAAAACCGGCGCACCGAGCTTAGGGCGCGTCAGGATTGAATGCATTCCCAATAGCTGCCCACTCCGATCAGCAATGAGCATACTGCTTTGGGCTTACCGCGAAGGTGACGCCAATATGCGCTCGGCGTGGATATGCACTTGTAATGACGTTCTTGGAAATATCGCGGTGCTTGCAGCAGCAGCCGGAGCATTTGGCACCGGGGCGGGTTGGCCGGATATTGCGATCGTCGCTGATCATGGCGAGTCTTGCGTTGCAAGGCGCATTTACTGTCCTCCGCCGTTCGTCAGCAGAATTGAGAACCAGACCAGCTTAAGACCGGGCCGCCTCAGGTACACCTAAGTGATCCACTTGGTTCGCGACGCACGTATATTATTGCTGTCATCGCCTCGCTATTTGACGTGAGTGCCTGGCGGACGGAGGAAGAGACACGCCAGGCCGCCGCGCAAAGCGGTTGCGGATCGAACGTCGCGGACATTCGATAGGCGCGTAGCGTCTTTAATCGCAAGCTGGGCATTCATCACCAAGGCTATCAAATACGGCATCGACTGCCTCGATGCATTTGATCTTGCTTTTTCCCGGATATGGCTCGAACGCCGCAAGGGCGTGCGCATAGTCCAGACCAATCGGAGCGGGCCTCAGGCGCATGAAACCACATTCTGGGCAGGCGACGATAGCGTGCGAATGGAGCAAGATGCGGGTTGCCCATTCCTCGACGGTCTCTTTCCGAGAGGGCATTTAGCTCGTGTGCCCCGGGTCGATGTGCTTTGGGGTCTTCT
>JBQCHK010000018.1:0-87349 GCA_051954725.1 Afipia sp. | reverse complement strand
GAGCCGGCCTGCCAGGTCGTCGATCGCCTCATAGCGCCGCACGGCTTCGGCCAGCCACTTGCCGCCCTCCGGCTTCGCGGTTTCGGTCGCAAGCTTGCCCTTGTAGTCGGTCTCGAACGCCTTGCAGTCCGCATCGACCTTGTCGAGGTCGCGCGCCACTTCGGGCGCACCGATACCGGAATAGAGGTCCGACAGATTCCATTCCGGGAGACGCCCGGCCCCGGATTTGGCGGCCGCAGGTTTTCTGACCGGAGTTTTGCGCGACGGAGCGGATTTGCGCGAAGCGGACGAACGTGAAGCCATATCCAATCCAGACCTTGTCTTTGCAAATTCGAGATGACAGCCGGACGACAAACCTTAAGAGCGCATTAATCTGCGTCCGCCAGAGTGCCCCGATTCGGTACAGATAGTTGTAGCGTGCGGGGAATGCCATGACTGCCACCATTTTGATCGCCGACGATGACGCGGTCCAGCGCCGGCTCGTCGAAAATATGGTGCAGCGGTGCGGCTATGAGACCATCGTGGTGGAGAGCGGCGATGCCGCGATCGCTACGCTCACGGCCGCGGACGGCCCCGCGATCGACGCCGTGATCCTCGATCTTGTGATGCCCGGCCTCGACGGCATGGGCGTGCTGACGAAAATCCGCGAAGCCAGCCTCAACGTCCCGGTCGTCGTCCAGACAGCCCACGGCGGCATCGACAACGTGGTGTCGGCGATGCGCGCCGGCGCGCATGATTTCGTGGTCAAGCCGGTCGGCATCGAGCGCCTGCAGGTGTCCTTGCGCAACGCGCTCAACGCCAGTGCGCTCAAGGGCGAACTGCAGCGCATCCGCCACAGCCGCGAAGGCCGTCTCACTTTCCGCGACATCATCACCCGCTCCGAGGCGATGGACGCCGTGCTGACCGCCGGCCGCAAGGCCGCCGGTTCGACGATCCCGGTGCTGATCGAGGGCGAATCCGGCGTCGGCAAGGAATTGATCGCGCGCGCCATCCATGGCTCGAGCGAGCGCCGCAGCAAGCCGTTCATCACCGTCAACTGCGGCGCGATCCCCGACAACCTCGTCGAGTCGATCCTGTTCGGCCACGAGAAGGGCGCGTTCACCGGCGCGACCGAGCGTCACACCGGAAAATTCGTCGAAGCTTCGGGCGGCACGCTGTTTCTCGATGAAGTCAGCGAGTTGCCGCTTGCAGCCCAGGTCAAGCTGTTGCGCGCGCTGCAGGAAGGCGAAGTCGAAGCCGTCGGCGGCCGCAAGCCGGTGAAGGTCGACGTCCGGATCATTTCCGCCACCAACCGCACCCTGCTCGATCACGTCAAGCAAGGCCATTTCCGCGAGGACCTGTTCTATCGCCTCCACGTGCTGCCGCTGACGGTGCCGCCGCTGCGCGCACGCCGCGAAGACATTCCCCATCTGCTGCGCCATTTCCTCGCGCGGTTCTGCGCCGAGGAAAACCGCGCGCTCACCGGCATCAGCGGCGAGGCGATGGCCTTCCTCACCCACGCTGACTGGCCCGGCAACGTTCGCCAGCTCGAAAACGCCGTCTATCGCGCGGTGGTTCTGAGCGAGGGCAACGAGCTTGGCGTGAACGACTTTCCGCAAAGCGTCCTGCACGCAGCTGTCCCCTCGGCCGGCGCCAACGATCCGCTGGTGATGGCCCCCGCGGCTCATGCGATGCCCGCCACCGTTAGCGGTGCCGAAATACCTATTGTGCCGCTATCGATCCCCACCGCCCCCGTCACCCACGGAACGCTCGCGATGGTCGGCAATGACGGCGAAATGCGGCCGCTGGATCAACTCGAGGCCGAGATCATCCAGTTCGCGATCAGTCACTACCGCGGCCAGATGTCGGAAGTGGCGCGGCGGCTGAAAATCGGCCGCTCGACGCTTTATCGCAAGCTCGACGACATCACCGCCCTGTCACAATCGGCGGGAACACGTCCCGGCAAGGACTGATTTTAGAACCGGTCGAAACCATCGCTGCGTTTGAACCGTTGCGATGTGGTGACAGACGAACAAGAAAGCGCGCAATGGCGCGCGCTGATCGTTGCAGAGGTGATCAATCGGGGTCAGTTTCCCGTGAGTTGGCGGGACCTGCGCTAGCCGCATCTTTGCGCTGCGTGTTATCTTTCTGCTGACTCGTCCGGACGCGAGATCCGCGGCAAGACCGACTGTGCGGTGCGTTTGCCGGCGCCTTTGCAACAAGTTCTGACGGAAGCAACAGGGGCTGTTCCCTGCAGGGGCAGCCTCGCACAAGGGGTGTGAGAATGCGGAACTCTTGGAATCGCCGTTCAGGCTTCGATCGGGCTCTGGCGGCGGTTGCCGCAACGGTCCTGACCGTTGGCACGGCCTCGCTGGTCCAGGCTGACCCGGCGAAAACTCCGGCCGAGATGGCGATTGACGCCGGCGTGCCGGTGCCCGAGCCGGCCAACGTCCCGCCGCCCACCGCTGCCGATTTCAAACCGGTTGCTCCTGCCGCAACGGAAGCACCGAAGGCCGCGGAAGCCCCCAAGCCCGCCGACGCGCCCAAGGCTGCCGAAGCCCCGAAACCTGAAACCTCGACGCCGCCGGCCGCGACCGCAACCGCAACCGCACCGGCTGCAGCGCCTGAGAAGAAGCAGGACGCTGCCACCGCGCCCGCTGCTGCGCCGGCCGGCGCTTCGTCGGCTACCGCGACCCCGACCGATGCCACCGCGTCGATCGCCGCCGCCGATCAGCCGTTCGCCGACAAGCTCCGCGACCTGCTCACCACCAAGAGCGCGAAGTATTTCGATCGCAAGGCCGAGCGCGCCGCGGTCGAGGCCTTCTACAAGGATCGCAACTACGCGCCGCTGTGGACGTCCGGTAGCGCCGCCTCCGCCCCGGCCAAGGGCGCCATCGCCACGATGACGAACGCCGCCGCCGAAGGCCTCGATGCCGACGATTATCCGGTGCCGAATTTCGCCGCCGCCACCACCCCGGATGCGCAGGCCGACGCCGAACTGAAGCTCACCGCCAGCATCCTCGACTATGCGCGCCACGCCCAGAGCGGCCGGATGCACTGGTCGCAGGTCAGCGGCGACATCCTCTATCCTGACCATTATCCCGAGCCGGCCGAGGTTCTGGTGAACGTGTCGACCGCGAAGGATGCGGCCGCCGCCCTCGACTCCTACAACCCCACCATCCACGACTATCAGGCGCTGAAGGCGAAGCTCGCCGAGCTGCGCGGCGTGACCGAGAAGCCGCATCAGAAAATCGAGAACGGCGCGACCCTGCGCTACGTCAAGCCCCGCAAGGGCGCGGACGCCGAGCCGATGGAAGATCCCCGGGTGCCGGCGCTGCGCGCCAGACTGGGCATCACCGAAAATCCCGACGACACCCACTATGACGCCACCGTCGAAGCCGCGGTCCGCAAGTTCCAGGCACAGAACGGCCTGAAGGCGGACGGCATCGTCGCCAGAAACACGATCGGTGCGCTCAACGGCGAGCGCAAGGACAGCAAGGTCGACATCGTGCGCGTGAACATGGAGCGACTGCGCTGGCTGCCGCGCGACCTCGGCGCCAAGGCGCTGGGCGACGCCTATGTCATGCTCAACATTCCCGACTACACGCTGAAGGTGATGCACAACGGCAAGCAGGTCTGGAAGACCCGCGTCGTGGTCGGCAAGGCCGGCAAGCACGCAACCCCGCTGCTGCGCGAGACGATGAAGTACATCACCGTCAATCCGACCTGGAACGTGCCGCCGTCGATCATCTACAACGAGTATCTGCCCGCCCTCGAGCAGGACCCGACCGTGCTCGACCGCATGGGCCTGAAGATGAGCCGCAACGCCGACGGCAGCATCCGCATCTCGCAGCCGCCGGGCGAAGCCAACGCGCTCGGCCGCATCCGCTTCAATTTCCCGAACAAGTTCCTGGTCTATCAGCACGACACGCCGGACAAGAACCTGTTCGCGAAGGAAACCCGCGCCTACAGCCACGGCTGCATGCGCGTGCAGAATCCGGATCAATACGCCGCGACCCTGCTCGGCATCGCGCTGCCGAAGGACAATTACACGCCGGAGAAGATCCGCAGCATGTACGGCCGCGGCGAGATCAACATCAATCTGCCGACGCCGATCCCGGTCAACATCGTCTACCAGACCGCGTTCGTCGATGACGCCGGCAAGCTCGAATTCCGCAAGGACATCTATGGCCGCGACGACAAGATGATTTCGCTGCTCAACGGCTCGGGCAAGAACCTCGAGACCGTGATCGCCCATTCGCAGCCGACCTATACCCGGCCGACCAATGTGCGCGTCCCGGGCGAGAGCTACGCCTCCAACGGCCCGCAGAACTTCTTCGAGATGCTGTTCGGCGGCGGCCGGCCGCCGGTCCGCGAGGAGCCGATCCGGCCCCGTCGGCGTATTTACCGCTAACACGCAGGTCTGGCGGGTTTGGCCCGCCCGACTTTCCGGTGGACATGACGAATTTAGGGCCTCGCCGCATGGCGGGGCCCTAACTCCTTGGATTCACGGAAGATTATTCCAGACCGCGACGAAATGGCGCGAACCCGCGCCGGATTGTTAACCTGCCATCCACCAATCGCCGCCGGAACCGGCCAACAGGCTGTGCTGACGGCGCTTTTTTGCCATACTCGGCGCGTTAGGTTTTGGCACGAGCGGTGCGGGGCCGTAGAAAACCGTTAACCGTCCGGCGTTAAGCGTTAAGACAGCGTTCACCCTCTTCCGTTTCGTGGGGTTGCGGAAGAGACCTCGACAGACGTCCAACCGGGATTCGAAGTGGCGGGCCACTTTCGACGCAGCTTGAGTTTTATGCCGCGGCGCGATGCCTTGCGCGCCGGTCTGGCGACTGCGCTGCTATTGGCCGGCGCGGGCTCGGTGAAGGACGCCACCGCCGTCGGCGAAACCCGCACTCTGTCCTTCCATCACACCCACTCCGGCGAAGACCTGACCGTCACCTTCAAGCGCAGCGGCCGCTACGACGAGGCCTCGCTGGCGAAGCTCAATCACTTTCTGCGCGACTGGCGGAGCCAGGACTCCACCAAGATGGACCCGCATTTGTTCGACATCCTGTGGGAAGTCTATCGCGACGTCGACGCCAAGCAGCCGATCCAGATCATCTCCGCCTATCGCTCGCCCAAGACCAACGCGATGCTGCGCCGGCGCTCGGCGCATTCGGGCGTCGCGCGGTTCAGCCAGCACATGCTCGGCCATGCCATGGATTTCTTCATCCCCGGCGTCCCGCTCGAGCAGATCCGCTTCGCCGGCCTGCGCCTGCAGCGCGGCGGCGTCGGCTTCTATCCGACCTCGGGGTCACCGTTCGTCCATCTCGACACCGGGAATGTGCGGCACTGGCCGCGCATGACCCACGACCAGCTCGTGCGTGTCTTCCCCAATGGCCGCACCGTGCACATCCCTTCGGACGGCAAACCGCTGGCCGGCTATGAACTCGCGGCGGCCGATATCGAGCGGCGCAAGAGCGGCGAAACGAATTCCGGCTCGGGCAAGAGCTTCCTCGCCTCGCTGTTCGGCCGCAAGCAACAAACCGCCGCAGCCGAGGATGACGACGAGGGCGCACCGGCCAAGCCCGGCGTGATCGCCCGCGCGGCCGATGCCATCAAGGACAAGGCCGAAGCCCTCACCGAGAAGATCGCCGAGGCCGTGCCGCTGCCGCGCGCCAAGCCGAAAGCGCTCGCCGACAAGGCGATCGCCGCCGTTCAGCCTGCCACCTATCAGGTTGCGTCAGCTCAGGATGTCACCCCGCTCCCGGCGGCGCGCCCGCAGGCCGACGCCAAACGCCCGCTGACCCCCGCCGACATCATCAACAGCCGCGCGTTCTGGGATGATTCGATCGCGATGCCCAAGCAGGCCTCGCCCGAGCAGGTCGCGGCGCTGCGCGCCCGGAATGCGGTCGCCCAGGCTGATCCGCTGTCAACGGCGAGCCTGCCGAACGAGGTCGCGCAGGCGCTTGCCTTCGCGCCCGCCCACGAGCGCCCGCAGGTGGTTGCCGCCCGCGCGCCGATGCCGATGACGCCGCGTCAGCGCCTCGCGGCCACCCACGCCATTGTCGAGACCGTGGCCGCCAAGAGCCGCCCGGGACAGCCCAGCGCCATCGCCACCATGGCGCAGGTCGCAGTAGCCTCGCGGATGAACCACTTCTGGACCCGCGCGATGATGATGACGCCCAACGTCACCACCTCGCTGTCGGCGACAAGCTGGGGCGACCGCGACATGACCAAGATGGCGGTCTATTTCGTCAAGCCCGCGCGCACCGTGGAAATGACGTTCACCAGCGATCCGCAGATGGGACTCGTGTCCACCCGCTTCACCGGCTCGGCGATCGCGACGCTGTCGACCACCGCGTTCCTGCAGCACACCGCCGCGCTGCGCTGATCCCTTCACGCCCCCCATGTTTGTCCGTTTGAAACTGCGAAGCGATTGCGCGCGGTGACGCGCTGTCGCAACCTGTCGGCCAACAACGAAACAAGCCGGGAGAACACTGTGTCATTCACCGAGATCAAATATGACGTTACCGATCGCGTTGCGGTCGTCACCCTCAATCGTCCTGAGCAGCTCAACGCTTGGACAGCGGTGATGGGCAAGGAAGTCCGCGAGGCAATGGAGAAAGCGGCGGCGGACGACAATGTCCGCGTGATCGTATTGACCGGCGCAGGCCGTGGTTTCTGCGCCGGCGCCGACATGAAACGGCTTGCCGGCATCAGTGCCACGGGCGAGATCAAGGACGAGGTGCCGCCGCCGTTCGACAAGACCTCAAAGCCCGACTTCCAGCGCAAGAACACTTACTTCCCGGCGGTCCCTAAGCCGATCGTCGCCGCGGTCAATGGCCCCTGCGCCGGACTCGGCATGTGCTTCGCGCTGTTCTGCGACATGCGCTTCGTTTCGGACACCGCCGTGTTCACCACCGCCTTCGCGCGGCGCGGCCTGATCGCCGAACATGGCATGAGCTGGACGCTGCCGCGGCTGGTCGGAATGTCGGCGGCGACCGACCTGTTGCTGTCGGGCCGCAAGGTGACCGCCGACGAGGCGCTGCGGCTTGGCCTTGCCGATCGCGTCTATCCGGCGGACCAGTTGATGCCGGCAGTGATGGCCTACGCCAAGGATCTCGCCGAACTGTCGTCGCCGCGCTCGCTGCGGGTGATGAAGCGGCAGTTATGGGAGGCCGCGATGCAGACCCTCGATCAGGCGATGGACGTCGCCGATCACGAGATGGCGCTGAGCTTGAAGAGCGACGACTTCAAGGAAGGCGTGAAACACTTCGTGGAGAAACGCGCGCCCGCCTTCACCGGCAAGTGAGACGGGCCTGGCGCGCTAGTTGCCTATGGGGATCATCAGGGTCTCGCCAGTAGCAACGAGTGTCTCCTTGCCGTCGCGGTTGACGGCAAAGAGCTTCGCATGCGCGAAAACCTGCCGACGTCCGGCCTGTACCGTCGTTCCTTTCGCGACAAAGCGATCGCCGACCGCCGGCTTCAGGCAGTTCATCGCAAAATGCGACGCCGTGACGTTGCCGGCGATGGTCGCGGCAGCGAACCCGCAGGCCGTATCGAGAAGGGCCGCGATCATTCCGGCGTGAAGATGACCCGCGTATTGCGTCAGGTCGTCACGCCACTCCATGGCGATTTCCGCCGCGCCATCTTCGGCGGCGACGACTTCAAATCCCGCCATCGTGTTGAGGCCTGCGGTGGCATTGGCGCCCGCGAGCTGGCGCAGGGTCATTCCGGGCTCGGTCATCGTCATCGCCTCACGCAGTGAAGGAGATATGCGGCGGATCGATAAAGACCGGCGCACGTTTTTCAAAACCGGCCCTGACCGCCTCGGCATGATTGGCGCTGGCAAGCAGCCTGCGCTGTTCCTCGGTTTCGGCAGTGAGAACTGCCTCGGCGCCGTCCGGCATCGCCAGATTGAGCAATCGCTTCGCGGCGCGGACCGCATCCGGGCTTCGCGCGGCGATTTCGCGCGCAACCTCCAGCGCTGCGGCGCGCGGATCGGCGGCAAGCCGCGTAGCCAGACCGGAAGCGAGCGCCTCCTCGGCCGACAAGATCCGCGCCGTATAGACGAGTTCGCGGGCCACATCGTCGCGCACGAGCCCGCGCATCAACTGCATCCCCGCCATATCGGGCACAAGGCCCCATCGGGTTTCGATCAACCCCAGACGGGTGCCCGGCGCGACGTAACGCAGGTCGGCTCCCAGCGCGAGCTGAAAGCCGCCCCCCAGCGCGACGCCGTGCACGGCGGCGATGACCGGCACCGGCAGTTCGCGCCATGCCCACACGATGTGCTGAACGAAATTGGCGATGCCATGGGTACGCCTGGTCAGGTCCGGAAACGGCAGGATATTCTCGCCGCCGGCCGACGCGGCCATCCGCTCGACATCGAGACCGGCGCAGAACGCGTCGCCCTCGCCCGACATCACGACCACCCGCACCGACGAATCCTTCGCGATCCGGGCGAGCGTGTCGGCAATCGCTTCGAACATCGGCGAATCGAGCGCGTTCAGCTTGTCCGCGCGGTTGAGTTTCACCTCGGCGATTCCATCCGCCACTGTCAGACAAACGCGATCGTTCATGACGCCAACTCCGTGCCTGTGGTGGCGGAGCCCGCGGCCCGCTCCATGGGACCGCTTCTCCACCAAGTTTATCAACAGATTCCAGCGGCCTGTTTTCTAACAGTTCTAGACCACACAGTCTAGACTCGATAGTTTAAAACAATGGGACGAGCCTCGTTCGACAATGCAGACTTCTTCGCGGCCGCACGGGAACTTGCGGCCGTGCACGGCCCTGCCGCCGTCACCGTCGATCTGATCATCCAGAAGTTGAAAGCGCCCAAGGGCTCATTCTATCACCGCTTCGCATCGCGGGACGCGCTGCTCGGCGAATTGTGGCTCAACACCGTGCTGGCCTATCAGGCGGGATTTGTCGCTGCGGTCGAGGCCGGTGATGGATTGGCCGCGGCGCTGCACACGCCGTCATGGGCGCGCCGGCATCTGGACGATGCACGGCTGCTATTGCTCTACAGCCGGCATGATTTCGTGCAGGGCGAATGGCCGTCCGCGCTCAGGCGCGGCGTACGCGAACAAACCGAACGATTTGAGGCGTGCCTGGCCAGCTTTGCCCGCGCGGCGTTCGGGCGCGCGGGCCCGACGCAGATACGCAAGGCGACCTTCGTGCTCGCGGAAGTTCCGATTGCCGCGATCAAGTCGTCTCTCCAGAAGGGCGAGCCGCCGCCCCCGCTGGCAGATGAACTGATCACGACAACCTATCGGGCGATCGTGGGAAGCGGACGCAGCTAAGCCCCGCCTCTGAGCAAAGGACAGCGCAGCGTCGGAACCGTGCCTGATGCTTGTGACGCGAATCGGCATGCCCGCCCGCGCCCGAAATCGCCGTTGCGGCGCTTACAGCATTCCCAGCGCCTGCAGATAGGTCTCGAGGATGGTTTCCTGCTCCTGACGCTCGTTGGCGTCCTGCTTGCGCATGCGCACGATGGTGCGCAGCGCCTTGACGTCGAAACCGTTACCCTTGGCCTCGGCATAAACGTCGCGGATGTCGTCGGAGATCGCCTTCTTCTCTTCTTCCAGCCGCTCGATACGCTCGATGATGGCCTTGAGCTGGTCCTTCGCGAAGCGGTGCGCGGTCTCGTCCTGGACGGCGGCAGCGGTGGCCATCGGATACTCCTGATAACAACAATTAGGTTGAGCGCGCGCCGGGCCGGAGCATGGTGCGGCGGCGGTCGGCGGCATGTCGTGAGAGGTTCACACTCGGAAGTCACAGCCCCCGCGTCAAGGCGAGGCCGCTTTCATCCACAGCGACCCACAGGGGAAAGCGCGCCTGCGCCACTCACCATCCGAATTGGCTTGCGTGTGCGATTGGGGCGTTGCCCGGATAATTTCTGATCCCGGCGGTCCCGATAGGATGGGCGCCGCGCGTCCCCGATCGGGACGACCGGAACAGGTCCGGCCATGAACCGGGAGGCGGCGCGGCCTGCAACACGTCAATGTGACGGCGTGTTCTTCTTCATGGCTTCGAGCTGCGCCGGTGTCGCCTCGGACTGGTATTTCGCCTTCCACGTCTCGTAGGGCATGCCATAGACCGCCTCACGGCTTTCGTCCTTGGTCATGGCTACCCCCTGCGCGTCGGCGGCGTCCTTCATCCAGTTCGACAGGCAATTGCGGCAGAAGCCCGCGAGATTCATCAGGTCGATATTCTGCACATCGGTTCGCTCGCGCAGATGTGACACCAGGCGGCGAAACACCGCCGCCTCGAGTTCGGTCCGGGTCTTGTCGTACATCGCCATCGTGTTTCTCTCGTTCAACTGCCGTTATCCGGGCTTCTCTCCAGATGGGGAGCCTGCGGCCCATTGTCATATATTTTGCCATATCGCGTGGCAAAGATGGCCCCCGGCGCCGATTTCACCGCTCCCGCCGTTGACAGGCCGGGCCGGGTTGCGTGAAATCATCAATCAATTGATATACCTTGATTAAATGAAACTTCGCGATTCCCGCCTGTCCCGCCTCGCCCTCCGCCGCATCACGCCCGTATTGCTGGCGTGCATGGTCGTGCTCACGGCGCTATGTGCGTTCACCCGGCCCGCAGCCGCCGATTTCCGCCTCTGCAACAATACATCGAGCCGGGTCGGCATCGCGCTGGGCTACAAGGATCATGAAGGCTGGGTCACCGAGGGCTGGTGGAACGTCTCCTCGCGCGCCTGCGAAACCCTGCTCAAGGGCACGCTGATCGCGCGCTATTATTACATTTACGCCATCGACTACGATCGTGGCGGCGAGTGGTCCGGCCAGGCCTTCATGTGCTCTCGTGACAAGGAATTCACCATCCGGGGAACCGACAATTGCCTTGCGCGCGGCTTCGACCGCACCGGCTATTTCGAGGTCGATACCGGTGAGCAAAGGGCCTGGACCGTGCAATTGACTGAAACAGGCGAGCAGACCGTGCCGCGAACGCCCGGCCTGCCCGGAATGCCGAACGCACCGGCGACGCCGGGGCAACCACCGAACGTGACCCTCCCCGCTCCGGGGCAGGCGAAATGAGACGCCTGCGCCGCATCAAGATCCTCGCCACCCTCGGCCCCGCCTCCTCCGACAGCGCCACCATCCGCAAGCTGTTCGAGGCAGGCGCCGACGTGTTCCGGATCAACATGAGCCACACGCCGCATGACAAGATGCGCGAGCTCATCAACACCATCCGCAATGTCGAGGGCAGCTACGGCCGGCCGATCGGCATTCTGGTCGACCTTCAGGGGCCGAAGCTGCGGCTTGGCGCGTTTGCCGACGGCGCGATCCAGATCAACAACGGCGAGACCATCACCCTCGATCTCGATCCCACGCCCGGCGACAAGACCCGCGTCCAGCTTCCGCATCCCGAGATTCTGAAGGCGCTACGGCCCGGCCACGCGCTTCTGATCGACGACGGCAAGCTGCGCCTGATCGCCGAGGAGACCTCGCCCGATCATGCGGTGGTGCGCGCGGTGATCGGCGGCCGGATGTCGGATCGCAAGGGCGTCAGCCTGCCCGACACCGACCTGCCGATGTCGGCGATGACGTCCAAGGATCGCGCCGATCTCGAAGCCGCGCTGGAAGCCGGCATCGACTGGATCGCGCTGTCATTCGTGCAGCGCGCCGATGACGTGCTCGAAGCCAAGAAACTGGTGCGCGGCCGCGCGGCGGTGATGTCGAAGATCGAGAAGCCGCAGGCGATCGACCGTCTCGCCGACATCGTCGAAGCCTCCGATGCGCTGATGGTGGCGCGCGGCGATCTCGGCGTTGAAATGCCGGTCGAGCGCGTTCCCGGCCTGCAGAAACAGATGACGCGCATGGCGCGCCGCGCCGGAAAGCCGGTCGTGGTCGCAACCCAGATGCTGGAATCGATGATCCAGTCGCCGGTGCCGACCCGCGCCGAGGTCTCGGACGTGGCCACCGCCGTGTTCGAAGGCGCCGACGCCATCATGCTGTCGGCAGAGTCCGCGGCCGGCAAGTTTCCGGTCGAGGCGGTCATGACCATGGATCGCATCGGCGAGGAGGTCGAGCGCGACCCGACCTACGACGACGTCATCGCGGCGCAACGCCCCGAACCCGAAGCCACCGCGGGCGACGCCATCGCCGACGCGGCACGGCAAATCGCCGAAACGCTCGATCTGTCCGCGATCATCTGCTGGACCAGCTCAGGCTCGACCGCCCTGCGCGTCGCGCGCGAACGGCCCAAACCGCCGACGGTCGCGATCACCCCGAGCGTCGCCACCGGCCGCAGGCTGTCGCTGGTGTGGGGGGTGCACTGCGTGATCGCCGAGGACGCCCACGATCAGGACGACATGGTGAACCGCGCCGGCCGCATCGCCTTCCGCGATGGTTTCGCCAAGGCGGGGCAGCGCGTCATCATCGTCGCGGGCGTACCGCTCGGCACGCCCGGCACCACCAACATGGTGCGCATCGCCTACGTCGGCCCCGACAGCGACGCGGATATTTGAGCCGCAAGACCGCTCTCGGCGCGGGCTATTGCGCCGACCCGATCGTGGCCTTTGTCCTGACGACGGGCGGCGGATTCCATTTTCCGGTCAGCGCTTCCGATTTCGGCGAATAGAGCCGCATCGTCAGATTGAACGCCCCTTTCGGTGCGGGAAGCCAGTTCGTCTCCTTGTCAGGCCCGGGGCTTTCATTTTGGACATAGAGCGTCAGCGATCCATCCGGGTCGTATTTGAACGGCATCCAGCTGCTGACCGCAAAGCGATCGAGACCGTTGGCGACCTGAAAGCCTTCGGCGTCGTACAGCGTCACCGACCAGAATGCATTGACCGGAGGCATCGAATTGCTGTCGAAGCTGATCGTGTATTTGTGGGCGCCATCGAGTGGCTGGCCGCCATCGTCCGCCAGGTTAAGGGGATAGATTGCATCCTCAGGAAGATTGGCGCCGAGACCGACCTGAGCGACGATCGCCCGCTTGAGATAGTAATTGCCGTATACGCCCATGGTGTCGGTGTTCATCGACCAGCCATTGGCGACACGCGCAAGCGTCGCCATTTTCCATCCCATCAGCTTTTGGGCAGCCCGGGGTGCATCGTTCAGCGCTTGACGCACTTGCTGGCTTGCCCGGGCCGGATCGAAGCTCTTGCCGGGTTCGAAACCGATCCTCCTCATCCGCGCGATGATCGGCTCGTCAGTGACATGGGGCGGATTGATCCTGAGCAGTTCTGCCGCATAAGCAAAGTATTTCTCGGCGGGCATGGTATCGACCTGAACCTTGGGCGGCGTCTTCAGGTCGACGGCTGGATCGACCATCATCTCCGCAACGCGCGCCGGCCTGCCCCATTGGGACAGGGGCGTGATCCTGTATCCCGCCTGAATCTTGTGAACAGCAGCGTAGTCCGCCGGACCGTCCGTCTTGGTGCGGCCGATGATCCACACATAAGGTGTCGGCGCGTGGATCACCTCGGTTTCTGCGGGCAGCTTCAGGGCCTCCACATATCGGCCCCGCAGATCGGTGCGCCAGTTCGGCGGCACGACCAGAAAGTGACCGGCCTGCGTGCCCGTGGTGCGTGCCCCCGGCGAGGCAAATACATCGGACCACATGTCCAGCATGGGGATGAGATAGTAGCGGCCGCCGGTATCAGGCACCGACACCACGACAGGCTCTTTCGTCATGTCGAGATAACCGCTTGAATAAAGTGTATCGAAATTCGGCCGGACCACCGCCTTCATGCTGGCATCGGGAAACGCCGCGATATTGGTGAACGCGTTGGCGGGTCCGCCGATGCCGCCCTGTGTGGGCCGGGTATTGGTCAATTGCCGGCGCGTCACATCCATCGTCACCAACGGATAGAAGTAAATGTAGGCGTCGGTTGCGATCGCACGGGCATCCTGCTCGGATAGCGCGGGAGATTGCGCCATGGCCGGACGGGTAAGTTGCGCGGCGGCCGTGATTGCGATCACAGCAAGCAATGAGGATCGAAAGCGGCCCTGTGGTGCGGGAGCATGCATGACACAATCTCCGTAGCCGGCTGCTCGTTAGCTGATGTCCTCCTTGACCAGGCGATCCGCAGACACCGCGCGCAGGCGAGCCGGCACACCGATATGCGGACGGTGATTTCAAAATCTGGTTCGCTCGTCAAAGAAGCGTGTTCGGCAGCACCGCTTCGAGGACAAACAAATCGAAAGAGTACTCAAGCGATCAAGACAGAATACCGAACCGCGATGCCGCCTCACGCATGAGATTGGCATCGCGCCACGCCCGCGCAAGCTCTTCCTGCGGCGCGTGCGATCGCGGCATCTTTGCATATGCGACAGGACGACTGACTGATCCGGCGACCGGGAACGCGAAACGCATGGCCGATCAAAGCGCCGCGCCGTTCCGGCCGAGAGTCATGCAGAATGCGCTGCGCGCTCTTGCCGCAGCACCAGCCAGCCGAACAGCAGCATGTCGGCGAGCACGATGATCGAGCCCACCCCGGCCAACGGCTCGCCGCTCGGGCGGCCGCTGTGGATCATGGCGACGCCAATAGTGAGAATGGCGGTGCCGGCGAGCCAGATCCACACCTGCAGGCGGGCAATGCGGGCGCCGTCCAGTGCGGGATGCAGGCGATAGAACACACCGAACAAAAACAATGACACCCAGCCCAGCAAATTGAGATGGGCATGGGCCGCAAGTGTCGAATGATCCTGCGAAATTGCCATCTGGATGCCCCACGCCATGCCGACGAGCGCGACGGCAACCGCGGCCAGAAAACTCAAAGACGATGCCTTCATGATGAAATCCCCCTGGTGATCCGAAAGGGGCGGGACCTATCATGGCGAGGGTCGGGGAACAACGGGGTTTTACCGCTCCGGCGTCCCAATCACCCCATCGTTATGAAAAACGCGCCGCAATCGCGGCGCGTTGATCCGGTTTCAACAGGACTATGACGACGGCTGCGCTCAGGCGGCCTGATGCAGGTCGGGCTTGATCTCGACCGACGGCGACGGCGACGCCTCCCGCACCGGCTCCTGCATGAGTCCCTGGGAAATCCGCATCAGCCGCTGCGCCTCCTCGCCATACTGCGCGAAAGCATCGAGCCAGAAGCGGGTGCAGACCTGCTGCATCTCCGGCACCGATCTGCAGGTGTGCAGGTTTTCGAACAGATGATGGTCCTCCCCCAGCCGTGTGCCGACGAACGCCGCCCATTCTTTTCCGATGTCCTGCATCGTCGTGCTCAACCGGGCGTTGAGCCGGACCGCCTCGGAGAACATATTCTCGTTCATTGCGCTGAAGCGGGAGAAGTCGAACAGCGGAACGACATCCGCCGGCGAACGATTGTCATTCACTCCCGTCCCGTTCGTGGATGTGCTTGCCATTGTCCCAACCTCCATGTGCGTGCGCGTAGCAGGATAAAGAACACGATAGAATGATCGTCCGACCGAAGGACGTTCGACCATCTCGAAGTCGATCATGCGTTGATGGCAGTTCAGTGAAGCGCGAGCCGCCTCACGAAGATTTTTTCGCGACGCCATCTCACATCAAAACGTTAGCGTGCGGCCAATACGAGTCAACAAGTCAACGAGTCTGACGTGATTGGCCTGCGCGTTTCACGTAACGCCTGCAACGTTGGTATTTGACGACATCCGCGCATGACGCGCCTTGATGTCGATCAATCACATTGTGCGGCATATTGCGGCATGCGACCGGGCGTCCGCGCAAAGCGCGTCAGATGTCGCGCCCTTCCACCTTCTCGGACAGGCTTTTCACCATCTCCGGAATCTTGTCGAGGTGGGGATTGATGTCGAGCGCCTTGCGGAACGCCTGAAGCGCGCGGCGATCGTCGCCGGTTTCCTGCAGGATCATGCCGAGCCCGGCCAGCGCGCCGAAGTGGCGCGGCTCGCGGATCAGCACCTGACGGATATCCTCCATCGAGTGCTCGTAATCGTTTTGCAGATAATAGAGCGTCGCGCGCCGGTTCCAGCCCTCGATGTAATCCGGCCGCAGCTTGACGATGGCGTCGAGCAGCTTCAGCGCCACCGGATAGTCCTTGTTGTCCATGGCGGCGCGAGCGCGGGTCATCAGCAGCGCGGCGGTGTCGCTTGGCGTCGCGGTCCACAGCGCCCAGATCCGGGCTTCGACCGCCTTGGCGCTGTCCTCGTCGGGCGCCGCCTTGAGCGCGCCGAGCAGGAAATCGAGATTCTGGGTGCGGGGGCCGCGCGCCGACGGCATCTTCGCGGGCGGCTGCGGCATGGCCTTGGGCCGATCCTGGCGCTCGACCTTGGGGTCCTGCGCCGATGCCGCGGATACGCTCACGCCCGCCAGAACCAGAGCCCCGGCCAGCCATCTCAACGCCGTCATGGATCGAAACGCCATGGAAGAAGTCTAGACATGGAAAACGCCGCCTGCAAAGCGCGGGCGGCGTCAAAGAGATGTGAAAAAGTCAGATCGACAGGCCGCGGCAAACCGCGACACGCGCTCAGCCGGCCGGGCTTAGCCCTGGCGAGCCTTGAAGCGGCGCTGGACCTTGTTGATGACGTAAACCCGGCCCTTGCGGCGGACCAGACGGTTGTTGCGGTGACGGCCGCGGAGCGATTTCAGCGAGTTACGGACCTTCATGGGACAATGCTCTGTGGAAGGCCGTGCAGAGGCAGGCCGAGTTGCGTTTGACCGTTATGGCAATATCCCGCGGACGCAAGGCCGCTGCGGGACAGGCGGTTTCTATGCCAGACCGGGCCGGAATGTCAATCCGATCAAGGCTTTTTATCCTCTCCAGCGCACCGGCGGCGGCAGCGCCGGGAACGGGCTGTCCCGGCCACGGTTATTTGAAATCGCAGGAGAATTTCCCCTTGCCGCGCCGACCGGGCCAGGCCCGCGGATCAGGGAGCGCTTTCTTCGTCGCTCGAATTGTTATATGATATAATCAATTCGCATCCAACCAGAAGCCGGAACCCGCCGATGCCCAACCTCGACGACGTCATCGCCATCGACATCCACACCCACGCCGAGGAGCCCTGCGGGCTCCACGCCGACGACGGCTATGACGATTTTCAGGCCCAGATGGCGGAATACTTCAAGTCGCCGAACAAGCACCCGCCGACCGTGCAGGAGACCGCGGCCTACTACCGCGCCAAGAACATCGCCGCCGTCATCTTCCCGGTCGACGCCGAGCGCGAGACCGGCTTCCGGCGCTACAACAATTTCGAGATGCTGGAGATCGCCTCCGAGAACAAGGACGTGCTGATCCCGTTCGCGAGCATCGATCCGCACAAGGGCAAGCTCGGCGTGCGCGAAGCGCGCAAGCTGATCGAGGAGTACGGCGTCAAAGGCTTCAAATTCCATCCCACCATGCAGGGCTTCTACGCCAACGACCGCATGGCCTACCCGCTTTATGAAGCAATCAATGACGGCGGCGCGATCGCCCTGTTCCACACCGGCCAGACCGGAGTCGGCTCCGGCATGCCGGGCGGCATGGGGATGCGGCTGAAATATTCCAACCCGATGTACATGGACGACGTCGCGGCCGACTTCCCCGATCTCAAGATCATCCTCGCGCACCCCTCCTTCCCCTGGCAGGAGGAGGCGCTGTCGGTCGCGACCCACAAGCCCAACGTCTACATCGACCTCTCGGGCTGGTCGCCGAAATATTTCCCACCGATCCTGGTGCGCTACATCAACACCATTTTGCAGGACAAGATGCTGTTCGGCTCCGACTGGCCGGTGATCACGCCGGACCGCTGGATGGCCGACTTCGCCAAGCTCGAAATCCGCGACGACGTGCGCCCGAAGGTGCTCAAGGCCAACGCGCGCAAGCTGCTCGGCATGTGAGTTTATGAATCCGGCTACCTATTGAGGCGGCCGGATTCGCCATTCTTCCTCATAACACCGGTTGCAAACACGCCGCCGCCGCCTGCATGATCGCAGCGAGTGAGGCGGGGATTTGCACGATGACGACACGGCTCGAAAGCGGGACCGGCAACGCCACGCTCGCGTTGGTGCCCCATGCCGAGCGTGACGCCGTTCTCAATGAACTGCACGCCCGGCCATTCGAGGCTGTGACCTCGCCGTGCCGTGCGATCCGCTTCGCCTTCCTCACCGATGCCGCGCAGATGAACGCCAACGCCGAGGCGCTGACGCGCTATTGCACCACGCATCGCCTCGCCGATCTTTCCGCCACGGCGAAGCATCGCCGCATCGCGTTTCCCGGAGCGATCCTGCGCTGGGAGCAGCACAGCGAATTCACCACCTACACCTGGCTGCTGGAAGGCGCTGCGGGCGATGAAGGAGATCGGTCAGATGAAGCCGCGCCGCCTCCGCTCATCGCTGCGGCGATGAACGAGATCGGCCAGCCCGGCGCGCATCTGGTCTCGATCGACCTGCACGTTGCGGGCGGCGACACGCCGGACCTTGCGCGCCTGTTCGATCCGTCCTCGCTCGCGGCCTCGGACGTGCTGGGCGGCCATGCCACCATCGCCACCGACTTTCAGGTCGATGACAATGGATTCGTCCGCTTCCTGTTGCAGAACCATGGCCTCGCTTCGGTCGAGACCGGCGGCCTGGTGCTGCGGATTCTCGAAATCGAAACCTATCGCTGCTTCGCCCTGCTCGGCCTGCCGCAGGCGCATCGCATCATGCCGGTGATCCGCAACGCCGAGGATCGCCTCACCCACATCATGACAGTGATGACCAATGGCGGCAGCGGCCTCGAAACCAACCGTGAGCTGCTTGACGAAATCACCTCGCTTGCCGCGCGGGTGGAGGCCGATGCTGCGATCGCCGGCTATCGCTTCGCCGCCAGCGCCGCCTATGACGACATCGTGCGCCAGAGGCTCGAGGTGATCGGAGAGAAGCCTCTTGGCGGCTGGCCGACGCTGGCCGAATTTCTCGGGCGCCGCCTCAATCCGGCGATGCGCACCTGCCAGACGCTGAACACGCGCATGCACGACCTCAACAAGAAGCTGACCCGCGCCGCCAACCTGCTGCGCACCCGCATCGACGTCGAGATCGAACAGCAGAACCGCGACCTGCTCGCCGCCATGAGCGAGCGCGCCCGGATGCAGCTTCGCCTGCAACAGACCGTCGAGGGGCTGTCGGTGGCGGCGATCAGCTACTATGTCGCGAGCCTTTTGCACTACGTGTTCGAGTCAGCGGAGCACTATCTTCCTGTCAGCGCCACGGTCGCGACCGGCATCAGCATTCCGTTCGTGGTGATCGTGCTGGCGGTCCTGCTGTGGCGCGTCAAGCGCGGCCACGGCCACGCGTGAGCATCTGCCCTTATTCAGACTTCGGCCAGGCACTCGAAGGCAAGTTTTTCGTCATGGCCGGATTTATTCCGGCCAGGACGAATCGACGGATAAATGCTTACGGCGACCGACTACCTACGCGGCCTTGCCGAATGCTTTACGCAATTCGTCCTTGGCGGCCTCGAGCTTCTTCTTGCGCGACGCCGACAGATTCTTGCCGGCGCGATTGATGTAGAACGTCAGCATCGACATCGCCGAACGGTAGGGATCGCTCTTGCGGCGATCGCTGTGTTCGGCAGAGCGTTTCAGCGAGCGCGCGATCGCCTTCGGGCTGTCGAGCTTGAACACATTGTGCTTCAGGTCGAGCGCATCGCTTTCCCGGGTGACCCGGGCCGACCACTTTCGCGCCGATCCGCGCTTTGTTACGCGCGTTTTCCGGGATGCAGTCTTGCGGCGCGCATGCTTGTGGGTACGTCGCGTTTTGGGCATGGTGCGGCTTCCCGCCATTAATTCCCGGTCCGCCCGCACGACGCGGGGGGACTTCCGTCAGGACAACGTCATGAGTGTGGAATCGGTTCGCGCCTTCTTTGCGGAAAAAGCGCCGGACATCGACGTTCTCGAATCCGACCAGAGTTCCGCCACGGTCGCGCTGGCGGCGGAAGCCTTCGGCGTCACGCCGGCCGAGATCGCCAAAACATTGTCCCTGCGTGTCGGAGACCGCGTGCTGCTGGTGGTGACCTGCGGCACCGCGCGGCTCGACAACAAGAAGGCGCGCGCTGTATTCGGCGGCAAGCCGCGCATGCTCAATGCCGAGGAGGCACTGGAAGCCACCGGCCATCCGGTCGGCGGCATTTGCCCATTCGGCCTCAAGACCCCGCTGCCGGTCTACTGCGATGTGTCGATGAAAGAATTTACCGAGGTGGTGCCCGCCGCCGGCTCGATCAACAGCGCGGTGCGGATTACACCGGATCGCATGGCCGAACTGACCCATGCCGAATGGGTCGATGTCTGCGAACCGGCCCGGAAAAGCAGCACGTCAACCACTGAAACGCTCAACGCAACCTGATCGGGAGAATCAAGATGGCTTACAAGGCCGCCGTATTCGACGCCTATGGCACGCTCTATGACATTCAGTCGGTCGCCGCGATCACCGAGGAAACCTATGCCGGCTATGGCGACATCATCACCCAGATCTGGCGATTGAAGCAGCTCGAATACACCTGGCTGCGCACGCTGATGGATCGATACGCGGATTTCTCCGTCGTCACCCGCGAGTCGCTGGCTTACACACTCAATCTGCTCGGACTGAAGCACGACGACGCCGCATTCGCGCGGATCATGGACAAGTATGTCCATCTCGATCTCTATCCCGATGCGAAGGATGCCCTCGGCAAGATGAAGAGCATCAAGCTCGCGATCCTGTCCAACGGCAGCAGCGGCATGCTCAACGATCTGGTGCGCAACACCGGGCTCGACAAGATTCTCGACGATACCATCAGCATCGACAGCCAGCGCGCATTCAAGCCCCACCCCAAGGCCTATACGCTGATCGAGACAAAGCTGGGCGTGAAACCGAACGAGGTTTTGTTCGTCTCGTCGAACCCGTTCGATGTCAGCGGCGCGAAGTCCTTCGGCCTCGACGTCGCATGGATCGAGCGCGTCACCCCGCAGGCGATGGCGGCGGAGCTGAAGGACAGCCGACTGGTGCAGCCAGTGTCGATGTTCAAGGCAATCCGGATGCAGATGGATCAGCTCGGCTTCGCGCCCGATCATCGTATCGGGTCGTTGTCGGAATTGCCGAAGCTGATCGGCGCTTAGAGATATTTGCCCCGGACACGGTGCGGCATGAAATGCTGCGCATTGCATCGCGCCCGGGACAAGAAACTCTGTCCCTCTCCCCTGTGGAAGAGGGACAAGCAAAGAAAGACAGCGCTCGCTTCGTGAGGCTTACGCCTTGTCCTTGAAATACGGCTCGACGGTGCCGGAATATTTCAGCGTGATCGGATTTCCGAAACGGTCGCGCGCCGAGCCGACCGCCATGCGCACCCAGCCCTCGCTGACGCAGTATTCCTCGATGTTGGTCTTCTCGACACCTTTGAAGCGGATGCCGATATCGCGCTGAAGCAGTTCCTCGTTGTAGAACGGGCTGCGCGGATCGTTGGACAGGCGGTCAGGAAGCTCGTCGCTCATCGGGTTTCTCTCTTGTCGTCAGGTCGTTGAGCAGCGTTTATCGCCGTCGCTCGGCGATTTCAACACGCAGCGCATGGTCGAAGGATCGCTGGCTACGTCAGTTCCGTGAACAGGCCCGCCATGAGGCGGCCGCGCTCGGCGAGACTGTCGACGAAAATATGCTCGTTCAGCGTATGCAGCGCAGCGCCGCGCACGCCGAGACCGTCAAGTGATGCAAGATCCATCGGCCCGGTGAAGTTGGCGTCCGATCCGCCGCCGACGCTCGAATGCTTGAGATCGAGGCCAAGTGTCGCGGCGATACGCTTCGCAGTCTCGTACAGCGCCATGGTCTTGGCGTTCGGCTCCCACACCGGGCGGGTAACACCCCGCTTGACGATAAAACGGCCGTTCTCGTCGTCGCCTTTGGTCAGCGCCAGCATTTTCGCCACGCCCTGATCGAGATCGGACTGCTTCTTCGCCATCGACAACGCCTGACCGGTGCATGAACTCGCCACGCAGTTGACCCACTGGCCGCCATGGATGACGCCGACGCTGAAGGTGCAGTCCGGCGTGGTCATCGAATCGATCACCGGAATCATGTCCGCCATGATGCGGATGGCGGAGCGGCCGTCGGCCAGCAGCGCGCCGGCGTGGCTCGGCCGGCCGATCGCCTCGAGATCGAACCGCGCGATGGCGTAACGGCCCGTCACCACGCCGCCGTCGTTGCGCGCGGGTTCGGGCACCAGAATATATTTGTGTCTGGCGGCTTCAGCTTCGATCATCTCGCGGGTCGAGGGACTGCCGACTTCCTCATCGCTGGTGAACAGGAAGGTCACCGGCAAAGGCGTCGTGATATTCGCCTTCTGCAACTGCCGCACGGCTTCGAGCGCGGCGAAGTTGCCGCCCTTCATGTCCATGATGCCGGGGCCGTAGCACTTGTCGCCGTCGCGCCGCCACGGCAACGCCTTGAGCGTGCCCACCGGATGCACGGTGTCGAGATGGCCCATCACCAGAATGCCCGGCGCCTTCACCTTGTGCGGAAAGCTGGCGCGGATGCAGTCGCCGAATCCCATGCGCCCGGGAATGCGTTCGGTAGCCGCGCCGGCAGCGGCGAGATCGCGCGCCGCCAGATCCATCATTCGGCCCACTGCCTCGGCATCGTAGGTCGGGCTCTCGCATTCGACCCATGGCTTGAGACCTCTGAGCATGGCCTCGGTATCGAACGGCAACTGCATCAGGTCGATCATGTGTCCTCCCGGCTTTTTGTTGTTTGGGTTCAGTATCCGAGCGCGACGCCGTCCTTGCGGTGATCGGTAGCGCCGAACAGCGCGCCGCGTTCGTGGTCGATCCAGATCGCCTGACAGCCGCCGAGCGGCATATCCGGCCAGCGCACGTCGTGGCCGCGCGCTGCCAGATCGTCGCCGACGCTCTTCGGCAGCGTCGATTCCAGCGACAGCACGCCATCGAAGGCAAAGGAACGCGGCGCTTCGGAAGCCGCCTGAATATCCATGCCGAGATCGAACACGTTCGACAGGAAGTTGCCGTGGCCGGTCGACTGGTAGTGCCCGCCCATGACGCCGAACGGCATCACGCAGCGTTCGCCCTTCATCACCATGCCGGGAATAATGGTGTGCATCGGACGCTTGTTCGGCGCCAGCGCATTGGGATGAGCGGCATCCAGCCGGAAGCCCCAGCCGCGATTATGCAGCAACACGCCGGATTTCGGCGCGTAGATGCCGCTGCCGAAGGGATTGAACAGGGAGTTGATGAAGGACACCGCGTTGAGGTCGCGATCCACCACCGTGACGTAAACCGTGTCGGTGTGTTCGATGTCGTCCCAGTCCACCGGCGCCGACGCCTTCTTCATGTCGATCTTGCCGCGGATCGCGTCGATCGTCGCGTCGGACGTGAAATGCGCAACGTTCACCTTGCCGTGCGCGGGATCGCAGAAATAGGCATCGCGGGCACGATAGGCCGCCTTGCTCGCTTCCGCCAGCAGGTGAACGCGATCGGCCACGGACATGGTTTTCATGTCGTAGCCCGCCAGCGTGCGCAGGATCATCAGCGCCGCCAGGCCCTGTCCGTTGGGCGGGCACTCATAGACATCGTGATCGCGATACTCGGCCGAGATCGGCGTCACGTCCTCCGCCGTGTGGGCGGCGAAATCCGCCGCCGTGTGCGAACCGCCGAGCTTGCGCAGTTCGCTGGCGATTTCCTCGGCGACCTCGCCCTCGTAGAACGCCTTGCGGCCGTGGCGCGCAATCGCCCGCAGGGTTTTCGCCAGCGCCGGCTGGTCGCGCTTGTCGCCGACTTGCGGGGCGACGCCGCCGGGCAGGAAATGCGCCTTGGCGGCAGTGTTGCTTTCCAGCCGCGCGCGGAATTTGGTCCAGTCCAGCGCGACGCGCGGAGTGATGCGGAAGCCGTTTTCGGCGGCATCCATCGCCGGCTTGAAAATCTCTTCCAGCGACATGCTGCCATGCGTGGCATTGAGCCGGCACCACGCATCGATCGCGCCCGGGATCGTCACGGCATCCGTTGAATTCGGTGCAATGTCTTTCGCGCCGCTGGCAAGAAATTTTGCCAGATCGGTTTGCGCTGGGGTCCGGCCCGAACCGTTCAGCGCCACCGGCTTGCCGGCCTTCGGCGAGATCATCGCGAAACAGTCGCCGCCGATGCCGGTCATCTGCGGCTCGACCACCCCCTGCAACGCGGCCGCGGCGATCGCGGCGTCCATCGCGTTGCCGCCCGCTTTCAAAATCTCGATCGCGGTCTGCGTCGCCTGCGGATGAGAGGTTGCGGCCATGCCGCGTTCGCCGACGGCGATGGACCGGGACGGAGTCATGAAATTGCGCATAATGAGGAGAGCCTTCTGGAATGGACGCGCGGCACACTAGAGCTTTTTGGCTTGCGATGGAATCAGAAGCGAAGCTCTGTTTTTCTTGTTTTAACGCGTTTTCTTCACGCGAACCGGTGCCCATTTCGCTCGAAAACGCTTTAACGTCGCACGCGCGGCGAGGCTAGCGGAGCTTGCGCATGGGAGACTGCGCCAACCGCTTCAGCAGAAAATCCGCCAGCAGTTCGACGCGCGCAGGACGCGGCCCGCCGGGCGGCGTGATGAAGTGCGCCGCGCTCTGCGGCAACTCCCATTCCGTCAGGATGGCGTCCACTTTTCCCTGCCGCAGTGCATCACCGATAATGAACTCCGGCAGGGCCGCGATGCCGAGGCCTGCGAGCAGCGCCGGCACCAGCGCTTCGCCGTTGTTGACACCAAGCTGCCCGGTGGGGCGCACGCTCGCCTCTTCGCCGTTCCGGCCAGTGTAGCGCCACACGCCCGGCGTCGTGGAATAGGTGTAGCCGAGGCACGTGTGCTGGGCGAGATGCATCGGATGCGTCGGGCGGCCGTGCTTCTTGAGATACGCCGGAGCCGCCACCGTGCGAAGTTGCACGCCGCACAGACGGCGCGCCACCAGCGACGAATCCGGCAGCCGCGCGATGCGCACGCCGGCGTCGAAGCCCTCTCCGATCAGATCGACCATCGCATCTGAAAGATGAAGATCGAGCGATACCTCCGGGTATGTCGCGAGAAACTCGGGCAGCAGCGGCGCGATGACGCGAATGCCGAACGTCATGGGAATCGACAGGCGGATCAGCCCGCGCGGCGCCACCGATTGCGCCAGCGCCTCGTTCTCCGCAGCCTCGCCGTCCGCAAGCAGCCGCGCGGCGCGCTCGGCCAGCGCGCGGCCGGCGTCAGTCAGGGCCAGCCGCCGCGAGGTGCGATTGAACAGCCGGGTGCCGACCCGCTGTTCCAGCCGGCTGACTGCCTTGGAGACGGTCGCCTTCGACAGCGCCAGTTCGGCGGCCGCACCGGCAAACGAGCGCATTTCCACGACCTTCGCGAAAATCGCCAACCCTTCGAAGTCTGGAAGTTTTGAGGTCATTTTCAGAAACAATGAGTTTCGATCATTTCTATTTATGCATCATCGGCGAACCGATAGCTAGAGGTCATCGAAATTCGAACAGGCACAATTCCCATGACCAACTCACTCAAAGGCAAGGTTGCTCTCGTCACCGGCGGCTCCCGCGGCATCGGCGCGGCGTCCGCCCGCGCCCTCGCCGACGAAGGTGCGAACGTCGCCATCAGCTATGTCGCCTCCCCCGACAAGGCGGAGGCGCTGGTGCGCGACCTGCGCGCCAAGGGCGTCGAGGCGCAGGCCTTCAAGGCCGATCAGGCTGACCCGAAGGCCGTGGACCAGCTCGTCAAGGATGTGGCGAAGCAATTCGGCCGCATCGACATTCTGGTGAACAATGCCGGCGTCGCCGTGACCGGCGCGATCGACGATCCCAACAGCGACATCGCCGCATTCGACCGGCAGTATGCCATCAATGTCGATGGCGTCATCGCGGCGATCCGCTCGGCGTCGCAACTCATGGGCGACGGCGGCCGCATCGTCACCATCGGCTCGGATCTCGCCACCCGCGCTTCGTTCGCCGGGATGGCGGACTATACCGCCACCAAGGCCGCGATCGTCGGTTACACCAAGGGCGCGGCCCGCGATCTCGGCCCGCGCGGCATCACCGTCAACGTGCTGCAGCCCGGCTCGATCGACACCGACATGAATCCGAAAGACGGACCGGGCGCGGAAGCGCAGCGCTCCCTGCACGCACTGCAGCGCTACGGCAAACCGGAAGAAATCGCCGCGGGCGTCGTGTTCCTCGCCAGCCCCGGCGCATCGTTCGTCACCGGCACCGTGCTCAATGTCGATGGCGGCTTCGGCGCCTGATCGCACCCGCTACACCCAGACCGTTTATTGAAAGGATAGTGTCATGATTGACCTGCGCCCCTTCAGCAAGCTTGGCGCCGCCGACCACGGCTGGCTCAAGGCGAAGCATCACTTCTCGTTCGGCAGCCACTACGATCCGAGCAACATGGGCCATGGCGCGCTGCGCGTCTGGAACGACGACGAGATCGCGCCGAACTCGGGCTTCCCGCCTCATCCGCACGCCAACATGGAGATCATCACCTACGTCCGCGAAGGTGCGATCACCCATCAGGATTCGCTCGGCAACAAGGGCCGTACCGAAGCCGGCGACGTGCAGGTGATGAGTGCAGGCTCCGGCATCCGCCATGCCGAATATAATCTGGAGCCGGTGAAGACCACGCTGTTCCAGATCTGGATCGAGCCGACGAAGGATGGCGGCCAGCCGACCTGGGGGGCCAAGCCGTTTCCCAAGGCCGACCGTTCCGGCAAGCTGGTGACGCTCGCCAGCGGCTTCGAGACGGATACGGACGCGCTGCCGATCCGCGCCGATGCGCGGGTGCTCGCCACCACGCTCAAGGCCGGCGAAAGCGCGGCCTATGATCTCGGTGCCGACCGCAAAGGCTACCTCGTTCCTGCCGTCGGCGCGATCGAGGTCAACGGCGTGCGCGTCAACGCCCGCGATGGCGCCGCAATCGCCAATGAAAATCGCCTGACAATCACCGCACTGGAAGATTCCGAACTGGTGCTGGTCGACGCGGCGTAACCCATCCCCTCGTGCGCGGGCACCCGGCCCGCGCATCCTTCCCGCCATTCAAACGGAGACCACCAATGGCCAAGGTTCTTGTTCTTTACTATTCCGCCTATGGACACATCGAGGCGATGGCGAATGCCGTCGCGGAAGGCGCGCGCGAAACCGGCGCTACTGTCGATATCAAGCGCGTGCCCGAACTGGTGCCGCCGGAGGTCGCGAAAGCCGCGCACTACAAGGTCGACCAGGCCGCGCCGGTCGCCAAGATCGAGGACCTTGCGAATTACGACGCGATCATCGTCGGCACCGGCACCCGCTTCGGCCGCATCTCGTCGCAGATGGCGAACTTCCTCGATCAGGCCGGCGGCCTGTGGGCCAAGGGCGCGCTCCATGGCAAGGTCGGCGGCGCGTTTTCGTCGAGCGCGACCCAGCACGGCGGACAGGAAACCACGCTGTTCTCGATCATCACCAACCTGCTGCACTTCGGCATGGTGATCGTCGGCCTGAACTATGGCTTCGCCGGGCAGATGGGCGTGAAGGAAGTGACTGGCGGCGCGCCCTATGGCGCAACCACCATCACCGATGGCGACGGCAGTCGCCTACCGAGCGCCAACGAACTCGCTGGCGCGCGCTATCAGGGCAAGACCATCGCCGAAACCGCGAACAAGCTTCACGGCTGACTGCGACGAGGATGCACAGGCGAGCCCTGTGCATCCTCAGCTCTCGGGCATCTCAGTGCGTCGCTTCGAGAACGATGACGACGCCGGTGGGCTCGGGCTCATGAGGCGTCAGGCTGGTGCGCTCATCGTTGCTCCAGTTGGCGACATTCACCACCGCGCCGGTCTGCGTTTGCGCCCCGTCGCTCGCGGCGGCCTGCACGACATGAAGACCGCCGCCGTTGAGAAAGAACGTATGTTCGCCGAACAGGTCGCTCAGTTGTTCGACGGCCGGATGGTTGTCGGGAATGGCCTGCGCGTCGAACTGAGACAAAGCCTGTTTAACCTGCGCGGAGCTGAGTTTCATGACAATCCTTTCGATGGGGCACGTGGTTTCTATGCGCTGCCACAAGGTCGGCAGCACACGGCGAACGGGAACCTCCCACCTGATGTGGTCATGTGCACTCAATCGGCCATCCCGTACTGGACAGCTAGCCTCTCTCGCTACGTCTTCAACCCGACAGCGACATAAATGACCAATTGGATCGCGTTCGCCAGATTCAAGACCTAATCGTGGCGCAGCGTCGCGGGAGCGCCACGATGATGAACTGCAATGACTGACACCAGTCGTACGAATTTCACCGATATCGACGAGATTGCCGGGCAAATCTTTGATTGAGAAACAGGAGCGAATACGATGCCTACCATTACTGTCAAAGACGGCACCGAGATCTTCTACAAGGATTGGGGTTCCGGACAGCCGATCGTCTTCAGTCACGGCTGGCCGCTGTCCTCGGACGACTGGGATACGCAGATGCTTTTCTTTCTGCAGAAAGGCTATCGTGTCGTCGCTCATGATCGCCGCGGCCATGGCCGCTCGAGCCAGACCGCCGACGGCCACGACATGGATCACTACGCCGACGATCTCGCCGCGGTTGTCACCCATCTCGATCTGAAGAACGCCATTCACGTGGGCCATTCGACTGGCGGCGGCGAAGTGGTGCATTATCTCGCGCGCCATGGTGAGAGCCGTGCCGCCAAGGCGGCGCTCATCGCCGCCGTGCCGCCGATCATGGTCAAGACCGCAGGCAATCCGGGCGGACTTCCGAAAGACGTGTTCGACGGCCTGCAGGTTCAGGTCGCGACCAATCGTGCGCAATTCTACCGCGATCTTCCCGCCGGTCCGTTCTACGGGTTCAACCGCCCTGGCGCGACGCCGTCCGAAGGCATCATCCAGAACTGGTGGCGGCAAGGCATGATGGGCGGCGCCAAAGCGCACTATGATGGCATCGTCGCATTCTCGCAGACCGATTTCACCGAAGACCTGAAGGCAATCACGATACCGGTGCTCGTCATGCACGGCGACGACGACCAGATCGTGCCATACGAGGACTCCGGCCCGCTCTCGGCAAAGCTGCTGAAAAACGGCTCGCTGAAAACCTACAAGGGATTCCCCCACGGCATGCCGACCACGCACGCCGACGTCATCAACGCGGACCTTCTGGCCTTCATCAAGGCCTGAGACAGTGCAACCGGCAGGCGCATCGCCTGCCGGTTGCATCGCGACACGAGCTATCTGACCAGGACCTAAGCTTCCGGTAACCCTGTTTCAGACGATTTTCTCTAATACGCACCCCAATTTGGTAATTTTCCTTGTCTTCAATTGTGTCTGGAAACGGACACGGGATCCGAGCTGAAGACATCATGGCGCGACAGGCCTCCACATCCACCGGCGC
The DNA here is from genome assembly GCA_051954725.1 of Afipia sp. Lineage (GTDB taxonomy): Bacteria > Pseudomonadota > Alphaproteobacteria > Rhizobiales > Xanthobacteraceae > Afipia. The sequence continues at coordinate 58,090 of JBQCHK010000018.1, read as the reverse complement.
ATCGCCACAGCCTGCCGGGCCAAAGGACGAAACATTCCCACTGCTGTCGCAGTTCGCTGGTCAGGCAGATCTGTGCCTCGTGGTGATCGACGCCGACGATCGTATCATCTACAGCAACGCCGGCTTCCTTAAACTGCTCGGGTACGAGCCCGAGGCCGCGCGTGGACAGCATCTCGGCTGGCTACTGACCGGAGAAGACCTGCGCCCCCGCCGCCGCTTCGGCGCCGACGTCCCGGACCAGCTGGTCTTCCATGAAAAGCTGTTCGTCCGGACCCGCGACGGCAACCAGATCTGGATCGCCGGCGCGTTCCGCCGCGCCTTCGATGCCAACGGCAAGGTCCGCTGCACCGCCGCCATGTTGCAGGACATCACCGACAGCGTCGTCCAGACGATGCAGCGTGACGTACTCGATGCAATGGTCGCGGGACGATCCCTCGAAAGCATCGGCGAGCTGATCTGCCGCCGCGCCGAGACGCTGGCGCCCGATATTATCTCCACCATCGTGCGCGTGGACGAGAAGGGCCTGCTTCATCCGCTGGCCGCGCCGAGCCTGCCTGCGGTCTACGCCAATTCGATCGACGGCGTTCCGATCGGCCCGTGCGTCGGCACCTGCGGCACCGCTGCGTTCCGGGGCGAGCCGGTGTTCACGGCAGATATCGCGACCGATCCATTGTGGGCGCCCTATCGCGACATTCCATTGCCGCCCGGTTTGCGGGCGTGCTGGTCGAGCCCGATCAGACTGACCAACGGCCGCGTCGCCGGCACTTTCGCGTTTTATTTCCGCGACGGCCGTGGTCCGACAGACCTTCATCGCCGCATCGTCGCCGCCTGCATCCATCTTTGCGTGCTGGCAATGGAGCGCCATGAATCCGAACTGCACATCCAGCGTCTCGCTTATTTCGACGACCTCACCGGGCTGCCCAATCGCACGCGATTGTTCGAGGAAATCGACCGCTGTCTCGCGCGCAGCGAGATCGCGCCCGAGACTGTCGCGGTGCTGTGCATCGACATCGATCACTTCAAATACATCAACGACACGCTCGGACATCTGACCGGCGACCTCGTGCTGGCCGAAATCGCGCGGCGGCTGACCGCCCTGACCGACCCAGGCGACGTGGTCGGACGCGTTGCCGGCGACGGCTTCGTGATGGTGCTGCCCGGCTGCGATGGCGACGGCGCGACCGAAATCGCGGAGAGAATTCTCGAGTCCTTGGTCCGGCCGGTCATCGTTGAAGGCGCGTCGCTGCCGGTGTCGGTCAGCATCGGCATCAGCATCCATCCCTGGCACGGCGCCCAGACCAACGAACTTCTGAAAAACGCGGATACAGCGCTTCAGGAGGTGAAGCGGACTGGCCGCGGCAGCTTCAGGCTGTTCTCGCCGGACATGAACAAACGCGGCGAGGAACGTGTGGTGCTCGGTGCCGCGCTCCGCGATTCACTCGCGCAGGGCGGACTGCACCTTCACTACCAGCCGCAGGTCCGGATCGCCGACGGCACGATCTGCGGCGTCGAGGCGCTCGCGCGATGGACCCATCCCGAACTCGGCGTCATCACGCCCGATCGCTTCATCCCGATCGCGGAGGAATCCGGACTGATCGAGCCGCTCGGCGCATGGGCACTTGATCAGGCCTGCCGCCAGCTCGCGGAGTGGCGCGCGCAGGGCATTGCGATTCCGGCGGTGTCGGTGAACCTGTCGCCGCTGCACTTCCGCAACGAGAACCTTCCCGATCTGGTCGCGGGCGCGCTCGCGCGCTACCGCCTCGCGCCCGGCATGCTGACGCTGGAGATCACCGAAGGCGTGATGATGGACGACGGCCCGACCGCGACCAACATGCTGCGCGTCATCCATGCACTCGGCGTCGGCCTGTCGATGGACGACTTCGGCACCGGCTATTCGAGTCTCAGCGGCCTCGCCACCATGCCGTTCTCCGAACTGAAGATCGACCGCTCCTTCATCAACCGCCTCGAGACCGACGCCGGCACGCTCGCCATCGTCACCGCCGTGATCCGCATCGGGCAGAGCCTCGGCATGACGGTCGTCGCCGAAGGCGTCGAGACCGCGGCGCAACGCGACATCCTGCGGCAGCTTGGATGCCACGCCGCGCAGGGCTATCTGCTGGGCCGGCCGATGGATGCGGTCGCATTCCGCGAATGGGTCCGCGACCAGAAACTGCCGCTCGCCCCGTCGCTGCCGGGCGCAGCCTGACACCCGTCCTCCTTCGAACCATCGCGCATCAAACAAAAAGCCGCGCCGCGGTTGTCCGCGGCACGGCTTGTTGCGGTCGAACCGGCGCGACAAGCGCGCCGGTCTCGCTGATCAGAAGTTGCGCTGGGCGCGGAAGTTGACGCTCACCGTGCCCTGATCGCCGAACGAATAGGTCGCAGCAGGCTTCGCCAGCGACCCGCCGAAGCCGGCGTAGTTGGCCGAGCCTTCGAAGTTCTGGCCGAGGTGGGCGTACAGCACTTCGGCCGACAGCGTCAGGTTCTTGACCGGTGTCCAGGTCGTGCGGCTGCCGATCTGATAGACGCTGAAGTCAGGGTTGCAGGTGTAGGCACCGGGCACCGTCACCTTGTACTGGGCGCAGTACAGCGCGGTGGCGTTGCCGTTGTAGTCAACCACCGTGTAGCTGCCGAAGATGCTGGTCTGCCAGTTGGCGTTCCAGTTGTGCGCATAAGCACCGCGGATGCCCCACGCCGTGGTCAGCTCGATCCCGGTATTGGTGAGCGGATTGCCGTTACCCGAAAAGATGCCATCGGACGTGTAGCCAAAACCGACGCTCTGATAGGCGCCGCCGTCACCCGAACCGAACATCAGGAAGTTCGGGGTCGAGCCGCTGGTTGCGACCACATAGCGGGTCGCGCCCTGGGCGTAGGACGCATCGATCTTGATGTCGTCGCCGGGGCCGGTCGGCAGGTTTTTGAGCTGCAACGCGCCTTGCACCGCGAAGCCCCATTTGTCGGTCGGATGACCGGAGGTTTCGTTGGTGGCGTTGTAATACCCGGCCGTGACGTTATGCGCCGCGGCAGAGAACTGCAGAAGACCCCAGACCTGATCGAGCCGGATACGGCCGACGATATCCGGCGCGCGCTGGCCGGCATAGGCATTCGCCGGAATGCCGGCAGCCGTGATCGACGATCCACCCGCAGCCGTCAGCACGTTTCCGAGGTTGGTGCGGTCGTAGACGTCGCCCGCATCAACACCGAGGCTGGTGGAGAGGCCATTGCCGAACTGCCACGTGTACTGGATGTTGTTGACGCCGGTCGAGGTGTCGTTACCGCCGATCAGCGAGGTCGAGTTGTTGCCGGGCGTGCCGTTCCACGGCGTCGAATAGGCCGACGCCGATTTGCCGATGGTGAAGCCGGCGAACTGAACGAAAGCGTTCTCGAGACCGAAGGTGCCGCTCGCCGGGGCGAGATCGGTACCGGTAGTGAACTGCCAGTCGGCCTGCGCGAAGGTGCGGACCACGCCGTATTCGGTCGACGTGCGGGTGTCGACCGTGAAGGCCAGACGCGAGCGCGCGATGTACTGGTTGGCCAGGCGATCGTTGGCGCCGCCATTGCCGTTCCAGTACGGACCATTTTGCGCCGCGCCATGCACGGTCAAATCGGCGCGCAGATAGCCGCCGAGCTTGATGCAGGTGTCGGTGCCAGGAATGTAGAAGAAGCCCGCGCCGTACAGCGAGCAGACCTTGACGTATTCAACAGCCTTGGCCTTGAGCGGCAGGTCGGCGGCATGGCCGGCGGAAATGGCGAAAAGGCCGGCAGTCGCCCCGAACAAAAAGCTCTTCGCGCGAATCATAGTTTAAGTCTCCAGTTGTCTTGTTCCCTTGAGGTATCAAGCCCGGCTGCCGGGCGGCAAATCAAAAAACCCCTGCGCTGCAACTGTTTTGCCGAGTGTTGCAGCGCCGCACTCACCCTAAGGCTAAGGCCGGAAACGCATGCCTGCCATGAAGCGCCGGGCGCGACGGCCGGGTGTCCGGCGGTGGAATTTAATTTCGGATTTGTCGCACTTTCGATGAAATCATGCTGCGGCTACCGCCCGCGCGCCGCTGTGGTAGTGTTGCCCGGCTGAATGCACCCAGGAGGCTTATCCAAGCGACGATCAAAACAACAAAAGCAGCCGCAAGACCGGCTGCGCTCAGGGAGTGACGCGATGATATCGGCTTTCAATCGATCCATTCTGGCGCTCGCAGCTACCGTGATACTGGCCGGCGCGGGCCCGGCCGACGCCCAGCAAACCAGCGCTCCGTCGAAGCTCAAAAGTTACAATTCCGGCACCAAGGAATTCTGGACCCACCCGCCGGATGACTGGTTCCTCGGCGATGAGACCGAGGCGCAGAAGGGCCTCGCCCCGCCCGCAGGCCCGCCGACCGGCGCCTCCGACGCCGAACTCGCCGACATGATGAAGAAGATCAAGCTGCCGCCGGGCTTCAAGATCGACGTCTATGCCAGCGGCGTGCTGGCCGCCCGTCAGATGGCGTGGGGCGACAAGGGCACGCTGTTCGTCGGCTCGTTCGGTCTCGGCAACGTCTATGCCATCACCGACGACAACGGCAAGAAAACCGTCAAGACCATCATCAAGGGCCTGAAGATGCCGACCGGCGTCGCCTTCCGCGACGGCGCGCTTTACGTCATCGATATCGACAAGCTGATGAAGTACGACAACGCCGAGGCCAATCTCGACAAGATGCCCGAGCCCAAGATCGTCTATGACGACATGCCGTCCTACGCGGCGCATGGCTGGAAGTATCTCGTCGCGGACAAGGACGGCTGGTTCTACATTCCATTCGGACCTCCGTTCAACATCGGCATCCCGCCGACCAGCGTGTCGCAGATCCGCCGCGTCGATCCCAAGACCGGCAACGCGGAGATCGTCGCGCTTGGCGTGCGCAACAGTGTCGGCGGCGATATCGATCCGCGCTCCGGCAAATACTGGTTCACCGAGAACGCGCGCGACTGGCTCGGCGACGACAGCCCGAGCGACAAGCTCAACATGATCTCGCGGCTGGGCGAACATTTCGGCTATCCGTATTGCCACCAGGGCAATCTGCCCGACCCGAAATTCGCCATGGGCCACAAGTGCTCAGAGTTCACGCCGCCCGTGCTCAATCTCGGCTATCACGTCGCCCCGCTCGGCATGAAGTTCTATACCGGCAATCAATTTCCGGCCGAGTACAAGAACAACATCCTGATCGCCGAACACGGCTCGTGGAACAGGCACAAATATCAGGGCGCGCGGATTACCCGCGTGATCGTCGGCCCCGACGGCAAGAACCCGAAGAAGGAAGTATTCGCATCGGGCTGGATCAACGGTGATCAGAGCTATCTCGGCCGGCCCGACGACATCATCCTCGCCAAGGATGGCTCGATCCTCGTCGCCGACGATTGGGCCGGCGCGATCTATCGCATCAGCTACGACAAGAGCGGCGCCACCGCCAAGGCCGCGCCGAAGAAGAAATAGCACGATCTCAACCGCCGCCGTCTGGCCACGAAGTCAGGCGGCGGCGGTTTGCCAGCCCGCCGACGAAGGTCACCAATGAACCGACGCAATCTTTTTGCCGGCGCATGGATCGCCGGGATCGCCCTCGCCTCGCCTGCCCTCTCCGCGCGGGCCGCCGACGTCGCCGCACTGAAGGAGAAGGTCAAGGACAAGATCACGCTCTGCGCCGGCTGCCACGGCAAGAACGGCATCTCGCAAATGGAGAACACGCCATCGCTGGCCGGGCAGCCCGACCTGTTCTTTCAATGGCAGCTGGTGTTCTTCCGCAGCGGCGCGCGCAAAAGCGAGATCATGGGGCCGATCGCAGAAACACTCTCCAACGAAGATGTCCGCAATCTCGGCGCCTACTACGCCGCGCTGCCGCCACCGCCGGCCAAATCCGGCGACACCGCCGACGGTCTCGCCGCCAAGGGCAAGCAGGCCGCGGCCGGGCGGCGTTGCGCGTCGTGCCACACCGACAGCTACGCCGGCACCAAGGCGACCGCACGGATCGCGGGCCAGCGCGAGGACTATCTGATCAAGGCGCTGCACGACTACAAATCCGGCGCGCGCTCCGGCGGCGGCATGGCGGCGATGGCCGACGTCGCCTATCCGCTCAGCGACGAAGAAATCGCCGCGCTGGCGCACTACCTCGCAGGGCTTTAACGATATTCACCCGGAATCGATTACACGCCGTCGCGTGGATGAATGGCTGCGCGTATTCAGCGCTCAACAAACAAAAAGGAGACAGACATGGCCAAGGTCGCAATCGTCGGATGCGGAGCGATGGGATCGGTGTACGCCGCGCTGATGGTCGATGCCGGCCATGAGGTTCACGCCGTGACACTGTGGCCCGATCACGCCGCCGCGATGGACAAACACGGCCTGCGCTGCGAGGGCATCAGCGGCGACCGCACCGTGCCGATCCACGGCGCCACCACGACCGATGGCATCGGCGTCTGCGATCTCGTGATCGTCGCCACCAAGGCGTTCGATGTCGAGGCCGCAGCACAATCCTGCGCGCCGCTGATCGGCGAACAGACCGTGGTGCAGACCATCCAGAACGGCCTCGGCTCGCCGGAAGTCGCCGCCACCGCGATCGATCCTGACCGCATCGCCGTCGGCGTGGTGGGCGGCTTCGGTGCGTCGATGCGCGGCCCCGGCCATGTCCATCACAACGGCATGGAGATGATCCGCTTCGGCGCATTCAAGGGATTGCCGACGCAGGCATTGCAGGCCTCGGCGAAAATCTGGGAGTCGGCCGGCTTCAAGGTCGCACTGTTCACTGACCTCAGGCAGATGGTGTGGGAAAAGCTGATCATGAACGTCACCTTTTCCGGCTCGTGCTGCCTCACCGGGCTGACCATCGGCGAGGTGATGGACGATCCCGATGCGTGGCAGGTTGCGCGTGGCTGCGCCGAGGAAGCGGTCGCGGTGGCGAAGGCCGGCGGCGTCAAACTCGATGTCGGCGATCCGATCGCGCACATCCGCAAGCTCGGCGGCAAGATTCCGGCGGCGCGGCCTTCGATGCTGCTCGATTACATGGCCCGGCGCCGCTGCGAGATCGACGCCATCAACGGCTCGATCCCCCGCCTCGGCAAGCCGCTGGGCGTTCCCACGCCGGTCAACGACACAATCGTCGGTCTGGTGAAGGCGCGCGAACGCGCGATGCTCGCTTAGCGCGGCGGATCAGGGACGCCGCGCCGGGCCTTCCTGCGCGGCGTCGGCGGAAAAGGCCCGCACGAAAGCGGCAAGATCATCGTCCGGAATATCGGAGACGGCGACGTAGGTCAGGTTGCCCTCCGTCCAGCTCCGCAGATTGTAACCCGCGATCGGCCCGGCGGGGACGGACGTCCCCTTCGGGAGCACCATGACACTGATGACATGCGCGGCGTGCCGATAAACGATGGTGGCCACCGCATCGCGGCCGATCACGTCGACACGACCGCCGACAAGCGGGAATCCTTGCGACGCAAGGTCCACCACCTGGGGCGATTCCGCCACATGGCGGGAGAACCACGGCTTCACCGTATGGCGATCGGAGGACGCGACATCGAATGGCTGCGGCGCGAGGAGACCGCGAATGTGGCTCGACACGATCTGCTGGGCGAGATTCTGACCGGCATGTTCGCGGTTGAATCCCAGCATCACCACGCTTGCGATCATCGCACCGGCCACCGCCGATGCCGCGATCGCCCGCCACGACCAGCTTCGCGGCTGCGGCTGCGCCCGATCAATCGCGGAGACAACGCGCTGCTGCACGCGGTGCGGCATCTCGATGGCAGGCAATGATTGCAACCCGCGGCGCAGCGCCATGATCTGGTCGCGCCTTGCCTGAAGGGATTGATCAGCCGCCAGGCGCCGTTCGAACTCCAGCATGGATGCCGGATCAAGCTCGTCATCACAATAGGCCTGGACCAGCAGTTCGTCGCGCTCGCTTATCGACATCGCCATCTATGCCCGGCCTCCCAGACTTTCGATCAGCAGGCGGCGAGCCCGGGACAGCCGGGACATCACCGTTCCCACCGGGACGCCGGCGATTTCGGCAATGTCGCGGTAGTTGAGCTGATGCATTTCCCGCATGACGATCACCTCACGGAATGGAGCAGGCAGCTTCTCCAGTGCACGCCGGACGTCCTCGGCGTCCGCTTTCATCACGACGATCTCTTCCGGTGTCTCCACCCTCGCGCCTTGCGCGGTCTCGCGTTCCAGCGACGACTGTTCGGCGGGGCTCAGTTCATCCGCAAAGACCACTGTCCTTGGCCTGTTCCTGAGCAACCACGTGTAGGCGGCATTGCGCACGATGGAGAGCGACCAGGCGCGCGCATTGACGGCACCGAAACCCTTGATGCCGCGAAAGGCCCGCAACGACGCCTCCTGCACCACATCCTCCGCGTCCGACACGCTGCCGGTCAGCCATCGGGCCAAACGATAGGCCTCCGCCAGATGCGGCAGAAACACCTCGTCGAACAACGCGCGATCGTCCTTGTTGCGCACGGCCGAGCCCGATGCCTGCTTCCGGCCAGACAAACGATGGAAGCCTTCGGCCGGCATATCTAGCACGCCGCGCGAACGCCGGCGCGGCGAAACGGACGCCGTGCCGGCAACGCCGTCATCCACCGTCCCGCCCGGCTCAAGGCGTCACGATGATTTTTCCCACCATGTGGGGATGCAAGCCGCAGAAATAACTGAAGGTGCCGGGCGTCGTGAACGTGAAAGAGAACGAATCGTCGGTGTCCAGCGCCTTCGAGCGGAACATCTTGTCCTTCTGCACCACCGAGTGCGGAATGTCGTCGCGATTGGTCCAGGTGACCGTCGTATTCGGCGGAATCGTCAATTCCGCCGGAGCGAAGGTGAAGTTGTCGATCGTGACCGTGCTTGTGGCGCCCGTCGCCGCGCGCGCGCTCAGCGCGAGCGATATGCCGGTGAGAAAGCCCAGCAGCAGCGTCACGAGCAGCGCATGGCCTGCGAAAGCCCGTGCAAGCGCCGCGCAGGTTCTGTTCGGTGAGATCGTCATGTGGCGCCCTCCTCTCAACCCGCAAGCGTTTGATCGACGATGGCAAGACGCTGTTTGCCCCGGACCACGGTGACGCTGGACACTCCGAGAAACGAGCGCAGCTTGTCGGCGGGAACGAGCATCGGGCCGGGCGATGGCGCTGCGCCCGGCGCGGGCTGCGGAAAGGCGGTGGACAGCGCGGTGTGGAAGGTGATGTTGCCTTCCACCTTCTGCAGCAGTTGATGGATATGCCCGTTGAGCACCGTCACGGAGCCGAACCGCCTCAGCAGTTGAAGCACCCGAGCGCCGTCGTCCGTGCCCCAGCCCCATTTCTCGTAAACGATCTGCAGCGGGATATGCGCGAACACAACGATCGGGGTGCTGTCGGACTTGTCGCGCAGGTCGGCCTCGAGCCACGCCAGTTGTTCGGCGCCGAGATTGCCAAGCCCTCCGCTTTTCAGATTGACGACGTTCACCAGCCCGACGAAGTGGACGCCGTGATCGTCGAAGCTGTACCAGCCGGCACCCTTCGTTCCTTTCCCATAGCGATCGAGATAGGCCTTGCCGAAATCCTCGTCGATGATGTCGTGCTCGCCGGGTACATAGTGCGTCTGCACGCCGGTCTCGCTGAACATCTTGTCGGCGTCGTCGAATTCCGCCGTCCTGGACAAATGGGTGATATCGCCGGTGTGGATGATGAAGGATGGCCTCATCGGCAGCGCCCTGACCTTGGCCACCGCCTCGCGCAACGTGCCGAGCGCGTCGGGATTGGCCGCCTTGTTGAAGCCGATATGGCTGTCGCTCATCTGCAGGAATGTGAAGCCGGCGGGCTCGGCGGCCAGAGCGTCTCCGATCAGGCCGACCGAATGCGGGATGCCGCCGGTCACGGTCCAGAGAACGCCGGTCCCCGCCCAGATCATGCATTCGAGCGCATGGCGCCGTTCGTGATCCGGAGCATCGTGATCGTCGTGAGAATGTGTCATGGGAGCCTCCATGTGCTGGTCCCTGAGGGCTGTCAGCAAGGAGACTCGGCCGGCGGCGGTTTTATTCCCGTCGCGCCATGGCGCCGGAGTTGTCGAACGCAGGTCGACGATCATATCGCCGTGATCGAGGAATCCGCGCGCCGCGATTGCACGACGCCGGACAAAAAGCCGGCACGGAATCTGCCAGTTTAAGTCTCAGGCCCGCTCGCCGGCAGCCCGGCGCCGCGCCGCAATCCGTTCGGCTTCTTCGGTCAGCAGGCGACGATCGGGTTTGTTGGTCGCCGACAACGGAATCGCGGTGCGAAATTCGACAAAGCGGGGATGCGCGAAGGCCGGGCCGTTGTCGATGGTGAACTTCTTGACCGCGGCCTCGTCGACCCTGGCGTCGTCCTGTCGAACCACGAAGGCGAATGGCAGCATTCCCTTGATCTCGTCGGGCACCGGCACGACCGCCGCCTGATGCACGCCCGGCATCCGTTCGACGAGCTTTTCGACTTCACCCGGCCAGACGTTCTCGCCGCCGACCACGAACATGTCGTCGGCACGGCCGAGAAAATGGAAGAAGCCGTTCTCATCGCGGCGCATGATGTCGCCGGAGCGATACCAGCCGTCTCGCATGACCTCGGCTGTCTTGTCCGGCCGATTGTTGTAACCTTCCATCAGCATCGGGCTTTTCATGTAAAGCACGCCTTCGTCCGGGGACGGACCTTCTCGAAGTTCGACCTGCGCTCCCTGCACCGGATAGCCCAACGCCGTATCCGGTCGCGGGATTCCGTCAGGATGCGCACCGAACATGCCGGGTCCTGCCTCGGTCGTGCCGTAGGCGTTGCTGATCGCGGCGCGTGGAAACAGGCTCTGGACTTTTTCGACCAGCGACTTCGTTAGCGGCGCCGATCCCATCATCACATTGGTCACCGACGAGAAATCGAGTTTTCCGACCAGGTCGGTTTCGCGCGCCATCATGGCCATCATGGTCGGCACAGAGGTCAGCCAGGTGACCCGATACTCGGCAATCGCCTGCGCATAAAGCCGCGCATCGAACGCCGGCAGCAACACCATCGACGCCCCCGCGTGCAGAGCGGTCTTGACGCTGATCGTTGCATTCATGTGAAACATGGGAGCGGCGACGATGTAGCGATGATGCGAGCGATCGCCGGCCCGGGCCGCGACATCCAGTGCCCACATCTGCGACTCGTGCGACAACAGCACGCCCTTCGGCATGCCGGTCGAACCGGACGTGTAAAGGATCGTCGCGATCTCCCGCCCCTTGGGTTCGAACGCCGTGAACGGGCCATAGTCGAGCAACGCGGCGTAACCGCTGGCGTCATCGAAATCGATTCCGGGCAGACCATCGGGCACGAGAGACGACCGCTCGTGATCGTGAAACACGGCCCGAAGGCCGGCGTCCCGCACGATGTACGCGAGTGTTTCGCGGGCCAGCTTGAACGAAATCGGAACCGCGACCATGCCTGCCCGCATGATCCCGAGATAGGCCGCGATCATCGGGGCCGAATTCACCGACATGATGCCGATGCGATCGCCCTGCCTGAACCCCTTGGCGAGCAGACCGCGCGCCACTGCATCGCAAGCGGCATCGAGAGCGGAATAGGTGACGTTGTCCGGACGATCGGGGTGCCGGAGATCGATGATGGCCACCTTATCCGGGTCTTTCGATGGATCGAAACAGCAGCCGAGATTACGAGACGGCCAGGACATCACTTCCACTCCAGAAAATCTTGTCGCAACGGCCCGCGCGCTGCGCGGGCCGCCATTCTCCCTCAACCAACGTGCCGGTCGATCACTTCTTGACCAGCGGACATGCGCTTTCCGACAGCGGACGGAAGGCCTGGTCGCCCGGAATCGTTTCCAGGATATTGTAGAAATCCCACGGCCCCTTCGATTCCGACGGCTTCTTCACTTCCGCAAGATACATGTCATGCACCATGCGGCCATCGATCCGGATATGGCCATTGTGCGCGAAGAAATCGTTCACCGGCATCTCGCGCATCTTGGCCATCACGGTCTTTGTGTCCAGCGTGCCGGCCGCGGCAACCGCCTTGAGATAGTGCATCGTGGACGAGTAGTCACCCGCCTGGGTGGAGGTTGGCATCTTGCCGAACTTCTCCATGAAGCGCTTCGACCAGGCGCGGGTCTCGTCATTCAGGTCCCAGTAGAACGCCTCGGTGAGCAGCAGGCCCTGCGCGGTTTTGAGACCAAGCGCCTTGGTGTCATTCAGATTGATCGCCAGACCAACAACCTGCTGCTTGCCATCGCGGCCGATGCCGAATTCGGCCGCCGACTTGATTGAATTGATGGTGTCGGCCCCGCCGTTGGCGAGCGCAATGACGTCGGCGCCGGAGTTCTGCGCCTGCAGCAGGAACGATGAGAAATCGCTGGTGTTGATCGGATGCTTGATTTCCGACACCACGGTGCCGCCTGCCCGCTCGACAAAGCGCCGCGCATCGCTGGCGAGCTGATGACCATAGGCATAGTCAGCTTCCAGAATCGCCCACTTCTTCTTGCCGCGGCGGACGACGGCGTTGGCCGTGCCGCGAGCGAGCGAATAGGTGTCCCACGTATAGTGAACGCTGTTCGGCGTGCACTTCTCGTTGGTGATGACGGATGTGCTCGCCCCGTTGACAATCGCGATGCGGTCCTTCGTCTTGGCAAGCTCCATCACGCCGAGCGCCACCGCCGAGTTCATCAGATCGGCGAGCATCACGACATTCTTCTCGTCGATCCATTCGCGCGCGAGCGCGACCCCGACATCCGCCTTGTTCTGGTGGTCGGCGGAGAGGACTTCGATAGGACGCCCGAGCACCTTGCCACCGAAATCCTCGACCGCCATCTTGACCGCGACCACCGCGCCCGGACCGGAAATATCAGCAAACAGACCCGACATGTCGGTGATCACGCCGATCCGCACCGGCGACGTGTCCGCCGCCTTCTGCTGAGCGAACGCGCTGCCTGTGCCGAGGCTGCCGATCAGCCCCACGCAAAATGCGACGGTCGCAAGCCGCTTCATCGCTGCCCTACGGTGAACGTTTGTCATGGTCCCTCCAACTGGATGATTGTCGTTACAGATACCTGGCTTTACGGTTTTCATCATGAACCGCGTTGAGAATTCCTCGTAGAAAGGCGCGATGCTGCGATCGGCTCGCGAAAGGCGTGCCTGTCGGCAGCATCCAACCGTCCGGCATCGCCAAGGGCGACGCACAAGGCATCGCATCCACCGGTATGCAGGTTGCAGCAGCGTGGTTCATATCTTGACGTAATTCAGCGGCAGAGCCGTCGAGTATTTGATCGTTTCCATCGCAAAGCTCGAGCTTACATCGAAGAGTTCCGCCGCGCTGATCAGCCGCTTGTAGACGCCGTCATAGGCCGCCACATCCGGCACAACGATGCGCAGCAGATAATCGACCTCGCCACTCATGCGATAGAATTCAGTCACTTCGGGAATCTTCGCAATCTCCCGGGCGAAAGACGTCATCCACTTGGTGTCATGCCTGTTGGTTTTCAACGTGACGAACACCGTGACCGGCACGTTGACCAGATTTGGATCGAGCAGCGCGACACGGCGGCGAATGATCTTCTTTTCAATCAACGCCTGGATTCGCCGCCAGCAGGGCGAACTCGACAGTCCGGCCTTCTCCGCGACGGTTGCAAGGGGCATCATCGCGTCGCCTTGCAGCGATTCGAGAATTTTGAGATCGATGCGATCCATCAGCGCCCCCTCTCCAATACGGCACTTCTTGTACAGGATGCGCCGCGCAGGGGGAAAAGCGGAAGATACCGGTCCATCTTTCGCATTGGACATGCTCCCGATGACCTGCCCGAAAGCAGATATTTCCCGCCCGGACCGGCACGAAGAACAAAATGCTCGCCGCCGGGATGCATCTTCATAGGCGCTGGCCGCCGCTCGCTTCGATGGTTTCGCCGGTGATCCAGCCGCCCTCATCGGAGGCCAGGAATGCGACAATCGGGGCGATATCGTCAGGCGACGCAATTCGGCCAAGCGCGATGGAGTCGCGGATTGCGCCGCTTCGCTGCGGATCGGACGCGGCAGGGTTGAGATCCGTCGAGGTCGCTCCGGGCAGCACGGCGTTGACTGTAATGCCGCGCGGCCCGAGATGCGCGGCGAGCACCCGACTGAGCGTCGACAATGCCGCCTTGGTCGGCGCGTAAACCGGCATTGTCGGGAAAGACAGCCGCGCCGCCATCGATGAAATGTTGATGATACGGCCGCCGTCGTTCATGACGGGAAGCAGCTTCTGAATCAGGAAGAACGGCGACTTGAAGTTGATCTGCAGCATGCGATCGAAGTCGGCTTCGGTCACCTGCTCGATGGTCTTGCGGTCATCGATACCCGCGTTGTTGACCAGAATATCGAGCGCCGGCGCCTCGCGCCGCGCGCTGAGTTCGCCGATCAGTGCATTCGCGAGAGCGGCGGCACCTGCCGGATCGGCCAGATCCGCGGCAACGAGAAAACCGTCGCCGCCCTGGGCACGGATCAGATCGAGCGTCTGCTTCGCCTTGTCGCTTTCGGCCCGATAATGGATGCCGACGAGTGCGCCATCCTGCGCCAGTCTGACAGCAATCGCTCGACCGATGCCGCGGCTTGCGCCGGTCACGAGAGCGATTTTGTCAGCTAGCGGCTTCATCGCGGCCCTGTGCTGGCGGCTCTGTTAGATGGCATAGGTGGCCCTTCCGATCGCGATCAGGGCGCCCTTCTCGTCATGGACGTCGACGTCGGCAACGCCCACGGTACGTCCCAGACGCCGAACCCGCCCGGTGCAGATCAGGCCGGTATCGATCGCGGGGCGGAAGTAATCGACCCGGAAATTGATGGTGGGCAATCCGCGCCCGACGAACATCACGAGCGCATAGTCACCGACGGTGTCGATGATCGATGCGATAGGCCCGCCGTGCCACTGCTTCGTGCCCGCCTCGCGCTCGAACTCCGAGCGCATGGGCGCACGCATGACGACTTCCTGCTTGCCCGCATCGAGTCCCGTTACAGTCAATCCGAGAAACGAGATGAACGGCGACTGCTTCAGCATCGCCTCGATCTGGTCCCGATCAAGCGGCGTTGTCATGGCGTCACCACCACCTTGCCGGACACCTTGCGGTCTTCCAGCATCCGCAGCGCATCCGCCGCCTGCTCCAGCGGGAACGTCTTGTCGATCTGTGCGCGAAGCTTGCCGGCGGAGACCAGCGCAAACAGTTTCTCGATGTCGTCACGCTCCCAGCCGTTGGAGCCGCGGATCTGCAGTTCGAAGGTCCAGATCACCCGGAGGTCTTCCGCCGGATCGTAACCCGCGGTTGCGCCGCAGGTGAGGACGCGGCCGCCGAGCTTCAGCGTGCGCAGCGACTTCACCCAGGTATCGCCACCCGTGAAGTTGACGACAACGTCGACGCCTCCATTGACGGACGAGCCGCCGCCGACACGCTGCGGCCGCCCATGGCGCTGCCGCACGACTTGCATGAAGTCTTCCTGGGTATAGAGAATAATCTCGTCGGCTCCGACCTCTTTGAGCCGCTGTCCCTTCTCTTCCGAACCCGCACAGGCGATCACATAGGCGCCCGCGATCTTGGCCAGTTGTACGCAACACACGCCGACGCCGCCGCTGGCGCCGAGAACCAGCACTTTCTCGCCCGCCGAGACCTGACCGTTGGTGGTCATCATGCGATGCGCCGTACCATAGGCGACCGGAAGCGCCGCCGCCTGCTCGAAGCTGACATTGTCGGGAATCCGCACGAGCTGATGCGCGCGCGCCTTGCACAGTTCGGCAAGACCTCCGTTCATGGTCTCGCCCATCAGACCGCCTTCGACGCGATTGAGCGGATCGACCAGCACGCGATCGCCGGCCTTCCAGCCCTCGACGCCGGGGCCGACCTTGACGATCTCGCCGGCAACATCCAGGCCCATGATCACCGGCAGCGGAATCTTGATTCCCGGCATGCCGCGGCGGGTGAAGATGTCGTGATAGTTCAGGGACGTGGCCCGCACTCGCAACAGAACGTCACCGTCTCCGATATCGGGATCAGGAAAATTCGGATCGAAGGTGAGCTTGTCGAGCCCTCCATGCTCTCGCAGGACCATCGCACGCATTAGATAACGTCTCCCTTAGGCTGCGACGCGACCAAGCGGTCCATCGCCGAGCGCAAAATCGACTGCTGCATCCGCATGCAGCAGCGTTGAATCAAACGCTGGTAAATCAACGTTTTCCGGCCGGATCAAGAGGCCGATTTCGGTGCAACCCAGAATGACGCTGTCGGCACCGGCGGAACGCCCGCGCGTGATGACATCCATGTAGCGCTGACGCGAAGCTTCACGGATAATGCCGCAGCACAATTCCGAAAAGATGATGTCGTGCACCGCGGTGCGGTCATCCGCATCCGGCACGATCGTGTCCAGCCCGTGCCGATGGCTCATGCGTTCACGATAGAAGTCCTGCTCCATCGTATAGCGTGTCGCGAGCAATAGCGGCCGACGAACGCCTGCGACCTTCAGTTCCTGCGCACAGATATCGACGATGTTCAGCAACGGAATCTGGATCGCCCCCTGCACGGCATCAGCAAGCTTGTGCATGGTGTTGGTGCAGATCAGCACGCAATCCGCACCCGCGACTTCGAGTTCGCGGGCAATCTTCTGCAGAACCGCGGCGGCACCGTCCCAGTCGCCGGATGTCTGCATTGCGACGATCGATTCGAAATCAACGGAACGCAGGAGGATTTCGGCAGAATGCAGACCGCCGCAGAGGTCGCGGACCCGTTCGTTGAGCCGCCGGTAATAAACCGCGGTGCTCTCCCAGCTCATTCCGCCGATCAAGCCGATCGTTTTCATCATCCATCCTCGCAATCCGGTTGCCGGCGCAACCCTCAGACGCAAGCCGGCCCGTGCCGCTCACGATCATCGATTGATGAAAACTCTAACAGCAACAAGCGATCGGCGGCTTGCGTAGTTGAGCCTTTCCGGAGCGTGATTTGGAAATGATTTCGAATACGGCCGGTATAATTGATATTTATTTTCCTAATCTGGCATACATGCGCAGATTACATCCAGAGATTGACGCAACACGGGTTCTGATTGCCTGAGGAACTCAACAGGAAGCGTCCGGCGTCGGCCAAATGGCCCGGTCGCGATGGACAAGCGCGATCCGCCACCTCCACCTTCTCCCTGTACGCGCAATGCGGCGAGGCCGCCGCGCTGGCGCGACCATCAACTGAGAACGGCAATTTCGGCGGCACAGGCGCATCCCTGCAAAAGCAGGACGTCGAGGCGACGCGCCATAACGACGGATCCAGCAGGATGGCGCCGGAAATGCCGACAAACGGAGCATCGGCACGATCTGCAGGGCTTGGGATTTCCGGGAAGGGTGGTGGCGGACGCAGTCGTATGCGAACCAGTCTCCATCGCATGCGGGAATTAACAGGGCAAAATCGCGAATCTTGGGCCTCCGTCCGCGCGGAAACACCGAATTTTCGGCCTTTTTTGGCTGAAATTCCCGCATGACATTGCGGGAATTCTTCTCGCTGATGCGGGTAAAAAAGCAGAGGAATCGGGAAACAACAGCTGAGGCGGCAATCTTTTGCGCGATGACTTGACGGAAACGTAGCTCCACCCCAAATTAGTGCTACTTCACCCGGCCGCCTCCCCGGCGGTGAGCGTGACGGCCTGACAGCCGATCATGTGGCAAAGGGTTCGCCTCCTGGCTACCCGTGAAGTTCAGAAAAGGAGACATCTCATGACGCGTGTTCTAACCACGCTTCGGGTGTGCCTTTTCGGGACTCCGGGAAGGCTACTCCGAAGCATAACTCGGAGTAGCAGATGCCAAAGACTTATGCCCCCAACCGCAAGGGCGCATCGAGGACGTTGCAAGCCCAGATCGAGCATCGATCCGTTGCCGATCTGAAAGCCAATCCCCGCAACGCCCGAACTCATTCCCCCAAGCAAATCAGCCAGATCGCCGCCAGTATTGCCGAGTTCGGCTTTACGAACCCCGTTCTGATTGACGGCCACGATACGGTTGTTGCCGGTCATGGTCGACTCGAAGCTGCCAAGAAAGTAGGCCTTTCAACGGTTCCGACCGTGCGGTTGGGCCATCTCAGCCCAGAGCAGCTACGCGCTTATGTGATTGCCGACAACCAGCTCGCCTTGAAAGCCGGCTGGGATGTCGAAATTCTGGGCCTTGAGCTGGCCGAACTGAGCGCGCTCGACTTGGGTTTCGATGTGACGATTACCGGTTTCGACTGGCCGGAAATCGACATGGCGATCGGCACGCCGGCGGCGGCCGTGAAGGACGATCCGCTGGATCGAGTGCCTGAGATCGCATGCACCGCGGTGACGCGCGAATCCGATCTCTGGTTGATCGGCCCGCACCGACTGATTTGTGGCGACGCAACCAAACAGGAGACTTTTGCCGCGCTCCTCGGCGATGAGCGCGCCCAGCTTGTATTCTGCGACCCGCCCTACAACGTCCCCATCGATGGCCATGTCTCCGGTCTGGGGCGAACTACCCATCGCGAGTTCGCGATGGCCTCCGGCGAAATGAGCGAGACCGAGTTCACCGCCTTCCTTGCACAAGTCTTCCATCACCTCGCCGACTGGTCGGTCGATGGCGCACTGCAGTTTCAGTGCATGGACTTCCGCCACATGCGCGAGATGCTCGATGCCGGCGCGGCCGCCTATTCTGAGCTAAAGAATCTTTGCATTTGGGCTAAAACGAACGCCGGCATGGGTTCGCTCTACCGCTCGCAACACGAACTGGTATTCGTATTTAAGGCTGGAACCGCACCCCATATCAACAATGTCGAGCTCGGCCGGCACGGTCGGTATCGCACGAATCTTTGGACTTATGCGGGCGCCAATGCTTTCAGTCGTACGCGCGACGACGATCTGGCCGCTCATCCAACGGTAAAGCCGACCGCCCTGGTCGCGGATGCGATTCTGGATGCCAGTCATCCGAAGGACATTGTTCTTGATGCGTTTGCCGGCTCCGGCACCACCTTGGTCGCTGCGCATAAGACGCGACGCAGAGGCTTCGGTATCGAGCTCGATCCGATCTACTGCGATGTCATTCTCAAGCGCCTGGCGGCCGTTACAGGTGAAGAACCGCGTCACGCTGAAACAGGTTTGCTCTTTCGCGATCTTGAACAGCACCGCTTGGCCGAGCTCGATTCCGACCCCGCGTACGGTGATGTGTCATGACAAAGAAAACGCAGAACGGCAGCAAACAACAGCCGCGCGGCAGCTACAAGGTCGGCTATGGGCGGCCGCCCGAACAAACGAAATTTCGAAGTGAAACAGCTGCCGCGGCGGCAAAGGCCCGCTGGCAGCGTGAGCAGCCATCGAATCCAATGTCGGTGCTCGACCGACCGATTGCGGTGACGATCAATGGCAAGCGACGAAAAGTCCACCCACACGAAGCCAAAATGATCGCGCTCGGCAAACGAGCCATGAAGGGAGAAGTTCGTGCAATAAAAGCCTTTCTGAAAGACTGCGAGAAAGCGGGGCTTCTCGAGAAGCCGGCGGCTAAGTTCCTCTGCGGCTTCATCGAGATTGCACGTGAAGTCTGGCATCTCGGCAAAGTGCTCGTGGAGCGTGCCGGCCCGCCACCGTGGGACGCCGATCTGTTTGCCAAGCTAAACGCCGAGTATGAGAAAGATCAGGCAATCATCGATGAACTGGAACGAGAACTGAGGCCGACGAGAAAAGCAAATGAGCAAAGCTAGCAACCCCCAAGACGGCCGCACGCCGCCCCCTGAACATCGATTCCTGAAAGGCTCGACAGGCAACAAGGCCGGAAGACCCAAAGGCGCCATCAGCTTGAAGCGCATCACGCGAAAGGTTGCGCTGAAGAAGCATACCGTTGTCATTGATGGGGTCTCCAAAAAAATGACCCTGCTGGAGCTGGTGATTTTCCGTCTTGTAGCTCTGTCGTCGAGCGGCATCTCGTCCGCCGTAACCTTGGAAGATGATCTACGAAAAAAGCTGATGCCTGACGAAGCAAAGTCTGATGAATATGGCCTGATGCCAGAATCATTCAAATCGGACGCGGAGTGGATTGCAGCAATGGAAGCTGACAATCTAAGCAAGAAGGACCCGCGGACGCATGTTAATCTTCGAAGCGAAGAGTTTCGGAAGGCGGCGAAAGGGGAGCCTACCAAGCTCGGAGAAGCACTCCTCGCTAGTCATCATAAATGGGGTAACTACCGCAAATCTCCCTTTGATTGAGGTCGGCGTGCGAAATCCTCAATAATAGCGCATGAGCCTAGCGAGCGCGGCGACGATGGTGCGACAGCGCCGCCGAAAGTTCGTTTCCGATAAGATGCGACGCAAAGCACGGCTGGCAAGGCTGATCCAGCCGGCCAGGAAGACTCCTCGGGGCCGCGCGCGGACGATTAAACATTCTTCGGACCTACTGTTGCTCACCGACCCAGCTTCGCGAAATCCGGCCGACCTTGAACTCGGCCGATAATCCGAAAATCAACCAGGCCAATTTCGAAACGGATGATCGACGTCGCCGTGAACAAGCAGACGTCGCTCAAGGAATCCCGCCGAAAATTGCGGAGGTCATGAACGGGTACGCCGGCGACGCTACACGGTGGTTCCGGATTTCTGCCAGGCCCGAAAGCGGTTGAAACACGCCGGCGCTGCGCTCTAACGTTTGCTGTATGCGATAGCCAAGTGAAACGCCGCCGGCCGCCTGCGTTGATTGTCAGGTGACCTTGATTGTCAAGCAGCCTTGGGAGCCTCGGCGTGTTTGTTGACTTCGGCCTCGGCAAGCTGGGTGAGCGTCGCGTCGGTGTTCTTCTCTTCCTTCAGGGTCGCATCGAGAAGTTTGACGGCATCCTTGAGGCCAAGTTCGGCGGCCCAGGTCTTGAGCGTGCCGTAACGCGAGATCTCGTAATGCTCGACCGCCTGCGCGGCCGCCAGAAGGCCCGCATCGATCGCCGGCATTCCCTTGAACTCGCTCATGATCTCCTTGCCCTCGTCGATGATGCCCATGATCGCGTCACAGGTCTTGCCCCGAGGCGTCTCATCCAGCAAGGCGAAGACCTGCTCAAGACGATCCACCTGGCCGTCGGTCTCGGTGAGGTGCTTCTCGAACGCCGCCTTCAGTTTGGGAGAGCGGGCGGCCTTTGCCATCTTCGGCAGGGCCGACAGTATTTTCTTTTCCGCGAAATAGATGTCCTTCAGGGTATCGAGAAACAGATCGTTCAGGTCTTTTTCCTTCGCCATAATATCCTCCGTGTGAGTTGACCGACTTGCTGCTTGCTAAAAATCCCGCTCCTATTCGTCCCTGAGATGACCTCCCAGAGCCGCCGCCGCACATGCGATGAACGCGCCGATGAGCATCGAGACGAAGGTGAAGAACGCGAGCGAGGCGGCGCTCTTGCGCGCGGT
Source organism: Afipia sp. (assembly GCA_051954725.1). GTDB lineage: Bacteria > Pseudomonadota > Alphaproteobacteria > Rhizobiales > Xanthobacteraceae > Afipia. The sequence goes on along the minus strand of JBQCHK010000018.1, from coordinate 36,722 downwards.
ATCCGCCGCGGCCTTGGCCTTGTCGGCCGCTGCCTTGGCCTGCTCGATCAGCGTGTTGACACGCTTCTCCGCCTCCTCCTGCGAAATGCCGCTGCGGCTTGCCGCCAGCTGGGCGATATAGGTGCGGTCGGGCTGCGAGATCTCGCCGCTCTGAATTCCCGACAGCAGGATTTGTGTCACTTCAGCCTTCGCGTCGGCGGCGCTGCCGGACGTAGAAGGCTGGCCGGGCCGGAACAACGTATCGACCATCATCTGGACGGGATTGGCGGATGACTCTCCGGCCTGCCGAGTGCCCCCCTGCGCCGCGCCCTGAATGGCCGGCGACACCGCGGCGCCCACCATCCGCGCCGCGCCGCTGACGACCGACGTGCCGGCGGAAGCTACGATACACACCGTCACGACGGTGGCGATCGCCCACGCGGTCAGGCCGTGTGCCGTGTCGCGGAACAGGACCTCGTCCGCGTCGATTAAGGTCCAGCGCGTTCGCATCCGCCCGGCCAGATAGCCGCCCAACGCGGCGGACAGCCACTGCGTGATGATGAGCCAGATGGCGCCGCCGATCGCAAAACCGGTCGCCGACGCGCCCGATCCGGACCAAGGCGAGATCGACGTCAAGCCAATGCCTGCGCCCAACGCCAAAAGCATGATCGTCGCGGCGACGGCCACGACGGCGCCCGCAAAGATGGCTGCCCAGGACACCGAAGGCTCAGCGAATGGATCTGTTCCGACAATGGCGGCTTCGACAACCGCAGATCGTTCCGAAAGGCTCATCGCATCCTCCCCTAGTGCCAGAACAGAGCCAGCAAAATGATGATCGGGATTGGTACGCCCAACAGCCAAAGCAGAATTCCGCGGCCCATCTTTTTTCCTCCATGATCAGGAACAAGCAACTCTGATCTCGCGTCGGGGTTCCTCTCGATTGTTCGCGTAGATTCGCCGCTGTGCCTTGTGACAACGCGCTCCGCTCCGCGGTTCGTTTCGCCCACTTTTCACACGGCTTAGGAACAAGGCGGCTGCTTGGTCTGCAATCCTCTAACAAGGTCGCGCCAAATGTACCACCATGTGAAAAAGCTCATGTTCACCGTCCGAGTCGACGAACCGGACCCTCGTTTCGGCAATATGCTGCTGGAGCAATTCGGCGGCGCTAACGGTGAACTGGCCGCCGCAACCGCGCGGAATCTGGCCCAGCAACTTCGGCACACCGCCATCGTCGCCCTGCTCAATACGTCCCTGGCCGAAGAGGAAAACGCCGACCAGCTTCTCAACCAGGTGTCGCGCTCTTTGATGTCCGTGGCGCGAATGCCAGCCGCGATCGAGCAAACTCAGTAACGCCTAGACGAACGAACAGGAAATTCTGGCGAACTGGCGGAACCGTCGGGGAGTACCGGCCGCGTCGCGCACGGTTGGGCTGGAGGATGGATTCAAGATTGATGTCCGCGGCTCCCCTTTTGCCGACGCTGCAGGTCCTCGGGAACGTGATGTTCGTGGCGCCGGCTGGGCGCCGATGCTTCTTTCTGCTTCCAAAAGATTGACCGCAAGACGAGGCTGCGCGAATGGCGTTTCAAGCCCTGTTGACAGCAGCAGTCTCTGGCCAACAAAAGCTATAAGTTCAGCACGGTCGCGCTCGAACCGTTGGAAATCGGACATGACTTTGGAACGAATCCCCGCGGCCGTAGCTTGAACTGCGCCGTTACTTCGATCCGCGGCGAGGCTCGGCCGGTTTCCGCCCCCAAGGTTTGCTGCCGGCCGGGCCGATCGGCATTTGATGACCTTGCGAGACTCTTGATGCTTGCCGCCGGCTGAGCGCTGGACGTGTGATCGGGCGCAAGCTGCGGCTCATCGAGGTTCCCCGCATCGAATAAGCCGATGGTCTATGAGAACCAATTTGCGAAAACGTGCTTGGTCCGGCACGGGAGACGCAAATGCCCTCTGATCCAAATGATGACAAGCCGTCCGATGGAGGCGACGCCGACAAGGCCAATCCCCAAGCGGCGGCGCCTCAAGTCAAAGCGAACGAACCCGAACTTACCGACATGGCCAAGGGGATTGTCATGACATGGCCACTGTGGGCGATGAGTGGAATTTTAGCTTGGCTATGGTGGTGGGGCTGGTTCTAGCGTCCGGCCGGGCTGGTCAAGCAGGGGGACTAAGGTAGCTAACGACGATCGATCTTCGTCTGCTACGGGAGAATCTTGAAGGGGCGGGGTAATCGAAAACGCGGCCACAAGCCACCGCGCCATACGAGACACAACTTTCACCGCGACCTGCTCTTTTTCACAGAACGCACTCAACGCGAAAAGGTTGCGTACTCGATCAGAAACATGAGACTCGCTGTCTTGCTACTTTTGTTTAACGTCAGCTTATCACCGCCAGATCCGTGGCTACTATCGGTGATGGAAACGCCGGTCGCGCTCCCGCCTACTCTAGAGGGAGCAGCGATGTTCTCATTTTCCAAATCCGACCTCGTTGAACGATGTTTCTTGTGCGCAGCGGCTGTAGGCTTCGCAATTCTACTCGGAGCCGTCGCGTATCTCACACTTTGGACAGACTAGGGTGTCGCTAGCTGCGAAGGTGATAGTGCTGTCGAGGAAAGTTACCTGTTCGTGTGGCGCCATTTACGAGCGGAGCGAACCTGTTCCAAACACTCGCAACGAGTTCGTGTGCTACTTTTGCGGATCGACCCTGGAACGCTATAGCGGCGATACGCCAGTCCAATATCGCCTGCTGGTCGGGCCGTTACTTGGCGACACCTTTCCGCCACTCGAATCCACCGAATAGTTCGACGATGGGTTTGTATCGATGCCATTCGCTGTGTCGTTCGCACCCTTGAAGCCGGTGGCGAATTGATTCAGGGGCCGACGATATTCCGCAAATGGTTTGGACTGATACGCTGTGGAGAACAGGAAGTTCTGCCGCTCGGTGCTCGACATACCCGGTGAAATTTCCAGCGTGGTCCCCGCGGCCGCCGCGTCAACCGCAGTCAGTACATCGACGCCGACCGTCGTCGCACCCAATGTATCAAGCGCATGGGCTTCGCTCGTTGCGGTGAACAGTGCCTTGCCCGGTTCTGAGCGCGGGCCACATATTGTCGAGGTCAAACGCGTCGCCCTCCACTCCGTTTGGATCGAAGACCGAGACAAGCATATCCCCCCGCTCCGCCGATCGGCGAAGGCTCGGAACAGTCAGCGGTGGTCGCGGACAGCTTGATACAGAGGTCAAACGGCGTTGCGTCGGTATCCACGAACACAAAGCCAGCAGCCTCGTCGTCGTAGAGGTCGCGATCGGCAAGCGGCCGGCTGGCATCCGGCTGCGCACCAGCGATGCGGGCTTGGATAGAACCTCAAATAGCTTGAGATTGTGCGCGCAAATGTGTGCGGCCAACTTCCGTCGGCTGACAAAGGATCAAGCGCTCAACCTCGACAGACCCTCGCCCGGTGCTTCGGCCTCATCTCCACATTCGACACGACGCAGGCAAGCGCCAGCCCGTGACCAGAATGGTACGGATCACGAACTTCCCCAGCTCAAAAAAAGGATTTGGGTCTTGAAGGTGCTAAAGGGCAACCTAAATCGGCCACGCCCCCGTAACGAAAGGAGAGATGGAGGCCGACGATGAATGCGATTGTTCGCGAATTTCCCACGACCGATCCCCACATCCATGCTCATTCAATTCTGGCTTCGGCCTTCTGCGATCCTGCCGAAGTTCTTGCGAATGACCTCCTGACAGAGGTCGAGAAACGATGCGTCCTCGCCGCTTGGGCTTCGGATGCATTCGCAGTCGAAGAGAAACCCTGGCTGCGCCAACTTCCCGGAAATGACACGCCAGTCCCTCTCGCCGCCATAATGCGGGCATTGAGGATTCTCGACGAAGGGAAGAGTCCGCCACCGGACAGAGGCGGCGGCGCACAGCGACCTCTCGAGTTCCGGGAGTTGCCGGCCGCTGTCGGCTTCTGATTGCTAAGCGCGGTCGCATTGTGGCGGCCGCGCTTAGCCTTTTAAGTAATCAGTCAGCAACGACATCGTGGCATCCTGACCTATGATCACCAGTGACCAACGGGACGCCGAGGGCGAGCGACTCCTGAAAAAATACGCCTGCCAGCATTGTGGCGCGCCTGAAGTTCGCTTTCCGCAGCGACCATCGCCGCGACCACTGATCTGCCGCAAATGCCGCAAGGAAACAGGGCGTAATGCGGCCGAACTTTACGATGACCTCATCGCGTTCGGCCAACTCATGCTGTCGGGAGTAGCAAGCAAAGAATGACGAGATTCCATCAATCTCGGCGCCCCTAGGAACAAATCTTGCGGCTGAAGCTTGAATTGCGCCGTTACTTTCGAATCTAGCGGCTAGGCTCGGCCGGCATTCGCCCCCCAAGGTTCGTGGCCGGCCGGGCTGAACGCCTGAAGTTTGGCGCTGGCTCGACCGCCGAGCCCGCCGGAGCGAAAGAACCCTTCAACGGCAGTAGCTCGGATCGGATGACGTACCTATCCAGTCTGATCTCGCAAAGATGACGCCGCAACGCGAAAGACCCTAAGCACATCAGCCCTGGACACAGGAGCTAGACTGGGAGCAGCGAAGAAGTAGTTTTGAATCGCTTCACTCCTCCGCACGGTTGTCTTGTACGATGGTGATGTTCCTCATTCTCTCATTTACCACGAAGATACCCCACACACCCCACAACTATATCCCCGCACGTCTGTTGATCGATCGTTGTTACCTCACACAATGGAGATCACAATGGCAAACGAACAACGCGGCGGTTCAGGTAACTTCGCAAACGACCGTGATCGCGCGTCAGAAGCCGGACACAAGGGCGGCGAGCGTAGCCACGGCGCTCAGCAACAGCAAAGCGGTGGATCTTCGGGCCAGCAGGGCGCGAGCAACTCTGGCAACTTTGCGAACGACCGCGAGAAGGCGAGTGAGGCTGGGCGGAAGGGCGGCCAACACTAGAGTTAACAGGGGCCCGCCTGCATGGCGGGCTCCTCTTTGCTCATAGACATTACGGAGACGATAATGCTCCCAACAACCCCAGAAAATCCTATTCCCAATGAACCCAATCCGATTCCGCCACCGGCGCCGAATCGTATTCCAGACATCAAAGAGCCCCAGCCGGGCGAGATGCCGGACGAAGTACCTAACCCTAACCCCGATGAAAAGCCGAGTCCGCAGCCGAAAGACGCAGACCGATTAAGTCGAAGTAAGAGTTGCGACCCGCTTTTGCCAAACGACTCAAGCACATGCCCTCGTGGCATTCGAACCATACCGGGGAACAGCAAAGGTCAAATGCATTGAGGCTTTTAGGCTCGACCTGACGCGTCTTTCTTTAAGCCTCTCGACCTCCCGGGTCTAACAACACCGCGATACAGGCCGCATAATACTTGAGGAGCGGAGGTTGCAACCTCCCGGATGCTCCTCACGAATGGTCCGGCGGCCATCCCGGCACCGGACGCGGCGTTGCAGTATTGTTCGTGCGAGATGGCGCGGACCGCGCAATCGCTTATCTGACCGAGCAAGTGGCAGATCGGGATTAAATGAAGTTCGATGCCGCCGCACCGGCACCAAACTATGCGTCCGACTGGAGTAAGCCCGACCCGGCCGATGTTCGCCGCACTGCGCAGCGGACGGCAAGCGCATTCTGCGCATGATGCGCTGGGGGCCTACTCCCGCACTGGGCCAGGGACGAGAAGCTGTCCTATTCCACCTTCAACGCGCGGCCGGAAGAGTCCACCCAAGCCCGCATTGCGTGACGCATGGAAGCGCGGACAGCGGCCCTGGCCGTGATCGACGACTTCGTTGAGTGGAAGAAGCTCAATGAGAAGGCCAAGGAAGAACAACCCTACGCCGCGTTGATGGCGGCGCCCTTGCCCGACGAATGGATGAAGATCCGCAAGCTAGACAAGGCCATCGACAACGTGAAGAACAATAGCCAGAAACTGTGGGATCCAACGCCTGATCTGCCAACCTCCGCCAGAGAAAAGGCCTCGACTTTCGCCGGGGCCTAGCTAACGCAATAAAATCTTTTTCAAATCCCTGCGCCCCCAGACTCAGTCCTGAAATTTCTAGATCGGCAAAGCCTGTTTGACCGCAAGCAAAACCTCCTCCCTCGAGTACGGCTTTCTAAGATAGCCGACGCGGTTGTCAGAGCCGAATTTCTTGCGCATCGCCATCTCGTCATAACCTGTCGCGACTATGATGGGCAGGTGAGGATAGATTGCTCGCAGTTCTGCAACCAACAGGTCCCCCTTCCGATCGGGCAGGCCCACGTCGATGATGGCCAGATCGATTTGGCCATTCAGCATCTTGATCTTATTCATGGCCTCCGTCGCAGAGCCGGCGGTCTCGACGACGTAACCGTCCTCTTGAAGATAATCGGCGCCGAGAAGCTGGATGAGCGGCTCGTCCTCGACCAGCAGGACAGTCCCCCCCCTTCACGCATCTCCAGCATGTCGCTGAGCTTTGATGCCAGCGCATTGTACGTGAACGGCTTGGGCAACAGCATCACGCCCGGATCGAGCCGGCCATCGTGGACAATGGCATTGCGCGCATATCCGGTGGTGAACAAGACCTTCAGCTTGGGACTTATCTGGACCGCGGCATCAGCAAGCTGCCGGCCGGTCATTCCGCCCGGCAGGCCCACATCGGTGAACAGCAGGACCACCTCGGGATGCGCGTGCAAGACCTGCAGCCCGGCGGATCCTGATCCTGCTTCGAGAACCTCATAGCCTAACTCCCGCAGAATGCTTGTCGAATATGCTCGGACCTCCTCCTCATCCTCCACCACAAGGATAGTCTGTCCGCTGCTACTGCGCGGCACCGGCAGGCTAGCGTCGTTGTCGTAAGATGGTCCGGCATCAGAGTGAACGCGCGGAAGATATATCTTTACCGTCGTGCCTTGGCCGACCTCGCTGTAAATTTTCACGTTCCCGCCGGACTGCTTTACGAAACCGTAGACCTGAGACAATCCCAATCCGGTACCGTGGCCAATATCCTTCGTCGTAAAGAACGGCTCGAACGCGCGCGCGATGGTCTCATGCGACATGCCGGTACCGCTGTCGGTGACGCTCACGAGCACGTATTGGCCTGGAACGACCTCGGCCTGTGATGCCGCATAGGTTTCGTCCAGATAAACGTTGGCAGTTTCGATGGTCAGCGTGCCGCCATCCGGCATCGCGTCTCTTGCATTCACCGCTAGATTGAGAATCGCGATTTCCAGCTGACTAGGGTCGATATGAACGCGCCATAGCCCGCCGGCCAACACTGTTTCGATGCGGACCTGCTCTCCAAGCGAGCGTCGCAGGAGCTCCGACATGCCCGTAACCAGACGGCTAAGGTCCACCGTCTTGGGTTCGAGCGGCTGACGCCGCGAAAAGGCGAGCAAGCGCTGAGTAAGCGAGGCGGCACGCTGGGCACCGCGCATGGCATTATCGATTGACCGTAACAATCGATCATTATCCGCTGTTGCCGAGCGCAGATTGCGCTGCGACGATTCAAGATTTCCGATGATGATCGTTAGGAGATTGTTGAAGTCATGCGCGACGCCGCCAGTCAGCTGACCGATGCCTTCCATCTTCTGCGCTTGCGCTAACTGTTCCTGAGCGCGGCTAAGCGCAACTTGCGCCTCACGCCGTTCGGTAATGTCCCTGGTGATCTTCGCAAAGCCAAGGTGCTCGCCATCGCTTCCATAAATCGGGTTGATGACAACGTTGGCCCAAAATTCCGTTCCGTCCTTCCGTACTCGCAGAGCTTCGGCTTCAAATTTGCCCTCGCGCTTCGCCGTTTCCAGCACCTTCATCGGCTTGCCTGCGGCGCGTTCTTCCTGGGTATAGAAAATCGAAAAGTGTTGGCCGACAATCTCGCTTTCGTCGTACCCCTTGATGCGCTTTGCTCCGATATTCCAGTTGATGACGTTGCCTTGGGGATCCAGCATATACAATGCATAGTCGGATACGCCCTCCACCATATAGTGGAGCCGGCTCTCCGCGTGCTCGCGCTTTTCGATTTGCTCCCGGAGATCGGCATTGGCCTTTCCGAGTTCTGCCGTCCGCTCAGCTATCCGGTTTTCGAGCGATTGCTCGCTATTACGCAAGGCCTGCTCAACCTGCTTGCGACGCTCTATCTCGTCCATTGCTGCACGATAAAGCCGCGCCTTCTCAATGGCGATGGCGGCCTGAACAGCAATCGCAGAAACAATCCGTTCCGCTCGAGCATCGAACACTCCCACGTCGGAATGCCCGAAGAACAATCCCCCCAACACCTCGCCCGTTCGCGAGACCACTGGCGCCGCGAGATAGCTTCGGACAGGCAGGTGCCCTTCGGGCATGCCATAGTGCGGGTCGTTCTTACCGTAGCGCGGATCCTTGGTAATGTCGGAGGAGCGAACCACGCCCTCACCATGAAATGTCGGCGCGAAGACCGCTGTGTTGCGCGGCATCGGGAATTTCGAGAACATCTCTCGCGGCACGCCGGAGATCGTGTAAAGCGTGTAGGACTCACCGGCCGCGTCTACCACATTGTAAAAGAACGAGCCGAACTGGGCGCCCGACAACTCCGTTGCGATATCTGTGACGGTTTGAACCGCCCGTTCCAGTTCGATCTCCGACGCGACCGCCGTACCCACGCGATTGAGGAGTTCCAGGATTTTGGCTTCTTCCTGCAAGACCCGCGCTGTCGCCTGCCGCTGCTCGGACAGCGAAAGATTGGATTCAATTCGCGCGATCAACTCACGCGCGGAGAACGGCTTGATGAGATAGTCATCAACCCCCGAGCGCAAGCCCTCCAGCTTCGCTTCCTCGCCGGCACGGGCTGAGAGCAGAATGACAGGCACACTCTGAAGGGCATCGTCGGCCCGAAGCGCTTGCACCAGGCCAAATCCACCCAGATTCGGCATCATGACATCAGAGAGGATCAAGGAAGGCCTGCTTTGCCTGGCTGCCGCAAGCGCGCTCTCGCCGTCGCTTACAACTTCCACATTATATCCGTCTAGGGTCAGCAGCCGCTCGATATAATCCCGCATGTCCTTGTTGTCGTCAGCCAGAAGGATCCGGTGCCCTCTCTCGCCTTTCGCGAAAGAGACGGGAAGCAGATCCTGAACGCCCGAGGCTGGCAGGGCATCGCCGGCGATCTTGCTGTCGACCCAACCCGCAGCCTCCTGAACGTAGGCCTGGGCGCGCACCGTTGCGGGCGGAGAGCGTTCGTCGGGTTTTTCAGTATGCGCACCGGCTTTGGAGGTATTGAACGGAAGCTGAACTGTGAATGTACTGCCGCGCCCGAGCTCGCTTTCCACCAGGATCCGACCACCGTGAAGCTTGACCAATTCCTGGACCAGCGCCAGCCCGATGCCGCTTCCTTCAATGCTGCGCCCCTGCGCGCCCTCAATTCGGTGAAAGCGCTCGAACATGTGCGGAAGCTCTTCGGCTGGAATACCGATGCCTGTATCCGTGACCGCAATGATGGCGGTGTCTTGGTCAGGAGCTGCTCCAACCGTGATCTCGATCCCACCTTCAAAGGTAAATTTGAATGCGTTGGAGATCAGATTGAGAATGATCTTTTCCAGCATGTCACGATCACCATAGATCGGTGGCATGAATGCGACCTTGACGCGAAGATCGAGCCCGGCCTGCTTGATCGCCGGCTCGAATGCCGCGGCAATCTCTGCGACCGTTCTTAGTAGATTCAGTTTCTGAAATGCGGCCTGGGTTTTGCCGGCTTCGATGCGGGAATAGTCAAGCAGGGAATTGACCAGCTTGAGCAGCCGGACCCCGTTGCGGTGTGCAATGTTGACGAGATCAATATCCGGTCGCGCCAGGGCTTGATCGCGCTTGGCAAGAAGCTGCTCGAGTGGGCTGAGCATCAATGTCAATGGTGTGCGGAATTCATGACTCACATTCGAAAAGAAGTCCGTCTTTGCGCGGTCGATCTCAGCCAAAGCTTCGGCGCGTCGCCGTTCCTGTTCATACGCTTCGGCATTGGCAACTGCCGCCGCGATCTGGCCGGCCGCAAGATTGAGGAAGGACATATAGCTGTCGTCCAGCAATCGAAACGGATTGATGCCCGCCACCAGAAACCCTGACCGTCCAGTATCGCCGCTGGCGGGGATTGGCAGGATCACTGCCCTGTTCGAGGCTTGTGTCCACGCGCCTGTCGGAAATGCCGCTTGAAACTTTGCTTCCAGATCGGTCACGACGATTGGCTTGTGCTCTCGAGCAACTGTTCCGAGTTTCCATGGGCTTCCGTTATCCAGCGAAATCCATTCAGCCGCTGCCGGATGAGATCCATCAATGCCGGAGGTCGCCGTCAGCAGTGCGTCCCGACTGCCCGGCTCGAGCATGTAGATCATGGCAAACGGGAGATCATACGGGTTGGTAGTGAGCGCCTGCGCGCTGCGTTCGCAGGCCTGCCGCCATGAACGCGCGTCGGAGGTCCGGGTCGCGAGTTCTCGCAGTAGCGCCATCTGACGCTCGCCGATCACGCGCCGGGTGTCGTCACTATTGGCGCAGAAAATTCCCTGGGCAACGCCGTTTGCATCGGGGATCGGGCTGTAGGAGAACGTATAATATGTCTCCTCAGGGTAGCCGTTGCGCTCCATGATCAGCAGCTGGGACTCGACATATGTTCCTTCCTTACCCCCCATGGCGTGCGCGAGCATCGGGCTGATATCCTTCCATATCTCGCTCCACACCTCGGCCGTAGGTTTCCCCAGCGCCCACGGATGCTTCCCGCCAATGATTGATTTGTACGGATCGTTGTAGAGATAGATCAGCTCACGTCCCCAACCGATCCATATGGGCTGCCGAGAGGTCAGCATAATGCCTACAGCGGTCTTGAGCGCTTGAGGCCAAGTTTCGGGAGCGCCGATCGCAGACGACGACCAGTCGTAGGAACGCATCAACTCAGCAAGTTCACTATTTCCCGGAAAGCTATCGCAAGCCTTCAACGAGGAAGAGTGGCGATCGCCGCCGCCCCCACGAACGTTCGACATAATTTCCCAAACTCACAACGTGGACTGTGCAAACCCTCGCAAACGTTCAACGATAACAAAAGTTCCCGAATATGGCTTGGCTCGGCCGGATTGGACTATCAAAGATGGAGATGTGCTGCCTAGCTTATTTGCGGATGTCGCCAGTGTCTGCCGCGCGCCCTCCTGTTCAATAGCTATTCTGTACGACGGGGGTTGCCAATTTGACCTAGCGATAGCTTGTGGCTCCCGCGATGCTGCCGGACGGCCAGACGCTCGAAAATGCCGCGCGCTAAAACTGCCCATCCAAAAAATGAAGACGTCGGCGGGGACACAAATATTCGCCTGATGGAACTTTCTTGGTCTCCTAAGATTTGAGGGATTTCTTAGTAGCCGCTTCGAGGGATCCGTCGATGACCGGGACAGAAGAACTCATAACAAAATGGACTGCCCAAGGGATCGCGCTTCGAGAGAAGGCCGAAACGCTGGCGCCAGGTCAAGAGCGCGAAAGCTTGCTTTACCGCGCTGAACTGTGCAGCAGGGCCATCGACGCGGCAGAAACGCTAACCCACTTTACATCTGCATCGACCCGTCGGATGGGTAAGGGAGCACTATCAATGGGTGAGTAGGAACATCGTTCTGCAAACGCTACACACCGCCCGCGCCATAGACCGCGAGACAGGATACCGTGAGTTGGTTGCACGTACTGGAGTAGTAGCGCGCTCGACAGCTAGGACAGGCGGCACATTCCATTGGTCGACATGGGCTAGTTGGGTGTAGCCCCAACAACCTCCAAGCAACGGGGTAACGGAGAGCGAGGCACCTCCGTAGAGATGAGCTTACACGGGAGACTACCGCTGGGATGGGTAAACTGAATCGGAAGATTCCGCCGGACGCCATTCATCTTTGTATCGATATGCAACGCCTTTTTTCCGACGAAGGGCCTTGGACGACACCTTGGATGCCTCGCGTGCTTCCGGCTATCGAAAACCTGGTTCGATTCGCACCCTCCCAAACGATCTTCACCCGGTTTATCCCGCCCTTGCGGGCATCCGACATGTACGGAACGTGGGTGCGCTACTATCAGAAATGGTCGGACGTGACGCGTGAACGGATTGATCCTCACCTTCTCGATCTGATGCCCACGTTGGTACGGTTTGCGCCTCCCGCCCTGGTATTTGATAAAATGACCTACTCGGCATTCTCCGATGGACGCCTCGTTGCCGAGTTGATGCGCCGAAAGACCGAAACATTGATCCTTACCGGCTCGGAAACTGATGTTTGCGTGTTATCGACCGCACTCGGAGCCGTCGATCTCGGTTATCGGGTTATCTTGGTTGGCGATGCCATCTGCAGCTCGTCCGACGAAAGTCACGATGCGATATGCGACCTTTGCCGGAGACGCTTCGACCAACAAATAGAGATTACCGGCATTGCGGCGATTCTTGAGCACTGGCAGCAGCGCTAGGGTTGCGAAAGCGATGGCCCGCTCGCGCGGAACGCGAGCGGTTTTGTCGCAATCATGCGGCTTTTCGGTTTACGCTGCTCAGCGCCATCTTGTTGAGCTTTTCGTCAGTTGCCTTTTCTTCATCGAGATTCCGCTGGAGCACCGATGCGCAATCATCGCGGCCGAGCATGTTCGCCCAAGCGATCAGTGTGCCATACCGCGTAATTTCCTAGTGTTCCACAGCCTGTGCCGCCGCGATCAAAGCCGCATCAAGCACGCCCTTATCGTCGACCTCGCCGGCCACTTCGCTGGCCTCTTCCAGTATCCCGTCGATCGCGGGACAATCGACGCCCTGTGCTTCGACCCCATGCATCTGAAACACCTGTTCAAGGCGGGATATCTGGCCTTTCGTTTCTCCGAGATGAGTTTCGAAGCCGCTTTTGAGTGACGGATCGGTCGCTTTAGAGATCATATCGGGTAGATTTTTCGCGATTTGCTGTTCTGCGTAATATATATCGCGGAGAGTATGGACGAAGAGATCGTTGAGGGTCTTGATGTCCTTCGTGAACAGACCCATGGCATCCTCCAAAGTGTGAGAGGCCTACCAACAAGGTGGCGGCCGAACCGTTCCCGCATTTGATATTGTCCGGTATCGGACACGCCGAGCTTCCAAAGAAGGATAAGCTCAGCACCTTCCGACGTATCGGCAACCTGGGACCCTCTCTCGTTCGACGGCCGCAAGAAGACGTTTCTTTGCTCGCGATGTGATGAAGCTCCGCAAGCTCATTCGGTCGGTAAAGCTTCCGGAAGATGAGTCTCAAGAGTCGCCGCCCGAATAGCCGGCGGAACGAAGTCCCGACTCTAGATTTAACTCCAGGTCTTTTGTGGAGTTGCGTATGCGTTGGGACGCCAGGCTGATCAGGCCCATTCAGGTCGAAGAAGGCGACCTGATCGTGACCCTCACCGACGCGCGGGAATATCTGCTCAAGCTCCCGAAGAATCGCCAAAACGATCCAACCGTACAAGCAACCGTTGAAGCGTTGCTTATGGCAGCTGAAGGCCGTGGGCGGATCTACACAGCGCAGGCCGGAGTCGCGCAGGTGGTCGGACGTTGCGCTACCGACTACGATCCTAACCGGCCCCGCACGCCGGCGAAGAAATGGAGACGGCAGCGATGATGAGCTCGCGGACCATTATCGATAACAGTGAAACTCACGGGAACGAGTCGCTGTCCGCTGGGTTATTCCGCCCCACATCTTCAGCGAGGCCCATATGCCCGACAACCTAGCGAAGACAGGCGCTCAGGATCGCAGCCGGATTAATATGAAGGAAGAGTACGAGGTCAAATACTGGTCTCACCACCTGGGCGTCACTCGAGAAGAACTGCAAAGAGTCGTCGACAAAGTCGGAAATTCCGCTGCGTCGGTCCGTAAAGAGCTCGGCAAACCCGTCTGAACGACATCCTTGGAGACGCAGCACCTTTTTCACGAAACTATCTTCGAGAAGAACCGTTCTCCTGGCCTCAACCAGGAGGAGTGGCATGATCAAAGCAGTTCTCTCGGCGGTCGCTGTAGCCGGACTTCTTGCCATTACACCCGCTCTGGCACAGCAATCGAAAGCCCCCGGCCAGAAGATGCAGGATAAAGGGAGCGCGAAAGGCACGACGGGCGCATCCGGATATGCCCCAGGCCAGAAAATGCAGAAGAAGGGCTCTGTGAAAGGCACGACCGGTGCATCGGGTTATGCTCCCGGCCACGCCGATGACAAGTCGAGAACAAAACGATAGATCGACACACAAGTCAGCCCCGCCCTTTGGCGGGGCCTTTTTGTTGTCGATACTCGACCGGCCTCCAGGCTCGCAGAAATAAAAAGTAAGCAGGAGAGGCCGCAACTGGAACTTCCCCCGCCTTAATGCCTTGACTAAATTTCCTGGTGCACGCTGCGAGGGAGGCATCAAATGACCGGGACTGAAGATCTAATATCAAAATGGACCGCCCAGATGGCTGAGTTTCGTGCCGACGCTGAGGCCAAGCCTCCTGGAAGCGAACGGGAGGATCTGCTGCGTAGGGTTGAGCTTTGCCGAAGAGCAATCGAATCGGCCGAATCGCTGGCGCTGACGCGCGTTCCGTCGACCTCTATCCAGCCAAATCCGCGCTGATCGGCGGTCGCCGCCTGATTCCGTCGGAAAATCGCGATGGCTCAAAAGTCCAACCACCTGTTCACTCGCATTGCGTCAGCCGTATCGCAAGGCGCGGGAAAGCCCTCCACCTTCCTCGCCGCTGTTTCGGTTGTAGTCATTTGGGCATTCAGCGGACCAATCTCCGGCTACTCTGAAACCTGGCAACTCGTCATTAATACGGGCACGACGATAGTTACCTTTCTGATGGTATTCGTCCTCCAAAACTCACAGAACCGCGACGGCGTTGCCATTCAGGCCAAATTGGACGAACTCGTCCGCGTATCGCAGGGCAGCAACGCTCTGATTGGGATTGAGCATCTAACCGACGAGGAGCTCGACGAAATCAGAAAGCTCTGCGAACAGCGCACCGGAAGAAGGTAGAACACCGCCAGGTAGGATCAAACGGTGGACCGCAAATTGCGCGCGGTGCCCGGTCGAGCGAGGTCAATTAAGGCGGTCAGACTCCTTAAGAGGCAATTCAAAGGCGGACAGCCGCACTCTCGGTAAAAGGGATTACCGTGAACTGATCGGCAATGAAAAAGCCCGGCCGCAAGCGACCGGGCGAAGATAGTGGTTAGCATCAATCTTCGTGGCAAACCTTGATCGTCTTCATGCCAGTTACAGCTTCCTCGCGGGTTTTGAAAACGCCATTGTCCACGATCGTCGTTGTCGTACTGGTTGGCTTTTTGTCGACGATCGTACATTTCTTCGTAGTTGGATCACGAACCACATAATATTCGTGCACGACGGCAGTTTGCGCGTAGGCACCGATTCCGAATGAAACGGTCAGAGCAGCAGCAAGAAGAGTTCGTTTCATGGCTTCCTCCGTTGAGTTTTGCCCCAGCCCCCAACCACCGCCAATCTTCTTAGTTCCGCCTCCACCGAATCGCGGTCCACAACGGGAACGATGTTTCATCGTTCGAATTGACCTCCGCCTACCGTGAGGTCACACGTACAATGCCAGTGATGCAATATTTTCTCTTTGCGGGTGCGGGGCTGCTGGCGCTGCTCGCTTTAACGGATGCCTATTTGCCTTCATGCGCCGCTGCCGCCGGCCGCCGTAGCCTCAAAACCCCAAATCAGAGTTGTGAGCCATAAGCAGGCACGACCGCCAATCGTAATCGAATCGACTTGGCCGGGCTCGCTAGGCGAAGCGAATTGAACAGGCAAGACTGGCGAACAAGGAACTTGTTAGCCGTGATGCTCAACGGATTGGCAAGCCTCCAATTCTACAGCGGTAATGGCGGCTGGCATCAAGCACCCCTTGCGCTGGGGGCCTGTGCGGTCGAATTTCTCATCAGATCGCGTTGGTCGGCGGCTCGAACTCTGGCGTCTCCGAAAGCGTTGCACGTTCTCCAGACCTGCGGGCGTAGAAACCGACAGTTGCGAACTGTAGCGGCCGGCGCGCTAAGCTGATCGGCAACTAGCCTAGCAAAGATGCAGTTCAACACCTTTCCCGCGAATTCCGTTCACGCTTCACCGCGTGAGAGCAGAGGGGGCCTCTAGTTTACATGAGATGGCCGATTGTTGTGCGTACTTAGTGACGGTGACCCACGATAGCTGGGCAGCAAATGCAGCGCCGCGCCTCAGAAAGGCTCCAGACAAAGGGCTTTGATCCTTCAGTTTCCTGAGAGCTCCCGTGCGTCATCTTCCCTTATTAATAGGAGCCGCTCAACAGCATCGGCTGCTAGCGGCTTAGAAAATAGGAATCCTTGGATTTCGTGGCATCCCTTCTCTCTGAGAAATCGCCATTGATCTTGCGTCTCGACGCCTTCTGCAGTCACTTGAAGTCCGAGGTTGTGAGCCATTGTAATGATCGACCTCACGATGGCAGTGTCGTGGGATTCAGATTGAGCTTCAATTTTCTGAACGAAGCTCCGATCGATCTTGATTTTGGTGAGGGGATATCGGGTCAAATAGCTAAGCGACGCGTAACCGGTGCCGAAGTCATCGAGCGCTAAACCGACGCCTTGTTGCCGTAGAGACTCTAACACAGGCTTCATAGCTTCGCTTTGTTCTAGCGCGACGTTTTCCGTTATCTCCAGCTCCAGTGCATTCGGTGGAAGGCCACTGGCGGTTAAGGCGCGCCCCACGTCGTCAAGCAATGCGCTTTGGCGGAACTGAGCTGGAAAGAGATTGACGGCAACCTTAAAATTCGGTGCATGCATACTGCGCCAGCGAGCTGCTGTTTGGCACGCGTTGAGCAAGATCCATTCGCCGACGTCGAGAACCACTGCACTCTTTTCGAGAGCTTCCAGAAAGAGGCCCGGCGCGAGAAGGCCCTTTTCTGGATGTTGCCAACGAAGGAGAGCTTCCGCGCCGATCAGCTTCGCGTCGCTGGTTCGGTACTGTGGCTGGAAATAGAGAACGAATTCTCCATTGGCGCACGCCCGTCGCAACTCGCTATCCAGCGCACGCCGTGCGTTTGCTTTCGCGCGCAAAGTTGGCACAAAGAACCGGCGGCTCCCTCCGCCGGCAGCTTTGGCATCATAGAGCGCCAAATCCGCGTTCGCGAGCAAGCCGTCCAGATCCCAACCGTCCGCCGGCGCTATCGCAACCCCAGCGCTAGCTGCCACGAACAACGTGTGGTGCTGGATTTGAAATCCTCCGGTCAGCCGTTTCAGAATCCGGTCAACGATATCAGAGACGATCAAAACGTCGCCGCACTCCGGTATTACGAGGACGAATTCATCTCCGCCAAGACGGTAAACTTGGAAGTCCTCGGCGGCAGCGAGCATGCGTTTGGCGACCGCTTGCAGAAACTTGTCGCCGATAGAATGACCCAAGGTGTCATTGATATCTTTGAATCCGTCGAGATCGAAAATCACGAGTGTCAGTGGACAAGATCGCTGCCGGTCAAACAGTGTATCGAAATCGGCTTGGAGGCTGGTACGATTTGGAAGATTAGTGAGCCCATCGAAATGGGCCAGCCTACGGAGGTCTTCCTGACTCCTCTTCTGCTCAGTCATGTCGCGACCGAAGAAGAAGTGCTTTTGCTCAGGCTCCGACCAGACACCACACCAAGCTAGTGGAACGATATTGCCGTTCTTATGCACGTACCTTGCTTCAAAATTCTGAATCGAATGCCCGTTTCGCGCGAGCCTCATCTCGTGCCGCGTACTGTCCAAATCTTCCGACAGGATGAACTCTTTGCCCGACCTGCCAACCATCTCCTCGGGCTTATAACCGATCGTCGCGTACGAGCTTGGACTCACGCGAAGGAAGACGCCATGGCGGTCGGTGACGAGGATCAAGTCTAGCGATGTTTCGAAGAGACGCTTGCGCTCTTCTGCCTCTTTGCTCAATGCCTCCGTGGCTGAACGGATCTCAGAATCGGCTTTGGCTCGTTCCTTCGAAGCCATTGGCAGCCAGCGCAGAACCAAAAGTAGAAGAACCGCACAAGCTGCAAAGACATTCATGACCTTAGGAAGGAGCAGGTAGGTTGGGTGACCTAGAATCTCTGAAATGGTTGCAGAGAAAAAGCCAAACTTGCTGCCAAAATAGAGGCCGAAGTAGAAGTTCTCGGCGATGTTTCTGAGGGTGTCTATCGCTAGAACGGCCAGAAGAAGTCGGATGGTACCGAACGTACGCGTGTTGCGAATAATGGCGACACTTATCGTCCCCAACACTGCGAGCCAGAGCGCAATAATGATCCAATAGATCAGTGCAGCGGCAACGTTCATGTGTGACTACGGATCCAGGTAAGGAACTGAATGTTTGCTGTGCACGGGTTAGAAATCCGTTGATGTACAGCTCGAATTTTTACTAACCTTAATGTCGGGTGACGGCATCGCAACGGTGCAAAACCATTCCTTTCAATCTTACAAGAAGGACCACCGCGTCGAGTGGCATTACATCGCGCCGGGAAGACCCATGCAGAATGGCTATGTCGAATCCTTCAACGGCCGGATGCGGGACGAACTCCTGAACGAGATCCTGTTCTTTGGCCTCGATCATGCCCGCAGGGCCATTGCCGACTGGGTGGAGGATTTCAACACTGCGAGACCACATTCCTCGCTCGGCTATCAGACCTCGGCGGCCTACGCCGAGATCCTCACCGCAACCGGCTCCAGCGCTGCGCAAGATGAAGGCTCGACGCCTCCGCCGGTTGCTCACCCCGCGCCGAATGGCGTAACAAAAACGGGCGAGGCTCTAATTGCTGCTGGATGAAAGTTCAGTGGCAGGTCACGTGCAAGGCCACATCGCAAGAGACGCGGCCTTATTTTCGTGGTGCCCATCTTGTATCTGGTGATGATAGTGGAGCTCGTGATTGATCCTCCACCAGAAGGATCTCTACCTCCATACGACCGGGGTTAGGAGGAGCATGGCGTTAGGCAGTGGAATGGTGTTGCTTGTTAGTGGGTGAGACGGAGGCGAAGGTGATGGCCCCTACCGTTCAACAGACGATTGAATTCATTAAGAAGGCCCATGCCGGTCAGGTCGACAAGTCCGGCGAAACTTACTGGAAGCATCTTGTTTCCGTGATGAACCGCCTCGGCGATGCGCCAAAAGACTACAAGCTGACCGCCCTGCTCCACGACATTATCGAGGATACGGACTACACCGCTGACGACCTGCGGAAGATGGGCTACTCGGACGATGTTGTCACGGCCGTCAGACTCCTAACGAAGCGCGGAGGTGTGCCCTACATCGACGAGATCAAGCATATTCGCGACAGTGGGAACCCTATCGCCATCGCCGTGAAGATTGCCGACAACCTCGACAATCTCGACCAAGTGCGTTTAGCAAAGCTGAAGCCTGAGCTGCAACTGAAGGCGGGAAAGTATCGGGAATCCCTGGCGATCCTCCGCCAATCCGTGCTCGACAACCCGAAGGTGCTGCATGACTTCACCCGTGTCGGGAAAGATCAGGGAATGGAGTTGGACTACGACGATCGGACAGAGAGATTGGCGGAATTGCTTTCCGACGACAGCACACCAGATGAGAAGCGGCTGTCAGAGATCAGGAAGCTGCTGGACGACTGAAATCCTATATCCCTCTCCTCGCGAGACGAAATGTCAGCCCGCAGACTCAAAACCTTCCAGACTTCCATGGGCTTCTTCGACCTCGCCATAGCGGCACCGTCCATGAAGGCTGCGCTGGAGGCTTGGGGAGCCGAAAGCAATCTTTTCCACATGGGCTTGGCAAAGCAGGTTGAGGACGCTGACGTTGTCCAGGCGACAATGGCTAAGCCTGGGGTGGTGCTTAAACGGCCGGTCGGCTCAAATGGCCTATTCACGGAAGAAGCCAAGCTGCCAGCCTCCCTCACCGCGAAAAAGCGCCGACACAACCGTCCGGCAAAGGCCAAATCCACCGAGGCAGATGAGAAGTCTGCTCGTGAGGCGGCGCGCGAATACGAGCGTGTGGAGCAAAAGCGAAAGCGCGAGCGGCTAAAGGAACTTGCGGAGATTAAGCGCAGTGAGAAGGCCGTTGCGAGCGCGCAAGCGGCAATAGATAAAGCCGAACAGGCCCATCAGAAACGACTACGCAAAATCGAAAAACAGCGCGCCGCTCTGGAAAACCGAGCGATCGCTGAAGACTCTCGCTGGAACAAACAGAAGAAGCGCCTGCATGACGCCTTACGACGCGCGCGCAGTGCTCCGTGAGTGATCAAAATTGTTGCAGCGTGCTGGCGCTGGCCGCGGGTTTCAATCAAAGGAAAAGAGCCTCCGACGGAGGCCCTTTAAATTAATCGTCTTCATGAATGATCACTCGGTGATCCGGACTGCGCTCGCGCTTCTTGATAATCACAGTTTTGTCGCGCGGCTCGCGTTCCTTGATAATCGTCGTTCGGTCATGGTCCCGGTGATAGTGCCCGGTTGTTCCGACGGTTACGCCGGCACCGACTGGACCGACCCCGACACCAACTCCAACTTCTTCGGCGCTGGCCGGAAGCACCATTCCCAACGCCGCGACGGTCGCAATCACAAATACGCTTTTCATAACGCGATCCTCCTTCAGAGGCGGAATAACGGCCGCAGCTATTCCAATGTTCCTGCCAAAATTTTTACGACGGCCAGGAACGAAAAGGCGTCTTCAACGCGGCCACTTGGGTTTTAGCAGGCTTCGGGAACTTGGTTATGTCCGCCGGGTTATTTCGGCTCGATGCTCCAGCGAGAGAAAAGCCATGGCCGACGATCGTACGAAGAAAGGCAGTCAAGACCGCAGCAGGATCAACATGAACGAGGATTACGAAGTGAAGTACTGGACCCACCACCTCGGCGTGAGTCGGGAGGAGCTTCAGAAGGCCATTGAGAAGGTCGGCAACTCGGCCGCTGCTGTGCGAAAAGAGCTTGGGAAGTCTCTTTGAACGACCTGGCGTGCATCCTAAGCCACCTGTCGGCGCCCATCGTCGCCATTAAGTAGATCGTTTAGCGCTCTCTCCTCGATAGCAAGTCGGGATTCCACCGTTGCGCGCTCGGCTCCCCGAAGGTTCCGCGAGGCCAGCAGAACGCGGCAATGGCCGATCACCTTACGATGACCTCGAATGACGATGCGCCGGATCTCGTCATCATCCATAAGACGCCTCGAAAGTCTTCCAGGAACGCTCGTTACTCTCTGCGCGCTGAGTCGAACCTGACGTGAGCGCTGACAGAGCTTCGCGCTCCTCTCTTAGTCTGCGCTCAAGATATTTCCTTTCCAGATCGGTGAGTTCGGTCGCGAGCAACCGGCGATAACGCTCGATATTGGCTCGTATCGCTCGGATTTTCTGTAGCTGATACACTGTCATGGTCATCACTGTGGTCCCCCCAATCCCTTCTATCTTGTAGGCCGACGGCATGAAGCGCCGTCGGCCTACGTCTCAAGCATGGCTACGTCTTCTATGCTGCTGCGGGTACGCGAGACACAGACCGACGTCGGGCCGGCTTTCCTCCCGGCGGTCGGGGGTGATGATCGAGACTTGAGAGGGCTTCAAGGACTTCATCTATCGACACTGGCTGCCGTTGGCCAGGAACATGTCGAAGCGATGGGCAGGAGCTCACTGCGGCGGCGTCCGATGCCCAGGAAGCAAGGATCGACCTCTTTTCCGCTGTTGTCAGACCCTTGTCGGCCAACACATCCCGTGGGTGCTCGTAAATCTCTCCGGGGTGAAAGATTGCGTCGAGGTCAAATACATCGTCGTCGTTGAACCTACCATGGATAGTCATGTCGTCCTCCTTCTTCTCCTTTCGTTGCGGACGGCAGTGAAGCGGCTCGGCAATCCCGAGCCGCTTCAAGAAAGTTAAGCAGCCTTCGATTCGATCTGATGGACGTTTGATGTGGATGAGCCCGCGTTGATTTCGATTTTACGCGGCTTCATTGCCTCCGGGATCTCGCGAACCAAATCGATTCGCAGGATGCCATTTTCGAACGAGGCGTTTTTCACCTCGACATGGTCAGCGAGACTGAACTGCCGCCGGAACGCCCGCGCAGAAATCCCGTGGTAAAGGAAATCGCGATTCTCCTCGTTCTTGCGGCCTTCGATGGTGACAACATTCTGCTCGGCAGTGATGTTGACATCGCTGGGCGCGAAACCGGCCAATGCCAGGGAAATCTGGTATTGGTCTTCACCAACGCGCTCGATGTTGTACGGGGGGTAGCTCTCTTCGTTGCTGCGTTGCGCGGCATCGACTAGCTCGATCAACCGGTCAAAACCAATTGACGAGCGCCAGAGAGGCGTAAAGTCGAAGGTCCTCATAGCCAAATCCTCCATAGAGCAAGATGGATACGAGCAGACACCGGACACCACCGGCGCCCGCCTCGCGAAGCCCGTAAGGCGCTCCGCACCACACATCGTGGCGAGGAAAAATTAGAGAGGACCTGTTTATCGTCAAGAGGCCATCAGGGAAAAAATCACCGACCGGATCCGTCAATTTCTGCCGAGTGTCCGTACTTAAGGCAGTAGAGCCCCGCTCTGGGAACAACCAGATATAGGATGATTTGCCTAGCGCCTCGGGATCGGATTGGATCAGCGCCATGGGCACGAAATCGAGAGAGCGTCTTTACGGGTCGAGCATCAGCGCGGCGGCCGAGCGCGCCCGTGAGGCGCGTCGGAAAGCGGACATTCTGGCGTGCGTGGCGTGGAACGAACGCATGCTCGGTTACCGCGGCCCAGCCCAGCCCTCTCCTATGCTGGGAGACGCTCTGAACGCTGGCTACCGCTTCCTTGAGGTGCTTTGCCACGGCTGCGACACCTGCCAGACCGTAGACCTCACCATCGTCCGGCGCCCAAAGGAAACGACAGCGATCCATGAACTCGAGCGGTTCATGCGCTGCAAGCCCTGCTCCACGCGCTGTGGCTATCCCTACAAGCGAAGCCGGCTTGTCGCCCTGCGCACCGATCCTATCTCTGCAACGCATCCACGATCGGTCTGGGACCCGGGCGATCGATAATCAGGAACGACAGCATGTGCGGCCGCGCCCGCCTCGCCTCGGACTGGTCCGAGATCAAGATCAAGCTGAAGTTCGATGCCGAAGCGCCGGCGCCGAACTATGCACCCGACTGGAACAAGCCCCCGACCCGGCCGATGCTCACCGCACTGCGCAGCGAGGACGGCAAGCGTATCCCGCGCATGATGCGCTGGGGTCTGCTCCCGCATTGGGCCAAGGACGAAAAGCTGTCCTATTCCACCTTCAACGCGCGGTCGGAAGAGTTCACCACCAAGCCGGCGTTCCGGGACGCCTGGAAGCGCGGACAGCGGTGCCTTGTTGTGATCGACGACTTTGTCGAGTGGAAGAAGCTTGATGAGAAAGGCAAGGAGAAGCAGCCCTACGCCGTGTCGATGGCCGCGGGCCCGCCCATGGTGCTGGCCGGCCTCTGGTCGAGCTGGCGCGATCCGAAATCCGGCGAGGAAGTTCTGAGCTGCACCGTCATCACCTGCGAACCGAACGCAGTGATGGCCGACCTGCACAACCGGATGCCAGTGATCCTGGGCGAGGCCGACTGGCCGAAGTGGTTGGGCGAAGAACCGGCCTCAAACGAGGAATTGCTCGCCCTGCTGCGGCCCTGCCCCGACGAATGGCTGACGGTCCGCAAGCTCGGCAAGGCCATCGGCAATGTGAAAAACAACAGCCGCGAACTATGGGATCCGATTGACTGAGGCGGAGGGAATCGCGTCGAAAGACGGCCATGACCGGAAGTCCTCACCGCACATTCATCCCCGACGCAAAATATCCCACGCCCGAAGCGGCAGCGCGCGAGTTGCTGCGCCTCTATCAGGCGCATACCGCCGACGGCTACCCGCACGCCTACACGGGCGTGACGAACATGGAATTCCTGCGCGGCGGCGGCACTGTCGATGAATACCGGGCCGGGATCGACTACGGCGTCCAGCAGGGCTGGTTCTCGGTTGAGGCTGGCAGCCGCGTGACAGTTCTGCTGACATAAAAAAAGCTGGAACTGTTTACTTATTCCGTGCCTGAATAAGGGCTATGGGAAGCTCCGCACCTTATTGTCCGACTTGTCGGCAGCCAATGACGACCGTACTCAACGGCCGCAGGAAAACGTTCATTTGCTCACGGTGCGATGAGGATCCCCTCAAGTCTTCGAAGCTGCGCAGGCTTATCAGAGCCGTGAGGCCGCCGGAAGACAAATCGCAAGATCCGCCGCCCGACTAGTTTATTGGAACCTTCCCGCCACCCGGCACTTGAATACCAGTTCTGCCGCGTGGAGTTGCGTATGAGTTGGGACCGTTCATTTGACGACCCGGTGGTGGCTCCCGACGGAAGACCGCTTCGCACGCTCCGCGATGCCGCTAAGTACATCCAGAAATTGCCAAACGCCAAGCTAAACGAGACGGCTTGGCAAACAGCGATGGAATGTCTGATCGCGGCAGCCGAGGGACGTGGTCCAATGCTCCATGCCCGCGCCGGGATGCTGCAAGCGATGCAGGGACGAAGCGGAACGGCCTACGATCCTGACAGGGCTCGCACGCCGACGAAGAAATGGAGGCGCGCACGCTAATGCGGGTCACGAAGAGAACCTGGACCGACGATCAGCTGATAGAACTGCGCAAACTGATCGCGGAGGGTGCCTCAATCGAAAGGGCTTCGGTCCGGCTCAAACGGTCGGTCTCTGCCCTCCGGAACCAGGCACTCAAGATGGGACTAGCCTTCCCCAGCAAGCGCGACGCACGCAATCGACGGCGCAATGCGGGCATTGTCGCCGACCTACGATAGGGCTCGTCAAATGACCGAAGGCACTCCAAGACGCGCCGGCGATCCTGGGCGACTATGCCGATCCGAAGCCGCGCGATTGGTGCTCGATCGCGATGACGTGGTCGCTGCGTTGCACCGCCTTGATCGCTGCCGGCGTTCAAGTTGATCACGATCGCATGAAAAACCCACCCGCCACGAAGACGGCCGGGTTAAAGTTTACGGTTTGTGTACCCATTGAGCAGCAGACACACACAAAATCGACAAGAGTTGCAAAAAAAATCCTTCTCACCGTATGTTGGCCGGCGGCGGCTGGCGTCAAGCACCCCTTACGCTGGGCGGGGCTCGTTCGAATCTAGGCCTCGTGAATCGGGCGCGCACACGTCCGGCCCCGCCAATTGAATGCCATCTGTCTCGTCGACCAGCCAGCCACCCTGAATGCGATCGGGCCGTCTGGGATACCGCCCGATCTGCCAAGCCCGCCCATGCAGAAATTTACCTCACGATGCTCGATGCATTCGGCAAGGCAGGCGTTCTTAGTGATCGCCTCGTCGCAGGGACAGACGTCCTATGAACCGGGAGGCCTCAGCTTAATTTCTGAAATTCCGACGGCGCAAACCGATCCATACTATCCGCGTCGACGCCGATGGCGCTCGTAGTTCAGGGAGAACCGCAAGTTCTTCAATCTGTAAGTGCAATTTCGAAACTCTTCTGCAAAACTGTCCTTCCATCGCGCTCGACGACAAAGGTCGCGATATAGGAGCCCTTGTCCCAGCCGGGCTCCGGCCTTTTCCTGCCGGTGAACAGCAAGGACTGCGCCTTGTCTTTTTCCAGGGCGACGCGATTTTCGGCGATGGTCGCTCCCTTGGGATTTTTCAGAGTGAGCATCTGGACGTCCCCGGCCCTGAGACCGATCGAACGGATAAAGGCAACAAGAGCCGGCGTATCCGCTGTGAGCTGTTCATCGTCGGCTTTTCCCTCTTCGATAAGCTCCATCGTCACCGGGCGGCCGGCAAAGCCCGCGTTCAGAATGGAACGCTCCCGATAGGCCAGTTGCGCGCGAAGCGACGGGGCCCACAACGACGTCCCGGCTCCGCAGCCGGGCGCAGCGCCATATGCAAAAGGATCGACAATCTTTCCCTGATGCCTGACGGTCAGATGAAGATGAGGAAATTCCGTCAGACCCGAGAGGCCGATCTGGCCCAGTTCATCGCCGCCGCGAACCTGATCGCCTGGTTTCACCCGCAGGCTGCCCTTCGCGAGATGGCAATACTGAGTCTCCCACTGATCGGCATGCGCAACGATCACGCCATTACCGCATTCGACATCCTTTACGGCATCACGCCCTGACGCGCGAAAGCTGCCATCGGGCATCTCGTCGCGAACACGGAGGACCCGTCCATCCGCCGCAGCAACAACTTTGATATTCGATTGACGTGAGAGGGCGCGGAAATCCGTCCCGTTATGATTGTTGTAGGTCAGCGTGCCGCATCCGTAATCCCTGGCGGCCGGCGAAGGATCGGCATCGACATAGTTCTGGATGAAACAGGTTCGTCCGACTTCACACGCGACCGGAAAATTCAACTCGATGGTCTCGGCTCTCGCTTCGGCAAGCGATCCGAAAATCGTACCGCAAACAATGAACAGCCAACTCATCGAGCCAGCCGTCAACATTCGCATAAAGCAAGCTCTCTCGAATGGTCGCATCATTTGCAACTGGCAGTTCTCAATGCGTCTTTCCGTTCAAATATGGCGGCGGCGCGTGACGTAGTCGTGTCCGGGCTCCTGCGCCGAACGGCGACAAAGTCAAATGATACAATAAAAAGAATTCCGACTGCCGGTTGATCCCGAGCTTGAGCATGATGCGCTTGGTGTAGGTCCGCACCGTCGCTTCCGTCAGATGCAGTTCGGCCCCGATCTGACGCGGACATCGGCCTTGAAGGATTCGGGCGACAATCCGCTCCTCCGCCCAAGTCAGACCAAACGCCGACGCAATCCGATTTGCGCCGGAAACCTCGTCGAACTGCGGGACGATCACCAGTCTCCTGCCGACATCTCCCGGCACCGCACCTATTCTGGCGAAGGCAAACTGCTGATGGTCGACGGAAAGCGGCACCATCGCATTCAGCCAGCACTGGTTGCCCGAAGACGTCAATGTCTCCGCGATCGCCTTTCTCAGATTGTCCGTTATCGACGAACTTGCCCCGGATAGCTTCCCGCGATCGAGCTTGAGAGGCTGACCTTTCGCCAGCAACGCGCAACCGGCCCCGTTTACCTCATGAACGAGCAACTGCTCGTCGATGACGAAAGCTGGAAAGATCAAATCTTCCAGCCATGTCGGAAGATCGGCACGGGGCAGCGGAGTGCGCGCGATCGCGTGCGCCGTTTCCCACATCATACGGATGGCGCGAACAACACAGGGAATCTCCGCGGCCGAAAGTCCGGTCGTCCGCCAACCCGCGACGAACACCACCATCGCCCCGTTTGCAACCGGCATCCGACCGATCACAGAATGCCCGTTACCGCCGGGTTGCTCGCCAATCAGCTTTCGCACGAAATTCGTGCGCTCGTTGATAGGCGTGATCAGGGTGCAGTCGGTCGACGATCCCTCGCGCGCAATGCGCTCGATCACCGCGACGCAGGACGGATCCGCCGTCGCATGCCCGACCCGCACCTCATCGAGATCCGAAGTCGCACTGGCAAACTTGGTAGCGACATAGCAGCTTTTACAATCGAGCAGTTCGGCGACCGTCCGGCCAAAATGTTCCATTGCCGCCCGGCTTGCCGTTCTTTCCCGGCTGACTTCAGAGGTTAGCCCGATCGTGATCTGTTCGACGCCGCGGGGCGAATGCATGCGTCTCGCGAGATCCGCGTATTGTTCCTGCCGGGTGGAAAGTGCCTTGCCGTTCTCATACACTGTCGCCTCCCGAAACGTCGGTTGCAGCCCGGCTTTGCCGCCAGTCGCTCAACTCTCTCTAAACGCGCGGTTGATACGCAACATCAGCGGTTGCAGCAGATATTCCGCGAAGGTTCTCTCCCCGGTCTCGACGAAGACATCGACGGGCATACCGGGCAGTAGCGTGGACAGATAAACAGCAGCTTCAGGCTTGGACTCGAGTTCGATTTCGGTCTTGTAGGATACAACGCCGCTAGCCGGATCGGTAAGCGCATCGGCTGCCACGTTGACGACCTTACCATCCAGCATCGGCCGGCGACGGACATTCAGGGCATGAACGCGCACGCGTGCTGGTTGTCCCAAGTGGACCTCCTCACGGTCTGCGGGACGCAATGTTGCCTCGATCACCAGCTTGTCTTTCAACGGCACGATTTCGAGCAGCGTTTCCCGCGGCGCAAGAACAGCGCTCAGATCACGCGTATTGAGCCCGACCACCCGACCGGTCTCGGGCGCGCGCAAATCGGACCGATCGAGCTGATCGCGCAAGCCGACGACCCGATGCTTGAGATCGCCGATCTCTTCATTGATAAGATGCCGTTGCTTGGCGATATCTTGACGTTGATTCAAATCGAGTTGTCTGCGCCGGTCTTCCAGTTCGGCGATCTTGCCTTTAGTCTGCGCAATGGATGCGGCGTTGCGTGCAACCTGGGCGTTCGCTTCCGCTTCGGCACGCTTCAACGCGAGCAATCGCGGCTTCCGCGCGAGCCCCTTTTCGAGCAGGAAGTTGGTGTCGGCTATTTCTTCCTTGAGATAGGCGAGCTGTTGCTCAAGCCCGCTTGTGTTGCTCTGCAGGCCACGAATGGACTCGCCCAGTTGTTGCACCTGCTGGTCTATCAACTTGCCCTCCCCATCGATGGCAATCAATCGGGCGGAAAACTCGGCTTCCTGGCTTTCAATGGCAATGCGGGCAGACGGCCTGGTTGCATTTCTGAGCAACTCGCTGGGAAAGGAAATTGACTTGGCGTGAATTTGTTCCGCAGCGAGTCGCGCTTCCATCGCAAGATCGGCAAATAATTTCGTTTCGACCGAACCAAGGGTGGCCTCGATTTGCGTCGTATCGAGTTGAGCGATGATCTGTCCTGCTTTGACGAGATCATTTTCTCTCACGAGAATCGCTTTGATCGTTCCACCTTCGAGGTGTTGCACAGCCTTGCGTTTAGAATGAACCTTGATGAATCCCGGCGCGATAACGGCGCTGCGCAGAGGGACGACCGTCGCCCAGACTCCAAAGACGCAGAACTGCATCACCAGCAGAACACATCCCCACAGGATAATGCGCCGCATATCGGAGCGCGGCCGCTCCACCGCTATGGATTGATGCGTCTCCCCGGCGGATGGCAAAACAGCGACGGGCCAAGTGTGACTGTTGGACATCATCGACCGCCTCCTCTCATCGGCAGCTTGAGAGAGGTTGCTTCCACAGGCTTCGAGCGCGGGGTCGGCATTAGCGTCGTCCCCGGCACGGCCGTTGGCAGCACGCCGGACGGCGGGCCGAATGCGTACTGCCGACCATCCCTCAAAAGGAGTACGGCATCAGCAATGGTGAGCAGGCGAGGACGATGGGTGACGATCACCAGGGCAGCCCCGCGCGCTCTCGCATGATGCACGGCGGTACACAGCGCCTCTTCGCCTTCCGGATCGAGATTGGCATTGGGCTCGTCGAGCAGGATCAGCTTACGATCACCAAAAAACGCACGGGCCAGCCCGATACGCTGGCGCTGGCCGCCAGACAGCCTGTTGCCGTCGCGCCCGATCTCCGTCTGATAGCCTTGCGGAAGCGACAGGATCATTTCATGCGCCTGCGCGAGCATAGCCGCCGCAATGATGTCCTCATCCCGCGCGTTTTCGTCGAAGCCGGCTATGGCTTCCGCAACCGTTCCGCCCAGAAGCTGCACATCCTGCGGAAGGTAGCCGACAAATTGACCTAGCTGGTCGGGATTCCAGTTCTCCAGCGCAGCATGATCGAGCCGAATAGTGCCGCTACTCGGTCGCTCGAGCGCGGCGATCAGCCGGAGCAGCGTAGATTTTCCCGCGCCCGTCGGGCCAATGATCACAACGATCTCGGCAGGCCGGCAGTGAAAGTTCACCTCGGCCAGAATGGGGCGCTTGACCGCCGGCGTGCGATACGTCACATGCGAAACTTCCAGTGCTCCGGAGGGAGTTGGAAGAAGTGTTTTTCGCGTCTGGTCGAGAACAGGCGCCGCGGCGGCGCAGACGATAGTCCACGCTTCATGAGCCGATGCGAGCGCTCGCCAGGCCGAAATCAAGCCTTCCATCGGTTGCAAGGTACGCGCAATGAGAATTGAGCTGGCAATCAGGCTTCCCGCCAGAACCTCGTTCTGCAGCACCAGCCAAGCGCCCGTCCCGATGGCCGCAATCTGCAATATCGTTCGCACCATCCGTGCAGCCGATGCGATCGCTGACACACGTTCGCTTCCACGGACGACAGGTGACAATGCCTGATCGTTGAGACGCATGAATTCGCGGATCGCACCACGGGTCCAACCCATGGCGCGAACGAGATTTGCGTGCCGAACGATTCCATCGAGAACCGATTGCGTCTGCGACGCCGCTTCCATGGCCTGTGAAATCTCGGCGCGCGCCACGGCTCGGCTGATAACACCCATGACCAGCAGGATCGCAGCTCCGGCCGAAGCGATAATTCCGTAGCAGGGATGCAGGAAGAACAGAATGAAGACAAAGAACGGCAGAAATGGCGCGTCAATGAGAGTAGCTACCGTTCCGCTGGACAGAAAACTTCGCAGCTCGCGGACTTTCGCGAGATCGTGCATCCTTCCATCTCCCCGCCTCGCAGGATCCGCGATGGAGCTTTCGAGAACGATGGGTGCGACGAAGCGCTCGAATCGCACAGCGAGGCGGCTGAGAAGCCGATTTCGCAGCGTGTCGAATATCGCACTGAAGGCCAGCGCGATCACGGCAATGATCGTGAGGCCGACCAGAGTTTCGACGCTGCCGCTGTTGATTACTCGATCGAATATCTCGATGGAATAGAATGGAATGACGAGAAGCAGGGTATTCGTCGCCATGCTGAAAGCTACGACCCACACGAATGCCGACCGTCCGGGGATCAATCCAGGCAGCAAGTTCGTTCGGGACGCCTGGGCGGCGCGACGCATACGCAAAGACATGACTGGCCGGCATCGTCACTGACTGACTCAAGCGGGGCGGCCTCGCGGCCGCCCCGCCCAGCGATCTAGACGACCTCTATCGCGTCGTATCCCGCCGCGTCGTTGATGTCTTGAATCGACTCGAACGGCGTTCCGCCACCCGAGATGTTATCTAGCTGGATAGTTCCGAAACCGAAATCCAGCACGGTGTTCGTGCCATCGTCATCGACGACGACGGTGCTTGGGTCGAACCCCGGCTCGGCGTCGACATGCACGACATCGCCGTCGCCGAAGCTGAGATCGGTAATCTCATCATCGCCGAAGTTAGTCGCAGTGCCGTCGCCAAAGTTGTGAGTATCGGTTCCGGCTCCGCCGCTCTGAACATCATTGCCCAGACCGCCGCTGAGCGTATCGGCACCGTTGCCACCGCTCAGTTCATCATCGCCGGCCTCGCCATTCACAGTGTCGTTCCCAGCGCCGCCGGACAAGGTGTCTGCGCCATCACCGCCGTTGAGGGTATCAACGCCATTGCCGCCGTCGAGTGTGTCATCGCCGGCGTCACCGTTGAGGGTATCATTTCCGGCGTCGCCGCTCAGATCGTCGTCGCCGTCACCGCCCGACATCGTATCCACACCATTGCCACCGACCATCGTGTCATCGCCGGCGTCGCCGTTCATGGTATCGTCGCCATTGCCGCCGTCCATGAGATCGGCGCCATTGCCACCGTTCATAGTGTCGTTACCGTCGTCACCGTTCATGATATCGTTTCCGGCGCCGCCGTTCAGGGTGTCGTCATCGGCACCGCCGTTGAGCGTGTCGTTACCAAGGCCGCCGTTGAGCGTGTCGATACCGGCGTCGCCATTCAACGTATCGTCGCCGAGGCCTCCGCTCAGGTTGTCGTCGCCATCGCCGCCGTTGAGGTTATCGTTGCCTGCCCCGCCACTCAGGGTGTCGTTCCCGGCGTCGCCCCAAAGGCTGTCGGCACCGGCTCCGCCATTGATCGAATCGTCGCCGTCGCCACCATGAACGGTGTCGTCACCGGCGTCGCCGAACAGTTGATCGTTGTCGGCACCGCCGTCGATGATGTCGTTGCCTGCGTTGCCATGGATTGTGTCAGCGCCTGCGTCACCAGACAGGTTGTCATCGCCTGCCCCGCCGCTGATCGTGTCATCACCGTCGCCGCCAACGATTGTGTCGATGCCCGCGTTGCCATCCAACGTATCGTTGCCAGCGCCGCCATCGATCGAATCGTCGCCCGCGCCACCGCTGACCGTATCGTCTCCATCCAGCCCGGTGATCGTGTCGTTACCTGGCAAACCGAAAATGTCGTCATTCAATGCTGTGCCAGGCAATGTATCGTCGTTTGGTGTTCCAATGATGAGTGCCATAGTATCCGCTCCCTATCGCATGGACGTTGGCAAAGCGGATCGCTACCCGACCCGCCCCCGCGCGCCGTGGATCTACGTCTGGCTCGGCGTCCATCGGCCTCGATGAAATCCGATGGGGTGAGCGTGGAATATGAGAGGGAAAGCAACAATCCCCATTTGGGGACAAAAAGCGATAGCGATAAAAGCGTCCTGCTCGATGGCCCGCCGCATAAGAGCCCGTTTGCCCTTCGGCCAGGCCGAAAGCACAAATCACCGGGCATTAAGCATCAGGAAGGCGTGCTCCTATGACCTAGCGCCAATGTAGCGCAACAATGGGCGAAGATTTCGTATTTGCGCTCAGTAAGGTTGCCTCGGTAGGCTAATCAAAGCACGCGCTCACCTGAGCGGCCTCTTTGTTCCTCTACATACGAAAGCGCACTAACTGAACGGTGACGTCAGACGCCCAATATTGCCATCGAGACGTTCGCTTTGCGCCAATAGCGAATCCTCTATTCTCTCTCTTGGATTTCTAACTGATAGGCTTCGTATGAAAAGCTTATCAGTCGGCGGTCTGACTCCATCTCTTCTAAAATCTGGTCAGTTGGCTGAAGTTGACAGCGCGTGTATCCACTAGTCAGCAGGCAACGCACTGCCTCGACAAAGATTGCAAGAAAAACGCTTGCTAGCCGGCTGCGGCTGGCGTCGAGCACCCCTCGCGCTGGGCGGGGCTGGTGAGAATCTAGACCTCATGGATTGGAGGCGCACACGTACTGCCCCGCCACCTTAACGATGACCGATCACCAGCTGGTAACGCGGAACGCAATCGGCCGCTTGTGATATAGCCCGACCTGGTCGCGGCGCTGGCGCTTGCCTGCGTCATATCGAGAGCTGAGGCGGGGCCTAAACATCGAACAATCAACCGGCAGGATTGCTGCATCATCTGTCCCGATCGATGCCCGCGCGTGCCGTGAGCCGCGTCCAATCTGCAGAATGGTGCGGATCATCAGGTATCCTTTGGGTTATGAGAGGAATGGTGCCGACGGTGCTACCCAAGGACTGACGGAACCTTTCCGGCTCCCCGCGCTTGAATCCCGGTTGCCGCGTGGAGTTGCGTATGCGTTGGGACGCCAGGCTGATCAGGCCCATTCAGGTCGAAGAAGGCGACTTGATCGTTACCCTCTCCGACGCACGGGAATACCTGCTGAAACTCCCGAAAAACCGCCACGACGATCCGATCGTACAAGCCACCGTTGAAGCCCTGCTCATGGCTGCCGAAGGCCGTGGGCCGATCTTGCACGCGCAGGCCGGGGTTGCACAGGTCGTCGCGGGGCGGAGCTCACATCAATACGACCCGGACAAGCCACGCTTGCCGGCGAAGACATGGAGGCGCAGGCGCTAATGCGAGTCACGACCAGAACCTGGACCGATGATCAGTTGAAAGTACTGAGCGACATGATTGCCGATGGTGCCTCAGCCGAAAGGGCCTCGGTCCGGCTCAAACGATCCGTGGTCTCTGTCCGGTCACAGGCACTCAAGATCGCGCTAGCCTTCCCCAGCAAGCGCGATGCGGGCATCGTCGCCGACCCATGATAGGACTTGTCAAATGACCGACCAGGACATCATTCTCAAGGCGCTCCACGACGCGCGGGCGATCCTGGGCGACTACGTCGATCCGAAGCTGCACGATTGTGCCGAGGCGATGAACCAGTTG
Organism: Afipia sp.; assembly: GCA_051954725.1. Classification (GTDB taxonomy): domain Bacteria; phylum Pseudomonadota; class Alphaproteobacteria; order Rhizobiales; family Xanthobacteraceae; genus Afipia. The sequence continues at coordinate 2,851 of JBQCHK010000018.1, read as the reverse complement.
CTGATGGTGCTAGATCGGGACGACGTCGTAGCAGCGCTTTACCGGCTTGATCGGCGCCGCGCGTTTAAGCTGATCACGATTGCCTAGCGGACTTTGACGGGGGCCAGCAAGCGGGAGGAGATCACGACCGTGGCCCAACATACCGCATCCGTCGTCCTGTCAGATCTGGACAAACTGCTCCCTGATCTGGAGATGCTCTATAAGGACGTTCACTCCCATCCCGAACTATCGATGCAGGAAACACGAACAGCGGGAATCGCTGCCGACAGGCTGCGGGATGCCGGCTACGACGTAACGACCGGCGTCGGCATGACCGGAGTGGTCGGCTTGCTCCGGAACGGCGAAGGACCAACCGTGATGCTGCGCGCGGACATGGACGCGTTGCCGATCGCCGAGGCCACGGGTCTCGATTACGCCAGCAAGGTTACCGCGACGGATGCCGACGGAAAGGCCGTCCCCGTCGGTCATATGTGTGGACATGACATGCGCGTAGCCTGGCTGGTGGGCGCAGCCACATTACTGGCGCGGGCCCGCTATGCTTGGAAAGGCACGTTAATCGCTCTCTATCAGCCCGGCGAAGAGACTGCGCAGGGTGCCCAAGCCATGATCGACGATGGTCTGTTGCAACGCTTCCCGATGCCCGAAGTCGTACTTGGCCAGCATGTCATGGTCGGGCCGGCCGGAACGGTCGCCGGGAGCGCCGGACCCATCACATCGGCAGCCGATAGCCTGCAGATCCGCCTGTTTGGGCGCGGCGCACATGGCTCGATGCCGCAAGCGAGCATCGATCCGGTAGTGATGGCCGCGTCGGTGGTTCTGCGGCTTCAGACTATTGTCGCCCGGGAAGTCGCGGCCACGGATGCGGCGGTCATCACCGTGGGTGTATTGCAGGCCGGCACGAAAGAAAAATGTCATCCCTGATGACGCCATCATCAAGTTGAATGTTCGAACCTTCGATGCCACCGTACGCAAGCATGTGCTCGCGGCGATCGAGCGGATCGTGAATGCCGAAGCGGAAGCTTCAGGCGCGTCACGAAAACCTGAGATCACGCCGCTCGACCGTTATCCACTCAATGTGAATGACGAAACTGCGAGCAATCGCATCGCCGAAGCGTTTCGAGCCTACTTTTCGCCTGAGAGGGTCAAACACACTGGGCCTGCACCGGCCAGCGAGGACTTCGGCTGTCTTGGCACCGCGTGGCAGGTGCCGTCCGTCTTCTGGTTCGTGGGAGGCAACGATCCGCAGCTCTATGCCCAAGCTAAAGCTGCCGGCCGACTTAACGAACTTCCAGTGAACCACAGTCCGAAATTCGCACCGGTTCTGCACCCCACCCTTGAGACTGGAGTTGAGGCTCTCGTTGTCGGTGCAATGGCATGGCTTCGTCCCAACTGACGTCAGGAGATTTTGCAGTTCCTTCGGTGAAACATGTTCGAGGCTACTGGATATTAGAGTGCTGAAACCGCCATTATTAAGCCCTCGCCAACAGGTCGTTCATGATTACGATAGAGACTTTCGTTCATCTTCTAGATCTGGGGGGCACTTTCGTTTTCGCGATCAGTGGCGCCGTTGCCGCAGTCAATCGCCGCCTGGATATTTTCGGCATTCTCGTTCTGTCGTTTGTCGCGGGCAATTTCGGCGGCATCACCCGCGACCTCTTAATCGGGGCCGTGCCCCCCGCTGCGTTGAGCGATAGTCGGTACTTGCTCGTTTCCGTGCTGTCCGGACTCATGACTTTCTTTCTCTATGCCGGTGTCGATCGACTGCGCGCACCGGTACTTTTTTTCGACGCGATCGGACTTTCCTTCTTTGCCGTTGCTGGAGCACAGAAAGCACTCACGTTTGGCTTAAGTCCGATCATGTCAGCTCTTTTGGGGATGCTGACAGGCATCGGCGGAGGTATGACGCGCGACATCCTTCTGATGGAAATTCCCCAGGTTTTGCGCTCGGACCTTTATGCCGTAGCCGCCCTCGCCGCCGCCTCGGTCGTCGTTGCAGGGCATATGTTAAGCCTCCCTTACGGCGCCTCAGCCTTCGTTGGGAGCATTATGTGCCTAGGTCTCCGTTTCATGGCAGTCAAACATGGTTGGCATTTGCCATCTGCTCGACTTTCGGCACGTCACCGCGCCGATAAAAAATCGTCGGACGACAGATAAAAGTGGCCCCGAACGCGACGGCCAATAAGCTACGCCGCGACCAGTGGAACATGCACGCGCGGACGGTCGTTAGGTTCTTGCGACAACCAGGGGAGGTACGAATGGCCGACGACCTCAAGAACCGCGGGCCGCGAGACGGCCAGAGAATCAACATCCATGAAGACTACGAGGTCCAGTATTGGACCAAGGAACTTGGCTGTTCAGAGGCTAGGCTAAACCAGGCGGTTCACGAAGCTGGGGTGATGGTCACAGATGTTCGGAACTGGCTTTCCAGGCATTGAACTTGCTCCACAAACAGGGACACCGACCATGACAAACGCAAATCACGGAATCGGCTTGGATAAAAAGAACCAGGAGCAGCCTACCGATAAGGAGCGGGCACAAGATTCCAGTTCGAAGAATATACCGGGCCGGGGGCCGCAGAGCGATGTCGAGAGGCGGCAAACGGACGACGGAAAGCCCCGTCAGAGCGAAGACGATATCCAGCGGGAACAACTCGGCCCCCGCGGCGTGCCGGGCCAACCTGACCCAGCGAGGATAACGCCACAACGGCAGAAGAAGACCCCAAAGCACATCGACCCGGGGCACACGAGCTAAATGCCCTCTCGGAAAGAGACCGTCGAGGAATGGGCAACCCGCATCTTGCTCCATTCGCACGCTATCGTCGCCTGCCCAGAATGTGGTTTCATGCGCCTGA
>JBQCHK010000017.1:0-17399 GCA_051954725.1 Afipia sp. | reverse complement strand
CGCCTTGTAGCGCTGCAGCACCTGCTGGACCTGACGGGCGACGTTGTAGTGCTCCTCGCCGACGATGGCGGCCGAGAGCATGCGCGAGGTCGAGTCGAGCGGGTCCACCGCCGGGTAGATGCCCTTCTCGGAGATGGCGCGGTTCAGCGTCGTCGTCGAGTCGAGGTGGGCGAAGGACGACGCCGGGGCCGGGTCGGTCAGGTCGTCGGCGGGCACGTAGATGGCCTGCACCGATGTGATCGAGCCCTTGTTGGTGGTGGTGATGCGCTCCTGCAGCGCGCCCATGTCGGTGGCGAGGGTCGGCTGATAGCCCACGGCCGAAGGAATACGGCCGAGCAGCGCCGACACTTCCGAACCCGCCTGGGTGAAACGGAAGATGTTGTCGACGAAGAACAGCACGTCCTGGCCCTGGTCGCGGAACTGCTCGGCGACGGTCAGACCGGTGAGGCCGACGCGGGCGCGGGCACCCGGCGGCTCGTTCATCTGGCCGTACACCAGCGCGCACTTCGAACCTTCGCCGCCGCCCTTCTTGTTGACGCCGGACTCGATGAACTCGTGATAAAGGTCGTTGCCTTCGCGGGTGCGCTCACCCACGCCGGCGAACACCGAATAACCACCGTGCGCCTTCGCGACGTTGTTGATCAGTTCCTGAATGAGCACGGTCTTGCCGACGCCGGCGCCGCCGAACAGGCCGATCTTGCCGCCCTTGGCGTAAGGCGCGAGCAGATCGACGACCTTGATGCCGGTGACGAGAATTTCAGCTTCGGTCGACTGCTCGGTGTAAGCGGGCGCTTCCTGATGGATCGCGCGGGACGCGTCGGCCTTGATCGGACCGCCTTCGTCGACCGGCTCGCCGACCACATTCATGATGCGGCCCAGCGTGCCCTCGCCCACCGGCACCTTGATCGGCGCGCCGGTGTCCGCGACTTCCTGACCACGCACCAGACCTTCGGTGGTGTCCATCGCGATTGCGCGGACCGTCGATTCGCCGAGGTGCTGGGCGACTTCGAGAACCAGGCGATTGCCCTGGTTCTTGGTCTCGATCGCGTTCAGAATCGCGGGAAGGTAGCCTTCGAACTGGACGTCGACGACCGCGCCGATGACCTGCGTGATGCGTCCGACCTTGTTGGCGGGTTGGGCCATGGAAACTCTCTCCTTCGTAAACTTTAGACGGCGGTCAACTTGACGGGGACATTCCCCTTCGTCGCCTTGGAATAGGGGCAAATGGTGTGAGCGTCTTCGATCAGCGCCTGCAGCTTGGCCTTGTCGGCGCCGGGCAGCGCGACCTTCAGCTCGGCCGCGAGCGAGAACGCGCCATCGTTGACGTTGAGTGTGACTTCGCAGGTGACCTTGGCGGCCTGACCGTCAAGACCGTGCTTCTTGGCGAGGACTAGGATCGCCTGACCGAAGCAGGACGACCAGCCGAGCGCGAACAGCTGCTCCGGGTTGTGACCGTCGCCGGCACCGCCGAGATCCTTGGGCAAGGCCATCGCGAGAGCGAGGCCGCCATTCTCGAGAACCGCGCGTCCGTTGCGTCCACCCGAAGTCGTAGCCCTGGTCACGTATGCCATGCGTCGCTCCTCAGATTGCCTCGGCGCCGGAGATGATCTCGATCAGCTCCTTGGTGATCATCGCCTGCCGGGTGCGGTTGTAAACCAGCGTCTGCTTGCGGATCATGTCGCCCGCGTTGCGGGTGGCGTTGTCCATCGCGCTCATCTGCGCGCCGTAGAACGAAGCGTTGTTTTCGAGCAATGCACGGAAGACCTGCATCGCGAGATTGCGCGGCAGGAGATCCTCGAGAATCTCGTCCTCGGCCGGCTCGTAGTCGTAAACCGCCGATGCGCCGTTGGCGTCGCCACCCGTGTTCTCGATCACCAGCGGAATGACCTGCTGGGCGGTCGGGACCTGCGCGATCACCGACTTGAAGCGCGCATAGAACAGCGTGCAGACATCGAACTCGCCGGCCACGAACCGCGCCACGACTTTCTTCGCGATGTCCTCGGCGTTGCGGAAGCCGATCTGCTTCACCGAACGCAACTCGACATGCTCGACGATCTGCTTGTCGAACTGGCGACGAAGCTGCTCGTAGCCCTTGCGGCCGACGCAGAAGAACTTGACCTCTTTGCCTTCGCTCATCAGCGCCAGAGCGCGCTCGCGCGCCAGACGGACGATCGAGGAGTTGAACGCGCCGGACAGGCCACGCTCGCCGGTGCACACCAGCAGCAGGTGAACCTGATCCTTGCCGGTGCCGCGAAGCAGAACCGGAGTGGTGTCGGACGCGACAGCGGCGCCCGCGATGTTGCTGATCACCCTCTCCATGCGCTCGGCGTAGGGCCGGGCCGCTTCCGCGGCGGTCTGCGCGCGGCGCAGCTTCGACGCGGCGACCATCTGCATCGCCTTGGTGATCTTCTGCGTCGCCTTGGTCGAGGCGATGCGGACGCGCATGTCTTTCAAACTGGCCATAATGCCCGTTCCTAACTCGTCATCCTGAGGCGACCGCGCAACGGCCCTCGAAGAATGACAGCCCCGCCATCCCCTCTGAGGCGCGTTTCACCCGCGCCTCAAGGTGACGGCTTCTCTCATTAAGCAAACGTCTTGGCGTAGCCCTCGACCGCAGCCTTCAGCTTCGCGGCCGTGTCGTCCGACAGGTCACGCGAGTCGCGGATGGCGTTGAGGATGTCGACGTGCTTGCCGCGCAGCAGCGACAGGAGACCGTCCTCGAACGCACGGACCTTGCCGACCGGCAGAGCGTCGAGATAGCCGTTGGTGCCGGCCCAGATCACGCACACCTGTTCTTCCATCTTCAGCGGCGAGAACTGCGGCTGCTTCAGGAGTTCGGTGAGACGCGAACCGCGCGCCAGAAGGCGCTGGGTCGAGGCGTCGAGGTCCGAACCGAACTGCGCGAACGCCGCCATTTCGCGGTACTGCGCGAGCTCGCCCTTGATCTTGCCGGCGACCTTCTTCATCGCCTTCGTCTGCGCCGACGATCCGACGCGCGACACCGACAGACCGACGTTCACCGCCGGGCGGATGCCCTGGAAGAACAGATCGGTTTCGAGGAAGATCTGGCCGTCGGTGATCGAAATCACGTTGGTCGGAATGTAGGCCGACACGTCGTTGGCCTGGGTTTCGATGACCGGCAGAGCGGTCAGCGAGCCGGCGCCAAGGTCGTCGTTGAGCTTTGCGGCGCGCTCCAGCAGACGGGAGTGCAGGTAGAACACGTCGCCCGGATACGCTTCGCGGCCCGGCGGACGGCGCAGCAGCAGCGACATCTGGCGATAGGCGACGGCCTGCTTGGACAAGTCGTCGTAAATGATCACGGCGTGCATGCCGTTGTCGCGGAAGTACTCGCCCATGGTGCAGCCGGTGAACGGCGCGAGGTACTGCATCGGCGCGGGGTCCGAAGCGGTCGCGGCGACGACGATCGAATATTCCAGCGCGCCCTGCTCTTCGAGCACCTTCACGAACTGGGCGACGGTGGAGCGCTTCTGGCCGACCGCGACGTAAACGCAGTACAGCTTCTGGCTTTCCGGAGCGCCCGCGGCGTTGAGCGGCTTCTGGTTGAGAATGGTGTCGAGCGCGATCGCGGTCGTGCCGGGCTGGCGGTCACCGATGATCAGCTCGCGCTGGCCGCGGCCGACGGGGATCAGGGCGTCGATCGCCTTGAGGCCTGTCGCCATCGGCTCGTGCACCGACTTGCGCGGAATGATGCCCGGCGCCTTGACGTCGACGCGCTTGCGCTCGTCCGCCTGGATCGGGCCCTTGCCGTCGATCGGATTGCCGAGCGCGTCGACGACGCGGCCGAGCAGGCCCTTGCCCACCGGGGTATCGACGATCGAGCGGGTACGCTTGACGGTCTGGCCTTCCTTGATCTCACGGTCAGCACCGAAGATCACGACGCCGACGTTGTCGGTTTCGAGGTTCAGCGCCATGCCGCGCGTGCCGTTCTCGAACTCGACCATTTCGCCCGCCTGGACGTTGTCGAGACCATAGACGCGGGCAATGCCGTCGCCGACGGAGAGAACCTGACCGACCTCGGTGACTTCAGCTTCCTGGCCGAAGTTCTTGATCTGGTCCTTGAGGATTGCGGAAATTTCCGCGGCGCGGATGTCCATCAGCCTGCCTCTTTCATCGCGTGCTTGATCGAATTGAGTTTGGTGCGAAGCGAACTATCGACCATGCGGCTGCCGAGCTTGACGATAAGCCCGCCGATGATCGAGGGATCGACATTCACGTTGAGATCGACATCCTTGCCGGACACTGATTTCAGCGCGGCCTTGAGGGCGTCGAGATTCTTGTCGCTGAGCTGTTCGGCGACGGTGACTTCAGCCGTCGCCTCGCCGCGGAACTTGGCGACCAGCGTGCGGAAAGCCCTGATGACATCATTGACCGCGAACAGGCGGCGATTGGCGGTCAGGACCTGAAGGAATTTTGCGGTGATGCCGCCGATGCCGGCCTTCTCGAGGATGGCGCCAAGCGCCTTGCCCTGCACATCGGCCGTGAAAACCGGGCTGCGAACCAGGCGCTCCAGATCGGGGCTATCGGTGAGAAGGGCCGCGAACTTGTCGAGGTCGGCTTTCACCGAGTCGATGGATTTCTCGTCGCGGGCGAGATCGAAAAGGGCGGTCGCGTACCGGCCGGCCACTCCAGAAACGGGCGATTCTTCAGCTGCCACGAAAATGCTCTCTGCTGTCGACACACCAAGGAAAAAGGCCTCGCCCGAAACCAGCGCCGGGGTGGCGCCAAGCGATCCCCAAGTCCTTGAAATTCAAGCTGGACTTCGATTTTCGGCCGGATCGGCGTGTCCGGCGCGTTAAAATCGCCGGTTTGCTAACATAGGGCGCGCGCAGGTGCAACATGACCGCGCTTGCCAATACGTCTGACGAAGCGCCTGTTTGTCGCAGCGCGGGCCATCCGGGCGATCCGCGCCAGATCGAACAGCCGACCCTTCGCTGGCCAGCGCCATGCCGCTGGTGGCCCGGTTCCCGCATCGCACGGCCGCACCCTGCGGACTGGGCGACAGCCCCACCCTCGGAACTTCGCCACCCGGATGGGCCAGCGGCCTATTTTACCGCCAAGCCTCCCGCTGAGCGCATGGGGCCATGCAAAAACGACAATCACGCGGCCTTGAAGTCCTCGCAAACTTTACTTGCGCTGCCGGCTCCAAACCTTCCGAATTCAATATAATGATGTATATGTCTGTAAATATCGAGTTATAAATCAATATTATGGAAATAATATAGATTAGTTCGTAGTTTAACCACATATGTGGCCCCTGCTGGAACCAAGTTCCTTGCCGTGCTTATGCCTCATTATTGAATGATCGGTCCCCGCCAGTAACCGACCGCGCGTTTCTAGCCAGTCGCGGGACCGATCTACGATTATGAGGGACAACTATATGATTAATACTGCGAAGAGGCCGATGCGCTCGTCCGCCATTCGTGCCGCCTCCGCGTTCATCGCCGCGACCGCCATGGTCGCCGCGACAACCGCCGCCCATGCCGGCAGCCATCACCGCAAGCACCATAACTGGCGCAATGCGCAGGCCTCGATGAGCAGCGGCCACACTTTCTCCGGGAAGGCATCCTATTACGGCAGCGAATCCGGCAGCCGGACCGCTTCCGGTCAGCGCTTCAACCAGAATGCCATGACCGCCGCGCACCGCACGCTGCCGTTCGGCACCCGGCTCCGGGTCACACACGCAGGCCGCAGCGTGGTGGTTACGATCAATGATCGCGGCCCCTTCATCCGCGGTCGCGTTCTCGACCTGTCGAAGGGTGCGGCGCGCGCCATCGGGCTGACCGGCCGCGGCGTCGGCCAGGTGGTCGCGGAAGTTCAGTAAGCGTTGCGTAGGGGCGCGTGCGTTCGAGCGCGCCTTTGGTTGAGTCAGTTGCGTTGCGTAGCGTTAAGTCGCGTGAAAAAGCCGGCATCGGTTGTGCCGGCTTTTTTCTTTGCCTGATTACAGGAAGCTCTGCGGGTCGACGTCGACCTCAAGCTTGAGATTGCCTTTCGGTTGTGGCCCCGCCGCGAGCCAATCGCGCAGATAGCGTGACAGATCGACATTGCGCGCCGACTTCACCAGCAGCCGGAACCGGTAACGGCCCTTGATCACCGCGAGTGGCGCTTCCGCAGGACCGAGCACCTGAATGCGCTCGTCGGGCGGCGCCACCGCCGCGAGCTTGCGCCCGAACCCTTCCGCAGTCGGACGATCACCTGCCGATATGATGAGGCTCGCCAGCCGGCCGAACGGCGGATAAAGCGTGCGCTCGCGAACCTCGATCTCGCTGTCGTAGAACGCCTCGCGATCGCTCGCGACCAGCGCCTTCATCACCGGATGCTCCGGCTGGTGGGTCTGCAGGAAACCGACGCCGCGCCCCTGCTCGCGGCCCGCGCGTCCGATCACCTGATTGAGCAACTGGAACGTGCGCTCGGCGGCGCGCGGATCGCCATTGCCAAGGCCGAGATCGGCATCGACCACACCAACCAGATTGAGCCGCGGGAAATTATGCCCCTTGGCCACCAGTTGCGTACCGATGATGATATCGACGCGCCCTTCGGCGATTTCATTGAGTTCCGCACGCATGGTTTCGATCGAGGTGATGAGATCGCTCGACAGCACCATGGTGCGTGCGTCCGGAAACAGGGAAGCCGCCTCCTCCTGCAATCGCTCGACGCCGGGACCGATGGCGGCGAGCGATTCCTCCGCGCCGCATTGCGGGCACTGATGAGGGCGCGGAATCGAAAAGCCGCAATGATGACATACGAGACGCTGGCGAAAACGGTGATCGACCAGCCAGGCGTCGCAGATATTGCAGGAAAAGCGGTGGCCGCATGCGCGACACAGCGTCAGCGGCGCATAACCGCGCCGGTTGAGAAACAGCAGCGCCTGTTCCTTGCGCTCTACCGCGTTGCGGATGGCTTCCGCCAGCGGCGGCGAGATAAAGCGACCGCGCATCGGCCCTTCGCGTCGCAGGTCGATTGCCTCGATCTGCGGCATGTGCTGGCCACCGAACCGCGCCGGCAGCGCAACGCGTTTGTAGCGGCCCTTGCGCGCATTGACTTCGCTTTCCACCGACGGCGTGGCGGAGGCCAGCACCACGGGAATTTTCGCGATATGCGCGCGCACCACCGCCATGTCGCGGGCGTGATAATGAGCGCCGTCGCTCTGCTTGTAGGCCTGGTCATGCTCTTCATCGACCACGATGAGGCCAAGATCGGCATAGGGCAGAAACAGCGCCGAACGCGCGCCGACAACGACGCGCGCCTCGCCCGCAGCCACCGCCGCCCAGTTGCGCGCGCGGGTGCGCGGCGACAGTTCCGAATGCCATTCCAGCGGACGCACGCCGAAACGTTGCGCGAAGCGATCGAGAAACTGCCCGGTGAGCGCGATCTCCGGCATCAGGATCAGCGCCTGCTCGCCGCGCCGGATGATTTCGGCGACCGCCTCGAAATAGACCTCGGTCTTGCCGGAGCCCGTCACGCCATCGAGCAACGCAACCTGAAACTCTCCGGCCGAGGCCATCTCGCGCAGTGCCGCGGCGGCCGTAGCCTGGTCCGGAGAAAAATCCGCCACCGCGAAATCGGGATCGGGTTCCTGCGCCGGCGCTTCACGCGGCATCGGCTCGGTCGCGAGCGTGCCTTCGTCGACAAGACCATCGACCACCGACGCGCTGACGCCGGCTTCGCGCACGACGTCGGATTTGCCGTGCAGCAGGCCATCCGACAGACACGCAATCAGCCGATGGCGCGCCGAGGTCATGCGCTGCGGCGGCGGGCCGACAAGGCGCACGCCCATGCGCACGCGCTCGGGCCCCAGATGCTCGCCCATGCGCAGTGTCATCCGCAGCACCATGCCTCGCGCCGACAATGTGTAGGACGCGACCCAATCGACGAAGCTGCGCAATTCATCCTTCAGCGGCGGAACATCGAGACGCTCGCTGACGTCTTTCAGGCGGTTGTGCAGGCGCGGATCGGGATCGGCGTTCTCAGCCCAGACCACAGCCGTAACCTCGCGCGGGCCGAGCGGCACCGCGACGACATCGCCGGGTTTCAGATCGAGCCCATCGGGAATCCGGTACGAATAGGCCTGATTGACAGCCACCGGCACGAGAACATCGACAACGCGCCTAGCCATGCCGGATCGGGTCCAGAACGATTAAGAAGAGCATAACGAAAAGGGTGCGATAAACCGATTCCTGTCAAGCACCGGACATACGATGGCCAAAACCGCGAGCACATCGGAGACGGACAACGACCCGCGCCTGTCCTGCGCCGCGCCGGATCTGCTGGCCGAAATCGCGCGCTGGCTTACCCATTTGCGCAGCGAGCGCCGGCTGTCACCCAAGACACTTGAAGCTTACGAGCGCGATCTGCGCCAGTGCCTGATGTTCCTCAGCGAGCACTGGGGCGGGATCGTAAACCTGACACAATTCGCAGCGGTCGAAACCGCCGACGTGCGCGCCTTCATGTCGGCACGGCGCGCGGACGACATCGGCGGCCGCTCGCTGATGCGTGCGCTGGCCGGTCTGCGTTCGTTCGGAAAATTTCTCGAACGCGAGGGCAAGGGCAAGGTCGGCGCGTTGAGCGCGATCCGCGCCCCCAAGATCGGCAAGAGCCTGCCGAAGCCGCTGCAAATGCAATCCGCGAAGCAGATGACCGACGCCGACATTCGCGCCGGCGAGAACCGCGAGCCATGGATCTGGGCGCGTGACGCCGCCGTGATGGCGCTTCTCTACGGCTCGGGCCTGCGCATTTCGGAGGCCCTCAGCCTCAAGCGCCGTGATGTTCCCGCGCCGGGGGAGGGCGACGTCATCACCGTGACCGGCAAGGGCAACAAGACCCGCATGGTGCCGGTGCTGAAAACCGTGCTGGAGCTGGTGCAGGACTATATCGCGATGTGTCCGCATCCTCTTGCCGCCGACCAGCCGGTGTTCGTCGGCGCGCGCGGCGGCCCGCTCTCGCCGCGCATCATCCAGCTCACCATGGAACGCCTGCGTGGCACCCTTGGCCTGCCGGACAGCGCGACCCCGCACGCGCTTCGCCATTCCTTCGCCACGCATCTGTTATCGCGCGGCGGAGATCTGCGCGCCATTCAGGAACTGCTCGGCCATGCATCCCTGTCGACGACCCAGATCTATACCGGCGTCGATGCCGAGCGGCTGATGGACGTTTACAAAACCACCCATCCCCGGGCATAGATCGTCGCATCACCGCTGGTCGTCAGTGGACGATGGCGAAGACAATTCCGATCGCAACCATACCGAAGGCCGCGGCCGCCACCGGCAATAGCATGTCGACCAGAGCGTCCGATCCCTTGATCCGACTGCCCCAAACCACGAAATCGCCAGACATCCAGTGGCGGAGCGTATCGGTCTCCCTAAACGCCGCCGATACCGGACCACGCCGGCGCCACAACCGCGATATGATCGCGATCACCGAAGCGCCGATCACAAGAAATACCGTGATCATGGAGAGCGGCAGCTCCGCGTCGTTCCTGTGGTCGAACGCGAGCCAGGCGGCGATCGTGAACAGCGCAACCAGTCCGATGGCAATCTCATAAACAGCCGGGTGAATCCAACGATGGAGCGTCCGGCCCGGCGGAATGACCTGATGGGTCATAGCCTCTTTCCTTGTTGTTGTATCTCCTGCCACCTCCTCCTGTTGTCTAAGCGCCGTGATCCGGCTTCGGTTTCATGAAGCCGGGTCCAGTCGCATTATCTTTTGTTCATCGAGCGGCCGGTTGACTAGAAGGGCATGCCCCCGGCCTCGAGCCGGGCTAAAAATTTGCCGTGTGACGGCGCTGTCCCGCCCTTGCGCAGCCATGGTCCTTCGGCCAATCGTAGGCGACCCTTACGGAGGATCTGACCTGCATGAGCGCCCATGAGAGTATGGAGCACGCCGAACACGCCGGACACGCGTCCGGCGAAAACAAGAAGATCGCACTACTGATCGCCATCATCGCACTCTGCCTTGCCTTCTCCGAAACGCTCGGCAAGGGCGCGCAGACCGAAGCCATCAGCAAGAACGTCGAAGCCGCCAACCTGTGGGCGTTCTTTCAGGCCAAGAGTATCCGCCGCACCGTGGTGCAGTCGGCTGCGGAAAACGCAAAACTCAGTCTGGAAGCGTCGGCCAGCGATGCCGCCAGGGCGGCGCTAAGCAAACAGATCGAGGCCTGGCAGAAGACCGCGGCGCGCTATCGCTCCGAGCCGGAAACCGGCGAAGGGCAGGACCAACTCGCCGAGCGCGCCAAGCATGCCGAGCACGCGCGCGATCTTGCGATGGCGAAATATCACCACTTCGAATTGGCGTCAGCCGCTTTTCAGATCGGGATCGTGCTGGCGTCGGCCACCATCATCACCGGAATGGTCGCGCTGGCGTGGGCGTCGGGCCTGCTCGCGCTGGCCGGCATCGGCTTCACCGCCATCGGCCTGTTCGCGCCTCACGCCGTTCATCTGCTGTAGCGGCGCAAAAGAAAGGCCGGGCAAAAGCCCGGCCTTCAAACTCACACAAGCAGAGCGTTTCTGCCGTCACATATGGATGGCGCGCTTGGCAACCGCGAGGGCGGCTTCCTTGACCGCTTCCGAACGGGTCGGATGAGCATGACAGGTGCGCGCCAGATCCTCGGCCGCGCCGCCAAACTCCATCAGCACCGCCGCTTCGTGAATCATTTCGCCGGCCTCGGCGCCGATGATGTGCGCGCCCAGCACGCGATCGGACTTGGCGTCGGCGAGGATTTTCACAAAGCCATCCGTGGTCTGGTTGACCTTGGTGCGGCCGTTCGCCGTGAACGGGAATTTGCCGACATTGTAGGCGACGCCGGCCTGCTTCAGTTCTTCCTCGGTTTTGCCGACGCTTGCGACTTCCGGGAAGGTATAGATCACACTGGGGATCACATCGTAATTGGTGTGGCCGGCCTGTCCGGCGAGAATCTCGGCAACAGCCACGCCTTCATCCTCAGCCTTGTGCGCCAGCATCGGGCCGGCGATCACATCACCGATGGCGTAGATACCCTTCACGCTGGTCGCGAAGTGGCCGTCGGTCTTGACGCGGCCGCGCTCGTCGAGTTCGACGCCGGCTTCCTTCAGTCCCAGACCTTCGGTGTAGGGTACGCGGCCGATCGCAACCAGCACCAGGTCGGTCTCGATGGTCTCCGCGGCGCCGCCGGCCGCGGGCTCGATCTTCGCCTTGAGGCGCTTGCCCGACGTATCGACCCCGGTCACCTTGGTGCCGAGCTTGAAGGTAATGCCCTGCTTTTCGAGAATGCGCTGGAACGACTTGGCGATCTCTCCATCCATGCCCGGCAGGATGCGGTCGAGGAATTCGACCACGGTGACTTCCGCACCGAGGCGGCGCCACACCGAGCCAAGTTCGAGGCCGATGACCCCGGCGCCGATCACCAGCATTTTCTCCGGCACCTTGTCGAGGGTTAGTGCGCCGGTGGACGACACGATGCGCTTCTCGTCGATGTCCACGCCTTTCAGCTTGGCAACATCGGAGCCGGTCGCGATGACGATGTTCTTGGTTTCCAGCGTCTCGGTCTTGCCATCCTCGCCCTTGACCTCGACCTTGCCGGCCGAAACGATGCGGCCGGTGCCGATATAGGGATCGATCTTGTTCTTCTTGAACAGAAAGCTCACGCCCTTGACGTTGCCATCGACGCCGTCGTCCTTGAACTTCAGCATCGTCGCCAGGTCGAGCTTCGGCTTGCCGACGCCGATGCCCATCTTCGGCAGCATGTGGGTGACTTCCTCGAAGCGCTCGGACGCCTGCAGCAGGGCCTTCGACGGAATGCAGCCGACGTTGAGGCAGGTGCCGCCGAACGTAGGCCACCTCTCGACCACGGCAACCTTCATGCCGAGCTGCGCCGCGCGAATCGCGCAGACGTAACCGCCGGGGCCGGTGCCGATCACCACGAGATCATAAGAAGCCATATCGCTATCCTGTCTTTAGTCTGCCGTGCCAGGACGAACGTCAGCGCCCGCCCGACACATCCATTGTTGTCGCCGTCACATACGAAGCATCGTCCGAGAGCAGCCAGACGACGGCATTGGCGATCTCTTCGGGTGTGCCGACACGTTTCATCGGCACGGTGTGCGCCAGACGATGAGCACGATCCGGCTCGCCGCCACTGGCGTGAATATCGGTATCGATCAAACCCGGACGAATGCCGGCGACGCGAATGCCCTCGTCGCTGACCTCGCGGCCAAGCCCCAGCGTGAACGTGTCGATCGCGCCTTTTGACGCTGCGTAATCGACATACTGCGCCGGAGAGCCGAGCGTCGCCGCCACCGACGACAGATTGACGATCACGCCGCCCTTGCCGCCATGTCTGGTCGAGAGGCGCTTGACCGCCTCGCGCGCGCACAGGATGCTGCCGACCACGTTGATGGTCATCATACGCATCAGGCGCTCTGCGGACATCTCATCGACACGCGCGGTAACATCCACCACACCCGCGTTGTTGACGAGGCCATGGAGCGTGCCGAATGCATCCGCCTGCTTGAACAGGTTCAGAATGTCGGCCTCGGAGTCGACGTCGCATTTCACCGCGATCGCCTTGCCGTTGCTGGCTTCGATCTTGCTGACGACTTCATCGGCCGCCGCCTTGTTGCTGGCATAGCCGATCACGACCCTGTAGCCACGCGACGCCGCGGCGAGCGCGGCAGAACGACCGATGCCGCGACTTCCTCCGGTGATGATGACGACATTGTTCATGAGGGCCTTCTCTCGGATTGGCGAGCGGAAGGATAAGGCAGCGGCCTGACGCGGCCGCTGCAGGGCGTGAAACTTAGAGGTCCAGCACCAGGCGCGCCGGGTCTTCCAGATTCTCCTTCACGCGGACCAGGAAGGTCACGGCTTCCTTGCCGTCGATAACGCGGTGATCATAGGAGAGCGCCAGATACATCATCGGGCGAATTTCGACCTTGCCGCCGACCGCGACCGGACGCTCCTGAATCTTGTGCATGCCGAGAATACCGGACTGCGGCGCGTTCAGAATCGGGGTCGACATCAGCGAGCCATAGACGCCGCCGTTCGAGATGGTGAAGGTGCCGCCCTGCATTTCCTCGATCTTGAGCTGACCATCGCGAGCGCGCTTGCCATATTCGGCGATGCTCTTCTCGATCTCGGCGATCGACGTGTGATCGCAATCGCGCACCACGGGGACGACGAGGCCCTTATCGGTGCCGACCGCGACGCCGACGTGATAGTAGTTCTTGTAGATCAGATCGGTGCCGTCGATCTCGGCGTTGACGGCAGGCACTTCCTTCAGCGCCTGCACACAGGCCTTCACGAAGAAGCCCATGAAGCCGAGCTTCACGCCATGCTTCTTTTCGAACAGCTCCTTGTAGTGGCTGCGCAGCGCCATCAGCTCGGTCATGTCGACCTCGTTGAACGTCGTCAGCATGGCTGCGGTGTTCTGCACATCCTTGAGACGGCGCGCGATGGTCTGGCGCAACCGCGTCATCTTCACGCGCTCCTCGCGCGCGGCATCGTCGGCCGGTGACGACGCGCGGACCTGGATCGAAGCAGCAGGAACGGCGGTCGGCGATGCCGCCGCCTTTTCGATCGCGGCCAGCATATCGCCCTTGGTCACGCGGCCATCCTTGCCGGAGCCAGGAACGGTCGAGGCATCGATGCCGCTTTCGGCCGACAGCTTGCGCACTGACGGCGCCTGAGGCGCGTCGACCGGCGGCGACTTCTGCGCCGGGGCCGGCGCGGCGGCAGGTTCGGCGGCTTTCGGCGCAGGCGCTTCAGCCTTGGCCGGAGCGGCAGCGGGCTTGGCGCCGCCCGCGCCTTCGGAAATCTGACCGAGCAGCGCGCCCACCGCGACAGTCTCGCCGTCCTTGGCCACGATCTCGCCCAGCGTGCCGGCAGTCGGCGCGGGGACTTCGATCGTCACCTTGTCGGTTTCGAGTTCAACCAGCGGTTCGTCCACGGCCACGGCATCGCCGGGCTTCTTGAACCATCGGCCGATGGTTGCCTCGGTCACCGACTCACCAAGGGTTGGAACGCGAATTTCAGCCATGTGTTGCTTTCCTTTGCATCATTGCGGGCATGTCCCGCGTTCGACGCCAATTCTCAATCATGAAGAAAAAACATGCGCCGCTGGCGCGACGCATGTTGAACCGGATCGTTGTCAGCCAAGCGCCTCTTCGAGGAACGCCTTGAGCTGCGCAAGGTGTTTCGACATCAGGCCGGTGGCGGTTGCCGCCGAGGCGGCGCGGCCGGCATAGCGCGGCCGCTTGTGCGGGCCGCCGACCTGGTTCATGACCCACTCGAGGTAAGGCTCGATGAAGTGCCAGCCGCCCATATTGCGCGGCTCTTCCTGGCACCACACCACCTCGGCCTGCTTGAAGCGCTCGAGCACCTGCACCAGCGTCTTGAGCGGCACCGGATAGAGCTGCTCAACACGCAGCAGATAGATGTCGTCGACGCCGCGCTTCTCGCGCTCCTCGAACAGGTCGTAATAGACCTTGCCCGAGCACAGCACGACGCGACGGATCTTCTTGTCCTCGACCAGCTTGATCTCGCCGCCGGCCTCGGCATCGTCGAGCAGCACGCGATGGAACGAGGTGTCCGGCCCCAGTTCGGCCAGATCCGACACCGCGCGCTTATGGCGCAGCAACGACTTCGGCGTCATCAGGATGAGCGGCTTGCGGATTTCGCGCTTCAACTGACGGCGCAGCACGTGGAAGTAGTTGGCCGGCGTGGTCAGGTTGGCAACCTGCATATTGTCTTCGGCGCACATCTGTAGGAAGCGCTCGAGACGGGCGGAGGAATGCTCCGGTCCCTGCCCCTCATAGCCATGGGGCAACAGACAGACGAGGCCCGACATGCGCAGCCACTTGCGTTCGGACGAGGAAATGAACTGGTCGAACACAACCTGCGCACCGTTGGCGAAGTCGCCGAACTGCGCTTCCCACATCGTCAGCGCCTTGGGCTCGGCGAGCGAGTAGCCATACTCGAAGCCAAGCACCGCTTCTTCCGACAGCAGCGAGTTGATGACCTCGTAGTGGCCCTGGACGTTCTCGTACTCGCCCTGCCCGCCACTGAGATGGTTGAACGGCGTGTAGCGGCTTTCGTCTTCCTGATCGAACAGCACCGAATGACGCTGCGAGAAGGTGCCACGCTCACTGTCCTGTCCGGACAGACGTACATGATAGCCTTCCTTCATCAGCGAGCAGAACGCCAAAGCCTCGCCTGTGGCCCAATCGATGCCCTTGCCGGTTTCGATCGACTTGAGACGGTTGTCGAGGAAACGCTGGATCGTGCGGTGAACACGGAAGCCGTCCGGCACCTTGGTGATCTTGCGGCCGATTTCCTTGAGTTCGTCGAGCGCGACGCCGGTGTTGCCGCGTCGCGGGTCCTCGCCGAGATCGGCTGACTTGAAGCCGGCCCACTTGCCGTCGAGCCAGTCGGCCTTGTTCGGCTTGTAGCTGCTGCCGGCCTCGAGTTCGGCATCGAGACGCGCGCGCCAGTCGGCCTTGGCCTTTTCGATCTCGCCTTCGGTCATGATGCCATCGGCGATCATGTGCTTGGCGTATACATCGAGCACCGAGGGATGCGACGCGATCTTCTTGTACATCACCGGTTGGGTGAAGCTGGGCTCGTCGCCTTCGTTATGGCCGTGGCGGCGATAACAGAACATGTCGATGACGACCGGCTTGTGGAATTTCTGCCGGTACTCGACCGCGACCTTGGCCGCGAACACCACCGCCTCCGGATCGTCGCCGTTCACATGGAAGATCGGCGCGTCGATCATCTTGGCGACGTCCGACGGATAGGGCGACGAGCGCGAATAGCGCGGATACGTCGTGAAGCCGATCTGGTTGTTGACGATGAAGTGGATCGAACCGCCGGTGCGATAGCCCTTGAGGTCGGACAGCGCGAAGCATTCGGCGACCACGCCCTGGCCCGCGAACGCGGCGTCGCCATGCATCAGCACGGGCAACACGGAAATGCGCTGATCCGGCGGATCGCCCTGCTGATCCTGCTTGGCGCGGGTTTTGCCGAGCACCACCGGATCGACGATTTCGAGATGCGACGGGTTGGCGGTCAGCGACAGATGGACCTTATGGGCGTCGAACTCGCGGTCCGATGACGCGCCGAGATGATACTTGACGTCGCCCGATCCCTCGACCTCGTCGGGGTTGGCGGAGCCGCCCTTGAACTCGTGAAACAGCGCGCGGTGCGGCTTGCCCATCACCTGGGTCAGCACATTGAGGCGGCCGCGATGCGGCATGCCCAGCACGATTTCCTTTACGCCGAGGTTGCCGCCACGCTTGATGATCTGCTCCAGCGCCGGAATCAGCGACTCACCTCCATCGAGGCCGAAACGCTTGGTGCCGGTGAACTTGACGTCGCAGAACTTCTCGAAGCCTTCGGCCTCGATCAGCTTCATCATGATTGCGCGGCGTCCCTCGCGGGTGAATGAGATTTCCTTGTCCGGACCCTCGATCCGCTCCTGAATCCACGCCTTCTGCTGCGGATTGGAGATGTGCATGAACTCGACGCCGAGCGTCTGGCAATACGTGCGCTGACATATCGCTACGATCTCGCGCAGCGTGCCGAACTCAAGACCAAGGACGTGATCGAGGAAAATCTTGCGATCCCAGTCGGCGTCGGCGAAGCCATAGGAACGCGGATCGAGCTCCTCGTGGTCCTTCTGGCCTTCGATGCCCAGCGGGTCGAGGTTGGCGTGGAAATGACCGCGCATGCGGTAGGCGCGGATCAGCATCAGGGCGCGCACCGAATCGCGCGTCTGCTGCTGAACGTCGTCGGAACTGAGGGCGGAGCCGGTCGCCTGTGCCTTGGCGGCAATCTTGTTGCCAACCACCTTCTCGACCTGGGCCCAGTTACCGTCGAGGGCGGAAGTCAGGTCGTCATTGGGGGTCGGAGGCCAGTGCGGCTTCTCCCATGACGGCCCCTTGGCGTTACTGGCGACATCCGTCGGCTGGTCTTTCAGACTCTTGAAGAATTCCTGCCATTCCGGGTCAACCGAGGCGGGATTGGCCTCGAACCGGGCATACATGTCGTCGATGTAGGTGGCATTGGCGCCGTCGAGGAAGGAAGTAAGGGCGAAATTGGCGTTCGCGGCCTGGCGAGACATATCGCGTCCTGAATCTTGGCATTGCGCGGGGGAACCGGGCCCAAAAGCCCGGTTCAGGTGGCATCATTTCGATGCAGCACCTTGTAACCTATCTAGGGTGAAATTTCCCGCGCAAAACACCCAAAGATTGAATTACGACTTCAATCTTTCGAGAAGGGTGGTTCCGAGCCGAGCGGGGGACGGAGAGACGACGACACCGGCGGCTTCCATGGCGGCGATCTTGGATTCGGCGTCGCCCTTGCCACCGGAGACGATGGCGCCGGCATGGCCCATGCGGCGTCCCGGAGGG
>JBQCHK010000016.1:0-140555 GCA_051954725.1 Afipia sp. | reverse complement strand
ACCCTGACTGCCGGTACGACGGCTGCTGCTGGAACGGTCGCGCTTAGCGGTACGGCGACGTTCGCTCTCACCGACACGACGGCTGCAGGCGGCGGCTTGGGCAAGCCGGTTGCGGACGCTGCTTCGCAGAAGATTGCCGCTGCTTCGGCCGCCAACACGCTTGGCCTGACTGCGACCGGCGGCACGGCGGACGTCACCAAGGGCACGCCGGTTGCCGATGTGAACTCGCAGAACACCCGCGCCGGCCTGATCTCGCAGTACAATGCGGTGATCGATCAGATCAAGACCACTGCGCAGGACTCGTCGTTCAACGGCATCAACCTGCTGAACGGCGACCAGCTCAAGCTGGTGTTCAACGAAACCGGCAAGTCCACCCTGACCATCCAAGGCGTAACCTTCGACCCGGCCGGCCTTGGCCTGAAGTCGCTGACCGCCGGCACCGACTTCCTCGACAACGCCAACACCAATGCGGTTCTGGACAAGCTCAACAACGCGTCCAGCTCGCTACGCTCGCAGGCGTCGACCTTCGGTTCGAACCTGTCGATCGTGCAGATCCGTCAGGACTTCAACAAGAACCTGATCAACGTTCTGCAGACCGGCGCGTCCAACCTGACGCTGGCCGACACCAACGAGGAAGCGGCGAACAGCCAGGCGCTGTCGACCCGCCAGTCGATCGCGGTGTCCGCGCTGGCGCTGGCCAACCAGTCGCAGCAGAGCGTGCTTCAGCTCCTGCGCTGATCTCGATCAGTCAGAATACGATCATGGCGGCGGGGCTTTGCCCCGCCGCTTTTCTTTTGGCTGATCAAATGGCTGGGGCAGGGCGCTCAACTTCAGGAAAAGCTTTTAACCCGCGGTTAAGCATCAAATTTAGGACCCTGTTAACCATACTTTAAGCGGAACCTTCTACGCATTGGAGAAGAAAACGGTCTCCAAGGTGCGTTTTGCCGTCGAATCACCGGCAGGCGCGGATAATCAGGAAGGTATATCGACATGTCCGACATCGTTCTTTCGGCATCAGTCCGCCAGAACCTGCTGTCGCTTCAGTCAACCGCGGAATTGCTGGCCACCACCCAGAACCGGCTCGCGACCGGCAAGAAGGTCAACAGCGCGCTCGATAATCCGACCAACTACTTCACGGCCGCAGCTCTCGACAGCCGCGCCAGCGACATCAACAACCTGCTCGACGGCATCGGCAACGGTGTGCAGGTGCTGCAGGCCGCGAACACCGGCATCACCTCGCTGCAGAAGCTGGTGGACAGCGCCAAGTCGGTGGCCAACCAGGCCCTCCAGACCAACGTCGGCTACACCAAATCCACCGCGGTTTCGACCGCCATCCCCGGAGCGACCGCGAGCAACCTGCTGGCGACCTCGGGCGGCGCCTCGAGCACCGTGGCCGGCACCTCGCTGACCAACAATGTCACCGTGTCCTACTCGGCGGTGGCGGGTACGCCCGGCACGGCGCAGAACAATAACCACCTCGGCGCCTATGTCGCGGCCACCACGACAGGCTCGGCGGTCACCGACGACTCGGCTGCCCCGATCGCGACCAACGGTTCGACCGCGCTGTCCGGCGTCGGCGGCCTGAACACGCCACTCACCGCCGCCGACACGATCACCGTCAACGGCCTCACGATTGCGTTCAACTCCGGCTCGGGCACCACGGGTTCGGCGACGGCGGGCACGCTGTCGATCGACGTCACAACCGGCACGGTGCAGGACGTGCTCGACGCCATCGATGCGATCTCCGGCGGATCGTCGTCGATCGACGGCACCGGCGCGATCACCCTCAACGGCAGCACCGCCGCCGACCTCGACATCAGCGGCACCGGCCTTGGCGCGCTGGGTCTGACCGCCAACACCTACGCCCGCACCAACGCCGCCACGACCCCGGCGCCGATCACCGGCGCGACCAAGCTCGCAGGCGCCGCATCGCCGACGTCCGATGCACTGGCCGCCGGATTCACCGCCGCCGACACGATCACCGTCAACGGCATCGCGATCTCGTTCAATTCCGGTTCGGGCACCACGGGCTCGGCCGCCGCGGGCACACTGTCGATCGACGTCACCGTCGGCACGGTGCAGGACGTCCTCAACGCCATCAACACGATCTCGGGCGGCACCTCGACCGTCAATCCGACCACCGGCGCGATCACGCTGTCGACCGGCACCACCGCCGACCTCACCACCAGCGGCAGCGGCCTTGCCAAGCTCGGCCTGACCGCGGAAACCGTGACCCGCGCATCGACGCCGATCCCGGGCGCGCAGATCACCGGTGCGACCACGCTGACCGGCGCCACCGGCACCGACTCGCTGACGTCGGCGTTCACCACCGCCGACACCATCGTCGTCAACGGCCAGACCATCTCGTTCAACTCCGGCGCCGGCAACACCGGCACCGCGGCGGCCGGCAACTTGTCGATCGACATCACGACCAGCACCGTGCAGGACGTGCTCAACGCCATCGACGCCTACAGCGGCGGCACCGGATCCGGCGTCGTCAACGGCCGCGCCACGCTGGTCGCCAGCACCACCACCGATCTCGTGATCTCCGGTTCGGGCCTCGCCAAGCTCGGCCTGTCCGCCGGCACCACGCCGAAGAGCACCGCGGCGACGTCCGGCCTGCAGGGCCTGACGCTCGACATCGCCGCGACCGGCAATTCGCTGACCGCGACCCACATCACCTTCGGCACCGGCACCGGCGAAATTTCCACGCTGGATGAACTCAATGCCGAACTGCTGAAGAACAACCTGCAGGCCAGCATCAGCACCGCCGGCAAGATCACCCTGACGACCATCAACGACGCGGCGTCGGCCAACATCGGCGCGATCTCGGGGTCCGCGACCAATCCCGGCAATCCGTTCTCCGGCGTCACCGTCACCAACAGCGTCGCCAATCCGGATTCGCAGTCAACGCGCGCCGGCCTGGTGGATCAGTTCAACAACATCATCGCCCAGATCCGGACCACCGCGCAGGACGCGTCGTTCAACGGCGTCAACCTGCTGAACGGCGACCAGCTCAATCTGGTGTTCAACGAAACCGGCACGTCGCAGCTCAACATCACCGGCACCGCGCTCGATCCGGCTGGTCTCGGCCTCGGCCAGCTCATGAAGGGCGTCGACTTCATCGACAACGCGGCGACCAACATCGTGCTCAATTCGCTGAACACGGCCGGCAGCATGCTGCGCTCGCAGGCGTCGCGCCTCGGCTCGAACCTGTCGATCGTTCAGATTCGCCAGGATTTTTCGAAGAATCTGATCAACGTGCTGCAGACCGGTTCGACCAACCTGACGATCGCCGACACCAACGAGGAAGCGGCCAACAGCCAGGCGCTGTCGACCCGCCAGTCGATCGCGGTGTCCGCGCTGGCGCTGGCCAACCAGTCGCAGCAGAGCGTTCTGAAGCTTCTTCAGTAATCAGGCGGGCGCGTAACGAAAGGCGGCGGAGTCATCGATCTCTGCCGCTTTTTGCCGTAAAGCGAGGGCATCCATGATTGGAACCGGCGGCGAAATTCATCGCGCCATGTTTCGATTGAACGATGTCAGGAGACAGTATGCCCCTCCGAGTTGAACTGAAACCGCACGAGCGGATCATCATCGGCCAGAGCGTGATCACCAATTCGGATTCGCGCGCGTCGTTTCTGATCGACGGCGATACGCCGATCCTGCGCGAGAAGGACATTCTGACCGCGGAGACCGCCAACACGCCGGTCAAGCGTCTCTATCTCTGCGTACAGATGATGTATCTGGAGAACGACATCCCGAACTATCAGGAGCTCTACATGAGCTTCGTGAAAGATTTGCTCGAAGCAGTGCCGAGTTTTCGAGACACAATTGAGACCGCAAGTAACCATATTTTAAACGGATCTCTTTACAAGGCATTACGGGAAATCAGGAAACTGATTAAGCGGGAAGAGGAGTTGTTGAGGTGACGAATGTCTAATGCTGCTCAGGCCTATGCTCGCGTCGCCCAAACCACCGCATCCCCCCGTGAAATCGAAGCGCAGGCGCTGTTGAAGGCGGCGAAGAAGCTGCAGCACGCGATGTCCAACTGGGACCTTCCGGATGCGGACTTCGAGGCCGCGCTGCTGTTCAATCGCAAGCTGTGGTCGATCCTGCTCAGCGCGGTGACGAGCGACGAGAATCCGCAGACCGTGGAGATCCGTCAGAACATCGCCAATATCGGCACCTTCGTCATGACCCAGACGATGGAGCTTCAGCTCGATCCCAAGCCGGAGAAGCTGAAGTCGCTGATCGACATCAACTGCAATCTGGCAGCGGGTCTGGCGGGGCGCGCGTAACACGAAGCGGGAGAGCGCGGATGGGTGACATCTACAGCATCCTCCAGTCGGGTTATGTGGCGGCTGGCTCCAACGTCAATTATTCGCGTACGCCTTACGTCCCGGTCGATGCCGACCTGTATCAGGGGACCTGGAGCGGCGCTTACGCCGACAACACCAAATTCACGGTGCAGGTCTCGAACGTCATCGGCTTTCGCGCCAAGGTCCGCTACCAGAGCGGAGCGACGGTGAAGTACCAGGACGTTCTGATCAAGGACAACTCGTTCAAGTTCGGCGACTCGAAGTTCACGCTGACCAAGGCTGGCACGGCGCAGATCAAGACCGTGATGACGAATCACGCCACCGGCGCGCAGTCGATGGAAACGGCCTACGCCAAGCAATCCTGATCGTACGGTGACCTAGACCTCGCGGTCGGTGTTGCGGCTGGTGCCGTCCTGTTTCGCAAGATCCTGTGCCCGCAGATAGGCCCGCGCGCGCAGCCGCGCCTCGTCCGGAAACTGGCGGACGACCAGACTGGTCCGGTTATCGACGACGCGATAGACCACCTCGGCGGCGGCACGATCGATTACGATCTGGTTCGACAGGCGCGTGGGATCGCCCTGCGGATCGTTGCGCGCCGGCACCACCGCATCGCTTGCATTGACCGTCTTGTCCGGCGGCAGTTCGGTCCGGACAGCCGTCTTCGTTGCGTCAGCCACAGGCCCCGCAATAGCCGTCGCGACCGATGCCCCGATCGGTCTGATGTTGAAATCCGTACCCATGGCAGCCTCCTGGCCTCCCTTGAGTCAAATCCCAACCCTCTCCGGGAACCTTTATGGCAGGTGGTTTCTAAATCTCGTGCTGACGCGGGCATCGCAATTTGAGTCAAATACGATGTGTCCGCCGCATGGCGCCATGCAGCGGACAGGTGAAAACAAACTCAAATCAAATGAGAGGCGTCTCTGGCTGCATAACGCGACGGCGTGACGTCAGGCGCACCCGATGCGCGGCGTGCGAGATGGCCTCGGCCGTTACAGCACGCGGCTGACGGTGAGGGGAGCAGCCTGTCGCGGCGTCGGCTGGGTGCGCTGACCGGCGGCGGTGTAGCCTTGCGGAAGGTTCTTGCGCTGAACCTCGTTGTTGACGCCGCGAACGAGGCCTTCCGACACGGCGTGAGCAGTCGCGAGCACGGTGAGATTCATTTGCAGCATCGCGCGGAAGACGTCGTGATGGCGATGCAGCGCCGTCAGCAGTTCCGGCGTCGAGGTCTTCAGGTATTCGCTGTTGTCCTTGAGCTGCGTGATCGCGGTCATGTAACGCTGCGAGGCTTCCGACTTGCGGGTTTCCAGCGCCATGGCGTCGCGCACGCTGCCGGCGCGCACCAGTTCGGTTTCCTGTTCGATGATCCCGAGCAGCGCGCTCATCACATCCACCAGGCCTTCGGCCAGCCGTCGCGCCTCGGAGGGCGACGACACCGGCGCCGCTGGCGGCGCTGTTCTGGCCGTTTGGGGGGATGAGGTCATGACGTGTTGCTCCGGTTCTTTTAGTTGGACCGATTTGCCTGCTGAAGAATGAGCGTTCGGTAAACGTCGCTGGCGATGCCGACGCCGCCGGTTTTGGCGAACGACTTGGAATATTCCTCGGTCATCATCGAGCGCCAGACGCCGGTGCCCGGCGTGTTGCCGAACGGGCCTTCGCCTTTGATGCCGTCGGTCATCTGCGAGAACATCGAATTGAGGAACACGGCCTCGAAATCCTGCGCCTGCGCTTTCGCTTTGGCCTGAACGGCCGGCGAGGTCTTGGTCAGCGCGTCTTCGAGGAGGATGTCGCGACGGCCGTTGATCGTCGGTGCGCCGGTGGGAAGCGGGATCATCGACATCACATCACCTCGATGTCGGCCTGGATCGCGCCTGCGGCCTTGATGGCCTGCAGGATGCCGATCAGATCGCGCGGACCGATGCCGAGGCCATTGAGGCCGTCCACGAGTTGCTGGAGCGAGACGCCGTTCTTGACCAGCGCGAGCTTCTTGCCGTCCTCGCTGACGCCGACCCGTGTGTTGGGCGTGACAACGGTGCGTCCGCGCGACAGCGGCGCGGGCTGGCTGACCTGCGGGCTTTCGGAAATCGAGACGGTGAGGTTGCCTTGCGCCACCGCCACGGTGTTCACGCGCACATCGCGCCCGAGAACGATGATGCCGGAGCGTTCGTCGATCACGATCTTGGCGATCTGATCGGGCTCGACCTGCAATTGCTCGATCTCGGTCAGGAGTTCGACGACGTTCTGGTTCGATTTCGGCGCGATCGTCAGTTGCACGGTGGCAGGATCGATCGGCTCGGCCTTCGGGCCGCCGAGATAGTCATTGATGGCGGCGGCAATCCGCTTGGCGGTGGTGAAGTCCGGGTTGCGCAGCGCCAGCCGCACGTTGGGCAGGCGGTTGAGCGCGAACTCGATTTCGCGCTCGATGATCGCGCCGTTGGCGATGCGCCCGACGGTCGGCACGCCCTTGGTCACGCTGGCCGCCGCGCCTTCGGCCGAGAAACCGCCGATTGCCAGCGAACCTTGCGCGACGGCGTAGACGTTGCCGTCGGCGCCGAGCAGGGGGGTGACAAGCAGGGTGCCGCCCTGAAGACTCTTGGCGTCGCCGAGCGCGGACACGGTGACATCCATCCGCGTGCCCTGGGTGCCGAACGGGGGCAGGTTGCCGGTCACCATCACCGCGGCGACGTTGCCGGTGCGGATGGTGGCGCCGCGGATGTTGACGCCCATGCGTTCGAGCATCGCCTGCAACGACTGCTTGGTGAAGGGGATGTTGTTGAGGGTGTCGCCGGTTCCGTTGAGGCCGACCACCAGGCCGTAGCCGATGAGCTGATTCTGGCGCACGCCCTCGATATTCGCGAGATCCTTGATCCGCGATGTGGCGCTTGCCGATGTGCATGCCAGCGCCAGCGCAATGGCGGCCAATCCGGCTGCTCGTAAAACCCGAAACATCCTCTGCTCCCCGCTGAGGTCGTTGTGGCCCGCTACCCCATGCTCCCCATGAGGTTAGGCCGCCATTAACCATGCGAGGTCCGTGCCAACGGGCGCAAGCCGACATCGCGTTGGATTTATTCGCATATTTTGTGATCCCGAGGCTCCGCGCCGGATCCCGGCACAAGGCGAACTTGCCGTGGCGGCAGTTTTTGCCGGGTTGTTTACGTTCCGTTAACCATAAGGGAGCGAGGTTGGCCCGGCAGGTGGAGGCGGCTGATTCCCGCGTGGGTCATTGCGAATCGGGTCCGGCCTGAAAACCCTGCCGTGAGGCATGACGATGCGCATTTATGGATCCCATGGCATTCCCGTCGGCACGCCGGCCTCAAACGCCCGGCGTTCCGGTTCCACGACCTTTTCGCTAGGCGAAACCACCACGGTGGCGGAGAACCGGCCGGCGGCCGCGCCACGGGCCGCGGGCGGTATCGACGCGCTGCTCGCCATGCAGGGCGTGGAAGAAGACCCGGTGGAACGGCGCAAGCGATCCATTACGCGGGGCCGGACCGCCCTCGATGTGCTCGATGACCTGAAGATCGGCCTGCTGGCAGGCTCCCTCGATTCCTCCACGGTCGCGCGGCTGCGCACTGCGGCCGCCGACCTCAAATCGTCGTCCGGCGACGCCGGGCTCGACCAGGTGCTGGCCGAGATCGAATTGCGGGTCGAAGTCGAACTGGCGAAGGCCGGCCAATAAGGCCGCCGGCCGGTTCCCGCAGCGGTTTTTGGGGAAAACGGGCTCGATGAGCCCGAACCACGACATCTGGCGGGCCGCGCCGGGCCTGTTTCCCGATATTGTTTGTCACAGAACGTCGCTATATAAAGCGCCTCCGCAGCCGGGGCCGTTCCGGCTACTTTGCACGACGAGAGATCGGTGTTGGAAAAAGTAAAGAGCTACAAGCCTTCAGAGAAGGAGCCCTTTATGAACGAGCGGCAGCGCGAATATTTCCGCGCCAAGCTGCTCGCCTGGAAAGAGGAGATCCTTCGCGAAGCGAAGACGACGCTCCAGCAATTGCAGGAAGAAAACGTCAATCACCCGGACCTCGCGGACCGGGCCTCCTCGGAAACGGATCGCGCCATCGAACTGCGCGCAAGGGATCGGCAGCGCAAGCTGATCTCCAAGATCGACGCCGCGATCCAGCGCATCGAAGACAATACCTACGGTTATTGCGAAGAGACCGGCGAGCCGATTTCGCTGAAGCGGCTCGAAGCCCGTCCGATCGCGACGCTGTCGATCGAGGCGCAGGAGCGTCACGAGAAGCGCGAGAAGGTTTATCGCGACGAATAACGGGACTGCCTTAGTCCCGTCGTGAATGCCTGCTGAAGCTGGATGCACCATCCAGCTTCAGGAATGCCCATGATCATCAATCGACGTACGTTGCTCGCCGCCATGCCCGCTTTGGCGGTGTGGCCTGCTGTTGCCGAACAGGCGCCATCTGTCCTCAAGGATTATGAGCGCGCGAGCGGTGGAAAAATCGGGGTCTACGCCGAAAACGTAAAGTCCGGCGCCAAATTCGCGTGGCGCGCGGACGAGCGTTTCGTGATGTGCAGCACGTTCAAGGCCTCGGTCGCGGCCTGCGCGCTGGCGCGCATCGATCGCGGCGAGGACAAGCTCGACGAGATGATCTCGTACAGCCAGAAGGACATTCTGGACTACGCGCCGGTGGCCAAGGAGAATCTCGCCAACGGCGCGCTGTCGATTTCCGATCTGTGCAAGGGCGCGGTCGAACTCAGCGACAACACCTGCGCCAACCTGCTGCTGAAACGCATCGGCGGTCCTGCGAAACTGACCGCGTTCTGGCGTTCGCTCGGCGACAAGACCTCGCGCCTCGATCATTACGAACCCGAACTCAACCGTTCGCCGCCGGGCGATCCGCACGACACCACGACCCCGCATGCGATGACCGGCAACCTCAAACGCCTCGTGCTCGGCGAGGCATTGTCGCCGTCCTCGCGCGATCAACTCACGGACTGGATGGTGAACTGCAAGACCGGCGCAAAGCGCCTGCGCGGCGGCTTGCCCAAGGACTGGCGGATCGGGGACAAGACCGGCAACAACGGCAAGGACGCGGTGAGCGACATCGCGGTCGCATGGGCCAAGCCCGATGCGCCGATCGTGGTCGCCGTTTACACGCAAGGCGGCAAGCCGAACGCCGCGCAGCACGAGCAGGTGTTCGCCGCGATCGGGCGCATGGTGGCGGAGCGGCTGGGGTAGGTGTTCTGGCTCCGCGCGTATTCAAACGACTGCGGCCTTCGCCAGGGGAGCTAGCGAAGGCCGCATCGTTTACGCCTTTCCGCGCCTAGGTTCGCGGATCGGCGTGGGAGCTCGGGGAGACAGCGGCGCGGGGAGAACGCGCCCCTGCGATCAGAAGGGCAACAGCACGTCCATCACCTGCTGTCCGTAACGCGGCTGCTGCACGTCGGTGATCTGACCGCGGCCGCCGTAGGCGATGCGGGCCTGCGCGATCTTGCTGGAGTCGATGGTGTTGTCGCTCTGGATGTCTTCCGGCCGCACGATGCCCGCGACGATCAGTTCGCGGATCTCGTAGTTGACGCGGATTTCCTGCTTGCCTTCCACCACAAGGTTTCCGTTGGGCAGAACCTGCGTGACGACGGCGGCGACGTTGGTCTGCAGCGCTTCCTGACGATTGACCGAACCCTTGCCGTCGGTGCTGGCGGTGGAATCGGTGGTCAGCAGCTTGCCGGGAACAGGGGACCCGATGATCGGCACCTTGTTCGCGCCGAACAGGTTGGTGATGCCCGAATCTTCCGAGCTGCTGCGGCTGCGCTGGGTCTCGTTGGCGATCGCCGCCTTGTCGGTGAAATTGACCGTCACCGTGAGAATGTCGCCGATCTGGTGGGCGCGCTGATCCTTGAAGAACGCGCGCGAGCCGTTTCGCCACAGCGAGTTCGGATTGTAGGACGCGGCTATCGGCGCGGGCATCGGCATCGACACCGGCTTGTAACCGGCCTGCGTGGTCGGATTGTCGATGGCCGACAGCTTGGGCGTTTCGCCGATCGCCGCGTGGCGGTCGACCGCCGAGCATCCGCCGCCGAGCGCGCCGATGGCGAGCAGGCTGCCGAGAAGAACGACGCGGTTGACGATGCAGGCCGGAGACATGAGCTTACGGGACATGAGGGTTACTCGACTTTGCTGTTGCCGGCGACGCTGATGGACGAAGTGTTATCGGTTGAAGCGAGCGATGCGGTGATCTGCGGCCGGGCGACCATGATCGCGACCTGACCCGGTCCGACGACGCGGCCCTGCACGATGCGCTTGGATTGCAGGCTGGTGACGTTGATGGTGTCGCCCTCGGTGCCGGCCTCGAGCGCCTTGCCGCGGCCGGTGAGATAGATGCCCGGCACCTGATAGATCAGGGTGACACTCTGATCACGTGTCACGAGATCGGGCTTGGTCAGGTCGGTGATCTTGAGCGCCTGACCGGCGCGCATGGCGCGGCGCGCCTGCATGCCGATGCTCTGATCGTGGCTCGCGGGCGCATTGCCGACTTCGGCTTTGGGGCGACGCTCCAGAACGATGTCGGAGGCCTTGATAATTTCGCTGCGGTCGATGCTGCGGGTCAGCACCATCGCTTCGACGGTTTCGACCGCAACGCCGGTCAGCCGCATGCGGCTCGGAGCCGATGCCGCGCCGGCGATCTCGAACGTGACGTCGAAGCGGCCGTTGCGGGGGTCGAAACGGACCATCTGTGTTTTCAGGTCGCCGCTGTTGGCGGCGTCGAGTTGCAGATCGCCGAACGAGCGGTCGAAGGTGACGGAAAGATCGGCAGCGTCGCCAAGGCCGCTGCGGTGTTCCAGCGCGCGGGCCACCTGATGTTCGATGTCCTTGTGGGTCAGCACGCGCGACAGCCGGGTCACCGACACGTCGTGAAGATCATGGGTATCGACGCCGATGACGTCATGCGCGCGCAGGCTTTCGATGATCTGGGCGACCGGCACCGATCCGGTGGTGCCGAGATCCGGCGCGCGATAGACCGCGATCTGCGCGGCGGCGCCCGCGTTCTCGACAAGATCGCCGATCCGCACGATGTCGCTGCTGACGCTGACATGGGCGCGCAGCACCGGCGTCGCGGCGCGGTCGCGGGCTTCCTGCGCCAGGGCAGGGCTGCCTGCGGCGAGGAGGGTGAGGGCGATGAGGAGCGGGCGGATGGTCATGATCAATCTCGTGATGCGGTTGCGCCTCAGCGGAACATGCCGGTGGTGGATTGCAGCATCTGGTCGGCGGCGCTGATGACCTTGGCGTTCATTTCGTAGGCGCGTTGCGCGGCGATCAGGTCGGAGATTTCCGACACCACTTCGACGTTGGCCTGCTCGAGGTTGCGCTGCTGCATGTCGCCGAAGCCGTCGGCGTTGGCGAGGCCGTCCTGCGGCGGGCCGGACGCCGGCGTATCGGTGAACAGGTTGTCGCCGATCGGCTGCAGGCCGGCCTTGTTGATGAAGCGGGTGAGGCCGATCTGGCCGATCACCGTCGGCGTGGTGGTGCCCGGCAGCGTCACCGACACCTGGCCCTGTGCGTTGATGGTGAGGCCGGACGCATTCTGCGGAATGGTGATGGTCGGCTGCACCAGATTGCCCTGCGGCGTGACGATGCGCCCGGTGCCGTCGGTCGTGAACGAGCCGTCGCGCGTATAGGTGTACGTGCCGTCGGTCATCTGGATCTTGAAGAAACCCTCGCCACGGATCGCGACGTCGAGATCGTTGCCGGTCGGCAGCAGGGTGCCCTGCGTCATCTGGCGCGGCGTGCCGGCGGTCTTGACGCCGCCGCCGAGATCGATGCCGACCGGCAGGATGGTGCCCTGGTCGGAGGCCTGCGCGCCGACGCGCTGGACGTGTTCGTAGATCAGGTCCTGAAACTGCGCCCGCTGCTTCTTGTAGCCGGTGGTGCGCATGTTCGCGATGTTGTTCGAGATCACCTGAACGTTGAGTTCCTGGGCGGCCATGCCGGTCGCTGCGGTGTAAAGTGCGCGCATCGGTCAGTCTCCTCAGGCCGGAACGTCGGCAAGTGTTTGAATGGCGGTCTTGCGCAGGTCGCTCTGCTGCTGCATCAGCGATGAGACCTGCTGGTAGGTGCGCATCACCATCATCATGCGGCTCATCTCGGTGACGGCGCTGACGTTGGAGCGTTCGATGAAACCCTGGTTGACGCGCGAGGCGGTGTCGGCCTGCGCGATCACGCCGGCCGGGGCCGAATAGAGATTGGCGCCTTCCTTCACCAGCCGCTGCGGGCTGTCGAACTTGACGATCTTCAGCCGGCCGCGAATGGAGTCGGCCTGGGTGATGGTGCCTTCCTGCACGGTCACGGTGCCGTCGTTCGAGATCACGATGTTGCGGTCGGTCGGCTGGAACACGATGGGGCCGTTGGTGCCGAGCACGATCTGGCCGCCGGTGGTGACGAGCTGGCCCTGCGAATTGATCTGCAGCGCGCCGTCGCGGGTGTAGCGTTCGCCGCCCGGGGTCTGCACCGCGAGGAAGCCGTTGCCGTTGACGGCGACGTCGAGCGGATTGCCGGTCTTGTCGATCGCGCCCTGCGCGAAATCGTGGAAGGTCGCGCGGTCCTGCACGAAGGAGACGCGACGGTCGGCGGCCTGGAAATTGTCTTCGCGCGCGCCGGTCCGCAGGAATTCCTCGAACAGCGACTTGTCGGCCTTGAAGCCGGCCGTGTTCACGTTCGCCACGTTGTTGGCGATAACGTCGATCTGCCGCTCAAGCGACATCTGGCGCGACAGTGCGACGAGAAGGGTATTCTCCATCGTCAGTTCTCCCCTGAAGAACCGCGGCTGCCTCTCCCAAGACCGCCTCGGTTCGCCTGAACCGTCTGGCTCTCCCAAGCCGCGCGGTTCGGTATGGTTAATGCGAGGAGCGTGCCAACAATGAAAGTCGCATGATTTCAATGTGATAGATAGTTTCGGCGACGGCGGCAGGGCGGCAGAAAGGTCTTGTTGACCATGTTGCCCCGGCAAAATTTTCCCACTTCGGGACGAAAAGAAAGTTTTCGTTAACCATTGCGACCTAGCGTGGGCAAAGAGGGCGCTTGGGGCGCCGGCGGCATTGGTTTCGCGTAGTTTTCAGCCAGTTCGGCAGCATCGAGCCAACCCATACCCGTGCGGGCAGGGCGATGGCAGACGACGATCAGACAGAAGGCGCGGTTGCCGAAGAGGGCGAAGCCGCGCCGCCGAAGGGCAAGCGCAAACTCATTATTATGGTCGCGGCTGCGGTGCTGCTGCTCGGCGCCGTCGGCGGCGGGGGCTGGTTCTTCTTCCTGCGCGGCCATGGCGAGAAGCACGCCGAAGCCGAGCCGCCGAAGCCGCCGGTCTTCCTCGATGTGCCCGATATTCTGGTCAACCTCGCCAACATGCCGGGCGAGCGCATCCAGTATCTCAAGGTCAAGGTCACGCTTGAGGTCAAGGACCAGCATCTGGTCGAGGCCATCAAGCCGTCGATGCCGCGCGTCACCGATCTGTTCCAGACCTATCTGCGCGAGTTGCGGCCCAGCGACCTCAACGGTTCGATCGGGCTGTTCCGGCTGAAGGAAGAGCTGACGCGGCGCGTCAACGCGGCGATCTCGCCGAGCCAGGTGAACGCCGTGCTGTTCAAGGAAATCATCGTCCAGTGACGGAATGGAAGTGAGAGATGGCTCCCGGCGATGATGTCGATCAAGATGCGCTAGCCGCCCAGTGGGAAGGCGCGCTCGATTCCGAGGATCCGGATCAGGCTGCGGCTGAAGCCGCCTCCAACGAACTGACCGAGACCATGGCCGAACAATGGGCCGCCATGGTCGACGATGGTGGTCGCGGTCTCGGCACGGCGAAGGCCAGCGGCGAGCGCGTGCTGTCGCAGGAAGAAATCGACAACCTGCTCGGTTTTAGTGACGGCGAAGTCAACGTCGAGGACAATTCGGGCATCCGCGCGATCATCGATTCCGCGATGGTGTCCTACGAGCGTCTGCCGATGCTCGAAATCGTGTTCGACCGCCTGGTGCGGCTGATGACGACCAGCCTGCGCAACTTCACCTCCGACAACGTCGAAGTCTCGCTCGACCGCATCACCTCGGTGCGCTTCGCCGACTATCTCAACTCGATCCCGCTGCCTTGCGTTCTGACCGTGTTCAAGGCCGAGGAGTGGGAAAACTTCGGGCTGTTCACCGTCGATTCCAGCCTGATCTATTCGATGATCGACGTGCTGCTCGGCGGCCGGCGCGGCGTGACGTCGCTGCGTATCGAGGGCCGGCCCTACACCACGATCGAGACCAATCTGGTCAAGCGTCTCGTCGAAGTCGTGCTCGCGGATGCCGAACAGGCATTCCGGCCGCTGTCGCCGGTGACGTTCAGCATCGACCGTCTCGAAACCAATCCGCGTTTCGCCGCGATCAGCCGCCCCGCCAACGCCGCCATTCTTGTGCGCCTGCGCATCGACATGGAAGATCGCGGCGGCAATGTCGAACTGCTGCTGCCCTACGCCACCATCGAGCCGATCCGCAACGTGCTGTTGCAGATGTTCATGGGCGAAAAGTTCGGCCGCGATCCGATCTGGGAGGGCCATCTCGCCACCGAGATCGCCAAGGCGTCGATGGAAGTCGATGCCGTGCTCTATGAAGCCAACATTCCGCTGAAGCAGCTGATGAGCCTGAAGGTCGGTGACACGTTGCCGCTAAACATTCGTCCCGACGCGCTGGTGTCGGTGCGTTGCGGCGACGTCACCCTGAGCGAAGGGCGGATGGGCCGGGTCGGCGACAAGGTCGCGATCCGCGTCGCCAAACCGCTGCGCAAACCGCACACCACGTTTGCGATGTTCGAGAAGGCGGACGAACAGACAAAAATGATGGAGGCACAATAATGAGTCACTCATTCGGATTCATGATCGAGAGTATGGTGGCGGTGCTGCTGCTGTTCACGATCTGGTATTGCATGGTCCTCAACCGCCGCCTCAAGGCGCTGAGGTCCGACGAGCATTCGCTCAAGGCGACGATCTCGGAGCTGATCACGGCGACCGAAATCGCGGAGCGCGCGATCGGCGGCCTTAAGGTCACGGTCCGCGAATGCGACGCCAACCTCGGTTCGCAGCTTGCGAGCGCGACCGAACTGACCGAAAAGCTGGGCCGCCAGATCCTGATCGGCGACGAAATCCTCAAGCGCCTGTCGCAGATCGCGATGGCTGCGGCGCGGCCG
This sequence comes from Afipia sp., assembly GCA_051954725.1. Taxonomy (GTDB): domain Bacteria; phylum Pseudomonadota; class Alphaproteobacteria; order Rhizobiales; family Xanthobacteraceae; genus Afipia. Next base: position 125,071 of record JBQCHK010000016.1, on the reverse strand, counting down.
GCGGCGGCAACCGCCGCCGCTCCGGAGCCTGCGCCCGCACCCAGAGCGCCTGACGCGCGCGCGCTGGTCGCCGCCGCTCAGGCCTTCTCCGAACGTCGGCGGGCCGGTCTCGCAGCATGAAGTTCATCCGTGAATTCCGGATCATTCCGACGGTCTTGATCGCGATCTCGTGCCTGGTCGTGCTCAAGGTCGCCGGTCTGCTTCTGGATGGCGGATATATCCTGACCGAGACGCCGCCGCCCAAGACGTCGTGGGCGCAGGAAAATCTCGGCTTCCCGACCGGCCGTCCGGCGGTCGATATGTCGGACGTCACCGGCTCGGTGAGCGCGAAGAAGGAAGAGAAACCCGAAACCAAGGAAGCGAAGGCCGAGGAGCCGCCGCAGCCCGACGGGCAGGTGATCTATCCCGATCCCAATCGCCCGGTGACGGCATCCGAGCGCGCCGTTCTTGAGCGGCTGCAGTCGCGCCGTCAGGAGCTTGAGGCGCGGGCGCGGGAAATCGATATTCGCGAAAGCCTCATCAAGTCCGCCGAGAAGCGGATCGAGGGCAAGACAGCGGAACTGAAAGCCGTCGAGGCGCGCATCGGCGCCGCCACCGAGCAGAAGAAGGAAGCCGAGGCCGCGCGCTTCAAGGGCATCATCACGATGTACGAGGCGATGAAGCCGAAGGATGCCGCGCGGGTGTTCGATCGCCTCGAACTGCCGGTGCTCTACGAAATCGCCTCGCAGATCAATCCGCGCAAGATGTCCGACATCCTCGGGCAGATGAAACCGGAAGTGGCCGAGCGGCTGACGGTCGAACTGGCGCGCCGCGCCAGCGGCGACAAGATATCCGCATCGTCCGAACTGCCGAAAATCGAGGGCAGGCCGGTCGGCAGCAACTAGTGGTCCGTTTCCAGCGTCCGCGTTTCGCTTCGCCAGGCGTTTCCGCAAATGCTGATCAACGGAGCGTCAGTCGCATGATTAACAGCTCCTTAAACGGCGAAATCTAGATTAGGTCCACAGGCGCAAGCCGCAACCGGCAGGTCGAAACAGTAAGCCGAAACCGTAAGCCGAGAGACAGTCACGATGGCCAGCATGGCCGCCTCTGATGCCAGCACTGCCGGCGGGCTTGGGCCGCAGGTTAGCGGCGCCGCGCGCGCCGCCGGCCGGCGCGTGGCGCAATGGGCCTGTGCGGTGTTGCTCGCGGCCGCGCTCGTTCTGCCGACGCCGTCCCGGGCCGAGCCGGTGCAGGGCGAGGCGACGCTATCCGCGCCCGGCAACTATGCGCGGCTGCTGCTCAAGTTCGACAAGGAAGTCGCAACCGACGTCGTGGTCGCGGGTTCGATCCTCGTGGTGCGGTTCGACCAGCCGGTCGATGTCGCCGTCGACAAACTCGCCGACACGCTGCCGTCCTATATCGGCGCGACCCGCCGCGATCCCGACGGCGAAGCCATCCGCCTTGCCCTGACGCAGAAGGTGCGCGTCAATGTGATGACGGCGGGGGAGCGGGTCTTCATCGACCTTCTGCCGGAGAACTGGTCGGGACTGCCGCCGCCCTTGCCGCAGGAAGTGGTTCGCGAACTGTCCGAGCGCGCCCTCGCGGCCGAGCGCGCCTTGCGATTGCAGCGCGCTGCCGATGAGGCCAAGAAGAAGCCGCCGGTTCGCGTTCGCACGTCGGTGCAGCCGACCTTCGTTCGTTTCGTGTTTGAACTGCCGGACGGCATCGCGGTGTCGTCGTCGCTGAGCGCGGACAAGTTCTCGCTGTCGTTCTCCTCGCCGCTGACCTTCGACCTGGCCGACGCCAAGGTCGCCGCGCCGAACAACATCAAGTCGATCGACCAGAAGATATCCGGCGACAGTTCGGCGGTGGATATTTCGCTGATCGGTGAAGTCGACGTCCACGCCTTCCGCGAGGATCGAAATTACATCGTCGATATCGGTTTCGAGAAAGCGCAAAAGTCGTCGTTCAATCTGCCGGCGGGGCAGGCCAAACCGGCTGTGGCGAAAAACGTGGTAGCGACGCAGCCTGCGGCCCCGACGTCGGAGACCATCGCCAAGGAAGCCAGGATCGCGATCAAGCCGCAGGGCGAGGCCGCCAGGCCGCAGGCTGCAAAGCCGGAGGTTCATGCCGACGCCGCGCCGGTGGCGCCGCCTGCGCCGGTCAAACACGAGGAACCAGCCGCACCAGCCGCGCCCGCGGCAATGCCGCCTGCGGCGGCTCCTGCCGCCCACGCATCCGCGCCTGCGGTAATGCCGCCCGCTGCGGTTCATGCCGCTCACGCGTCCGCGCCCAAACCGGCCAGCGATGCCGTTGTCGTCGAAGCCAAGCGCTCCAGCGAGGAGTTTCGCCTGACATTTCCCTTCGGTTCGGCCACCCCGCTTGCCGCATTCCGCCGCGCGGATGCAATCTGGGTGGTGTTCGCGACCGGCAAGCCGCTCGACATCAGCGCCGTTCGCAACGAAGGCGGATCGCTGCTGGCCGACGCGACACTCGCTGACGTGCCGAACGGACGCGCGCTCCGCATCCGGCTGAACCGGCCGCAACTCGTGTCGCTGACGGGCGACGCCGCAACCCCGGTGCTGACGCTGTCCGACAAGGCCGAGGCCCCGACACAGCCGCTGGTGGCGTCGCGCAACATCTCCGATCCCGGCAAGGAGAATGTCACCATCGCGCTCGACAAGCCGGGGCCGCTGCTGCGCTTCACCGATCCCGGCGCGGGCGATGCACTGATCGTCATTCCCGCGATGCTGCCCGCGCGCGGTTTCGTGCGCCGCCAGAACTTCGTCGAACTGTCGTTGCTGGAATCGGTGCACGGCATCGTCGTCAAGCCGAACTCGGACGACGTCACTGCCACGCTGTCGGCGGGGAGCGTCACGCTGAGCCGCCCCGGCGGTCTGACCCTTTCGGCTTCGAATGCGGTGCCCGAGCGCGCGACCGTGGTGGTCGGCCCGGCGTTCGACGTCAACGAATGGCAGGACAACAAGAAGGTCAATTTCAACCAGCGGCTCGATGAACTGATCCGCGCCGCCGCCAACACCAGCGGCGACGATCAGGTCCTCGCCCATCTGGCGCTGGCGCGGTTTTATCTCGCGCGCGGGTTCTATCCGGAGGCGAGGGGCGTGCTCGATCTCGCCAAGGCGCAATCAAAGGGCGTCGAGAGCGAGGCGGCGCTGATCGCGCGCTCGGTCGCGGATACGCTGTCGGGGCGTCCCGCCGAGGGGCTGAAGGCGTTGTCCGGGCCCGAGGCCGGCAACAGCCCGGAATCGCAGCTCTGGCGCGCGCTCGCCAGCGCCCGGCTCGGCAAGTGGGCCGAGGCGCGCGAAAAATTCAAGAACGTCGAGCCGGTGATTATCGGCCTGCCGACGGATCTTCAGCGCATCGTTCTGCTGGATTCGATGCGCGCCTTGCTCGAAGTGAAGGATTATTCGGGAGCGACCGCGCGCAACAACGAGCTTGGCATGGTCGGAATCCTGCCGGAGCAGAAGGCGGCGCTCGCTCTGCTGCGCGGACGCCTTGCCGACGCGCTCGGTCAGGACAAGGACGCGCTGGGGTATTTCCGCGAGGCGGCTGCGTCCGACGACCGTCCGGTTGCGGTCAGGGCCAAGCTGCAGGAAATCGCGTTGCTTCAGAAGCGCAAGGAAATCAGCGACGACGACGCATTGCGCGAACTCGAAACGTTGTCGGTGACCTGGCGTGGCGGCACGTCCGAGATGAAAACGCTGGAGATGCTTGCGCGCATCTACGGCGAGAAGGAGCGTTACGGCGAAGCATTCGCGGCGGCGCACATGGTGACGAGAATCGCGCCGAATTCCGAGATCGCCCGCGCGATGCAGGACGATGCGTCCGCGCTGTTTTCCAAACTCTATCTGACCAGCAAGGGCGACGATCTTCCGCCCATCGAGGCGCTGGCGATGTTCTACGAATATCGCGACCTCGCGCCGATCGGCCGCCGCGGCGACGAGATGATCCGCCGTCTTGCCGACCGGCTGGTCGCGTTCGATCTGCTCGATCAGGCCGCCGAGCTGCTGCAATACCAGATCGATCATCGTCTCGAAGGCGCGGCGCGCGCGCAGGTCGCGGCGCGCCTCGCCACCATCTATCTGATGAACCGCAAGCCGAATCGCGCGATCGCCGCGCTGCGCACCACGCGCATCGCCGATCTTGCGGGTGAACTCCGCCAGCAGCGGCTGCTGCTCGAGGCGCGGGCGCAAAGCGACATCGGCCGGCGCGATCTTGCGCTCGACATCATCTCGAACCTGACCGGGCGCGAGGCGATCCGGTTGCGTTCGGATATTTACTGGGCGGCGCGGCGCTGGCGCGAGTCCGCCGAGCAGATCGAACTGCTCTACGGCGACCGCTGGCGCGATTTCAAGCCGCTGACGGATATGGAAAAGAGCGACATCATCCGCGCCACCATCGGCTATGCGCTCGCCAACGACGCCATCGGTCTGGCGCGATTCCGCGAAAAATACGCGCCGAAGATGGAGAGCGCGAGCGACCGTTCGGCGTTCTCGATCGCCAGCAAGCCGGCTTCCGCCGACAGCGCGGACTTCGCCAAGATCGCCAAGATGGCCGCCGCGATCGACACCCTCGACGGTTTCCTGCGCGAAATGCGGATGCGTTTCCCCGACGCCGTCGCGCGCATGAAAGCTCCGGCTAACGTGGACACCGAGGCAACCGGCGCCTTGCCCGCGATTGTCGGGACGAAGCAACAGGTCAAAGCCGAGCGCTAATGTCTGTTCTTTGATACGGAACTGTCGTGCCCGGGCTTGAACCGGGCATCCATCACCAACGATGAATCTTTTGAGAATGATGGATTGCCGGGTCAAGCCCGGCAATGACACATCTGTTTCCGTGCAACTACCCGCCGTAACTCTGCACCAGGCTGCCTGCCACCAGCGACCAGCCGTCCACCAGCACGAAGAAGATCAGCTTGAACGGCAGCGACACCACCACCGGCGGCAGCATCATCATGCCCATCGACATCAGGACCGACGCCACCACGAGGTCGATGACGAGGAAAGGCAGGAACAGCAGGAATCCGATCTCGAACGCGCGACGCAATTCCGAAATCATGAAGGCGGGCACCAGAATGCGCAGCGGCATCGCCTCGGGGGTAGCGACCGGCGGCTCCTTCGACAGGTCCATGAACAGCTTCAGGTCCTTCTCGCGCACGTTCTTCTGCATGAAGACGCGCAGCGGCCCCGAGGCGCGCTGCAACGCATCCTCGACACTGATCTCGTTGGCGACCAGCGGACGAATGCCGTCGTCATAGGATTTCTGCAGCACCGGCCCCATCACGAAGCCGGTCAGAAACAGCGCGAGCGCGATGATGACCGAGTTCGGCGGCGCGGTCGCGGTGCCGAGCGCCGTGCGCAGCAGGGACAGCACGACCACGATGCGCGTGAACGACGTCATCATGATCAGGATCGACGGTGCGATCGACAGCACCGTCAGCAGCGCGATGAGCTGGATGGCGCGTTCGGTGACGCCGCCATTGCCCTGGCCGAAGTTGATGCTGATATCCTGCGCGAGCGCGGGATCGATCAGCGATCCCGTCGCAACCAGTATCAGAAATAATAAAACTCTACGCGGATGTCTGCCCGGCCTCACGACGGGGTTTTCGGGCGACCAAGCAGGTTCGCCATTTCGTCTTCGAGATTCTCGAAGCTCGACTTCTGCGGTGCAGGCTCAGGCGCGGCCGCGGACGGCGCGGGCGGGCTGTCGGTCTCGGACACGGGGCGGCTGGCCGGCGCATCTGGCGCGACCGGCGGCGCGCCGATCCGGTCGGCGTGGCTGACGCTCGGCGCGCGCGGTTCGCTGCTGCTGCTACCTGCGCTTGGCCGGCGCAACGCGGCTTCGAGCCGCTGCGCCATTTCGGCAAGGTTCTGATCCGCTGCCGACATCGGCTGTTCGGGCGGGCGCGGCGCCGGACGGGTCAACGCAGCGGGACCGCGCGAGGGCAGTTCGGGCGCGCGAGGCGGGCGCGGAATGGCCGGTTCGGTGCGCGCTGCGGCGGGCCGCGGCTCGGGACGAGGCGGCATGGCGGGGCGGGGCGCAGGCTCGGGGCGCGCCATCGGTTCGGGAACGAGGCCGCCGAGATCGGCGCCGCGACGCTCAGGCGCGACAGGGCGGCGCGGTTCGTCGAGATGAGGCAGGCGCGGGCCGGGCCGCTCGGGAACGACCGGTTCGGGGGCTTCGAACGTTTCGGTGCGTCCGGCGTCATTGTCCGCGCCCCAGTTGGTGGCGTCGGGCAGCGGCGCGACACGGCCGGGAAGTTCGGTGCCCGCGGGCGCGCGGGGAGCGACCTGATCGCGCGGCGCTGCGCCGCGCACGATATTGGTCTCGACCACCACGTCGGTCGGGCCGCCGATAATCAGGAGGTGTTCGACATTGTCACGGCGCACCAGCACCAGCCGGCGGCGGCCATCCACGGCGGCGGCGTCGATGACGGCGAGGCGGGGCATCCGGCCGCGTGCGGCGGAGCCGCCGATGCTGTTGCCGGCGAAACGGCGAACCAGCCAGGCCGCCGCTCCAATCAGCGCCACCACAATCACGAAGGCGATGAAGTACCAGAGCGGTTGCATACGGAGTCCTCGTCAAGCGTTGCCGGTTCCGGCGGAAGATTCGCGACTACAGGCCGCAAAAGATACTACAAATGGCGAAAACCATCGAAGTTTCGCGCCATCCGTTAAATTCTGACGGCAAAAAATGCCGCCGCGTCTTCATAGACCAGAATCGGCCGAGCCCAAATCGCTTGTTGAACTCAATCCCCGAGCGCCGGCCGGGTAAACGGCCACTTCATGGCAAAAATGTGCTGATTGCAGCCACTTTCGGCCTCGCAAACACTTTTCCCCGGCGGGCGCTGAAAGTCCTCGGATTTGGATGCATGCGAGGGTCGAAAGACGCATGCGGTCCCGCTCCGGCAGCCTGCGAGGCAAACGAGGGCCGTTTCTTAACTCTCTGTTAACCATACAGGCGGCAAATTCTGCCTACCTCGGACTGCGCCGGGGATGGAGGCCGCCATGGCGATTGCCGATCTTCCGATGCTGTCGATGCTCCGCACCAAGATGCAGTGGCATCAGGAGCGGCAACGGGTGCTGGCCGAGAACATCGCCAATTCCGACACACCGAATTTCCGGCCGCGCGATCTGGTCGCGCCGAAATTCGATCCCGACACCCTGACGACATCGGGCATGACCCAGTCGCTGGCTATGGCGCGCACCAGCCCCGGACACATTCAGGCGGCGGGCATGAGCGACAGTTTCGCCGCCAACAACCGTGTCGGCTACGAGACGCGCCCGGCCGGCAACGCCGTCAACCTCGAGGACGAGATGCTGAAGGTCTCGGCCAACCAGATGGACTACGCCGCCGTCACCTCGCTCTACACCCGCAGTCTCGGTCTGCTGAAGACCGCGATCGGCAAGCGCTGACGTCAAGGAATAGGGAGGCAGGGCCATGAGCGACACCGGAGACTTTCTCAGGTCGATGAGCATCGCGACGTCCGGGCTGCGCGCGCAGGCCGGCCGCATGCGGGTGATCTCCGAAAACATCGCCAACGCCGATTCGACCGCGAAGACGCCGGGTGGCGATCCCTATCGCCGCAAGGTGCCGACGTTCTCCTCCGAACTCGACCGCGCGCTCGATGCCCGGGTGGTCTCGCTCGGCCGCATCAAGCCCGACACGTCGGATTTCCGCATCAAGCATGAGCCAGGCAATCCGGCGGCGGACGCGGCAGGCAACGTGAAATATCCCAACGTCAATCCGCTCATCGAAATGACCGACATGCGCGAGGCGCAGCGGTCCTACGAGGCGAACCTCAACATCATCAGCGCGACGCGCCGGATGATCATGCGCACCCTCGACATTCTCAAGGCCTGATCGGGAGATTGAATCATGGCATCGCCTACGGTCGCCGCTAACGCCTACGCCTCGCTCTCCCGCATTCTCGATTCGGCCGGAGGGCTGGGAGGCGCCGGAAAATCGGAAAGCGGCAACGGGCCGTCGTTCGCGGCCCTGCTCAAGGATGCTGTCGGCAGCGTCATGGAGGCCGGCAAGAAATCCGACGCCCAGACGGTCGCGGCGGCCGCCGGCAAGGCCAATGTGATGGATGTGGTGACGGCGGTGGCCGAAACCGATGTCGCGGTCTCGACGCTGGTGTCGGTGCGCGACCGGGTGATCCAGTCCTACGAGGATATCATGCGGATGCCGATCTGATCGGCGTCGAGTTCAGGGGATTGATATGACAGGTGCTGAAGTTCTCGACGTCGCGCGCGATGCGATCTGGACCATTGTGATCGTCTCGCTGCCGCTGCTTCTGGTCGGCCTCGTGGTCGGCGTGGCGATCTCGCTGGTGCAGGCGCTGACGCAGATCCAGGAGCAGACGCTGGTGTTCGTTCCGAAGATTCTGGCGATCTTCGTTACGCTGGTGCTGGCGCTGCCGTTCATGGCGGACGCGCTTCACAGCCAGATGATGCGGATTTCGTCGCGAATCATCGGCGGATAAGCGACTATGAGTCGATCATGCGCATCGACATCTCGTTCCTGCCGGCGCTCGCCGCCACCTTCATGCTGGTGTTCGCCCGCATCGGCGCGATGGTGATGCTGCTGCCCGGTTTCGGGGAGGTCAATATCCCGGTCCGGGTGCGGCTCGGGATCGCCTTGATGCTGACGCTGATCCTGCTGCCGCTGCATCGCACCGCCTACCACATCGATCTCAATGCCATGGCCCCGCTGCTGGTGATGATGGTCCACGAGATCATCATCGGCGTCGTGCTGGGCGCGACGGCGCGGATGACGCTGGCTGCGTTGCAGGTGGCGGGATCGGTGATCGCGCAGCAACTCGGCCTCGGCTTCGTGACCTCCGTCGATCCGACGCAGGGCCAGCAGGGCGCGCTGCTCGGCAACTTCCTGACGCTGCTCGGCCTGACGCTGCTGTTCGCGACCGACATGCACCATCTGATCATCGCGGCGCTCAACGACAGCTACAACATCTTCGCGCCGGGGGCTTTCCTGCCCAGCGGCGACGTCGCCGCGCTCGCGACCCGCGCTTTCACCACGGCATTCAAGATCGGTATTCAGTTGTCCGCGCCGTTCATCGTGTTCGGCATCGTCTTCAACCTCGGGCTCGGCATTCTGGCGCGCCTGATGCCCCAGATGCAGGTCTATTTCGTCGGCGTGCCGCTCTCGATTCTCGGCGGCTTCCTGATCCTCGCGGTCATCATCGCGACCATGATGGGTGCCTTCCTCGATTATTTCGGCGGTGTCCTGCACCAGCTGACGCCGGGATAGGGAGGGCGCGGTGGCCGACGACGACAAGGACTCCAAAACACAGGACCCGACGCAGAAGCGTCTCGACGACGCCCATGAGAAAGGTGACGTCGCCAAGAGCCAGGAGGTCAACACCTGGTTCCTGATCGCCGCCTCGACGCTGCTGCTGTCGTCATTCTCCGGCTCGATCGGAACCGCGATCGAAGTGCCGATGCGTAACCTGCTGATGAATGCGCATCAGATTCGCGTCGACGGCCCGGGCGTTCTCGCGCTGGCGAGCCGGCTCGAATGGCTGTTCGTGTCGGCGCTGGGCATTCCGATGCTGCTGCTGATCATCGCCGCGGTCGGTTCGAACCTCATTCAGCACCGCCCGGTGCTGTCCACCGAACCCCTGACGCCGAAGTTCAGCAAGCTGTCGCCGCTCGCCGGCGCGAAGCGCCTGTTCGGCAAGCAGGCCGGCGCCAATTTCCTCAAGGGCCTGTTCAAGCTGATCGCGCTCGGCGCGGTGATGTGCGCGGTGCTGTGGCCCGAGCGCGACCGCCTCGACGCGCTGGTGACGATCGATCCGGCGGCGCTGATGGGAATCACCCGCGGCCTGTCGCTGCAACTGATGGGAACCGTGGTCGCCATGCTCGCCGTGGTGGCGGCGCTGGATTACCTGTTCCAGTACCGGCAGTGGTTCGAACGGCAGAAGATGTCGCTCGAGGAGATCAAGGAAGAATTCAAGCAATCGGAAGGCGATCCCCATATCAAGGGCCGGCTCCGCGCCCTGCGCCACGCCCGCATGAAAAAGCGCATGATGGCGGCGGTGCCGACCGCGTCGGTGGTCATCACCAACCCGACCCACTACGCGGTGGCGCTGAAATACGAGCGCGGCATGCCGGCGCCGGTCTGCGTCGCCAAGGGCGTGGATCTGATGGCGCTCAAGATCAGGGAAGTGGCCAACGCCAACAACGTCCCGATTGTCGAGAACGTGCCGCTGGCCCGCGCGCTGCACGCCTCGGTGGAAATCGACGACGAGATTCCGGCCGAGCACTACCACGCTGTGGCCGAAGTCATCGGCTACGTCATGCGTCTGAAACGAAGGCTCGGCGGCTAGGCGGATCGGCGCTTCCTGTGGATATGGTGCTTGCCTAGGGCGGGCCGATTCAGGCACTCAGGGACCGGACTTCGGGCGTATCCGGCAAGTCGCAGGCGCTGGCCCTGCGGCACAAACCGCCCTCAACTGGGTTGCGCACGTTCGATGACCGTCGACCGGGACCAAATGGCCCAAGACCGCCACGCCCAAGACCGCCTCGCACAAGACCGCCTGGCTCACGATCCGTTTGCCGCCGTGCATGAGCCGGTCCGGCGCAGCGGCAGCATCGTCCTGGTGCTGGGGATTGCCGGCGTGCTGGTTGCCGCCGCGGTTGCCTTCATGACCATGGGCCGCGCCGAGGCGCAGCCTTACATCATGGGCCTGCTGGCGCTGCTGGCGATGGTCGGCCTGTTCACGCTGTTTGCTTTCGCCGCCGGGATCGTGCGTTTCGCCGATCGTGTCGCGGAAAATCCGGTGACCCGTCCGATCGCCGATCATGCCTTCGACGGCCTCGCCGTCACCGACCCGCATGGTCACGTGGTTTACGCCAACACCGCCTATCTCGCATTGACCGGCGCGACCAGCGCGCAGGACGTGCGGCCGGTGGAGCGGGTGTTCATCGGCAATCCCGATGTGTCGGAGGCGGTGTTCCGCCTGCTCAAGGCCGCGCGCGAAGGCAAGCGGCAGCAGGAGGAAGTGCGCGTCACGACCGATGGCGGTCAGGGCCGCTGGCTGCGGATGCGGGTGCGCCCGTTGGGCACCACCCGTCGCGAGACGCGCTATTCGGTGTGGTCGATCGCCGACATCACCCGCGACCGCGAACGTCAGGAAGACGTCTTCCAGGAACTCCAGCACGCGATCGAATATCTCGACCATGCGCCGTGCGGCTTCTTCTCCGTCACGCCGGCGGGGGATGTCGCCTATATCAACGCGACGCTGGCGAACTGGCTCGATCAGGATCTGGCCGAGATCGGCTCCGGCGGCCTCAAGCTGAGCGATATTCTGTCCGGCGACGGCGCCGCGCTCCTGACCTCGATCACGCCCGAGCCCGGTGAAGTGAAGACCGAGGTGTTCGACGTCGATCTGCGGATGCGCAACGGCAAGACCATGCCGGCGCGGCTCTATCACAAGCTCGCCTTCGGCGCCGACGGCGTGCCGGGCGCTTCGCGCACGCTGGTGATCAACCGTGCCCGCGACGAACGCTCCGATCCGCAGCGGACCGCCGAAGTGCGCTTCATGCGCTTCTTCGATCATACGCCGATGGCGATCGCCACCGTGGACAAAGCGGGCGAGGTGGTGCGCGCCAATGCACGCTTCGCCAAGCTGACCCAGAGCCTTGCGCCGCACGTCACCGCGAGCAAGTCGATCTTCGCCGTGGTCAGCGAGCGCGACCGCACCGAGTTGCAGTCGATCATCGGCAAGGCCGCCGACGGGCAGGGCGACATTCCGCCGGTCGAGGCCATGCTCGATGGGCCGAAGGAGCGCTGGGGGCAGTTCTTCGTCACCGCCGTCGAGCACGACGAGCGCGACGCCGAAGTCGCCATCGTCTATCTGCTCGAGACCACCGAGAAGCGCACGCTCGAGGCCAATCTGGCGCAGTCGCAGAAGATGCAGGCGGTGGGGCAGCTTGCCGGCGGCATCGCCCACGACTTCAACAACGTGCTCTCGGCCATCATGATGGCCAACGACTTCCTGCTGAACGCGCACAAGCCGACCGACCCGTCGTTCCAGGACATCATGCAGATCAAGCAGAACGCCACCCGCGCCGCGACGCTGGTGCGGCAGTTGCTGGCGTTCTCGCGCCGTCAGACCCTGCGGCCGCAGGTGCTCGACATGGGCGATGCGCTGTCCGATCTCACCATGCTGCTCAAGCGCCTGATCGGCGAGAAGGTGAAACTCGATTTCGTCCACGGTCGCGATCTGTGGCCGGTGAAGGTGGACGTCTCCCAGTTCGAGCAGGTGATCGTCAATCTCGCGGTCAACGCCCGCGACGCCATGCCGGAAGGCGGCAAGCTGGTGATCAAGACCAGCAACGTGCCGGCCGCCGAGAGCGAGCGCCTGCAATACAAGGGCATGCCTGCCGCCGACTACGTGTCGATCGCGATCAGCGACACCGGCACCGGCATTCCGGCCGACATCGTCGACAAGATCTTCGAGCCGTTCTTCTCGACCAAGGAAGTGGGCAAGGGCACCGGCCTCGGGCTCTCGACGGTGTATGGCATCGTCAAGCAGACCGGCGGCTTCATCTATGTGGATTCCGTGCCCGACCAGGGCACGACCTTCCGCATCTTCCTGCCGCGGCATATGCAGGAAAAGGACGCCGTGGCCGAGATGCCGGTCGCCAGCGACACCCCGGCGCTCGCGCCCGAAAAGCCCAAGGCGCCGGACCTCACCGGGCAGGGAACCATCCTGCTGGTCGAGGACGAAGACGGTCTGCGCTCGCTCAACGCACGCGGCCTTCGCTCACGCGGCTACACCGTGATCGAGGCGGCGAACGGCCTCGAGGCGGTGGAACTGCTGGAGGAGGAAGAAGACGGCGTCGATCTCGTGGTATCCGACGTGGTGATGCCGGAAATGGACGGCCCGACCATGCTGGCGCAGATGCGGCAGAAGAATCCGGACCTGCGGATCATCTTCGTCTCCGGCTATGCCGAGGACGCCTTCGAAAAGAGTTTGCCCGAAGGCCAGCAGTTCAATTTCCTGCCCAAGCCCTTCACCCTCAGCCAGCTTGTCGCGGCGGTGAAAGAGACGATGACGGCGTCGTGAGTGAGTCCAACTCAAAACGGTGAGTGAAGCAGGCAATTATCTATCAGCAGGTCATGGCCGGATTTATTCCGGCCATCCACGTCTTGGCGGTGTTGCAGCAGGAAAGGCGTGGATGGCCGGGACAAGCCCGGCCATGACAGGGCTGTGGTTCAGCATGTCCTCATCCTGAGGAGCGCGCCACGTAGCCAAGTTTACGCAGGCTACGCCTGCTGTCGCGCGCGTCTCGAAGGATGAGGACAGGGATACTTTGCCGTTGTGGCATCATGGTTCGAGACGGCGCTAAAGCGCTCCTCACCATGAGGGCTACGACGGTTCGATATGTGCGGCAGCCGGCTGAGCAAACAGTGGCAATATCTTGATGCTCAATCCGCCCGCGACTGAGCGCCGCAGCTTTTCATGGCCTGAAAGGCTTTCCTTTCGCCCGCGCTTGCCCATCTTTAAGGCAAGCCCCGTGCCGGGGAAGGAGAGGGAACAATCGATGAATTTTCCGCAGCGCACCCGCGCCATCGTCAAGACGCTCGCTGTCGTCCTGTCGCTGGCGGTTCCGCTGGTTTACGCCGTGTCGTCCGCCGATGCCCGCGCCGGTCGCGGCATGAGCTGGGGGTCACGGGGCGCGCGCACATACGCGCCGCCGCCGATGACCAACACCGCGCCGAAAGCCGCGCAGCCGATGCAGCGTAGCATTACTCAGCCGGGCATGAACAACGCGGCGCGGCCGGGTGCGGCCGGCGGTGGCTTCTTCAGTCGTCCGGGTCTGCTCGGCGGTCTCGCCGCGGGCTTCCTCGGGGCTGGCCTGTTCGGCATGCTGTTTGGCGGTGGTCTGTTCGGCGGCCTTGGCGGCCTGTCCTCGATCCTCGGCCTGATCCTCCAGATCGGTCTGATCTATTTCGTGGTGCGGCTTGCGATGTCGTGGTGGCAGCGCCGCAACAACGGGCCGGCCTATGCCAGCGCGGCGCAGGGCGCTGCGCCGCCGCAGGACAATGGCGCGCAGACCTATGCGCGCACCGGCTTCGGCTTCGGTGCCGGCAGCAACGCGCCGCCGCTCGAGATCACCGAGCAGGACTATCAGGCGTTCGAGCGTTTGCTCGGCGAGGTCCAGACCGCGTGGTCGAACGAAGACGTCAACAAGCTGCACACCATCGCGACGCCGGAAATGGTGTCGTACTTCACGCAGGACCTGAAGGAGAACGTCGATCGCGGCGTGGTCAACAAGGTGAGCGACGTCAAGCTGCTGCAGGGCGATCTCGCCGAGGCGTGGCGCGAGGGCCAGACCGACTTCGCCACTGTGGCGATGCGCTTCTCGCTGGTCGACAAGACCATCGAGCGGACGACCGGCCGCGTGGTCGAGGGCAGCGATGCCCAGATCGAGGCGACCGAGGTGTGGACCTTCACGCGCCGTCCGGGCGGAACCTGGGAATTGTCGGCGATCCAGCAGGTCTGACCTTGCCGCCGAATCCGACATCAAGGCGTCGCGCTCCGCGCGGCGCCTTTTGTTTTGTCCCGGGCCGCGCGGGAATAGGGCGCGGCGTCCAGTGTTGATCCAAGGATGGAATAAGGACGGTCCGCGTCCGCACCACAGTGGGAGGTTTCGATGTCGAGTTTGTTCCGGGTCACGTTGTCTGCCTGCGCCGCCGTCTCCTTGTTCGCCATTTCACCGATCGACGCAGCCGTCGCGCAGCAGGCCGCGAACATGACGTTTTTCATCACCAGCACGCCCATCGGCAACGGCGGCAATCTTGGCGGTCTCGCCGGCGCGGACAACCATTGCCAGACGCTGGCGCAGGCGGCCGGCGCGGGCGCCAAGACCTGGCACGCCTATCTCTCGACCCAGGCGGCCGACGGCAAGCCGGCGATCAATGCGCGCGACCGGATCGGCAAGGGACCGTGGACCAACGCCAAGGGCATCGTCATCGCCAAGGATGTGGCGGAACTTCACGACGCGAACAATCTCACCAAGCAGACCGCGCTCACCGAAAAGGGCGAGATGAACAACGGCCGCGGCGATACGCCGAACCGCCATGACATCCTCACCGGCTCGCAGCCCGACGGCACGGCGTTCACCGGCAGCGAGGATCGCACCTGCAAGAACTGGACGAGCAGCACGCAGGGCTCGGCCATGGTCGGTCATTCCGACCGCACCGGGCTCGACGACACGCCCCCGGCGAAATCGTGGAATTCGTCGCATCCCTCGCGCGGTCCCGATGGCGGCTGCTCGCAGAAGGACCTCAGGAGCACCGGCGGCGACGGACTGCTGTATTGCTTCGCGACGAACTGACGTGGTGAGCTGGTGCTGAGTTGGATTCCCGGACTTGATCCGGGCATCCATCGGACAAGCAGTCTTCTTGATTGATGGATTGCCGGGTCGGGTCCGGCAATGACAATTCAGGTGATGGATTGCCGCTCACGGGCAAGCCGAAGCGACGCCGTTCTCCGAACCGCGCCCGCAATGACGGATATCGTCTCATCGGCGGCGCGGAACCGTTCCGCGCCGCTGTTTGTTGATGTGCAGCCTCCCCGGGGAAACACAGCATGCGATACGAGCTTTATTACTGGCCATCCATTCAGGGCCGCGGCGAATATGTGCGCCTCGCGCTGGAAGAAGCCGGCGCCGATTACATCGACGTCGCGCGGCGCGGCAGCGGCACCGCGCGGATGATGGCGATGATGAGCGACAAGCGCAGCGACACGCCGCCTTTCGCGCCGCCGTTTCTCAAGGCCGGAAAGCTGGTGATCGGGCAGACCGCCAATATCCTGCTCTATCTCGGGGGACGTCATCGCCTTGCGCCGAAAGCGGAGGCGGGGCGGCTGTGGGTGCATCAACTGCAACTGACCATCGCCGATTTTGTCGTGGAGATTCACGACACCCATCATCCGCTCGGGCCGACGCTGTATTTCGAAGACCAGCGCCCGGCGGCGAAACGGCGCACCCGGGAATTCCGGGACGAGCGCCTGCCGAAGTTTCTGGATTATTTCGAGGGCCTGATTGATCGCGGCGGGCCTTATCTCACCGGCCGCCGGCTGACCTACGCGGATCTCTCGCTGTTTCAGATCGTCGAGGGGCTGCGCTACGCCTTTCCGCGCACCATGGAACGCTTTGAGCGCAACGTGCCCGGCGTGATCGCCCTGCATGGCCGGGTGGCGGAACGTCCGAACATCGCCGCCTATCTGGCGAGCGACCGGCGCATTGCGTTCAACGAGGACGGGATATTCCGCCACTACAAGGCGCTCGATCTTTAGCGTTGAATTTTTATGCGGCCTTTATGACTTCAGCCGGTTTTCCGTCTCGAATATCTATATGTCCTTCGACATCTTCACATCGTCTGCGGCGCCGAATGCCACAGCGACGTTTGGAGATGGCAATGGCTTCGTTTGATTCCGGCAACCGTTTGGGCGCTCTTACCGAGGACGCCTATCGCGCGTGGCTGATCACCCGCAATCCGCCGCCGATCGCGCGTCATTCCTCGGCGGCCCGGTGGAAGCGGATGTTTGTTCGCGCCCATCGCATGACCGATCGGATCGATGCGGTTCTGCACCGGGCGATCGAGATTCTGGCAGCGGCGAAAGCGCGGCGTATCCGCCGCGAACTTCAACTGCGTGGCCTCTCTTGTGGATTGTCGTCCGATGGCAGGTTGCGCCGGAACGCGATGGAAAAATAAAACTCTCCCATGATGATGACTGGGCGCGTACACTGGCGTTCGTTTTCGCCGCGACGTATGCGGCTGTCCGATCGGAGTTTCCCATGAAAATCATATCCGCAGGCACCGTGCCGTCGCGTCGCGGCCCCGCTGACTATTTCACCGGCACGGTCTGGATGGACCCGGTGATCGATGCGGAAGACCCTGCGCGCCTCAGCGCGGCGCGCGTCAGCTTCGAGCCGGGCGCGCGTACCGCATGGCACACCCATCCCTTCGGGCAGACGCTGCTGGTGCTGTCAGGGTGCGGTCGCGTGCAGAGCGAGGGCGGGCCGGGGAGGGAAATCCGCCCCGGCGACGTGGTGTGGATTCCGCCAGGCGAGAAGCACTGGCATGGGGCATCGCCCACCACGGCGATGGTGCATCTCGCGATGCAGGAGCGCGCGAATGGCAGCGCTGCCACATGGCTTGAGCACGTCACCGACGCTCAATACGCAACGCCTGTCAGCACCGCGACCTGAACGCTGGATGCTTCATGTCATGGGCTGCGCGCGGGAGCGCAGTTCTCAACGCGCGGCGGGCGTTGCCGTCCGCCGCTCCTGCATCGTCGAGAGAGATCCGGTCAGATCAGCAGACTGGCCGGCCACTCCCGTACGTTGACCTGTTCCTGCGCCTGTTCGGTCTCGTGCCGTTCGTCGGCAGGTTTTTCGCTGGCCGGCAGCTGCAGCACGGTCGCGGTCTGGCCCGGAGCGAGCTGCGTCAGCAGCACGATCTGTCCGTTGGCGAATTCCAGCGCATCGTGATGACGATGCTCCTGGTCCAGATTGACCTCGCGGAATCTGGCAAGCGTGTTGCCGACCTTCTTGCGGAAGAAGCTGCCGTCGTATTCGACGTCGCTCTCAAACGCGACCTCGGTGCCCGGCATCAGGCACACCGCGACTTCCGGCTCGCTCGGCGCCGCGAACCCGCGGGTGATGGTATGAGGAAACTTGGTCGAAACCAGTTTGTCGCCAACCTTTGCAGGGCGGCTGGCAACGGCATGCAGGCTATAGTCACACATGGCTGCGCTCCTCTGATTGCGCCCCACGTCAGCATCCGCGCCGACGTGGCTGCGGGATAACGCGGAGCCTGCGCCGCGGTCGCGGCGTTCTTGTGAAAACGCGAGTGACGTTTTCGTGAGGTGCGAAACTTTCATGCATTCATGTGACGGAGAGATTTGCTCGCGCCGTGTCGCGCGAGCCGATGCAATCGGTGCGGCAGGGCGGCCACCGACGCCACCGCCGGTCGCGCGCAGCCGGATTTCAGCCCAAGTTCCCTGTCTTATAACTGTCGTATTGGTTCGATTCCTGTTGTAGAATCGGCCCGGTTCGCAACGTTGGAGGCCCGATGCGCATTCTCACCCCCGTCCTCTACGCCGGCGCGCTTGCGGCGTCCATTTATGCCGCGATCGCCCAGACGTCGCCATTGCCGCCGCTGCCGCAGGCGACGGTTGCGCCTGCGGGGGAGACCAAACTCGCCTATGCCTCGCCGACGGATGCCACGCCCGCCAAACGCGCGACGGTGCGGGTCGGCAAGCGCGAATTGTGCCGCCAGAAGATCGCCGCCCGGCATCTGCGCCGCCATGAGGCGCGCGACCAGTTGCAGCTCTGCGTCGCCCGGGCGCGGGTGGAATGTCTCGAACAGGCCATCAAGCAGAAGGTACGTGGCCCGTTGCGCAAGACCTATGTGAAGAGCTGCGTCGCGGCGTAGGGCGCACCAGTCTCTCCGTCTATCATCACCGGGCTTGTCCCGGTGATCCCCGATAAAGTAGGCACGGTGCTACCCCAAGCGGGATGCCCGGAACAAGTCCGGGCATGACAGCAGGTTGTTTGCGGGAATCTTCCTCAAGGAAGCGCGAAGCGCCGTCTCGAGCCATGAGGCCGTAAACCTGGCTTCGGCCTTCGAGACGCGCGCAAAAGCGTGTTCCTCCGGATGAGGTCGAGTGCTCTGGTGACACCCACCCTTGACCGCGCCTGCCGCGCCATCTCTTATGCGCAGCCAACAAGAACAAACAGGAGAAGCGTCGATGTCGCCGGTGTCGTCAATCGTCTGGGATCACGTCCACCTGCGAAGCCCGGACCCGGAGGCGACCGCGACATGGTTCGAGCAGACGCTGGGCGCCGAGATCGTCCGCGCACCCGGCCGTATCGACCTCAAGCTCGGCGGCGCCAGAATTTTCATCGCGCCGGTCGCCGATGGCGATGGCGTTAATCCGCCGCCGGTGACGCCGTATCAGGGCCTTGATCACATCGGGCTGGCGGTGAAGGACATCGACGATGTCGCCGCCGAACTGAAAGGCAAGGGCGTCGAATTCACTCGCGAGCCGCACACCCTGCGTCCGGGCATCCGCATCTGCTTCATCCGCGGCCCGCAGGGCATTTCCATCGAACTGCTGGAGCGGGACAAGAAGTATCAGTAGTCAGGCGTCAATCCGGATCAGCGCCAGCCCGGTCTCCGGATCGTGATGCTTGCGCAAGTGCGCCGGGCTTTCGGTGACGATGACTTCAAGCGTCGGCCGGACATGCGCTTCGCCGAGATGTCCGGCCATCGCCGTGCCATCGCGTTTGCCGATCACGATATGAAGATGCAGCGCCGGTTTGCCGTCGGCCTCGGCAATATCGCCGAGCAGGGAGGCAACCTCGACCTGCTCGCGAACCGCAATTTTCTGGTACTCTTTCTTGTCCCAGTCGAAATAAAGCAGCGTAGCGTCGCTCAGCGCGCCGATGGCGCTGATCTGCGCCGCCGTGATTTTCTCGCCGACCGCAAAATTCCTGAGCGACGACATCACCTCGTCGCCGGTCGCGAGAATGACGGCAAAAGTTCTTTGCCCGCCTGTCTCGTGCAGCAGTTTTGTTTGCATCGGTCTGCCTCCGTCCGGCGTTAACGGAGCGCGGGCAGAGGGGTTCCGGATATTTACTGCCCCTTCTCCCGCGAGATCGTGATGCTGGTGCCCGCCTTGGTGCGGTTGCACAGGATATCCAGCTTGCGATAGCGCGTGGCGATATTGCTGCCGCGCAGGAGGCCGATGCGCTTGAGGCAGCGCCGCGAGCCGCGGTCGGCGTCGTTCTTCGGAATGGTGAAGATCAGCGCCGCGGCGGTGGCGGCGAAATCGATGAAAGCATCGGACGGTTTCTTCGCCGCCGTGAAGGCGTAGAAATCGTTCTGGCGGTTGCGGCTCGAGCAGCCGAGCGTGGCGCGCGCGGCGGCCGGATGTGTCAGGTAGATAACGCCGCCGCGGGTCTCACCGATCTTAAGGTGATCGATCTGGCCGGCGAGTTGCCTGGCGAGATCATCGCAGCGGTCGGCGCGGGCTGGTGAGGCCAGGCACAGGGACGCGGCTGCAAGTGCTACGATCCCAAGCGCGGCCGGTCGGATAGTCCGTCGATAAATCATGGCAAAACCCCCGCACCATTGAACCGTGCGGGAGAGGTGCGCGCAAGGGGAGACATGCCTTGTCAGCAGGCCGCGCCCGGGGCAAAACCGTCAAACCGCGCGGCGTGAGACGCGGCAGGGAGAGGCGATGCTGTCTCGGTGGTACTGGCTGTTGCGCAACGTCGCCAAGCAACTGTGGTTCACGGTCGCGGTCTACTGCGTGCTCGGCATCGTCACCGCGCTCAGCGCCGTGGCGCTGGAACCGCTGATCCCGCCGAATATTTCCAGCCAGATCGGCTCCGATGCCGTGGACCGCGTCCTCGGCATTCTCGCCTCCAGCATGCTCGCGGTGACCACGTTCTCGATCGCCACCATGGTGCAGGCGTTCGCATCGGCGGCAACGGGCGCGACGCCGCGCGCGACCCAGTTGCTGGTCGAGGACCGCACGGCCCAGCGTGCGCTGGCGATCTTCATCGGCTCGTTCGTCTTCAGCCTCGTCAGCATCATCGCGCTGTCAACGGGCGTGTATGGCCCGAGCGGCCGGCTGGTGCTGTTTTTCGTCACGCTCTGCGTCATCGCCCTGATCGTGGTGATGCTGCTGCGCTGGATCGACCGTCTGTCCAAGCTGGGGCGGGTGGGCGAAACCGTCGATCAGGTCGAGCAGGCGACCCTTCGGGCGATCCACACGCGCCGCCGCCATCCCTGTCTTGGCGGGCGGCCATCGGATGGCGGCTTCGCGCGGGCCTGCGATGTCGCCGCTACCGAGATTGGCTATGTCCAGCACATCGACATGGCGGCGCTGACGGCGGTTGCCGACGATCTCGATTGCGACATCGAGGTCCGGTTGCTGCCCGGCGGCTTCGCCACTGCGGACCGGCCGCTGGCGTCGCTATCTAAACATGCCGACGACGATCAGCGCGCGCGGGTGCGTCGTGCCTTCACTATCGGGGACGCGCGCTCCTACGAGCAGGACCCGCGCTTCGGCCTGATCGTGCTGGCGGAGGTGGCGTCGCGCGCGTTGTCGCCGGCGGTCAACGATCCGGGCACGGCGATCGATGTGATCGGTACAGCCGTGCGGCTGTTCCATGAGTGGTCCCGGCCCGAAGAGAAAAGCGAACACGGCGATATCGAATACCCGCGCGTGCGCGTGCCCCGGCTCGACGACCGGCATCTGATCGAGGATATTTTCACGCCGGTCGCGCGCGATGGCGCGGGCCTTGCGGAGGTCGGTATCCGCCTGCAGAAGGCGTTGCGGGCGATCGCGGCGATGCCGTCGAAGGATCTTCGGGACGCGGCGGTCGAGCAGGCCCGCGAGGCGCGCGAACGCGGCGAAAAATCACTGCCTCATGCGCGCGATGTGGCGCGATTGCACGCGGCGGCGGGCTGGATTCCCGGCTGAAGCACGCCTGCACGGAGCGCATGGCCGGTCTCAACGCCCTCAAGCGCCTTCCTTTTATGGCAAAAATGCTTAGAACCATTCCAGCAAAGGCGCCGCGAGGCGTCGCCCTGTTTTCCGGCCCAGTATTCGAGACCTGTCATGAACGCACCCGTCACGCCGCCCGTCGCCGTTCCGCCCTACAAGCACACGCCGCTGTTCCCGCTCGGCAAGGACGAGACGCCCTACAAGAAAATTTCGTCCGAGGGCGTGCGGGTCGAAAAGGTGATGGGCAAGGACATGCTGGTGGTGTCGCGCGAGGCACTCAAGGCGCTGTCGGAAGCCGCCTTCGTCGACATCAACCACTATCTGCGGCCGGGCCATCTGGCGCAGCTTCGCAAGATCCTCGACGACCCGGAGGCCAGCGACAACGACAAGTTCGTCGCCTTCGACTTTCTGAAGAATGCCAACATCGCCGCCGGTGGCGTGCTGCCGATGTGCCAGGACACCGGCACCGCGATCATCATGGGCAAGAAGGGCTGCAACGTCATCACCGACGGTGAGGACGAGGGCGCGTTGGCCGAAGGCGCGCGCGATGCGTATCTGAAGCGCAACCTGCGTTATTCGCAGGTCGCGCCGCTGTCGATGTTCGAAGAGAAGAACACCCGCAACAACATGCCGGCGCAGTGCGAGATCTATGCCGAGGGCGACGACGCTTACAAGTTCATGTTCATGGCCAAGGGCGGCGGCTCGGCCAACAAGAGTTTCCTGTTTCAGGCAACGCCATCGGTGCTGACCCGCGATCGCCTGCTGGCGTTCCTGAAGGAGAAGGTGCTGACGCTCGGCACCGCGGCGTGTCCGCCATATCATCTGGCCATCGTCATCGGCGGCACCTCGGCTGAGCTGTGCATGAAGACGGTGAAGCTTGCTTCGGCGCGCTATCTCGATGCGCTGCCGACCAAGGGCAGCGAGGACGGCCACGCCTTTCGCGATCTCGAGATGGAGCAGGAAATCCTCAAGATGACGCAGTCGCTCGGCGTCGGCGCGCAGTTCGGCGGCAAGTATTTCTGCCACGACGTGCGCGTGATCCGGCTGCCGCGCCATGGCGCATCGCTGCCGATCGGGCTTGGCGTGTCGTGTTCGGCGGATCGTCAGGTGCTCGGCAAGATCGCCAAGGACGGCGTGTTTCTCGAGGAGCTCGAGCACAATCCGGCGCAGTATCTGCCGGCGCTTGAGGGCCAGCTCGGCGGCGAGGTCGTGAAGATCGATCTCAACCGCCCGATGAAAGACATTCTCGCCACGCTGTCGCAGTATCCGACCAAGACGCGCCTGTCGCTCACCGGCACCATGGTCGTGGCGCGCGACGCCGCGCACGCGAAGCTGCGCGAGCGGCTGGAGAAGGGCGAGCCGCTGCCGGATTATTTCAAGAACCATCCGGTCTATTACGCAGGGCCCGCCAAGACTCCGGAAGGCTATGCCTCCGGCGCGTTCGGCCCGACCACGGCAGGGCGCATGGATTCGTTCGTCGATCAGTTCCAGGCGGCGGGCGGCTCGATGGTCATGGTCGCCAAGGGCAATCGCGCGGTCGCGGTGCGCGAGGCGTGCAAGAAGCACGGCGGCTTCTATCTCGGCTCGGTCGGCGGCTCGGCGGCGAACCTCGCCGAGCACTGCATCAAGAAGGTCGAGGTGGTGGAATATCCCGAACTCGGCATGGAAGCGATCTGGCGCATCGAGGTCGAGGATTTTCCGGCCTTCATCATCATCGATGACAAGGGCAACGACTTCTTCAAGGAATTGAATCTGGGTTGATGCTCGTACCCCCGAGCGCGATGCCGCATCTCCTTTCGGTGTCGTCACCGGGCTTGTCCCGGTGACCTCGATAAGGCAGGCACAGCGCGTCCCTAAGCGAGATGGCCGGGACAAGCCCGGCCATGACGGAGTTGGCTCCTCATCCTGAGGAAAACGTTCGCGGTATAGCGGCGCCTTCCAAATGAAATGGCCGGATTTATTCCGGCCATCCACGTCCTGGAAGGATTGCCGCGGCTAAGGCGTGGATGCCCGGGTCAAGCCCGGGCATGACATCGAGAAAATGATGATGTCCCCGATGCTACGCAGCGCTCCAAACAAAAATGGCCGGGGTTTCCCCCGGCCATTTTGTTTTTCCGCGCAGGTCCTGCGCCGCCCTTACGGCTCCAGCGTGATCTGCACGCCGTCGCCGCTCTCGACATGCACATAACGCGGCGCGATCGGCCGGCCGCGGCCGCTCGCGACAGTGACGATGTCATCCAGCGGCATGGCGCGCGCATCGGCTTCCGGACGCGACAGGATGAGATCGGCATGGAACAGGCCTTCGGTTTCCAGTCCGGTGGCGTCGACGCCGATCTTCGCCAGAGTGGCGAGGCTGTTCTCGAACTCCTCCGCATCGCGGAAGCGGCGCTGGATGAAGGTCACGCCGGCGAGCCGTTCCGTCACCATGCCGCGCCGCGCGAACGTTGCCGCCAGTGAATCGAACGGGAACATCCGCAGCACGAACGAAACGATCCACGGCGTTTTGCCGGTCGCATCGAGAAGCTTGTCGAAGGTCTTTTCCGTGACATAGCCGATGCAGCCCGTCGACATGATGACGTCGACGTCGCGAATGACCTGCGCGTCGTCGCTCGACAGCGCGTTGTTCTCCAGATCGGCAACGATGCCGTTGTCGAGGAGGCCGACGCTTGTCGCGTAGCGAATGGCCGGCGCCGACACATCGAGGCCGATAAACCGTGCAAGGCCCACGTCGGGCCATGCCGCATAGAAATTGCGGTCGAGGCGCATCGTCTCTTCGGCGCTGAGCGCCTTTATTTCCCGCCGCGCGTAGCGATGGCGCAGGCCGCCGAACGTGAGCGGAAAACGATGCACCGCTGCGTTGATGCCGTAGGAACAGCCGACGTCGAGCACGACGGGCATCTTGTCAATTGTGGAGGCTTTCGCAGCGAGAATCTGCCGGACGACAGGCGCCGCGACATCCGGAATCATATAGTCGAGATCGCCGAGGACGGAAAAATAAGATCGAGGGTCTTCTTGTATGTAGATGTCATCGAAGATCGCTTTCGCCTGATTGATCCGTGAGAATTCTGTCCCCAGCTCCAACATCGGCACCTCTTTGTGTCTGTTTTGATTTTCCTTGATTTGCGAGTGCACAACTTCCGCCGTCACTCACATACCATCGGCGTTGCGGAAGTTGATCGCTTATTACAGAAACATCCGCGAAGATAAACCCTGCGAGGTCATTCATTGCCGATGTGTTTTTTCGCAGCGTCACACGTCAGCGCGATTTGTTCTGTGATGCGAGCGATTTAGCGTCGCGTTGCAGCGCGACAAGCAATCGGCGGAAGATTGACGATTTTTAATGCGGCGCTTGCGATGCTTGTTGTTCGCAAACACGGATGAGTTCCACAGTTGTGAATCGTCGCGCATGAGTTGTCGCGGCGATGTGACGATACAGCGCAGAAAAAAATCGCCGGGCCTGATGCCCGGCGATCGATGTCAGATCACGAGATGATGTCGGCGGTCAGGCGCGCTTGCCGGTGAACGGGAAGCTGCCCATCGGGCCGATGCCCATTTCGCCGGACATGGCATCGCCGTCGACCTTGCCGGTGAAAGCGAGCGTCAGCGGCATCGGGTTGGTGATCGAGATTTTCCATGCCACGTCGTTGCCGTTCACGGTGCCGTCAAAAATTTCGCCGGAGTTGCCGTCGGCCGCCTGCGTGCCGGTGAGCGTGCCACCGTTGTTCGCAAGCGTGAGCGTGGCGTTGCGCTCGCCCATCGGCGTGCTCATCGTGATATTCCAGTTTCCATCGACTGACATGTGGCTTCCCCTCGTTGCGCTCCGCGGCGACCGGAATTGGTTCTGATCGGATGCGCGGGATCGATATAGCTCATTTCTCCCGGATCGCGCCAATCCTATCCGCTGCGTTGCGCTGTTGTCACCGCACCGTCATGGAGTCGCAGCCGCCGCGCGCAGCTTGCGGCGCATCACGATGCGGAACACGGCGTACTGCACGAGGAACGCCACGACCTTGGCGCCGACCGCGACCACCGACACGTAGAGCGCCCACAGCTTGATGTCTCCGGTCATCGCCACTGCAATGGTGCCCGCGCCGAGAACGAACATCAACGCCGCCCACAGATAGCCGGCGACGGTGACGTAATGCGGAATGGTGTCGACAACGGGCTGCGGCATGTAGCGCAGCATCCAGCCGCGCCTGAGCATGATCGCGCCGATGGCGAAATGCCCGATGCTCGGCTTGATCAGCACGAAGCGCGGATCCCTGGTCAGAAGCGTCGCGCCGCCGAGCACGATCACCAGCGCCACGCTGGCGAGGGTCATGATGTCGAGTTTCTGGTTTCTGAGCCGGGCGACGATGAATTGCGCGATCGCGCTGGCGATGGCCACGCCGGTCGCGACCAGCACATCGCCGCTCGCGGCATAGACCGCGAGAAAGACGATGGTCGAGAAGAAGTCGCTGAACAGCTGTTTGAGAGCGTGGCCCATGTGCGATTTCTCTCACGGGTGACGAGATACCTGCAAGAGCGTCCTGGGGGCCGGACCTGTCATTGTGCTCAACGGAGCCGCCGGAGAGCGAGGGGGCATCCCCGGTCGTCCGGCGGGCTTCCTTGATGGCTCCGATAAAGCAACCTGGAGGCGGAGCATGGCGGGTTTGATGACCGCCTGTGAGGGCAGGCGGCTTGCCGGCGCCCGTCGCGCCGGCAAAGGGAAAATCAGATCGGCAGCACCGGCATCCGGCATACGCAGTGGGGGCCTTCGCAGCTTGCCGGTTGGGCGGAGAAATCGAGGGATCTCACATCGGTGCCGGCGATGGTGGCCGAGCCGAGCCCGAGAACGAGGGCAAGGCTGATCCAGACCAGCACACCGGTCTTCCGGTTTGCCGACAGGGTGAGCACGAGTTGCGCAATCGCGCCGGCGACGGCCACGAGAGTGGCGATCAGCACATCGCCGACCGCGAGGAATGTCGCGAAGAAGATGGCAACGGGCAGCACGCCCGCAACGAGTTTGAGAAGCCGGGTCATTTTCTTGTCTTTCAGATTGCCGAAGCCGCTCGCTGGAGCGCCAGATGGGGCGTCGCGTCATGGGACGGCGCGGCGGCGGCCACCTCGCGGCGGTGCTTCGGGTACCACTTGGTGAAATAGATCGCGCCGTTGCGGGCGGCGAAGGCGATGCCGGCGCCCGCCCACAGCGGGAAGCTCGGCAGATAGATTGCGATGACATCTGCCACCAGCATCAGAACGAAGGCCGATGTCCAGACCCATGTCAGGATGTAGTTGACCCGCATGAAGGTCGGCAGCTTCATGGCTTCGGGTTCAACGACCTCGCGGGCGTATTGCAGCGTGAACGGAAAGCGGACGGCAAGGGAGCCGAGCGCCATTGCCAGTACTCCACCGTCGACGGCGAGGCGGACTGCGGTGCTGCTCCAGTTGGCATCAACCAGCGTCAGATAACCGCCGATGGCCGAGAACAGCGTCAGCGCGCCTAGCGACAGCATCTTGACCGAGCGGCCATGCGCCACGTCCCAGACGATTGCGCCGAGCGCGACCACCGCGCCTGCCGCCAGGCTCGCCTGGGCGGGGAGGAGCATCATCAGGGTCGCGAAGGTCGCGAAAGGAGCGATGATCAGGAACAGCATCATGGCGACACCGGCGGGCTTCAATCTTTACGTCGTAAAGATGCAAATAGTCCTCGATCTTGTCACCGTCAAGTAAAATCTTGACAGTGTAAAAATTGAGGTCATATTTGGCGCATGGGAACGAAAACGCTTAAAAAGGCCACAAATACCGCATCGCGGCGCGAACTTGCCCCGTCCGGGCGCAAGACGCATGGCAAGCATGCGGCAAAAGCCGTGTCCAAGGCGGCTGTGTCGAAAGCAGCTGTGTCCAAGCGTTCGGCGGCTGCTCCGGCCCGTCAGCAGCCCTATCATCACGGCGATCTGCACCAGACGTTGCTCGCAACCGCGGAGCGCATTCTGGAGCGTGACGGCATCCGGGGCCTGACGTTGCGCGCGGTGGCGCGCGAGGCGGGGGTTTCCCATGCCGCGCCGACGCACCATTTCGGCGATCTTGCCCGGCTGTTGAGCGAGCTTGCCGCGATCGGGTTCCGCCGATTCACCGACGCGCTGGTCGAAGCGTCCGCCGACAAGCCTTTCCCGGAAGCGGGCAGGGCGCGGGCGAAAGCCTATGTCGGATTTGCGCAGGCCAGCCCGGCGATGTTCAAGCTGATGTTCCGGCGTGATCGCCTCGACATGGGGTGTCCGGTGCTGAACGAGGCGCAGAGCTGCGCGTTCGTCATCATGGCGAGCGCGGTCGGCGAACGCCGCAACGAGCAGGTCGAGAAAGAGCATCTGACGCTGGCGCAGGCCGCCGACATCGCGCGGGTGTGGTCGCTGGTGCACGGCTTCGCCACGCTGGCCATCGACGGCCGTCTCAATGAGATCCTGCACGGCCTGCCGGAAGGTACGACCATCGACATGCTGCTCGACGCCATGCTCGATACGCTGCTCACCGCGCGCTGTTCGTCCTGATTTATCAACGGCTTCCCTGATCCTTCGCTGAATTTTTGCGGCCTCGCTTGACTCGCGGGTGTCGCTGTCGTATTTAACCGAAAGGTTATTTAACCAGATGGTTGAATATGGATCGCCTCAGCACCACCTTTGCCGCCCTCGCAGATCCGACGCGCCGCGCCATCCTGGCCCGCCTCGCGCTCGGCGAAACCTCGGTGAGTGAAATCGCCAAGCCGTTCTCCATGAGCATGCCGGCTGTCTCGAAGCATCTGAAGGTGCTGGAAGGCGCCGGCCTCATCACGCGCGGGCGCGACGCGCAATGGCGGCCGTGCAAGCTCGAAGCCGGTCCGCTCAAGGACGCGGCGCACTGGATCGAGAACTATCGCAAGTTCTGGGAGGCGAGCCTCGATCGCCTCGAGGAATATCTGACCCGGCTGCAATCGGAGCCCGCCAAGCGGCCCGCAAAGCCGAAAACGCCCAAAGCCAAAGCGCCGAAATCCACGGAGAAGAAAAATGACCGCAACTGATGCCGCCAAGGAGTTCACGATCAGCCGCACGCTCAACGCTCCGCGCGACGCCGTGTGGAAGGCATGGACCGACCGTGACGCGCTCGCGCAATGGTGGGGGCCGAAAGGCTGCGCCATCGAGGTCACGAAGCTGGAGGTGCGCCCCGGCGGCATGTTCCTTTATTCGATGGGCCTGCCGAACGGCGATAAATGGTGGGGACGCTTCATTTATCGCGAGGTCGTGGCGCCCGAGCGCATCGTGTTCGTGAATTCATTCTCGAACGAAAGCGGCGACATCACCCGCGCGCCGTTCAGCGACAAATGGCCGAAGGAAGTGCTCAACACTCTGACGCTGACCGAGGAGGGCGGCAAGACTGTGCTGTCGCTGCGCGGCGGCCCGATCGGGGTCACCGATGAGGAGCGCGCGATGTTCGAGGGCATGTTTGCATCGATGCAGCAGGGCTTCAGCGGCACCTTCGAACAGCTCGAACAGTATCTTGCCAAGGCCTGAAGGCCCGGCCCAGCCATTTCGGGGAAAAACCATGCAAGCCCAGATGCAAGCACCCGCGATCGCGGTGGGCACGATTTCGAACGGCGCGATCTGGACAGGCCGCGTGCTTAGCGGTCTGGCTATCGTGTTCCTGTTGTTCGACGGCGCGATCAAGCTGGTTCCGCTCGACATCGTCATCACCACCTCGCAGCAACTCGGTATTCCGACCGAACTGGCGCGTACGCTCGGTGTGCTGACGCTGCTTTGCACCATCCTTTATGCGATTCCGCGCACGGCGGTGCTCGGCGCGATCCTGCTGACCGGCTACATGGGCGGCGCCATCTACACCCATCTGCGCGCCGACAGTCCGCTGTTCACGCATACGCTGTTCGGCGTCTATCTCGCGGTGCTGATCTGGGGCGGACTGTATCTGCGCGACGAACGGGTGCGCGCACTGATCCCGTTCCGGCGGACATAACGGCTTCGCAATCGTCCGGTTTCATCACGCCTGTTGGAGTTGTCAGTTATGCTGAGTGGAATTGTCGTTGCCGTCGTTGTCGTGATCGCGGCCGTTCTGATCGTCGCCGCGATCCGGCCGGGCGCCTTCGAGGTCCAACGCTCGATTGCGATCAACGCATCGCCGGAGCGGGTCTTCCCGCTGATCGACGATTTCAACGACTGGTGCACGTGGTCGCCCTACGAGACCAGGGATCCCGATATGCAGCGCGCGTTCAGCGGCTCGCCATCGGGCAAGGGCGCGGTCTACGCGTGGGACGGCAACAACCAGGTCGGCAAGGGCAGCATCGAGATCGTCGAGTCGGTGCCGCCGTCGCGCATCACCATCAAGCTCGACATGCTCAAGCCGATCGAGGGGCACAACATCGTCAACTTCACGCTGCAGCCTCAGGGAAGCGGCACGCAGGTGACGTGGGCGATGCGCGGCTCATACCCCTTCATCTCGCGCCTGATCGGACTGTTCATGAACATGGACAGGATGATCGGCGGCGATTTCGAAACCGGCCTCGCCAGTCTCAAGGCCGTCGCCGAAAAATAATCCGATATCCGGTCTTTCGAAGCACATTGAAGTCAACGATCAATCCGAGGAGACGATCATGAAGGTCCAGCCCTATCTGTTTTTCAACGGTAACTGCGAAGAAGCGCTGAAGTTTTACGAGAAGGCGCTCGGCGGCAAGATCACCGCGATGATGTCGCATGAAGGCACGCCCGCGGAGGCGCATGTGCCGGCCGACTGGAAGAAGAAGATCATGCACGCACAGCTCACCGTCGGCGATCAGTTGATTCTTGCATCCGACTCGCCGCCCGAGCACTACAAGAAGCCCGAAGGCATGTCGGTGACCTTGAATGCCGACAACGGCGCGGAAGCCGAGCGCCTGTTCAAGGCGCTGTCGGATGGCGCCACCATCACCATGCCTATCGCCGAGACGTTCTGGGCGGAGCGCTTCGGCATGCTGACCGACAAGTTCGGCACGCCCTGGATGATCAACTCACCCGAGAAGAGCGGCGCGAACTGTTCCTGATCGCGGTCTCAAGCGTAGCAAACGGAGTTTGTCATGAGCATCCCCGCCACCGATACCGGATTCGGCAAGGCCGAAGTGACGATCGTTCGCACGATCGCCGCGCCGCGCGAACTTGTGTTCCGGATGTGGACCGATCCGGTTCATCTGGCGCAGTGGTGGGGGCCTGCCAGCTTCACCAATCCGGTCTGTGAAGTCGATGCGCGGCCGGGCGGCACGCTTTATATCGTCATGCGCGCCCCCGACGGCACCGATTATCCGATGACCGGGGAGTTTCGTGAGGTGGTCGCGGGCAAACGTCTGGTGTTCACCAGCAAGGCCCTCGACAGCGACGGCAACGCGCTGCTCGAGGGTATGAACGTCATCACGTTCGCAGATGATGGCGCAAAGACGCGGCTCACCGTTCATTCCACTGCTGTCGGTCTTGCGGCGGTCGCGCCGCAGATGCTGGCCGGCATGGAAGCCGGCTGGACGCAGAGCATCGAGCGTCTCACCGCGCTGGTGGAGCGCTGAAACCACGACTGGTCCCGCTCAGGCGGGGCCGGCATTCCCATTGATGTTATCAACAGGTGTCACGTGGCAGATCGCGTGAGCGCCGCGGAGGAGTTGTGCCATGAACAAGATCAATCCCTGCCTGTGGTTCGACAATCAGGCCGAGGAGGCGATGAATTTCTACGTCGCGACATTCAAGAACTCCAAGCTTGGTGCGGTGGCGCGCTACGGCGAGGCCGGACCCGGCGTCAAGGGATCGGTGATGACGGTGACCGCCACCCTTGACGGGCAGGAGTTCATGGCGTTGAACGGCGGTCCCCATTTCAAGATTTCGCCGGCGATCTCGTTCATCGTCAATTGCGAGTCCCAGGCCGAGGTCGATGGCATGTGGGACAAGCTCTCCGCCGGCGGGGCCGTGCAGCAGTGCGGCTGGCTCACCGACAAATTCGGGGTGTCGTGGCAGGTCGTGCCGACCGCGCTCGGCGAGATGATGCGGACCGGCACCGATGAACAGCGCGAACGCGTCATGAAAGCGGTATTGGCGATGATCAAGCTCGACGTCGCCACATTGAAGGCGGCTTTCGACGGCAAATGATCCACGCGAAATCCATCGATGGCGTCGATGGTCGCGCATCACTCATCCCAATGACAAGAAACTGAAACGCCAGAACTGAAGGTCATCACCATGTCCTCGAGCTACGCCAGAAACGCCATCGTCCTCGGCCTGCTGTCGGCGGTGGGTCCGTTCGCGATCGACATGTATCTGCCGGCGCTGCCTTCGATTGCATCGGATCTGAGCGCCTCGACCGCCGCGACCCAGATGACGCTGATGGTGTTCTTCCTCGCGTTCGGTATCTGCCAGATCGTTTACGGCCCGGTGTCGGACATGGTGGGGCGCAAGCCGCCGCTGTATTTCGGCCTCGTGCTGTTCACCGTCGGCTCGATCGGCTGCGGCCTCGCGCCCGGTATCGAATGGCTGATCTTTTTCCGTGCGGTGCAGGGCGTTGGCGCTTCGGCGGTGATGGTGATTCCGCGCGCGATCATCCGCGACCTGCACACCGGTGTCGAGGCGACGCGCCTGATGTCGCTGGTGATGCTGGTGTTCAGCGTGTCGCCGATCCTCGCGCCGCTGACCGGTAGTGCGCTGATCGTGCCATTCGGCTGGCGCGCCGTGTTCGTCGCGGTGACGGTTGTCGCCGTGCTCGGGCTGGCACTGGTGGCGTCGTTCCTGCCGGAGACGCGCCCGCCGCAGGATCGCATCAAGGTCAGCGTCGGCAACGTGGCCGGCGGATTCTGGCAGTTGCTGCGCGACCGCCATTTCCTTGGGCTGACTTTTATCGGCGGCTTCGGCATGGCGAGCTTCTTCGCATTCCTCGCCAGTTCGTCGTTCGTCTATATCGATCATTTCGGACTGACGCCGACGCAGTACAGCTTCGCGTTCTCGGTGAATGCCATTTCCTTCATCGGTGCGTCGCAGTTTGCCGCCGCCATCGGCGGCCGTTTCGGCATGGGGCGAATGGTCATCGGCGCGGTGTCGATGTTCGCGCTGGTGACGCTGATCCTGCTCGCGATCACGGCGGCGGGCACAGACAGTCTCGCAGTGCTGATTGCCATGCTGTTCGTGGCCAACGCGTTCCTCGGCCTCGTCATTCCCTCGACGATGGTGCTGGCGCTGGAAGACCACGGACCGATCGCAGGCATCGCCTCGGCGCTTGGCGGCACGCTTCAGATGATCGCGGGCGGCGCGATGATCGCGGTCGCCAGCCTGTTCTTCGACGGCACAGCGCTGCCGATGGTGGCGATCATCGCGCTCTGCGGGGTCGGTGCGTTCGTGCTCAGCGTGCTGACGCTGCGGCGGAAGGAACTCGCGCCGCAGCTTGCGGAATGAAGCGAGATGAGACCTTGCAAATGACAATTGTTCTCGCGCGAGCGCGAACACAAACATTTTAGAGTTCGATATATTTGCCTTGCGATAGTGTCTCGCCCGATCGCCGGCGGGATTCCCGCGTGCGATGTCGATAACGCATGAGGATAGCAATGGCAGACGTGTCGCATGGTTCGAACAAGGTCCCACAGGTCACGCTGGCCTTCTGGATCATCAAGATCGCGGCGACCACGTTGGGGGAGACTGGCGGCGACGCGCTCTCTATGTCGTTAAATCTCGGTTATGCCGTAAGTACCATAATATTTTTTGCGATCTTCGTCGTCGCGCTGGCTGCGCAGGTTCGCGCCCGAGCGTTTCATCCCTTCCTCTACTGGCTTGTGATCGTTGCAACCACGACCGTGGGAACGACCATGGCGGATTTTGCCGATCGTTCACTGGGAATCGGTTACGTCGGCGGCTCGCTTATTCTGTTTGCCATGCTTCTGGGCATATTGGCACTCTGGCGGATCTCGGTCGGCTCGGTTTCGGTGAGCCAGATCACAACGCCAAAGGTCGAGATTTTCTACTGGATAACGATTCTGTTTTCGAACACTCTCGGTACCGCGCTGGGCGATTTTCTCGCAGATGCCGGTCCCGGTTATGAAGGGGCGGCACTGGTGTTTGCCGCGGCCCTCGCACTGATTACGGCGGCTTACTATTTCACCAGCATATCCCACACGTTGTTGTTCTGGTGTGCGTTCATTTTGACGCGCCCGCTCGGTGCAACGGTGGGAGATTTCTTGACCAAGCCTTATGCCGCCGGTGGTCTTGATCTCAGCCGGTTCGGCTCGTCTGCGATCATAGCGATCTTTATCGTCGGCAGTATCCTCCTGCTGTATCGGAACCAAAGTGACCGCTCGAGGGCCATGTAGCGCGCTGCGGCGGAAGGAACTCGCGCCGCAGCTAGCGGAGTAAGCGTAGTGCGCCGCCGCGGGAACCGGGTTCCCGTGGCAATCGCTTCAAATTGAATCGCTTCGATTAAAGTCCCGCGAACAAGCAACGCCGATCATTGTGCTGCAATCCCTTGAGCGTGGAGGGTCGCGCAATGGACGAGCGCAGACATGCCCAGCGGGCACGAACGTTCCGCGGCGGAAAAATACTGCTCAACAACCGGCGTTCCGTCGTCGGATGTACCGTGCGCAATCTGTCCGATACGGGCGCCTGCCTGCAGGTCGAAAGCATTGCCGATATTCCGGATCGTTTCGATCTCGCCATCGAAGGCGACGAACTGATTTATCCCTGCCGGCTGATGTGGACGTCGGAAAATCGCATCGGCGTATCGTTTCCCGGCGCGCGGGCTGACAGCCCGATCGACATCCCCGAGGAGAGCCGGACCTCGCAGGCGGTCATCTGGAATCGGCAGCGTCGAGCGGAGGATCAGGCCGGATCGGGCGACCTCATGCGCGGTGAACTGCTGCGACTGCGCGCCGCGCTCGACGAGGTCAGGTTCGGGGTGGTGCTGCTCGATTCGGAAATGCGCGCGCAGTTCATCAACCGCGCTTTTCGCAAGATGTGGCGTTTGCCGGACAGCAAGGCCGACAGCAAGCCTGCTTTCGTGGCGTTGATGTATCATGGCCGCGATACGCGCGCTTATGAGATTCCGGAACGCGATCTCGATGCCTACGTCGCCGAGCGCGTCGCGCACGTCAAGGCTGGGCATCCGATGCCGCGCGATCTGCGCCTCGCCAATGGCGAAGTGGTGCGCTTCCAGTGCATCGTCCTGCCCTCGGGCGGGCGGATGCTGACCTACAACTTCGTGACCGACATCGTGCGCCATTCCGACGAACTGGAGCTGCTGCGCGGGGCGCTCGACATGATCGGGCAGGGCGTGGTGCTGCTCGATCCGCAGTTCCGCGTGCGCTTCATCAATACGATCGCGCGGAAATTCTGGGACGTCAGCGACGAGCAGGTGGCGCGCGGGTTTTCCTACATCGATCTCGTCAACAACGGCCGGACCACGAATTACGACGTCGCGCCCGAGATGAAGGAGGCTTTCATCGCGCGGCGCATAGCGCTGGTGCGGGCCGGAGATTCGACGCCGAGCGATCTTCGCATGAACGATGGCCGGACCATCCGCGCCCAATGCACGACGCTCGCCAACGGCGGGCGCATGCTGACCTATACCGACGTCAGCGATCTGGTGCGTCAATCGGAGGATCTGGCCCGGCTCGCGACCTCGGAAAGCATGACCGGACTTTACAACCGCCGTCATTTCGTTTCGCTCGGGGAGGCGGAGTGGGATCGCTTCCAGCGCTATCACCGGCCGTTGTCGCTGCTGTTCATCGACGTCGATCATTTCAAGGAGATCAACGACAGGTTCGGTCACGACGTCGGCGATCTGGCGATCCTTCACGTTGCCGACGTTATCGCCGAGGATCGCCGTGCTACCGATATCATTTCGCGGTTCGGAGGCGACGAGTTCGCCATGCTGTTGCCGGAAACCGATATCGATCAGGCTCGCGTCGTGGCGGAACGGATTCGCGCACGCCTCAATGAGCGGCCGCTCGCGCTCGAGGGGCAGGCGGTGCCGATCACTCTCAGTATCGGGCTTGCCGAAGCGTCGCTCAGCATGTCCTCGCTTGGCGCGCTGATCAAACTGGCGGACCGGATGGTCTACGAGGCCAAATCGGCCGGGCGCGACCGTATCCAGGTTCCGCCGCCGCCGGCGGGCGAGGTCAAGTTCGCGGCGGAGTAAGCGGAGCGGTCAGCCGTTGCCGCTGTCGCGGCGAAGCGTCGGCAGGCCGATGCCGGTGGCGTCGAAGCCGCCGTCCACGGCCAGAGTCTGCCCGGTGATGTAGCTCGCGCGCTCGCTGCACAGGAAGAAGATGGCTTCCGCCAGTTCTTCCTCGAGACCGTAGCGATTGAGCGGGATCGCATCGTGATAGTCGGCGCGGATCGCCGGCGTATGCACGTCCCTGGCCATCGCGGTCTCGACCGGGCCGGGAGCAACCGCATTGACGCGAATGCCGAGGCCCGCCAGTTCCACCGCGAACTGCTTGGTGAGATGGGCAAGTGCGGCCTTGCTGGTGCCATAGGCGGTACGCAGCGCCGAGGCGCGCAGGCCGGAGATCGACGTGATGTTGACGATGGCGCCGCCCTGCTCGCGCAGCAGGGGAACGGCGGCCTGCGTGCAGATGAACGGTCCGCTGAGATTGACGGAAAGCACGCGGTTCCAGTCGTCAAATGACGTTTGCATCATTGGTTTGAAGATCGCGATGCCGGCATTGTTGACCAGCGCGTCAAGCCGACCGAAGCGCTCGCCGATCTTTGCCACGGCACCTGCCACAGCCTGCGGGTCGGAGACGTCGCACGGCAGCGCCAGTGTCGCGTCCGGCTGCGCCAGCGCTGTGACGGTCTGATCGAGCAGCGCGCTTTCGATATCGAGCAGGGCGACGCGCCAGCCTTCGGCGAGGAAGCGCCTGGCGGTGGCAAGGCCGATCCCGCGCGCGGCGCCGGTCACCAGCGCGACTTTCCGGTCATTCGGGGTCATCGTTGTCCTGTGGGTCGTGTGAAAAGAGGCTCGCCGCTTTCATCACTTTTTCTTCCGCGCCACAACCGCCTGATAGGCCTTTTGCAGACGCTCGCCGGCCGAGGGGCCATTTTTTCTGCGCCGTTTGATGCCGAGATGGATCTCGCGCAGTTCGTCCATGAATTCGTCCCACATCTTCGGGCCGCCCTCGGCGAGCAACTTCGCGCGAATGCCGAGTTCTTCGCTGACCGGAAGATATTTGTATCCCCACGCCGCCATCTGGGCGAGCACCGGCAGCAGTTCGATGCCCTGTTCGGTCAGGCTGTAGATTCCTTTTTGCTTGTGGGTGGGGTCGTCCACGCGAGTCAGGATGTTTTGTTCGACCAGCGTCTTGAGGCGGTCGGAGAGAATATTGGAGGAAATCTTCTCGTCCGACCTCGTCAGCAGTTCGCGGAAGTGACGGCGGTTGCCGAACATGATGTCGCGGACGATCAACAGGCTCCATTTGTCGCCCAGGATTTCGAGGGTGAGGTTGATCGGGCAGCCCGACCGCTGTGCGTCGTCCATGTCTCGTATCCGCGAGATCGCAAAAACCGGTTGCATTCTCGCACCAGTGGTCCTAGGCTGCAACCAGTTGCAAAATGCAATCAGTTTGGAGTTGGACAATGGCGCGGCTGATCATGTGGAACCTGATGACGCTCGACGGCTATACCGAAGGCCCGGGCCACGATCTGTCCTGGCACAACGATGTGTGGGGCGACGAACTCGAGCAATTGTCGATCGAGCAGCTCAAAAGTGCCGGCGGTCTGTTGTTCGGGCGCCTCACCTATGAACTCATGGCGGGCTACTGGCCGAATAAGACCGGCGAAGTCGCGGATTTCATGAACGCGCTGCCGAAGTTCGTATTCTCGCGCACGCTGAGCGGATCGGATTGGACCAACACCGCCATCTACAAGGATGATGTCGCCGGCACGGTGGCGCGCCTGAAGCGCGAGACGGCAAAGGACATCTTTCTGTTCGGCAGCGCCGATCTTTCCGCCGACCTGATCGCCCACGGTCTGATCGACCAATACCGCATCGGCGTGTGTCCGGTGCTGCTCGGCAAAGGGACGCTGCTGTTCAAACCCGGCAAACGGCTCAAGCTGAAGCTGATCGACAGCCGTCCGCTCTCGACCGGCATCGTGATTTCGCGTTATGTGACCGCAGCACAACAGGATTGATCCCATGTCGCTTCGCCTGCTGTTTCATCCGCTGTCATCGTTTTGTCAGAAGGCGCTGATCGCACTCTACGAGAACGACACGCCGTTCACGCCGCAGATCGTCGATCTCGGTGATCCTGCGGACCGTGAGGCTTTCCTGAAGCTGTGGCCGGTCGGGAAATTTCCGGTTCTGCGCGACGAGGGGCGCGATCTGACGATTCCGGAATCCACCATTATCATCGAATATCTCGACACCCATTATCCGGGCGCAACGCGTTTCGTGCCGGGCGATGCCGATCAGGCATGGCGGATGCGGCTGTGGGACCGCGTCTTTGATCTCTACGTCAACGATCCGATGCAGAAGATCGTCGGCAATCGGCTGCGGCCGGCCGATGCCAAGGACCCGACGGGCGTCGCGCAGGCGCGGGCGCGTTTGCAGACGACGTATGACCTGATCGAGCGCGAGATGGCCGGGAAGACCTGGGCCATGGGCGCGGATTTCGGCATGGCCGATTGCGCCGCAGGCCCTGCGCTGTTCTACGCCAATCTGGTTGAGCCGTTCGGCGGCGATCACAAGGTCGTCAGGGCTTATTATGAACGCCTGATGGCGCGGCCGTCGTTCGCGCGGGTGGTCGGCGAGGCAAAGCCCTATTTCCATCTGTTTCCGCAGGAAGCGGCAGCCTGATCTGCGGGCATCGTGGGAACCGGCGGGGTATTCTGTCGTTACGAACCTGCCGTTACGAACATGGGGACGGTTCGCCCGAGCGGTCCCTGTAATCGGGAAAACGTGCTAACTGTCGCGGGAATCGCCCCAAACGCCGCGTTGTCGCGTTACCGTTGTCTGTCAGTGAGCCATGCCCGAGATTTCTCCCAACAAACCGTATCGCATCGGCCGTTCCAAGACCGGTCTTGGCCTGTTCGCCACCAAACCGATCAAGAAGGGCACCAAGATCATCCGCTATTTCGGCCCGCTGCTCGACTCCCGGAAGAAGCAGGACGAAGAGGTCGATAACAAGTACCTGTTCGAGATCAACAACCGCTGGACCATTGATGGCTCGGTGCGCAAGAACATCGCGCGCTACATCAACCATTCGTGCAAGCCGAATGCGGAATCCGACGTCAGCTCCCGCAAGCGCAAGGTGATCATCCGCGCCATCAAGAACATCGATGTCGGCGAGGAGATCAACTACGATTACGGCACCGACTACTTCAAGATTTTCCTCAAGCCCATCGGCTGCAAGTGCGACTCCTGCGAAAAGAAGCGGGCGAAGAAACGCGCGGAAGAGCGCGCCGAAAAACTGCGGCTAAAGAAGAAAGCCGAGAAGAAGGCTGCCAAGGCCGCCGAGAAGGCGCAGCGCAAGGCTGAAAAGGTCAAAAAGAAAGCAGACAAGGCGAAAGCCAAAGCGAAAACGAAGGCCAAGAGCAGCGCAAGGAAGACCGCGAAAGCGAAAGCCGGCAAGACCATCGCCAGCGCCCATGCCCGCGGGACCGGCAAGCCGAGCAAGACCAAGGCCTCGCGATCTGCGCCGGCAAAGGGCGCGGTCAAGGCGGGCCAGCGGAAGCGTGCTGCGGCGGGCTAACTCATTAGCCACGAGAGATGTCCTGCCCGGGCATCTGGCTTAGGCATGCACTGTGCCCCTTGAATCGGGATGGCCGGGACAAGCCCGGCCATGACGTCATTGCCATTTTGACATTCGACTTTTCGGCGGTCGTTCACGCCATCGCCGGCACGCTCTTGCGCAGCCCGATGAACTGCAGTTCGGCGAACATGCCGACCACGATCGCCTGCATCACAACGAACGCCACGCCGAGCAGGTTCGGCGATACCGCGCCGCTCATGAGCAGGGCGATGCTGGCGAGGGTCCACAGCGTGTTGCCGACGATCACCAGCAGCACCAGCACCTTCGGCATCGCCGCGCGGCTGCCGAGAAAGCCGACGAACGCCGCATAGGCGATCAGGAACAGGCCGGTCTCGCGCAGCAGTGCTTCCGGCATGTTCAACAGCGCGGTCAGCACGCCCGCGCCGAACGTCAGCAACAGCGCCATCGCGCCGCTCACCACGGCATCCGCAAGCAGGGCGCGGCGAAGGAAAAGGGACGGATGGATCATGGCGGTTCTCCTTTGGCTGGGGGGTGATCATTCGTCTGTGAGGCGACAATGATCCCTGGCGCAGCGCAAAGCGATTACCTGCCAGGTAATGGAAGCTGGAAAAGCCGCATGTTAGCGTTTCGCCATGATGACACAGCTTGCAGCCGCATCTTCGGCCACCAAATCTGCCCATGTCGGCGCACATTTGCGCGAATGGCGTCAGCGCCGCCATCTCAGCCAGCTCGATCTCGCTGTCGATGCCGAGATTTCCGCGCGGCATCTAAGTTTCGTCGAGACCGGCCGCGCCGCGCCGTCGCGCGACATGGTGCTGCGTCTTGCCGAGCGGCTGGATGTGCCGCTGCGCGAGCGCAACGTGTTGCTGGTGGCGGCCGGCTTTGCGCCTGCGTTCCCCAATCGCCCGCTCGACGATCCGGCGCTGAAGGCGGCGCGCGACGCCATCGATATCGTTCTCAAGGCGCATGAGCCTTATCCTGCGCTGGCGGTGGACCGGCACTGGAATCTGGTGTCGGCCAACCGGATGATCGCGCCGCTGCTCGAAGGGATTCCGTCCGATCTGCTGGGGCCGTCACTGAACGTGCTGCGCCTGAGCTTTCATCCTGAAGGGCTGGCGGCGCGCACAGTCAATCTCGCCGAGTGGTGCGCGCATCTGCTTGAGCGGTTGCATCGCCAGTGCGAGGCGACGGCCGATCCCGAGCTGGTGAAGCTTTACAATGAGCTTAAGGCGGTCCCCATGCCGGCTCGCAAGACGCCGCAAGCGCCGCTTGCCGACAGTGTTGCGATCCCGTTCCGGATGCGGCTTGGCGACGATGTGCTGAGCTTCATTTCCACGACGATGATTTTCGGCACGCCGGTGGACATCACGCTGTCAGAGATCGCGCTCGAGACATTCTTCCCCGCGGACGATGTCACCGCGGCGAGGATGCGCGAGATCGCGGCGGGGCTGGGGTAGGAGTATTTTGATGCCCCGGATGCAGCGCATTGCGTCGCGCCCGGGACGAGCCTATCTCTGGCGGAACGATAACGAGAGGACCAGCCCATGAGCGCCCTGAAGCCGCTGCAGATCGACATCGTTTCCGACGTGGTATGTCCGTGGTGCTACATCGGCAAGCACCGCATCGAGAGTGCGCTGGCGCTGGTGCCGGACGTGCCGGTCGAGGTCAACTGGCGGCCTTTCTTCCTCAATCCCTGGGTGCCGCGCGAGGGCATCTCGCGCGATGAATATCTCACCGCGAAATTCGGCTCGCCCGAGGCCTACAAGAGCATTGCCGGGCGCGTCGGCGCGGCGGCGGCGGAAGAGGGGCTTGAATACAATTCCGATCGCGTGAAGCGCCAGCCCAACACCATCGACAGCCACCGCCTGATTCACTGGGCGGATGCCGAAGGCAAGGCGGCAGCGATGAAGCAGCGGCTGATGGAGCTGTATTTCCGCGACGGCGGCGATCTCACCGACGCCGATGTGCTGGTGCAGGCGGCTGCCGATGTCGGGCTGGATGCGGACACCATTCGCAAGCGTCTTGCCAGCGATGAAGATGTCGATCTGATTTCGGCGCAGGCCAAGGATGCGGCCGACAAGGGCATCTCTGGCGTGCCGACTTACGTGTTCGCGCAGAAATATGCGGTCTCGGGCGCGCAGCCGCCGGAGCAACTGGCGCGCGCGATCCGCCAGGTGTCGGCCGAAATCAATCAGGGTTAGTCTGATATGATGTGTCATTGCCGGGTTTAACCCGGCAATCCCACTTTTTGAAGAACGGATGCGCGGGTCAAGCCCGCGCATGATAATTCTGGGAGAGGCGATCGTCTATTACACCGCCGCCACAGCCGGCGCCGGCAGCCGCGTGGGCAGGCAGGCCACCGCGATGAAGATGATGGCAGCCGAGACCGCCATCAGTTTGAACAGCACGTCAAAGCCGAAATTATCGTAGACGAAGCCGATCAGGGGCAGCGCCGCCGCCAGCGCGGTGAAACTCACCACGTAACGCACGCCGTAGACCCGCGCCCGTGCTTCGCCGCTCGCCATCTTGCCGATCATGAAGTCGTTGATCGGAATCTGCCCGAAGGCGCCGAGCATGAAGCCGAGGGCGGCGGCCAGCGCCAGGCCGTCATGCAGGCCGGGCATCAGCGAAAAGAACACGATCTGGATCGTGGCCGCGATCAGGAACACGACGCGCGGTCCCCATTTGTCGAGCATGCTGCCGACCACGAGTTGCGCCAATGACGCCACCGCGAACACGAGGAACGTGAACGCACCGAGCACGGTGGCGATGTCGCCCTTGGCGGCGGGCACGCCGCTCGCCGACAGCCATTGCGCCATGCTGGCCGCAAGACCCTGCAAGCGCTCATCGAAAATCTTCGGCAGCGCGAAGGTGGTCGACTGGAAGATGACGCTGGACACTGCGGTCGTCAGGAAAACGATCACGGAGATGCGCATCAGGATCGCCTTCGCATCGGCGGTCAGCAGCGGAGCGGATGCCGCGGCGGCAGCCGGGGCTTTGCGGTGTGACACTTCCGGCCATTGATGAATGGCGTAGAGAATGCCGATCGCAACCGAGAGCAGACCCGGCACCACGAACGCGGCGCGCCACCCGCCATGATCGATGAAGTAGCCGGTGATCAGCGCCGCGCTGGCGACGCCGAGATTGCCCCACACCCCATTCACGGCGAGCCGCATGCCGGTGTTCTTCCAGCGCGCGGTGACGATGGCGAGGCCGACGGGATGATAGATGGCGGCGAACACACCGAGAATGAACAGGGCGATGCCGACCTGCAGCGGGGTTCGGGCGAGCGCGGTGGCAACCGACGCAAGGCCGATGCCGACGAAGAACACCGCCATCATGCCTTCACGGCTCCATTTGTCGGCCAGCCAGCCCGCCGGCAGCGAGAACAGGCCGAACGCGAAAAAGCCCGGCGTCGCGTAGGCGAGAAGCTCGCCATAGCTCAGGTTCCATTCGCGCGACAGCGCCAGCGCCGCGACGGTGGCGAAGATCAGGGTGAACAGGTGATCGAGAAAATGGCCGATGTTCAGGAACAGGAAATGGATACGGTCGCGCGTCATGGCTGCCTCAAGCGTGGATTTCGCGTTGAAAATAGCCTTGGCGTGCTGGCGTCGTCATGCCAATAATCGTCGAGAATGTGCCAACGATAATCGGGGACGAAGGACACGGTGAAGAATAGGCGGCGGACAGGATGCGCTCCCTCTCCCCGCTGGCGGGAGAGGTGAAAGGCGATGCCCAAGCTCGAACCTCATACCCGCAGCAGCGACGCCAACGACTATCAGTCGATTCCGCGGCCGCTGGCGGCGATGTCGAAAAGTTTTCATGATGGCTTCGAGATCGCGCCGCATCATCATGTCCGCGACCAATTGGTCTATGCCGTCACCGGGGTGATGCGCGTGCGCACCGATCACGAAGCGTGGATCGTGCCGACGGATCGCGCGGTCTATCTGCCCGCGAGAACCACCCATTCGATCAGTATTCGCGGTCAGGTCGAGATGCGCACGCTCTACATCGCGCCGCACGCGCATGACGCGTTGCCGTCGGCGCCGACGGTGATCGAGGTTTCGCCGTTGCTGCGCGAACTGGTGCTGGCGATGGTCGAAGAGCCGGTGATTTACGACGAGCAGGGACGCGGCGGCGCGATGGCGTTTCTGATCTTCGGCGAGATCGTGCGCGCGCGGCGGCTGTCGCTGATGATCCCGATGCCGCGCGACGCACGGCTGGCGAGACTATGCAATGCATTGCTGGCCGATCCCGCCAGTGTGCGGACGCTGGATGGCTGGAGCGACATCGCCGGGGCCTCACCGCGCACGCTGGCGCGGTTGTTCGAGGCCGAACTCGGACTCAGCTTCGCGGCGTGGCGGCAGCGGGTGCGCTTCCACAATGCGCTCGAAGCCATCATCGCAGGCGAGCCCATCGCTCGGGTCGCGCAACGCAACGGCTACCGCAGCTCGAGCGCCTTCGCCGCCGCGTTCCGCAAGGCCATGGGCCAGGCGCCGAGTTCGCTGAGGGAGGGGTGAGCGAGGAGCGGTTTGAGCTTGCCAGATACTCTGACGTCCCGGCGTTTCGCCGGGACGTCGATTGAGAATCGCGCTCACGTCTTCTTCAGATAGTAATTCGCGTTCTTGCCGAGTGCGATGCGGCGGATGACGCGGCGCATGCCTTCCGACTTGCGCAGCGGTTCGACGATCGCGGCAACGGTGCGCCAGACCGCAAGCTTCAGGCCATCCCATGCGACATGCACGCCGGGCGCGGCCTGCGCAAAGCCGATGCCGCGCAGCATCGAGTTGAAGCGATGCAGATCGTTGAGGCGGCGGACTTCCTCTGTCTTCCAGGTGATCGCCATCGAAACCGAGTGCGTGCCTGCGGTCTTGACCCAGTGCGGCCACTGGTAAGGCACATAGCAGCCGTCGCCGCCGACCAGATGGAATTCGATGCCACGCGGTTTGAAGCTGTCGTTGTAGGGCACGTTGCGATGCTTGACGGTGGAATATTCCACCTGTTCCTCATTGGCGATGAAGCCGTCGCGATTGTCGAAGATCGCAAAGGTCTTCTCGCCGTAGATCTGGACGAAGAAATTGTCCTCCGCGTCCATGTGGAACGGCGTCGTCGAATTCGGAGACGACACGAAAAGGAAGCCTTCGACCTGGGAGAAGCCGGCGTCCTTGAGG
Organism: Afipia sp.; assembly: GCA_051954725.1. Lineage (GTDB taxonomy): Bacteria > Pseudomonadota > Alphaproteobacteria > Rhizobiales > Xanthobacteraceae > Afipia. Next base: position 80,616 of record JBQCHK010000016.1, on the reverse strand, counting down.
CTCTTGAAACCACGGGCGCGGGCTACGGAGAGCAGCGTGTCTTCCAGGATTGCGCGATACTCCGGCGATTCCTCGATGCGCTTCAGCACCATCCAGGCGCCGGCGCTCTCGATGCGCTTGACGACCTCGACCGGATCAAGGTCGACGCTTTTCACCTTGTCCGGGTCCTGGCTGATCGCGGCGTCGCCCGAATTGTATTCGATGCGGTCGCGCGGCAGTTCGGCGGCGAGTTGCGCGATGCGCGGCAGGGCGAGCAGCGGATGGCCTGACAGCTTGTGGCGGATGCCGAACGGTTTGAGCGGAAAATCGCGGGTCAGCGCGTCGTTATCGGCGGTAATGACAGGGGCGACGTTCGATGTGGCGTTCATGAGCGTTTCTCCTTCAATTTCCTCAAAGTATGGACAGCGCGGCGGGCCGGCTCGCGAAGGGTGCGGCGCGCGGTGATCGCGGCGTGAATGGCGGGGACCAGCGGGTCGTTGCGGCGAAGCGGGATCAGCACGTCGCCAATGGCAAGGCGGTCGCGCCAGATCGGATCGATCATCGGATGATTGGGGATCGCGGTGGAATCCACCGTCTTGATGGTGTCGTCGGCGCACATATGGCGCGTCAGTTCGAGCGTAAGCTGGACGCCGGGCGAATACTTTGCATAGCGCTCATCCACGCCGAGTTTGAAATAGAACGCGCGGTCGAGATGACGCAGCACCACAGCCGCCGCGAGCGGCGTGTCGCCGGCATAAAGCGAAATCACCTCGCAATGTCCGCGTGCCGCCATGTCGCACACGGCGCGACGGATGAAGGTCGTGTCGCCTTCGTCCTGAATGAGAGCAGTGCCGCGCCGCGCTTTCCAGCCGCTGGCCTCGAGCTTGAGAAAAGTCTCGAGGGCAGGCGCCGCATCTTCCGGCGTGCTGGCGATGGAGAATATCACCGCGCCCATGTCGGCAAGGCGATTGCGCTGGCGGCGCAGTTCTTTCAGCTTTTTCGCTCCGAGCGCCTCGCGCAGCAGGTCTTCCGGATCGCGGGTGGCGTCGAGCATTGCACGCTGGTGCGAATGAAGCACGCGCGGCTGCAACCCGATCCACGACAGCGCCGTGGTGAAGGCTTTCATCACCGCGCCGTCGAGCGGCAGATCACGCAGGATCAGCGCATGCGCCCCGGCGGCGCGCGCCTGCTGCATCAGGCGGCCTGCTGCGGCGTCGGCGCGGTCATTGTCGAGCAGCGCGGTACCGAGCGGCGGATATGCGTCGGCGGTGACAAGCGCGGGCAGGGGAATGCGATAAGCGCGCCACGCGGAGATCGCCGGCATCAGGCCGATCAGCCGGCCTTCGTTGTCGTTCGCGGCAGTCACCGCATCGAACAGATCGTCACCGGCTGTGGTGTCGCTCCAGGCCGCCAGCGCGGAAACATTCGCGCGCTTGCGGGAGAACGCGTTCACCGCAAGCTCCCATTCGGGAAGATAATAGCCGTTGGCCTCGGTGGCGCGTTCCGCGAGCCGCCGCCACGGCCGCGCCGGGATCTCGGCAAGCGCTGCGAGCGGCTTGCCGGACGGCATTGTCGCAGGAGCTGCGACTTCGATGTCGGGCGCAAGCGTGGCCTCCCGATAGGCAGTCTCACGAGGTCGCGCAGCTTCTGCTGCTTTTGTTGCTTCAATCACGTCCCTAACCCCAGCAAAATGTTCTGCAGCAAATACTCCCGGCGCAAACGGGTGGTGGCGCGAGGCTCAGACGAGCGTCGCGGCGTCGTGCGTCGAGGCAGACGTTAGGGCAGAGACTTCAAGATAGGCTTGGAGATTGTCGCTAAATCCCGCCTGTCTGTTTAAGTGCCAATTAACCACGGACCTTGGCCGGGTTCGGCCTTACTCGAATGCGATGCCGACACGCCGGTCGCGATGCCAGATCAGCCGGCACCGTCGCGTCACGTGATCGGCCACGATCGCCAGGTTGAACGATACCGGCAACATCGCCGTCGCCGTGATGTCCAGCGCCGCGCCGCGTACCGACAGGTTGCGGATCGTGCAGTCGATCGTCTGGCCTGCAAATGCGATTGTCGCGCCTTTCAGGACGCGCCGCCTCGGTTCCACTCTTCGCTCGATCATGGTGATGATCCATTGCCGGAGTAACGGGCGGTAATTTACTGCCGGGCATCTTGCCGGCCGATAAACCGATCCTGGACCACAGCGGACCGTGTGTTCAGGAATGGTTAGGCATGTCAGCCGCAGCGGGCCTGCTTTGGGGTCGGCTGGCCGGTCGCGCTGAACCGGCCGTTGCGGATCGAGTAGCGGCCCTTGCTGTCGCGATTGGAGATCGCGCGGATGTTGCCGTCGCCATCCTTCGCCAGCTTGTAGATGCGGGTCTGGTGGATCGCCGGAAACTCAACGGTCAGCCGTAGCGATCCGTCCGCTTCGATCTGCGCATCGGAAATCTCGTTGGTGTCCGATGCATTGCCGAAGTCGCGTGCGAGGATCAGGCGTCCATCCTCGGCGATCCGGTAACTGAGGCGCGCGCCACGGTCACGGTCCGGGGGCAGGCTGCAATCGAGCGCCCAGGTGCCGAGCAGCCCCCATTCGCTTGCTGCCTGTGCGGCCGAGCCCGCGATCGCGGAGTGGCTCGCGGCAAAGAGCAGGCCGGTCGCGATGGTAGCGATCAAATAGCGAAGGAGCATGGCGCGGCTGGCTAATCCGGTCATCGAGTCCTGTCCAGAATCGCGCATTGCGAAGGCGGGCGAGATGGCAACGGAACGCGGAGATGCGGAACCATCGCGTGAAAACCCTGTCATGAAGCGCGAGGGCGCGCAACGCTGTCGCGGCGTTCAGGGTGTTGCCGCGAAAACGCCGCAACAACCCGCTCAGGAATGACGGGATGCGGCTTGGAGCATCCCGGCGGGCTTTGCTATAAGGCCTTCCGGCTTGTCGGGCGATGCCCACTGCAGGAGATGTCTTGATGAGAGTATTGTGGATTGCGGCGGTGCTGACCGCGCTTGCGGGACCCGCGCTGGCTCAACTCGCGCCGAGCATTCCGCTCAACGGCGGAAGCACCATGACACCGGAGCAGAAGGCCCGGCTCGAGGCCAACGAGCGGGCCGCGAGGGCGGCGTCCGCCAGCGTTCCGACGCCGAAAGCCAGCGACGATCCATGGGCCAATGCCCGCTCCACGCCGGAACCGGCAAAGCCGGCGGGCAAGCATCGCGCCGGCCGATAGCTGGCCGGGGACTGGCCGCGGCGAAACCCGCCGCGCAGGGCAGGCGGCGAGCACTTATGCTGTATCGCTTTCACGTCCACAGAATATTGCCGACCTGGCGGTTGGTGATCGGCGAGGCGAGCGGCTTTCCGCCCGGCACCGCCGAGGATCAGTGGACCTTCACCCGCAGCCGCAGCGCCGCCGACACCAATCCTGACGTGCGGGACGCGGTGGCGCGGGACGGCTATTGCCTGTTCAAGATCGGGGCCCGTTTTTCCGATCTCGATGCCGAACTGGCGCGCAAGCCATAATTGCCGGTTGCCATGGGCCGATAAGAGGGTGTCCCGTTTCTTCTGTGGAATATTCGTCTCCGCCATGGAACGAAACCGGGGGGATCGCCGTCTTCCGAAATTACATGCGATTATCGACCCGGGACGATGAACTTGCTTGCACGACTTTTTGGCTGGCTGTGGAGAACAGAGGCCGCCACCCCCACCCCGGAGGAGGACAGATCCAGTATGGCGGATCTCGTCAGGCTGCTGAGCACCGACGAGCCGCCGTCCGACGTCGACGCCGGCCCTTCCGACAAGCCACCCCTTTCAGCCGAGTGACGAGACGGTGCGCCGCTCGCGCGCATCTTGCGGGCCGGTGGGCTTTTGGCTTAGGCTGAGCGCATCATGTTGATGGGGATGGAGTCCCCCGACAACCGCCGCAAGGCTGATGACTCCTACCGGACGCCCGCGCGTCGGTAGGAGCTGTTCCTCCCAGTGTGCTGCGCGTCCGAGAAAGGACGCGATGACTGGGCTTCCCGATTCAATCCTCATTGCGCTCTGGGTCGTCGGCTCGTGCTGGGCCGTCGCGCTTGTCGCCTGGCTGATCGACGGCACGGCGGGCGCGGTTTTGCCATTGGTGATCGGCGGAGCGCTGGCCGGCGCCGCCGAATGGTTTTTCAGGAGGAGCCACCGTTGAATCTGCAATTCATTCTCGCCGTCGCCGCCGGCGGCGCATGCGGCGCCATCGGCCGCTATCTCGCCGGCATCGGCGCGGGCAGGCTGTTCGGAACCGAGTTTCCCTGGGGCACCCTCATCATCAACGTCGCCGGCTCGTTCCTGATCGGGCTGTTCGCCAGCCTGTTCGCATCGCGCTGGGACCTGCCGCAGGCCGCGCGGATTTTCCTGACCGTCGGCGTCTGCGGCGGCTTCACCACGTTTTCCACCTTCTCGCTGGACTCGTTCTACCTGATGGAGCGGGGCGAGATGCTCGCGGCCGGTGCCTACGTTGCCGCCTCCGTCATCCTGTCGATCGCTGCGCTGATCGCGGCCATGCATGTGGACCGGCTGCTGCCGTGAGACGGCGCTATTGCGCCGGGCGCGGGGCGAGATCGGGCGCACCGGCGGAGGTGGGGTGCTGTTCGAGGTCGGCGATGAGTTGCTTCATCTCGCCGATCTCGCGCACCTGCGCCGCGATAATGCCGTCGGCCAGCTTGCGGACGCGCGGATCGCGGATGTGGGCGCGCTCGCTGGTCATGATCGCGATCGAGTGATGCGGGATCATCGCCTTCATATACGAGACGTCGCTGACGGTGGCCTGACTGCGCACCAGCCACAGCGCGCCCGCGAAGGCGATTACGCTCGCCGCCACGATCGCAACGTTCGCCGCCCGGCTCTTGTACATGCCCCACATGAAGCCGAGCATGATGACGGCCATCACCGCGCCCATGACCACGGCCATCCACGCCCGGGTCTGGCTGAACCAGACATGATCCAGCGCGTAGGTGTTCAGATACATCAGGCCGTACATGACGACGGTGGACACCGCGATCATCGCGGCGAAGCGCATATAGGACATCTGGCTTTCCCGCTCGGGTACGAGACCCCAACAGGCGGGGCCGTGGCTTGTTCCCCGGTTTCATAAGCCGGGCAAGTCCCGCGCGGAAAACATGCTCTTCCGGGACGGCTGCGAAATATGCGAGATTGATCGCCAAGCCGGACGATGTCGGCGAGCAAAGGGAGGGGAGTGTGAGGCGGTATCTGATTTTCGCGCTGCTGGGGCCGTTGATCGGCGGCTTCCTGCTTCTGCTCGCCAATACCTACGCCGCCGGCTACTGGGACGAGACCTCGCCGGGCGAGGTCGCGAAACTGTTCAAGGTGTTCGCCTCGACCCTGCAGTACACCTACATGTTCGGCATTCTGCCGGCGCTGATGCTGGGCGCGATCGACGACATCATCTGGCACATCAAGCGCGTGCCGGCGGTGGCGCGCATGCTGATCGTCGGCGCCATCGCCTTCGTCACCACCTTCTATCTCTATGGCGCGCTGGAGAACGCGCAGGGCGCCAAGCAGGTGCTGCTGTTCGGTATCGTCGGTTTTGTGCCTGCGGTGCTGTCATCGTGGTGGGCGCACAAGGTCTATGACAAGGAGCAGGCCGCGTGAGGGCGTCCGGGATCGTCGTGTTCGACCGATACCGCTTCGGATGAGGTGACGCCTTTCCGCCGCGCGGATTGCGTCGCGGTGCTATCCCGGGCGGCGGGTATTCGATGGCCGCGAATGCGGCGTATCACGGCACGGCAATCGTCACTGTCTCTTCCATGATTTTCGCCGCGTTGCCTTCGCGAACGAGGATCGCCGTGTAGTAACCGTGGAATGGCTGATCCTTCACCATGGCCTGCCATTCACCCGCATGGAACACCCGGTCGCCGTCAGAGCGCGCAATCGTGCGTTGAACCGAATAATCGTGCAGTCCCATGCTCAGGGCTGACTGAAAGCTCCGGCGGATGGCGTCGCGTCCCTGGAATATGCCGCTGGGCGTCACGCGGATGGCGTTCTCGGTGAAAGCTGCGGCCATGGCCTCGGCGTCGCCCCGATTGTAGGCGGCCGCGAAGTTTTGCTGAACCTCCGTAAACGCCTTGTCCTCGGACGGATCCTGCCGGGGCGCGGCCTGCGCCATGGCGTGGCATGGGAGCACGAGCAGCAGAAGAACGGTCGTCAATCTTAACGTCATGATTGCCTCCGTCGATAAGCCGGCGTCCGGCCATGCACTATCTGGTGCTGGTTTGGCGGGAGGGGATGGGGCGTACCTCGTTCTAGGTACTGGCCGAATTAGGCCACTTTGAAAATGAAAGTAGGCCACTAAGTGGGCCAGACGGTGGGATTGCTAGTGGCCAAAACTTTGCTCTTGCAGCCCACACATTCGTACAACGGATCGCGGCCTACACTCGATCCGGTTGCCTGAAAAAACGACTTCTTGTTTTGCGAAAAGCAGTTTGGGCAAAGCCAATGCGGGGTTTCGGTGCCGCGTGCCTCTGGCTTCAAAACGTAAGCCACTGAACCTTGCCCGATTGGCTTAAGCTCATAGCGCTGCTTCTCAGTGTCCCATGCTTTAAGGTTAGCTACTTCTGCTTCGAGCGAGCTTATGCGCTCACCTTGGAGCGTATGCGCTTCGCGGGCTTCGATAGCCTTCTCGAAAGCGTCCAAGACGACACCTTGAAGCTCAATGGATTTGGCGCGAAAAGCCTCTTCATCCCGCAGACTTACCATTGCTTTCGAAATATCGAGCGCCGCGCGAATGCCTGTAACGGCAGCGGAAATCTCAGCTACGGCCATAAAAAATCCCCCCGGAGAATGGAGGATAATAACCGCTATTGCCTTCCGCCTTCAATTACCCGGAACCCGCGCCGCCGCTCTCGCGGTGTTTCTTTCGGCAGGGCTGGCGTAACGGCCAGCGCCGCGTCCACCAGCATGGCAACGGTCCAAGCCTTGTCAGCGACACCAATCGCCTTTGCTAGCGTCGTGCGGAGCGCTTCATGGCCTCGGCCCAGATTGTAGTGCGCGACATACAGCGCGACCTCCGCGACGTGATTATCCAGTTTCTTTGAAAAGCCGTTGGTGAGGCGCGACGACAGGCGGAGCGAAGTCGAGGCTCGGAAACGCTTTCAGTCGGCAGTCAAGCAATCGTCGAAGTGTCGAAAACAAAGAGGGCCGACCCCTGAGGTTGCCTAATTTTGGGGCGCGGTTTCCATGACAAACACCGAAATAGCGGCTACCGCGAAGACCACAACGTAAAACCAGACAAGCCCCTTCAAGACGAATTTGACGAGCTTGTTTATGAAGCTCGTGGTTTCGACCGGCCCAAGCTCTTTACGGATCTGGTGTCGATACCGTTCTTCTGCCTCGATCCGCAGCTTGTCGTCTGGACTCAGCATTCCGCCCCCTGCCGGTTCAATAGACGCATTTCAAACCAGGACACCCCCCAAATCAACTTAGGCCACTAGGGGTTAAAACAGGCCATTACCTCGTTCCGAGAAAGAACATATTGCGAACAGAGAACAAATAGGGTACATTCTTTTCATCGGATCGTTCCCGATTCCGGTCCGCCGATCATGGGAAGCCCGTTTGTCTGGCCGGCGAATCCCGCCATATATGGAGCATCACCAATGGCCCCCGCAGCTCTGCGTATCGTTGAAGGAACGTCCATGGACAAGACCAAGGCCCTGTCGGCCGCGCTCTCCCAGATCGAGCGCCAGTTCGGCAAGGGCTCCGTGATGCGGCTCGGCAAGAACGACCGCTCGATGGATATCGAGGTGGTCTCGTCCGGCTCGCTCGGACTGGATATCGCGCTCGGCGTCGGCGGCCTGCCGAAGGGGCGCATCGTCGAGATTTACGGGCCGGAATCGTCGGGTAAGACCACGCTGGCGCTGCATACCGTCGCCGAAGCCCAGAAAAAGGGCGGCATCTGCGCGTTCGTCGACGCCGAACACGCGCTCGACCCGGTCTATGCCCGCAAGCTCGGCGTCAATGTGGATGAATTGCTGATTTCCCAGCCCGACCATGGCGAGCAGGCGCTGGAAATCGCCGATACGCTGGTGCGCTCCGGCGCGGTCGATGTGCTGATCATCGATTCGGTCGCGGCGCTGGTGCCGCGCGCCGAACTCGAGGGCGAGATGGGCGATGCGCTGCCCGGCTTGCAGGCCCGCCTGATGAGCCAGGCGCTGCGCAAGCTGACCGCCTCGATCAACAAGTCCAACACCATGGTGATCTTCATCAACCAGATCCGCATGAAGATCGGCGTGATGTACGGCTCGCCCGAGACCACCACCGGCGGCAATGCGCTGAAATTCTATGCCTCGGTGCGTCTCGATATCCGCCGCACCGGCGCGATCAAGGAGCGCGACGAGGTCATCGGCAACTCCACCCGCGTCAAGGTGGTGAAGAACAAACTGGCGCCGCCGTTCAAGCAGGTCGAATTCGACATCATGTACGGCGAGGGCGTGTCCAAGATGGGCGAAATCCTCGATCTCGGCGTCAAGGCGGGGATCGTCGAAAAGTCCGGCGCGTGGTTCTCCTATGACAGCCAGCGCCTCGGTCAGGGCCGTGAGAACGCCAAGGGGTTCCTGCGCGACAATCCGGACATGACCGCCAAGATCGAAGCTGCGATCCGCCAGAATTCCGGCCTGATCGCCGAACAGATCCTCGCCGGCTCGCCTGAGCGTGACGCCGATGGCGAAGAGCCGGAGGAATAAGCGGCCATCACAAGCTTTCCGGGGCTTGAGTTCTGCATGCCGAGTTGAAGGGCTTGGAGTTGAAGGCTTGAGTTGCGGCGCGATCCGGAAGACGGGAATCCTTCCGGACCCAATCGTGCCTCGGAAGACAGCGGGTGCTGCGGACGTTGAGTTGCCGACGTCCTCAGCGCCCGTTTTGTTTGGGGACAGCGCCAATCGATTTGCGTCATGGCCGGGCCTGTCCCGGCCATTCACGTTTTCCACGCATCCCAAGACGTGGATGCCCGGCACACGGCCGGGCATGACAGGTTAGATTGTAACAGCGCGCTCGCGAGAGCGGCTGTTCATGATGCAGCAGCCGTCGGTCCGCTTACTCCGCCGCCTGTGCGTAGTCCGACACCGGCGGGCACGAGCACACCAGATTGCGGTCGCCGTAGACATTGTCGACGCGGCCGACCGGGCACCAGTATTTGTCGGTCCGCGAAGTGCCGGCCGGGAAGCAGCCTTCGGCGCGAGCATAGGGCCGCGTCCAGTTGTCGTCGGCGATGTCATGCACCGTATGCGGCGCGTGACGCAGCGGCGAGGCCTCGATCTTGAAGCGTCCGGCCTCGACCTCGGCGATCTCGCGGCGGATCGCGATCATCGCGTCACAAAACCGATCCAGCTCGGCCTTCGATTCCGATTCGGTCGGCTCGATCATCAGCGTGCCCGCGACCGGGAAGCTCATGGTCGGCGCGTGGAAGCCGTAATCGATCAGGCGCTTGGCGATATCGTCCACCGTCACGCCGCTTGTCGTCTTCAGCGGTCGCGGGTCGATGATGCACTCATGCGCCACGCGGCCATTGTGGTTGCGATAGAGCACCGGGAAATGCGGATCGAGCCGCTGCGCGATGTAGTTCGCGTTCAGGATCGCGACTTCCGTAGCGCGCTTGAGGCCTTCGCCTCCCATCATCAGGATGTAAAGATAGGAGATCACGAGGATCGACGCCGAGCCGTAAGGCGCGGCCGACACCGCGCCGACGCCGGCGTGGCCGCCGTCGACCGTGACGTGGCCGGGCAGGAAGCGCGCGAGATGCGCCTTGACGCCGATCGGCCCCATGCCGGGGCCGCCGCCGCCATGCGGAATGCAGAACGTCTTGTGCAGGTTGAGATGGCTGACGTCGGCGCCGTATTCGCCGGGCCGCGACAGGCCGACCTGCGCATTGAGGTTGGCGCCGTCGAGATAGACCTGCCCGCCATTGGCGTGGATGATGTCGCAGATCTCGCGGATGCGCTCCTCGAACACTCCGTGGGTCGAGGGATAGGTGATCATCACCGCCGCGAGGCTGGAAGCGTGCTGTTCCGCTTTCTTGCGCAGGTCCTCGACATCGACGTTGCCGCCAGCGTCGCACGCCACCACCACCACGTCCATCCCCGCCATGCTGGCGGAGGCCGGATTGGTGCCGTGGGCGGATGAGGGGATGAGGCACACCGTGCGGTGTGCCTCATTGCGCGAACGATGATAGGCGCGGATCGCGAGCAGCCCGGCATATTCGCCCTGCGCGCCGGAATTCGGTTGCAGCGACACCGCGTCGTAGCCGGTGATGTCGGCGAGCCATTCCTCGATTGTCGCAAACATCGCGTGATAGCCTGCGGCCTGGTCGCGCGGCGCGAACGGGTGCAGCGCGCCGAACGCCGGCCAGGTCACCGGGATCATTTCGGTGGTGGCGTTGAGCTTCATGGTGCACGAGCCGAGCGGGATCATTGCGCGGTCGAGCGCAAGATCGCGATCGGACAGCTTGCGCATGTAGCGCAACAATTCGGTTTCCGAGCGATGGGCGTGGAACACCGGATGGGTGAGGTAATCGCTTTTGCGGGCGAGTTCGGCCGGCAGTGTCTCGTTGGCATGAGCTTCGATCTCGGCATAGACCAATTTGCCGCCGAACGCGCGCCACACTGCCTCGACGGTTTCAACCGTGGTGGTTTCATCCAGCGCGAGGCCGATGCTGCCTTCGCCATGGCGCAGGTTGATGTTTTCGGCAAGCGCGCGGGCGATGATGTCCTTCTGCTGCGCGCTGTCGGCCTTCACCGTGACGGTGTCGAAGAAGGCATCGCTCATCGGCGTAAAGCCGAGCTGGCGCAGGCCCTGCGCCAGCGTTGCCGTGCGGCGATGCACGGTGCGCGCGATGTGCCGCAGCCCTTCGGGGCCGTGATAGACCGCGTACATCGAGGCGATCACTGCCAGCAGCACCTGCGCGGTACAGATATTGGAGGTCGCCTTCTCGCGGCGGATATGCTGTTCACGGGTCTGCAGCGCGAGGCGATAGGCAGGCTGCCCGCGCGAATCCACCGACAGGCCGACAATGCGGCCGGGCAGTGAACGCTTCAGCGCATCCTTCACCGCCATGTACGCCGCGTGCGGCCCGCCATACCCCATCGGCACGCCGAAGCGCTGGGTCGAGCCGATGGCGATGTCGGCGCCGAGTTCGCCGGGCGAGGCAACGACTGCCAGCGCCAGAATGTCGGCGGCAATGACGGCAAGGCCGCCCCTGGCCTGCAATGCCGCGATCGCGGCACGCGGATCGTGCAATCCGCCGTGCGTGCCGGGATACTGGAACAGCGCGCCGAATACGTCGGCCTTGTCGAGATCGCGTGCCGGGTCGCCGACGATGAGCGTCCAGCCCAGCGGCTCGGCGCGGGTCTTCAGTACCGCAAGCGTCTGAGGATGAACTTCATGATCGACGAAGAAGGCCTTGGTCTTCACGGATGACGCGCGCTCGGCCAGCGCCATCGCTTCCGCCGCGGCTGTCGCCTCGTCGAGCAGCGAGGCATTGGCGACATCGAGCCCCGTGAGGTCGCAGATCATGGTCTGGAAATTGAACAGCGCCTCGAGCCGGCCTTGGCTGATCTCCGGCTGGTAGGGCGTATAGGCTGTATACCACGCGGGATTTTCGAGGATATTGCGCTGGATCACCGCCGGCAGAATGGTGCCGGAATAGCCTTGGCCGATCAGCGAGGTCGCGATGCGGTTTTGCGCCCCCAGTTCGCTCATGTGCGCCAGCGCCTCAGTCTCGCTCAGCGCGCGGCCAAGATCGAGCGGCGCAGTCTGGCGGATCGAGTCCGGCAGCGTTTCGCCCATCAGCGCATCGAGGCTCTTGGCGCTGACGCTCGTCAGCATCGCCTCGATGTCACGCGGGGAGGGGCCGATGTGGCGGCGGACGAAATCGGTGGCGGGTTCATTGATGTTGCGCGCGGTCATGGGCGTGTTCCGATCAGGCGGTGTGGGCCTTGTAGGCGGCTTCATCCATCAAGCCATCGAGCTCGCCCTTGTCGGCGATCTTGAGCTTGAAGAACCAGGCGCCGTTGTTGGCGTCGGAATTCACCAGCGACGGATCGGCGACCACCGCGTCGTTGACTTCGACGACCTCGCCGGTGATCGGCGCGTAGACGTCGGACGCGGCCTTGACGCTTTCGACGACAGCGGCGGCTTCGGTCTTCTTCAGCGCGCGGCCGACCTTGGGCAGTTCGACGAACACCACGTCGCCGAGTTGGGACTGGGCGTAGTCGGTAACGCCGATGGTGGCGATATCGCCGTCGATGCGAAGCCATTCATGGTCGGCGGTGAACAGGGTGGTCATGACTATCCTCAGCGTTGGTATTGGTAGGTGGGAGTGACAAAAGGCAGTTTGGCGACGCGCATAGGCAGCCGTTGTCCGCGGACTTCGGCGAAGACGAGGGTATCGATGGCCGACAACGCTGTCGGGACGTAGCCCATGGCGACCGGCGCGTTCACGCTCGGGCCGAAGCCGCCGGAAGTGACGCGGCCGACGGCATCGGACGAGGTTTCGCTCGCAAACAGCGCGGCGCCTTCGCGCACCGGGGCACGGCCCTCGGCCTTGAGGCCGGCGCGGCGGCGCGAGGCACCATTGTCGAGCTGATTGAGGATCATCTCGGCGCCGGGGAAGCCGCCGGCACGCACGCCGCCGGCGCGGCGGCTTTTCTGGATCGACCACTCCAGCGCGCCTTCGACCGGCGTCGTTCCGGTGTCGATATCGTGTCCGTAAAGACAAAGCCCCGCCTCCAGGCGCAGGCTGTCGCGCGCCCCGAGCCCGATCGGCAGCACCTCGGGATCGGACAGCAGCGTCGTCACCACCCGCTCGGCGGCATCGGCCGGTATGGAAATCTCGAATCCGTCCTCGCCGGTGTAGCCCGAGCGCGAGACGAAGCAGGCGGCATCGAGAATCGGCCGTGGCCCGGCGTCCATGAAGCGCATCGCCGCCGCGTCCGGAGCATGTTTGGCGAGCACGGCGACGGCCTTGGGGCCTTGCAGCGCCACCAGCGCGCGGTCGGGCAGGGGCTCTATCACGCATTCATCGGAAATGTGCGCGCGCAGATGGGCCTCGTCGGCGATCTTGCAGGCGGCATTGACCACCAGGAACAGGTGGTCGCCGAAGTTCGCCACCATCAGGTCGTCGAGGATGCCACCGTCTGCGTTGGTGAATTGGGCGTAGCGCTGTCGCCCCGGTGCGATCGCCACGATGTCCTGCGGCACCAGCCGCTCCAGCGCGCGGGCGGCATTTTCGACCTTGCCGGATTTCGGCCGCAGCACGATCTGGCCCATGTGCGAGACATCGAACAGGCCGGCATGGGCGCGGGTGTGGAGATGTTCCTTCAGCACCCCGGCGCTGTACTGCACCGGCATCTCATAGCCGGCGAAAGGCACGATCTTGCCGCCGCACGCGACGTTGAGCGCGTGGAGGGGGGTACGTTTGAGGTCGGTCGGTTTGGAATCTTGCGCCAGCATACAGAGGCTCCTGACGGTTCAGGGGACGATTCCCCGTCACTGCGTCGAAGCCCCATCTGTCGCTGCGCCTGAGAGTATTATCCCGTCGGCGGATGCTGCGCCGTTACGAACCCGGCCGCATCTCTTTCCAGATTTCAGTCGATCACGCGGTCCTTTTGCCTGAGAGTTTCCGGGGCGGTTGCTCCTTCGGCGCCAGCCTCGAGGGCCGGTCTCTCCCGACGTGACATTCGTCTGATATGGGGACCAGAACACGGCTTTCGAGGCCCTGTCAACGCGACCGAACGGGCTATCAACGGTCCTCGCGGATGCTTGCAACCCGCTGATACGGTGCACACTTTCTGGACAGCCTTGGTCGCCCCGTCTAAAAGCGGGGCCGGACAGACTTTACTTGCACGCGTCGTGATCGCGGGCAAACGGCAGGGCGCGATTGGACCAAAATGACCGGCGTTAACGAGATCAGATCGGAATTTCTGAATTTTTTCGCGAAGAACGACCACGAAATCGTGCCGTCGTCGCCGCTGGTTCCGCGCAACGACCCGACATTGATGTTCACCAATGCGGGCATGGTACAGTTCAAGAACGTCTTCACCGGCCTCGAAAAGCGGCCCTATCAGCGCGCCACCACCTCGCAGAAATGCGTTCGCGCCGGTGGCAAGCATAACGATCTCGACAATGTCGGGTACACCGCGCGGCATCACACCTTCTTCGAGATGCTCGGCAACTTCTCGTTCGGAAACTATTTCAAAGACCGGGCGATCGAACTGGCATGGAACCTGATCACCAAGGAATTCGCGCTGCCCAAGGACCGGCTTCTGGTCACGGTCTATGCCGAGGACGACGAGGCGTTCGGGCTATGGAAGAAGATCGCGGGCCTGCCGGAATCGAAAATCATCCGGATCGCGACCTCGGACAATTTCTGGCAGATGGGCGACACCGGCCCATGCGGTCCGTGTTCGGAAATCTTCTTCGATCATGGCGACAAGATTTTCGGCGGTCCTCCCGGCTCGCCGGACGAGGACGGCGATCGTTTCATTGAAATCTGGAACCTCGTGTTCATGCAGTTCGAGCAGATCGCGGGCGGCGTGCGCAATCCGCTGCCGCATCCTTCGATCGACACCGGCATGGGGCTCGAGCGCATCGCTGCCGTCCTGCAGGGCAAGCACGACAACTACGACATCGATCTGTTTGTCGCGCTGATCCGCGCCGCGGCCGAACTCACCGGCGCCGATCCGCACGGTCCGCAGAAGGCGTCGCTGCGCGTGATCGCCGACCATCTGCGCGCATCCGCCTTCCTGATCGCCGACGGCGTGCTGCCTTCGAACGAAGGCCGCGGCTACGTGCTGCGCCGGATCATGCGCCGCGCGATGCGCCACGGCCAGTTGCTGGGCGCGCGCGAGCCGCTGATGTACCGGCTGGTGTGGGCGCTGGTGCGCGAGATGGGGCAGGCCTATCCCGAACTGGTGCGCGCCGAGAGCCTCATCGAGGAAACGCTGCGGCTGGAAGAAACCCGCTTCCGCAAAACGCTGGAGCGCGGCTTGTCGATTCTCGACGAGAAGAGTGTCTCGCTCAAGAAAGGCGACATGTTCGACGGCGAGACCGCGTTCACGCTGTACGACACCTACGGCTTCCCGCTCGACCTGACCCAGGACGCACTGCGCAACCGCGGCATCGGCGTCGATCTCGCGTCCTTCACCGACGCGATGGAGCGGCAGAAGGCGAAGGCGCGCGCGTCGTGGGCCGGTTCGGGCGACACCACTGCGGAAGCAGTGTGGTTCCCATTGCGCGAAAAGCTCGGCGCGACTGAATTTCTTGGCTACGAGACCGAAAGCGCCGAAGGCGTCGTGTCCGTGCTGGTCAAGGACGGCAAGGAGACCGATGCGCTCAGAACCGGCGAGACCGGTTCGGTGGTCCTTAATCAGACGCCGTTCTACGGCGAGTCCGGCGGTCAGGTTGGCGACACCGGCCTGTTGACCGGCGACGGCGTGCGCTTCCGCGTCACCGATACCCAGAAGAAGGCCGGCGATTTGTTCGTGCATGTCGGCACGGTCGAGGAAGGCACACTGAAGCCGGGCATGGCGCTCGCGCTTGAGGTTGATCACACAAGGCGCACGGCAATCCGTGCCAACCACTCCGCGACGCACCTTCTGCACGAGGCTTTGCGCCAGGTGCTCGGCGATCACATCGCCCAGCGCGGCTCGCTGGTCGCGCCCGAGCGCCTGCGTTTCGACTTCGCGCACAACAAGCCGATCACGCCGGAGGAGTTGCGCCGCATCGAGGACATCGCCAACGATGTTGTGCTGGAGAACAGCGAAGTCTCCACCCGTTCGATGGCGGTGGACGATGCCCGTGCTTCCGGCGCCCGCGCGCTGTTCGGCGAGAAGTACGGCGATGAAGTCCGTGTGGTGTCGATGGGCAATGGCTCAGGCAACACGCTCGGCTGGTCGGTCGAATTGTGCGGCGGCACCCATGTGAAGCGCACCGGCGATATCGGCCTGATTTCGATCACCGGTGAAAGCGCGGTGGCGTCCGGCGTCCGCCGCGTCGAGGCGCTGACCGGCCGCGCGGCGCGCCATGCCGCCAATGCCGGCATCCAGACCGCGAAGGCGGCGGCGGCAGAACTGCGGACCACGCTCGACGACATGCCGGCGCGCATTGCGATGCTGCTGGAAGAACGCAAGAAGCTCGAGCGCGACCTGTCAGACGCCCGCAAGAAGCTGGCGATGGGCGGCGGCGCATCCGCGGGTGGCGATGGCGGCGCGGATATCCGCACCGTGGCCGACGTGAAATTCCTCGGCCGCGCCGTGCAGGGCATCGAGATGAAGGATCTCAAGAGCCTTGCCGATGCCGGCAAGAAGCAGGTCGGGCAAGGTGTGGTCGCAATCGTCGGCGTCACCGAGGATGGCAAGGCCGGTGTCGTGGTCGGCGTCACGCCGGATCTCACCTCGCGCTTTTCCGCGGTCGATCTTGTGCGTGTTGCATCCGAAGCGCTGGGCGGCAAGGGCGGCGGCGGCCGTCCTGACATGGCGCAGGCCGGCGGTCCGGATGGCGCGAAGGCCAACGATGCGCTGAAGGCGATCGAGCGCGCGATGGGGGCCTAGAGCAGCCGCATTCGTGATTCCGTCATGCCGGCCATAGCCCGTCGAAGACGGGCGTGAACGCCCTTGTGCCGGCCATGACGACAACGATGTGCCGCAAAACGATATGGGCTTGCGACCCTCCTCACGCGACGGGGCCGGCGCCATTTTGGCCGGCCTAGTGCGACATGAACACCGGCGCCGTCATCGACGCGAGGATGGTGCGGGTCACGCCGCCGAGCACGAATTCGCGCAGCCGAGAATGTCCATAGCCGCCCATCACCACGACATCCGTTCCCTTGTCCGCGATGTATGACAGGATGGCGTTGGCGGCGTCGACATCGGCCGCCCGCAGCATTTTCAGCTTCGCGTCGATGCCATGATGGGCAAGATGCCTCACGATGCCTTCGCCGCTGGCCTGATGACGTGAATCCTCGGTTTTCTCGTTGGAGACAATCAGAATCTCGACATTCCCGGCCCGCCTGAGCAGCGGCCGGGCATCGTTAATGGCTCGCGCTGCGGTCGAACTGCCGTCCCAGCAGCACACCACCTGATCGAGGGTCAATCCGCCTTTGTGGATGTAGGGCACGATCATCACCGGTCGTCCCGAATCGAACAGGACGGTTTCGATGATTGCGCCATTGTCCTCGCCCCTGTCTTCGGTTTGCTGGACGATGCTGAGGTCGCCACGCCGCGCTTTCACCGCGAATGCCTCCGCCGAGTGGGGCAGGCGATGAGTCACGAGCTCGTGGTCGAACGACAGATTCCGGCCGCGCGCGGCTTCCTCGAAACGCGTGATCGAGGCGCGGGCTTCGCGCTCCTTCTGCGTGACGATATTGGAGACAACCGAGGCCGGCATCGCCGGGATTGGATACTGGGGAAAGCCGATCGGATCGCAGAAGGCCATCCCTGTGATGTGCGCATCGCAGGTTTCGGCTACCGAGACTGCAAAATCGAGAGAACGGTCGCGTGACGGGTCGGCTTCCAGCTTGAGGATGATATCTTTCATCATGAGACGCCTCCAATCGACGGGCTGTCGCAAATCGTTGAAACATCATCGCACGGTTCGCGCGATGGCATGTTGAGGCAAATCAACCGCCGGCGCGCCGATCCGGCCGCCGGCGCCTTCGCTATCCCACATCAGCCGGGCCAGACTGCGGCGATGAGTAGCCGGACAATGCGCTGGGAACTCGTTCGCCAATGCTGCAAAATGCCACATGCATCACAATACCCCCCTGATTTCGACGGTCGTTGTCGGCCTTGTGCTCGCCTTTGTGCTTGGTGCGCTGGTTCAGCGTGTCCGGGTGTCCCCGTTGGTCGGCTATCTGCTGGCCGGCGTCGTCATGGGGCCTTTCACCCCCGGTTACGTCGCCGACCAGAATATCGCCAATGAACTCGCCGAAATCGGCATCATTCTGCTGATGTTCGGGGTCGGCCTGCATTTTTCCCTCAAGGACCTGCTATCGGTCCGGGCGATCGCCATCCCCGGCGCGACGGTACAGATCGCGGTCGCGACGCTGCTCGGCATCGGCGTCGGCTGGATGTTCGGCTGGCCGTTCGGCGCTGGTCTGGTGTTCGGGCTGGCGCTGTCCACCGCCAGCACGGTGGTGCTGCTGCGCGCCATGCAGGAGCGGCGGCTGATCGATACCGAACGCGGGCGCATTGCAGTCGGCTGGCTGATTGTCGAGGACATCGCCATGGTGTTGACGCTGGTGCTGTTGCCGGCGCTGGCCGATCTCCTGAAAGGCGGAGCGAGCAGCGGCGCCAGCCTCGAGACCCTCGCATGGCCGATCCTGATCACGCTCGGCAAGGTGGCGGCCTTCGTCATCTTCATGCTGGTGGTCGGGCGCCGCGTTATTCCGTGGATACTGCACTACGTTGCGCACACCGGCTCGCGCGAATTGTTCCGGCTCGCGGTGTTCGCGATTTCCCTCGGTGTCGCCTTCGGCGCTGCGATTCTGTTCGATGTGTCGTTCGCGCTCGGCGCGTTCTTCGCCGGCATGATTCTCAGTGAATCCGAACTCAGCCAGCGTGCCGCGAACGAGACCTTGCCGCTGCGCGATGCGTTCGCGGTGCTGTTCTTCGTGTCGGTCGGCATGCTGTTCGACCCGGCGATCCTGCTGCGCGAGCCGCTGCCGCTGCTGGCGACGCTGTTCATCATTCTGTTCGGCAAGTCGGCGGCGGCCTTCGCCATTGTCCGTCTGTTCGGGCATCCGAATTCGACCGCGCTGACGATCTCAGCGTCGCTGGCTCAGATCGGCGAATTTTCCTTCATTCTCGTCGGCCTTGGCGTCGGCCTGACGTTGCTGCCCGAGCGGGGGCGCGATCTGGTGCTGGCCGGCTCCATTATCTCGATCATGCTCAATCCTCTGTTCTTCGCGCTGCTCGATCGCTTGCTGGCGGAGAAAGAGGAGGCAGTCGAACCCGAGGGGGTGGAGAAGCCCGCACCGCGCGGGCCGCTTGCTGTGTCGACGCTGACGGATCATGTCGTCTTGGTCGGCCATGGCCGGGTCGGCAGTGTTGTCAGCCAGGCGCTGCGCCAGGCCAATACGCCGTTCCTGGTGATCGAAGACAATCCGGGCGCAATCGAGCGGTTGCGCGAAGAGGGGACCGAGGTCATCACCGGAAATGCCGCCGCGCCCGACATGCTGCAGGCCGCCAATGTCGGCGCCGCGCGTGGTCTTCTGGTGGCGATTCCCGATGCCTTCGAAGGTGGGCAGATCGTGGCCAAGGCGCGCGCCGTCAGCGCGACACTTCCGATTATCGCCCGCGCGCATTCAGAAGAAGAAATCGCACACCTCAAGCATCACGGCGCAAATGTCGTGATCATGGGCGAGCAGGAAATCGCCAAGGCGATGATCGCGCGGATCGGAACAGCGAACGCCTAGTTGCGCTACACCGGCTGCATGTGCCGCGCGTAGAACGCCAGTTCGATCGATATCCACCGCGCGTAGCTGTCGCGCAGATGCGCGGTGGCGCGCGGAGTGCCTGTTGCGTCGGCTGAGAAAAAGCCGAGTCCTGCTCCTTCAACGATCATGTTGGAGACCTGCGTCTTCGACAGGCCGAAGCGTTTGGCGATATGCGCGCGGCTCGGCAGCGATGTGCCGTCGATATCCGACAGCATCACCGACAGTACGACGGCAGCAGCGCCTTCCCGCGAGCCAAAGAACCCGATGAATTCCGGCATGCGGTCGGCAGGCGGCTCGCTGACGATATGTTCGCGGCCACCGGATGTCAGGAAACGCCGGACGAAATCGGCATCGTTCCGCAGCATCTGCGCGCGCTGCATGTCCGGCTGCAACACATCGAGCGCGTTCACCGCGTAGGTGAGCCAGCTATGGGTGAAGGCGTGCATCCGCGCGGTCGGATGGTACGACTTGGAGCGGCGGTCGGATGGGCTGTGCGACGATTCGATGAAGCCGGTCAGCTTGAGCAGCGCCAGCGTCGTCTTGAGGACGCGCGGGCTGACTTCGTTTCGGCGGGTGCACAGTTCAAGCAGGCGAGTGTAGGTCGCGCCGCCGATCGCGCCGAATTTCTCGCGGTCCGCGTCGAGGTAGAGCAGATAGCCGGTCACGCGGAAACGCGACTCGTAGGAGATCAGCTTGTTGACCAGCCGGGGCGCTTCGCGAAAGCGCGCGAGGCCGACGGTGTACTCACGAATGGCCGCAGCGAACGCAGGCGAGCCGCGCATGTGGGCCGCTTCAAGCAGAAGCGGGTCGTTCAGATCGTCGTCAGCTCGAGCCAGTGACATTGCCGAGACCTGTGCCAGCGCGTGTTGATCAAGTGCGTTTGTGACCGCACCATCGAGAGAAACCCTTTCTCTTTCTATGACTCGCCGCGGCTCAAAATCAACACGACCTTGTCGGTCCGGATCGCGCAGCGGTAGTGTGATACACGCGAGAATCGGTCGCGCCTGGCCGCTCAGGCTGGCCGCATGTGCCGCGCATAGAATGCGAGTTCGATCGAAACAAAGCGCGCGTAGCTTTCCCGCAGATGGGCGGTCGCGCGGGGAGTTTCCGTCTCGTCCATAGAGAAATATCCGCGCTCGGTGCCTTCGATGAGCAGGTTCGACACCTGCGTTTTCGACAGTCCGAAACGCCTGGAGATATGCCCCCGGCTCGGCAGCGGCGTGCTATCGATGTCGGACAGCATGATCGTCAGCACGACGGGAATAGCGCCCTCGCGCTTTCCGAAGAAGCTGGTGAATTCGGGCAGGCGATCAATCAGTGGGATGCCTGTCGCATGCTCACGCCCGGCGCCGGAAGCGAAACGCCGGATAAAATCCGGATCCTGCGCGAACATCCGCGCGCGCTGCATTTCGGGTTGCAGCACATCGAGAGCATTTACCGCGTGAGGAAGCCAGTTCTTGACGAAATCCATCATGCGCACGGTCGGATGGTAGTATTTCGAACGGCGGTCGGCTGCATTTTGCGAGGTTTTGACGAAACCGGCCAGTTTCAGCAGAGCCAGCGTCGTCTTGAGGACACGCGGGCTTAGCTCCTCCCGCTGCGCGCACAGGTCGAGCAGCCGGGTGTAGGTGGCGCCGCCGAGCGGGCCGTAGTTTTCAGTATCGGCAGCAAGACAAAACACATAGGCGGTCAACCGGAAGCGTGTTTCGGAGGCCATCAGCTTGTGGATCAGGCGCGGCGCCTCACGAAAACGCGCGATGGCGACGGTATATTCACGAACGGCGGCGGCGAAGACAGGCGAGGCACGTAACTGCGCGGCTTCCACCAGCAGCGGATCGTTCAGGTCGTCGGCCCGAGCCAGTGTCATGTTTGCTGTGGTCTGCGCCAGCATGTGTTGATCAGGTGCGATTCTGACCGCGCCAGATACGAGAGGACTCTTTACCTCTTTCCATGAGTCGGGGCGCGGCGGGAAATCAATACGAGGCTGCGGTAATACGGTGTGACGGGGGCTAGAAGCGGATGGGCTTGGGAGATTTTCGCGGGGGGCCTCGCTCGGCTACCCGTTATTTGGCGTTCGCGGCGTTAAGTCTCGTTGCCTTGTTCATCAATCAACCGGTTGCATGGGCGTCGACCGGATGCAGTGCATTCCAAGGCTCCGTGACGGGCGGTGCTATCTCCGGAAATGCCGTCGCTACCGGCAATTTCGACCCGGGGGATACCCTGACGGTCACGGTATCCCATCTCGATCCCGGCGAGGATATTGGACTGCGAGACAACACGGCAGGCGCGCAACTCGTCTCGAATGCGACGGCCTCCTTCACTTATGTATTTCCCGCAGCGGTCATCAGCCATCAGATGGGCATCTCGATGGCGATTGGGGCGACTGCGAACTTCAGCTGGGTTTGTACTTCTGCGCCGCAATCGTCACAGAGTTCGACCGACAGCCAAAAGCTGCGCGCGGTGCAGGTTCAGGGCTCGACCATGGTAGCGCAGGCCTCCGGCGCGGCGATCACCGGCGCGGTCGGCAATGCGATCAACGATGCGTTCAGCACGGGCGCCAATCTGGTCACCTTCGGCCCGAATGGCATGACCTTCAACTTCGCCGCCGAGCCGCGTTCGCGGGAAACGTCGGCAAACGATCGTAACCGGGCAGGCCGTCCTTTCGATGCCGGTCCCTTTAGTGCCATGGCCTACGCCGGCGGCTATCTCAAGGCGCCCCCGCCACCGACGTTCGAGCGGCGCTGGAGCCTGTGGGCCGATATTCGCGGCACCGGCTGGGATCGTGTCGATACAGCCACCGCAGGACTCAAAGGTACGCAGATCAACGTGACCGCGGGCCTTGGCTACAAGGTGCTTCCCGATGTCCTCGTCGGCCTGTTCGGCGGCTATGAAAACTTCAACTACGAGATCGCCTCGCTGACCGGCAAGCTCGACGGCAGTGGCGGAACCGTCGGCGGCTACGCGGCGTGGCGGATCGCGCCGACTTTGCGCTGGGACACGATGGTGGGCTGGTCGGGTGTGTCCTATGACGCGACGGCCGGCACCGCCTCGGGCAATTTCAGCGGTTCGCGCTGGCTGGCGTCCACGGGACTGACCGGCAGCTACCGTTTCGCGGCCTATGTCTTCGAGCCTTCGGCCAAGGTCTACGCGTTGTGGGAGCGGCAGGCAGCATGGACCGACAGCCTCGGCACCCTGCAGGCGCAGCGCGACTTCTCGGTTGGTCGCGTCTCGCTTGGCGGCCGGGTACTCGCACCGGTGCCATACGCGAGCGTGTCGCTGTCCCCTTATCTCGGCTTCTATGGCGACTGGCGTTTCTCCACCGACAACGCAGTGCCCGTGGCCGTAGGCAGCGTCGGACTGGCCGACGGCTGGTCCGGCCGTGTCACCGGCGGTGTCACCATCGCGGCTCCGGGCGGCGGTGCGCTGGCACTCGGCGGCGAGTATGGCGGAATCGGCGCAGGCTATGGCGTGTGGACCGCCAACGCGCGAGCGTCGTGGCCATTCTGAGAATCGCCAGACACGCATAAATGCCAGAGCAATAAAAAAGGCGCGGAGGTCATCCGCGCCTTTTTGCTTTGCTGTTCCGAGGACCTGCTTACGCAGCCATTGCCTTCGTGAGGTTTTCCGCGACCTTGTCGAGGAAGCCGGTGGTCGACAGCCAGCGCTGGTCGGCGCCGACGAGAAGCGCAAGATCCTTCGTCATGTAGCCGGACTCGACGGTATCGACGCAGACCTTCTCGAGAGTCGCGGCGAATTTCGCGAGTTCGGCGTTGTTGTCGAGCTTGGCGCGATGGCTGAGGCCGCGGGTCCAGGCGAAGATCGACGCGATCGAGTTGGTCGAGGTTTCCTTGCCCTTCTGGTGTTCGCGGTAGTGGCGGGTCACGGTGCCGTGGGCGGCTTCCGCTTCCATGGTCTTGCCATCCGGCGTCAGCAGCACGGAGGTCATGAGGCCGAGCGAGCCGTAGCCCTGCGCCACGGTGTCGGACTGCACGTCGCCATCGTAGTTCTTACAAGCCCAGACATAGCCGCCGGACCACTTCAGCGCCGCAGCGACCATGTCGTCGATCAGGCGGTGTTCGTAGGTCAGGCCCTTGGCTTCGAAGTCCTTCTTGAACTCCTTGTCGAACACTTCCTGGAAGATGTCCTTGAAGCGGCCGTCGTACTGCTTGAGGATCGTGTTCTTGGTCGAGAGATAGACCGGATAGCCGCGGGCAAGGCCGAGGTTCATCGAGGCGCGGGCGAAATCGCGGATCGATTCATCGAGGTTGAACATCGCCAGCGTCACGCCGGGGCCGGGGGCCTTGAAGACCTCGCGCTCGATCACCTTGCCGTCGTTGCCGACGAACTTCAGGGTGATGGTGCCGGGGGTCGGGAATTTGAAATCGGTGGCGCGGTACTGGTCGCCGAAGGCATGGCGGCCGATGATGATCGGCTTGGTCCAGCCGGGAACGAGGCGCGGCACGTTCTTGCAGATGATCGGCTCGCGGAAGACCACGCCGCCGAGGATGTTGCGGATGGTGCCGTTCGGCGACTTCCACATCTCCTTGAGGCCGAATTCCTTCACCCGCGCTTCGTCCGGGGTGATGGTGGCGCACTTGACGCCGACGCCGACCTTCTTGATCGCGTTGGCGGCGTCGATGGTGACCTGATCGTTGGTCTTGTCGCGGTATTCCATCCCGAGGTCGAAATACATCAGGTCGATGTCCAGGAACGGATGGATCAGCTTGTCCTTGATGTATTGCCAGATGATCCGGGTCATCTCGTCGCCGTCGAGTTCGACGACGGGGTTGGTTACCTTGATTTTTGCCATGTGCAATCGGGCCTTCTTGAGGGGAGGTTTGGGCGGGCGAGGGTTGATTTGCGCTGGGCTATAGCACCGCAAGTGAGGCTGTGAAAGACGGCCAAACGCATCAGACGCAGCGGTTTTCGCAGGGCGTCGCCGATCCCTTCGGGTTTTGCCGAAGATTCCGCCCGATCGTGTAACTCATTTATTTTATTGATGAATTTTTGCGGCTGCGGTACCGATGGATGAGGGGCCGCCCAGCCGGAGCTGAATCATCCTGTTAAGAGGTTGATTCAAACCCTTCGCCCGTTGAATCAACATCTTCAGAGCCTGATTCAGATTCTTCGATTTCTGAATCAAGCTCCTGAGCGACTGAATCGAATAGTTCAGTATTTGAATCGGAAAGTGAGCGTATGTCGGGGACCGATAAGACCAAGGCAGGGCACGACCTCGCCGGTCCGGTGGTGGTGCTGGTCGAGCCGCAACTCGGCGAGAATATCGGGATGGCAGCCCGCGCCATGGGAAATTTCGGGCTGACCCGGCTGCGGCTGGTCAAGCCGCGCGATGGCTGGCCCAACATGGCGGCGCAGCGCGCGGCGGCCGGGGCCGACCATATTCTCGATCATGTCGAACTGTTCGACAGCGTGGAATCTGCGGTCGCCGATTGCTCGTTGCTGTTCGCCACCACCGCACGTGCCCACGATCAGGCGAAGCCAGTGGTTGGCCCTGAAGAGGCGGCGCGCCAGACCGTCTCCGAGATCGCGTCCGGCGGTACTGCCGCGATTCTGTTCGGCCGTGAGCGCTGGGGCCTGACCAACGAGGAAGTGGCGCTCGCCAACCGCATCGTGACTTTCCCGGTCAATCCCGGCTTTGCGTCTCTCAACCTGGCCCAGGCCGTTCTGCTGATGGGCTACGAATGGTTCAAGCTCGCGACCGCCAACGCGCTGCCGTTCGACATGCCCGAGCGCTCGGAGCGCGCCTCGAGCCATCAGATGCAGGCGTTTTTCGACAACCTGGTGAGCGAACTCGACAAGGTCGAATTCCTGCGCCCGGCCGAGAAGCGCGACACCATGCTGGTGAACCTGCGCAACATTTTCACACGGATGGAGCCGACCAAGCAGGACATGCACACGCTGCACGGCGTGGTCATGGCGATCGCCGAAGGCCGCAAGGGACCGGCCAAAGGTGGCGTGCTCGACGGCAAGGAAGCGACGCGGCTGCGCGCGCTTCTCGCCGAGCACAGCGAAGGACGGGCGCCGTCCGAGAGCGGCACCGTGCGGGGGCTGGCGCGGCTGTTGCGGCGGAATCCGACCGACGCCGAGCGGCTGTTGTGGCAGGCGCTGACCACCGACCGTCGCTTCGCGGCTCAATTCAAGCGCCAGACGCCGGTCGGGCGGCATATTCCGGATTTTGTCTCGTTTTCGCAGCGCGTGGCGATCGAGATCGTCAATGCGGATGAGGGCGATGTGGTGCGCAAGGATCGCGCGGCCCGCGGCGCGTGGCTGGCCGAGCGGGGGTACCGGGTCGTGGAAATGACAGCGGGCGAGATCGAATCCGATCTCGCCCGGGTTCTTGAACGTCTGTCGGATCAGGTGGAGCGGCAACAGCCATCCTCCTGATCCCGGCGGATTCTCAGGTCCCGGCCTTCACCTGGGCCGCGGCCGTGCCGAGCAACTGGTCCATCTGTTTGCGGATCTCGGCCTCGGTGGCCTTGCCTTCGAGGTCCTTGGCGACCTTGCGCAGCACGTCGTGATCGCCCGATTCCTCGAAATCGGACGCCACCACCTCCTTGGCATAGGCGTCGGCATCGGCGCCGGATTTGCCGAGCTTCTCGGCTGCCCACAAACCGAGCAGCTTGTTCCGGCGGGCAAGGGCCTTGAATTTCTGCTCCTCGTCGAGCGCGAACTTCCTCTCGAAGTCTTCCTGGCGTTTCTCAAAGCTGGACATATATCTGTTCCATAAAGTGAATTGGCTGCGCCCGAACCGGCAGCGGTGGACCTTACATATAGGTTCCGATGATGGCCGGGCAACGTCCGAAAGGTCGCAGGACGATGGTCAAACAGGCCTGTAAAACACCTCTCCTTGCGTTGTATCGGGGGGATCAATGGGTTAGGTTGCCCCCAGGCTTGGTTCGCTTTTTGTTTCGCGGTTCCGGGCCTTGCGGCAGCTCCGCCGTGGGTCGCGTAATCATTCGGAGCACACCCATCCCATGGATTTCAACAACACTCGGTACATCCCTATGAGCCGTCGGCGTCGCATTTACGAAGGGAAGGCCAAGGTCCTGTATGAAGGGCCGGAGCCGGGAACCTTGATTCAGCATTTCAAGGACGACGCGACCGCGTTCAATGCCAAGAAACACCAGGTGATCGAGGGCAAGGGCGTCCTCAACAACCGGATTTCGGAATACGTCTTCCAGCATCTGAACGACATCGGTGTGCCGACCCATTTCATCAAGCGGCTCAACATGCGCGAGCAGTTGATCCGCGAGGTCGAGATCGTGCCGCTCGAAGTCGTGGTGCGGAACGTCGCCGCGGGTTCGCTGTCGCAGCGCCTCGGCATTGAAGAGGGCACGCAGCTCCCGCGCTCGATCATCGAGTTCTATTACAAGAACGATCAGCTCGGCGATCCGATGGTGTCCGAAGAGCACATCACCGCGTTCGGCTGGGCGACGCCGCAGGAAATCGACGACATCATGGCGCTCGCCATTCGCGTCAATGACTTCCTGTCGGGCCTGTTCCTCGGCATCGGCATCCGCCTCGTCGACTTCAAGATGGAATGCGGCCGCCTGTTCGAGAACGACATGATGCGCATCGTGGTCGCCGACGAGATTTCGCCGGACTCGTGCCGGCTGTGGGACATCAAGTCGAACGAGAAGCTCGACAAGGACCGTTTCCGCCGCGATCTCGGCGGCCTGCTCGAGGCCTATACCGAAGTCGCCAAACGTCTCGGCATCCTGATCGAAAACGAGCGTCCTGCGGGCTCCGGCCCGGTGCTGGTGAAGAGCTGATCGATCATGAAAGCTCGCGTCACTGTCACACTGAAGAACGGCATCCTCGATCCGCAGGGCAAGGCGATTGAAGGCGCGCTGAAAACGCTCGGCGTCGATGGCATTGCCAGCGTCCGGCAGGGCAAGGTGTTCGACATCGAAGTCGACGGCGCCGACAAGGCGAAGGCGGAGGCCGCGCTCAAGGCGGCCGCCGACAAGCTGCTGGCGAACACGGTGATAGAGAATTACCGTGTTGAGGTTCTGGGCTAACCGCCGATGAAATCAGCCGTTCTCGTCTTCCCCGGCATCAACCGCGAGCGCGACATGGCGCGCACGCTGAAATTGGTCTCAGGCGTCGAGCCTGAGATGGTCTGGCATGCCGAGACCGAGTTGCCGAAAGGCACCGATCTCGTCGTCCTTCCCGGCGGCTTCTCCTATGGCGACTATCTGCGCTGCGGCGCGATCGCCGCGCGGGCACCGGTGATGGATGCGGTCCGCGCCCATGCCGCCAAAGGCGGTCTGGTGCTCGGCGTCTGCAACGGCTTCCAGATCCTGTGCGAGTCCGGCCTGTTGCCGGGCGTCCTGATGCGCAATGCGAAGCTGAAATTCATCTGTCACGACGTGCATCTGCGCGTCGAGCGCTCCGATACGCCCTTTACCCGCGGCTACAACGCCGGGCAGGTGATCCGCGTGCCGGTCGCGCATGGCGAGGGCAACTACGCCGCCGACGAGGAAACCATTCGTCGGCTCGAAGGCGATGGCCGCGTGCTTTATCGCTATTGCTCGCCGACCGGCGAAGTAGGCGATACCCACAATATCAATGGTGCGGCAGCGGCGATTGCCGGCATCGTCAGCGACAAGGGCAACGTGCTCGGCATGATGCCGCACCCGGAAAACCATGTCGAAGACATCATGGGCTGTACCGACGGCCGCGGATTGTTCGCGGGCCTTGTCGATCATTTGAAAAACGCGGCCTGAGGCCGCGTTTTTCGTTTTCGCAGATCAGGCTGATCGCAGCGTTTTCAGGAAATCGGTGACGTCGGCGCGAAGCTGCTGGTTCTCGCTGCTGAGCGAACGCGCCAGCGTATGCACTTCGGTGGCTGCCTGGCCGGTGTCTTCGGCATCCTTGTTGACCCGCGCGATATTGGTCGCAACGTCCGCCGATCCTGCGGCAGCCAGATTGATGTTGCGCGCGATTTCCTTGGTTGCGGCGTCCTGCTGGTCCACGGCCTCGAAAATCGCGTTGGCGATTTTCGAGATAACGCCGATGGTGGCGCCGATCTCGGTAATCGCGGCGACGGTTTCGGTGGTCGATGTCTGCATCTCGCCGATCTGAGTGCTGATTTCTTCCGTCGCCTTGGCGGTCTGCGACGCCAGCGCCTTCACCTCCTGCGCAACGACGGCGAAACCCTTGCCGGCTTCGCCCGCGCGCGCCGCCTCGATGGTGGCGTTGAGCGCAAGCAGGTTGGTCTGTTCGGCGATGGCATTGATGATCTTGATCACATCACCAATGCGGCTCGCGGCTTCGGTGAGCCCGCTCATCCGGCCGTTGGCGCTCTCCGCCTGCCTGACGGCGTCATTGGCGACCTTGAGGGATTCCTGTACCTGCCGGGAAATCTCCGATACCGACGAGTCCATTTCTTCGGTGCCCGATGCCACCGATTGAACGTTGATCGAGGCCTGTGCGGAGGCCTCCGCCACCGAGGTCGAGAGCTTGCGGGTGCCCGCAGCGGTGGTCTTCAGGGTATCCGCGGAGACATCGAGCTTTTCGGACATCGCGCCGACGCGATGCACGATCTGTGCAACGGTCTGTTCGAACTGGCCGGCTAGATTCTCCAGTGTCTCCGACTTGGCGCGCTTGCCGGCATCGAGATACACGGCAATGGCGAAATCCATATCGAGCAGCGCCGCGCTCAACACCGCATCGATCAGGGCGGCTTTCTTCTCGAACAGTGCGGTGCCGGCAAACCGCGCCGTGATCTCGGTCTCGATGCGGCGGATCAGGCCGCTGATGATCTGCTTGTAGCCACCGATGTACCAGCGAGGTTCGAGGCCGAGGCGATGATGGGTTTCGCCGATGCGGGTGACCGAGCGCACGTACTCGTCGTCGAACTTCGCAGACAGGATGACCTCCCAGTGCGCGAGTTGCGCATTCCGGGCGTGGCCGACGATTTCCGGCCGCGGAAACAGCTTCTGGACCTCGGGGAATTTCATGATGGTCCGATAGAACTCGTCGAGAATCCCGGGCAGGGCTTTCATCGCCAGCGGGCGGACCTCGCGAAGGGCTGCGCGCGACGTTTCATTGATCCCGCTGAAGGCAAGGCGGGAGGCGAGGGATTCCAAGGAATTCATGAGGATAGACCTGTAGGGCGTCTGGACGTGGGTGCGCATGCGGCGGCCCGATCAGGACAGTCGTGTGACGCTGTCCGACGGGAGTGGCTCTGGTGCCAGACGCGAAAAACGCTGACAGAACAATGGTTATGGCCGCATGGTTAATGTTCGATAAACAGGTTCCGCGCCCCGCGTCGGTGTGCGGCGCGGAAGCTGCCTCATGCTGTCCCGGCGCATTGCCGGGGTGACCGAAAAGGCCGGATCAGGCCTTTTTCTTCACCCGTTTGATCGTTCCCGAGAACGAGAACAGCGAGCGTTCGCCGGATTTGAGGAGCCCGCGCACGAAAATCAGCGACCCACCTGCGCGGGTGACTTCGCCGACCGTTTCGATCAATTCGCCCTCATAGGCGGCGTCGAGGAATTCGCAGGAAAACGCCACGGTGACGGCCGGCCCCTGCAGCACCGGCGAGGCCAGCGCGAACAGGCAGTAGTCCGCGAAGGTCATGAAGCAGCCGCCGTGGACATGTTTCATCCCGTTGAGATGCTTGCCTTCGGCGCGGAAAGCGCAGCGCACCCGGCCGTCGTCCTCGATCTTGTGCCAGAACGGCCCGTTGTTAGATTCGAAGGTGTCGCGGCTCCAGGTCCGCCAGCCGGCGAATTCGCCCTCGGTGGCGATCAGGAGGTCCGGGCGACGGGTGAAGGGGGTTTTGGTCAGATCGTCCAAGCGTTCTCAGCCTTCTTCTGGAGGGCACGGTGGGCTGTTAAATCCGATCCCGGGACGGCGTGCAAATCGCGCCGGGCAAAGCTGCCCTGCAAACCCGGGGAATTGTTGAAAACGCTCGGAAAAGGCCCTTTTCTCACCTCTTTGCACCCCCTAAGAAGGGGCTTAACTCGTGCCCAGGTCGATTGATGCGAAACGAACCCAAGATCACGCCCGAACTCGTCGCCAGCCACGGCCTCAAGCCCGATGAGTATGAGCGCATCCTCAAGCTGATCGGACGCGAGCCGAGTTTCACCGAACTGGGCATCTTCTCGGCGATGTGGAACGAGCATTGCTCGTACAAGTCCTCGCGCATTCATCTGCGCGGGCTGCCGACCAAGGCGCCCTGGGTGATCCAGGGGCCGGGCGAGAATGCCGGCGTCATCGATATCGGTGACGGGCTGGCCGTGGTCTTCAAGATGGAGAGCCACAACCACCCGAGCTACATCGAGCCGTATCAGGGCGCGACCACCGGCGTCGGCGGCATCCTGCGCGACGTCTTCACCATGGGCGCACGGCCGATCGCCTGCCTGAATGCCTTGAGTTTCGGCGCGCCCGAGCATCCCAAAACGCGGCATCTCGTGTCCGGCGTCGTCGCCGGCATCGGCGGCTACGGCAATTCCTTTGGCGTGCCGACCGTCGGCGGCCAGATGCGCTTCCACACCCGCTATGACGGCAACATCCTCGTCAACGCCATGGCGGTGGGTCTCGCGGAAACCGACAAGATTTTCTACGCGGCGGCGAGCGGCGTGAACATGCCGATCGTCTATCTCGGCTCCAAGACCGGACGCGATGGCATCCACGGCGCGACCATGGCATCCGCCGAGTTCGATGACGCCAGCGAGGAGAAGCGCCCGACCGTGCAGGTCGGCGATCCGTTCGCGGAAAAGCTGCTGCTCGAGGCGTGCCTCGAGATCATGGAAGCAGGCTGCGTGATCGCGATCCAGGACATGGGCGCGGCCGGCCTGACATGCTCCGCCGTCGAAATGGGCGCCAAGGGCGACCTCGGCGTCGATCTCGACCTCGACTCGGTGCCGACGCGCGAAATCGGCATGAGCGCTTACGAGATGATGCTCTCGGAAAGCCAGGAGCGCATGCTCATGGTGCTCAAGCCCGAAAAGGAAAAGGAAGCCGAGGCGATCTTCAAAAAGTGGGGCCTCGACTTCGCGGTGGTTGGCACCACGACGCCGAGCAAGCGTTTCGTCGTCAAGCACGCCGGCGATGTGATGGCTGACCTGCCGATCAAGGAACTGGGCGACGAGGCGCCGGTTTATGACCGTCCGCACGTGCCGTCGCCGCAATTGCCGATGATCCGCGCGCAGGACGTGAAGCCGCCGGTCGGCATCGCAGCCGCGCTGGAGAAACTGATCGCGACACCGGAGTTGTGCTCCAAGCGCTGGGTGTGGGAGCAGTACGACCACGTCATCGGCGGCAACACGGTGCAGCGCCCGGGCGGCGACGCCGCCGTGGTGCGCGTGCAGGAGGGACCAAAGGGACTTGCGCTGACGGTGGACGTCACGCCGCGCTATTGCGAGGCCGATCCGTTCGAGGGCGGCAAGCAGGCGGTGGCGGAAGCCTGGCGCAACATCACCGCGGTCGGCGGCAAGCCGCTGGCGATCACCGACAACCTCAATTTCGGCAATCCCGAACGCCCCGAGATCATGGGCCAGTTCGTCGGCTGCCTGAAGGGCATTTCGGAAGCCTGCCGCACGCTGGATTTCCCGGTCGTATCGGGCAACGTCTCGCTCTACAACGAAACCAACGGTCGCGGCATTCTGCCGACGCCCTCGATCGGCGGCGTCGGTCTGCTCGATGACTTCACCAAATCGGCGACACTGGCCTTCAAAAAGGAAGGCGAAGCGATCCTGCTGATCGGCGAAACGCATGGCTGGCTCGGCCAGTCGGTCTATCTGCGCGACATTTGCGGCCGCGAAGAAGGCGCACCGCCGCCGGTCGATCTTCTCATTGAAAAGCGCAATGGCGATGCGGTGCGCGGCATGATTCGTGGCGGGACGGTGACGGCGGTGCACGATATCTCCGACGGCGGCCTGCTGGTCGCGCTGACGGAAATGGCGATGGCCGGCAAGATCGGCGCACAGCTTGATGCCGCGCCGGAAAACCTCGTACCGCATGCGTGGTGGTTCGGCGAGGATCAGGCGCGCTACATCGTCACCGTGCCCGAGAGCGAAGCCCATGCGCTGCTGATCAAGGCGCATGCCGTCGGTGTGCCATGCACCCGCATCGGAACCACTGGCGGCGACGCCATCGCCATCGCAGGTGAAAAGGCAGTATCGATCGAAGCGCTGCGCAAGGGTTTTGAAAGCTGGCTGCCGGATTACATGGCAGGGCGCGCCTGATCTTGTCGGCGCGCCCGTTTCGGCGTCTCATTCGGTCCGTTCACGTTGTGGCGTGATATTCCTCGCTGATGTCGCGTCCGGTGTAGTCGGTCATCATGGCCGTCGCCACGAGGCTGACCACCGCGCAGCAGGCGATATAGATGGCGATGGCGTAGGACGTCTGATACCGGCCGAACAGCCACGTTGCGATCAACGGCGCCGGGCCGCCCGCGATGACCGAGGCGAACTGATAGCCAAGCGAAGCGCCACTGTAGCGCAGCCGCCCGGTGAAGCTTTCGGCGATCAGCGCTGCCTGCGGTCCGTACATCATGTCGTGCGGGATCAGCGACAGCACGATGGCGAAGAAGATGATCCACGTCACGCCTGTGTTCACCATGCCGAAATAGATGAATCCGAACACGCCTGTGACGACCGCGCCGATCATATACATCGCCTTCCGCCCGATGTGATCGGACAGATATCCGAAGAACGGAATCGAGAAGAACGACAGCACCGAAGCGGCGAGGACGGCGGTCAGCAGGAAGTCGCGCGAGACATGCAGGGTGCCGGTGCCGTAAGCGAAGATGAAGGCGGTGAAAATATAGAACGGCGCCTGTTCGGCCATTCGCGCGAAGGCCGACAGCAGGATTTCCTTCGGCTGGCGCTTGATCACCTCGACAATCGGTGTGCGCTCGATGCGACGTTCGTTGAGTAGCCGTGTGAAAACAGGCGTTTCGAGGATGCCAAGCCGGATATAGAGGCCAATGGCGACGAGGATCAGGCTCAGGAAGAACGGGACGCGCCAGCCCCAGGCCAGGAATTCTTCTCCCGACATCTGGCTGAACGCCAGAACGGCGAGGTTGGCGAGAAACAGTCCGCACGGCACGCCGAATTGCGGCCACGATGCGATGAATCCACGGGAATGGTTGCTGCGCGCCCACTCCATCGACAGGAGGACCGATCCGCCCCATTCGCCGCCGACGCCGATGCCCTGAATGAATCGCAGGACCGTCCGGATCACCGCGCCCCAGATGCCGACGCTTGCATAGGTGGGCACCAGAGCGACCGCGAAGGTCGCTAGCCCCATCAGCAGCAAGGTTGCGATCAGGGTCGATTTGCGACCGATACGATCGCCGTAGTGGCCGAAGATCGCCGCTCCGATCGGACGAGCGATAAAGCCGACCGCGTAGATCGCGAACGCCTCGAGCGTTCCTACCCAAGGATCGGAATGCGGAAAAAACAGCTTCGCGAAAACGAGGCCGGTTACCGTGCTGTAGAGGAAAAAGTCGTACCATTCGATTGCGGTGCCGACGGTGGATGCGATCACGGCCCGGCGGAGCTGAATCTGGTGTTCAGCGGCGGACAACGGGCGCGCGGAATTCATCTGTGCGGAGGTCATGGCGAATTACTCCGGATGGGTTTTGTCTAGCGGCGCGCTGTGAAAAGCGTTATCGCCGCGACATCATTTGTGAAGGAACCCGCGGCGACGATATGCGTTCCGGCCGCTTCGTTTTGTCTCAATCACATTTTGGTAAATGGCGGGCGCGATCACAGTACGCGGCGCGCGCCGGGAATTCGCAGAAGCAATGCCGTCACGGCCCAGCTGACGGACAGTGCGACCACGAAGAGGCTTGCTGCCTTGACAGCCGCGGGAAGGTTCGCGTCACGCAGCCAGTATTGCATCCACAGGATCGGCACGTAGTGAACGAGGAAGATGCCGTAGGCGGATTCGTGCATGGCATCGAGAAAGCCGGTGCCGGGCCTGTCGAAGTGCAGGTAGAAGGCAAGGAAGGCGAAGGTGATCGCGGCACTAAACAACGGCAGGGCGAAGCCGTAAGCGACTTCATACCATTCGGGCAGATTGTCCGGATCCGCCGCAAAGCCCCGCTTGTAGACGATCAGCAGGACCAGAAAACTGTATGCGATGAGCGTGACCAGCGCCCAGCGATCCCAGCGCTTCGCGAGTTGGCCGTCGGGAGATAGCAGGCCTTTATTCATGGCCGCGAGACCAACCCCTGCGCCGATGAAGAAATAGCTGGCGTAGAGTAGCACGCGGCTTGCCTGCACCACGAATGGGCCGCCGAACTCGAACCAGTACGTGGCGCCGAAATACAGCCGCATCGGCAGATAGACGAGGGTGGTGAACGCGGCAAAGAAAATGAAGAACGGGATTGGATTGGAAAAGCCACGCACGGACAGCCGGTTGACGGCATCGAGGCAGTGAGGTGCTACGCGATACAGCAGGGCGGCAAGAATGTCGAAGGCGAACAGCACCCAGACGAACCACACCGGGCCGCTGGGCCACGGGCCGACAGTGATCGTCTTCCACCAATAATCAGCGAAGTTCGTTTCAAAGACACGCGGCTCGAAAGCATAATAGGCCAGCGGCATCAGCGTCAGCGCCGCAACCGCGAATGGCAGACCGAGACGCAGCAGGCGGTCATAGAGGAAACTCGCAACGCTCTTGCGTTGCAGGCTGGACCAGACGAACAGGCCTGACAGAAAAAAGAACAGCGCCATGAAGAAGCTGTCCGTCGCCAGGATAACGCCATCGAATCCAAGCCATCGCTTGGCGTCGGCATAGCCGTAGTAGGTGTACGGGATCACGGCGTGGTGGATAACCACCAGGACGGTGAGCCCGGTCCGGGCACGGTCGAGGGCGGCATTTCTCTCGGACATCGTTCCTTCGATACCATGTCGCGAAGATTCTCCGCAATCAGGCCGGCAATTCCTCGATCGTGACCTTGGTCGGATAGAAGGCCAGATGCCCGGCAATCTCCCTGACTGCATCGTAGGGAGCTTCATAAGTCCAGATCGCATTGTCGAGCGCGGGGCTACCGCCGACATGGATCGTGAAGTACCCGGCATCGCCCTTGTACGGGCAATGGGTCTGATGGCTGCTCGCGGAGAGCAGGCTCATGTCGGCATCGGCCCGGGGAATGTATTGCACCGGCGGGTAGGAGGCCTCCCGCAAGGTGAGTGCCCGGGTGGTGTCGGCGATGATCTTGCCGCCGGCAATGACCCGGACCCGCTTCGGGTTCGGCGCGATGGTGATGGGATGATCCGGACCGGGAATTTTCATGAATATTCTCCTGTGGGCCTTCCGGCATATAGGGAGCGGCCGCGGCGTTTGCCCACGTGACCCGGATGATTGTGGGCGCTAGAATTGGGCATATCTGCTATGAATCAATGGCCGGGGCCGAAACAGGAGAAATAGGAATGCCGATGGATGCGCGGGACATCGAAACCATGATCAAGGCGGCGATTCCCGATGCCACGGTCACGATCCGCGATCTCGCGGGCGATGGCGACCATTATGCTGCGACGGTGATATCGGAATCGTTTCGCGGCAAGTCGCGGGTTCAGCAGCACCAGATCGTATATCAGTCCCTGAAGGGACAGATGGGCGGCGTGCTCCATGCGCTGGCTCTGCAGACCGGGGTGCCGGACTAGCGGCCGCGATCGGGACAGCGCCGATGTCGCAGTCGAAACCCAGCATCAACCTGCTGCGGCCCGCCAATCCCCATGGCCATCATCGGGTCACGTTTGTCGAACTGTTCTTCGACCTCGTGTTCGTGTTCGCGATCACCCAGATTTCCCATACCCTGCTGGCCCATTTTTCGCCGCTCGGCATTCTGCAGACGGCGATCCTGATGTTTGCCGTCTGGTGGGTCTGGGTATTCACCTCCTGGATCACGAATTGGCTCGATCCCGAGCGCACGCCGGTACGCGTCATGCTGTTTGGCCTCATGATCGCCGGGCTGCTGCTCTCCACATCGATTCCAAAGGCCTTCGAAAGCCGTGGCCTGTCGTTCGCGCTGGCATTCGTCGTGATGCAGGTGGGACGATCGCTTTTCTTCCTGTGGGCCGTGCCAAAGTCGGAACAGATCCATCGCAAAAATCTTGCGCGGATCGCGGCGTGGCTTTCGGTCAGCGGCGTATTCTGGATCGCAGGAGGATTGTCTGATTCGCACGTCCGGTTGTGGCTGTGGATGGTGGCGCTGGCCATCGAATACGCCGGACCAGCCATGCGGTTCAGGACTCCCGGCCTCGGCGCATCCTCGATCGAGGATTGGGCGGTCGAAGGCGGGCATATGGCCGAACGCGCGGGCTTGTTCATCATCATCGCGCTTGGTGAATCGATCGTGGTGACGGGCGCGACCTTTGCCGAGGCCGCCTGGTCCGCGCCGGTCATCCTGTCGTTCCTGACGGCGCTACTCGGCAGCATCGCCATGTGGTGGATATACTTCCACATCGGAGCGGAGGCGGGTTCCGAGGAAATTTCCAAGGCCCAGGACTCCGGTCGACTGGCACGGCTCGCCTACACGTACATTCATCTGCCGATCGTCGCCGGCATCGTCGTGTCGGCGGTTGGGGATGAACTGCTGCTGGCGCACCCGGACGGGCATTCCGGTTTAAAGGAGGTGCTGAGCATTGTCGGCGGGCCGCTGCTGTACCTGGCGGGAGTCATCCTGTTCAAACGCAGTATTCACGGCCGATTGCAATTGTCGCATCTGGTCGGAATCTGTGCGCTAGCGGTCCTGATGCTGGCAGGCCACGCACTACCGCCGCTGCCGCTCGCCGGTGTGACTGCGGGAATCCTGCTGATCGTGGCCGCCTGGGAGGCGGTCTCCTTGCGCCCGGGACGGGTCGATCAATCCGACGCCAAGACTGCGTGAACCGAGAACA
Organism: Afipia sp.; assembly: GCA_051954725.1. Taxonomy (GTDB): domain Bacteria; phylum Pseudomonadota; class Alphaproteobacteria; order Rhizobiales; family Xanthobacteraceae; genus Afipia. Next base: position 43,295 of record JBQCHK010000016.1, on the reverse strand, counting down.
TCTTTTTGGCGTCGGTCCAGCTTGCCTGAAGCTTCCAGCCTGCGCCGCGGGCGAGGGCCTGAAACCGCTCGATGCTGTATTTGTAGCTCGACTCGGTATGGATGCTCTCGCCTGCGCGAAATGAAATGCTCTGGCCGAGGATGCGTACGGTCTGCGCCTTGAGGCTGACGAGGTGCATCTCGATGCGGTGCCGCTCGCGATTATAGATCGCGCGATGGGTGAAGCCCGACAGATCGAAATTTCCGTCCAGTTCGCGATTGATCCGCACCAGCACGTTCTTGTTGAATTGGCCGGTGACGCCTGCCGCATCATTGTAGGCGTCACGCAAAATCTTCTCATCCTTTTCAAGATCGACGCCGATAATCATGGTCGCGCCGTCGCCAAGGATCGCGCGGACGCTGCGCAGGAAAGCGCATGCTTCGTGGGGCTCGAAATTGCCGAGCGTCGAACCCGGGAAGAAACCCACCTTCGGCATGGCTTTGACGGCATCGGGAAGCGAAAATGACGTGGTGAAATCCGCAACGACCGGATGGACGGAAAGCTGCGGAAAGTCCTTGCGCAACTCATCGGCCTGACCATTCAGAAAAGCGCCGGAAATATCGACCGGCACGTAAGCGCCGAACGCGCAATTCTCGAGCAGCAGGCGCACCTTGGTGGTCGCGCCGGCGCCGAATTCCACCAGCGCAGCGCCTTTCGGGATAATCGCGGCAATGTCCGCGCCATGATCGCGCAGAATGTCGAGTTCGGTCCGGGTCGGGTAATACTCCGGCAACTGTGTGATCTGTTCGAACAGTTGCGAACCGGCTTCGTCGTAAAAATACTTCGGCGACAGTTGCTTGGGCTGATGAGTGAGACCATCGATCACGTCGTGCGCAAACGCGCTGTTCTTCTGGTCACGGGAGCGGCCCTTGGCCAGCGCGGATACGTGGACGTTCATTGCAGTCTCCTGTCGCGCGGCGATCGAAGCGAACCGTGTTCGTTGATAAACCGTGCGTGTTTTACCAAGGCGCAGATAGTTTGCGTTGTCCGGTATCAGGTTGAGTAATCGGCGAGCCGCAGCCCGGTGAATTGCCAGCGGTGATGCGGATAGAAGAAATTACGATAGGTGACACGGGTGTGACCGTCAGGTGTCGCCAATGACGAGCCGCGCAGCACATACTGATTGACCATGAACTTGCCATTGTACTCGCCGAGCGCGCCCTCGATGGCGCGATAGCCGGGATAGGGCGAATAGGCGCTGCGCGTCCACTGCCAGACGATGCCGAATGCGTCGTTGAGGTGGCCGGTGCGCGCCGCCACTTCCCATTCCATTTCGGTCGGCAGATGTTTGCCGCTCCAGCGCGCGAATGCGTCGGCCTCGTAATAACTGACGTGGGAAACCGGCGCGTCAGGATTCACCGGCTGCAATCCGCCGAGCGTCATGATGCGCCATTCGCCATCGATGTTGCGCCAGTGCCCCGGCGCATCCCATTCCTCACGTTCGGCAGTCGCAAAGCCGTCCATCAGCCACAGTATCGCGGTGCGGTAGCCGCCGTCCTGCATGAAGGCGAGCCATTCGCGGTTAGTGACAAGGTTGCGCGCAAGCTTCACCGGTCCGACGAGGGCGCGGTGCGCGGGCTTTTCATTGTCGAAATGGAAGGTGTCGCTGGCGTGACCGACGGTGTGGATGCCTTCGGTCAGCGTAACCCATTCGTCGCCTTCGCGATGCGAAGCCGGAAACTGCCACGCGGGATCATAGGCCGGCGGAATCGGATTTTGCGCGAACGCATGCAGGATGTCGGTGAGCATCAGTTCCTGATGCTGCTGCTCGTGATTGAGGCCGACTTCCATCAGCGGCGCGACGTCGCGCAGTGTCTCCGTGCTCGCAGCGCTAAGGAATGTCGCCATTTCGGCGTCCACATGCTGCCGATAGGCTGTGACAGCTTCCGCGCCCGGCCTGGTGAGGTGGCCGCGCTGGGCGCGGGCATGACGGGGGCCTGCGCTGACGTAGTACGAGTTGAACAGAAAGGCGTAGTCAGGATGGTAGGGCTTGTAGCCGGGCACATACTTGCCGAGCAGGAATTGTTCGAAGAACCATGTCGTATGGGCGCGATGCCATTTGGCAGGGCTGGCATCGGGCATCGACTGGACGAGCTGGTCTTCGGGAGATAGCGGCGCTGCACGGCGCTCGGTCTCGTCGCGGACGGCGCGATAGGCTTCAAGCAGACGAGCGGCAAGCCCGGTCAGCGATTTCGTGGAGGGCGATGGGGTTCTCTCGACGCTGGCGGCCGGTACATCTGCTGCTTTTGTCACGAAATTCTCCGGTTTGGGAGAGAACGATGCTCCTGCGGATCGGTTCCGAGGAAGAAGGTCTCCCTACATGGGGGCTGATGTCCAGAAAAAAAGATGCAATCGCATCTGATTTGATACGCAGCGGAATGGCGGATGTTACCGCCAACGTGTGCTGGCGGCGGCTAATTGGCCTAAAGCATGGCACCTCCACGCCAATTTTATTGGGATGCAGGGTCGTTTCGGGATACATATATGGGCGAAGCGGCAGGTAGCGACGTATTGCACGGCCGCGCGGCAAGCGGGACGAGCCTCAAGACAGGTTCTCAAAAGGACAGACAATGAGCATCGAGCAATTCATCGATTCCGAAGTGAAGTCGAACGACGTAGTCCTCTTCATGAAGGGCACGCCGCAGTTTCCGCAGTGCGGATTTTCGGGCCAGGTGGTCCAGATTCTCGACCATGTCGGCGTCGCCTACAAAGGCCTGAACGTCCTGGAGTCGTCGGAACTGCGCGACGGCATCAAGATTTTCTCGAACTGGCCGACCATTCCGCAACTCTACGTCAAGGGCGAATTCGTCGGCGGTTGCGATATCGTCCGTGAGATGTTCCAGGCCGGTGAACTGCAGCAGCTCTTCGCCGACAAGGGTATTGCGGTCCATCAGCCGGCCGGCTGATCCCTTCCGTCATCATGTCGCCGGGAACATGTGCGTCATCGAGGTATTGGTGACGCACATGAGGACAACGGATGATGAAATCCACCGTACTTGGACTCGTTCTGCTGGCCCTGTCGGCGGGCGTTACCTTTGCGGATCAGCCCGGGCCTGACTGGATCAGCGTCGAGGCTGTGATCAAGCTCCTCAATAACGAGGGTTACTCGGTTGTGACCGAACCCGAGGCCGATGACGGCCACTGGGAAGCCGACGTCTCCAAGGACGGCAAGGTCTATGAAATCCACCTCGATCCCAAGACCGGCAAGCTGACCAAGGTCGAACCCAAGAAATAGCCCGTTCGGTTGCGCCTCGCGATTGCCTTGCTGCAGGCGCCCGATACACTTCTCCCATGTCCGCGCTGCGACGCCGGATTTCGGGAGGTCAGATTGTCCACCCTCAATCGTGAAACCGGCTTCGCGACTCGCCGCGTGCGGCTTCCGCGTTTTGCGGTTGCGGCCGCATTTGTCGCCTCGTTTCAGGGATCTGTGAGTGCGACCGATGGCCTGCGCACATCGCCGGCTAATGCGTCGCTGTCGACGCAGAAACTTGAACGGATCACCGACTATTTCAACAGGCAGGTTGGAGATGGAAAAATTCCCGGCGCCGTCGTGCTGATCCAGCGTGGCGGCAAGCCGGTGTATCTGCATTCGTTTGGCACCGTCGATCCCCGCTCGGGTGAGCCGATGACGCAGGATGCGATTTTCCGCCTCTATTCCATGACCAAGCCCATCACCAGTGTTGCTGCGATGATCCTGGTGAACGGCGGAAAATTGGGCCTCGACGATCCCCTTTCGAAATACATCCCGTCATTTTCGACGATGTTTGTCGGTATCGAAAGCCAAAGCGAGGAAGGGGATGCCGTGCTGACCCTTGAGCGGGCGGTGCGTCCGATCACGATCAAGGACCTGCTACGTCAATCGGCTGGCATTCCCTACGGCTTCTATGGCGAAGGGCTTGTGCGAAAGGCGTACGGCAATGCCGACTTTCTTTCGCCAGAGCTCGATAATGCGCTGTTGGCGGAAAAGATCGCGCTGCTGCCTCTGCACGAACAACCCGGCACGGTGTGGGACTATGGCTATGCGACGGACGTCCTTGGCCGGGTCATCGAGGTTGTATCGGGACAATCGCTTTACGAATTCGAGAAAGAGCATCTTCTCGATCCTCTCGGCATGACCGACACGGCATTCCATGTCGCCAACCCGGACAAGCGTCGTCTGATTGCGGAGCCGTTGCTCTCCGAGCGCACGCTCACGGTTGAGCGAGAAAGGAGCCCGCGGGAGCTCACAAAATGGGAGTCCGGCGGTGGTGGCATGGTTTCGACCATCCATGACTTCGGACGGTTCTGTCAGATGCTCCTCAATGGAGGCAAACTGGACGGTCGCCGCTACCTCAAGCAGGCCACGCTGGCCGCGATGACAACGAACCAGATCGAACCGGACGGACCGTTGAAGCGGGGCGACTATTATTTCCCGGGCGATGGCTTTGGCTTCGGGCTGGGTTTCGCGATCCGCGTCGGACCGGGCGAATATCGTGCGCCGGGCGCGCTGGGCGAACTGATGTGGGATGGTGCCGGCGGCACGTACTTCTGGATTGATCCGACACACGACATGTTCGTGGTTCTGATGATGCAATCGACATCCGAGCGCGGGCGCATCCAGCCCGAGTTCAAGGCGCTGGTCTACGATGCGTTCGAAAAGTGAAATGCGATCGTCGCAACAAAAAGGCCGCCCCTTGGGCGGCCTTTCCGTATCGTGATCGCGCAGACGAAATCAGCGCGAATAGAATTCGATGATGAGGTGCGGCTCCATCTGGACCGGGAACGGCACTTCGGACAGGCTCGGCACGCGGGTGAACTTCGCGGTCTGCTTGTTGTGATCGACTTCGATGAAGTCCGGCACGTCGCGCTCCGGAAGCTGGTTGGCTTCGAGCACCAGCGCCAACTGCTTGGACGCGTCCTTGACCTCGATGACGTCGCCGACCTTCACCTTGTAGCTCGGGATGTTGACGCGCTTGCCGTTCACCTTGACGTGGCCGTGGTTGATGAACTGGCGCGAAGCGAACATGGTCGGCACGAACTTGGAGCGATACACGACGGTATCGAGACGACGCTCGAGCAGGCCGATCAGGTTTTCGCCGGAGTCACCCTTGAGGCGGGTCGCCTCGACGTACACCGCGTAGAATTGACGCTCGGAAATGTTGGCGTAGTAGCCCTTGAGCTTCTGCTTGGCGCGAAGCTGCGTGCCGAAGTCGGAGAGCTTGCCCTTGCGGCGCTGGCCGTGCTGGCCGGGGCCGTATTCGCGCTTGTTGACGGGGCTCTTCGGGCGGCCCCAGATGTTTTCGCCCATACGGCGGTCGAGTTTATACTTCGCCTCACTACGCTTAGTCATCGCGTCCTCTTTCAGATCACAGGGTTTGAGGAAACGCGCCCTCCTGTGTACCGGGACCAGGCCCGATACCGACAGGTCGCCTCCGTAAGCATGACGGAGAAAACCACGGGTCGCGAAACACATCGCGGGCCGAAAGCGGCCCGCGAATAGGGGGTTTTTAGGGAGAAACCGCCGCGAAGTCAAACAGATCGGCGGTGTTCCTTGTCGAGAGGAAACCTGGTTATTTGGCCGGTGAGGCCAGCGGCTTGGTTTTGTCGACGACGTAAATTCCAAGCACTTTCAATGATTTATCTCCGTGAACCTTGGCGTCGTGCACCACGCCTGCCGGGATCGAATAGGATTCGCCCGCCTTCAGATGCAGCGGCGGTTTTCCGTCGATCAGAAGATCAGCTTCGCCCTCGAGGACATAACCGGTCTCGATTCCGGGGTGGGTATGGCGCCCGGCCGCGCCGCCGGGGCCGATTTCAGCAATGCCGGTGACGGTGGTGTAGCCCTCGGGAAACTCGATCTTCTGCAACGGGGTGCGCTTGATCCCCGCCGGCGGCTGCTGGGCCACCGCAGTACCGATGCCGGCAACAGCGACGATCGAGACGCAAAGCAGAGCCTTCCTGAACATGACATGTCCTCCAAACCGTTCTCTTCGCGGAACGGATCGGCATCAGGCTATCAGCGGCCTGAATGGTCGGGAAGGCAGTCGCGGGATCACGCGATCGACCGGACCTTGCCGGACCGGGTGATCTCATCGGCGATCTCGGCGTTCATCGCCGCTTCCATCCGGTCGAGGATGCCCCCCACGGGCACGCCGTCATAGATGCGGTGGTCCCAATGGAAGATGATCTCCATGGTGTTGTCCCGCACAAGGCCATAGCTGATCAGGCACGGGCCGGGAAACAGCGCCGTCACCGTTTCGATGCCGAAGGAGGCAATCGAGGTGATGGCGAAGGTCCCGGCGTGGTTGGCGCGCTGGCGATCGATGTTAAGCGCGAACGCCCAGATCAGGCGGCGGAGCAGACGCGGCAGGCGCGATACCTGCATCAGGCGATTGAGCGAAGGGACTTCACGCAAGGGCGCGTCCTTGCCGTGCCGGATCTTTTCATCGATCTCTGCCAGCGAGCGGTCGTCCGGCTCGCCGATCTTGAGAAAATGAACGGCCTGCTCGTCGAAATCGTTGCGGACGATCGCCACCATGGCGACGCTGCGCGGCACTTCGTAGAAATGCGGCCACGGCCACTTCACATACAGCGTGCGGAACGTCGGATCGTTGCGCGCGGCAATCGCGTAGGCCTTGGCGATGATCGTGGACCAGCCTGGGCGCTCGACCTGCGCGGCTCGAGCTTTCACCAAGGGGCCGATATGCAGGGTGCGCCGCACCGACACGCGCGGGACATCCATCGACGCATGCATGAGGTCGCCGATGAGCCGCCGCGGCAGCGATATTTTCTTGTAGATCCCGCGCATTCCGACAGTCTTTCTCCGTCTTGCCGCAAACCTCGCGCTACGGCGGGGCGATATAGCACGGGCAGACGTATCCGGCAGTCTTTTTGAGGTCCGTATCAGGCTGCGGGCAAAGTTGAGCCAAAAAATGGTTCGAGCCCCCGCGCCAGCACGGGGCCGGGTTGCCGGCCCGAGGTGAAGGCGATGCGGGCCGGAAGCGGAGGCATTGCGCTGGCGGCGGGGCCGAGCAGGGCAGTGACGCGCCGGGCAATGGCAGGCGCGGGATCGATCCAGTCCACAGGCCACGGTGCGAGTCGCGTCAATTGATTGAGAAGAAGCGGATAGTGAGTGCAGGCGAGCACGACAGTATCGGTGCGTACGGCGCCGTTGAGAAAGCAGGGTGCGATTTCAGCAGAAACACTGGCGTCGCTTGCGCTTTCGCCGCGGAGTGCGGCTTCAGCCAGCGCAGCGAGATTTTCCGCGCCCACCAGTGTGACGTCGCAGCCCTGCGCGAAGTCGCGGATCAGGGCCTTGGTGTACTCGCGCTTCACAGTACCCTTGGTCCCCAGCACCGATACGCGCTTTGTCTGCGAGGCGGCGCAGGCCGGTTTGATTGCCGGCACGGTGCCGACAAACGGCACGCTGTATGCGGCTCGCAGATGGCTCATCACCAGCGTGGATGCGGTGTTGCAGGCAATGACCACAAGTTCGGGAGCGTGTTCGGCGATCAGGTCGCCGATCAGCGGGACGACACGGGCGATGATCTCGTCTTCCGTGTGATGGCCATAAGGGAAAAAGGCGTCGTCGGCGACGTAGTTGTAGATCGCGTCGGGCCGGGCTTTCACGATCTCGCGGAATACCGTGAGGCCGCCGAGGCCGGAATCGAACACCAGAATCGTCGGAATATGGGGCACGGGAGGCATGATAGCCGATCGGCGGTTACCATTCGGTTGTGATGCTAGACCGGCTGGAGACGCCGGTGCGGTTCCGCAGGCAACTCGACGATAATGGCATCACCGGGGCGGACATCGCCACCAGCAAGGACGATACCCATGACGCCCGCCTTGCGGACCAGGTTGCCACCGGCATCGCGGTCGAGGGTCGCCGCCATCAGGCCTTGCTGGAATCGGTCGATCTGAACGCAAGGGTTGCGCAGGCCGGTCACCTCGACAAGGGCGGTCTCGCCAAGCCGGAGCCGGGTGCCGGCGGGCAAGCCGAGCAGGTCGATACCGCGTGTGGTCACGTTCTCGCCCATCTCACCCGGCCGGACGATGAAGTTCTTGCCGCGCAGTTCGTCGAACAGCTCCTCGTGGAGCAGGTGAACCTGACGCAGGTTGGGCTGGGTCGGGTCTTTCGCGGCCCGCGAGCGGTGCTTCACCGTCTCGCCCATATGTGCGTCGCCATCGACGCCGAGGCCTTTCAGCAGCCGGATACTCAGCGAGTTGGTCTTGCTGAAGTGATGGCCCCTGCGCAGGCTGACGGCGGTGACGACGCCCATGGACGTTATGAAGCTCCGAACACCCGCTTGAAGATCGTGTCGACGTGCTTGAGATGATAACCGAGGTCGAACTGTTCCTCGATCTCCGCGTCGGTGAGGTACTTCCTCACGTCAGCATCCTTCTTGAGCAGTGACTGGAAATCGCCTTCGCCGCGCCACACCGGCATGGCGTTGCGCTGGACCAGCCGGTAGGCATCCTCGCGCGACGCGCCTTTCTGCGTCAACGCGATTAGCACGCGCTGCGAATGGACCAGTCCGCCAAGGCGATCGAGGTTCTTCTGCATGTTCTGCGGATAGACCAGCAGCTTGTCGACCACGCCGGCGAGGCGGTTGAGCGCGAAGTCGAGCGTGACGGTGGCGTCCGGTCCCATCATGCGCTCGGCGGAGGAGTGCGAGATATCGCGCTCATGCCACAGCGCCACGTTCTCCAGTGCCGGGGTAACGTAGGCGCGCACCATGCGCGACAGGCCGGTAAGGTTTTCGGTCAGCACCGGGTTGCGCTTGTGCGGCATCGCCGACGAGCCCTTCTGGCCTTCGGAGAAGAATTCTTCAGCTTCGAGCACTTCAGTGCGCTGCAGGTGGCGGATCTCGATGGCGAGTCGCTCCATCGACGCGGCGATGACACCGAGAGTGGCGAAAAACATCGCGTGACGATCACGCGGAATCACCTGCGTCGAAACCGGTTCGACCTCGAGGCCCATCGCCTTGGCGACATGTTCTTCGACGCGCGGATCAATCTGCGCGAAGGTACCGACCGCACCGGAGATGGCGCAGGTCGCGACTTCCTTGCGTGCGGCGACGAGGCGGGTGCGGGCGCGCGTGAACTCGGCATAGGCGGACGCGAGTTTGAGGCCGAAGGTCACCGGCTCGGCATGGATGCCGTGCGAGCGGCCGATGGTCGGCGTCATCTTGTGCTCGAAGGCGCGGCGCTTGAGTGCGTCCAGCACCTTGTCGATATCGGCGAGCAGGATGTCGGCGGCGCGGGTGAGTTGCACGTTCAGGCAGGTATCGAGCACGTCCGACGAAGTCATGCCCTGATGGACGAAGCGCGCTTCGGGGCCGACGATTTCCGCCAGATGCGTGAGGAAGGCGATGACGTCGTGCTTGGTCTCGCGCTCGATCTCGTCGATGCGCTCGACGTTGAAGGTCACGCCCTTGGCCTTGGCCCAGATCGTCTTCGCCGCTTCCTTTGGAATGACGCCGAGATCGGCCAGCGCGTCGGCGGCGTGGGCCTCGATCTCGAACCAGATCTGGAAGCGAGTTTGCGGGTCCCAGATCGCAGTCATCTCGGGGCGGGAATAGCGGGGGATCATGGATCGCCTTTCATCGTGCTTGCTGCTTTGACCTTATCCTGAGGAGCGCGCAGCGCGTCTCGAAGGATGGCCAAAGCCATTTCAAAATCGGGCCTCATGGTTCGAGGCGCCGGCTATGCCGGCTCCTCGCCATGAGGAGTTCAAATCGCCTCGCCGCGCGCCGAGGCCGCAGCGTTGCGGATGGCGGAGATATTCGTCCTGTAGCTCTCCATCGTGCCGCCCTTGAATACGGCGGAGCCTGCGACCAGGGCATTGGCGCCTGCGGCCGCGACCTGTGCAGCGGTTTCCGGCGAAACGCCACCATCGACTTCGATATCGATCGGCCGGCCCGCACACATCGCTCGCACCTGTGAAATCTTCTCCAGTGCCGCCGGAATGAACGACTGGCCGCCGAAGCCGGGATTGACCGACATCACCAGGACCAGATCCACCAGATCGAGCACATGCTCGATGGTGTTCACCGGGGTAGCCGGATTGAGCGACACGCCAGCTTTCTTGCCCAGCGCCCGGATCGCCTGTAGCGAGCGATGCAGATGCGGCCCCGCTTCGACATGGACGGTGATGTGGTCGCAGCCTGCCTTGGCGAAGGCCTCAAGATAGGGATCGCAGGGCGCGATCATCAGATGCGCGTCGAAGATCTTCTTCGAATAGGGCCGCATCGCCTTGATGACGTCGGGACCGTACGAAATGTTCGGCACGAAATGACCGTCCATCACGTCGAGATGCAGCCAGTCGGCCCCGGCCTGATCGACCGCGCGGACCTCTTCGCCGAGCCTGGCGAAATCGGACGCCAGAATGGACGGCGCGATGACCAGTGGGCGCGGTGCAAACTGTTGAGCCATCAGCGTTTCTTGCCTGTCTGCGAGGGCGGCCCGCGAGTGGTTTCGGGATCGGCTTTCGCCTAACACGCCGGCCGCCCGGGCGCAAAACCGGAAATCAGCTTTTGCGCAGGGAAGTTCGCGGTTTGCCCGGCAGTTTCTGCCGTTCTCGGCATGCTTTGCCGGTCTGCCGCCAGCAGCGAAGCCAAAAACGTCTTGTTTCACAGGCATTTTTGGAGCGGCACGGGATTTGCTGCGTCTTTGGCGGACGGGCCGCGTTTGCGCGGCGATCGAGGGAGTTGCGCCATGTATTTTGCCTTGGGAGCGGCGGCCGGTGCGGCGGCATCCACAGCGCTGGATCTGCTGTCGTCGCTCGGCTCGAAACTGGCGGGACCAGCCAAGACGGGCGTCAAATCCGGCTCCTCGTTCACGGTCAGCGGACCGACCTCGCTTAACCCAATTCCGGCGTCCGGCGGCACCCCGAACCTGTCTCCGGCGACGTTCAATGCCTTGCTGGCGGCGCAGGACGGATCGCAAAGCTCCGCGACGCCAAGCCCAAGCGACAGCCTCAAGGATCTGCTTTCGCTGCTCGACGGCAGCGGCGACGGCAAGATCAGCAAGGCTGAGTTCGAAGACAAACTCGGTGCGGGTGGAACCAACGTGAAGGCGGCGGATGACGTGTTCGCCAAGCTCGATGCCAATAACGATGGCTCGGTGACACTCGACGAAATGTCGTCGGCACTGCGCAACCATCGGGCCGCGACCGCCGCGCATTCCTACAACCTCGTCGAGCAACTGGCGGAGACGCAAGCCAACGGTCTGTCCACCGCGGCAAAGCGGTCGGTGTCGCTCAACGTCTGATCCGCGGTACAGCTATCCCGCCCCGCCTCCGTAGCACTACGCAGCGCGAGGCGATTTTCACTCCCTGCTAACGGTGCTCCGAAGTAATCGGCCTCGCGCATATGGATGCGGAGGTTGCTTTGGCGTTGTCGAAAGCATTGTCGGTTGCGGGTGTTGTCCTGCTTTGTCACGGCGCGGCGATGGCGGACGACGAATTCGTCGCTTCGGTTCGGCTGCGCGGCGGCTTCGATTCCAATCCGCAATTCCTGCCCGGGCCGTATACCGGAGCGACCGGTTTTGTCGGTACGGACACAGCGTTGGCGGCGGGGACCAAGGGTGAGGGTTACAGCCTCGGCGTCGCCGCGGAGGCGGGTACAACGCAGTACACGAATCCCGACATGGTTCCGGCGCTGTCCGGCAAGGTGGTGCTGCGCGGCCTGCTGGGCGACGACAACGCCAGCATCGCATCGACCACGACGATCGGCGATACCACGAGCTACAACCTGCGCTCCTCCGACATCGTGCAGTCCATCAAGGGCGAGGTGAAGCTTGGATCAATCAAGCTGTTCGCATCCGTGGAGGGCGCCCGTTCGTCGCTGAACCAGACCAATGTGATCTTCCAGGACTTTCTGCCCACTCCGCATCAATATCTGCGCGGCACGTTGATTCCCGGCATCAGCTTTGTTGCAGACAAGTTTGAGATTGGGACGTCCGTCAATTTGTCGGTGCGTCGCTATCTCGAGGAACTGGATGATTTCGGCTACCGGCGCGACAACGAGCGGATCGAGCCGTTCCTGTTCGCGAAATACGCGACCTCGGATTTTTCCGCGTTCGGCGCGATCTCATACTTGCGGGGAACGTGGCACGATGTCGATTTCACCAACGTTCGCGACGTTCTGTTCGACACCAATCTGACATGGCGCATTGCGCCATTGACGATTGATCTCAAGGCGACGCGCAAGGCCAGCGAAACCACGTTTCCGATCTCTCCCATCACTATCGACACGCTCTATTCGGGCAAAGTGGCCTGGCAGGTCGATCCGCAATGGACGCTGACAGCGGCGGCCGGCTACGCCATCACTCGCTATCTCGATTCGCCGTTCAAGGCGCAAACGGCAACGTATGGCGTCGGTGTGTCTCGCGATCTTGGCAACGGCTATACGCTGGGGCTCGATCTGACGCGCGCGCAGGGAACTTTGATTTCAGGAGACAGCGCGGACGCAACAATCATTTCCTCGTCGGTCACAAAAAAATTCACGCCGTTCGCAACGAGTGCGGCAGACAAGAAACCGTTGGCGAGCAAGGGATAGTGCGGACGGGAGTGGGGGAGCTCCCGTCCGCGGCCGTGCAGTGGCTGTCAGTGGCAGCCGCAGCCGCCACCGCCGAGCAGTCCGCCCAGCGCTCCGCCACGTCCAAGCAGAACACCGAGCACGCCGCGCTTACCGGTTGCAACGCCGGCGTTGACCACGAGAGCGCCCTTGCCGTTGAGCAGGCCGACCACGCCGCCCCTGCCGGTGAGGACATTCGCCGCGACGTTCAGGCCATGGCCCTTTGCGTACGCCGGAGCGCCGGCGAGCGCGGTTGCGAGGACGGCGAGACACAGCACTTTCTTCATGACGCTTTCTCCACTGTTGCGTGCGTGGGGTTACGCACGGCGCGGAGAATGATCGCGACAGGCGATCGCGCAATCGAAACGCAAAGCTAACCTTAAATCGCCGGAGTTTTCGTGATTTTGATGCAGGAGAATACGCGATCGCCTAGGTGCTTTTGCGTAGGGCCCGTGCGGCGCAAAAATTTCACTCGGCGAATTTAGTTTTCCACGACGGCAGTGCATCGGAGAATGGCAGCGGTTGCGCTTCATAAACCCCGCGTGCGATCGCGCGTGCCAGCACGTTCGCAGCGACCATGCCAAGTTCAGTCAGGCCGTAGAGCGGATCGATCTGCTTTTCGCAGGTGGCCGCGGCGAACACGACGTCACCATCGAGCGGCGCGTGCACCGGATAGATCGCGCGTGCGAAACCGGTCTGCCCGATCATCGCCAACCGTTTGGCCTGCGGCTTGCTCAGGACCGCATCGGTGACAACCACGGCGATCGTGGTGTTTTCGACAGCCGTTGCCTGTTCGCCGCCTTTCAGGCGAGCGGCGAGCATGTCTTGCGTAAATTCCGCTGGCAGGCCGCGTCCGCCGAATTCCCTGTTTTGTTCGAACGGTGCGGCCCAGAACCATGGGCCGTCGCCAACCGTGATGCTGCCGACCGCATTGACCACCGCGATGGCTGCGACGCGAACGCCGTTCGCCAGTTCGGCGGATGCCGATCCGACGCCACCCTTGTAGTTGACCGTCGTCGCACCGAGGCCCGCGCCGACACTGCCGAGCGCGAACGTCGTGTCCGCGGCGGCGGCGGCCGCATAGCCCAGATCACGGTAGGGTGCGAAGCGGCCCCATTTCTTGTTGCCGCCGTTGAGCAGATCGAAGGTGATCGCGCCCGGCACGATGGGAATGACGGCATCGCGGATCGTAAACCCGCGCCCTTGTTCGGCGAGCCATGCCTGAACGCCATCGCCGGCCTCGAGGCCGAAGGCAGAGCCGCCGGCCAGCGCAAACGCATCCACGGTCTCCACCGTATTGGCGAGATCGAGCAACGCACCCTCGCGAATGCCCGGTCCGCCGCCGCGCACGTCCATCGCCGCCACCGCCGGACGATCGAACACAACGGCTGTCACGCCCGACGCGACCTTGGCGTCATCCGCGTGGCCGACGCGAACGCCGGCAATATCGGTGAGAAGATTCTTCATGGATGCACCTCCGTGCGGATGATTGCACAGCGGTGGATGGTGACAAAGGTCAATCAGCGAACGCGGCAATTTGCCTGTGCCGGTTCGATTTGCGATACCCGAGCCGCATGCGCGGCATTCACAACAGCGTCAGGACGCGCCGCGCCTCTTGCATTTCGAGGCATAGGCAGGGCATCTGGCGCCATGATTCAGAGTGTGTCCATTCCCGCCGCGCTGATTGCCGGTCTCGTCAGCTTCCTGTCGCCCTGCGTGCTGCCGCTGGTGCCGGCGTATCTGGTCTATCTGACCGGCGCGACCATCGAACTTGTCGCGAGCAACGAAACGCCTTCAGCATCGCGACGTGCGGTCATGCTGTCCGCGCTGATGTTTGTGCTGGGTTTCTCCACCGTGTTCGTGGCGCTCGGCGCCAGCGCGAGTTTCGTCGGCGGTCTGATCCGCGCGTGGTCGGCGGAACTGTCAATTATCGCCGGTATCGTCATCATCGTGATGGGCCTGCATTTCCTCGGGCTCACCCGCATCGGTTTCCTGATGCGGGAAGGACGGCTGCCAATTCCAAAGCCCGTCGGTCTGTGGGGCGCGTATTTGATGGGTCTAGCCTTCGCGTTCGGCTGGACGCCGTGTATCGGCCCGATCCTGGCGGCGATTCTCTCCGTGGCCGCATCCGAGGCGACGGTGACCAAGGGGGCGCTGCTGCTCGCGGTTTATTCGGCAGGCCTCGGAATTCCATTTCTGATCGCCGCTTTCATGATCGAGCGGTTTTCGTCGGTTCTGACCCGCATGAAGCGGCATCTGGCAACCGTCGAGCGGGTCATGGGCGTGCTGATGATAGTGGTGGGAATCAGCTTCCTAACCGGCATGGTCTCAAGCTTCAGCATCTGGATTCTGGAGACATTCCCGGCGCTTCAGAATTTCGGCTAACGCGCCCGCAAGAAAAAGCCTCATGGTGAGGAGCGCTTTCGCGTCTCGAACCATGAGGCTTCTTGATCAGATTTTGTCCTCTTCCTTCGAGACGCACCGCAAGCGGTGTTCCTCAGGATGAGGGACTAAATCACATTCTGGGTCTTACGATCCCTTTTCCGGATTGATTTCGGCGTAATTGCCCTTGGCGTCCCACTTGTAGACGACGTAGTCGATCTGCTTGATGTCGCCCTTCTGGTCGAATGAGAGCGTGCCGAGCACGGTGTCCCATGAGCCGTCCTTGATGGTGGCGATGACCTTCTTCGGATCGGTGGTTTTCGCCTTGGCGACCGCCTGCGACCAGATCTGGAACGCAGCATAGGTGTAGAGCGTGTAGCCTTCCGGATCGATGCCCTTGACCTTGAACTTCTCGACGATCGCCTTCGCGGTCGGCTTGTTGCGCGGGTCGGGGCCAAACGTGAACAGCGTGCCCTCGGCGGCCGGGCCGGTGATCGAGGCGAATTCCTTGGCGTTCATCGCGTCGCCGGCCATCAGGATCGTTTTCATGCCCTGATCGCGCATCTGGCGCAGGATCAGGCCGGCTTCCTGATGGTAGCCGCCGACATAGACGAGATCGATGTTCTCGCGCTTCAGACGCGACACGATCGAGTTAAAGTCTTTGTCGCCCTTGTTGTAGGACTCGAACAGCTTCTCCTTGAAGCCGGCCTTGTTCAGCGCCTTCTTGGTCTCGTCCGCGAGGCCCTTGCCGTAAGTGGTCTTGTCGTTGAGGATCGCGACGTTCTTGCCCTTGAAGTTCTTCAGGATGTACTGGGCCGCCACGACGCCCTGCTGGTCGTCGCGTCCGCACACGCGCAGCACGTTCCAGAGCTTGCGTTCGGTGAACACCGGGTTGGTGGAAGCGGGAGTGATCTGAAGAATGTTATTTTCCGCGTAGGATTCCGAGGCGGGAATCGACGACGACGAGCAGAAATGGCCGGCCACAAACGGCACGTGTGCGCCGGCGAGTTTTTCCGCGACCGAACGCGCCTGTTTGGGATCGCAGGCATCATCACCCACCTGCAGCGCGAGCTTCTTGCCCAGCACGCCGCCGGCAGCATTGAGGTCGGCCACGGCCATTTCGGCGCCGTTTTTCATCTGGTTGCCGAAGGCGGATTCACCGCCGGTCATCGGTCCCGCGACGGCGACCGGAATGTCCTGCGCGATGGCGGCTGTCGACAAGGCGAGGGACGCGCCAAGCGCCAGGCCGATGATATGAAGTTTCTTCATAAGGTGATCCTCATGCTGATCCGAAGATGTCAGACGGCGCCCGGGGTCCGGAAAGGAACCGGGACGGAGCGAGCCGGCGGCATTGTCCGCTGATTTGCCCGCGAAGTCATGGGCATTTTTCAGGCCTGTGATGGCGGCGATGGCGCATCTTGCCGCAGCCGCCATCCCAGCGGGCCATGCGGTTCGTAAAGCCAGTAATACTGGCGCACCATCTGCAGCGCCCGGGTGCGCTGGAACGACAGGCACGAGACCACGATCAGGATGGCGATCTCGATCGCCAGAGTGCGTGGCGCCAGCAGCGTCTCGTCAAACAGGGCAAAATGGACGAAGCGAACCGCAAGACCCATCGGGATCATGGCGATTGCCGCGGTCCATATGCTGCGCCATGTCAGGGCGATGGCCCGGCCGGTGAGAATGGCGCAGCCGCCGCCGAGCACCAGCGTAATGAGCGCGACCTGGATGAGGGATTCGTTGGAGTAATAGTCGCTCATCAGTGCCGTCCGCCTTCGAGATAGGCCGCGCGGATTTCCGGCCGTTCCAGCAGTTCGGTGCCCGTGCCGCTGAGAGTGATGCGGCCGTTGACCATGACATAGCCGCGATGGGCGAGCTTGAGCGCGTGGTTGGCGTTCTGCTCGACGATCAGCACCGTCAGCCCGTCCTCGCGGTTGAGCTTGCGAATGGCGTCGAAAATCTGCCGTGTGATCAGCGGCGCGAGACCCAGTGAAGGTTCGTCCAGCATCAGGAGACGGGGGCGGCTCATCAGCGCGCGGCCGATGGCCAGCATCTGCTGTTCGCCGCCGGACAGCGTGCCGCCGCGCTGGGTCATGCGCTCCTTGAGGCGCGGGAACAGCGTCAGCACCCGGTCGAGGTCGGCGTTGCGCTCGTTTTCGCTGATGTCGCCGGTGGCCGCGTCCGACCCCATGCGCAGGTTTTCGGCAACGCTCATGCGCGGGAAGATGCGCCGTCCCTCCGGCGACTGGGCAATACGCATCCGCGCGATGTGGTGGGTGGGGACGTGGGTGATGTCGTGACCGTCGAATTCGATCTGCCCGGCGCTCGCGCGCGGCTTGCCGAATACCGACATCATAAGGGTCGATTTGCCGGCGCCGTTGGCGCCGATCAGCGCAACGATCTCTCCGGTCGCAACCTCGATATCGACACCCTTGAGAGCTTCGATGTTGCCATAGGCGGCGTGCAGACCACGCACGGCCAGCAGGGGGGCGGCGTGCGCCGTCATGCATCGCTCTCCATCACTTCGATGGCAGCCTGCTCATCGGCGCCGAGATACGCCGCAATCACCTTGGGATCGTCGCGGATGGCCTGCGGGGTTCCTTCGGAAATCTTGACGCCGTAATCGAGAACGACGATCCGATCGGAAATCTCCATCACCACCGACATGTCGTGCTCGATCAGGAGGATCGACGTGTCATGCTCCTTGCGGATCAGGCGCAGCAGTTCGCTCAATGCCTCGCCCTCGCGTGCGTTGAGGCCGGCGGCGGGCTCGTCGAGGCAAAGCAAAGCCGGTTCGGAGCACATCGCGCGCGCGATCTCGAGCCGGCGCTGATCGCCGTAGGGCAGGTTGCCGGCCGCATCATCGGCGCGGGCGAGCAATCCGATACGATCGAGCCAGTAGCGCGCACGGTCGATCGCATCCCGTTCGGCGGAGCGAAAGCCGGGGGAGCCAATCAGGCCGAGGAACGTGTAGCCCGACGCGCGCATCAATCCGTTGTGCTGGGCAACCATCAGGTTTTCCAGCGCCGTCATGCCCGCGAACAGGCGGATGTTCTGGAAGGTGCGCGCGACCTTGGCGAGCTTGGAGATGCGGAAGTCGAACAGCCGCTCAAGCAGAAATTCGTGTCCATCGCCATGAATCATCCGCATCATGCCGGTGGTCGGCTTGTAGAAGCCGGTGATGCAGTTGAAGACAGTGGTCTTGCCCGCGCCGTTGGGGCCGATCAGTGCGGTGATGTCGCCGCGCTTCGCCGTGAACGACAGGTCGTTGACGGCCACGATGCCGCCAAAGCGCATCGAGAGATGGTCGACCTCCAGAATATTGCTGGCGGGTGTGTTCGTCATCCGTGGCCTTCCTTGACCATCGAGGATGAGATCGCGGTTTGTTTTTCGAGGAAGACAGATGGCGCGCGGTGACCGACGAGGCCGCGTGGTCGCCAGATCATCAGCAGCACCATGGCGCCGCCGAACACCAGCATGCGGAACTGCTCGAAGCCACGGAACAATTCGAAGCCGCCGATCATCGCAACTGCTGCGAGCGCAACGCCAAGCTGCGAGCCCATGCCGCCGAGCACGACGATCGCCAGCACCAGCGCAGATTCCTGGAAGGTAAACGACTCGGGGCTGATGAAGCCCTGGCGGGTGGCGAAGAAGGCGCCGGCGAAACCGCCGAACATCGCGCCGGTGGCGAAGGCGGTCAGCTTGGTCGTGGTGGTGTTGATGCCGAGCGAGCGGCAGGCGACTTCATCTTCGCGCAGCGCTTCCCAGGCACGGCCAATCGGCAGACGGCGCAGTCGGATGGTGACCCAGTTGGTCAGGAGCGCCAGCGCCAGGATCAGGTAGAATAGAAAGATCACGCGGTGTGAGGGCGAGAACTCGATACCGAGGCGGGCGGCCAATCCATCGTCCGCAGGCGTGATCGGAATGCCGAAGAACGAGGGGCGCGGCACGCCGCTGATGCCGTTCGGACCGCCGGTCAGGTTCTGCCAGTTCAGCAGCACGAGGCGGATAATCTCACCAAACGCCAGCGTGACGATGGCGAGATAGTCGCCCTTGAGGCGCAGCACCGGGAAGCCGAGCAGCATCCCCCAGAACGCGGCGAGAATTCCGGAGATCGGCAGCAGCACCCAGAATGCCCACGGACCGAGCTGAAGAAAATCGACCGAGACATAAGGGTAGGCGTCGGCGAAACTCAGGAAGGGCAGGCCGAAATGCGCGAGCAGCGCGTAGGAGTACGCGCCGACAGCATAGAACGCGACGTAGCCGAGATCGAGCAGGCCTGCGAGGCCGACCACGATGTTGAGCCCCCAGCCGAGCATCACATAGGTCAGCACCAGAATGCCGAGATCGAGGATGTAGCGTTGGTCGTAGAAGATGACCGGCAGGAGAAGCGCGCCAATGAGGAGCGCGGGCCCCACGAACCTGCCGAGGCCAGCGAGCGCCTTCTGCGCGCCGGTGCTGACAATCGGCGCACCGCGGCGCGCGTCAATCCGTCCCCGGATCAATTCGAAAACGATGCTGCCGACGAACACCACTGCGACGGTGATTGCGAGGTCGCCGAACCGCGTCCAGTAGACCAGCCCGCCGCTTTCGCCGGATTCGGTGCGGATGCCGATCATCAGCGAGAACAATACCAGCGCCACCAGCGCGCTGATGAGAGATTTTTTCAGGATGAACGCTGTGCCATGGCTCGCGGCCGGACGGGCGGCGGGCGCTGGGGATTGCCGATTGGTGAGCGCCACGCCGGTCTCTCAGACTTTCTCGACTTCCGGACGGCCGAGGAGGCCGGTCGGAAGGAAGATGAGGACGATGATGAGGATCGAGAAGGCGGCGACGTCCTTGTATTCGGATGAGAAGTAAGCGGACCAGAAGGTTTCGATCAGGCCGATCGCAAGACCGCCGAGCATGGCGCCGGGCAGCGAGCCGATGCCTCCTAACACGGCGGCGGTGAAGGCCTTGATGCCGGCGATGAAGCCCATGAAGAAATCGACAACGCCGTAATAGAGCAGGTACATCATGCCGGCGACGGCGGCGAGCGCGGCGCCGATCACGAAGGTCATCGAAATCGTGCGGTCGACATCGACGCCGAGCAGCGCGGCCATGGTCTGGTCCTGTTCGCAGGCGCGCATGTCACGGCCGAGCCGGGTCCGCGCGACCAGCCAGGAAAAGATCGCCAGTAGCACGATGGTCGTGATGACCACGATAATCTGAACGTTGGACAGGCGGACCACGAAACCGTCCTGCTCGAACAGTGTGTAGCCCCCTGTAACGATCGGCGGCACTGACTTGACGCGCGCGCCCTGGGCGACCTGCGCGTAGTTGGACAGCACAAACGACATGCCGATGGCCGACAGCATCGGCGCAAGCCGGAAAGACTGGCGGAGCGGCCGATAGGCGATCCGTTCCACCGTCCAGCCGTAAAGCGCGGTGATCGCCATCGAAACCAGCAGCACCAGCAGCAGGATCACCGGGACGGCGGTCAATCCGATCGAAACCAGCAGTAGGAACGAGATCAGCGCGATGAAGCCGCCGATCATGAAGATGTCGCCATGGGCGAAATTGATCATGCCGACGATGCCGTACACCATCGTGTAACCGATCGCGATCAGGCCGTAGATCGAGCCGAGCACCAGTCCGTTGATGAGTTGCTGGGCGAAATAATCCATGGGCTGCCGCGCGAGAGGGTCACCGAAAATGTCACGTCGGAGGCTCCGGCAGCCAGGACGTTGCATTGCTGTTATGCGTAAATTTTTAACAGCGGGGATCGGGGGCGGCAACAGCATGGGCCGTGGCAAGTTGTGCCCTGTGCATAGCGGTTTGCACTGCACCCGAGGCCGTTCGAATGGTTCGGCTGTGCGGTACCCAGGGAACCGCCGGGTTCCTCAAGGGGCGTGGGGTTGGGGACAAGTCCCGTTTTTCAGGCCCGCCGTTAAGGTTAACAAATGGTTTACATTGTCGCGCGGAAGGGGGCACAGTTAGCTCGCATGGTCATCGCTGCGTCGTCATTGGCGCAGCCGGAGCGGGACACGACGCGATGCCCAAGGATTCAGCGAGCGACTGGCGCAAGGACTGGCGGCTCAGCACTTTCAACGGTGCCTTGCTGGCGTGTTACTTCATTCCGGCGTGGACAATCGCCGCGATGAAAATCTGGATCTCGCCGGTCCACGGCATGTACGACCGGGCGAATATCGCGCCGGGCATGTTCATCAGCGATCATCTCAGCTTCTCCGCGCTGCAGACAGTGCGGCTCACCTGGATGCTGGCACTCGGCAAGGTGGTCGTGGCCGCCTTTTTCCTGTTGTTCCTCGTGATGATCGTGCGCGAGTCGGTGCGCCGGCAGGGAAGCTGCGACGAGGCGCTCGGGTTCGCGCTGCTGTTCGGCTCGCTTATCAGCATGGCAAGCTTGCTCGCGGCGTCGCAGGTCGGCGAGTTCGAGGCTGTGCGTCTTCATGCCAGCGAAACGCTGGCGCTGATCGGCGCCGGCATTCTTCTTCTGATCGATATGCCGGAGCGCGTGGCGACACCGGTGACTTCGTCAACGCATATGCCGCACGGGTGGGGCCGTTATTTCAGTCCCAATTCCTGAAGCACGCCGGCGGCTTCCTTGAAGGCGTGATTGGCGGCCGGAACGCCGCAATAGATAGCCTGTTGCAGCAGGATTTCCTTGATGTCGTCCGCGGTAAAGCCGCCCTCGCTGAGGGCCGCACGGACATGCATCCGGAATTCATCCCATTGCCCGAGCGCCATCATGGTGCCGATCACCAGTACGCGTCGGGTCCGCTCGTCGAAATGCGGGCGGGTCCAGATCTCACCCCATGCGTAACGCGTGATGAGGTCGAGGAAATCGGCGTTGAAGGTCGTCCCGTTGGCGGCTGATTTGTCGACCCAGGCGTCGCCCAGCACCTTGCGGCGCTGGCTGTCGCCTGACTTGCGGCGCTCGGTCTCGTCCATCACCGCCGTCCTCAGCGCTGGGTCAGGAAGCCGACGACGGCTTCCGTGAAATTATGCGATTGCTCGATGTTGGAGATGTGCGCGGCGTCGAGGATCGTCATGCTAGCGCCGGGAATGCGGCCGCGCATGAACTCACCGGCCTCGACCGTGGTCGCCGGATCGTTCCGCCCGGCAATGACGAGTGTCTTCGCCTTGATCTTCGGAAGCAGTTCGCGCTGGTCAAGCTGGCGCAGGGTTTCACAGCAGGCGAGATAGCCTTCCACCGACGTCGCCTGCAGCATCGCCTTCATACGTGCCACCACCTCGGGTTCGCGTTCACGGAAGTCCGCGGTGAACCAGCCGGTCATCACGCCATCGGCGATGGCGGCGAGGCCGCCGTCCTTCACGGTCTTGATGCGAGTGTCCCAATTGGTCGGGTCCGGATAGTAGCAAGTGGTATTGGCGAGGACCATGCGCTCGAAACGTTGCGGCGCGTTGGCGCCCAGCCACTGACCGACCATGCC
Source organism: Afipia sp. (assembly GCA_051954725.1). GTDB lineage: Bacteria > Pseudomonadota > Alphaproteobacteria > Rhizobiales > Xanthobacteraceae > Afipia. Next base: position 20,860 of record JBQCHK010000016.1, on the reverse strand, counting down.
GCCCATCGAGAGGCCGCACCAGTGGGTTTTCTCGATATTGAGGTCGTCGAGAATCGCCAGCACGTCCTTGCCGAAGCGCTCCATCGAGTAGGGCGTGGAGCCAACCTGGGACTTGCCGTGGCCGCGGCGGTCGTAACGGATGACGCGAAACAGCTTGGTGAGCGCCGGCATCTGCGGCTCCCACATCTGCATGGTGGTGCCAAGAGAATTGGAGAGCATCAATGTCGGCCCGCCGTCGCGGCCTTCGACAGAGACATTGATCAGGCAGCCGTCGGCGTCGATCATCGGCATGGGCGTTCTCCGTTTCTTATGGCTGCTCGATCGAGGCGAGCAGGCGATCGATCAGTGTTTGCGATACGCCCTGATAGGCCATCGGGTCGAACAATCGTTTGAGATCGCTGGCGTTCAGGTGTGTCGCCACGCGGGTATCGTTTGCAAGGACGTCGCGCAAGTGCGTTTTGCTCTCGATCGCCTTGCGCGATGCAGCTTCGATCAAATGATGGGCGTCGCTCTTGCCGACCTTTTCAGCCAGCGCCATCGCAACCGCTTCGGCCATGATCAGGCCGTGCGTGCTGTCGAGATTGGCGCGCATGCGCTCCGTATCGACTTCCAGCCCCTCGGCAATATCGACGATCGCGGCCAGCGCTCCGGACGTCACCAGTTGCAGCGTCGGCAACGTCGGCCATTCGGCGTGCCATGGTCCGGCGCTCCGCTCGTGATCCTGCACCTGCGCCGCGAACAGCGTCGCAGCCAGATTGGGCGCCATGGTCGCGGCGGCGAGTGCGGTGGCGGAGGCAACCGGATTGCGCTTGTGTGGCATGGTCGATGAACCGCCGCGCCCCGCGCCGGCGGGCTCGAAAGCTTCGCCGACGTCGGTCTGCATCAGCAGGGAGACGTCGCGGGCGATCTTGCCGCAGGTGCCGGCGAGAATCGCCAGCACTGAGGCTGCGTCCGCGATGCGGTCGCGGTGAGTATGCCAGGGTGCCTCCGGCAGGCGCAGGTCCAGTTCCTTTGCGAGCTGTTCGGCCACTTTCAAACCGTCATTACCAAGTGCCGCCAGCGTGCCGGCCGCGCCGCCGAACTGCAGCACGATGGACTCGTTGCGCAATCGCCGCAGGCGTGTGCGAGCGCGATGCAGGGCCGCGGCATATTCCGCGAGCTTCAGACCGAACGGCATTGGAAGCGCGTGCTGCAGCCAGGTCCGCGCCACCGTGGCGGTGTTGCGATGGTTGCGCGCGAGCCTCGCAAATCCGGCAATGGCCCGGTCGAGGTCAGGCAACAGCACATCGACGGCATCGCGCAGGCCAAGCATGGTTGCGGTATCGATGACGTCCTGGCTGGTCGCGCCCCAGTGAACATAGCGTGCGGCTTCGGCGTCCGACCTGGCGACCTCGGCGGTCAGGGCCTTGACCAGCGGAATGGCGAGATTGCCGGCGCGCACCGCATCCTCGGCCAGCCGCGCCATATCGAATCGCTCTGCCTGGCAGGCTGCTGCGATCGCGGGGATGGCGGTTCGGGGGATCACGCCAATTGCCGCTTCCGCGCGCGCCAGCGCGCTCTCAAAATCGAGCATGCGCTGCAATTGCGCAGCATCGTCGCAGGCCGCGCGCATGGCCGGGCTGGACAGCATCGGCGCCAGCAAAGGCTGAAGGGATGTGCTCATGGGGCGCGACCCTAGCCAACGCCTTTATGTCTGCCAATGTCTTTAATGGCGTCCATGCCGAGGGCGGATGATCATGCGGTGCGGATGCCGCGGCCCTTCCTGTTGGCATCATGGCTGCTTAGCTGGTAAAGGACTGCGGTCCAGTCGAACCGGCTCAAGCGGGAGATATCACAATGGCAATGACAATGACCGGCGAAGTTCAACTTCCGGCGCCCCGTCAGGTAGTTTGGGAAAAGCTCAACGATCCGGCCGTTCTGAAATCCTGCATCCCGGGCTGCGAAGAACTGGACAAGAGCGGTGACAACGAATTCCAGGCGGTCGCCAAGATGAAGGTCGGTCCCGTCTCCGCGCGGTTCAAGGGGCGCGTCACGCTCAGCGATTTCGATCCGCCGAACAGCTACAAGATCACCGGGGAAGGCGAGGGCGGCGTTGCCGGATTCGCAAAGGGTGGCGCCACCGTCAATCTGCAGGACAAGGATGGCGGTACGCTGCTTGTCTATAATGTCGAGGCTCAGATCGGCGGCAAGCTGGCGCAACTCGGTCAGCGTCTGATCAACGGGTCGGCCAAGAAGCTCGCCGATGAATTTTTTGCGAACTTCGCCGAGGCCGTCAAAGACGGCAATTGACGGGCATTTTCGGCATATCACGCCTGCATTGTCCTTGAGCGCCCGAGGTTGCCGACGGGCGCTTTGGCACTTATGATGTATTTGGAACGATTTTAAGCTGGCCGGTGCCGTGCAATGCGGCACACTGGAATGGCCGGCCAATAAGCTAACCCGCTAGAGAGTGCCGATGGCCAAGATTTCGCTGATCGTGAACGGCAACCCCGTGACAGGCAATGTCGATCCTCGGACGTTGCTGGTGCAGTTCCTGCGCGAGAACCTCAAGCTTACCGGCACCCATGTCGGTTGCGATACCTCGCAGTGCGGCGCCTGCGTCGTGCACCTCGATGGCAAGGCTGTGAAGTCATGCACCACGCTTGCGGTGATGGCTGACGGCCACAATGTCACGACCATCGAGGGGCTCGCTGCGGACGGCGCGCCGCTGCACCCGATGCAGGAAGCGTTTCGCGAGCATCACGGATTGCAGTGCGGCTTCTGCACCCCCGGCATGATCATGACCGCGGTCGATCTGGTCCATCGCAAGGGGCATGACCTCGACGATCAGACCATCCGCGAGGAGCTCGAAGGCAATCTCTGCCGCTGTACCGGCTATCAGAACATCGTGTTGTCGATCGCCGCTGGCGCGAAGGCGATGGCCAAATCCGATCTGGCGTAACGGCGACCGAACGGCGTTTCCAAAGGACCGCTCATGTACGAATTCAAATATCATCGCCCCGGCACCGTTCGGCAGGCGGCCAACCTTATGGCCAAGAACGAGGATGCCAAGCTGATCGCCGGAGGGCATACCCTTGTGCCGGTGATGAAGCAGCGGCTGGCGAGCCCGCCGCACCTTGTCGATCTGTCGCACATCGAAGGCCTCGATGGCATCGAGATGAAGGGGCGCAACCTGGTGATCGGGGCGACCGCGCGCCACGCCGAAGTGGCGAACTCGGCCATTGTCGGTGAGGCGATCCCGGCGCTCGCCAATCTCGCCGGCCTGATCGGCGATCCGGCGGTGCGTCATCGCGGCACCATCGGTGGTTCGCTCGCCAACAATGATCCGACGGCTGACTATCCGGCGGCCTGCCTCGCGCTTGGCGCGACCATCGTCACCAACAAGCGCCGTCTGAAGGCCGAGGAGTTCTTCCAGGGCCTGTTTACGACAGCGCTGGAGCCGGACGAAATCATCACCCGCATCATGTTTCCGCTGGCAAAGAAGGCGGCGTATCAGAAATTCCGTAACCAGGCGTCGCGCTATGCGCTGGTCGGCGTATTCGTCGCCAAGCGGCCGTCGGAGGTGCGTGTTGCGGTCACCGGCGCTGGCGGCGACGGCGTATTCCGGGTGCCACAGTTCGAGGAAGCGCTGAAGAAGCGCTTCGCGGCAAAGGCGCTCGATGGTCTTTCGGTGTCGCCGGATGGCCTCAATAGCGATATTCACGGCAGTGCCGAGTATCGCGCACACCTCATCCACGTGCTCGCGCGGCGCGCGGTCGAGGCTGCGAACGCAAAATCTTGAGCAAAGAGGCAAGCGCTATCATGAGTGCGACATCGGCGATTCCTGATTCCGTCGATGCAACGCTCGCGCTGCTCACCAGCCGCGGGTATCTCGCGGAGCGGTCGCTGGCGACAGTCGTTTATCTGTCGCTGAAGATGGGCCGGCCGCTCTTTCTCGAGGGCGAGGCCGGCGTAGGCAAGACCGAGATCGCAAAAGTCCTGAGTGCGGCGCTCGGCCGCAAGCTCATCCGCCTGCAGTGTTACGAAGGCCTCGACGTCGCTTCTGCTGTGTACGAGTGGAACAGCGCGGCGCAGATGGTTGCGATCCGCCTGGCGGAGGCGAGCGGCGAAACCGATCGGGAGCAACTTGCCGCCGATATTTTCACCGAGAAATACCTGATCAAACGGCCGCTGCTGCAGGCGCTGGAGCCGGACGTTGCCGGTCCGCCGGTGCTGTTGATAGACGAGCTCGATCGCGCTGATGAAGCGTTCGAGGCCTATCTTCTCGAAATTCTCAGCGATTTCCAGGTGACGATTCCCGAGTTCGGCACCGTGCGCGCGCCGCATCCGCCGATCGTCATTCTCACATCGAACCGGACCCGCGAGATTCACGACGCGCTCAAGCGCCGTTGTCTTTACCACTGGGTCGATTATCCCTCCGCCGAGCGCGAGCTTGCGATCGTCAAGTCACGGGTGCCGAATATCGGCGCCAAGCTGTCGCAGCAGGTGGTCAGATTCGTGCAGGCGCTGCGCGATCAGGATCTTTTCAAAGTGCCGGGTGTGGCCGAGACCATCGACTGGGCGACGGCCCTGACCGAACTCGACGCACGCTCGCTGACGCCTGAAGTCGTCGGCGACACGCTCGGTGCGCTCCTGAAGTATCAGGATGATATCGGCCGGATGCAGGGAGATGCCCTGACCAAGGTCATCAAGGAAGCGGTCAGCGATCCGTCGAATTGAGGGCGTAAATGCCAGGCCAAGACTCGCCAGCCAACGGTCTCATTGCAGACAACGTGGTCGGTTTTGCGCGCGCACTGCGCGCGGCAGGACTGCCGATCGGTCCCGGCGCGGTGATCGATGCGCTCAAGGCGATTCGCCTGATTGACATCGGCAACCGCGCGGATGTTTTCACCACGCTCGAGGCGATCTTCGTCAAACGGCACGAACATGCGCTGATCTTCGCGCAGGCGTTCGATCTGTTTTTCCGTCGCTCCGAAGGCTTCGAGCACATGCTCGATTCCGTGCCACTGCCGCCTGAGGCGAAGAAGCCGCCGCCGCCAGCCGCGCGCCGGGTGCAGGAGGCATTCGCCCCAAGCCGCGAGACGGCGACACAGGAGATCGAGGAAAAGAACGTCCAACTCTCGGTGTCCGACCGCGAGGTGCTGCAGACCAAGGATTTCGCCCAGATGACCGCGGCCGAGATCGCCGACGTCACGCGCGCCATCGCCAATATGAAGTTGCCGCAGGCCGAGCGGTTGACACGTCGGTTCGCGCCCGATCCGCACGGCCGCAAGATCGACCTGCGCCGGACCCTGCGCGGCAGCCTGCGCACCGGTGGAGAGATCGTCAATTTCCAGCGATTGGGACGGATCGAAAAGCCGGCGCCGATTGTTGCGCTGCTCGATATTTCCGGTTCGATGAGCGACTACACACGGCTGTTCCTGCATTTTCTTCACGCCGTCACCGACGCGCGCAAACGCGTGTCGGTTTTCCTGTTCGGGACGCGGCTCACCAATGTCACGCGAGCGCTGCGGGCGCGCGATCCTGACGATGCGCTGGCTTCAGTGTCGTCCAGCGTCGAGGACTGGGCCGGCGGCACCCGGATTGCGACGTCGCTGCACAAGTTCAACAATCTCTGGGGCCGCCGCGTGCTGGGGCAGGGCGCGATCGTGCTGCTGATTTCGGACGGGCTGGAACGCGAAGCGGATTCGCGGCTGGAGTTCGAGATGGATCGGCTGCATCGGTCCTGCCGTAGATTGATCTGGCTCAATCCTCTGCTGCGTTTCGAAGGCTTCGAAGCCAAGGCGCAGGGCATCAAAATGATGCTTCCGCATGTTGATGAATTTCGCCCCGTGCATAACTTGAAGTCGATGGAAGGCCTGATCGCCGCGCTGTCGTCGCCTCTCCATGCGCCTCCGGCCTACGAACGGCGCGCGGCACCCAGACCTGCAGCTTGAGGACATGATCATGCTCAATCGCGACGAAGACATCCTGAAGGCAGCCGAAGAGTGGAAGAAGTCCGGGCATGGCGTGGCGCTCGCCACCGTGGTCGAGACCTGGGGCTCGGCGCCGCGGCCGGCGGGATCGAGCCTTGTTATCAATGATGAGGGCACGTTCCTTGGCTCGGTGTCCGGCGGCTGCGTCGAGGGCGCGGTGGTCACCGAAGCGCTCGACGTGATCGCCAGCGGCGAGCCGAAGATGCTTGAGTTCGGCGTTGCCGACGAGACGGCCTGGAATGTCGGCCTGTCGTGCGGCGGCACCATTCGCGTCTTCGTTGAGAAGGTTGGACAGTCGTGAGGGACGAAACGCTATCCGAACTGAATGCCGAGCGGGCGGCGCGCCGTGCCGTTGTCGTTATCACCGATGTCGCCAATGGTGAGCAGCGTCTGGTGAAAGCCGCCGACATCGTCGTCGATCCGCTCCATGTCGATCTCGACCGGCAGTTGCGCATGGGCAAAAGCGGGATGATCGAGGTTGACGGCAAGAAGCTGTTTCTCAATGTCTGCGCGCCGACCGCGCGGCTTGTCATTATCGGTGCGGTCCATATCAGTCAGGCGCTGGCGCCCATGGCTCAATCGCTGGGTTACGATGTGTATGTGGTCGATCCGCGCACCGCTTTCGCGTCGCCGGAGCGGTTTCCGGACATTCCGTTGTTTGCGGACTGGCCGGATGTCGCGCTGCCGCCGCTGAACGTCGATCACTACACTGCTTTCGTGGCGTTGACCCACGATCCGAAGATCGACGATCCGGCTCTGCTTCATGCCCTGGAGCGCGACTGCTTCTATATCGGCGCGCTCGGCTCGCGGAAGACCCATGGCAAACGGATCGATCGCCTGAAGGCGCAGGGCGCGACGGAGCAGCAACTGGCGCGCATCCATGCGCCGATCGGTTTGCCTATCGGTGCGGTGTCGCCGGCCGAGATTGCTGTGGCGATCATGGCCGAAATCACGGCCACCCTCCGGCTTCCCGCCGAGAAGGCTCCCAAAAACGCCGCTGTTGAGAAAGTCGCATGAAGTTCGGTCCTGTCGCGCCTGACGACGCCGTTGGCGGCGTCACTGTCCATGCCATTCGTCAGAACGGATTTGTTCTCAAGAAAGGCACGCAGATCGGCGCAACGGAAGCGGAGCAGTTGAAGAAAGCCGGCGTCGAGAAGATCGTTGTCGCGCGGCTCGAAGACGGCGAAGTTTCGGAGGATGCCGCCGCCGCCAGTATCGCCGAAGCGGTCGCAGGTGACGGCGTTTCGGTCGAGCGCGCCTTTACCGGACGTTCGAATCTGTTCGCGGCGACGCCCGGCGTTCTGGTGGTCGATCGTGACGCGGTCGATCGCATCAATCGCGTCGGCGAGGCGATTACGTTCGCAACCCTGCCTGCTTTCAAGCCGGTGGTCGAAGGAGAGATGATCGCCACCGTCAAGCTGATCCCGTTCGGTGTCGAGAAGGACCTGTGCGACGCTGCAGTGGCGGCGGCTAAAGCGGGCCGTCTGCGCGTCGCGCCGTTCAGGATCAAGCGTGTCGGTGTCGTTTCGACCATGCTGCCGGGCCTCGCCCCCAAAGTGATCGACAAGACCTTGCGCGTTACCGCCGAGCGGCTTGCCCCTGCCGGCGCCACGATTATTGCCGAACGCCGGGTGCCGCACGAGCAGAGTGCGTTGGCGCCTGCGATCGCGGAGATGCTGTCCCTCGGCGCGGAACTGGTGCTCGTATTCGGCGCGTCGGCGATCGCCGACCGGCGTGACGTCATTCCCGCCGCAATTGAGAATGTCGGCGGCGTGGTCGAGCATTTCGGCATGCCGGTCGATCCCGGCAACCTGATGCTGATCGGCCATGCCAACAATGTGCCGGTGCTCGGTGCGCCCGGTTGCGCGCGTTCGCCCAAGGAGAACGGTTTCGACTGGGTGCTGATGCGCCTGCTTGCGGGGCTTGAGGTCACGCGGGCCGATGTCACCGGCATGGGGGTCGGCGGCCTGTTGATGGAGATTGTTACCCGGCCGCAGCCGCGCGTGCCAATCGGCACCGATGGCAATCGCAATGTCGCGGCGATCGTTCTTGCCGCCGGTCGTTCGACCCGGATGGGCGGGCCGAACAAACTGCTGGCGGAGATTGGCGGAAAGCCGCTGGTGCGGATCGTGGCCGAACAGGCGCTGGCGTCGAAAGCATCGTCGGTCGTCGTTGTTACCGGCCACCAGCGGTCCGAAGTCGAGCAGGCGCTGCACGGCCTCAATGTCAGCTTTGCGCACAACCCTGCTTATGGTGATGGCCTCGCAACCTCCGTGAAGGCGGGCATCGGCGCCGTCCCGCAGGATGCGGATGGCGCGCTCGTATGCCTTGGCGACATGCCGTTGATCGACGCACAACTGATTGATCGCTTGATCGAAGCATTCGCGCCCGACAAGGGATCGCTGATCGTACTGCCGGTGTCGGGCGGGCGGCGTGGCAATCCGGTGCTGTGGTCGCGTCGGTTCTTCAGCGAACTGATGATGCTGGACGGCGACATTGGCGCGCGGCACCTGATCGCGCAGCATGGTGAGGCTGTGGCGGAAGTTGAGGTCGAGGGCAAAAGCGCCTTCCTCGATATCGATACGCCTGAGGCCTTGGCTGACGTCACGCGCGGCTGACGTCGTTCGCTCATCTTTCGCTTCTATCTGAATGGGCGACTCTATTGCGTTGAAACGACTCACATTTCGGTGAGGCGAGGATGTCGGTCGCTTATGAACGTCCCGCGTTCACCAAGTGGAAAGGCCCGGTGCTTACGGTGCCGCCGGGTGACCAAGGGCACGATCTGGTCAGACGGATCGTGTGTTGGGGAGGGGATTTTGAAGTTGTTTGACGCCGCGCGCCTCCGCGCGTTTTTTCTGTTTGCATTGATTGCTGGTTTTGCTGCCGTCATGTTCTCCGCGCCATTGCAGGCTGCGGGCGCGTTGGCCATCGGAAAGTGTGCGGCTTACGGCCAGGCGTTCGACTATCCGACCGAGGCCGCGGCGCGCAAAGCAGCCGCGGCGAAGTGCACCGGTCAATGCGAGGTGGTCTCGATGAAGCGTGCCTGCGCGGCGCTGTCGGTGGATATGTCGAACCCCTGCGGAGCCCATGGATATGCGATTGCGCCGCGCATCTCGAGCGCGCTGAATTCGGCGATGCGCAAGTGCTATGCCTTCGGCGGCAAGGAATGCGTCATTCGTGCGTGGGCTTGCGACGGGCGCGGCTGATCCTACAATGGCCTGATCGATCTAAGCGCTCAGGCTCTCAGCATGCAATTCGACACCAAGATCGCCCTTGTGATCCGTTCGGATCTCGAAGGGTGGCAGAAGCTCAATGTCGCCGCTTTTCTCGCCAGCGGCATTGCCGCAGCTTTTCCCGGGTCGGTTGGCGAGCCTTATGAGGATGGGTCGGGAACGCCGTATCTGCCGCTGATCGGTCAACCGATCCTGATCTACGGGGGCGACCGCCCCCAGCTCAGCCGCGCGCTTGATCGGGCGCTGAGCCGCGACGTTAAGCCTGCGATCTATACCGAGGACATGTTCAAGACCACGCATGATGCCGCAAACCGCGAGGCGGTGAGGGCAGCCGCGCGGCCGGACCTCAACCTGGTTGGCCTGGGGTTCCGCGCGGAACGCAAGGTCGTGGACAAGATACTGGACGGATTGAAATTTCACGCCTGACGGGAAGGAAAAAGGCGGCCAATCACGTTGGCGCGACTATCAACTTGCCTACTTGATTATGACTGACCGGTCAGTCATAATTTTAAGAATAGGCGACGGTCATCTTGGAGAGGCTGATGGCGAGGAGCGAAACCTACCGCGGCAAGCGCGCCAAGGTCGCCAAGGCGAAAGCGCCGGGCACTTCCGAGATTTCAAGGCGGGCCCATGGCAGCCAACGCGACGGCAGCGCGTCCGGCAAAGATGAGCGCGGCAATGGCGAGCGTCCCTCCAGCCGCGAGGTTCGCGCCAGCGAGCGCCGGGCCGCGATTATTGCTGCCGGCCTCGATGAATTCACCGCGCGCGGCTTTGCCGCGACCCGACTCGACGATGTCGCCAAACGGGCCGGTGTCGCCAAAGGCACGATCTACCTTCATTTCAAGGACAAGGAAGCGCTGTTTCAGGAACTGGTCCGCACCGCGCTGGTGCCGCTGATCGGGCGCATGGCCAATCCGCCGCTGGTCGAGGGCATGCCGGCGCGGGCGCTGATGGAAATGTTCGCGGAAACGTTTACTCGCGAGGTGGTCGGGACGCGGCGTGGCGACATCCTGCGCATGATCATTTCCGAAGGCGCGCGGTTTCCATCGCTCGCCGAATTCTATCATCGCGAAGTCGTCTCGGTCGGGATGGCCGGGATGCGGCGGATCATCGAGCACGGCATCGCCCGCGGCGAGATCGCCAACCGCGCGATCGCCGATTTTCCGCAACTGGTTGCGGCGCCCGCCGTGGTCGCGGTGATCTGGCAGGGATTGTTTGGACAATACGCGCCGCTCGACACTGCGGCGATGATGCGCACGCATCTCGATCTGATCTTCGGTAAGGGGCAAACGGCATGACAGCGTCAGGAATAACCGTTCGAGCGATAGCGGCGATGATGCTGGCGGCTTTCCTTGCCGGCTGCAATGGCGACAAAAATCCGGGCTATCAGGGCTGGGTCGAAGCCGACATGATCTTCGTCAGCCCCGATGAGTCGGGGCGCGTGGTTTCGCTGGACGTACGTGAAGGCGACGAGGTCAAGAAGGGCCAGCCTTTGTACGCGGTGGATGATGACCTGCAGCAGGCCGATCTCAACCAGAACAAGGCATCGCTTGCCAACGCCCAGCAGACCTATGACCGCGCGCTTTCGCTCAGCAAGACCGGGTCCGGAACGCAGGCAAGTCTGGATTCCGCACTGGCGACCTTGCGTGTCGCGCAGGCGCGTGTGGTGACGTCGGAGACCCGCCTCAATCGCCGTCGCATGGCCGCGCCGATCAGCGGCATGGTGCAACAGATCTACTTTCGCGAAGGCGAGACGGTGCCGGCGCAGCGGCCGGTGATCTCGATCCTCCCGCCTGGGAATATGAAAGTGCGCTTTTTCGTGCCCGAGACCGAATTGGCCAAACTCAAGATCGGGCAGGAGGTGCGTGTGACCTGCGACGGTTGCGCCGCCGATTTGACCGCGAAGATCTATTTCATCGCGACCCAGGCGGAATACACTCCGCCGGTGATCTATAGTCAGGATGAGCGTTCAAAGCTTGTGTACCTGATCCAGGCGCGCCCGGCCAAACCAGAGAACCTGCGCGTCGGTCAGCCGGTCAGCGTCTACCTCAACGGAGGCTCGCCATGACCGCGACCCTCGCAAAGCCTTCACCAGCGGATACCGCCATCGCCATCGACGTCTCGGGACTGTCGAAGTCGTTCAACGGCCATGAGGTGGTGCACGACCTGTCGATGCAGGTGAAGCGCGGCACCATCTATGGTTTCCTCGGTCCCAATGGCTCCGGCAAGACCACCACGATCCGCATGCTGTGCGGCCTGCTGACGCCAGATAGTGGCGAGGGCACCTGTCTGGGCTTCGACATCCGGCGTGATGCCGACAAGATCAAGCGCCGCGTGGGTTACATGACCCAGCGCTTCAGCCTCTATCAGGATCTTTCCGTTCGCGAGAATCTCGAATTCGTCGCGCGGTTATACGGCGTCAGAAATCCGCGCAAGGCCGCCCGCGACATGATCGACCGGCTTGGCCTCAAGGGACGCGAGGAGCAACTTGCGGGCGAGCTGTCGGGCGGCTGGAAGCAGCGCCTTGCGCTCGGCGCCTGTACCTTGCCGAACCCGCAACTGCTCCTGCTTGATGAGCCCACTGCCGGCGTCGACCCCAAGGCCCGGCGCGATTTCTGGAACGAGATTCACGCGCTCGCCGCCGAGGGGCTGACCGTGCTGGTCTCCACTCACTACATGGACGAAGCAGAGCGTTGTCACGAGATCGCGTACATCGCCTATGGCCATCTATTGGTTCATGGCACGGTCGAGGAAGTGATCGCCGGCTCGGCGCTGACCACCTACACGGTCAATGCCCCTGACGGGAACAGCATCAATCGTTTGTCGGCCGAACTCACCGGCAAGTCCGGCATCGATATGGTGGCGCCGTTCGGCAACAGCCTTCATGTGTCGGGCCGCGATGAAAGCGCGCTCGAACAGGCGATTGCGCCATATCGTGACAGTGCCGGCGTAAGTTGGCACAAGTCCGAACCGTCGCTCGAGGATGTATTCATCGAGTTGATGAGCCGCTCGAAGGACAATTTCCAATGAGCGATCAGGTTGTCATTCCTTCGGGGCGATCCGGCTTTCTGCGTCGCACCTTTGCGATGCTGACCAAGGAATTCATCCAGTTGCGGCGCGATCGCGTGTCGTTCGCGATGATTATCATGCTGCCGATCATGCAGCTTCTGTTGTTCGGTTACGCCATTAACACCACGCCGCGGCATCTGCCGACCGCGGTATTGCTGCAAGAGAACAGCGATCTCGGGCGCTCGATCCTCAAGGCGTTGCAGAATACGTCCTATTTCAGGTTCGTTCGCGAGGTCCACACCGAAAAGGAGTTCGACGATCTGCTTGAATCCGGCACGGTCCTGTTCGGGGTCGAGATTCCGCGCGGGTTCGAGCGTGCGGTGCGGCGGGGGGACAAGCCGGCTCTTTTGGTGGCGGCTGACGCTACCGATCCGGTCGCGGCAGGGTCCGCTCTCGGAGCGCTGGGGCAATTGATCCAGAGCGCTTTGGCGCACGACCTTTTCGCGGGCGAGCCGCCGTCGCCGCCATTCGAGATCCGTGCCCACGCCCGCTACAACCCGGCGGCGGAATCGCGCCTCAACATCGTGCCGGGGCTGGTCGGCACCATTCTCACCATGACCATGCTGATCTTCACCGCGTTGTCGGTGACCCGCGAGATCGAGCGCGGCACCATGGAGAATCTTCTGGCGATGCCGATTACGCCGATCGAGGTGATGCTTGGTAAGATCATCCCCTACATTCTCGTCGGCTTCGTGCAGGCAGCAATCATCATCGGGATCGGCTACTTCCTGTTCGGCGTGCCGATTCTCGGCAGCCTCACCATGCTTGCCCTGCTTTCGACGCTGTTCATCGCCGCGAACCTGTCCATCGGCTATACGTTCTCCACCATCGCGCAGAACCAGCTTCAGGCGATGCAGATGTCGATGATGTTCTTCCTGCCGAACATCCTGCTGTCCGGGTTCATGTTTCCGTTCGCCGGCATGCCGGTCTGGGCGCAATGGATCGGCGAAGCGTTACCGCTCACGCACTACATGCGCATTGTCCGTGCGATCATGCTCAAGGGCGCGTCGTTGGAAAACCTGCAACACGATGCCATTGCGCTGGCGGTGTTGATGCTGGTCGCCATGACGATCGCGGTGACGCGTTTCCGGCGAACGCTGGATTGAGCGGATTGTCCAATCCTGTATGCTGGCGGAAGTCCGGTCAGCTGTGGCGGGGGCAATGAGCGTTTCGCTGAAGAAGACGGAAGACGACGGCCAATCTGCGCTTCCGGCAGGCTTTGAGCGCGACCTGACGCGGGAAATTCTCAAGACCGAATTGCTGCGGATCAAAGCTTTGATCATGACCTCGTCAGTGATGACGGGCGTCCTGTGGACTGTCTACACAATTGCGCCCGACCAACTGGAGAGGCTGTGGCACGGCAACCTCAGGCCGGCTTATCTCTATTCCATTCTGATCCCGTTCATTCTGTTTGAGTTGGTGGTCCACACGGTCATCAAGCGACATATTGCGATGGGTCGGGATATCGCGCCAGTTCGCCGCTACATCGGAGCCTTGATCGAAACCAGCATGCCGACGTTGGCGCTCGCGCTCCACATCGAGAACATGGGGTCGATCACCGCGCTGGGTTTTGCCGTTCCGTTCACCTATTTCATTTTCATCATCCTTTCGACGCTGCGGCTTGATTTCTGGCTTTCGACGTTCACCGGTTTCGTCGCGGCGACCCAATTGTTCGTGATGGCGATGTATTTCCATCCCGACCCCTCGTCGGACTTCACCTATCACTTCGCGCGCAGCCTGATCATTCTGATCTGCGGCATTCTGGCGGGCGCGGTAGGAGTGCAACTGAGGCGGCAGTTCGAGACCAGCATCGCAGCCGCCACCGCGCGCGACCGCGTTACCAATCTGTTCGGCCAGCATGTCTCGACCCAGGTGGTGGAGCGGTTGCTGGCGGAAGGGACGGGTGCGTCCAGCGAGGTGCGGCGCGTGGCCGTGATGTTCGTCGATTTTCGCAGCTTCACGGCAGCGGCGCAGGCGCGATCTCCACAGGAGGTGGTCGACAGGCTTGATGGTGCGTTCGCCGTGCTGGTGGATATCGTCGACCGTCACGATGGCATCGTGAACAAGTTTCTCGGCGATGGATTCCTGGCGCTGTTCGGCGCGCCGATCGACGATCCGAAAGCACCTCATAACGCCGTCGTCGCGGCGCGTGAAATGCTGGTCGCCATGGCACGCGACAATGAGACCAATGCCTGGGCGCTGCGGATCGGTATCGGCATTCATACCGGCGATGTGGTCGCGGGCAATGTCGGATCGTCGCGGCGCAAGGAGTATACTGTGATCGGCGACACGGTGAATCTGGCGTCGCGGATCGAGTCTCTCAATAAGGAGTTCGGGTCGCAGATTCTGATTTCGGCCGCCGTGCACGATGCGTCGTGCGAGGATTGCAAGGATGCGACCCCGCTGGGAGATGTCGCGATCCGCGGCTACAGTCAGCCGATGGCGATCTGGCGATTGGGCTAAAGATCACCGTCGTGTCAGCAGGCTGAATCGTCCATAGAGTCCGGCGCGATGGTCGCTGTCTTCGCTGTAGCCCGCACCGAACGCCCATTCGAACGGACCATATTTCAGCGACGTGAGATGCGCGCCGACGCGGTACTGGCGATAGATTTCGTCGCCCATGGTTTCGATCTCGGGGCCGACCCAGCATTCATCAAACAATCGCCAACCAACCGCAACCCGCGCGCCGAAGTTGGTGCCGATGGTCGATCCGGATAGCGAAGATGCGACCATCATCTCGTGCGTCGGCTCCCACCACAGGTCGGTGCCGATCCGCAATCCGGCATGCGTTCCGCGCAGATTGTTGGTGGGATCGTTCGGCGATAGCGAATGATGCTGCAAATCCAGACCGGCGAACACCTTGGCTTCGAAGTTGCCGCGTTTGATACGCCAGCCGGGCAGGGCGGCGGCGAGGAAGTTGGTGCCGGTGATTTCCGTCGTCCCCGCAGTGTAGCGATACTGCCCGCCGGCCAGCAGCAGCTTCAGTGTAAACCCGTCGTTGTTCAATCCGCTCGGCGCCCACTGCATGCCGCCGTAGGATGATGCGCCTTCGCGCCACAGATCGAAGCCGCTGAAATAGAGGACGCGCTCCGGCTTCGCGCCGCCCTTCAGGCTGCCTGTCAGGTCGAAGATGGTTTGCAGGGGATTGGCAACAGAGGGACATGCGCCGAACCCTAACAGGAGTGCGGCTGCGCCGAACGCGCGCATGACCCTGACGCAACGCATGGAGCCCCCAAAGCCCCCCGACTACGCAGAAATACGTAGGTCAGGTTATGCGGGAGCCATTCGTGTGGGATAGAGAACAGGCGAAGAACGCTGCGAAAGTTTTTCATGAAGCGGTACTTCAGTGTTTGGGCGGCAGCAGATTCTCGATCTTTACGCCGTCGCGTTTCTCGATGATCTCCGCAATGAAGGTGCGGTGGCAGTTGTTGTGATCGCGTTCATAGCAGAGCAGACAGACCGGGCCGGCCTTGAGCGTCAGCGCTGCGAGTTCATCCATCTCCTCGCGCGCTTCCGGCTTCCTGAGATGGGCGCTGTAGATTTTCTTCAGCGTCTGGATATCGCCGCTCCGTGCGGCGAGGCGCCCTTCCTTCGGCGTTCCCAGCGCCTGAAGGTGAATGTAGGCGATGCCGCGTTCGTCGAGCGCCGCCGCGAGCTGGTTTTTCGAAAAGCCCGGACGGCGCGATGAGGTGACGGCGCGCACATCGATCAGCAGCTTGACGCCGGCTTTCTCAAGCGCATCGTAAACCGCGAGCGGCGGCGTCTGCTCGTATCCGACGGTGAAAAGCTTCTTTGTCCGCGCCATGTGATATTCCGATGATGGAAGTATCGATTACCTGACCCGCGCGATCAACTCCATCGCGCCGGCAGGTGCGCGAATCTTGCCCTCGTGGATGACGTAGGCGAATACGTCGCGCGGCTGCTTCTTTGCTCGCTTGGCGTCGACGTGATTGAGATCGTCAGGCTCGCCGCCCTTTGCCCATAGCCTGAAGCGTTCCGCCCATTCATCCAGCTCCTTCGGCGGGTAGGCGGTTTTGACCGTATCCTTGCCGGTCTGGAGCCTGACATAGACGAAGTCGCTCGCAAGATCCGCGATCGCCGGATACTTGCCGTGCTCGGCGTAGACCACCGGCACTTCATGCTTGCGCAGCAGGGCGATGAAATCGGGTGTCAGGAAGCTGTCGTGACGGACTTCGACGACATGGCGCAGCGTCCGGTCGTCGAGCTTGCGCGGCAGCAACTCGAGGAACGCGCCGAAATCCGCTTCGTCGAATTTCTTGGTGGGGGCGAACTGCCATAGCACCGGGCCGAGGCGATCGCCCAGTTCCAGCACGCCCGAATCATAGAACCGCTTGATGGAATCGCCAGCCTCCGCCAGCACCTTGCGGTTGGTCGCGAACCGCGGGCCCTTGACCGAGAAGATAAAGCCGTCGGGCACCTCGCTGGCCCATTTGCGGAAGCTTTCCGGTTTTTGGGAGCCGTAGTAGGTGCCGTTGATCTCGATCGAGGTCAGTTTGGAGGCCGCGTAACCCAGTTCCTTCGATTGGGCGAGTTTCTCCGGATAGAACACCCCGCGCCACGGGGCGAAGGTCCATCCGCCAATGCCGATGTGGATTTTGCCTGCTTTTCCAGCCATTTTGACCCCTTGCGGAACGTTCCTCGCATCCCCATGTAGCACACAACGGCGACGTCGCTGCCCCCGCACCGTCGCCGGGACGACCACGAGATGACTTGGCGCTGTCTCATCGGACACCGCCCCGGGCCTGCGCCGGATGTACGCGCTGCCCGTGTCGTTCGTGGTCGTTGGCATTTCTGGCGCTTTTTTAGCCCGCTTCCCACCCGTTTCGCGATTGGCCCGGTCCCGGATCGGCACGATGTCATGTTTGCGAGCCGGGTCGCTTGGCAGCGCCGGAACCGCCGGATATATGCTGGCGCCATGAGCTCAGCCATCACTTCGCAGGCAGACGCCCGGCAGTTATGCGTGGTGGTGCCGACCTTCAACGAACGCGATAACGTCCCCAAGCTGCTTGCCAAACTGCAGGCGGCGCTTGCCGGGGTGGCCTGGGAAGTCGTGTTTGTCGATGACAATTCCCCTGACGGAACCTGGGACGTGGCGCGGCAACTGGCGCAGACCGACACCCGCGTGCGCTGCATTCGCCGGATCGGCCGCCGTGGCCTGTCGGGCGCGTGCATCGAGGGCATCCTGTCATCATCGGCGCCGTTTGTGGCGGTGATGGATGCCGATCTCCAGCACGACGAGACGCAGCTGCCCAGGATGCTGGAGCTGTTGCAGGGCGGGCAGGCGGACCTCGTGGTCGGCAGCCGCTATGTGAGCGGCGGCAGCGCCGACAGCTTCGACAAGCAGCGGTTGGGCGGCAGCCTGTTCGCCACCTCGATCGCCAGACGTCTGCTCCACATCGACGTCGCTGACCCGATGAGCGGATTTTTCATGATCCGCCGCGATCGCTTCGAAAAGCTCGCGCCGTCGCTCTCGGTGCAGGGCTTCAAGATCCTGCTCGATCTCGTCGCTACCGCGCAGGGGGGCCTGCGCATCGTCGAAGTGCCTTACACGTTCGGTTCGCGGCTTCACGGCGAGAGCAAGCTCGACTCGCTCGTGGTGATGGATTTCCTCGGCCTCGTGCTGGCCAAGCTGACGCGCGATCTGGTGTCGCTGCGTTTTCTGCTGTTCGCGCTGATCGGCACGCTCGGCCTCGCGGTGCACCTTGTCGCGCTCTACACCGTGATCACGGTCTCGAATGTCCCGTTCGCGGAAGCGCAGGCGATCGCGGCGTTTATCGCGATGACCTTCAACTTCCTGCTCAACAACCAGCTGACCTATCGCGACCAGCGGCTAAAGGGCCTGGCGCTGCTGCGTGGCCTCGTCATCTTCTATCTGGTGTGCAGCGTCGGGCTGCTCGCCAACGTCGGCGTCGCGTTCTCGCTCTACGGCCAGCACGCGGTGTGGTGGCTGGCGGGCGCCGCCGGCGCGCTGATGGGCGTGGTGTGGAACTACGCCGTCTCCAGCCTGTTCGTGTGGCGCGCGCGATGAGCGAAGCCGCCGCGATCGCCCGCCGGACCGAGTGGATCGTCATCGCGCTGGTGGTGATGCGGCTGATTTTCGCCGCGGTCACGCCGCTGACCTTCGACGAAGCCTATTACTGGACGTGGTCGAAGCATCTCGCCGGCGGTTACTACGATCATCCGCCGATGGTTGCGATCGTGATCTGGCTCGGCACGCTGATGTTCGGCGATACCGCCTTTGGCGTGCGCGTCGTCTCGATCCTGTTGGCGCTGCCGATGACGTTTGCGGTGTACCGCGCGGCGGAAATGCTGTTCCGCGACGCGAAGATCGCCGCGAGTGCCGCGCTGCTGCTCAACGCCACGCTCATGGTCGCCGCCGGCACCATCATCGTCACGCCCGATGCGCCGCTGATGGTGACCTCGGCCTTCGTGCTCTATGCGCTGGCGAAAGTCCACGACACCGGGCGCGGGGTGTGGTGGCTGGGCGTCGGCGTCGCCGTCGGCCTTGCGCTGCTGTCGAAATACACCGCGATGTTTTTCGGCGCCTCGATCCTGCTGTGGCTCGTGATCGACAAGGACATGCGCCGCTGGCTGGCCTCGCCATGGCCCTATCTCGGCGGCGTTGTGGCGTTCGCGCTGTTCATGCCGGTGATCGCCTGGAACGCCGACCATCACTGGGTCTCGTTCATCAAGCAGCTCGGCCGCGCCCGTGTCGATGGCCTGACGCTGAAATATTTCGGCGAACTGATCCCGACCCAGTTCGCGTTCGCGACCCCGCTGGTGTTCCTGCTCGGTGTCGCCGGACTTTATCTGCTCGGCCGGCGCGGGGAGGGCACGCCGTCGGCGCGGGTGCTGATCAACGCCAGCTTCTGGGTGATCGTCGTCTATTTCTGCATCCACTCGCTGCACAGCCGCGTCGAGGCCAACTGGCTCGGCCCGGTCTATCCCGCCTTCGCGATCGCCGCGGCAGTGGCCGCGCATCACACCGGCTGGAACGCGTTCAACCAGCGCGCGATCAATTTCTATTCCCGCTGGGCGCTGCCGTCGGGCGTGGTGCTGTTGCTTCTGCTGATCGCGCAGGCCAACAGCGGCGTCTTCACCCTCTACAAGCGCGACGCCACCGTGCGCAGCATCGGCGTCGGCTGGAGGGATCTGGCGAAACAGATCGACGCCATCGCCAAAGCCAACCACGCCACCTGCATCATGGCGGCGGATTACGGCACCACATCGTGGCTGATGTTCTACCTGCCGCCGGGCACCTGCGTGGTCCAGCGCGGCCAGCGCATCCGCTGGCTCAACATGCCGGAGCCGGATCGCGCCGCGCTCGACACCATTCTGTATGTCGACGAGCCGCGCGAGGACAAGCGGGCGGCGCTGCGCCGGATTTATCGCCGCGCGGAGAAAGTGGCGACGCTGCCGCGCAAGCGCAGCGGCGTGGCGGTGGAGCAATACGAGCTCGACATTTTCCAGGGCGCGACCGCCGATCCGCTCGATCGCACGCCGCCGCCGGAACTTTCCGCGCGCTGAGCGCAGCGCCGCGTTTTTGCCTGCATTTGAATGATCCTTGTCGATCGCATGCCCGCGTTGCCGCGTTGTGATCGCCTGCCGGGGAACCACCCCGCGGCCGCGCGTGTTTTGTCATCGTCATCATCATCCGGGAGAGGATCATGGCGTCGAACACGGTTTGCTGCGCGATTGCGGCAGTCATCATGCTGACGGCGAGCGGAGGCGCGGCGGTCGCGGCCAAGGGCACGCCGGAGCAGCGCGACGCCTGCACCCCCGATGCGCTGCGGCTGTGCGGCCAGTTCATCCCCGACGAGGACCGCATCGAGGCCTGCCTGCGCGACGCCGGCCCGCGCCTCAGCCCCGCGTGCTACATCGTGTTTCATCCCGAGGACACCGTGGCGCGTTCGCCGCGACGGCCGGGCGCGCGCCGCCAGATGCCGCCGCCTCCGCCACGGCCCTACGATGACGACGACTGGGATTGAGTGGTGCCGTCCGCGCGTTGGAGATTGCCGCCTCACGGTGAGGAGGCGCACCGTAGCCAAGTTCACGCAGGCTGCCTCTGCTAGAGGGCGCCGTCTCGAACCATGAGGGCATGATCCGGCCGCAGCGGCCTCGTCCTTCGAGACGCGCAAAAATGCGCTCCTCAGGATGAGGGGCTTGCATCCGATCTCTCCACGCGTCGTCCCCGCCTTCACGGCTATGACATCGAGAATGACGAAACGTCTCGCGGATTCACGCTTCCGATTCAATTGTCAAACAGCCCTGACTTGTCATCGCCGGACATAGCCGTTCGAAGAACGGCGTCGCTTCCGCTTGCCTATGATCCGGCGATCCATCTTGAAAAGAAAACACGCGTTCGCAATCCCGCGACGCAAACGCGCCCGGGCTTTGCGCTGAACGTTCCGCCCTCGGAAGATGAGGGCGCGCGGAACGCCGGATGCGCGAACGCATCCGCAGCCTCGTGCGCAAAGTGAAAAAGCACACGAGCGTAGTCACCACGGTCACGCCGCATCATCCGGCGTTCCGCACGCGATGGGCTTCCGGCTTGCTTCGTGC
>JBQCHK010000015.1:0-338621 GCA_051954725.1 Afipia sp. | reverse complement strand
GGGGGGTCCCCCCGCCCCCCCCCGAGCCCTTAAGGGTTGCTACAATCACCCCGGGGCCCGACTCCCACCCAAATTTGGCTCGGCCCCGGGACCGTGGGTGTCTGAGATGGGACTGTGAAATGAATTTAATGGCTTCGACGTGGGACTGTGAACGACCTGTTCGGCTCGCCATTTCATAAAATCCTTTGACGCCATTTGAACGGTAGTTCCCGTTTGCGTGTCGTCTGGAAACTCGCAGAGCAACCATTCGGTCGATACACGCCCCTTCATGGAAAAGCCGCTACGCCTCCCAACGGCGATGAAGCCCCGATCGATTAGCTGATGGAACGCCCGGTTCGCCGTGCTTCGACCGACATTCAGCGCAGCGGCCGCCTCGCGGACGCTGTACGGCAACTTGCCATTGTTGGAATTTGGACCGCGATATCGCCGCGCAAGCTCGACATAGAGCGATCGCGCCACCGTATCGAGGGATTGCCAAGCTTCTGAAGACAGCATGTATTCCATCAGCCGAACGTAGCGCCCATCGTATCCGCCCCGACCGCGCTTGCCAGATTTTCGGGATGTCATCAGGACCCCCCTGGCGTTAGAACGGCGCTCCACAGAGCCGCGCGGATGGCATTTCTGAGCGCCACCACCTCGCGTTCAACCAGATCGCAATTGACACCCTTCCGGGCCAGCGTATCGAACTGAATTTCCAGTTGTCGGATGAGGTGTCGCTCGCCAGCTTCGGCGCTCATGCCTGCAATCAAGCGGGCGTGGCGTTCTACGAACGCACGCCGGTGCGCCAGCGGGAATGGAATGATTTCGGCCATCGGGAAAGCCTCAGCGTGCAAGCCGGCCGAATGGCCGGCGGGAAGCCTGGATCGCAGCCTCAAGTGGCCGCATGGCCGCTTCGCAGGCGCTGCACGAGCGCAATAGCGCTATCGACCGGAATGCGAGTGGTGCGGCCGATCCTCACCGTTTCTAGCTGTCGATCCCTGATCAACGCATAGACGGTTGATCGTCCGACACCGAGGCGCCGCGCGGTCCCTTCGATCGAGTCAAGCAACTGATCTTGGCGCTCTGCGCCGTGAGTGCGAGTGTACATTGGTCTCTCCATACGATGCGGAGCTGACAGGCAGAAATTGCCCGCAAGCGTGTTGAGAGCTAGACGCACACTGACGTACTGAGAATGGAAATGGCCCTGCTAAATTTCCGGGTCAGTTTCCACGGAAGTGCCGAAAGACGTCGGATTTGGCGATGCGGTCGCGAAAATGATCCTCAAGAGGCTTTGGCTCGCCGGTTCTATCAATTGGCTCTGGGAACCCGAGATCTGTCCACGCGGCAACGAGAAAACTTCTAAAACCGGCCGTATTGCTTGCCCTGACCCACTCACCGGTTAGGCTTTTCCAAGCTGAGGCAACGTTCCAGATAAACCAATTCGTTAGCGGCTCTGCCGACGAACCTTGGCGCGCCACCATCTCGTACTTTTCGAGGAAAGCACTGAGCTTGGAATTGGCATCCTGCAGTACTTCTAGAATTTGCTCGATATCCGCCTTGTTGTTCAAAAACGATCGCTTTGCATCCCCGATATCATCGCGGCTCGAGCCAGCAGTATCGGTTCGGTCAATCAGAACACGTGCCACGCGATCTGCTTTGATTTTCTGAACGTGGGCGCTCAAGGTTTGAATTTGGGAAAGGTGGCCGACGAACTGTTCGCAATCGTCCTGGCAGCCGGGAAGGTCCGAAAGTTCGTCGCGCGCCATTCGAACGGCATATGCTCCACTTACGTCTGCAACCGTGCGAGCTTCGCGGATTAGACTGTCTATGGGGTCGTCTCGAAGGATATCGTGTTGTAGGCAAAGATCGCGGATCACCGAGTCTATGCTATATGTACCGATAGCAGCATCGTGGTCGAGCACATCAGTCCGACTGCGAAAATCTGTTTCCGCGGAGCCCCACGGATCCTCGGGCAGCAAACGCAGATCTCTTAAGCCCTTCGGCCTTGACGAGCCTCTCTTCGCCATATCGGACCTCCAACGTCCGGTGTGGTTATCTCAGCCCGGCGCGCCAACGCCGGGCTGAGCCCTAAATCGCTTCTTTCGTAATGTCGCTCAGGTTGACAATATTTGTCGACGCCATCTTACCTTCGATGATCTCGCGCAGTCGTCTGTCCCATGCTTCGAGCGCGACCCGCTTTCGTTCCACGAGATCGGTGCGGACATAGTGGCGCGTCAGGATGCGAGTGCTTTTATCGGCCATTTCATGGCCGAGGATGGCGGCAACCAGTTCATAGTTGACGCCAAGATCCACCAGCCCGGTAGCAACCGTCCTGCGCAAATCATGGCTGACAAAGTGAGGAATGGGCATCCGTTTCCGACGAGTGACAATGGCCGAACCAATATCGTTGGATCGAAGAGCCCTCCTGGTCTCATTGATAAATAGCGCTCCATTGCGCTTCGTCTCGAGACGTTTGATCAAGATATCTCTTGCTAATCCAACGACTGGCGTAACGCGCAGCTTTTTGTTCTTCGAACGGTTTGCAGGAAGAGTCCACACCCAGTTCATCTGATCGACCTCGCAGACCTCTATACCTGCGGTTTCGCCGATGCGCGCGCCGAAGCAAATCTGGAGTTTCAGCGCATCGACCATATCCTGCGTCATGTCGCAGTCGGATAGCCAAGCCCACAGGACTCGCAACTCATCAGCGGATAGCACTCGATCGCGAGGCCTGCTCGAACTTAAGGATTTCAGCCCGCGAGTTGGATTTTCGTCCATGTAGTCCTGAGCGACCGCCCATGAAAACATGGCGCCCATCGACTGACGCTGTTTTTCCGCCTCACGGGGCACACCACGGTCTGCAACGGCATTTAGAATGACGCGGAGGTCGCGTCGGCGGATGTCTTCCGCCGGTCTGTCCTTGACCGTTTCCAATGCGCGCTTGAGCCGAAGTTCGATCTCATGACGTGTTCTGAGCCTTCCGCAGGCGCGCTTGATGTATTCTCGAATGAGTTCATCGATAGTGACGCGAGCTTCGGCAGCCGCCTTCGCGTCCGCCTCTTCCTGAAGCAGGTCTCGGCCGGCCTGCGCCGCCCGCCGGATAGCGGTTGCCCGGTCCCGCGCCGCGTCTAGTCCAACAGCGGGAAATGGTCCTAGCGACTTTCTGCGGACCTTGTTGGCGCTGCGAATACGGAAGGCGACCTCCCATGTCTTTAGCCCGCCCGGGGCCACCCGGAGTGCCAAGCCCGGACATCGAAGGTCAGGAACACGGAAAGCCTCCGCGGTCGGCTTGAGAGCCTCTACCGCGCGATGGGTCAGAACGGACCGTGAATTATGCGGTTCTGACCTACGTTTGATGTTCGACATTTACCCCTGCCATTGCAACGCCATTGCAACAAATTCGATGGCTCGCCACGAACGACGACGAACGTCAGAGGACGGTAACGCACTGGATATTCAGGGCAAATTCAGCCGTCTGCATACGCTGACGAACTCAGACAAACAGTACTTAAAAGGATGGATGCAAACCTGGAGCGTGCATATGCGCTCGCCGCACGGGTTCTGGCGGGACGCCGGCGCGAAGGGCTTCTTCACCCTCAACCTCATCGTTGGCGGCAACGTGCTGACCGCGCTCGCCCACCCGATATTCGTTGGAGAAATGGTGATCCAGTCGGCCATGCGAGCCCTCGACTCGAGCGCTACGACATTTCTCGCCAGCCAGTTCGCGGAGTTGCACGTCGCGGCCATCATCGCGGGCTATCTGTCCACCGTCCTGATCGGCATCATGGGGTTGGCGCGGCGTCGCCTGCTGCGTCATGCATGGGTGCTGCTGCTGACCCCGCTATACTGGCTCTGCCTGTCGCTGGCCGCCTGGCGCGCGCTGTATCAGTTTCTCACCGACCCTTATCGGTGGGAGAAAACGGAGCATGGACTTGCTCAACGCCGACAACCCATGGATGAATCCATGGAGGCCGCCGCGGCCGCTGCTAAGTCCGCCATTGCGCTTGCAACACGACCGGCGGCGCAAAGACGATCTAGAGGAAGCGCTTGAGATCGGCGGCGGCGTCTTCGGGCGTCCGCTTGAGATTGAACGGCGCGACGAACTGTCCATTTTTGTCCATCAGATAGATCAGCGCGGTGTGATCCATGGTGTAATCGCCGTCCTTGAGCGGGATTTTCTTGGCGTAGACCCGGTAAGCCGACATCACCTTGGCGACCTGCGCCTCGCTGCCGGTAAGCCCCTTCAGGTGAGGATCGAAACTCTGCAAATAGGTCTTGATGATCTCGGGCGTGTCGCGCTCGGGATCGACCGACACGAAGTAGGCGTTGACCCGGTCGGCGTCCTTGCCCATCGCGCGCAAGACCTCCGACATCTCGAACAGCGATGTCGGGCACACGTCCGGGCAGTGGGTAAAGCCGAAGAAGATCAGCGTCGGGCGGCCCTGAAGATTTTTTTCGGTCACCGTCTGGCCGGTCTGGTCGGTCAACTGGAACGGGCCGCCGATCGCGGCCGGCGGCGCCACGCCCCGCAAGCCGCCCGCCAACCACAACACCACCAGCAATCCGATTGCGAGGCTTGCCGCAAACGCAGCAATCATCACCAGCGGTCGGGTGGTCTGATCGGTCATGATATGTCCCTTGAAGTGCCGGCTCGGCAATCTGGTGCCCATCGGCCCCGGGCGGGCCGAAATTTCAGGTTCCCAGATAAAGACAGGAGACGCCGCGGGCAAGCCGAATGGCGCGCCTTCCAATCACGTCATGCGGAGCACGCGCTCCTCAGCGGGCGGCAGCCTGCGCATTGAGATAGCAGGGCCGGAACAACGCGGTCAGCTGCGCCCCGCGCAGAAAGATCATGCGCGGCTTGAGCCCGCCATGCCGGTTGATCCACCGCCGCACCGGCGCCGGGTACATCCCGTAAAGCATGTGGGTCGCCTCGACATTGGTCACCGGCCGGCCGCCCCGTCCCGGATCCCAGGCGGCATGAAACCCGAGGGTTGCGCGCGAGGTGACGCAAATCTTGTCGTGGGGAACAGCGCCCAGCACAATGGTACAGGCGGAGGCGCAAAGACCGTCGATCACCACCATTTCACCGGAACTGCGAAGGCTTTCATACTTGTCGACGTAGGTTCCGATACGGCCGCCACGATCGTCCGAAATCCTTACCACGGCATGACTTGCACCAATTCCTGCCAGAAGCAGCACCGCAGCAAGCAACCCCGTCACAATCTTCATGGCCCAGCCCCGTTCCCCGGCGGCGAATGTGCCGTCGAGGTCTCGCCAGCGTGTTGTGAGTCCGATCTTTTGTCCAGATTGCTCATAACCCACCGACAAGATTTCCGATCGGGTGTTGCAGTCATGATGCAGTGGCGCTGTCCGAATCAAAACAAATCCGTGCGCATCGCAACGAGTAGGCCGCGCGCACAAACTGCCGCCACATTTTGCCGTTGACCGCGCTTCGTCGCGCACGCTTCAATCGGCGATTGCGGGGGAGCGAACATCATGGCGACGGATGCGGATGTCATTGTCGTAGGGGCCGGTCTTGCCGGGCTGGTCGCGGCGACTGAGCTGGCGGACGCCGGTAAACGGGTCATCGTGGTCGAACAGGAAGGCGAGCAGAACCTTGGCGGCCAGGCATTCTGGTCGCTGGGCGGATTGTTTCTGGTCGATACGCCCGAACAGCGCCGGCTCGGCATCCGCGATTCCCACGATCTGGCATTACAGGACTGGATGGGCACCGCCGGCTTCGATCGCGATGAGGATCACTGGCCGCGCAAATGGGCCGAGGCTTATGTGGCGTTCGCCGCCGGCGAGAAACGCGGCTGGCTGCAGGCGGTGGGCCACCGGATTTTTCCGGTGGTCGGCTGGGCGGAGCGCGGCGGCTACGACGCCATGGGCCACGGCAACTCGGTCCCGCGCTTCCACGTGAGCTGGGGCACCGGCCCCGGCGTGGTCGAACCGTTCGAGCGCCGCGCCCGCGAGGCCGCGAAGACCGGGCGGATCGAATTCAAATTCCGCCATCGCGTCGATGCGTTGACCACGGCGGCCGGCGCCGTGACCGGCGTCAGCGGGAAAATCCTCGAACCCTCTTCCGAGCCGCGCGGCAAAAGCTCGTCACGCGTGACGGTTGGGGATTTTGCATTCAACGCACAGGCGGTGATTGTGGCTTCCGGCGGTATCGGCGGCAACCACGATCTCGTCCGGCAAAACTGGCCGAGTCGCCTTGGCACCGCGCCGCAACGCATGGTGAGCGGCGTCCCGGCCCATGTGGATGGCCGGATGATCGGAATTACCGAAGCCGCGGGCGGGCGTGTCATCAACCGCGACCGCATGTGGCACTATGTCGAAGGCGTCCACAACTGGGACCCGATCTGGCCGGGTCATGGCATCCGCATCCTGCCGGCGCCATCGTCGATGTGGTTCGACGCGACCGGCAGGCGCCTGCCCTCTCCGCTCTATCCCGGTTACGACACGCTCGGCCAGCTCGATTACATCATGAAGACCGGCTACGACTATTCGTGGTTCATCCTGACCCAAAGCATCATCAAGAAAGAGTTCGCGCTCTCGGGATCCGAACAGAACCCTGACCTCACCGGCAAGAGCTGGCGCATGACGCTGCGCCGCGCGTTGAACAAGGGCGCGCCTGCACCGGTCGAGGCGTTCAAGCAGCACGGCATCGACTTCATCGTGCGCGACAATCTGCATGATCTTGTCGCCGGGATGAACAAGCTCAGCGGCGACAACCTGCTGGACGCCGCGGATATCGAGCGCCAGATCGCCGCGCGTGATCGCGAGATCGACAATCCTTACGTCAAGGACACGCAGGTGATGGGCATCCATAATGCCCGCCGCTACATCGGCGACAAATTGATCCGTACCGCAAAGCCGCACAAGATTCTCGATCCGGCACACGGGCCATTGATCGCGGTGCGTCTGAACATCCTGACGCGAAAAACGCTCGGCGGATTCGAAACCGATCTCGACGCCCGCGTGTTCGGAACCAATGGACAGATCATTCCGGGCCTCTATGCCGTCGGCGAAGCGGCTGGTTTCGGCGGCGGGGGCGTCCACGGCTATCGCGCGCTGGAGGGCACATTTCTGGGAGGCTGCCTGTTCTCGGGTCGCAACGCCGGACGCGCCGCCGCAAAGGCGGTGGTCTAGCGCTGGGACGTCGCTGCCTCCTCAGAAGCCCATCCAGTAATTTTCGTACGGGCGCTCCCGATAGCCCCAGTCCATCTCGTCGCCCGTCATGTAGGCCGGCGCCTTCTGCAATTCCTCGTCGGTCATCAGGGTCACGAGTTCGTAGGCTTCGAGGTCGGGATTGTATTTCATGCTCGCCCACGGCAGCGAGCGATAATGCTCGCCGACGCCGAGAATTCCGCCAAAGCACAGCACGGCATAAGCAACGTTGCCGCTGATCTTGTCGATCATCAGCCGCTTGACGCTCCCGATCTTTTTGCCGTCGGCATTGAAAACCCGCG
The DNA here is from genome assembly GCA_051954725.1 of Afipia sp. Classification (GTDB taxonomy): domain Bacteria; phylum Pseudomonadota; class Alphaproteobacteria; order Rhizobiales; family Xanthobacteraceae; genus Afipia. The sequence continues at coordinate 331,164 of JBQCHK010000015.1, read as the reverse complement.
TTCCCTCCACCCTGTCGCTGGCGATCAGGCGATGGGGTCTGTAAGCGGCGGTTTCCGCATGCATCTGAGCCTCCAGAGTTTGGATCCTGTCCGGAAGGCGTCTTGCCGTGGCTTCAACGCGACGGCGTAACACCCTCGCGGCCAAAATCGGTTTGCCGGCTCGCCCAATGCGAACCGCGCCGGTGATAACATCGGCATTTCAAGGATATATGCCCGCGCCGGATCGCTTCAAGCCGCAGCGGCGCGGATGTGATCCGGATCGAGTCGCGGCGAACCCTTCTCAGCCGCCTCTGCCTTGCGGATCAGCGCCACGGTCGCCGCCGACAGCGGCGCGTTGAGACCGTGTTTCCTCGCAAGTGCGACAATCAGCCCTTGCAGATGATCGACCTCGGTGCGGCGGCCGCGCTCCAGATCCTCCCACATCGACGAGCGCGCCTTGGGGTCGATCTTCACCATCGGTGCAGCCACCGCGCGAAAAGCGAAATCCGGCAGTTTGAGGATATACGGCGTCCAGCCTGCCGGCAGCGGCGTCGAGGCTACAGGCACAATGCCCTCCGCTTTCAGCGCAGCCAACGCCTCACGCATCTCATCAGCGAACAGCGTTCGCCATTCGCGTTTTGCGAGCTGGTCGCGCAGCGGCAGTCCCGACAACGCGTTGAGTGCATTGTTGAGATTGAGCAGCAGCTTGCCCCACTGCACCCCGATGATGTTCGCGGTCACCCTGACCGGCAAATCGCGAACGGAGATCTTGTCGGCGGTGCCGTTCGCATCCCTGTCGATCAGGATGTCGCCGGAGGTCGCGCGGTGAAAATGCCCGTGACCGAGCGCAATGACATTGAACGGCACCATGCCGGCGAGAACCGCGCGGCCAGGCAACCTGTTCTGCAGCACCGGCACATTGCCGACGCCGTTCTGCAAACTGACGACGGTCACATGCGGCGGCGCGTGGCGCGCGATCAGATCGGCCATCGCCTGGGTGTCATCGCTTTTCACGGTGACCAGAACGATGTCGGCATCGGCGAGGATGGACGGATCGTCGCTCAGCACGATCTCCCCTGCGGACAGCCGATGTTCGATACCGTCGAAGGTCGTGACCGTCAGGCCATTGGCCTTGATGTCAGCGATGACACGCGGCCGCGCCAGCAGCGACACCGGCCGCCCGCCTGCGCGCAGCATGCCGCCGACATAGCAACCGATACTGCCCGCGCCGGCGATGCAGATGGATGGACCTGACATCAAAAGCTCCCCAACGCCGCATCAAACGAAAACGACACGGGAGCTTGGGTCACGCCCTGCGAAATGGCAATGCCGGACCCTCGAGCCTGCGCAAACCCGGCTCGCGCCGCTCCAGCCACCAGCCATATTGCTTCGGCCATTCGCCGAACACGTCGCCAAAGCCTTCCTTGGCAACCGCCTTGCCAGTCAACGCCAGTTCCGCATGCAGCGGCCAGTTGGGATCGAACAGCGCCTCGCGGCCGATGGCGATGAGATCGGCCTGGTCATCGCGCAAAATATCCTCCGCCTGCTGCGGATGCATGATCAGCCCGACCGCCATGGTCGCGATGTCCGCTTCGCGGCGGACCTGCTCGGCGAACGGCACCTGGAAGCTGTAGCCGCGCGGAATCCGCGCCGCCGTGGCCGAACCCATCAGTCCGCCCGACGAACAATCGATGACATCGGCGCCGCGCGCCTTGGCTTCGCGCACGAAGGCCACCGAGTCCGCAATGTCGATGCCGCCGTCAACGCCATCCACCGTGGAAATGCGCACGAACAGCGGGCGGTCCTCGGGCCACGCGGCGCGCACCGTCTCGATGATCTCAAGCGGGTATTTCATCCGCCCGGCGCGATCGCCGCCATAGGCATCGGTGCGCTTGTTCGACAGCGGCGACAGGAATTCATGCAGCAGATAACCGTGCGCGCAATGCACCTCGAGCAGGTCGAAGCCGGCCTTGACGGCGCGCAGCGTGGCAAGCCGCCAATTCTCGCGCAGCGTCTCGAGGTCCGCATCGGTCAGTTCATGCGGCATCAGCCAGCCCTGCTCCATCGGGATCGCGCTGGGTGCGACGATCTGCCAGGGCATGTCGCCGCGCGCGCGATCCTCGGCCGTCAGTGCGGCGTTGCCGAACCATGGCCGCTGCATGCTGGCCTTGCGCCCCGCATGGGCAAGCTGGATCGCCGGGACCGCACCCTGCGCGCGAATGAATTCAGCAATGCGTGTCAGCGGCGCGATCTGATCGTCGTTCCACAGGCCGAGATCGCCGTGAGTGATGCGCCCTTCGGGCGTCACCGCGGTGGCTTCCGCCATCACGACCCCCGCGCCGCCTTGGGCGAACTTGCCCAGATGCACCAGATGCCAGTCGTTGGCGACGCCATCCGTCGCGGAATACTGGCACATCGGCGAAATCACGATCCGGTTCCGGGAGGTAACGCCGCGCATGGTGATCGGCGTGAACAGGCGGGGCTGCGACATCGGGCCTCTTGTTATGCGTGTGGTTTGGGGCGCCCTGAGACAGCTGGAGCGGGCGAAGGGAATCGAACCCTCGTATGCAGCTTGGGAAGCTGCCGTTCTACCATTGAACTACGCCCGCACGCCGGGGGCACCATCGCCTATATATCCGGAATTTGCAACGCAGCGCGATGGCGCGCGTTAACCACCTCGCCGGGAAGACGCATCTTGCGAGGGAACGAAAGGCTAATATCCGGCTTGGCTGAGCGATTGGAGGACGGTCCGATGATGCGCTTTAGCGTGGCCCTGTTTGGCCTGATCCTGACGGCCGGCGCTGCGGCCGCGAATTCCTATTGGGTGGTCGGCAACCGTACGACCGGCCGGTGCGACATCGTCCGGAGCAATCCCGTGATCAATGGCGACGTCTTTTTTGGCGACGGACCTTACGCGTCAAAAAAGGACGCAAAAATTGCGATCAGCACGATTTCGTTCTGCCCGAAGGATGTACCCAAGGAGCAGGATAAGGATCCGGACGACGCCCAGGACTGACGGGGACGAACGGCACCCGATTTCCGATAGCGCCGGTGTGCAAGCCGCGGATCGTGTCTATATTGCGGGGATGAGCATCGGATTCGCGTTTTTCGATACGGCTATCGGCCGCTGCGCCATCGCCTGGGGCGAGCGCGGCATTCTCGGCGTGCAACTGCCGGAAGCCGATGACAACCGGACGCGCGCGCGCCTCCTGAAAAAAATTCCCGAGGCCCGCGACATGCCACCGCCGCCACAGGTGCGGCACGCTTGCGATGCAATGGCCGCCCTCCTCGACGGAAAGCCGGACGACCTTGCCGATATCGAACTCGACATGGGCGGCGTGCCGGATTTCAACCGGCAGGTTTACGAGATCGCGCGCACGATTCCGCCCGGCGAGACTCTCACCTATGGCGAGATCGCTCAGCGTCTTGGCGACAAGACATTGTCGCGTGCGGTCGGACAGGCGCTTGGGCAAAATCCGTTCACGATTGTCGTACCGTGCCACCGCGTGCTGGCGGCCAACGGCAAGACCGGCGGCTTCTCCGCCAACGGCGGCGTCACCACCAAATTCAGGATGCTGACCATCGAGCGAGCCAGGATCGGGCACGATACCGCCGACGCGCCGATGTTGTTTGAGCCGGAGTTCTCCGTCGCTCCGCCGCAGCGCCGTCACTAGGGCTTCGCATCATGTCGGCAACAGTCGTCTTCCAGTCCGATGCGGTGTCCGTGATCGACTATCGCTGCAGCATGGGACCCGACGACAAGCCCTATGTCGAGCAGCATCGTCATCACTCGTTGTCCTATGTCCGGCGCGGCACTTTCGCCTATGAGTGTCGCGGAACCTCCCACGAAATGGTGCCAGGATCGATCATGGTCGGCCATGCCGACGATGAATATGTCTGTTCGCATCATCACCACATCTGCGGCGATGAATGCCTGTCGATCCAGTTCTCTCGTGAGACGGCCGACACCATCGCGCGCGATGAGAATTTGTGGCGTACCCGCTACGCTCCGCCACTCCCCGAACTCATGGTGCTCGGCGAACTCGCCGATGGCGCGGCGAACCGGACCAGCGACATCGGCGTCGATGAAGCCGCCCTGCTGTTCGCGGCGCGGTTTGCCGATCTCGTCAACGATCGGAAGCCACAAACGCGCACCATCCGTGATCGGGACCGCCGGCGAGCCGTGGAGGCGGCCCTGTGGATCGAAACGAATGCCTCGGACAACGTCACGCTCGATGATGCGGCGGATCAGGCAGGACTGAGCGCTTTTCACTTCCTGCGGCTGTTTTCGGACGTGCTGGGCGCCACGCCACATCAGTACCTCGTACGTTCGCGCCTGCGCCATGCGGCCCGCCTGCTCGCCGACGACACACGATCGATCACAAATATCGCCTTCGATGTCGGGTTCGGCGACCTGTCCAATTTCGTCCGGACCTTTCATCGCGCGGCCGGTGTCTCGCCGCGTCAGTTCCGGGCGGCGGCGCGCGGCGACCGCAAGATTTTCCAAGATCGGTTGATGAGCGGCCGCATAGGGTGATCCTCCATTCAAGGAGAGATCGCATGTACGACCATATTGGACTTCGCGTAAAAAACCTCGACGCCTCGGTGCGGTTCTACACCGCCGTGCTGGCGCCTCTGGGTCATGTTCTATGCTCCCGCGACGACAGCGGCGCAGGCTTCGGGCCGAAGGATTCGCCGGCGCTTTGGCTGCATCTTGCCAAGGATGGCGGCCGCGACGGCGCCCACATCGCATTCCGCGCCTCCGACCACGCCGCGATCAAGGCATTTCATGCGGCCGGACTGAAGACGGGGGGACAGGACAACGGCGGAGCCGGCCCACGCGCCGACTACGGCCCGACCTACTATGCAGCTTTCCTGATCGATCCCGACGGCAACAACGTCGAGGCGGTCTGCACCTAGCAGGCCGTGCACGGGGAGCAGACACCATGGCTTCAATCACAAAGCGAATTCCCCTGGACGCTCCGTCCGAGCAGGTCTGGGACGCGGTGCGCGATTTCGGGGCGCTTCACCGACGGCTGGTTCCCGGCTTCGTGCTCGATACGAAACTGGACGACGACGCCCGCATCGTGACGTTCGCGAACGGCACGGTCGTGCGCGAACTGCTGGTCGATTGCGACGATAACGCGAAACGTCTGGTCTACGCCGTCATCAGCGAACGAATCAGACAACACAGCGCGTCGGTGCAGGTCATCGCGGCAGGCGATGAACGATGCGAGCTTGTATGGGTCGTCGATGTGCTGCCGAACGAGATCGCGCCCTACATCGCGAATCAGATGGACGCGGCCGCAGCCGCAATGACGGCGACGTTCGCGTTATCAACAGCACGCGGCTGATATAAGCGATGTGAATAACCACCGAGAATGAGACAGCACCTGCGACGTCGCCGCGAGGGAATTCGCGGCGACATCACAACTGCGAATTGAGACGCGATCTTCATCGGCCACATTTTCCGCGATGACTGCGGCATAACGCGAGTTCCGCCCGACATTCGCAAAGCGCCGGCAAAGATCGCTCAAATTTTACGATAATCCCAAGCTTTAACCTTACCTGACCTCCTACTTGGATGTTTCAGGATTTCCTTATTTGCAACGAGTCCGTGACGCTAAGACTCTCGCCACGACTATCGGAGGTGAGAATGATCAGAGCGATTCTGGCGGAAGCCGACAAAGTAACGACCTTCGGCCAACGCAAGATTACGCCGCGCGCATGCGTCGCCGACGGCAAGAAGCACATCCGCATGTTCCTCTCCGAAACACTCGAGGAACTCGGTTTCATCACCGCAGAATCGTCGTCGTCCAGCGATCTCGGACCAATCCTCGATTTCGAGGCACCTGACCTCGTTGTCCTTGGCCTGTCGTCCGACGGCGTCGAGGTGGGCAGGAACCTGAAGGTGCTGGCCGACAGAAAGTACGACGGCAAGGTGCTGCTCATCGGACCGCGCGATTCGATCCTCGTTGCCGCGGTACGCCAGCTCGGCGAGGAGTTCGGCATCCCGATGCTGCCGCCGCTGGCGACGCCGTTCAGCGCCGACGGATTGCGCGCAAGCCTCATCGCACTGCTTCCATCCGAGGCGCCGCCGAGCCCCGCGGTCGATGTTGCCGAAGCCCTGAAGGCCGGCTGGCTCGAGCTATGGTATCAGCAGAAGATCGATATTCGTACGCTGGCGCCGCGCGGCGCCGAAGCGCTGGTGCGAATGCGCCATCCATCGTGGGGCGTTGTGCCTCCGGCCTCGTTCATTCCCGACGACAAGGACCCGCACTTCACACAATTGTCGGAGTTTGTTGTCAGCCGCTCGGTCGACGATTGGCACTATCTGGTCGGGCAGCACGGCCCGGTCGATATTTCGATCAACCTGCCGCTGTCCTATCTCAAGGATCCGGCGGCGGTGAGCGAACTGTGCCGCCGGATTCCGGATCACCCGGCGTTCGGTGGATTGATCATCGAGATCAAGAGCACCGAAATCATCCAGAATCTCGACTTCGCGCTCGATCTTGCCAAGCGCGTCCGCTTCCACAACATCGCGCTTTCGATCGACGATCTCGGCGTCGACTGGCCCGCGCTGATGGACCTGCCGGTGTTTCCTTTCGTCGAAATCAAGGTCGATCGCGAGTTCGTCACCGACTGCGCCGACAACAGACTGAAACGCAACGTCTGCAGCCGCATCGTCGATCTCGCCAACAGCTATGGGTCCCGCACCGTGGCCAAGGGCGTGGAATCGCGCGCGGACTTTCTGGCCGCGACCGAGATGGGTTTTGATCTCGCGCAGGGCTATCTGTTCGGCAAGCCGGTCGGGGTGAAGAAGTTCGCGCGGTCAGCGCTGGCGCGGCCGGTCACGATCCAGCGATGATCGACGTCAAGGGGCGGGAACGGTCAGCGCCGACGGCTTCGGACCCCACCGCGTGATACGGACAGCGGTCGCCGCCAGGATGCCAAGAACGATCATCGAGATCGCCGCCAGCCAGAAGAAGCTCGAGCTTGATGCGCCCTGCGCCGTCAGCACCCATCCGCCGACGATGACGAACACCAGCCGCGCGGTCTGCGCCAGCACCGGACCCAGCACCCGCGCCGCGCCCTGCGACGAGAAGTACAGCGAAATCGAAACGCCGATGAATGCGAACATCGGCGCGGCGGTCGAGAGATAACGGCGGCTGGCGTCGCGTACGCCAGGATCGTCCGTGAACAGATTGACCCACAGATCCGGGAACACGGCGATGAAGCCGCCGAACAGGCCGACGGCGACGAGCGACACGCCGCCTGCGGTCCACGCAATGGTACGCGCCCGCGCCACCCGGCCCGCGCCGATCGCCATGCCGACCATCGGCACGGAGGCGACGCCGACCGCGAAAGCAAGAGAGGTCAGCATGAACTCAAGGCGCGCTCCGATGCCGTAGCCGGCGAGGACCTCGTTGCCGAATTGCGCCAGCATATGGGTGAAGATCGTAACCGTAAGCACCACCTGCAATGGCGAGAAACAGGCAACCGCGCCGACCTTGAGGATGTCGTAGAACAGCGCTCCGCGAATCCGGAAACCCTTTAGATCGAAGGTGATGCGGCTGCGGCCCGACAGAACGTACCACAGCATGATCGCAACGCCGCTGGCGAATGCGATCAGCGTGCCGGCGGCGACACCACGCATGCCGAACTGCGGAATCGGCCCGAAGCCGAGTCCGAGAACACCGCCAAGGATGATCTGGCAGAACGCGGACCACAGCACGATGGCCGAAGGCAGCTTCATGTTTCCGGTGCCGCGCAGAATCGCCGCCATGGTGTTCATCAACCATGGGATCGTCGCGCCACCGAAGAAAATCTGACAGTAGCCGATGGCTTCCGACAGCACGCGCCCACGGCCGCCCAGCAGCATGAGGAGATACGGCCCGAAGATCAGGATTCCCACCGTGAAGAACAGACCGAAACAGAAGCCGATCATCAGCGCGTGGAGCGCCAGGGTCGAGGCACGCTCCACATCGTTGGCGCCAAGCGCGCGGGCGATGGCGGAGGCCACGCCGCCACCCATGGCGCCGCCGGACATGGTGAGCGTCAGGATGACCAGCGGAAACACCAGCGCCATTGCCGCCAGCGGCTCGGTGCCGAGACGGCCGATGTAGGATGTTTCCGCGATCGCCACGCAGGTACCCGCGCTCAAGGCCACGACATTCGGCGCCGCCAGACGCAAAAGCGTCGGCAGGATACGGCCATCAAGCAACGGGTTGGTCGCCGGCCGATCGATCCGCGGCAATGGCGGCGGCCCGCCCTCGACCACCGGGATTTCCGCGACACCAGCCTCAGTCATGCGCCTCCGCGGCGCGGCAGTTTTCGGATCGAGTGGGAGCGCGCCGCGGCCACCCTAGCATTGCCCAAAACGCGCGCCAGACCTGCGCGACGCATGGGCTTCCAGCGAAATTGGCTAGCCATTCCGCAGAGCGGGTCAGAGCCGGAAGTGCTTGGAGAGCTTGAGCCCCTGGCCCTGATAGTTGGACGCGATACGCGTGCCGTAAAGTGCGTCAGGCGACGACAGCATCTTCTCGTAAACTAGCCGTCCGACGATCTGGCCGTGTTCGAGAATGAACGGCACCTCGCGCGAGCGTACCTCCAGCACCGCGCGCGAGCCTTGACCGCCTGCGCCGGCGTAGCCGAAGCCCGGATCGAAGAACCCGGCATAATGCACGCGAAACTCGCCGACCAGCGGATCGAACGGCACCATTTCGGCGGCGAAATCCGGCGGCACCTGCACCGCTTCCTTCGAAGCGAGAATATAGAACTCGCCGGGATCGAGGATCAGGCTGCGATCGGGGCGCGCCCGGATCGGCTCCCAGAATTCGCCGGCCGGATAGCCGCCGCGGCGATCGACGTCGACGACGCCAGTATGGCGCTTGGCGCGATAGCCGACGAAGCCATCCGATCCCTCGCCGGACAGATCGACGCTGAGCGCGACGCCGCTGGTGAGATCGGCATTGTCGCTATCGACCAGGCGCTCGTGCGCATGGAGATCGGCGAGCGCAGCATCGTCGAGCAGCGCGTGGCCGACGCGAAAGCGGATCTGCGACAGCCGCGAACCTTCGCGCAACAGCACGGGAAATGTCTTGGGGCTGATCTCGGCGTAGAGCGGGCCGTGATAACCCGCATCGATCACATCGAAGCGGCGGGTCGCATCGGCGATCACGCGGGTGAATACGTCAAGCCGCCCGGTCGAGCTTTTCGGATTGGCCGCAGCCGAAATCGATGGCGGCAGCGCGAGGCTTTCGAGCAGCGGAACGATGTAGACGCAATTTGTTTCGAGCACCGCGCCATCGGAGAGGCTGATCTCGTGCAGTTTCAGCTCATCGATGCGCTCTGCAACCGTGGTGTTCGGCCCCGGCAGAAAGCTGGCGCGCACACGATAGGCCACGTCGCCGAGCCGCAGATCGAGACTTGCCGGCTGGATCTGGCTTTCGACGAAGGGATAGGCCGGCAAGATCAGGCCGGAATCCGCCATCGCCGCGATCATGCGGTCTGGCAGAATTCCCCGTGCATCCGGCGCGATCGAGAAAGTCACGTTTGGGTCCCCGTACTCCCGCGTCTGGCGCAGGCCAATCCCCCTATCGGTTATCCGATGGGCTGCTTGACGGAAAGGCCATGGCGGATTATGGCTGTGACTTATCCCGTGGTGATTTGAGCCGGCCGGCTTGCAGCCACGTAAAATAAGTCGCTAAACAGGCCGGGGACAATGTGATCCCGGCCTGTGGATGTTCATCCAGGCCGGTTTTTTTGTGCCGTTTTCTAGCGGCCGCGTTGGAGGTCACATGTCTGAGGTCAAAACCCCATCCCGCACCTGGCGCCCGGAAACCCGGCTGGTTCATTCCGGCACGATGCGCTCGCAATACGGCGAGACGTCCGAGGCGCTGTTCCTCACTCAAGGCTTTGTCTACGACAGCGCCGAACAGTGCGAGGCGCGCTTCAAGGGTGAGGACCCGGGCTTCCTCTACTCCCGCTTTTCCAATCCGACGATTGCAATGTTCGAGCAGCGCATGGCCGATCTCGAAGGCGCAGAGGCCGCCCGCGCGACCGCGACCGGGATGGCCGCCGTCACCACCGCGATGCTCGCGCCGCTGCAAGCGGGCGATCATGTGGTCGCTGCGAAGGCACTGTTCGGCTCGTGTCGCTACGTCGTCGAGACTCTGCTGCCGCGCTACGGCATCGAATCCACGCTGGTCGACGGCCTCGACCTCGACCAGTGGACAAAGGCGATGCGGCCCAACACCAAAACGCTGTTCCTGGAAAGTCCGACCAATCCGACGCTCGATGTGCTGGACATCGGGGCGATCGCCGAGATCGCTCACGCAGGCGGCGCGCGCCTTGTCGTGGATAACGTGTTCGCCACGCCGATCTGGCAAAGCCCGCTGGCGCTGGGTGCCGATGTGGTGACCTACTCCGCCACCAAGCACATCGACGGACAGGGCCGCTGCCTCGGCGGCGTTATCCTGTCCTCGAATGATTTCATCCAGGAGCACATCCACACTTTCCTGCGCCAGACCGGCCCGGCGATTTCTCCGTTCAATGCATGGGTGCTGCTGAAGGGTCTCGAAACCCTCGGCATCCGGGTCAGGACCCAGACCGACAGCGCGGCCGCCATCGCCGATGCGCTGGCGAAACACCCAAAGGTCTCGCGGCTGATCTATCCCGGCCGTGACGATCACCCGCAGGCTGCGACGGTGAAAAAGCAGATGCGTGGCGGTTCGACCATGATCGGCTTCGAGGTCAAGGGCGGCAAGGCCGCAGCCTTCCGCACGCTCAACGCGCTCGAGATCGCCTGCATCTCGAACAATCTGGGGGATGCCAAAAGCATCGTTACCCATCCGGCGACCACGACGCATCAGCGCCTGTCGCCCGAGGATCGCGCCGAGCTCGGCATCAGCGAAGGTTTCATCCGCTACTCGACCGGTCTGGAACACGTCGAAGACCTGATCGATGATCTGACGGCTGCGCTCGACAAGGCGTGAACGTCTCACCCGCGTGGCGAGGAGCGGCGCACGGCGGCGCGTCTCGAGCTAAGAGATTTGCGTGCCCCGGACGCGGTGCGGCATGGAAATGTCGCTCCGCTGATCCGGGCCGTTCCATAGTTGGAGTTTGCAACGGTCCCGGTTCTGCGAAGCGGCGTTACACGCAGCGTCGCGCCCGCGACACCGGTCATTCACATCGGCCGATACGTCATCACGTTACTGGGCACGCTGACCCCGGACTTTACCTCGCCGACCGACCGAATGATGGTGTCACCGAGCAACTGGGCGAAGCAGGCATAGCCCCAGTCGTTCATGTGCAGCCCGTCCTTGATGACAAAGCTCTCGAACGGCATCTTGTCGTCCTCGTGCCACTGGCGCATCACCTCGAAGCGAGGAAACACCGCGATCCGCCGGAGCCTCGCGACATCGCTGATCAGCTTCACCATCTTGCTCGCGCCCTCCTTGTTGGCGGTGACCGCCGGCGCGTATTGCGGATCGACCAGCACGACATCGGCGCCCGCTGCCTGCATGCGCGACACGCCTTCTTCCGCAAGCGCGGCCAGCTGCGCGATGTCGTGACGGCGAATGACCATGTTGGTGCCGAATTGCCAGATCACCAGATCGGGATGCTCGGCAAGCACCGTGTCGAGCCGCGCGATCATGTCAGGAACTTCCTGACCGCCCTTGCCGAGATTGACCACCGTGATGTCCGCCGACGGATAAGCGCGACGCAACTGCGCGGCAAGGCGATTGGGATAAGTATAGCTAGGTGAACTGACGCCAAAGCCTTCCGTCGAAGACGACCCGAACGCGACGATCCTGACCGGCTCGTGGTCCGCGATCTTGCGCGCGACACGCGGGAGTGATCCCTTCGCGGCGTTGCCTCTTGGCTTCAGACATGGCGCGCGCGTGAGAATGTCGCCTGCGCTTTTCGCCGCGCCCTTGGCGGCTTCAATCGCCCGGGTGGCGATGCCCCTCTCGGGCGCCGGCTGACTTGCGGCCGGCGGCGCGGCATCGATCTTGTCCTGAGCCAATGCCGACGGCATTCCGGAGGGCGCGAGCGACAATCCGGCAACACAGAGAAAGACGAAAACAATATCCCTCAAACTGAACGCAAACATCATCAACGCTGGGTCCTGGGCTCCATCGGATTGAGATGCGCGGCGTCAATCACGAGTTTTGCCAGCGCCCGACCGATACAATCATGAACACGTTTCGCCATTCCCAGTCCGCGGACCGGGCCGAACAGATCGAAATCACCCGCCTCGCTCCAGTGGCGCATGATGTTGAAGCGGTCGAATAGCGGCACGCTCCATTCCTGCGCGACCACGCGCATGGTGTCGGTATAGGCAGAGGCCGACATAATCGTCTCGGTGCGCGGGCTGTATTGCAGATTCATCAGGACCACGTCGGCACCCGCCTTCTGCAGCACGCCGATTCCGTCATCGAGCGCCTGCCGGAAATCGTCGGGGTCGACCGAGCGCATCGCATCCACCGTTCCGGTCTGCCACACCACCAGGGTCGGCTTGCGCTCGTCGACAACCTTCTGCAGGGCGCCACTTACCTCGGCTGTGATCTGCCGGGGGTGAATGTCGGTGGTCAGGTTGACCGTGATACCCGGAAGCTTCTCGCGCAGGGTGTCCGCCAGCCGCGCCGGATAGGAGGCGCTGGCGCCATCCGGCCCGCCCAACTGCGACGAACGCGTGCCAACCACCAGAATATTCAGGGGCTGGCGCGCCTTGACCGTCTCCGAGGTCTTGGCAAGCGTAGCGTCGGTGGTCAGCAGATAAGCGGGGACCGCGCAGCTCTCCACGGTTTCGGCCCGGACCGGCGCAACCGCGAGCGCGCCGGCGAGAACCAGTGCACAGAGCGGCGCCTTCATGATCCACCTCCCGCAAGATCCGCATCGGAATCACCGATTCTTGCTGGTTTCTTGATCTTTCCTGTCTCGGCCTTGTACCACGAAAACAGCGCTGCGGCGGCCCACATGATCATGATTCCGGCCACGCTGATGGCAAAATGCATCCAGGCTCCGCCCGAAAGCTCGGCCAGAATGAAATGTCCGGCAAAGGCGAGGAACACGCCGATGCAGAAAATCTCCAGCGAATGCTGCCCGCACAGGATCAGAGGGCGCAGCCAGGCCGAACGCAGACCCGGCCAGTCCTTCGGTAGGAAGCGGACCGTCACCGCCGCCAGCGCCAGGAAGTGAACAAAGCGCAGCACATCGAGATCGGGCTTGTTGATCGGATACATCCAGTTCGCGAGCCAGTACGGCACATAGATTCCAAGCTGTGGAATGTGCCAGGTCAGGGTCACGCAGAACGCAAAGGCCAAGTACGCGGCGCAAAGCCACAGGGTGATCGACGACTCCAGGATGCGCGCCATCTTCCGGGCGCCACCGAGCGCGCACCACGCTCCGAACACAAACAGCAGCTGCCAGGCGAACGGATTGAAAATCCACGAACCGTGGGGATAGGCCGGGAGCGAGAAGCCGAACTCCCATGTCAGCGCATACAGAACCGCTGACAGCACGAGGGTGAGATCGGCACGCCGCAACATCGACCACAGGATCAGCGGCAGGAAAGCCATCAGCACGATGTAAAGCGGCAGCACGTCCATGTTGACGGGCTTGAACTTGAGCAGAAGCGCCTGAACGATGGTGACGTCCGGCTGCTTGAGGAAATCGAGAATTCCCATTTCTTCGGCGTAGAGCGGGTTCTCGAAACTTGAGGCGACGTACGAAATTTCAGCCAGATAGATCGTGAACAGGAATACGTGCGCCACATAGATCTGCCAGACACGCTTGTAGATGCGCGCGCCCGCGACCAGAAAGCCGCGCTCAAGCATCGCGCGGCTATAGACGAAGGCGGCCGTGTAACCCGAGATGAAAATGAAAATCTCGGTGGCGTCGCTGAAGCCGTAATTGCGGATCGTGAACCAGGTCAGGATGTTCGGCGGCAGGTGATCGATGAAGATCAGCCACAAAGCGAGGCCGCGAAACAGGTCGAGACGCAGTTCGCGCTCGCCGGAGCGCCCTGGTATGGCAGCCGTTTTCATGTCAGCCGTCGTGGCGACCCGATCCGGCAGTTGGGTAGTCGGCGATGTCATGATGATCGGCGTCGTTCAGACCGGCGGTTACCTTACGGGACTTCCATCCACCGGGCAAACCGCGCTTTTTTGTGATCGATCCGAACGCCGGAAATGGGTTCCATCGGTCCCGGGGATGGCTCACCATGCCGGTTGGGCAACCACGGCCCTTTCCGCTATCCTTCACAGGAGATCGTATCGAAGTTCCGGACTAACCGATGTATCGTGCCATCACCCGCCAGATCGAAGTCATGGTCGAGCCGAGCTTCCTTCCGGAGCGCTCGTCGGTCGACAAGCAGCAATATTTCTGGGCCTATACCGTGGCGATCGTGAACAAGGGGCCGGAAACCGTCCAGCTTAAAACCCGGCACTGGATCATCACCGACGGTTCGGGACGCAGCCAGGAGGTGCGTGGCGAGGGCGTGGTGGGCGAACAGCCCGTGCTCGCCCCCGGCGAACGCTTCGAGTACACCAGCGGCGTCCCCCTGCAAACATCGTCAGGCTTCATGACCGGGCGTTACCAGATGGAGACCGAGGACGGCGAAGCGTTCGAGATCGACATCCCGCTGTTTTCGCTGGACAGTCCCGACGCCCGCCGCACCCTTAACTAGCCTTTTTGTCTGAGCGCGTTTCGGCGCGCGAGGCGGGGATTGACTTCGCCTGGCGCGCCAGCGGCGGGTTAAGCGCCCGCCTCTTCCGGGGTGAATTCGTAGGACGAACTGCAGAACTCGCAAGTCACGACGACTTTGCCATTCTCCACCATGTCGGCCCGATCCTTCGGATCGAAGCTAGCCAGCATTCCGGCGACCGCATCGCGCGAACACGAACATTTTGCGCGAAGCGGCAGCATCGGAAACACCCGCACGCCGCGCTCGTGGAACAGGCGAAACAGCAGTCGTTCGCCCGACAAATCGGGATCGATCAGTTCGACGTCTTCAATGGTTGCGAACAGCGACTGGCTCTCGGTCCACGCATCGTCTTCCGCGACCGTGTGCGGCTCGCTGCCTTCAGGCGCATCGCCGGGATGCAAATCCGCCTGCCGCGCGCGCTCCGGTGCCTTCGGCAGAAACTGGATCAGCGCGCCACCACCGCGCCAGCGGTGCTTCGGTCCATCGCCGCCGCGCAATTCCTCGCCGACCGCGAGCCGGACCCTGGTCGGAATCTGTTCCGAGCGCAGGAAGTACTCATGCGCAGCGTCCTCGAGGTTTCCGCCCTCAAGCGCAACAAGCCCCTGATAGCGGCTCATGTCGGGACCCTGATCGACGGTCATGGCCAGATGACCGCGGCCCAGCAGCGCCGCCGAATCCATGCCGGGCTCAATGCGGCTTTTATCGAAGCGCGCATAGCCGCGCAGCCGGTCGGGCGCGGCGAAATCCACCACGATCAGCGATACCGGGCCATCGGTCTGGGTCTGAAGGATAAAGCGCCCCTCGAACTTCAACGCCGTTCCCAACAGCGTGGTGAGGATAATGGCCTCGCCAAGCAACTTGCCGACCTGCGCGGGATAGTCGTGCCTGGTCAGGATGTCGTCGAGCGCCGGACCCATGCGGACCAGACGGCCGCGCACGTCGAGCGCATTGACCTCGAAGGGAAGAACCGCATCATCGACAGGTGTTGCCGAAGGGGCGCGAACAGAACTGTGATCCGCCATGTCGGCGACAATCTCCGTCGTAGAAAGCTGACTTTTTCGCAGGCTGTGAAGCCTGTGATCTAGGAACGGAACGGGTGCGGATCAAGGTCCGCGAATGCCGCTCAGGGCATCGCATCAAAGCACCAGGCCAGCACGCCTTTCTGGGCATGAAGCCGGTTTTCCGCCTCGTCGAACACCACCGATTGCGGCCCGTCGATGACCTCGTCGGTCACCTCGTCGCCGCGATGGGCGGGAAGGCAATGCATGAACAGTGCGTCCGGGTTGGCCAGCGCCATCAGCTTGGCGTTGACCTGGTAGGGCCGCAGCAGGTTGTGGCGATGTTCGCCTTCCTTGTCGCCCATCGACACCCAGGTATCGGTGATCACGCAGTCCACACCCTTGACTGCCTCTTGCGGATTGGTGCCGATCGAGACCTGCGCGCCGCTCGTCTTGATCCAGTCCTTCAGCAGCTTGTTAGGCGCCAGTTCCGGCGGCGTCGCAATGCGCAGAGTGAAGCCGAAACGCTCGGCTGCGTGGGCCCAGGACGCCAGCACATTGTTGTCGTCGCCGACCCAGGCCACGGTGCGGCCGGTGATCGAACCACGATGCTCCTCGAAAGTCATCACATCCGCCATCACCTGACAGGGATGCGAGCGCCGCGTCAGTCCGTTGATCACCGGCACGGTGGCGTGATCGGCCAGTTCCATCAGCGAGTCATGGCTGAGGATGCGGATCATGATGGCATCGACATAGCGCGACAACACGCGCGCAGTGTCGGCAATCGTCTCGCCACGGCCGAGTTGCATCTCGGCGCCGGTCAGCATGATTGGCTCGCCGCCGAGTTGACGCATGCCGACGTCGAACGACACCCGCGTGCGCGTCGAGGGCTTCTCGAAGATCATCGCCAGCGTCTTGTTGGCGAGAGACGTACTCCATCTGCCGCCCTTGACCTCCTTCTTGATGACGGAGGCTGCGTTGAGGATGGCCCGCAGTTCACTGGTCGGAATCGCGGTGAGGTCGAGGAAATGGCGCGGTGTCTTGGTCATCACACCGCTTCCCGCTTGGTCTGGCTGGCTGACAGTTTTGTGCAGGCGCGCTCGACACGGGCAACCGCATCATCAATCTCGGCCTCGGACACGATAAGCGGCGGCAGCAGGCGCACGACGTTCTCGCCGGCGCCGACTGTCAGAAGCTTTTCATCTCGCAGCGCCAGCACGAGATCGTTCGCCGGCACCACCGCCTTGAGGCCGATCAAAAGTCCCTCGCCGCGCACTTCGCTCAGCACGTCGGGATGCCGGTCGACGATCGACGCCAGCTTCTGCTTGAGCAGCAGCGACATCCGTTTGACATGATCGAAAAACCCCGGTGCGAGCATCACGTCGAGCACGGCGTTCGCCGCGGCCACCGCCAGCGGATTGCCGCCGAAGGTCGAGCCGTGGGTGCCCGCGGTCATGCCGGATGCCGCCTCGCTGGTGGCGAGGCATGCGCCTATCGGAAAGCCGCCGCCAAGCGCCTTGGCAAGCGCCATCACGTCAGGTGAAACGCCCGTGCGTTGATAGGCGAACAGTTCGCCGGTGCGGCCCATGCCGGACTGCACCTCGTCGAACACCAGCAGAATCTTGTTGTCGTCGCACAGCTGACGCAGCGCTTTGAGGAATGCGTTCGACGGCGCGCGCACGCCACCCTCGCCCTGCAACGGCTCGATGAGAATGCCGGCGGTATGCGGTCCGATCGCCTTCTTGGTCGCCTCGAGATCACCGAGCGGGACCTGGTCGAAGCCTTCAACCCGCGGGCCGAACCCTTCGAGATATTTCTGTTGTCCGCCAGCCGCGAGCGTCGCCAGCGTACGGCCATGAAAAGCGCCCTCGAAGGTGATGATCCGGTAGCGCTCCGGATGCCCCTTCGCGGCCTGATACTTGCGCGTGACCTTGATCGCGCACTCCATCGCTTCCGCGCCGGAGTTCGCAAAGAACACCGTGTCGGCGAAGCTTGCCGCGCACAGCCGCGCCGCCAGCCGCTCGCCATCGGGGCTGCCGAACAGGTTCGACATGTGCCACAGCTTGGTCGCCTGCTCCTGCAACGCGGCGACCAGATGCGGGTGGGCATGGCCGAGTGCGTTGACCGCGACGCCGCTGGTGAAGTCGAGATAACGCTCGCCATTGGTTGCGGTCAGCCAGACGCCCTCCCCTTTCTGGAAAGCAAGGTCGGCCCGGGCGAAAACGGGCATCAGATGGGTGGCGGCGGTGTTGGTCATGGCAACCTGATCGAGCTGGGGCTGGCAACATGAGGCGCCTTGGCATAGAGCGCGCGGCGCGATCGGGTTTGAAAACCTGCCCGGAAACGAAAACGTGCCGCCCGGAAAGGCGGCACGCGACGGTCATTCTATTGGCGTCCCCCTTGCTGTCAACACAGGATCAGACGATTTCTGCCACGCTGCCAGCAGCTTGGGGGAGCCGGATACTCTCATCGCCGGACCTGTTCGCCGGCTCGGGCGTTGACGAGCAAGCTCTGCGCAAACCCGTTCGACACGGTGTTGCCGAAGACGCACAACAAGTGAATTTGCTTGCTTTTGGACGAGAATGTGTGGACGCGGTGAGTCGGACTCTTGCGCGTGAGTCACGGCATATTGTAGCGTTTCACACGTTAAGTACGACATCTCGTGCGGCAGTTCTGATCTTCAATGGTCCTGTGTCGGCGTAAACGCCCGGTCGCTTCAAGCGCGGCCGGCGAGGGCTAAGGGATTCTGCCAGCAGGGATTTTCGGCACCCTGAAGTCGCACCGCCACCTTCCTTGAGGCTGGCGCGATAGAAAAGGAACAGAGCGATGACGGTAATAAGTTGGACCGACGATCGCGTCGAACAATTGAAAAAGCTCTGGGAGGCCGGATTGTCGGCCAGCCAGATCGCCGCCGAGCTCGGCAACATCACCCGCAACGCCGTCATCGGCAAGGTGCATCGGCTAGGCCTGTCCGGCCGCGCCAAGAGCCCGTCCTCGGCGGCGCCGCGCCCGCGCAAGGTCCGTCCGGCGCAGCACATGATGCGGATCAGCCGCCCGATGTCGCGCGGCAACACCGCGCTCGCCCATGCGTTCGAAGTCGAGGTGGAACCAGATCCGGTCGCGTATGACAACGTCGTTCCGATGGGCCAGCGCCGCACGCTGCTGGAACTGACCGAGGAAACCTGCCACTGGCCGATCGGCGATCCAGGCAGCCCGGATTTCTTCTTCTGCGGCGGCAAGTCGCTGTCGAGCCTGCCCTACTGCGCGCATCATTCGCGCGTCGCCTACCAGCCGGCAGCAGATCGCCGGCGCGACCGCCGGCCAAGCAAATAGCTCGCGCTTCCATCCAAATGAAAACGCCCCGCCATCTCGGACGGGGCGTTTTCGTTTTCACTAGAGCGCTTTCGAACGAAGCGGGCACCGGTTCGCGTGAAGAAAACGCATCAAAACAAAAACAAAGAGCTCCAGCGACGAACGATCACTCGGCCTTGGCGAAACGATCGTCGAGCGCGTATCCCGCCCCTCGCACGGTGCGGATCGGGTCCTGTTCGCGGGCGAGATTGAGCAGCTTGCGCAGGCGACCGATGTGCACGTCCACAGTCCGCTCATCGATATAGATGTCGCGGCCCCAGACACCATCGAGCAATTGCTCGCGGCTGAACACCCGGCCCGGATGCTCGAGGAAGAATTCGAGCAGGCGATACTCGGTCGGCCCGAGATCGATCGGACGACCGGATCGCGCGACGCGACGCTTGTCGCGATCCAGTTCGATGTCGCCGTAAACAAGAACGGTCGCGAGCCGCTCCGGACTGGCACGACGCAACAGACCCTTCACACGCGCAAGCAACTCCGGCACCGAGAAGGGCTTGACGATGTAGTCGTCGGCGCCGGTGGCGAGGCCACGTACACGCTCGCTTTCCTCACCGCGTGCCGTGAGCATGATGATCGGAAGCTGCTTGGTTTCAGGCCGTGCCCGCAGACGCCGACACAGTTCGATGCCCGACAGACCCGGTAGCATCCAGTCGAGCACCACCAGATCGGGCACCCGCTCCTTCAGACGCGTATCGGCCTCGTCACCGCGCGCCACCGTTTCCACGTCGTAGCCCTCGGCATCCAGATTGTAACGAAGCAGTGTCGTCAGCGCCTCTTCATCCTCGACGACCAGAATTCGTGCTCCCATATCCCTGTCCCGTTTCAGCCAACCGACGATGAGTTGGCAAAGGTTGTCATGTCGCCCTTGGGGCGCGGGTCGGCGATCGGCCGGCCCTCGATCATGTAGAACACCGTTTCGGCGATGTTGGTGGCGTGATCGCCGATGCGCTCGATGTTCTTGGCGCAGAACATCAGATGGATGCACAATCCGATATTGCGCGGGTCTTCCATCATGTAGGTCAACAGTTCGCGGAACAGCGACGTACAGATCGCATCGACCTCCTCGTCGCCCTTCCACACCGTCATCGCCGCCGGCACATCATGCGCGGCGTAGGCATCGAGCACCGACTTGACCTGCGACTGGACGAGCTGGGTCATGTGATCGAGACCACGGATCAGCTTGAGCGGATGAAAATCGCTGTCGAGCGAGCCCACGCGCTTGGCGATATTCTTGGACAGATCGCCGATGCGCTCGAGGTCGGTCGCGACCCGCAGCGCACCCACGATCTCGCGCAGGTCTACCGCCATCGGCTGGCGGCGCGCGATGGTGAGAACGCCGCGTTCCTCGATCAGATGCTGCAGCTTGTCGATCTCGACGTCTGCGGCGACCACGCGCTTGCTCAGCGCGACATCGCGGCGGATCAGGGAATCCACGGAGTCCACGATCTGCCGTTCGGCGAGGCCGCCCATCTCGGCAACCAACCGCGTCAGCTCCTGCAAATCGTCGTCGAATGCCTTGGTGGTGTGTTCGTTCGCCATGAGTTCGATCTTTCCGCGTCTCAGCCGAAGCGGCCGGTGATGTAATCCTGGGTACGGCGGTCGGCCGGCGAGGTGAAAATCTTGTTGGTCTCGTCGAATTCCACCAGTTCGCCGAGATACATGAAGGCGGTGTAGTCCGAGCAACGCGCCGCCTGCTGCATGTTGTGGGTCACGATCGCGATCGTGTAGTCCTCTTTCAACTCGCTGATCAGTTCTTCGATCTTGGCGGTCGAGATCGGATCGAGCGCCGAACACGGCTCGTCGAACAGGATCACTTCGGGGCGCACGGCCACCGTGCGCGCGATGCAAAGGCGCTGCTGCTGGCCGCCCGACAGGCTGAGGCCCGAAGCGTTGAGCTTATCCTTGACTTCGTTCCACAAAGCGCCGCCGCGCAGCGCCTTTTCGACGCGATCGTCCATTTCCGACTTCGAAATCTTTTCGTACAGCCGCACGCCGAATGCGATGTTCTCGTAGATCGTCATCGGAAACGGCGTCGGCTTCTGGAACACCATGCCGACCCGAGCCCGCAGCAGGTTGAGGTCGAGCTTGGGATCGAGAATGTTGGTCTTGTCGAGCATGACCTGACCTTCGGCACGCTGCCCCGGATAAAGATCGTACATCCGGTTGAAAATCCGCAGCAACGTCGATTTGCCGCAACCTGACGGACCGATGAACGCGGTCACCCGATTGGTTTCGAGCGACAGGTTGATGTTCTTCAGCGCGTGGTGCTGGCCGTAATAGAAGTTCAGGTTGCGCGCGCTGATCTTGGCCGGGCCGGCCGGCGCGGTCACAGGTGGCATGGCCGGCGCATGCGAGAGCGCCGCGGTCGAGGACATGTCGGTCATTTTGAGGTCCTTTCGGCACCAAGCAGGCGAGCACCGATGTTAAGTGCAAGAACGGTGAGGGTGATGAGCAGCGCGCCGGTCCACGCCAGTTCCTTCCAGTAGGCGTAGGGGCTTTGGACGAAATTGTTGATGGTCACCGGCAGGTTCGCCATCGTCCCGGTCAGGTTGAACGAGAAGAACTGGTTGCTCAGCGCGGTGAACAGCAGCGGCGCGGTTTCGCCGGCGACGCGCGCGGTCCCGAGCAGCACGCCGGTAATGAGACCGGTGCGCGCGGCGCGATAGGCCACGCGACGGATCACCAGCGAGCGCGGCAAGCCAAGGGCAGAAGCGGCCTCGCGCAACGGGTTGGGCACCAGCAGCAACATGTCTTCCGTGGTGCGCACCACCACCGGAATCACGATCACCGCCAGCGCCAGCGCGCCGGCCAGCGCGGAGAACCCGCCCATCGGCACCACGACGGCGCCATAGATGAACAGACCGATGATGATCGACGGCGCGCTCAGCAGGATGTCATTGATGAAGCGCACCACAGAGGTGAGCTTGTCGTGCCGGCCGTATTCCGCAAGATAGGTTCCTGCAAACAGGCCAAGCGGCGCGCCGAGACCAACGCCGATCACCGTCATCACAACCGAACCGAAGATGGCATTGAGCAGACCGCCCTCGTTGGCGCCGGGCGGAGGCGTCATCTTGGTGAAGACCTGCAGGCTCAGGCCCGCAAGACCGTTGTAGAACAGCGTGAACAGGATCAGCGCCAGCCAGGCGACGCCGAATGCAGCGGCGGCGATGCACAGGGCGCGAATGACGGTGTCGAAACGGCGGCGTGAGGCGTAAATCGGATTCATGATCAGTTCCCCGCCTTGCGTTCAAGCCGCATCAGCATCAGGCGCGCGGCGGCCAGCACGAAGAACGTCAGGATGAACAACAGCAGGCCCAGCAGCATCAGGCCGGACTGATGAAGCCCGTCGCTTTCGGCAAACTCGCTGGCGATCGCTGCGGAGATTGTCGTGCCCGGCGCGAAGATCGACGGGGAAATCCGGAACGAATTGCCAATGATGAACGTGACCGCCATGGTTTCGCCGAGCGCGCGGCCGAGCGCCAGCATGACGCCGCCGATCACGCCGACCCGGGTGTAGGGCAGCACGACATTGCGAACCACTTCCCAAGTGGTGCAACCGACGCCGTAAGCCGCCTCCTTCAGGACCGGAGGCACCGTGGCGAACACGTCGCGCGAGATCGCGGTGATGAACGGCAACACCATGATCGCCAGCACCAGTGCCGCGTTAAAGAGGCTGAGATAGGACGGAGGCCCGCCGAAGATCGAACCGAGAATCGGCACCCCCTCGAACAGCCTGATCATCGCCGGCTGAAACGTATTGGCGAGGAACGGCCCGAGGACGAAGAAGCCCCACATGCCGTAGATGATGGACGGAATGCCGGCCAGCAGCTCGATCGCAATTCCGATCGGACGGCGCAGCCATTGCGGGCACAGTTCCGTGAGGAAGATCGCAATGCCGAGGCCGACCGGGATCGCGATCACCATCGCAATCACCGACGTCACCACCGTACCGTAGAGCGGTCCGAGCGCACCGAGCACCGGAGGATCGGCCGAGGGCGCCCAGCGCGCCGTCCAGATAAACGCTAAACCGTACTCTTTTATCGCCGGCCAGGCGCCAACGATGAGCGACAGAATAATGCCGCCCAGAAGAAGAAGGACCGAGATCGCGGCAATGCGCGTGGTCCAATAGAAAGCCTTGTCGCCGAACTTGAAAGCGCTCAGCGCGCGCGCCCGATCGTAAGGTCCCGCAGCTTCCAACGAAGTCCCCTGAACGGCCAGATCTGACACGCCACACCCCTTACGATACAACTCCGACTGACCCCGGTCAGCCCCCAATCCAGCGAGGCTCGCTGGACAAAAACGCCGGGGAAGGACGGTCCCTCCCCGGCGCAATGCGATTTAGCTCTTGATGTCCGAAGACCAGGTCTTTTCGATCAGTTTCACGACCGAGTCCGGCATCGGAATGTAGTCGAGTTCTTCAGCCATCTTGTCGCCGTGCGCGAAGGCCCACTTGAAGAACTTCACGGCTTCGGCGGACGCCGCCTTGTCGACCGGATCCTTGTACATCAGGATGAAGGTCGCAGCGGTGATCGGCCAGGACGCATCACCCGGCTGGTCGGTGAGGATCAGGTAGTAGCCCGGAGCCTTCGACCAGTCGGCATTGGACGCAGCCGCCTGGAACGCGGCGATGGTCGGCTGAACAGTCTTGCCGGCCTTGTTGACCATTCCGGCGTAGGTCAGCTTGTTCTGCTTGGCATAGGCGTACTCGACATAGCCGATCGAGTTCTTGGTCTGGCTGATGTTGCCGGCAACGCCTTCATTGCCCTTGGCGCCGACGCCAACCGGCCACTCGACTGCGGTACCCTCGCCCACCTTGCTCTTCCACTCGGCATTGGCCTTGGAAAGATAGTCGGTGAAGTTGAAGGTGGTGCCCGAACCGTCCGAACGACGAACCACGGTGATCGCAGCCGACGGCAGCTTCACCTTCGGGTTGAGCTTGGCGATGGCCGGATCGTCCCACTTGGTGATCTTGCCGAGATAGATGTCGCCGAGAACCTGGCCGGAGAACACCAGCTCACCCGACTTGATGCCTTCGAGATTGACGACAGGAACGATCGCACCCATCACCATCGGCCACTGCGCCAGACCTTCCTTGTCCAGCTTGTCGGCCTTGAGCGGCGCGTCGGTCGCGCCGAAAGTCACGGTCTTGGCGAGAATCTGCTTGATGCCGGCGCCCGAACCGATCGACTGGTAGTTCAGACCGTTACCGGTCTCTTTCTTGTAGGCATCGGCCCACTTCGAATAGATCGGGAACGGAAAGGTTGCGCCTGCGCCGGTGATGTCGGCAGCAAACGCCGACGTCGATGCGGCGACAAGGCCGGCAGCGACGATTGCTTTAAGGAAATTCATGGCTGTCTCCATCTGGTGAGCGAAGCGCGGAATGACGCCCGATCGCGCTCACGACGCCCGTTTAGGGGCGGTCGATGCTGCTTTTATGAGAGTTCAATGACAGTCGGATGACAGGGATATCCGGCTGAAATCGCTAGCGTTTCAGGCTTCCGTGACAGCCTTCGGCTGGGGAAAACAGGCGGTGAAGGTTGCACCCTTCCCGGCGACGCTTTCGATCAGCAGGCGCCCCCCGTGCCGGTTGGCGATATGTTTCACCAACGCGAGACCAAGACCGGTACCGCCCTGCGCGCGGCTGTCGCCAACATCGACACGATAGAAGCGCTCGGTGAGACGCGGAAGATGCTCGGGCGCAATGCCGGGACCGAAGTCGCGCACCGAAAAACGAACCTCCGGCACACCGTCCGCGTTCGCGGCATTGGTCAGCGACACGATGATCCGCCCACCCGAAGCCCCGTACTTGAGTCCGTTTTCGACAAGGTTTTCGAACAGACGCAACAGTTCCTCGCTGTCGCCGGCGATAATCACCGGCGCTGCCGGCAGGTCGGTTTCGACGGTCACCTGCCGTTCGCGGGCCAGCGGTTCCAGTCCATCAACGACCTGACGCAGCAGCGGCACGACATCGATCTGCGTGCTGGGGCGAACATGGGCGCTCAATTCGACCCGCGACAATGACAACAAGTCGTCGATCAATCGCGCCATGCGCGAGGCCTGCGCATGCATGATGCTGAGAAAACGCTCACGCGCCTTGGGATCGTCGCGCGCCGGCCCTTGCAGAGTGTCGATGAAGCCCGATAGCGCCGCGAGCGGCGTGCGCAGTTCGTGGCTGGCGTTCGCGACGAAATCGACTCGCATCTCCTCGACCCGGCGCAGCGGCGTTTGATCGTGAAATGTCATCAGAAAACAATTGTCGGCCCCGCCGAATTCCGTCGGCACCGCAACCGGCGTGATGATCAACTCCATCCACCGTTCGACCGGTACACGATCCACAAACGTCGTGCGCTGGCTTTGAGAGGTCGCAATCGCATCGCGCAGGGCTGCGATGATCTCGGGCGATCGGAGCGCGAACAGCGCGAGCTCATTGCGCCGCAACGCCGGCGCGAGTTGCGCAGCCAGCGGGTTGATATGAAGGACGCGGCCGACACGATCCAGCAGCACCGCGGGATCGGGCATTGCCATGACAACCGAACGAACAGCGGCGCCTTCGGCCGACCGGAGACTGGTGGTGCCATCTGGCGATCCGGCCGTGCTGCTCAGGCGCAAGGGCACGAGCGCCGCGCCGGCGATGCACAGAAACACCAGCAGCGCACGGGTCGGCGCCACATCGCCGAGAATGACCAGCGCCAGCAGCGTCACTGCCGCAGCAAGCAGCACGATGGCCGAGCGCCGCAGCCGGTCCGACAACGGCGCGGGCGTACCCTGCGATGATGGAGCATTGACGACCATCAGACCCTAACCCTCCGCCACGGCCCTGCGAAACGATCCCGCACAGGTCAGAGCGACTCCGGCTTCGACCCCTCGCGCAGCCCTGCGGGCTTGCCGCGCGCCCGGATGCTGAGAATGATCTCGCGAAGCGTCAGCAGGATGACCGAGATTACGAACGGCACAAGATAATAAAGGATGCGAAACAGCAACATCCCGGCCAGCAGCTCTTCCTTGTCGAACTGGAAAAGGCCGACCAGCATCGCCGCATCGAACACGCCCAGTCCGCCGGGGGAATGGCTGGCAAATCCCAGCAGCGTCGCGGAGACGAAGATCACGGCGACAATGACGAAGCCGACATGCGGCTCATCCGGCACCAGGATGTACATCGCCAGCGCGCAGAACCCGAGATCGACGATTCCGATCAGGATTTGCAGCAGGGTCAGCGGACCGCCCGGCAGGACCACGGTCCAGCTCCCGCGGCCGACCCGGCGGGGAGCGCTCCAGACCCAGGCCACATAGACCAGCAATACGGTGATGACGCCGATGGCAGCGACGCGATTGAGCCAAGGCGGAAGTTGATCGATCGAGGACGCCGCTTCCGGATGATAGGCCACACCGAGGCCGAGCACAGCGGCATTGCCAAGCCAGAAGGTGAGACCGGCAAGAAAACACACTTTCGCGACATCGATCCCGCTGAGCCCCCACGCCGAATAGACGCGGTACCGCACCGCGCCGCCGGTAAACACGCTGGCGCCGACGTTGTGGCCGATCGAATAGCTGGTGAATCCGGCGAAGGCGGCGATGCGATAGGGCACGTCCGCACGTCCGATCGCGCGCAACGCAAACAGATCGTAGAAGGTCAACGTGAAATAGCCCGCCGCCACGCACAGGCCCGCGAGCATGATGGTCCGCAGATCGGTTCCGCGCATCGCCTCCATGACATCGTCGATGTCGAGGTCCTGGAGCATGTGATAGAGGATGTAGCAGGCAACAGCGATGATCGTGACGCTGGTCGCGACGCCGAGCTTGTGCAGGATCTGTTTGTCGCGCAGGAACGCGATGGCCCTGCGTAGCGATTCCGGCATCCAGTCCTCGAATTCAGCCAGTTGCAGTTCGCGCCCTTGCTCCCGAGGTTTCGCAATCAATGCGCTGCAAATGCAGGCGCGCTTGAGAACCAGGACACTAGGCTTCCTAGCAGACCCGCCGGGCGACCGCGAGGGCGGCGATCTTAAATTCCAGTGATTTCGCGGACTTGGTTAGACAATTGATCCTGCGGCGGGAGCGCACAGCGTGGCCGGCGCGGAGCCCTTCCCGCCCGTCTCAGGCCGTGGGGGTCGCGCGCGACACAACCTGATGGCGCAGCCAGGATCCAATAAAGCAGCCGGCGAGATAAGCCGCCAGCATCAGAAGGGCAAGGTCGAGCCAGTAGCCCGGACGGCCCGGCAACAGCCGCGAAAGCGACACCACCACCAGCACCAGGAGGACGACGCCGACGCGCTGGAATGCCGCACGGGACAATCCGTCGCCATGCTGAACCACCGCGATCCACCCCATCGCGAACCCGATCAGCCCCGCACCCGCCAGCCAGCCCCAGTTGAATGTCGCAATGTACATCATCACTTCACCACGAAATCGATGCGGCGGTTCTTCGCCTTGCCTTCGTCGCTGTCGTTGGCAGCGACCGGCTGGGTGCTGCCGTAACCGACGGCGGAGATGCGGCTCGCCGGCAAACCGGCCCTGATGAGATAATCGGCAACCGCCTGCGCGCGCTTTTCGGACAGGGCCATGTTGGCCGCAGCATCGCCATCGCTATCGGTGTGACCGGCCACCTCGATATTCGCCGCCGGGCAACGCAACGCTGCTTCTATCAACCGGTCGAGCAGTCCCCGGGAATCCGGATCGATCGTTGCCTGACCGGACTCGAACCGGATCTTGCCCTTGCCGAGCAGTTCGAAAAACAACTGCTGACAGACTGTGGGATCGACCGGGCTCGCGGCCGGCTTTACTGAAATCTCGGCATGGGGTTTCCAGCCTTGCGGAAGCGCGGTCGCGAGGCTGGCCCTGATCTGCTCGGCCGCGCGCGCGAAGAACGCGTCGCCCGACAGTTTGACCTCGCGATCCGAAATCGTCAGCGAGCCGGTGGACAGGCGCGACAGGTCGCCCAGCGCCGCGATGGCGGCACTCTGGAAATCCTTCGGCGCGCCAATGCTGGCCTTGAGGTTATCGACAATCTTGTCACTGAAGAATTTCCGCGTCGCGGCCGCGACAATTGCCGCATGAATGGTGTTGTCAGGCACATAGCCGGACAAGGTCAGCGTTCCGGTGACCGGGTCCTTGTTGGCCTGAAACACGTAAGGCGGGGCCGCAATATCATTCTTGGCGACCGTGTATCCCTCCGGCAGATTGCGCAGTGCCGCGGCGATCGCTTCGCGCCCGCCCAGTTCGCGCGCCATTCCGGACAACGTGACCTGGGTATCGGATAGTGTGATCTTGCCTTCCTTCAGTTTACTGACCTGATCGATCAGCAGCAGCGCCGCGGAATCGAAACGCGGAGGCGCACCGCGCGACAGGATCATCTTGTCGGCGATTTCAGTACCATTGGCGCTGTTGCGCGCGGCCTCAAGCAAACGGGCCTTGATCGCCGGCAGCGGCGCGCTGCCCCCCAGCGTGATCCGCACCACATCGCGCTCGGCCGACCATAGGAACGGCTTGGCTTCGGCAATCAGGCGGGTTTCATCGCGAACCAGGCGCACGCCGGTGACGGCTTCGACCTGCGACACCGCGCTGCGGCGGCCCTGCTCGGAAAACGCATCGGCAATGAAGCGGATATCGCGGCCCGCAACCTCGATGCGGGTCTTGTCCAGAACGGTATCCTTGATCGCGGCCACGGCCCGAGCGCCGATATCGCTCTCGACAGGAAGGGTCGTATTCCAGACAGCGGCCGCCCAGAGCAAGGCCAGCGGAATCAATCCCGGCCACCATTTGCGGACCCAACTCCAAAAATCGCTCATTCTGACCCTTCTGCGTGCCGGAGAGAGACAAAACAAACCCGCCACGGAGTGTCAATTTAGAAATAGCGCTGATAGCCGGGTGTTTGCATGCACTTACCGGATAACCGTTTGTTCAGCCGTTTCTGCCAAAACGCGCGTTTCACGGGTGATGGCCGGGCTTTCCGATGAAACGACTGCGCAATGCGGTGATCCGCGCCGGGCTGGACGGACTTTATGTCACGGGGGCTCACCGCCTCCTGCGTCCGGTGCTGGGCGGCGCCGGCCTCCTGTTCATGCTGCACCGGGTGCGACCTGCAACCGGCGACGCGTTCCAGCCCAATCGCCATCTCGAAATCACACCAGATTTCCTGCGCATCGTGCTGCGCCACCTGCGAGCACAGGACATCGATATCGTCACCATGGACGAGGTCCATCGCCGGATGACGGCACGCGATTTCAGCCGCCGTTTCGCCAGCTTCACCTTCGACGACGGCTATCGCGACAACCGCGACCACGCGCTGCCGGTGATGCGCGAATTCGATGCTCCGCTCACCGTCTATATCGCCAGCGCCTTCGCGCAGGGCACGGGCGGACTATGGTGGGTCGCGCTTGAACGCGCGATCGCGGCAACCGACTCGCTCGACATGACTCTCGATGGCGTCCGTGTCCGCATCGACTGCGCAACCGCGGCTGCCAAGCAGACCGCGTTCAACCAGGTTCACGACTGGCTGCGGCGCCTGCCGACCGACCGCGATGTGCGTGACGAGGTCCGCGCGCTCTGCGTCCGGTCCGGCGTCGATGACGCCGCAATCAGCCGCGACCTGTGCATGTCATGGGACGAACTGCGCGCCTTCGCCACCGACCCGCTGGTGACCCTTGGCGCCCACACCATCAGCCATTGCAATCTGGCGCATGAGCCGGAAGAAATTGCGCGGCAGGAAATCCGGCTCAGCAAGGAACGCATCGAAAGCACTCTGCAAAAGCCCGTGCGCCATTTCGCTTATCCCTATGGCGACAAGTCAGCCGCCGGCCCGCGCGAATTCGCGACCACTCGCGCCCAGGGCTTTACAACTGCCGTCACCACACGGCCGGGCATGATCTTCCCCGATCATGCCGATCATCTCACGGCGCTGCCGCGCATCTCGCTCAACGGCAACTACCAGAACGAGCGTTTCCTGTCGGTGCTGACCTCGGGTGCCGCCACCGCAATGTGGAATCGTCTGCGCCGCCTCGACGTCGCCTGACCAGAGACCGTTTCAAACGTCATCGCGCCCGGCCTTCCACGCCGCGCCTTTCTTGACTCACTCCAGCGGCAAAGGCCAAATGCGGCCAACCAGTTGGAGGACCCATGTTCGAGAATCTGTTTTCCCTTAAAGGCCGCATCGCGCTCGTGACCGGCGGCTCGCGCGGCATCGGCAAGATGATCGCTAGCGGCTTTCTCGCGCAAGGCGCGGCGAAGGTTTACATCACCGCGCGCAAGGCCGGTCCCTGCGAAGCCACCGCGAAAGAACTCTCCGCGATGTTCGATGGCGAATGCATTGCCTTGCCGATCGATATGTCCACGGTCGCCGGTTGTCAGACGCTGGCCGACGAGATCATCAAGCGCGAGCCGAAGCTCGACATCCTCGTCAACAACGCGGGCGCGGCGTGGGGTGCGAACTTCGACGAGTTTCCCGAGAACGGCTGGGACAAGGTGATGAACCTCAACGTCAAGTCGCTGTTCTTCCTGACCAAGGCCCTCGCCAAGCCGCTGCGTGCCGCAGCCTCCCATGAACAACCCGCCAAGGTCATCAACATCGCATCGATCGACGGCATCTTCGTCAATCCGCTCGAGACCTATTCCTATCAGGCCAGCAAGGCGGCCGTGATCCACCTGACCCGGCGCATGGCGGCGAAACTGATTCCCGACAACATCGTTGTCACCGCGATCGCGCCAGGTGCTTTCCAGTCAGACATGAACATTGCTGCGCGCGATCATGCGGACGCCGTCGGCGCCGCCGTTCCGGCAAAGCGCATCGGCACGCCGGAAGACATGGCAGGCGTTGCGATCTATCTCGCCTCGCGCGCCGGCGACTATGTGGTGGGCAACACCATCGCGGTGGATGGCGGCATCGTCTATGCGAGCCCGGGCCTGCCGGTGGCGGGCGAAGGCTGAGCGACACTGCGCTCCAAACAAAAATGGCCGGGCTCGCCCCGGCCATTCTTTTTCTTGCAAACTTACGATTGACGCGCGCGGGCTCTCTTGCCCGCTAATACGTTTCGACGTGATACCGCCCGCTTTCGCGCATCGCCGCCTTCAACGCCGCCCAGTCAATCGACGCGCCGCGACAGGTGTCGGCAAAAGCTTCGTCGACGCCGGTCTCCATGCCTTTCAAGCCGCAGATGTAGACATGCGTACGTGAATCGCCGAGCAGTCCCGCGATCTGCGCGGCCTCGGTACGGATGCGATCCTGCACATAGACCCGTGGCTCGCCCGGCACGCGGGAGTAACAGAAATGTTTTCCGAGCAACTTCTCGGGCACTTTCTGCAACGGGCCGAAATAGGGCAATTCTTCCGGGCGACGCGCGCCGAAGAACAGCAGCAAACGCCCCGGTGCATCGGGCATGGCGCGGCGGCGGCGCTCGGTGAAGCCGCGGAACGGAGCAGAGCCGGTC
Source organism: Afipia sp. (assembly GCA_051954725.1). Lineage (GTDB taxonomy): Bacteria > Pseudomonadota > Alphaproteobacteria > Rhizobiales > Xanthobacteraceae > Afipia. The sequence goes on along the minus strand of JBQCHK010000015.1, from coordinate 299,686 downwards.
CCGGTGCAGATCATGATGATGTTGGCGGCCGGATCGTCCGGCATCAGGAAGGTCGCGCCGAACGGGCCCGTGACCTCGATCCTCGCGCCGCGCGGCAGGTCGCACAGATAGTTCGAACACACGCCGTTGTCCTCGCGCTTCACGGTAAGCGCCAGATTGTTGGTGTTCGGCTTCTCGCCGTCGCGTGAGCTTGCCACTGAATAGAGACGCGGATGGTGCGGCTTGCCGTCGGCATCCACCCCCGGCGGGACGATCCCGATGCTTTGCCCCTCTAGGATCGGGAAACGCTGCTCGCCGAAATCCAGAATGATGTGGCGCACATCCGAATCCGCACTCGCGTCGGTCAACCGGAAGTTTCCGGTGACGGTCGCCGTGGCAGTACGGCTGCTGTTGTAAAGATTGACCGTCGGCTTGCTTGCGGAATGCGGGGCAACCGGCTTACCCCCAAGGCCCTTGCGCGCTTCCTCGAGCAGCTTGCTGACTTCGTCTTCCAGCGCCTCGACGACACCCTCCCCGCCTTCGCCCGCCGCAAGCTCCTCCTGCGCCGGCAGATCGTTCCACGAGAACTGTTCTTCGAGCGTGTAGGCGCGCGTCACCACCCGCCAGTTGTCGATCGAGCCGGTCGGGCACGGCGAGATACAATCCATGCAATGATTGCAGATGCTGGCGTCGACGACATAGTTGTTGCCGTCATGAGTCACCGCGTCGACCGGACAGGTCTCTTCGCAGGTATTGCAGCGAATGCAGATCTCGGGATCGATCAGGTGCTGTTTGATGAGTTCTGCTGTTGCGCTCATGATCGGCCAACATACTCGGGCGTCATCACCGGGCTTGCCCCGGTGGTCCACGCCTTACGTCCAAAGCAGAAAAACGTGGATGGCCGGGTCAAGCCCGGCCATGACGGGTTAAAAATCATCACGCGGCGATCTTCACGTACTCGAAATCGCCAGGCTTATTGTCGATGCCGACCTTGGGCGGCGCGATCCAGCTCGCGAATTTGCCGGGCTCGCTCACCGGCGTCATCAGCGACGTAATGAAGTCTCCATCTTCCGGTGACGGCAGATAGTCGTTCCGCACTTTCGCCCATTCCGCATCGTTGAGCAGAACGCCCTTCGGCGTGGCATTGATGTTCTTGAATTCGCCGATGTCACGATGGAATGCCGTGTGCGGCAGTTCCAGCCGGAAATTCACGCCGGCCTTCTCGATGATCTTGTTCCAGCGCTCGACGCCCCTCTCGCAATCAAGGGTATAGTCATCGCGCAGCCGCATGTTGAGCGCCGTCAACGCCGGCTCGTCGACCAGCTTGATCTCGCCATCGACCAGCTTGAGCACCTTGTAGATGTCGTCGGTCAGGCGATGATCGTCGTCGATCTTGGCTTCCTGGAAACGCCCTTTGAGGCCGGCATTGTAGAAGTTCGCCGCATTGGTTGAGACTTCCGAACCGAACAGATCGAGCGACAGCGAATAGTGCAGATTCATCTTCTTCTGCATGGTCGGCAGGTCGATCACACCCAGCGCGCGCACCTTCTCGATCTCGTACGGGTCCTCGATGCCCGCCGCCTTCATCGCCTCGCAGGTACGCTGCAAGGCGCGGCCGACGCCGGTCTCACCGACGAACATGTGGTGCGCTTCCTCGGTCAGCATGAAGCGGCAGGTGCGCGACAGCGGATCAAAGCCGGACTGCGCCAGGCTCTCGAGCTGCATCTTGCCGTCTCGATCGGTGAAGAAGGTGAACATGAAGAACGACAGCCAGTCCGGCGTCGCCTCGTTGAACGCGCCGAGCATGCGCGGCGCGTCCTCGTCGCCCGACCGGCGACGCAGCAGATCGTCCGCCTCCTCTCGGCCGTCGCGGCCGAAATACTTCTGCAGCAAATAGACCATCGCCCACAGATGACGGCCTTCCTCGACGTTGACCTGAAACAGGTTGCGCATGTCGTAGAGCGAGGGCGCGGTCTTGCCGAGATGGCGCTGCTGCTCCACCGAGGCCGGCTCGGTGTCGCCCTGGATCACGACGAGGCGGCGCAGCATGGCGCGATATTCGCCGGGCACTTCCTGCCACGCCTTATCGCCCTTGTGCTGGCCGAAATTCACCAGCCGCTGCTCGTCCTGCGGAGCGAGCAGCACGCCCCAGCGATATTCCGGCATCCTGACGTAGTCGAACTTCGCCCATCCCTTGGGATCGACGCTGACCGCCGTGCGCAGATAGACCAGCGACTCCTGAAAGCCCTCCGGCCCCATGTCGTTCCACCAGTCGAGATAGCCCGGATGCCAGCCCTCCAGCGCTTTGAGCACCTGACGATCTTCCGCGAGATTTACATTGTTCGGAATTTTGGTGGTGTAGTCGACGTTCATCGCGCTCATGGCGTACTCCTGTTCCGAATTTCTTTCGTCATGCCCAGCTATAGACGTTCGAAGAACGGAGTCGCTTCGCTCGCCTATGGTGCCGGGCAGCCACGTCCCGGCTCATCGCACGAAGACGTGGATGGCCGGGACACGCCCGGCCATGACGCGGCGAATTTTCTAGACCCGTTTCATATCGAATTGCGCTTTCACGCCGGTGCCGTAACGCAGCAGCGCTCCCTCCTCGCCGACCGCGTTGGCACGCTGGAAAATCCAGTTCTGCCACGCCGTCAGCCGCGCGAAGATTTTCGATTCCATGGTCTCCGGCCCGACGAAGCGAAGATTGGCTTCCATGCCGGTCAGGCTGTCCGGCGAGAAGCTCGCGCGCTCCTCGAAGAACACCCGGATTTCGTCATCCCAGTCGATATCGTCGAGTGCGAAGGTCACGAGACCAAGCTCTTCGGCGGTTTCGGCATCGAGCGCCTCGCCGATCCGGGCTTTCGCCTCGTCGTTATCGGATGGATCGGCCTGAAAGCGCGACTGCAGCCGCGTCAGGCCGTGACTCATCGGGTAGGGGCCGAAGTTGGATTCGGTCAGAACCATCGCGGCCGGCTCGCGGTTCTCGCCCTGCTTCTCACCGATCAGCATGTACGAACGGTCAGCCGCCAGCACGAGTTCGGCGAGCACACCAACGAAGCACGATCCCGGCTCGACCAGCGTCACGATGGTGCGCGAGGTGACGTCGATGCGCTTGAGCACGCGCTTCCAGTAATGGCGGATTTCGTTGGCCAGCCAGTGCGACTTGTTCGCCTCGAGGAAGGCGTCATAAGCCAGCACCCGCGCCCGCTCGCCGTGCGACTTGAACACCAGCATCGCGGTTTCGAGTTCGTTGATCCGCAGATGCAGGATGGCATCATCGAGTTCGCGCGCCACCTGCAGCGGCCAGAAGTTCACGCCTTGCGCGATCATGCCGGCTGCGTCCACCGGCGGTTCGCCGTCGGGCGCCTTGATCGAGACCGTCGCAATCCGACTGTCGCGATTGATGTCGACGTTGACAAAGCCGTAGCTGATGCCGTCATCGCGAATTTCGCGCTGCAGCGGGGTCAGCGAAATGCCGGCGCCATCACCATCACGCTTCGATGACGCTGCGAATTCCTTCGCGCGCTCGGTAACTTTCGCTTCGAGCTTGGAGTTCGGCACGATCTCATCGACCAGCCGCCACTGCACCGCGCGCTTGCCCTTGATGCCTTCCTCGATCGTGCAGAAGTAATCGGCATGGTCGCGGCGCACCTTGCGCTTGTCGACCACGCGGGTCAGCCCACCGGTGCCCGGCAGCACCGCCAGCAGCGGCACTTCCGGCAACGCCACCGCGGCCGAGCCGTCATCCGCCATGATGATGTGATCAGCGGCAAGCGCCAGTTCATAGCCGCCGCCGGCCGCCGTGCCGTTCACCACGCAGATAAAGCGCTGGCCGGAATTCTCGCTGGAATCCTCCATGCCGTTACGAGTCTCGTTGGTGAACTTACAGAAATTGACCTTGTGCGCGTGAGTCGAGCCCGCCAGCATGCGGATGTTTGCACCAGCACAGAACACGCGGTTCTTGCCCGAACGCAGCAGCACCACCTTCACCTCGGGGTGCTCGAAACGCAGACGCTGGATTGCATCAGCCAGCTCGATGTCGACGCCGAGATCGTAGGAATTCAGCTTGAGCTGATAGCCCTCGAACAGGCCGCCATCCTCGTCAACATCCATGGTCAGCGTGGCGACATCCCCCGCCACATCGAGCTTCCAGTGACGGTAGCGCGACGGATCGGTCTGGAAATCGATGAACGTCGCCTGATTGGCGAGCTTGCGGTCTTCGGCAGCCATGACGCTCCTGAACTCAACATATTGGTTTTGATAGATGCAAAATAATGCAGGAAAATCTCAAAGTCTAGGGAGATTTCCTGCATAAACTGCATTTTATTTCATATCAGGCCGCTTGAGAAAGCCGCCCCTCCCCGTGGGTCGCCAGCAGCCGGTTGGCGAAATCGGCGGCGGCCTTCAGTGTTGCTCCGGCGGCCTCGCGATGAGGGGCATGAGCCGCCCCCGCGATCATCGTCACGTCCACTGGACAGTAACATTCCTCCTCGGCGATCTCGATCTGCCGCACGGTGCCGTAGTGATCGTCCTCGCCCTGGATGATCGCGACCGGCACGCGCAGATAGGCGAGCGATTCCGTGATGTCCCAGTTGCGAAACGCCGGATTAAGCCAGGCGTCATTCCAGCCGCGGAAGGCATTATCGACGTCGCCGTGCCAGCGCCCGAGCTTGGTCCTCAGGTCCGTGGTCGCGTAAGCCTGCCCGATCTCGGCAATCGACTTGACCGAGATATCCTCGACGATGAAATGCGGCGCGATCAGCACCAAGCCGCGCACGCGATGATCCTGCACGCCGCCGGCATAGATGGTCGCGATCGACGCGCCGTCCGAATGGCCGAGCAAAAGACCGCGACGAAAGCCGATGGCATCGAGCACCTTCGGCAACACGTCGAGCGCTTCCTCATGCATGTAACTGACAGGGCGCGGCAGCTTCGCCGGGGTTGAGGCGCCATAGCCCGCGCGCGAGTAGACGAACACGCCCGCACCGGTCGCGGCCTGAAGCTTGTCCGGAAAATCGCCCCACAGCCCGACACTGCCCAGGCCTTCATGCAACATGACAATGGTGGGAGCCTGATCCGGCGCAGGGCCGATCATGCGGTATTCGAGGTCGCTAGAGTCGATCGCGAGTTTTCCGGACGGTTGCAAGGCGCTCATGGCAGTCGTTCTCGCTTTGTGTTGACAGGCATAAGCCTGCTAAACTTTTTATCTCGTCATTGCCGGGCTTGACCCGGCAATCCATTTTTCATTGTCATCATTTTGATTGTCATCGCTCGACTGTGAGTGGATGCGCGGGTCAAGCCCATGCATGGAACACGTGAGGTCACAGTCGCTCCTACTCCGCCGCATCCCGCAACTTGAACCGCTGGATTTTTCCCGTCGCCGTTTTCGGCAAGGCATCGACGACGACGATCCAGCGCGGATATTTCCACGGCCCGATCTTCTGCTTCACGTGCTCTTTCAGCGCGACGTCGAGATCGCTGCTCTCGTTGCCGGGCTTCAGCACGAGATACGCCTTCGGCTTCAGTAGGCCGTCGCTGTCCTCTGCCGGCACCACCGCCGCTTCCAGCACGGCAGGATGCCCGATCAGCGCGCTTTCGACCTCGAAGGGCGACACCCAGATGCCCGACACCTTGAACATATCGTCCGACCGGCCGCAGTAGGTGTAACGGCCATCGGCATCGCGCGTGTATTTGTCGCCGGTGCGCGTCCAGCCGCCCTCGAAGGTCTGGCGGCTCTTGCTACGCTGATTCCAGTAGCCTTCGCCGGCCGACGGCGCGTTCACGATCATCTCGCCGACCTCGCCATCGGGGACGTCGGCGCCGGTCTCGTTGACGAGCCGCACCTGATAGCCCGGCACCGGCTTGCCCGAGGTGCCGTATTTGATGTCGCCGGGCGCATTCGACAGGAAGATGTGCAGCAGTTCGGTCGAGCCGACGCCGTCGAGAATGTCGACGCCAAACCGGTCCTTCCAGCTTTGGCCGACCAGCTCCGGCAAGGCTTCGCCCGCCGAGGTGCATACGCGCAGGCGCGGTGTGCGCGGCTGACTTTTGTGAGCATCATCGTTGAGCATCGCCGCGAACAGCGTCGGCACGCCGAAGAAGATGCTGGGATCGTGCTTGGCAATGAGGTCGAACATCACCGCCGGTGTCGGGCGCTCGGGATTGAGGATCGTGGATGCGCCCACCGACATCGGGAAGGTCAGCGCATTGCCGAGGCCGTAGGCGAAAAACAGTTTCGCCGCCGACAGACCGACATCGTTCTCGCGAATACCGAGCACCTGCTTGGCGTAGGTTTCCGCCGTCGCCTCGAGATTGGAATGCAGATGACGAACGCCCTTCGGCATGCCGGTCGAGCCCGACGAATAGAGCCAGAACGCCGGCTCGTCCGGATGGGTCGGCACAGTTTCGAACTGATCGGATTCCTTGGCGAGTTCGTCGCCGAGTTTCAGATGACCATTTGCATTGGCTCCGGAGACAACAACATGCTCCAGCGCGGGCAGCCGGGGAAGAACGTCCTTCACCACCGGCAGCAGCGCTTCCGAGATGAACAGCACACGCGCGCGGCAATCCGCCAGCACATAGGCATACTGCTCGGCCGTCAGCAGCGTGTTGAGCGGCACCGGCACGATGCCCGCACGGATCGCTCCGAGGAATACGATCGGAAAATCGACGGTATCGAGCATCATCATTGCGACGCGCTCTTCGCGCCTCACGCCAAGCCGCTTCAGAAGGTTGGCAAGGCGGCGCGTCTGGGTCTGCAATTCGCCATAAGTGATTTCGGACACCGGGTCCTTGAACACGACCTTGGCGCCGCGTCCCTGATCTACATTGCGATCAAGCAGGTAAGTCACGGCATTGTAGAGCCTTGATGAATCGCTCATGGTTTGAACCCTTGAGCAAAACGTTCGCCATCATCGTCGAGCCGCACGATGTTCCTCCCAAAGCGTTTTTTAGAATTATAATTCATATAAAGTCACCGCCTGAACTTGCTGTCAATCCTTTCCGGCATTATGTTTCAGGTTACCGCAACGGCCCAAACCATGGACCTTCTTCGCGCATGAACGAGCAACCCGAGCCAGAAGTCGAATTTCTGGAACAACTTGGCCAACGGGTGCGGACCATGCGCGGACTGCGGGGCATGTCGCGCAAGGTGCTGGCGCGAGTCTCCGGCATTTCGGAGCGCTACATCGCGCAACTCGAAAGCGGCAAAGGCAACGTCTCGATCGTGCTACTGCGCCGGGTCGCATCGGCGCTCGGGGCGCATATCGAGGATTTGATCCCGACCGCCGACACGACGCCGGACTGGCTGGTGATCCGCGATCTGATGCGCAAGGCGACGCCGCGCCAGATCGCGCAGGCCAAGGATGCGCTTTCCGCGCAAACCTCCCCGCGCCATCATACCGGGCTTGCCGGCATTGCGCTGATCGGACTGCGAGGCGCGGGCAAATCGACACTCGGCCGGCTGCTCGCAAAGAGCATCGGCTGGACCTTCATCGAACTCAACAAGGAAATCGAGCAACAGAACGGGCTTTCGACCGCGGAGATCATCGCACTCTACGGCCAGGAAGGCTTCCGCCGCATGGAGCAGAACGCCCTCACCCAACTGCTCGCGCGCAACGAGCCGATCGTGCTCGCAACCGGCGGCGGCATCGTCTCCGAACCGCTGACATTCGATCGCGTGCTGTCCTCATTCTACACGGTGTGGCTGAAGGCTGAGCCGGAAGAACACATGGCGCGCGTGCGCAAGCAGGGCGACCTGCGGCCGATGGCCGACGATCGCTCGGCGATGCAGGAACTGCGCACCATCCTGCTCAGCCGCGAACCGCTTTACGCGCGCGCCGCCGCACAGGTCGATACCGCGGGCCTCACCGTCGAAGACGCGGCCGAACGGCTGGTCGAAGCGGTGCGCCCCGTGCTGGCCGATGCCAACGAGCCTCGCGCGGCAGTGCGATGACCCCGCTCACGCTGAACGATCTGCTTCGTACGCGCGGACTGGCTGCACGGAACATCGTCGCGATCCGAAATACCCTGCACCCGGACGATGCCTGCGATTCCTTTCGCACCATCGACGATGTGGCGCGCGCGGGCGCCCTGCCGATGCTCGACCGCATGCAGGACGGCCCGCTCATCGAGCACGATACGCTGGTGCTCTCGTTCGTTGCCCTGCCGGATCATCGCGCGAAGCTGACGGGCTTCCGCCGCTTCCTGATGCGGCGGCAGGGCGTGGTGCCGGGCGATATCGTTTACGATTACGAGGCCGCGCATCTTCTGCACAGCTTCATCGCCCGCGCCGCAACGCCGGTGTTTTACGACGCTCTCGACGAAGACGGGCTCGACGACCTGATCGATAAGCTCGTCGTCGCATGGCCGGAAACATCCACGCATCATATCCGCGACGCCAGCGACCCGATGCTGGAAATCGTTGCGGCAGAGGCGGTTCTGGCGACGCCGGTTTAACCTCGTCCTGCTCTGTCATCACCGGGCGCGTCCCGGTGATCCCGATTCAACGGGCACAGTGCACCCTAAGCGAGATGCCCGGCACAAGGCCGGGCATGACACTCTTTCAATCCGTGATCAAACCCCCAGGTGCTTTTCAAGCAACTCGGGATTGGCCGACAATTCCGCCGGCTTGCCGTCGAACACTACCGTGCCCTTCGACAACAGCACCGCGCGATCGGCGATCTTCGACAGGCTCTTGAAATCCTTGTCGACCACGATGGTGGCGACGCCCTCGCTGCGGATGAGATCCAGCGTGCGCCAGATGTCCTGCGCCACCAGTGGCGCGAGACCTTCCGTCGCTTCGTCGATCAGAATGAGATCGGGATTGGTCATCAGCGCGCGGCCGATGGTCAGCATCTGCTGCTCGCCGCCGGACAACTGATGCCCGCCATTGGCACGGCGTGCATGCAAGCGCGGAAACAATTCGTAGATGCGCTCCAGCGTCCAGCGCGCGCGGCCATCGCGACCGGGCCGCGCCGCCATCACCAGATTCTCCACCACCGACAGCGAGCCGAACACGCCGCGCCCTTCCGGCACCAGCGCGACGCCGGCGCGCGCGATGTCCTCGGGCGCGGCTGATGCAATGTCGCGATCGGCAAACCTGATCCGGCCACGGCGGTTCTCGACCAGTCCCATCAGCGAGCGCAGCAGCGTGGTCTTGCCCATGCCGTTGCGGCCGAGCAGCGCCAGCTGTTCGCCGCGCGCAACCTCAAGATCGATGCCGTGCAGCACCTGGCTCGCACCATAGAACGCTTCGAGCCGCTCGACAGTGAGAAGCGCGCTCATGCATCTTCTCCATGATCGCCGAGATAGGCGGTGCGCACCGCCGGATGCCTGCGCACCTCCTGCGGCAAACCGCTGGCGATGACCTGGCCATCCGCCATCACGGTGAGACGATCGGCAAGCTCGAACACCGCATCCATGTCGTGCTCGACCACCAGCACCGCGTGATCGCTCCTCAGCGATGCAATGAGATCGACGATGCGGCGCGCTTCCGACTGGCCCATGCCGGCCAGCGGTTCGTCCAGCAGGATGATGCGCGGCGTGGTGGCGAGCACCATCGCAATCTCGAGCTGGCGCTGTTCGCCGTGACTGAGATGGCTGGCGACGACGCTGGCGCGGGCGCTCAAGCCGGCCTTGTCCAGCGCGTCATGCGTGCGCCGGTTGACCTCGTCATCGGAGTGCACATTGCCGAACATTTTCAGCGGCCGGGCGGCATGCGCCTGGGCCGCAAGGCGGACATTTTCGTAACAATGACATTGTGAAAAAATCGTGGTCTTCTGATAGGAGCGCCCGAGACCCGCCCGTGCCCGCCGATCCGGCGCCAGCCGCGTGATGTCGCGGCCGTCGAGCACGATTTCACCGGCGCTGACCGTGAGGTCGCCCGACAGCAGATTGATCAGCGTCGACTTGCCCGCGCCGTTCGGACCGATGACCGCGTGGATCTCGCCGCGATGCACGTCGAGGGAGACATCGGACACGGCGCTGACGCCGCCGAAATGTTTTTGCAGGCCTTCCGCGCGCAAAGCGACACTGGCGGCGACGTCAACCATGGCTCGCCTCCGTCGCGGACTTCGCTACCTTGCTGTTCTTGCCCGTCGCATCATCGTCCGACTGACCGAACACCAGCGGCATCAACTGGCGCACGCCGTTCGGCAAGGCAAGCACGATGACGATCACGATCAGGCCTTCGACCAGTTTCCAGTAATCGGTGCTGGCTTTCAAAACTTCCTCGAGACCGATCAGCACCAGCGCGCCAACCAACGGGCCCGTCACCGAACGCAGGCCTCCGATCAGCACCATGACCAGCGCGGTGGCGGAGACATGCCAGCCGAGCATCTGCGGCGCGACGAAACCGAACTGCGCGGCGGCGAAATAGCCGGCGAGACCGGCGAGCGCGCCGGAAATCACGAAGGCGACGAGGCGCACGCGAAACACCGGAAAGCCGAGCGCGCGGGCGCGGCGCTCGTTGTCGCGCGCGGCCGACAGCGCATGACCGAACGGCGAGCGCACCAGCATGGTGAGCAGCGCGATGGTGCCGATCAAAAGCGCGAGCACCATGAAGTAGAACACCAGCGGCTTGTCGAGATCGAGCAACTGCACGCCGGCAATCTCGAGGATCGGCTTGAAATAGACGAAGGCGCCGTCGGAGCCGCCGGCGAACTTGGTGTCGTGGAAGAAGTAGAACATCATCTCACCAAAGGCGAGCGTGACCATGATGAAGTAGACGCCGCGCGTGCGCAGCGCCAGCGCGCCGATCACCAGCGCCGCGAACGCGGAAGCCGCGACCGCGATCGGCAGCGTGGTCAGCAATGACGGCGGATCGTAGCGGCCCGCGACCAGCGCCAGCACGTAGCCGGCAAGGCCGAAGAACGCCGCGTGGCACAGACTGACCAGGCCGCCCTGCCCCACCGCAAGGTTGAGCGCCATGGCGAGGATGCCCATGATCATCGCCTTGCTGGCGAACTGCACGTAGTAGGTGGGCGCGAGGAACGGCAACGCCAGCGCGGCGAGAAGACAGACGGCGGGCACCAGCCGTGACATGAGATGCTTGCCGCTCATCTCAGACATCCCGCCGGCCGAGGATGCCGTTGGGCCGCCACAGCAGCACCGCGGCCATCAGTACATAGATCAGGACACTCGACACCGAGGGAAAGAACACCTTGCCGAACGTATCGGTGAAGCCGATCAGCAGCGCGCCGATCGCGGCGCCCGCCACCGAGCCGATGCCGCCCAGCACGACAACGACGAACGACAGGATAAGCATGCCGTCGCCCATGCCGGGAAACACGGTGGAGACCGGCGACACCACGATGCCGCCCAGCGCCGCGAGCGCGATGCCGACCGCGAACACGTAGCGATTGACCACGTCGAACTTGATGCCGAGCGCGCGGGTCATCTCGCGGTTCTCCGCGCCCGCGCGCACGATCATGCCGATCTTGGTGCGCTGGATGACGAAGAAGATCACCGCCGCCACCGCGAGGCAGAACACGCAGATGGCGAGACGATAAACCGGATAGGACAGATTGTCGGTGAGCTGGATCGAACCGGCGAGCCACGATGGCGGCGTGACCGAATGGACATCCTTGCCGAACAGCAACTGGCGCACTTCGTCGATCACCAGGATCAGGCCGAACGACAGCAGCACCTGCGCCAGATGATCGCGGCCATATAGGCGGCGAATGAAGACGTTCTCGAGCGCAAGCCCGATGACGAAAGCGATGATGACGCCGCCGACCATCGCGATCCAGAAGCTGCCGGTGTAGGCGGCGATCCAGTACGCAAGATAGGCGCCGAGCATATAGAACGCGCCGTGCGCGAGATTGATGACACCGAGAATGCCGAACACCAGTGTCAGGCCGCTGGCGACCAGAAACAGGACCATGCCGTACTGGACCGCATTCAGAACCTGAACGCCGAAGGTGATGAGGTCCATCTACAAAGCCTGTCGCGAGTAAACGAGGTCAATCGAGTAAGGGAGCGTCATGGCCGGGCTTGACCCGGCCATCCACGTCTTATGGAGTGAGACTCTGAAGAACGTCGTAGGTGCGCGGGACATAGGCGAGCAAAGCGACGCCGTTCTTCGGACGGCTATGCCCGCGCATGACGGTCGCGGATGTGCCAACGCACCCCGCCCACGATGTCGTCCCCGCGAAAGCGGGGACCCATACTCCCGGTGTCGGGAGTATCTCGCGATCGGAGCGGCGGGCATACGATACTGACCAATCAGTTCGGTGGTTATGGGCCCCCGCCTTCGCGGGGGCGACGTGGTGAAAGTTGTCATGGCCGGATTTATTCCGGCCATCCCGATAAGGCGGACACCGTGCCTTCCTAAGCGGGATGCCCGGGACAAGCCCGGGCATGACGGATGTGGGTGGAGCGAAGGCCGTATCCGCTCATGAAATCCGGCAGCCGCGCGCCGGATCGTCGACGTTGGCCTGCGCGATCGAGATCATCTCGTTGCGGCCGTTGCGGACCTCGCGGAGATAGATGTTCTGGATCGGGTTATGCGCCTTGTTGAAGCTCAACGGCCCGCGCGGGCTGTCGATCTTCGCCGCGCCCATCGCCGCGATCATCTTGTCGCGCTGCGCCGCATCGCCGCCCACCGCCTTGAGGCCGATGTCGAGCAGCGCGCCGGCGTCATAGCCCTGCACCGCGTAGATGTCGCCGGTGTTGCCGGTCTTGGCGTGGAAGGCCTTGAGGAAGGCGACGTTGGCCGGGTTGTCGAGATTGTCGGCGTAATGCAGCGTGGTCTTGATGCCGTTGGCGGCTTCGCCCTGCGCCGGAATGGTGCCGTCGGTAAGGAAGCCCGCGCCGTAAAGCGGAATGCTCTTGTTGAGGCCCGACGCCGCATAGTCCTTGACGAACTTCACCGCGCCGCCGCCCGCGAAGAACGAGAACACCGCATCCGGCTTCAGCGTCGCGATGCGTGTGATCAGCGCCTGGAATTCAACCTCGGGGAACGGCAGCGTCAGGTCCTCGACCACGGTGCCGCCGTGCTTCTTGAAGTTCTCGGCGAAAGCGCTGACCATTTCCGCGCCCGCGGTGTAGCGCCAGGTGATGGTCGCGACCTTCTTCAGGCCGGCGTCGAACATCACCTTGCCCATCGGAAAGGTGGTCTGCCAGTTCGAGAACGAGGTGCGGAAGATGTTCGGCGCGCACAGCGGGCCGGTGGCGTCGTTGGCGCCGGCATTGGGGATGATCATCAGCGTCTTGGTGTCGCGCGCGACCTTGACCATCGCCATGGCGACGCCGGAATGCACGGTGCCGACCACGACGTCCGCTTTCTCGCGGCCGACCAGGCGGTTCATGTTGTCGGTGGCGGCTTCGGGCTTGGATTCGTCATCGACCTGCACGAAGGTGATCTCGCGGCCGCCGAGCTTGCCGCCCTGCTGCTCGACATACAGGCGGAAACCATCATCGATATACTTGCCGAGCTTGGCGTAAGTGCCGGTGTAGGGCAGCATCAGGCCGACCTTGAGCGGCGCCTTCTGCGCGATCGCCGGAGCGCGCAACTGCGGCACCACAGCCAGGGTCGCCGCACCGGCAGCGCCGGTCAGAAGCGTGCGACGGGTGACTTTCAGTATCTTGTCGTGATCTCGCATCGGCGTGTCCCTCTCCTCAAAACTGCTGACGATCTCAAAGCGTTGTTTATTTCGTTGGCGCAGCGCTGCCGGTAGTCCGGCTCAATATGACCGGCGCACCATAATTCGCGGGCCTTTGCGTTTGCAAGGCAAACGGAGCCTGAAAACGCCGGTGCGGCTTCGACATGCGGCGCGCCGGCGTCATGACGGGCACCCGATCCAGTGGCGCGGCGCGTCCGCATCGAGCCGGGCCAGTTCGCCGGCACGACGCGACAAAACCGCGCGCTGGTTGATGTAGCCCTTGTCGGTGATCTCGCCGCCATCGACCGAAGGCGGCTCGATCATCAGCAGCGCACGCGTGGCGTGGGCCGACGACGCGCCGCCGCTTTTCTCCTTCAGTCGCGCAAGGCCGCCCGCGACAACAGCGCGGACTGCCTCATGGCCGAGCACATCGGCAAGGCCGGCATCGTCCGGCAGTTTCGCCAGCGCGCGGCAGGCCGCAACATTGGGAAACACCAGAAAGCGCACCTCGCCGGCGTTATGCCCCGTCACGACAATGTCCTGCGCCAGCGGCGCGAGCGCGGCGATGCCGGCGACGCGCAGGGTACCGACGCTGACCCAGGTGCCGGAGGTCAACTTGAAATCCTCGCTGACGCGGCCATCGAAAAACAGGCCGAGTTCGGGACGCTGCGGATCGGCGAACGCCATCGCATCGCCGATCAGATAGAAGCCATCGGCATCGAACGCCTGCGCGGTCTGCTCCGGCGCCTTCCAGTAACCCGGCGTCACGTTCGGCCCGCGCACCCGCACCTCGAGCTTGTCCCCGTTGGGCACCAGTTTCAGTTCGGTGCCCGGCACCGGCACGCCGATATTGCCCGAGCGCCGGGCCTGGAAATGACAATCGGTGGCAAGCGGCGCGGTCTCGGTCGAGCCCCATGCCGACACCATCGGGATCGCGCGACCGACGGTGTCGATGAACAGTTTCTCGAGCGCGTCCCACAAGTTCTGCGGAAGCGCCGCGCCGGCGTAGAACACCACCTTCACCTCGGTGAAAAAGCGCTGGCGCAGAACCGCATCCTCGCGCAGCGCCGCGATCAGCATGTCGAAACCGCGCGGCACGTTGAAATAGATCGACGGCATCACGCTGCGCAGATTGGCGAGCGAGGTAGCGAACAGGCCCGGCGCGGGCTTGCCGCCGTCGATATAAAGCGTGCCGCCGTTGCGCAGCACCAGATTGAAATTGTGATTGGCGCCGAAGGTGTGGCTCCACGGCAGCCAGTCGAGGATCACCGGCTTGTCGCGCTCGAGGAACGGCCACACCTGTGCCTTCGCGGCCTGGCTCGAGGTCAGCATCCTATGGGTGTTGATCACCGCCTTGGGCGTGCCGGTCGATCCCGAGGTGAACAGGAATTTGGCGATGGTCTCCGGCGTGACCGCAGCGAAAGCCGCGTCCACCGCCTCACCCGGCAGCGCCGCCGCCACCACGCGGAACGGAAGCGCGTCGGCGCTGTTGGCCTCGCCGGTGACGATCACCGCATCGTGCAGCGGCGCGATGGCGGCAAGCGCGGGCGCAAACTGCTTCGTGCTGGCGACATAGATCGCGCCGGGCTCGATCAGCGCGATCATGCTTTTCAGCTTGTCGAAATCCTTCGACATCAGCGAATAGGCCGGCGAAATCGCCGCCGCCGGCACGCCGGCATGCATCGCCGCCAGCGTGAACAGCGCATGATCGATGCTGTTGTCGGACAGGATCGCGAGCGGGCGCTCCGCGCTCAGGCCCTGCGCCAGAATCCAGGCCGCCGCGCCGCGCACTTTGCGCAGCGCCTCGCCATAGGTCACCGTCGTCCATGGCGCTTCCGCACCGGCGCGCTCGCCAAGGAAGATGACGTCGGGCGTTTCCCGCGCCCACTTTTCCAGCCAGTCGCCGACACATCGGTCGGCGGCCTGCAGCGCGACGCGGGATCGCAGAACGATCGCGCCGTCCGCCCTCCGCTCGGCGGACACGCTCGGCAACGCGAACAGCGACGACACCTGATCGAGCACGCTTCCCCCTCCGGCTGGCCTTGAAAAATAGTGCAGTCGAGTGCACAACACCTTTGCCGATAGGAAATATAATGCAGTAGTTTTGACACGAGTCAATGACGACGCTGCGGCCCTGCGCGCGCGCAAAGAAATCCAATCATTTCAGATACTTAACCGGATCAACCGGCGGCGGCGGACATCACATCAGGGCCTTGGCCGCGAACGAACCGGTCTGAGCCAGGTCCCAGGTGTCACGGAAGCGCGGATTGTCGGTGCCCTTCAGCAGTTCGCCGGGTTGCAATTGCGGATAGAGCCGCGCGAACGACAGCACCTCGGTGCCGGAGATCCGGTGCGAGAAATGGATCGGGCGGATGTCCTGCGGATGTTCGAGACCGGCCGCGGCGATCAGCTCGGCCAGCGCATGCAGCGTGGCGCGATGATAATTGTAGACCCGCGTGGTCTTGTCCGGCACCACCAGCGCGCGGAAGCGCGTCGGGTCCTGCGAGGTCACGCCGGTCGGACAGCGGTCGGTGTGACAGCTCAGCGACTGGATGCAGCCCAGCGCGAACATGAAGCCGCGCGCGGAGTTGCACCAGTCGGCGCCCAGCGCCATCGCGCGCGCCAGATCGAACGCGGTCGCGATCTTGCCCGACGCGCCGATGCGGATGCGGTCGCGGGCATTGATGCCGATCAGCGCGTTGTGCACGAAGTTGACGCCTTCGCGCATCGGCATGCCGAGATGATCCATGAATTCGGCGGGCGCCGCGCCGGTGCCGCCTTCCTTGCCGTCGACCACGATAAAATCGGGGTAGATGCCGGTCTCGACCATCGCCTTGCAGATCGCGAGGAATTCCCAGCGGTGGCCGATGCACAGCTTGAAGCCGGCCGGCTTGCCGCCCGACAGCCGCCGCATCTCGCCGATGAACTGCATCATCTCGATCGGGGTCGAGAACGCACGGTGATAGGCCGGCGAAATGCAATCCTCGTCCATGGCGACGCCGCGGATTTTCGAAATCTCCTCCGACACCTTCGCCGCCGGCAGCACGCCGCCATGGCCGGGCTTGGCGCCCTGGCTGACCTTGAGTTCGACCATCTTGATCTGGTCGTCCGATGCCACGCGCGCGAATTCGTCGGGATTGAACGTGCCGTCGCGATTGCGGCAGCCGAAATAGCCCGATCCGATTTCCCAGATCAGGTCGCCGCCGTGCTCGCGATGATAGGGACTGACGCCGCCCTCGCCGGTGTCATGGGCGAAATTGCCTTTCTTCGCACCGGCATTGAGCGCGCGCACCGCGTTAGGACTGAGCGCGCCGAAGCTCATCGCTGAAATGTTGAACACCGACGCCGAATAGGGCTTCGCGCAATCCGGCCCGCCGATCACGATGCGGAAATGCTCGTCGGCACGCGGCTTCGGCGCCATCGAATGATGCATCCATTCGAAGCCGTCGCCGTAGATTTCCTCCTGGGTGCCGAACGGCCGCTTGTCGAGCACCATCTTGGCGCGCTGATAGACCACGGCGCGGGTGTCGCGGCTGAACGGCTTGCCGTCCTTCTCACTCTCGAAGAAATACTGCCGCATCTCGGGGCGGATTTCCTCGAGCAGGAAGCGGATGTGCGCCGAGATCGGATAGTTGCGCAGCACTGCGTGACTCTTCTGCAGAAGGTCGCTGACGCCGAGCACCATCAGCCCGCCGAAGATCATGATCGGGATCCAGAGAAACTTGAACAGCCGCGGCTCAAACGCGCCGATCGTTACCAGCAGCGCCGTGATCACCGTGCAGATCGTCAGCACGATGAAACGCGGTGAGAACGGTAACATGAGCGTTTCCATGGCGACCCCGATTGCAAATCTCCGGCCGGGCCATTCTTCGATCAGTATCTATGCAACTGAATGACGAAAGTCGCAGATCGCGGCACGGTCCGGCCGGCATTATACACCAATCGACTGCGCCGGGTCATGTCACGGCGGAATCGCGGCGCGCCCGGGAAAAAGAAACGACGCTATCCCGTCCACGAGAATCAAACTCTCTCCCCGCATTTTACCGGGAGAGGTAAAGAACAGCTCTCAGGCGCTGCGGCGCATCGGCTGGACCCGGTTGGCCTCCGCGACCTGCGACATCGCATCGTTGCGCCCGCCGAGCGCGCGGGTCAGTTGCACTGCGGCATCGCGCACCTGCTCGGACATGCGCTTGATGCTGTCCGGCGTGAAGCGCGACTTGGGACCGGACACCGACAGCGCTCCCACCAGCTTGTTTTCCGGCCCGAAGACCGGCGCGGCGATGCCGGCGCAGTCGGGATCGCGCTCGCCGAACGACATGCCGACGAAGTTCTTCCGGATGTCGTTCAGCGCCTCGTTCTGCGCGCCGTCGAAAGCGAGGATGACCCGCCCGGCCGCGCCGCGATCGAGCGGCAGCAGTGCGCCGGCCTCGACGCGGTCGAGCGTTGAATGCTGCGAATCGACGCGAAAAACACACAGCCGCAGCTTCTGGTCATGACGAACGTGGAATGACGGGCTTTCGGTGCCCTCCGCCACCAGACGGCGCAGCACCGGCATGACATGATCATGAAGCCGATTGGCGCGCTGATAGACCGCACCTAACCGGAACGGCGTCGGCCCGAGCTGATAGCGCCCGGTGGGAAGCTGCACGACGTAGCCGAACGCCTGCAGCGAGGCGATCAGACGCAGCAGCGTGCTCTTGTAGAGGCCGGTGCGCCGCGCCAGCAGCGCCAGTGACAGCGCCTCCGTCTCGCCCTCGAAAGCCTGGAGAATGGACAAGGCGCGGTTGACCGCGGCAACTCCCTGAGACGTCATGACGCTGCTCTCCCTACGTAACCGGTTTGTCGAATTCACACTCCATCGATGACCTGTGCGATCACCGGGAAATAGCGGTCGCCGTGGCCATGGGCGACGGCTTCCTTGAGAACGGTTTCGGTCAGCGCCGCGCCGCGCAGGTTGAGGCCGGCTTCGGCGGCAAGCTCCAGCGCGTAGGACAGATCCTTGAGCGCATATTCGGTCGAGAACGCGCGCTCGGGGAAATTGCCCGGCACGATGGCCTTGAGGCCGTGATTGCGCAGCGCGAAGCTGTCAGCCGATCCTTTCGCCAGCGTCTCGAGCAGCAGCTTCGGCTCGACGCCGTTGCGCCGCGCTATCGCCACCGCTTCCGACAGCGCGTTGACGGTTTCGAACAACACCATGTTGTTGAGGATCTTGGTGACCTGCCCGGCGCCGGTCTCGCCGCACAACGTGACGTCGGTTGCGAAACAGCGGATCAGCGGCTCGACGCGCGCGAACAAACTGGACGTCGCGCCCACCATCACGCTCAGCGTGCCGTCCTGCGCCGCCTGCCGGGTGCGCGCGATCGGGGCATCGACCCAGAACGCGCCCTTCGCGGCCAGCTCCGCCGCGAACGCGCGGGTCAATTCCACCGACGAGGTGCCGAGATCGACGACGACCTGCCCGGGCGCAATCGACGCAAGAATGCCGCGCTCGCCCTCGACCACCGCACGCACATGCTTCGCGCTCGGCAGGCACAGGAAGATCACGCCATGACCGCGCACGGCATCCGCCACCGAGGCCGCGACCGTCGCGCCGTCGGCCTTGATGCGCGCGAGCGGTTCGGCGGCGAGATCGAACGCCACCACCGCCGCGCCGCTCTTGCGGACAAGATTGCGGCAGATCGGCTCGCCCATGACGCCGAGCCCGATAAATCCCAGCGCGCCTGCCTGCGGCGTTGCCATTGCTTCCCTGTCCTTCCGCCCCGTTCCGACCGCACGTTGTCCGCGCGGCGCTCTGTTCTGTCAGACAGAACAGAGTTCTATTTTTATGATGTGGGAGCAATCCTTACACCCGTCCGGCGGAGAGATTCAAGCGGTCGCTGTGCCGCCTCAAACCACCGTTTAAGAAACATGCTGATTGGATATGCTCGCATCTCCAAAGCCGATGGCTCCCAGTCCCTCGACTTGCAGCACGACGCGCTGCGCGCCGCCGGTGTCCAACAGGACAATATTTACGAGGATCGCGCTTCCGGCAGTCGGGACGATCGCACCGGGCTGATCGCGTGCCTCAAATCCTTGCGTGCCGGCGATGTGCTGATCGTCTGGAAACTCGACCGCCTCGGACGGTCGCTTACACATCTCGTCAACACAATGAAGAACCTGTCAGACCGGACGATCGGTTTGCGTGTGCTGACTGGAAAAGGTGCCGAAATCGACACCACGACCGCTTCCGGCCGAATGGTGTTCGGTATCTTCGCTACATTGGCAGAGTTCGAGCGCGACCTGATCCGTGAGCGAACACTGGCCGGTCTTGCCGCCGCCAGAGCACGCGGCCGCAAAGGCGGTGGCTGATCTGTGCAAGGAACTTGGGATCGAGCGCGTCACCCTCTACCGGTATGTCGGACCAAAGGGGGAACTCAGGGACTACGGAAGACGTGTTCTCGGAATTGGCTGAGGGCCAAATGACCTTGGCTGATAGCTCAAATAAGTCCTGTCGCAGGTTTCCAGGGCTTTTGCGACACTTCAATGGTTGAAAGGTGGATATGGATCAAGAGTTGCGAGTAAATGTCGAAAAGGCCGTTTCAATTTATATACGTGATGCTTACGCCCTCACCGGCGATGCCTCCACCGTCGTGAAGGGTGCCAACTGGACGATTGCGATTGTTGACGGTGAACAGACCGTCGCTTTCGTGCGCCTGTATCGTACCTCGGGCCGCTCGCAAGCCGACGCGGCGAGCGAGCTGGCCGTGCTGCGGGCCGTTCAAGATACGCCTGCGCTCGAAGTCTCTCGACCATTTGCGGATCGGTGGGGCCGAACATTATCCGAAGTCGAATTGCCTGATGGCACCCAGCGGCTTATAGCGGTATTCGCTCCAGCTCTTGGGCGCGAGCTAACCGCGACCGCAGCCGATTACCGGCACGCTGGGGCTGCGTTGTCCGATCTGCACCGGCAGAGTGAGCTAACGCGTCTTGCACCCCAGAGGGAGTTTGTGAGCGAGCTCGCGGACAAGCAAACGTTGGCCATGATCGCGAACCGATCCAACTCGGCAGCTGACGGAATTATCGAAGCCCTCGACGCGCTCAAAGACCTTGGCGCGAATAAGCTCATCGGTCCGGTAGGGTTATGTCATGGCGACGTCAGGCTGGCGAACATGCGCATCGACGGCGAGCGCGTGACGATGTTCGACTTCGATGATTGCGGGCGTGGCCCTCAATGGCTCGATGTGGCGGCCATGGCATTTTGGTTGGAAGTCCTCCCGTGCGACCACCCCGGCGCGCTGTGGCGAGCCTTCCTCGACGGGTATGGCCTGCCCGAAAGCGAAGCTCTCGCCCTGTTCGTGCGCTGGCTTGTCGCCAACCACCAGTTACGCATTACGCGCTTCCTCTTCGATTACTGCGAACTCGACGCAGCCCTGTGGGATCATGCTCTCAGCCAAGCACGGTCCGTCGTGTGGACGGCCGCTCACGGTGATTTGCGCGCATTCGCACTTCCGTGACTTAACTGGTCTTAGAGTCCGTACCAGAATCATAACGGGTTGCGATGCATCGGATGCACGGAAGTTATGAACAGTTCTATCGAACAGGTACTGTCGAGGAAATTTCGAAAAAATTGATTTTGTCAGCCGATTGGCAGGCGAAATTCTTAGCTGCCCCGATGGACCATGCGCTAATGTTCAAGCCAGCGCTATGGAAGAACCTCCTAGATCAATACTTGGACGGCATTGCCAAATTGCGAAACTCCTAAAACCACCTACACTTCGGTTTGAGAGTACGTTCCCAGACGCTTTTTCAAGTCGCAAGGGACGAAATCGCTAAGCATGACCGAGATAGCTGGCCCGGTCCCATCCTTCTGTAATGGGCAAGCCATCCGCCATCAGCCGGAACCAGCTTGTTCTCGGCTTAGCGTAGAGTTTCGCCCTCTCCCGCAAACCACCCCTGCCTCGGGATGGCTCCCCTCATGATGATGAGGCGCTTGGTAGCCAGGTTTACGCAGGCGCCCGCTATGGCGCCGTCTCGAACCATGGCGCGTTGAAGACGCGCGTGAACGCGCTGACGAGGCGCGAGCATTGGCGTCCGGGCCTCATCCTTCGAGACGCAGGCTGCGCCCGCTCCTCAGGATGAGGGGTGAACTGGAGAAGGTCCTTCGTTCTTTTGTCATGGCCGGTGTCATGGCCGGATTTATTCCGGCCATCCCGCGTAGGATGGCACCGTGCCCATTGAACCGGGATGCCCGGGACACAGGCGAGCGGAAGCGATGCCGTTCTTCGACCGGCTATGCCGGGCATGACACCTTGAGACTACCGCACGTCGTTGCCTGATCTTTATCGTGAGTTTGCAATGAACGAACTTGGCGCACGCCGTCCCGGCGAACGCCGCGACGACATCGCACGTGGTGCGCCTCTTTCCCTCTCCCCTCGTGGGAGAGGGAGAGAAAGCATACCGCACGAATGATGTCGCGGATGCTGCTGATCCGGGACCGTCTCAGAGTCTGAATGTCGAACGGCCCCGGATCAGCGGAGCGGCACAAGAGCGCCGCACCGCATCCGGGGCACCGGGGAAAATCTCGAATTGAACCCTACCCCACGAACGAACGCGACGGCTTTTCGTGAAGCGCGACAACGTCCTCGCTGCCGTTCACGCGCGGATAAAGTTCGCGCACCAGCGGGTCATGGCCGGGAATGACGCGGTCGGGATGCCCGGCGAGCTGCTCGACCTCGCGCCAGCCCTCGCACATGTCGCCGAGGTTGTAGAGAATCGGAAACGGATTGCGGCGGTGGATATTGCCGTAATAATGCGCGGCATCCGACGCCAGCACCACCGGCCCGCGCGCGGTCTCGACGCGCACCACCTGCAACCCATCGGAATGACCGCCGACCAGATGCAGCGTGACGCCCGGCGCGATCTCGTCGTCGCCATCATGAAACACCACGCGATCGTTGAATACGTGGCGCACCATCAGCGTCACGTCCTCGCATGAAAACGGATGACGCAGCACGCCGTGGCACATGCAGCGCCCGGTCGCATACATCATCTCGCGATCCTGCACGTGAAAGCGCGCATTGGGAAAGCGATCGAGATTGCCGGCGTGGTCGTAATGCAGATGCGTCACCACCACATCGCGGATGCTCTCGGGCTTGACGCCGAACCTCGCCAGCGCATCGGCGGGATTGATCGTGAGCGTGCGCTGCCGCTCCTTCGCCGCCACATCGTTGAAGCCGGTATCGACCAGAATGTCGCCGGACGGGCCGCGGATGAGCCACACATAGTAATCGAGGTCGGTGCCCTCATTGTGGATGTCGGGATACAGATAATTCTGCTGGGGCGTCCGCCCGGTCATGGTGGCATAGCGCAGCGCGTAGATTTCGTAGGAATTGCCCAAGGTCCGCCCCATCATCTTGTTGTTTGATGGCGCAAGCTTACAGCGCGTCTTCGCCAGGGCAATCCGCCCGGCGCCGGAACAGAACGCGATCTGCTGCGCGCTTCACAACGGCGCGACCGCGGACCGGCGGCGGAACCTTCGCTGCGGCGCGGCGTTGCCCGTATCTCACGCGACCGCACCGCGGCCATTCTCACATACCGATCTGCGGGCCTTGGAATGAATCTCGCGCATCTGAAGAATGACGGGCGACCGCGCTCACATGAGCGCGACGTTGACGACCTGTGCGTCAACACCATCCGCACCCTGACCATTGACGCCGTCCAGAAAGCCAATTCCGGCCATGCCGGAACGCCGATGGGCATGGCGCCGGTGGCCTACACCCTGTGGCAGGAGGTGCTGCGCTACGATCCTGCCGATCCGTTATGGCCGAACCGCGACCGTTTCGTGCTGTCCGCCGGCCACGCATCGCTGCTGCTGTATTCGCTGATCCACCTGTCCGGCGTCAAACGCCTTCGTGACGGCAAGGTGACGAACGAAGCCGCGGTGACGCTCGACGACATCAAGGCGTTTCGCCAGATCGACAGCGTGACGCCGGGCCATCCCGAATACGGCCACACCACCGGCGTCGAGACCACGACCGGACCGCTGGGACAGGGCTGCGGCAACAGCGTCGGCATGGCGGTCGCCTCGCGCTGGCTGGGCGTGACCTGCAACACGCCGCAGCACACGGTGTTCGATTTCGACGTCTACACCATTTGCAGCGACGGCGATCTGATGGAAGGCGTCGCCAGCGAAGCCGCGTCCCTCGCCGGCCATCTCGGCATCGACAATCTGTGCTGGATCTACGACAGCAACACCGTGACAATCGAAGGCCACACCGAACTTGCGTTCAGCGAGAATGTCGCCGAACGCTTTCGCGGCTATGGCTGGCACATCGTTCATGTGCCGGACGCCAACGACCGCCGCCGCGTGCGCGAGGCGCTCGACGAATTCAAGGAGACCAAAGGCCGCCCGACCCTGATCGTGGTCAACAGCATCATCGGCTATGGCGCGCCCGACAAACAGAACACCGCCGCGATCCACAGCGATCCGCTCGGCGAGGACGA
Organism: Afipia sp.; assembly: GCA_051954725.1. GTDB lineage: Bacteria > Pseudomonadota > Alphaproteobacteria > Rhizobiales > Xanthobacteraceae > Afipia. The sequence continues at coordinate 275,621 of JBQCHK010000015.1, read as the reverse complement.
AGTTCGCAAGACCAAGAAATTTCTCGGCTGGCCGGAGGACGCACAATTCCTGGTGCCCGACGGCGTCATGGATCGCTTCGCGCAAGGCATCGGCCAGCGCGGCGCGAAACTGCGCGCCGACTGGGAGAGATCGTTCGCCGCGTATCGCAAGGAGCATCCCGACAAGGCCGAGGTCATCGCGCGCGGCCTGCAGCACGAACTCCCCGGCGGCTGGGATCGCGACCTGCCGGACTTCAAGGCCGATGCGAAGGGCATCGCGACCCGCGAGGCCTCCGGCAAGGTGCTCAACGCGCTGGCGCAACATCTTCCATGGATCATCGGCGGCGCGGCCGACCTTGCGCCCTCGACCAAGACCAAATTGTCGTTCGAGGGCGCGGGCGCGCTCGAGAAAGCTTCGCCGGGCGGGCGCAACATGCATTTCGGCGTGCGCGAACACGCCATGGGCGCCATCGTCAACGGCATGGGACTGTGCCACCTGCGCGCGTTCGGCGCGACCTTCCTGATTTTCAGCGACTACATGAAGCCGCCGATCCGGCTCGCCGCGCTGATGCGCGTGCCGATCTTCCATGTCTTCACCCACGATTCCATCGGCGTCGGCGAAGACGGCCCGACCCATCAGCCGATCGAACAACTGGCGGGCCTGCGCGCGATCCCCGATCTTGTGGTGCTGCGCCCGGCCGACGCCAACGAGGTTCGCGAAGCCTATCGCGTCATCATGACGCTGAAGGATCAACCCGCCGTGCTGGCGCTGAGCCGTCAGCCGCTGCCGATCTTCGACCGCGGCAAATATGCCAGCGCCGATGGCGTTGCGCGCGGCGCCTATGTGCTCGCCGATGCCGACAACGGCCGGCCGGACGTGATCCTGATCGGCACCGGCAGCGAGGTGCGGCTGTGCATCGCGGCGCATGAGGACCTGACATCGCGCGGCATCCGCTCGCGGGTGGTCAGCATGCCGTCATGGGATTTGTTCGAGAAGCAGGACAAGGCCTATCGTGACAGCGTGCTGCCGCCCCGTATCCGCGCCCGGGTCGCGGTCGAGCAGGCCTCGCCGCTGGGCTGGGACCGTTATGCGGGCCCAACCGGCGAAATCATCGCCATGCACCGTTTCGGCGCGTCCGCGCCTTTGAAAGACCTTTTGACAAAGTTCGGCTTTACGTCGGACAACGTTATCGGCGCGGCGTTGCGCCAGATCGAACAGAACAAGGCATCATGAACACCGTCAAGGCTCTCCAAAAGCATGGCCAGGCCGTCTGGCTCGATTTCCTCGCTCGCGGCTTCATCGAGAAGGGCGATCTCAAGGCGCTGGTCGACAAGGACGGCGTTCGCGGCGTCACCTCGAATCCGGCGATCTTCGAAAAGGCCATCGGCGGCAGCGACGAATATGACAGCGCGATCTCCGCGCTGCTCAAGGAGCGCGACCGCACCATCGGCGATCTCTACGAGGCGCTGGCGGTGCAGGACATCCAGAAGGCCGCCGACGTGCTGCGGCCGGTGTTCGATGAACTGAAAGGCGCGGACGGGTTCGTCAGCCTCGAAGTCTCGCCGTATCTGGCGCGCGACACCGACGGCACGATTGCCGAGGCCGAGCGGCTGTGGCGCGATGTCAAGCGCGACAATCTCATGGTCAAGGTGCCCGGCACGCGCGAGGGCATTCCGGCGATCGAAAAGCTGATCGCGCAGGGCATCAACATCAACATCACGCTGCTGTTCTCGCAGAAGGTCTATGCCGACGTGCTGGAGGCCTATCTCAAGGGTCTCGAAACCTTCATCGCCGCCGGCGGCGACCCGAGCAAGATCGCCAGCGTCGCCAGCTTCTTCGTCAGCCGCATCGACAGCGCGGTGGACAAGCAGCTCGACGAGAAGATCGCCGCCGCCAACGACAAGGACCAGAAGGCGCATCTGGAGCAGCTGAAGGGCAAGGTCGCGATCGCCAACGCCAAGCTCGCCTACCAGCACTATAAGAAGGTCATCGCCTCCGAGCGCTGGACAAAACTCGCCGCCAAGGGCGCCAAGGTCCAGCGCCTGCTATGGGCCTCGACCGGCACCAAGAACAAGGCCTACAGCGACGTGCTGTATGTGGAGGAGCTGATCGGCCGCGACACCGTGAACACCGTGCCGCCCGCGACGCTTGACGCCTTCCGCGATCACGGCAAGCTGCGCGACAGCCTCGAAGAGAACGTCAAGGACGCCGAACGGGTCCTGACCGATCTCGCCAAGGCCGGCATTTCGCTCGACGCCATCACCGACAAGCTGGTCGATGAGGGCGTGCAGCTGTTCGCCGAAGCCGCCGACAAACTGCTCGGCGCCGTCGCTCACAAGCGCGCCGCCATGCTCGGCGGTCATGTCGACGGCCAGACGATCGCGCTCGGCGCCGACATCGACAAGATGGCCAAGGCGCTGGCGGAAGACTGGCGCGCGAGCGGCAAGATCCGCGCGCTGTGGCAGCGCGATCCCTCGGTGTGGACCGGCAAGGACGAGAACAAGTGGCTCGGCTGGCTCGATGCAGTGGCGCGCGAGCAGGCGGCGCTGACGAAGTACAAATCGTTCTCCGACTGGGTGAAGCGCGAGAAGTTCACCGACGCCGTGGTGCTCGGCATGGGCGGATCGAGCCTCGGTCCGGAAGTGCTGGCGCTGACCTTCGGGCGGCAGGGCGGCTTCCCGCAATTGCGCATTCTCGATTCGACCGATCCGGCGCAGGTGATGCGCACCGAATCCGACGTCACGTTGTCCAGGACGCTGTTCATCGTCTCCAGCAAGTCGGGCAGCACCACCGAGCCCAACGCGCTGATGGATTATTTCTTCGCGCGCCTCAATGAAGAGAGCGGCGGCAAGGCGGGCGGCCATTTCGTCGCGGTCACCGATCCCGGCTCGTCGCTGGAGAAGGTCGCGACCAAGCGCGGCTTTGCCCACATCTTCCATGGCGAGCCGACCATCGGCGGCCGCTATTCGGTGCTCTCGCCGTTCGGCCTCGTGCCCGCGGCGGCGGCCGGCATCGACCTCACCAGATTCCTCGAGCTGTCGGCGTCGATGGCGCGGGCCTGCGGCGCCGACGTGCCGCCTGCGGAAAATCCCGGCGTGCAGCTCGGCCTCGCGCTTGGCGCTGCGGCGAAGGCCGGACGCGACAAGGTCACGCTCAGCGCTTCGGAGGAGATCGAGGATTTCGGCGCGTGGGCCGAACAGCTGATCGCCGAATCCACCGGCAAGAACGGCAAGGCGCTGATCCCGCTCGAAGGCGAGACACTGGGCAAGCCGGAGCTTTACGGCCGCGACCGCATCTTCGTCGACCTGCGCCTGAAGGGCGACGACGATCCGGATTGCGCCGCCGCGCTCGCGGCGCTGGAGAAAGCAGGTCATCCGGTGGTGCGCATCGCGGTGACCAGCCCCGACCATATCGGACAGGAGTTCTTCCGCTTCGAGATCGCCACCGCGGTGGCCGGCGCAGTGATGGGCATCAATCCGTTCGACCAGCCCGACGTGGAGTCCGCCAAGGTCAACACCCGCGAGCTGATCGCCGAGTTCGACAAGTCCGGCCGGCTGCCGACCGAAAATCCGGCGGCGACCGACGGCAGCATCGCGATCTTCACCGACCAGAAGAACGCCGAGGCGCTGCGCAAGGCCGGCGCGAATGGCGACCTGACCTCGTGGCTGAAAGCGCATCTGGGCCGCATCAAGCCGGGCGACTACGCGGCGCTATTGGCCTATCTCGATCACGACGAAGCCAACATCGACGCCGCGCAGACCATCCGCATGGCGATCCGCAACGCACGGCACGTCGCCACCTGCGTCGGCTTCGGCCCGCGCTTCCTGCATTCCACCGGGCAGGCCTACAAAGGCGGGCCGAACACCGGCGTGTTCCTGCAGATCACCGCCGACGATGCGAAAGACCTTCCGGTGCCCGACCAGAAGGCGAGCTTCGGCATCATCAAGGCGGCGCAAGCGCGTGGGGACTTCGATGTTCTCACGTCTCGTGACCGCCGCGCGCTGCGGCTTCACATCAAGGGCGATGTCGCCAAGGGCCTCGCCGACATCCACTCCGCCGTCAATGCCGCGCTGAAATAGGACACCGCCCATGCAAATCGGACTGATCGGCCTTGGACGCATGGGCGGCAATATCGTTCGACGCCTGATCGCCAAGGGCAAGCACCATGTCGTGGTGTGGGACAAGGACACCAGGGCGATCCAGGCGCTGGCCAGCGACGGCGCGACCGCGAGCACGTCGATCGCGGACATGATCGGCAAACTGAAAGCGCCGCGCGTGATCTGGGTGATGCTGCCCTCCGGCAAGATCACCGAGGACACGGTGACGACGCTCGGCCAGTCGCTGCAATCCGGCGACACCATCATCGATGGCGGCAACACCTTCTGGCAGGACGACGTGCAGCGCGCGCAGGCGCTCAAAGAGCGCGGCATCCACTATGTGGACGTCGGCACCAGCGGCGGCGTGTGGGGACTGGAGCGCGGCTATTGCATGATGATCGGCGGCGAGACCGACATCGTCAAACGTCTCGACCCGGTGTTCGCCGCGCTCGCGCCGGGCCTCGGCAAGATTCCGCGCACCGAGGGCCGCGAAGGCCGCGATCCGCGCGCCGAACAGGGCTACATCCACGCCGGGCCGACCGGCGCCGGGCATTTCGTGAAGATGGTGCACAACGGCATCGAGTACGGCCTGATGCAGGCCTATGCGGAAGGCTTCGACATTCTCCGCAACGCCAATATCGACGCGCTGCCCGAGCAGCATCGCTTCGACCTCAACGTTGCCGACATCGCGGAAGTGTGGCGGCGCGGCAGCGTGATCAGTTCGTGGCTGCTCGACCTGACCTCGGCGGCGCTGGCCAAGAACGACACCCTCGACAGCTATTCGGGCTTCGTCGAGGATTCCGGCGAAGGCCGCTGGACCATCAATGCCGCGATCGACGAAGCGGTGCCCGCCGAAGTCATCACCGCCGCGCTCTATGCCCGCTTTCGTTCGCGCAAGGAGCACACCTTCGCCGAAAAGATTCTCTCGGCCATGCGCCACGGCTTCGGCGGCCACAAGGAGCCGCCTTCGCCCGCAACCAGTGGGGCACCCGCGAAAAACAAGGAGCGCTGATGAGTTCTGCCGCAACGACGAAACCGAAAGTCCCCGATCCCTGCTGTTTTGTCATTTTCGGCATCACCGGCGACCTGACGCACCGTCTTGTCATTCCGGCGCTCTACAATCTCGCTGAATCGGGCCTGCTGCCCGACAAGTTCTGCATCGTCGGCGTCGCGCGCAACGAACTGGACAGCCAGTCGCTCAGCGCCGACCTGATGAAAAGCCTGCACCATTTCGCCACCCGCCCGGTCAAACAGCCGATCGCCGACAAGCTGCTCGGCTGCCTCACCACGGTGCAGGTCGACGCCGCCGACCCGGCATCCTTCGTCCACCTGAAGAATCATCTCGACAAGCTGGCGCGGGACGGCATCAGGAATGCGCTGTTCTATCTCGCCGTGCCGCCGACCGCATTCAAGCCGATCAGCATCGGGCTCGGCCAGGCCGGGCTGCTCAAGCAGGACAATGATCATTGGCGGCGGCTGGTGATCGAGAAGCCGTTCGGCACCGACCTCGAGAGCGCGAAGACGCTCAATCGCGACCTGCTCAAGATCGCCAACGAACACCAGATCTACCGGATCGACCATTATCTTGGCAAGGAAACCGTCCAGAACATCCTGGTGCTGCGGTTCGCCAACGGCATGTTCGAGCCGATCTGGAATCGCAATCATGTCGATCATGTCCAGATCACCGTGGCGGAAACCCTCGATGTCGGCCGCCGCGGCAGTTTCTACGACGCCACCGGCGCGCTGCGCGACATGGTGCCGAACCATCTGTTCCAGTTGCTGTCGCTGGTGGCGATGGAGCCGCCCTCGCGCTTCGATGCCCATTCGGTGCGGTCGGAAAAGTCCGACCTGCTCAACGCGGTGCAGGTGCAGACCGAAGACGAGGCGCTCAACAATTCGGTGCGCGGGCAGTATCTCGCCGGAAAGATCGGCGAACGCGAGGTCAGCAACTATCGCGACACCGACAAGGTCGGCGCGCAAAGCGTGACCGAGACCTATGCGGCGCTGAAACTCACCATCGACAACTGGCGCTGGGCCGGCGTGCCGTTCTATCTGCGCACCGGCAAATCGCTCGCCGCCAAGCGCACCGAGGTCGCGGTGCGCTTCAAGGACGCGCCGCTGTCGATGTTTCGCGCCGTCGAGGTCGAGCGGCTGTCGCAGAACTATTTCGTCATCGGCGTCGAGCCGAACGAAGGATTGACGCTGCAGTTCAACACCAAGGTGCCCGGCCCGTCGGTCACCGTGGATGGCGTCGATATGCGGTTTCGCTACAAGGATTATTTCAAGGCGGCCCCCAGCACGGGCTATGAAACCCTGATCTATGATTGCATGATCGGCGACAATATCCTGTTCCAGCGCGCCGACAGCGTCGAAGCCGGGTGGCGGATCGTGCAGCCTTTTCTTGATGCGTGGAAGAAAGCCGGTGGACATGGCCTTGCCACGTACAAGGCCGGCAGCGACGGCCCGTCGCAGGCGAACGATCTGATCGCACGCGACGGACGCCGCTGGCGCAGCATCGAGCCCGCATGAACCCACGCCCCAAACGCGAGATCGTCACGGTGCCCGACCCGCAGCGTCTCGCGGAAATCGCGGCCGGATACCTGATCGCACAGGTCGAACAGACCACCGATCGCGTCGCGATCTGTCTCACCGGCGGCTCGACGCCGGCGCGGCTCTACGAACTGCTGGCGACAACGCCGTGGCGCGAACGCATTCCATGGCCGCGCGTGCACTGGTTTCTGACCGACGACCGCTTCGTGCCGGAGAACGATTTGCTCAGCAACGGCGGTATGGCGCGCCGCGCCTTTCTCGATGCCTGCGCGCCCGCCGAAAACGTCCATCTCATCGATACCGCCGCGCCGACGCCCGACGACGCGGCACGGCGCTACGAGGACGATCTGCGCGCCTTCCGTGCCGCGCAAGGCGGCCCCGGCGCGCCGCTGTTCGATCTGGTGCTGATGGGGATCGGCCCCGACGGCCACACAGCCTCGCTGTTTCCCGGCATGTCGGCGCTCAGCGTCCATGATCGCTGGGTGGTCGGCGTGCCGCAGGCCAACGTCGCGCCGTTCGTGCCGCGCGTCACGCTGACCTTCGAGGCGCTGGGCTCGACCCGCGAGATGCTGTTTCTGGTCTCCGGCCACGACAAGGCAGCGATCATGACCCGCCTGTTGTCCGGCGAGAACCTGCCCGCGGCGCGGGCCGGCGCGGCCCACGGCAAGACAATCTGGCTGCTCGACGAAGCGGCCACCCCCTGATGCGCGAGCGCCCATGACTCTGTCGCCTCCATCCCTTTCCGGCATCTCGGCCATCATCCTGATGGGCGTGTCGGGCTCGGGCAAAAGCACCGTCGGCGCGGCGCTCGCCGAGCGGACCGGCTTCACGTTCGAGGACGGCGACGCCTACCACCCGGCGGCAAACGTCGCGAAGATGCATGCCGGCATTCCACTGACCGACGACGACCGCTGGCCGTGGCTGAACGCCATCGCCGCAGCCATCGACCGCAAGGCAGATGCGCACACGCCGGTGATCATCGCCTGCTCGGCCCTCAAACGCGCCTATCGCGACGTGCTGGTGCACGGCCGAAGCGATGTCCGCATCGTCTATCTCAAGGGCACGCAGGAGCTGATCGCGCAGCGGCTGTCGCACCGCGACCATCATTTCATGCCAGCGTCGCTGCTCGCGAGCCAGTTCGGCACGCTCGAAGAGCCGGGGCCGGATGAAGGCGTCATCGTCGTGTCCATCGACGGCACGGTGGCGGAGATCGTTTCGGCCATCGTCGAACGGCTCGGCTCCCCGATCGCGGAGGCGAAAGCATCATGACGAAGATTCGCCTGGTGATTTCCGATGTCGACGGCACGCTGGTGACCCGCGACAAGCGCCTCACGCCCGCAACCGTCGCGGCGGTGCAAGCGCTGCGCGACTGCGGCATCCGGTTCTCCGTCACAAGCAGCCGTCCGCCGTTCGGCATGCGGATGCTGTGCGCGCCGCTCAAGCTCGACCTGCCGATCGGACCGTTCAACGGCAGTTCGCTCGTCATGCCGGACATGACCGTCCTCGACCAGGCCACCATTCCGCCGCGCGCCGCCGCCGCAAGCGTGGCGCTGTTCGCCCGCAACGGCATCGACGTCTGGCTGTTCACCAACAGCCAGTGGCTGATTCAGCGCGACGACGGCCGCTACGTGCCGCACGAACAAAGGACCATCGAGACCGCGCCGGCGCGGCTGGCTCCCGGCGCCGCGCCGCCCGCCGGCATCTGCAAGATCGTCGGCGTCAGCGGCGATTTCGATCTCCTCGCGCGATGCGAGGCCGAACTGCAGGGCCTGCTCGGCACCGATGCGCATGCCGCACGCTCGCAGAACTACTATCTCGACGTGACGCCGCCCGGCCGCGACAAGGGAACGTTCGTAACCATGATGGGCGAGCGGCTCGGCATCGCGCGGGATGACATCGCCACCATCGGCGACATGTCCAACGACCTGCCGATGTTCGCCACCAGCGGGATCTCTTTCGCCATGGGCAACGCCGCCGACCCGATCAAGGCCAAAGCCGGCCACGTCACCGCGTCGAACGAGAACGACGGTTTCGCCCGGGCCGTGGACGCCATTCTCGCCCGGCAGTCCTGATCAGGAGCCGCGCTGGACCGCCGGTTTCTTCGCCGAATTCATCGCCTCGTAGATATTCTGCGCGGTGTTGATCAGCGCGATATGGGTCAGCGCCTGCGGGAAGTTTCCGACCTGCCGTTTAGCGACGACGTCATATTCCTCGGCCAACAGCCCGACGTCGTTGGCGACGTTCGCCACGCGGCGCAACAGCTCCCGCGCCTTGTCGATATCGCCCGCCATGACATGAGCATCGGCGAGCCACAGCGTGCAGGCGAGAAACGCGCCCTCGACCGGCTCGCTCTCGTGCGGCTCCAGTTCGCGCGGATCGTGACGCATCACGAACCCGTCGCGCATCAGATGTTTCTCGATCGCGGCGATGGTGCCGGACATGCGCGAATCCGACATCGGCAGGAAGCCGACCGCGGGAAGCAGCAGCAGGCTCGCGTCCAGCATGTGCGATCCGTAGGATTCGGCGAAAGTGTTGCCGTGCTGGTCGAAGCCGCGCGCGCAGATGTCGGCGTGGATTTCGTCGCGGATCGCGCGCCACTCATCGACCGGGCCGTCAAAACCGAAATGCTCGACGCTCTTGATGCCGCGATCGAACGCCACCCAGCACATCACCTTTGAAAAGACGTAGTGCCGGCCCGGCCCGCGCCGCTCCCAGATGCCGCTGTCGGTGCGGTCCCAGATCTTCTCGAGATGTTTCAGCAGCGCCCGCTCGATCCCCCACGTCACGCCGTTGAGTTGAATCTTGGCCATACGCGACTGATAGAATGCGTCCATCAGTTCGCCGTAGACATCGAGTTGGATCTGGGCGTGCGCGGCATTGCCGAAGCGCACCGGCTTGGCGCCTTCGTAGCCGGACAGCCAGTCCGCCTCCCATTCGAGCAGCCGCCGCTGGCCCATGATGCCGTACATGATCTGCATTTCGGACGGCGCGCCGGCGACCGCACGCAGCAGCCAGTTGTGCCAGGCCACGGCTTCCTCGTGATAACCGCCGTTCATCAGCGCCAGCAGCGTGAACGTCGCGTCGCGCAACCAGCAGAAGCGATAGTCCCAGTTGCGCGAGCCGCCGAGCTTTTCCGGCAGCGAGGTGGTCGGCGCCGCGACGATGCCTCCGGTCGGCGCGTAGGTCAACGCCTTGAGCGTCATCAGCGAACGATGCACGAGATCGCGATGACGGCCCTTGTAGACGCAGGCGTCCGACCACTCGGTCCAGAACGCTTCGGTATCGGCCAGCGCGTGATCCGGATCGATCGGCTTGGGCACCGGCAGATGCGACGGGTCATAGGTGAGCACGAAGGGGACGGTCTCGCCGGCGCTGACATCGAACTCCGCCACTGTGGTCATGCCGGCGCCCTTCGTCCGCACCGGTGTGCGAAGCACGGCCATGTCGGGGCCCGCCACCGCCAGCAGGGCGCCATCCTTCAGGCGTCGCACCCACGGGATGTTCGAGCCCGAACCGAAGCGCAGCACCAGCTCCATGGTCATGGCGACGGTGCCGCGCTCGCCGCGCACCAGCCGGACCACATCCGACGCCTCGCCGCGCGGCGGCATGAAGTCGATCAGCGTGACCGCGCCGTCCTCGCATTCGAACGTCGTTTCGACGATCAGCGTCTCGCCGCGATAGCGGCGCTTCACCGATTTCGGCTTCGCCTTGGGCGCGATCAGCCAGCGCCCGTTGTTTTTCGAGCCGAGCAGCGCCGCAAAGCAGGCTTCGGAATCGAACTTCGGCCAGCACAGCCAGTCGATCGACCCGTCACGACCGACCAGCGCAGCAGTCTGGCAGTCGCCGATGAGAGCGTAGTCTTCGATACGTGATGCCAATTTTTCTCGCCCCGATGAGGAAGCCGCGACGTGCCAGAAGGGCACGCCAAAGCCCGCGCCGTTGCCGGCACGGGCACAAGCTTAATCATTCGGAGGCGGGATGGTTTCCCCCGGCGAGGTCACAAATTGATGAGCGATGGATGATGCATCGGCCTGCGCGGCAGGCCTGTGATGGCGGCCCGAGAGGCGGCTATGATGACGGTCTACGGTAGACGGCCACGCCGGCGGACGGGAGCGTTACCCGGCCGATAAAGAGCGAAGGCCTCTGTCGAGGCCTTCGCTGTGTCGCTTAGACCGCGTCCTTCGCGGCCTTGACCGGACGCGCGCGCACGATCTTCCGGGCCGGCTTGGCCTTGAAGGTCATCGGCTCGCCGGTGAAGGGGTTGGTGCCCTTGCGCGCCTTCGTTGCCGGCTTCTTGATGACGACAAACTTGGCGAAACCGGGGACAAGGAACACGCCGTTCTTCTTCAGCTCCTTGTAGCCGATCGAGGCCAGCGACTCGAGGACGCCCTTGACCTGCTTCTTGGAAAGCTCGTTCGTTTCAGCCATCTTTTCGATGAGCTGGGACTTTGAAAGTTGGGTTGCCATTTCGACTCCGTTGATTCGGGTGGCTGACAATACTCGATTTCAACGCCGTCGGTTGATTCGCTCCACTAAAATCGCGGGAAAACCCCTATTTTTATGCGGTTCGCGGCTTTCCGGGGCCTGGAAGCCTTCAAAAACAGGGGTCGGACGCCCCTGCGCGTCGCCGAACCGCCTCCCGGAGGCACCTCGCGGCCTGTCGCCGCAGGCTTTCCCGATTCGCCGAAACCGCAAATCCGAACAGCCCGCCCCTCATTTTCGGCCGCCAAACCTGTTCAGGAAACCTCGGGTTTCTTCGGCCTGCGATACGTCGTGCTCCATTTTCATCCGCCGCAGAGGATCCTTTTCATAGAGGCAGGCGATCGCATCCAAGCCGGCATCCACGGCGTCCGGCGCCCGATATTGCTGGCAGAGTTTTTCGGCGGCATCGCGCTGGCGGATCAGGTCCGCGACGTTGAACCTGGCGGTGCAAGCATCGAGCTGAGCCCGCCGCTCCTGCTGCCGCTGGTAACCGATCTTGTCGGTCGGCATGCGAGGCGCTCCGATGCGATCGCACCAGCCCGCCACGACGCTGGCTGGCTCTCTCACCGGATAATCCATGCGCTTCGCCAGAATCTGCAGCCGCGAGGTCGGAAGATTCCAGTCCAGGCATTCATTGGTGAAGACATGTCGTTTGCCTTCCGAATAGCCCCGCCCGCTGATTTTGAGCGACGCGCAGAATGCCTTTCCGGCCGTGTCCTGAAGCACAATGAATTGCGGCGTGTTCTCCGCCAGACAGCGCTCCAGCAGCGGATGGTTTCTCGGCGTTTCCTTCGCCTGTCTCGAAAGCGCGCTGCAGAAGTCAATGGCCGCCTTGCCCGCAGCCTGATAGGCCCATTTGCGCTTCTCGGCTTCGGAAGGCCTGAAATCCTTGTTGGTCAGAAACTCGGCCAGGCCTTTGCGAATTCCGTCGAAATCGCCGTATTTTTCCAGCCCGACGGCACGCACCGCGATCTTTTCCGCGTCATGAATGACCTCGTCGAGAGCCGTCCAGTGCCGCAACTCGTCCTCGATCCGCTTGCGGTCGGAGCAAGTGCCGCAGGCCTCGAGCTGGCGGCGCAACCCGGCGATGCTGGACTTCCTTTCATCGGCCAGACGATTCCGCTCGGCGAACGACGTTCCGAAACTGTTGAGCGATGTCTGGAGTTGATAGTTGATGATGCCCGCGGTGCCGCGCACGACAACCTGATCGGCGATGGCGGCGCTGCCTCCAAGAAGCAACGCAAGGAAGAAAACGACCAGCCACCACATCGGAGGTCTCCGATCTTTCTGAAATCATCCCGGCCCACGCGACAGCATCCGGCGAACGGATCGCGCGTTTGGCGTGAAAAGAAAAACGGCCGTGGCCGCGATCAATAATGTGCGCGAGTATCGCTGGCGTGTTCGGCATGGGACCAGCTACCCGTAAGGGTGATGCGGGCGGAAACTGTCGGCGATGGCTGCGCTGGCCCTGCTCGCGAGCGCCGCATGTGGCGCGCGCCGATGACGATCCCGGGAAGGACTCGAACTTCCGACCACAGTGCAGGAAGTCATAAATTATATAAAATCAATTACTTAAGCGATTTCCGCGATCTATCTGCTGCGTCCGCGTTCGCAAGCTCCTCGTTGAGTTCATTCCGTCAATCGCACTGCTGCTACGACCGCTGCCGGGCCGGGTCCTTATCGCCGAACAGCCGGGCCTTCGCACGTTCGCGAACTGTCTGGACCATCACATACAGGGTGGGAATGAGAACGAGGCCGATCAACGTTCCAATCAACAACCCGCCGAACAGCGTCATGCCGATCGACCGACGGCTGGCAGCCCCTGCGCCGGTCGCGACAACGAGCGGCACAACGCCAAGGACCGACGCGAAGGCGGTCATGAGAACCGGCCGATAACGCTGTGCGGTGCCTTCAGCCGCGGCCTCGAGGATTCCCATCCCCTCCTCTCGCTTGTGCTTAGCGAACTCCACGATGAGGATGGCGTTTTTCGCGGCGAGTCCGATCAGGAGGACCAATCCGATCTGGGCATAAACATCGATCGGGATACGCGCGAGAGACAGGCTTCCCAAGGCGCCCAGAACAGCCACCGAAACAGCAAGCATGACCGCGGTGGGAATACTCCAGCTCTCATACTGAGCGACCAGGAAGAGATAGGTGAAGACGATCCCCATCACGAGAATGACGAGGGTTTGGTGACCCGCCTCCCGCTCCTGCAGCGCCAATCCGGTCCACTCGAAGCTGAAGCCCTCCGGAAGGCTCGCATTCGCCAGGTTTTCCATGGCGGCAATGGCCTGGCCGGTGCTCGCGCCGGCGGCGGCCTGTCCATTGATGGACGCCGCAGGAAAGAGGTTATAGCGGCTGATGGTGCTGGGGCCGAAGGACGTCGATGTCGTGACGATCGATCGCAGCGGCACGAGTTGTCCGGTCTGGCTTCGAACATGCAGGCGCTGAATGTCGTCCACCTGCCCGCGGAAGTTCGCTTCGTCCTGGATGCGAACCTGATAGACCCGCGAGAAGATGTTGAAATCACCGACATACGCCGAGCCGAGATGGGCCTGCAGGGTGGCGAAGACCGTCGCCGGCGAGACACCGAGCAACTCCGCGCGCTTGCGATCGATATCGAGATAGACTTGCGGGACGTCCGCCGAAAAGGTGCTGAACACGCCGGCAAGACCGGGCGTCTGGTTGGCCTTGAACACCAGGCTGCGTGTGGCCGCAGCGAGGTCCTCCTGGCTCTGCCCCGCGCGCGCCTGGACGCGCATGTCAAAGCCGCCGGTCGTGCCAAGCCCCGGAATGGCCGGCGGATTGAACGGCACGATCGTGGCTGCCGGAATTCCGGCGAATTGAGCCCGCAGGTTGGCGAGGATTCCACCGATACTTTCGGCAGCGCTCCGCTCGTCCCATGGCTTGAGCGCGGCGATAACCATACCGACGTCGGGACCGCCGCCGCCGATCAAGCTGTTGCCGGATATGCTGATGACATTATCGACGCCGGCCGTTTGGCGCAGGATCCTGGTGACGTCACCGAGCACGGCGTCGGTTCGCTCCAGCGACGCCGCGTTCGGCAGTTGCACGTTGACAAAGAAGTAGCCGAGATCCTCCGAGGGAATGAATCCGGTCGGCAGGATCCGGAACAATCCGTAGGTGCCGCCGCAGATCATGGCCAGCACGGCCAAGGACAACACAAGACGCCGGCCCGACCACGACAGCATGCGAAGATACCACGTGCGAGACGTGTCGAGCGCATCGTTGAAAGCGCGAAAGACGCGCCCGCGATTGTCGCTCGGCGGACGCAGCAGCAAGGCACACAGCGCCGGGCTGAGGGTCAGGGCGTTGACTGTCGAGAGAACGATCGTGATCAGGATGGTCACGGCGAACTGCCGGTAAAGCTGCCCCACGATTCCAGCCAGGAAGGCAACAGGCACGAACAGCGCAGCCAGCACGAGCGTGGTCGCGATGATCGGCCCCGTCACCTGCTCCATCGTGCGGCGCGTGGCGTCGGCGACCGCAACGCCATCTTCCTTCATCACGCGCTGCACGTTCTCGACCACGATGATCGCATCGTCGACCACAAGGCTGATGGCAAGCACGATTGCGAACAAGGTAATGGTGTTGGCGGAATAGCCCAGCATGTACAGCACAGCGAACCCGCCCACCAGCGAGACCGGGATCGTCAGCGTGGGAATGAGCGTGGCGCGCCAATCCTGCAGGAAAATGTAAGTGACGAGCACGACGAGAAGGAACGTGATCAACAGCGTAATCAGGATCTCATGGATCGTGGCGCTGACGAAGGATGTGGTATCGAACACCACCGAATAGGCCATGTCGTCGGGAAACTGTGCCGAGAGACGGCTGAGTTCCGCCTTGACGGCCCTCGACACGGCCAATGCGTTGGCATCGGGAGACTGGTAGATCACCAGCGTCGCGCTGGGACGCCCGTTGAAGTTCGACGAGGTGTCGTAAGATTGCGCGCCGAGTTCGGTGCGCGCCACGTCGCGAAGGCGAACGATGGCCCCGTCGGCGTTCGTGCGCACAACGATATTGCCGAACTCCTCGGGACTGGTAAGTCGGCCCCGCGCCATCACGGTCATCTGCAACTGCTGCCCCTGCGGGGCGGGCGTCGAGCCGACGACGCCGGCCGACGCCAGCGCGTTCTGGGATTGTATCGCGGCCGTCAGATCCGATGCCGTGATCCCGAGGGCCTGCATGCGATCCGGATTCATCCAGATTCTCATGCTGTAGACCGGCCCGAAGATGCCGGCCTCGCCAACGCCGGAAACACGGGCGAGCGCGTCGCGCACGTTGATGGACGCATAATTGCTGACGAAAACATCGTCATGCGTGCCCTTGGGCGAATAGATCGCCACGCCCATCAGCATGCTGGTGGAGCGGCTGCGCACTGAAACGCCGGTCTGGGTCACCACTGGCGGCAATCGCGGCGTCGCCAGCGCAACGCGGTTCTGCACGTTCACCTGCGCGATGGCGGGATCGGTCCCGATCGCAAAGGTGACGGTCAACGAGTAGCCGCCATTGTTCGTGCTCGACGAGGACATATAGAGCATGTTCTCGACGCCGTTGACCTGATCCTCGATGGGCGCGCCGATACTGTCCATGACGACTTCGGCGTTGGCGCCCGGATAGCTGGCGGTGACCTGGACCTCCGGCGGAGTGATCGGGGGAAACTGCGCGACCGGAATCTGGCTCAGGGCGAGCAGGCCGGCGAGCGTCGTCACTGTCGCGATCACCATCGCGAAACGAGGCCGATCTATGAACAGGAAGGAGATCATCGGCCGTCAGCGCCCCGCCGCCGGCACGACCCGCACGGCCGCACCCGGCCGGGCGTTCTGGAAGCCCTGCACGATAACCTTCTCGCCGCCTTTTAACCCGTCCTCCACAATCCAGTTTTGCCCAAGCTGCGCGCCGGTCTTGATGCGGCGCTCCGCAACTTTTCCGCTCTCGTCCAGAAGCAGCACGAACCGCCCCTGCCGATCCAGTTGCACCGCGCCGACGGGAACGACGGGGCGGGTCTGCGGATTTGCGGGGCGGACAGTGATCGTCACGAACTGGCCCGGCACAAGCACGCCATCCGGATTGGGAAAGCGCGCCCTGATCGGAAGCGTGCCCGTGGCCTGATCGATCTCGTTGCCAATAAATTCAATCGTACCCTTGATAGGATAATCACGGCCATTGGACAGCCGAAGCGTCGGCACGAACGAGCCGGCGACCTTGCGTTCGTCGAAATCAGTCACGCTTTCGCGCAAGTCGAGAATGGTCCGGTCGTTCACCGAGAAGACGACTCGAATCGGGTCGATCTGGACCACGCGCGCCAGAGCACCGGAAGATGGTCCGACGAGGCTTCCCACCGAGAAAGCAGCGGCGCCAATCCTGCCGGTGATGGGCGTCTTGATGGCTGTATATCCGACGTTGAGTTCTGCCTTGCGCACGTTGGCTTCGGCGGCCAGCACGCTGGCTTGCGCGGTGTCGCGGGCGGTTTGCGCTTCTTCCAGCGTCACCTGTGAAACGGTCTGGGAGCGGCGCAGGTCCTGATTGCGCTGCACTCTCCTTTCGGCATCCTCCAGCGTGGCTTGCGCGCCTTTGAGATTGGCGTTGGCGGCCGCAAGAGCGGCTTCATAAGGAGCCCTCTCCAGAATGAAGAGATCGTCCCCTTCCCGAACCGTTTGTCCTTCCTTGAAAGGCCGCGCCTCGATGAACCCTTCGACCCGCGCGCGGATATCGACGGCATTCACGGCCTCGACGCGCCCAACGAATTCAGAGGCGGGGGACACGTCCTTCACCTCGACCTGCGTGACACTCACAGCAGGCAACGGCGCTTGCGCAAAGACCGCCGGAACCCCGAGGGAAAAGAGAAACGCAGCGATCAGCAGGCTGCATCTGCAGGGAATGGGTCGCAGTCGTGAGGAAATATCCATGCTACGCCACTCCGCCCAGAACGATCATGCAAGGACTGCGAATTGAATTCTCGCACCCTCACGTAAATTCAGAACGTGAAAGCCAGACGTACTTGACCGACAGGTGTATCACAAGAACGATCATGCGCCGACGTGATACGCTTGCCCCGCAATTGGACGTGAGGTCAATTTTCGGGACGCACGGTCAATTTTGAACGCAGCGGCTCCGGCGTCTCTCGCCCCGCAACGCGACAATCATTTCGTGAGACGCAAGCTTGCAATCCGAGCGCCGTTGCAGCGCGCCATCGCACTCAACTCTTGCTTCGCCCGATTACGCGCGTGACGATAGTTACGTTACGATATCCGGCGTGCTACTTTGCGCGAGATCACTTGCAGTCCTTCTGCGGGTGCTCCACGTCGAATCCTGTCATTGCCATAACTCACTGGAACGTCGCTGCCGCCTTGAAACAAATTTAGCAAAAAGGTCTGAATCATGGGGCTTCTCGGGATATTGGTGGCACTCGCACTTTTGATGTGGTTCGCCTACCGGGGCTGGAGCGTTCTCCTCCTGTCGCCCGCCGCGGCCCTGCTCGCTGCCTTGATTTCAGGCGAGCCCCTTCTTGCTCACTGGACCCAGACTTTCATGGGCGGCACCGCCAGCTTCGTCGCGCGATGGTTTCCGCTGTTCCTGCTCGGAGGAATTTTCGGCAAGCTGATGGATGACAGCGGCTCCATCACCTCGATCGCACGCTTTCTCACGGATCGGCTGGGAACGAAGCGCACCATGCTTTCAGTGGTCCTCGCGTCCGCAGTGGTGACCTATGGCGGGGTCAGCGTGTTTGTCGCGTTCTTCGTCCTGGTTCCGATGACCCGCGAAATGTTCAAGGCGGCGAACATCCCCGCCCGATTGATGCCGGCCGCGATCGGACTCGGCGCGTTCACCTTCACGATGTCGGCGCTCCCCGGAACACCATCAACCAACAACGCGATTCCGATGCCCTATTTCGGCACCACAACGTTCGCGGCGCCGGGCCTCGGCATCATCGCGTCCATCGTCACTTTTGCCTTCGGCATGTGGTGGCTGGCGCGGGCGGAGGCTGCGGCCCGCAAGGCCGGCGAGATATATGTCGAGGATGCCGAAGCGCCCGTGATCGACGAGAAGGTCCGCGAACAGGCGACCTTGTCAGGCGATTTCGACCCGGCAGAACTGACCCACGGCCACCGCGCGGACCAACGGCCGCCTTTCTTCTTCGCCCTGTTGCCGCTCCTCGTCGTCATTATCGTCAACTTCATGATGGCGCTCGTCATCTTTCCGCGCATCGACTTTTCCTTCCTCGCCGCCGATCCATGGAATCTGGATGTCGGAGGTTTGATCGGCGTGTGGTCGGTTCTCATTGCGCTCGCAGCCGCGATCCTGACCCTCATCGCCGTCAACTATCAGCGGCTTTCGGCGCTGCGGGAAAGCCTCGATGCCGGCGCGAATTCCTCGGTCCTGCCGATCATGACGATTGCCAGCCTTGTGGGCTTCGGCGCTGTGGTCGCCGCGATGCCCGCATTTGCCGTCGTTCGCGACGCGGCATTGCATATCCCCGGCGGACCGCTGGCATCGCTCGTTGTTTCCATGAACGTGTTGGCCGGACTCACAGGTACCGCGTCGGGCGGAATGGCCATCGCGCTGAATGCGCTCGGCAGCGAGTACATGCGCATGGCGCTCGAGCATGGCATCGATCCTGCCCTGATGCATCGCCTGACGGTGATCAGCGCAGGAACACTGGATGCCTTGCCGCACAACGGCACTGTGCTCCTGCTGCTGCAGATCAGCAAACAAACCCATGCCGGAAGCTATCTCGATATGGTAATGACCGTGATCGTCAGCGTGATTATTTCGCTCGTGGTCGTTCTCATCCTGGGGTCGATGTTTGGCTCGTTCTAGCTGAAGGACTTGTCCGGGCGCGCAACGAGCCGCGAATGGGAGAATACAGGTGGTTTTCCACGACGGCCCCGGAGGCCTGCCGCTTCAACTCCTGCGCCTTGTCAGTCCGAGCCTGCCTGTCGGCGCATTCTCCTATTCGCGCGGCCTCGAATGGGCGGTTCACTCAGGCATCGTGAAAGACGAAGCCGGCGTGCGCGATTGGGTGTTCGGCACGCTCGAGCACAGCTATACGGTGCTCGACGGCGCCCTGTTCTGGCGCATGGTTCACGCGCTGAAACAGGATGACAGCGAGCAATTCCTTGCCCTGGACGCCTGGCTTGCGGCCGGCCGCGAAAGCCGGGAGCTTGCGCTTGAGGACAGGCGGATGGGCGAAGCCCTCCATCGTCTGCTGCTCGATCTGGAGGTCCCTCTGGCGCGCCGCGATCCCGGCCGGGCCGTCACCTATCCGGCGATGTTCGCCATCGCCACGCATCATTGGCGGGTCGCACCCGCCGATGCACTCAAGGGGCTGATGTGGAGCGTCGTCGAGGCGCAGGTCGCGGCCGCCATCCGCCTGGTGCCGCTCGGCCATACCGCAGGCCAGCGGGTCCTGATCGCGGCGGTACAGGTCATCGAACGAGCGGCCGAGAATGCGGCCTCGCTCCGCGATGACGACATCGGCAATGTGGCGCCAAGGATGGCCATGGCCAGCGCCTGGCATGAGACCCAGTACAGCCGGCTGTTCCGCTCCTGATCCGACTTACCTCTGCGCGAGGTAACGCTGTCGATTGTCTTCCGGCGTCGTCGCTTCGGCGGGCGGCACGGGCACCAGCGCCTTGAACGCATATTGGCCGATCAGCATGATCCAAGTGACGAGGACAAAGGTCGACGTCAGCACGGGCATGCCGATCGGCTTCAGGAAAATCGCGATCGAGGCCCAGAGCCATGCTGAAACGATCGCGCCGAATACTGCGTAGAAGAAGCTGCTCCAGGTCATGACTAGGAAGAAGCCGCCGAGCGCAATCGCGGTGAGCGCAGAATTGTAGCCGAACAGGCCGTCACGGATGGCGCCTTCCGGCCCGCCGAAAAGCACGGCGATCAGCGTGCCCACCACCGCGCCGAGAAACGCCATGGCCGCGCTGATGCGTGAGCTGATCGCGATGCCGGCGATAATCATATAGCCGGAGATCCAGTTGTCCTGAAAGAATATCTGGCCGATCGACGTGCCGATCCCCTCGTACCACGTCCGGAAATCGTAAGGCGTCGTGTAGGAAAACTGGTCCGGCGAGACCGGCTTCGCCATTGGTCCGGCGTCGATGGCGTCGAACTTCAGGACGGCAAACAGAAAGAGCCAGCCCACGAGCACAAACGGCATGGTCAATGGCGCGACCTTGTGCGGGCCGAGCAGCGCGGCCATGCTGGCGAACGCCATGGTAGTGAGCGCCGCCGCACTGATCAGATAAACCAGCATGGCGACGGACGGTACCGCGCCGGCCCGGAAATCCTCGCTCGTGAACGCAACGAGCGCGAGCGCGACCAGCGCGCCGTTGAAGCCAAACAGCCCGTCTCGAATAAGCGCCTTGTCGGCCTTGAGAACCATAGCCGTCAATGTGCTTGCGACCACGCCGACAATGCAGATCGCCGCATAAATCCACGAGTTGACCAGCAGGCCAATCAGAATGACGAGGCCCGCCAGCGGATTGTTCTGAAAGACGACCTGGCCCACGCCGCGGAGCGTCCAGTCGACGAAGCCCAAGGCAGCATGATTCTGAAACTGGTCTAAACGCACCAGACACCCCCGACTCTCGACAAAATCACCCCCGTTCTCCGGGGGCGTCTTCAGAAGAGAAAGTATCGTTGCGCCATGGGCAGTTCGCGGGCCGGCTCGCAGGTGATGATCTGCCCATCGACACGCACCTGATAGTTCTGCGGGTCGACCTCCAGCTTGGGCGTGAGCCCGTTGTGGATCATGTCTTTCTTGCGAATGGCGCGGGTGCCCCGCACCGCGACAAGCTGCTTGCTGAGCTTGAGCTTGCCGCCGATATCGTCATCGAGCGCCGCCTTGGAAACGAAGGTGACGCCGGTCGAGCCGCGGGCGCGGCCGAGCACTCCGTACATCGGCCGGTAGTGCACCGGCTGCGGCGTCGAAATCGAGGCGTTGGGATCGCCCATCGGGGCTGTGGCGATCATGCCGCCAAGCAACACGAGCGACGGTTTCACGCCAAAGAACGCCGGCTTCCAGAGCACGAGATCGGCGCGCTTGCCAACCTCGATGGAGCCGATCTCATGAGCGAAACCATGAGTGATGGCGGGGTTGATCGTATGCTTCGCCACATAGCGCTTGACGCGGAAATTGTCGTTGCGCCCACTGTCTTCCGGCAACGGCCCGCGCTGGACCTTCATTTTATGAGCGGTCTGCCAACACCGCAGAGTGGTTTCGCCGATACGGCCCATGGCTTGCGAATCCGACGACATCATCGAGAACACGCCGAGATCGTGAAGAATATCCTCCGCGGCGATCGTCTCCTTGCGGATGCGCGATTCAGCGAAGGCGACATCCTCCGGAATCTGCGGGCTGAGGTGGTGACAGACCATCAGCATGTCGAGATGTTCGTCGACCGTGTTGATGGTGTAAGGCCGCGTCGGATTGGTCGAGGACGGCAGGATGTTCGCTTCGCCCGCCGCCGTAATGATGTCGGGCGCGTGGCCGCCGCCGGCGCCTTCGGTATGGAAACTATGGATGGCCCGCCCCTTCATCGCCGCGAAACTGTCACGTACGAAACCGCTTTCGTTCAGGGTATCGGTATGCAGGGCGACCTGGATGTCCTGTTCGTCGGCCACAGTGAGGCAATTGTCGATCGCGGCAGGCGTCGTGCCCCAATCCTCGTGCAGCTTGAGGCCGACAACACCCGCGCGGATCTGCTCGCGCAGCGGCTCGGGAAGGCTGGCATTCCCCTTGCCAAGCAGGCCGACGTTGATCGGCAACGCTTCGACCGCTTCCAGCATGCGATGAATCGCCCAAGGACCCGGCGTCACTGTGGTTGCGAGCGTCCCGACAGTCGGGCCCATGCCGCCTCCCACAAGAGTGGTCGTGCCGCTGGACAGAGCTTCCTCCGCCTGCTGCGGCGCGATGAAATGAATATGGGTGTCGATGGCACCCGCCGTCAGGATTTTTCCTTCGCCCGCGATGACGTCGGTGCCCGGACCGATAATAATCGTCACCCCCGGCTGGATATCGGGATTGCCCGCCTTTCCGATGCCGGAAATACGACCGTCCTTGACGCCGACATCGGCTTTGACGATGCCCCAATGGTCGAGGATGATGACGTTGGTGATGACGAGGTCCGCGACCTCGCGGGCTGAGCGCTGACCCTGACCCATGCCATCGCGAATGACCTTGCCGCCTCCGAAGGACACTTCCTCACCATATACGGTGTGGTCCTTCTCGATTTCGATGATCAGTTCGGTGTCGGCAAGGCGCAACCGGTCGCCGGTCGTTGGGCCGTAGAGGTCTGAATAGGCCTGACGTGTAACTGTAACCATCGACCTCTCCTACAACTTGCCCATGATCTTGGCGTTGAATCCATAGACCTTGCGATCACCGTCCAAGGCCACAAGATGGACGGTGCGGTTCTGGCCGGGCTCGAAGCGAACCGCCGTGCCCGCCGGAATGTCGAGACGAAATCCCTTCGTCTTGTCCCGATCGAACACGAGCGCGCGGTTTGTTTCATAGAAATGATAGTGAGAACCGACCTGAATGGGACGGTCGCCGGAATTCGCAACGTCGACCGTGCATTTCTGCCGGCCCGCATTCAGCTCGATAGAACCGTCCTCTATGAAATACTCGCCTGGAATCATGACGGCCTCGCTACGGAATGGGGTTATGAACGGTGACGAGCTTGGTCCCGTCGGGGAACGTGGCCTCGACCTGGATATCGTGGATCATCTCCGGCACGCCCTCCATCACGTCGTCTCGTGTGAGCAGCGTGGCGCCGTAAGACATCAGCTCCGCGACCGTCTTGCCGTCACGGGCTGCTTCGAGAATGGCGGAAGAGATATACGCGATGACTTCAGGATAATTGAGCTTCACCCCGCGCGCCTTGCGTCGCTCCGCCACCAATCCCGCGGTGAACAGCAGAAGTTTGTCTTTCTCACGCGGCAACAATTCCATTGCCTGATCTCCCAACTACATTTCGTATTATGTTGCCCATATACGCGGCGTCGCAGCTCGCTTGCCCTGGCCGGCTTCACGCAGCACGTCCCAGGCGCGCGTGAAGAGCGATTTGCCTTCGGACATCATCTCTCCGAGATAGCGACAAATAACTCCCTGATCGCGCTGGCTCACCGAGAAGATGCCGCGAGCGCCCTCTCCGAGGCTGTCCCGAACACGCTCCGCGGCATTTTCCGCTATCGGTCCGACGTAGACCATGGTGCCGACGATGGGCTGATTGTTGAATGCGAATGACGCTCGACCGAGCACCGAGTCGCCCTGAAGAGAAAGCCGCTCGAACCAGACGGGGCGACCGTCCAGCGACACTTCAACACGCTGCCGCACCGATCCGTTCGCAAACCGCTCGCCGGCCGCGGGACGGCCCAGACTCAGGAAGTCCCAGCCGACATAGGTCGCGTCGGCGGCAGCGAGCGCCACCCGTGTCTCGACGTAAGCATCGGCGCCGTCGAAAATGATGGTCTCCTGAGGAAGATACTCGCAAACGGCACCCGCACCGACATTGATCACGGTTCTCTGTTTGCTCGCACCCCTCGCGCTACGATAGAATTTGGTCGCACCGGGCGTCGTCAGAACGGCACGCGTCCCCGGCTCGAGATGACAGGCAATATCCAGCCTGTCGCCGCCAGCGACTCCTCCCGGTGGATGCAGCAGATAGATATGAGCTGTGCCATCCGGTTCGGGATGGAATGGACGCTGCACGACAAGCGGCCCCACATGGCGACGCCGGACCAACCGCGTTTTGCTGTCGCGCCGTTCAAGCCAGAGCTCCAGCTCTGCACACCAACAATCCGCATCCAAGGAAAGGCTCCTATATCTCTGCGATTGCCGTGTCGTGCGCCAACTTCTTTTTGCGCCACTCATGCACTTCAATGGGAAGTTTAACGCGGCTCGAAATAACCCACAAGCTGCAGCCGTCGAATAAACTCAAGACTGAGGACGTGCATGTTAGGGTGGACCGCACGATTGCTTGAGAGCATACACGAAATGCGGCACACTTCGTGTGTCTATAAAAAATGCAGCGCATTTGGCCTTCAGTCTCAGATACTTGACCTGCCGTCTCAAGCATCAACATATCAACAGGAAGGATCTAGCATGTTGCGGGCCATAGCCATACGGACGACCTCGCAAGGGGAAGCCGATTTGCAAGCGCCGCGGATCTCCGGCACGGCCGTGTTGCAACACGACGAGCGCCACCTCCGCCGCAAGGCGATAAAACTGACGGACGGCACTAAGATTTTAGTCGATTTTCCCGAACCTGTTGTTCTGGCCTCAGGAGATCAGCTCGTGCTTGACGATGGCACCGTGGTGACCATCGCCGCCGCCGACGAACCGCTCTACGAAATCACGGCCCGCGATCACGCCCATCTCGCCCAGCTCGCCTGGCATATCGGCAATCGCCATCTGCCCGCGGCAATCGAGACCGACAAGATTCTGATCCTGCGCGACCACGTCATCAAAGCCATGCTCGCCGGACTTGGCGCCACCGTGAAAGAAATCACCGGGCCCTTTAACCCGGTGCGCGGCGCCTATGCCGGACACGAGCCCGGACATCACCACAATCACGAACACACGCATGAACACACCCATGACCATCACCATGATCATGACCACTCACACCACCACGACCACTCACATCACCATCATCATGACTGAAGCCAGGTCTTGAACGGAATGAGGACGACAGTCATGTCATCGCATCATGGACCTCTTCGGGTCGGCATCGGCGGCCCGGTCGGCTCTGGAAAAACAACCCTCACGGAAAAGCTGTGTCAGGCCCTGCGCCAGCAGCTCTCCATCGCCGTCATCACGAACGACATCTATACCAAGGAGGATGCGCTCATTCTGGCGCGTCACCAGGCCCTTTCCGAAGACCGGATCATGGGTGTTGAGACCGGAGGCTGCCCGCACACCGCCATTCGAGAGGATGCTTCCATCAATCTCCAGGCGATCGCCGAGATGAACCGCAAGTTTCCCGATCTCGATGTGATCTTTATCGAATCGGGAGGCGACAATCTTGCCGCCACCTTCTCTCCGGACCTCGCCGACCTCACGCTTTATGTTATTTCGGTCTGCCAGGGCGAGGAAATTCCGCGCAAGGGCGGCCCCGGCATCACACGCTCGGATTTTCTTGTGATCAACAAGAGCGACCTTGCCCCCCATGTGAACGTCAACCTTGAGGTCATGCGCGCCGATGCGGCGCGGATGCGTGGCGAACGCCCGTTCGGCTTTACCGATCTGTCGCGCGGCGACGGGCTCCAGACGGTGATCGATTTCATCGTCGAGAACGGCGGGATAGACAGGTCTCGCCGGACCGCCTGACAGGGAGGCGCCTCACCTTGCAGCGAATCTCTTCGGCAACCGGCCGGCCGGGATCGCGGCAAGCAACGCGAGGCATCCCATGATCAGAAATCCGACCTTGAGCGCCCTCAATCGCACCTCGGTGTTGATGCGGACGGCTTCATTGACTTCAGCGGCCGAGGCACTCGTTTGCGCCAACGCCGTTCTGAGGTGATTGTTGTTGATGAAGTTGATGTTATCGAGATCGATCGACATCAAAAAGCGATCGGACAATACGCTGCTTGCGTCCACGCCGCGCATCACTGCCACACTGAGCAATGCCACCAGCATCGCTCCCGCCAGCGCGGTCCCGATCGCAACGGACAGATTGTGAGTCGTGCCGCGCAGCGCTCCGACATCGCCTGACAGCGCCGAAGGCGACGCCGCAACCCATATATTAAGAGCAAGCGTCGCCAGCGCGCCCTTGGCGATCCCAAACACGGCGAGGCCCGCTAT
Organism: Afipia sp.; assembly: GCA_051954725.1. Classification (GTDB taxonomy): domain Bacteria; phylum Pseudomonadota; class Alphaproteobacteria; order Rhizobiales; family Xanthobacteraceae; genus Afipia. The sequence goes on along the minus strand of JBQCHK010000015.1, from coordinate 249,667 downwards.
GACCGGGGCCGTGCTCCAGTCGTTCCTCACCACGAATGCGAGCCAGAGCAGCGCGACCGCACAGGCGCCAAAGCCGCAACGCCCGATCTGCCGCGGAGTCAATCTATCATACAGCCGGGCCACGAAGAGAGCCGAGACAAATACCGACAGATGAAACGGCAGGGCCGCGATCGCAGCCTCCACGGGAGTTCGACCCTGGACAACCTGGATATAGAGCGGGACCGCGAAATTCAGCATCGCCTCGAGCATTCCCATCGAGAACACCACACAGAGGGCAGCCCATTGATCCTGCTGTGCCAGCACCGCGGCAGCAAACAACGAAGGCTTTCCGGCGGCGCGCTGCCGTTTCGTCCATCCCATGAATGCCCGGCCCAGAATAACGCCGAGCCCAACCAAAATCGGCGCGGGCGAAATTCCAAGCACATCGAAGGGCGCCGCCGAGCGCGCCAGCCCTCCACCCCAATCGGTCAGGAAGCTGAATCCCAGACCAACGGCCGCGACTGCCCCTGCCGCGAGCACCGTCCCCACGATATCGATCCGCAGGTCGGGCAAGCCTTCATCGGCATTCAGGCGAAGGCTCACGGCCAGCGTGACGCACACCAGAACGGTCAGCAGACCGAACGCCGGCCGCCAGCCGACGTAGGTGCCGAGAATTCCGCCGAGCAGCAACGCAGCAACCGCTCCCGCTGCACCGGCGGCGCCAAGTACGCCCAAAGCCGCGGCGCTCTGCGGCGCGGGAGTGAATTTCGCGATGAGGACGACCAGCGACGGCACGAGCGCCGCGCCGGCCACGCCGCACAGACCTTGCGCCACCATCATCATCGTCGCGGTCTGGCTGGCGGTCATGATCGCCTGACCGATCGCGAACATGATGAGCGCGATGCGAAACACGCGCACCACGCCAAAGCGACGCCCCAGTTTGGCGCCGACCATGACAAGCCCGGAGATCGCAAGCGCATAGATGACGATCGCCGTGGAAATTGTGGTCGGCGGCACGCCAAAACTCTTTACGAGGCCGCCAAGCGCGATCGGTAGCGATGTCACACTGAACGACAGTGCAGCTTGTCCCAAGGCCGCGACGACAATCGGCAGCCGAATGCCCGATCCTAGGAAATGCTTTTGCAATGCGTCTCAGCTTTCACGAGCATCTCGATCAGAAACCAGCCGCTCCACATGTCGAGCAGCTTCACAAAACATAGATCGGCTGCCGACGACAATCAAACTCCCCTTCGCAGTTGCCGGGTTCGCCCTTGTTCGACGGGGCGACAGCGCCTCAGAAATTTGCAATCCTCTGGAGTCGAGGCGACGATCAGGTTATGAGAACACTGTCGACCATTTCTGCGTGAGGTCGGGTTCGCATTCGATCAGACTGAAAAATCGAAAACACTTCCTAGTGTAGTCCAGCGATCGGTGAGCTTTTGCAATGACAGATTCCATCGAAAGCAGCAGCGCGCATTCCGTTCGCGTTCGGGTCGAGCAGAGAAAATGGAAAAGCTTTCTCATCCTGGCGGCCGTGCTTTTGGTGGGCGGCGCCGCCGCTGTGATGGCCCCTGCAATCTCGACACATCTCTCAGGCGTGGTCTTCGGCGTTGTCCTCATGGCGATCGGCGTGGTGAAGATTTTTCAGTCGCTCTGGGTGAAAAGCTGGGCCGGATTTGTCTGGCAGGAACTGACGGGTGTCGTTGAATTCGTTGGCGGATTCCTGGTGTTCCTGAATCCGTTCAAAGGCGCAGTCGCGATCTCCCTGCTGATCGCGATTGTCGTCTTCATTCATGGACTGCTTCAGATCGGGCTTTCTTTGAAATTGCGCGGCGCGAGCGGGTGGTACTGGTTTGCCATATCCGGACTCATCGCGTTGTGCGCCAGCGCGGCAATCGTAGCAAAGCTGCCTTTCACAACAGACCTGATGCCCGGCGCTATTGCAGGAATCGCCCTGATCATCACCGGCATCGCTTACTGCGGAATCGCCCTCAGCCTGCGCAAAGCGACCGACTGATCGTCTTCCTCAGAGCAGCCGCGTGCATCGGACGTTGGCCCGCCCTGCTGAACAGGGCTCGCTTTCATGATCGCGGAACACCCCTGCTCTTCGCCACGGGCGGAATTTAGCTATCCCAAAGATCAAGCCCTGCTCTTCCTGCCTGAACAGCGGGGCCGGTTGGATGGCTGGTAGATTTGTCCGAAATTTTCAGGGTTTTATGGGATAGTCACTGATATTGACACAATGTAACTATCTAGTTTTGCAATTGACCGCTGCCGCTGATCGCTCGACACCATGAGCCAGCAAACGGAACGACGCCGTGAAACGCATCGTGATAGCAGACGATCATGAAGTTGTCCGATCGGGGCTTCGCGCAATCGTCGAGGCGCAATCCGATTGGGTCGTCAGTGCAGAAGCCGCCAACGGCGAGCAGGCCATCAGTCTCGCACTCGAAACGCGGCCCGACATCATGATCGTCGATTATTCAATGCCGCTCATGAATGGGCTCGAGGTGAGCCGTCGCCTCAAATCGATGGATCTGCCGACCGAGATCCTGATCCTGACGATGCACGAGAACGAGGAACTGTTGACGGAAGCCATTCTGGCCGGCGTTCGCGGCTTCCTGTTCAAGTCGGATGCAGGGAAACACCTGATCTCCGCGATCGAAGCCCTGCTGGATGGCAAGCCCTATTTCACCGGAATCCTGATGGAGAAACTGCTCCATCACTATCAGTCGAACAAACAGAACAAGGCAAGCATTCTCCTCACGCCGCGCGAGCAGGGCATCGTTCAGCTCATTGCGGAAGGGCACACCAACAAGTCCATCAGCGCCATTCTGAAACTCAGCGTGAAGACCGTTGAAACGCATCGTGCATCGGCGATGCGAAAGCTCGGCATGTCGTCAACGGCCGACCTCGTCCGTTACGCCATCCGCAAGAAACTGGTCATGCCCTGAAGGGGCGCGAAGCGCCTGCCCTTCAATTCGCGGCACAAGCCTGCGGATCATCCGGACAAAAACCGCCTACCGGTCACGCCTCGATCATGTTCGCCCTGACAGCATACCGTACGAGACCCGCGACCGAATTGATCTCCAGCTTCTGCATGGCCGTCGCCCGATGGGCTTCGGTGGTCTTCACGCTGAGATTCAGCAGAGAGCTGATCTCCTTGTTGCTGCGGCCCTCGGCCACAAGAGTGACAACAAGCTGCTCGCGCGGAGAAAGCGTCTGACGCTCCTCGCGAACATCATTCAATTTGCGGCGCGGCTGGATGCTAAACCGTCCGCTGTTGAACGGTCTGTGTGCCATCAATGCCTCCACGGCCATCAGCAGCAACTTGTTTGCATCCGACTTGACGAGATATGCGCGAGCACCGGCTCGAAACGCCTCCTGTGCGAGCACTCTGGACTCATGCACCGTGAAGATCAGAACTTCCGTTTCAGGCGCGCGCTCACTAAGCGATCGCGCGACCTCCACCCCTGTCATGCCCGGAAGCGAGAAATCCAGAATGACGACATCAGGCCGTTTCTCGAGGGCCACTTCCAGCGCCTTCCTGCCGTCGGCCGCCTCGGCAACAACCTCCCAACCGGAACGCTGCTCCAGAACCGCGCGAAGCCCGGACCGCACGGCGGCGTGGTCGTCAGCTATGAGAATTCGCTTCATCTTCCCAAGAACTCTCCGGAGGCACGCCCCCAGACCTCAGGATAAACCACTAGGTAAAAGTATCTATGGCACCGAATCCCAGGACTGGATCGCTCGTCCCAAAAAGCAGGACGGCGCCACAGCATTCGAAATCCGCCTCGGCAACAGCGGCCGCCCTCGCAGCGCCGCCCTCGCAGCGATGACACGACCCGACATGCAAAGCCCATGGACCGGCCCGGACAAAATCTTCAGGTCCGGCTTGGCGATACATGCCTCCGGCTCAGGCCGCCTGCCTCACCGCGTCGTGACGCCGGTGCTCACGGCATTCTCAGGTTTTCTCCGTTTACGGACCCTGATCGCAAGACCGTGAGCGAACACGGCGGATATCATCGTGCCGCAATCTTGCATCGTCGGATTTGAATAAATTTCGAGCGTCCCGCCAAGCTGCTCCAGCCTCGCGCGCATGGCAGGAATCCCGACCCCGGTTGATATCGCCCCCGGGCCACACCTTGTACGCGTGACGTCAAAGCCGCGTCCATTGTCGCGGATCGCCAGCCGAAGGTCGGTGTCCGTCGCCTCAATGGCGATTTTCACCTCGGTCGCCTTCGCATGCCGGAATACGTTGGTGAGCGCTTCCTGCGTGACCCGCAGCAACAATCGCTGATGCTCATAGGGCAGTTGATCGGCGACAGCCGAAATGCTGGTGCCGACACGCAGCGACGTCCGCGCAGCAAAACTGTGCGCATAATTCTCGATCGTCGCCTTCAGCCCGTCGACCGTCAGATCCTGAGGATGCAGCAAATACGTGAATGCGCGAATTTCCTTCAGCGCCTTGTCGATAGATTCATCGATTTCATTGCACAACCGTTCTGCTTCGCCCGAGGTGCTGAGGTGGGACCGGATGCGCATAAGCCCCAAACTTGCGGCGACCAGGTGCTGGCAGGTGGAATCATGCAGCTCGGAGGCAATCCGCTGCTGAATATCCTCCTGAAGGGAAACAAGGTCGACATTCAGGAGAACGCCGGCCTCGTCGACAACCGCACGCTCAAAGGGCTCCTGACGCAAGATCCGGTGACTTCCGGTTAATCGGGCGACGGCGCCGTCCATGGGGACAATGACCGGAATAACGGTCGTCTCCACGTCCCGCTTCGAACCGCCAAATGCGAGACTGTGGCGAATCTTGACCTCAGCCCCCTGCGCAAGACACGCTTGAAAGGCATCGCAAATCACTCGACCGTCTTCGCGCCCGATACGGCCAAAGATGTCCAGTTTCTCGACATTCTGCGATGAAGGCCCAAGGGCAGCTTCGAAGGCCGGATTGACGGCTTCGTACACGAAGCGCCCTGCGCTCAAAGGACGGACGGTAAAGAGCAGATCCGAAGCATAATTCCAGTAAAGCCGATCCCAGCTTCCTTCCGAGTTGGCTGGCAACCTTTCTATCAAGTAGGCTTTACCCATCGCCATGCCGTCCATGGTCAGCCTCGGAGATATCGTCGTTGCTTCCGAGAACATACATTGTGAAGGCGTCAGGACCATAAGGCAATATGACTTGCCTATCAGCGGAAGGGCGGCGTTTGCGTGCGCGCATCATTGGGCGGCGTGCCGCATGTGCGAAACATTCTGCACAAGCCTCGAAGTTTAACCTCCTGTTCGGTTGCACCAACCGACAGGTTAGTCGAAAATCCGTTTCGCGGCCGGCCAGAACAACCGGCGGCATCACGGAGCGCGTGCCGGACTCATCTCCTGTGGTCGGGCCTGCGAGATGATCCTTTTGCCGAAAAGTCGCCCCGCCAAGGGAAATCGCAGAGTGGCCATCGGGAAATATTCACTGGGTGTCATCCGGCGGCAGATGCAATCCCTGTCCGGCATCGGGATTCTGCTCGGGTCCCTGTTCTTTGCGGCCGCGCTCACGCCATCGCTCATCCCGCGCAATTATCTCACGCAAGGGGCTCTCGCGGGCGCCTGCTTTGCGATCGGCTATGCTGCTGGCGTGCTCTGGCGTTGGCTGTGGCACTATCTCGAGCTACCCGAACCTTCAAAGCGAATTCGATCCATCACCAATGCATGCGTTGCGGCTGTCTGCCTTGTGATCGTCGTGACGTTTCTGTGGCGGGCGGCGGGATGGCAGAATTCGATCCGCGCGGTCATGGACATGGGGCCGGTCGAAAGTGCTCATCCCATCAAGGTTTGCGCAATTGCGGCGATCACGTTTGCGGCGATCCTCATCGCGGCGCGGCTTTTCAGGATCGCGGCCGGCTTCCTCTCCACACAGATTCATCGCTTCATCCCACGCAAGCTGGCCAACGTCCTCGGCCTGTTTCTGGCGGCCCTGCTGTTCTGGTCGATTACCAGCAACGTCCTCGTCCGCACGACATTTCAGGCGCTCGATTCGTCCTTCCGTGAACTCGACGCCCAGTTCGAACCCGAACGACAACAGCCGACCTCCCCTGGAAAAACCGGAAGCGCGGCCTCGCTGGTCGGATGGAAAGAACTCGGTCGAACCGGCCGGCGGTTCGTGGCGTCAGGGCCGAGTGCCAGCCAGATCGGCGCGTTGACGGGGCGACCTGCAAAGGAGCCCATTCGGGTCTATGTGGGCCTCCGCAACGCCGATACGATTCGCAACCGCGCCAAACTCGCGCTGGCCGAACTGAAACGGCAAGGCGGCTTTCAACGATCCATTCTTATCATCGTGACGCCAACCGGTACGGGCTGGATCGATCCTTCCGCGATGGATTCCGTCGAATATCTCCACGATGGCGATGTTGCCAGCGTAGCGATGCAATATTCCTACCTCAACAGCCCGCTGTCGCTGATGTTTCAACCCGAGTACGGCGAAGAGGCGGCGCGCGCCCTGTTTGCTGAAATCTACGGATACTGGACCACGCTGCCGAAAGCCGCTCGGCCCAGGCTGTATCTGCATGGCCTCAGCCTTGGCGCCATGAACTCCGAAAGGTCGGCGGAGTTGTTCGATATGATCGGCGATCCTATCGCCGGGGCTCTTTGGAGCGGCCCGCCGTTCGAGAGCCGAATCTGGCGCTCGATCACCGCTAACCGCAACGAGGGTTCGCCTGCCTGGCTGCCGCAATTCCGTGACGGCCGCTTTGCGCGCTTCATGAACCAGAACGGATCGACGGTCCCCGCCGATGCGCCGTGGGGGGCGATGCGCGTCGTCTATCTGCAATATGCAAGTGACGCGATCGTGCTGTTCGCCTACCGCTATGCCTATCAGCGTCCCGCATGGATGAGCGAGCCGCGCGGTCCGGACGTTTCACCGGCGCTGCGATGGTATCCGATCGTGACCATGCTTCAGCTTGCCGTCGACATGGCTGTCGCGACCAGTACCCCGATGGGTTATGGCCATGTCTACGCGCCGGAGCACTACGTCGATGCATGGATCGCCGTAACCGATGTGCACGATTGGACGCCCGACATGATCGCAAAGCTCAAGAAGCATCTTGCAGCCGCGGCAAGGGGCGCAATCAACAATACCGACGCCGATAATGCCTACTCGGCCCGCGGCGGATAGCGAACCCAATTTGGTCTTCCACGCCTCGCCGACCTTGCCGGATTCCCCGGAAGCGCGCCGCCGGCGCGGAGGTCCGCCGGTCACAAAACATGTCGCCTTGCGATCTGGCGATCCAGTAGCCGCCCGCGGTCGGTGCCTGCTGCAATGCAGGTATTCAAATCCAACCCAAGACCGAAGCAATCTTGCCTTCGCATCAAGGCATTGATTCACAGCCAGTTTCAAAACCACATCTGAAATTGGCACGAGCCCTGTGTCTAAAATTTGATACATTGCACTCGCAGCATTCATCCAGCTCGTATACTTCAAGAGTACTTATGCTGTAGGCTAAGCTTCTCTCTGGACCGCCAAAAGAAAGGGCAGACCAAAAACTATCCTGACTTTCGACCATCACTACGCAGATGTTTGCCGTCAGATAGGACCTGCCATGGACACAGAGGATCGTTCGACCGACCGGGCGACGAACGCACGTCACGACGAACTCCCGAAGTGCGTCGTCGATATGGATACGTCCTCAGCGCCACCCAGTGAACAGCATGATCTGTTTTTCGGCTGGCATGGTGACGTCGCGGACATCGAAACCATCAAGAAGGATCACAGTTCGTTTCGAGTACGCGACTGTACCTGGCAGCTCGGAGACATGACGGTCCTGCTCGTCGATTATCCCGGGACCGGCCGTCGGCGGCGCTGGCGCAAGAGAAAGGACGCCTTTCTCGATCATTGGCTTCTTTCGATGCCGATACCCAGCGCTCGCAACACGCGGGACGCTTCGAAGGTTGGACAGTTAAGGATCGAACCTTTTTCTGCAGATGAGAGCAAAATCGAGAAGGATGACAGCGTAATCGCCTTTCTCGTTCCCAGCGCCTCAGTCCCCGTCAATCCGTCTCGGGTGAATGCACCGGACGAGTTGAAAGAGTTTCTGTCAAATTATCTGCTTCTCCTGCTGCGCTCCCTGTCCGCCTTCAAGATTGCCGATGTTCCGAACATCGTGAGCGCAACGACCAGTCTGGTTACAGCATGCCTCTCGCCGTCGCGTGACTGCCTCGCCGAAGTCCGGACTCCCATGGATAACGTGAACATGGATCGTGCCGCCAAGATCATTGCGGGAAAACTGGGCGATCGCGATTTGACGCCAGAGAGGCTTAGCCGCGACCTTGGCATATCTCGCTCGAGCCTCTACCGGCTCTTCGAGCCAGTCGGGGGCGTCTCGAACTACGTTCGCCGTCAGCGACTTCTCAAGACGCGCGAGATGCTGTCGGACCGGTTCGATCGAAGATCGATCTCCCGCATTGCCGAAGAATTGACCTTCACCGATCCATCCGCGTACAGCCGGATGTTCCGGAAGGAATTCGGCATCACGCCCCGGGAAGCGCGAGAGAAATACCGCAGAAGCGGCAAACGGCCGATCGAACTCAACGCCCATAAGCCGATCGACAGAACCCTTACCCTTGGCAACCTTTCACTCAGCCGCAAGTAGGGGAATCCCATGCTCCACCTGGCGACCGGCCCATCGAGCAACGCGCACATCGACGAAACAGTGAAGTGCGTCGTCGATACCAACACCTCCTCGGCCCCGCCTGGCGAGCAGTTCGATCTGTTTTGCAGTTGGCACTCGGACATTGCCGCGATCGAACTTCTGCGAGAAGAGCACGATTCGTTTCAGGCGCGCGAACGCGTCTGGCACCTGGGAGATATAGCTTTCGCCGTCATCGAATGCCCCGGATCGGCTTATCCTCTCCGCTGGCGTCACAAGAAGAAGCCGGTGCTGGACCATTGGCTTCTGTCGTTGCTGCTGTCGGAATCCCGCCGCAAAGACGGCGCCATGGAGGCCGGCAAGCTGAGTATGAGATGTCTGGCCGCGCAAGAGGAATGCCAGAGTCAGGACGATGCCATCCTTGCGCTTTTCCTTCCCCGCAACCTGATCTCTGTCGATTCATGCAAGGTTGAAGTGCGCGAAGAGGCCAGGATGTTCCTGACGGAATATCTGCTTCTTCTGCATCGTTCTCTTTCCGAGCTAAGGCCTCAGGATATTCCGCACATCGCCGCGGCGACCACCAACCTGCTGACTGCCTGCCTGTCACCATCGGCGGATCATGTGACCGAAGCCCGTGGACCGATCAGCATCGCGCTGCTCAGGCGTGCATCCACGATCATCATGGAACGCCTGGCTGATCAGCATCTGACCCCGGATCAACTGTGCCGCGAGCTTGGTATATCTCGCTCGGGTCTTTACAGGATTTTCGAGCCGGTTGGCGGCATTGCAAACTATATCCGTCGCAAGCGCCTGCGCAAAACGCGCGATATGCTGGCGGACAGTTCGGATCAACGATCGATCTCCAGCATTGCTGAAGAGTGGGGCTTTACCGATCCATCGACCTACAGTCGAATGTTCAGAAAGGAATTCGGCATTTCGCCCCGCGAAGCCCGCGAAGCCCGCGAAGAAGGCTGGCGAGGGAACACGCAGCAATGGCTCCCCGTCGACCTGTCGATCGACAAGCCTCTCACACTCAACAGCGTTTTGCTCAGCAGCTATTAGGCCTCGCGCGACCCCGCGCGGTGAGTTCGTCCATCCACTATTCGGGATAGGAACTTTCGCTGTCAGCATGCACCCCGCGCGGAGCGGCCGAACTCGATTGGCGCACCATGATGAACGCAAGGATATTCCCCGGCTCCGACATTGCATCAGTGCGGTAGGCGGCCATTGTCCCGCTCTGCGCAGCAACGTATTCCGCAACGGTGTCGCCGAACATATTTCGCTGTACGGCGATCTTCTGGCCAACTTTGACTTCCTCATCGAGCTTCGCCAGATATTCAACGAGGCCACCGTGGGTTGCGATGATTGGAGCCGCCCCGTCGCCGATCTTCATGCCGGCGTCCGCTGCAGTACGCCCTATCGCGCCGCCGATCACACCGTAATGCTTCAGAACATTCATGGTGCCTTCGACGAACAGGGCAATCATCTCTCCATTGAGAATCCGCGCCGCGCCGACTTCGGGTGTGAAGCACGGAATGCCGACGTCGACGAACGCATTGTGCAGAACCCCGGGATAGGCCGCATCGTCCCACATCTGCCCGACCGGATAGAGATCCGTCATGGTCTTGACGTCGGGAATGCCGCGATCACCGATAATGAACGCGGCGATCTCCAGACCCGTCGCTCCGGTGTGGAAGTCGATCGCGAGATCTGAATTCGGCTTAAGAAGCCGGTTGAACAGAAGACCGGCGTGGCGGCTCGTTGCGCTCGCGCCGTTCTCGTTGCCCGGCCACTCGCGGTTCATATCGATGAGGTCGATGCCGCGCCCCGAATTGGGCCAACGGCGCTGCATGCTCTCCAGAGCCGGGCGCGCGATGTCCAGCACTGCCATGACCGACCCGGACATCCGGGCAGGATCGAGTTGCTCCATCACGGCCTGCACGGTTCGGATCGAACTCATTTCGTCGCCGTGCACGCCACTGGTCAAGGTGAAGCGTTTGCCGGGTTTCGTGCCTTTGGCCACGACGACCGAAACATACCAATGCTGACCGCCGGGCGCCTGCACGCCTTGAAAGTAAAGCAAATGCTTCTTGCCGGGATCCAGATCCGCGACATCAAGCCGGCTGACAACCTTTCTCCCCTGGATCGTTTCGCCCGTGTAGACGGTGCCCGATCCTGTACTGCCTTGTCCCGAGTTCTGCTGCGCACTCGCCGCGCCCGCTTCGCCGATGACAATGGCAGCCGCGCCGGCAGCGGCGATGGAGCCGGCCATGAAATCGCGTCGGTCAAGGATATCTCTGTCTTTGGTCGAATCGGACATATGGTCTCCTTCACGGGCGGCGATTTCGAAGGTCACGCGCCGCTTCGGGCCGTCCCCGCCATCGCATGCACCAGGTTGCGGCATGAGCCGGTTGAATGATCGCTTCGCCGAGTCCTCGAAAGATTGCCGATTATCCGAGAACGATAAGGCAATCATCGTTCGCCTCGGCCACAAACGCAGCCGCTCCGCCGGTATGGATTCGTTGCTACGGTTGGCGCCGCCTAGCGAAGCTGCAGACCCGCGACTCCCAGCGCCAGATTGACGCCGAACTGGCCTTCCACCGACAACGGCTGCAACGAAATCGTACGGTTGGATCCGCCGACCAGCACGTTCGCGCCGAGCCCGAGAATCAATGAGGCGTTACCGCTTGCCCCTACATAGTTTCCGCGCAGCGTGCCTGGACCAATATGTGAGGTCGGCGCAAAGACGCCCCAGAAAAGCCTGCCGCGTCCCGTGACGCCCACATCGAGACCCAGCCGGGTTATCCTGCCTGTGTAATGATATCGCTGCCCTGTCGCATTCGAACGGAAGACACATGTCATCCGCTGTCGCGACCCGAGGACCAACCCCACTCTCGGACCCGTCTCACAAGTGAGGCCGCCGACCCGGACTGGCTGCCGTTGCGCGAGGGCGGGGGTGGCAAGACCGCTCATGACCAAACAGACACCGACTACAAAGCTATATTTAGACATCAATATCTCCAGGAGATCGATCGGGAAGAGCCTTAAGCGCCGACGAGTCAGAGAATGCGCCGCAAATCGAACGTAAATGCCGACTTCGGCAGCAGTTGCTCAGCGACAGTAACGATGAGAGACAGGATGAGATCTGCCGCTACGGGAACGATACCAGCACCGGCCATTGCGCCAGTAGTAACTGTGCAAACGCCGACGATGGGCACCAGCGACCGCTCCTGCGGTGGCGCCTATCGCGGCGCCACGGCGACCGCCCACCGCTCCGCCGATGATTGCACCTTTCACGGCGCCTCGTCCGGTTTGCGCGAGGCTTTCAGTGATCGTCATCGTTGTTTCGACGCTAAGAAACAACAATAGCGCCAGCAGATACTTCATTTGCGGTTTCCTCTTTTTCGATGCTCGTCGAGCCGCTTCCAATGTTCGTGACACAGAAGCCTTGGATCCCGATTTCGCGAGGGAAGGAGTCACGCGTTTGTCGTGTCCTGATTTCGAAGCATGATTTTCAGCACGAGCGAGGCGATGCCCGCCAGGAGGAGCACAGCTCCCAGGACCGTCAGTCCCGTGTACGAAAGCGCCATGCCGGTCGCGAGAACAACCAGGCCAATGACAAGCAATCCAACGCCAACGACTTTCTTCAGGAGAAACGCCACTATGGCCTCCTCTCTCCGGTTAGCCGCACACGGCTATGTTGTTGAGGGCGCCGGGGCCGCCGCGGCCTTTGCGAGAGCGTCACGCAGCTTCTGTTCCTTGGTGTCGTCAAGAGACGTTTTCAAGACAGTCCCGCCGGCGTCCTGGATTTCTCGCAGAACCTTGTCCGCGGTCATATTCTTGATCAGCAAGAACAGAGCTGCGTTTCCCGTCTCGATCTTTCCGGAAAGCTGCTTCATGAAATCGTCGTTGATGCCGAAATCCGACAATGCTCCCCCGAGAGCGCCCGATGCGGCTCCGGCGGCAACGCCGATCAAGGGATTCAGGAAGACAAGGCCGATCAGGAGTCCCCAGAAGCTCCCTGAGGCAGCGCCGATCGCGGTTGTATTGACCAGCTGATTGAGTTTGACATTGCCGTCCGCCCCCTTAACCGCGATCACGGCATCGTTGATTGTGATCAGATATTCTTTTTGAAGCGACAGAAGGCGCTGCCGAACTTCTTCAGCCTTCGCTTCGGACGGATAGACAATTGCGATCAGATCGGACATCTGAGTCTCCCGCATATCATGATGGAAAACGCTGAATGAATGCGGATGTGTTTACCAAACGCATCTGCCTGCCCCATCGGGATGGGCCCAAGCGAGCACTGCCAAGTGAGCACTGCCAAGTGAGCACTGCGAGGGGCAACTTTTGTGCATTCAGCCCCGGCACTACATCATTGCTGCCAAGTTGCTATTGCTGCCAACTCACCATTTCTGCCAGGTCACCTCCGCAGTTGCAGCGCGTCACGCGGATCTGACGGCTGATTGAAGCAAACAGTCGCACCCCACGCCCTCAGCGTCTATCGGAAGAAACCCGGAATGACGTCATGAGGGATACTCCCGAGATTGTTTGGAATCTGCGAGGAAGACATGATCTCGCGCGCTGGATCACGCCGCCTTTTCAATCTCGGGAGGCGACGGATCGATCCGCGGCAATGCGAGCCGGCGGCAGGCGTCGCCGATCTTGCGCTATAAGGCTATTCGCCCTTGCGCCGTTTGTGCGGCCTGCGCGGTTTGCTGGTTTTGTCGGCAGGAATCATCACCACCCGGCCGTAGCGCACGCCGCGTTCGGCGATGATATGATCGGCGAAGTGCTGGACTTCCCGGCTTTGGCCGCGCAACGCCGTGACTTCCATACAACTGTCGTCATCGAGATGAACGTGCAACGTCGCCAGCGACATGTCGTGATGGCCGTGGAAATTCTTCACCAGCTTGCTGGAGAGGTCCCGCGCGGCGTGATCGTAAACATAAACCAGCGCTGCGACGCATTCGCTGCTGGCGCCCGCGTTCTGCGCCGCCTGCTGCATCCCGGCGCGGGCGAAATCGCGGATCGCCTCCGAGCGATTCTGATACCCGCACTCCTCGATCATGCGGTCGATATCCGCCATCAGGTCGTCATCGAGCGTAATCGTCACGCGCTGCATCGGTCTCTCCGCTCGGCGTCCATTCGGCGCCAGTATGATAATTAATTGACATCCTCATACTCATCGGTCAGCGTGTCCGCGCCGGCACGACAGTATCCGCGCTGCAGTAAGCAGCGAGCGAGACAAGACATCAAGCCTCCGAGGGCATATTGATGCGGCGCGTTCTCGATCCGATTGGACCGCTATTCAAGTTCTTGCCGCTGGCATTCGCGGCGACGCTGGGCTCGTCACCGGAAGAAGCACGGGCGCAACCCGCTCCAGCCTCGCAGGAGGCGCTTCCGCCGGTCGAGGTGGTCGCCGGCAGCGCCGTTCGGCGCGCACCGGTGAGGTCTGCGCCATCGACTGCGTCTGCCGAGACGCCTCGATCTGCATCCGGCGCACCCGAACCGGCCGCAGCGAGCGAACTGACCGTCAGCGGCCGTGAGGTCAACAGCCGGCCATTCTCGCGCCCGGCCGAGGCGCTGGAGGTCGTGCCCGGCCTGATGGTGACCCAGCACAGCGGAGACGGAAAAGCCAACCAGTACTTTCTGCGCGGCTTCAACCTCGATCACGGCACCGATTTTGCGATCACCGTCGACGGCATGCCGGTTAACATGCGCACCCATGGTCACGGACAGGGCTACGCCGACCTGAACTTCCTGATCCCCGAACTGATCGGTTCGGTCGATATTCGCAAGGGGCCGTACTTCGCCGACGAAGGCGACTTCTCCTCGGTCGGCGCCGCGCATATCAATCTCATCAACAGCGTATTCGGCTCGATGGCCTCGGTGACGATGGGCAGCTTCGGCTATTGGCGCGGCCTTGGCATTACCTCGCACAAGGCGGGCGACGGCACGCTGCTGGTGGCCGGCGAGGTCAACACCTACGATGGGCCATGGGACAACCCCGACAACCTGCGCAAGCTCAACGGCGTCGTGCGCTACAGTCAGGGGACGCGCGACGATGGCTTCTCGCTCACCGCGATGGCCTACTCCAACCGCTGGAATTCGACCGATCAAGTTCCGTTGCGCGCCATCGAGTCCGGCGAGATCGGACGTTATGGCGCGCTTGATCCAACCGACGGCGGCAAGTCCGATCGCTTCTCGCTCTCGGGACAGTGGGCCCACTCCAGCGAAGCGGGCGTCTCGCGAATCAATTTCTACGCCATCAAAAGCTCACTCGACCTCTGGAACAACTTTACCTTCTTCCTCAGCGATCCCGTCAATGGCGATCAATTCCACCAGCGGGACGACCGGTTCGTGGGCGGAGTCAACGCGTCGCACACCTTCAGCACCACCTTTGCCGGCCTGCCCATGGAGACGGAGATCGGGCTTCAAAGCCGTTACGATGACATCGACCTCGCGCTGACCAACACTGTGCGGCGGCAATTCCTGTCGGACGTGCGCAGTGACAAGGTGCAGGAGGGGAGCGTCGGCCTCTACGTCCGCAACACCGTGCGCTGGACGGATTGGTTCCGTACCACGCTCGGCTATCGTGGCGATTTCTACGCCGCCAATGTCGATTCGATTTTCAATACGGCGAATTCCGGCAAGGCGCAGGCGGCTATCGGCAGCCCGAAGGCCGGTATGGTATTCGGCCCGTTCTACAACACCGAATTATTCATCAACGCAGGCGAGGGCTTTCACAGCAACGATGCCCGCGGCGTGACCATCACGCAGTCGCCCACCGACGGCTCACCGGTTGAGTCTTCGCCCTTTCTGGTCAAGACGCGCGGCGCCGAGATCGGCATCCGCACCCGCGCCATTCCCGGTCTCGATAGTTCCGTCAGCCTGTTTATTCTGGATTCGGCCTCCGAGATTCTGTTCGTCGGCGACGCCGGCGACACGGAAGCCAGCCGGCCCAGCCGCCGCTATGGCATCGAGTGGACCAATCGCTATCAGCCGACGCCATGGCTGAGATTCGATGGCGACATCGCGCTGACGCACGCGCGCTTCCGCGGCGACAACTCCGATCAAGCGGCGGCCTATGCCGAACTCGCGGGCTATCCGCAAAGCCAGATCGGCAATGCGCCAGGCAACTACATTCCCGGCGCGCCGAGCATGGTCGCATCCGCCGGCGTGCGGATCGGCGAAGCCACCGGCTGGTTCGCCGCATTGCGTTATCGCTATTTCGGGCCGCGCCCGCTGACCGAGGACAATGCATTCACCTCGCCGGCAACCGGATTGCTGAACGGGCAGATCGGCTATCGTTTCGAGAACGGCTGGCGTATCCAGCTCGATGCCTTCAACCTGACCAACAGCCAGTCGGACCAGATCACCTACGCCTACGGATCACTGCTGAAATCCGATGCATTGTTCGCGCAATGCCTCGCCAACATTCCGCCGGCGGCGGTCTGTTCGACCGGTGTGATGGACCGTGTGCTGCATCCGGTCGAACCGTTCGCCGTTCGCCTCACCATAGCGGGGCGTTTCTAGCAGAATTCGATTTATTCGCGAGCGAATGAGGCTTAGTTTCGTAACGTTCAACCGGGGCCGTCTTTGCGATGTTGGCATTTCTGGGTCTGGGTTTCGTGCTGGGGATGCAGCACGCGCTGGAAGCCGATCACATCGCCGCAGTGTCGAGCATTGCGGCGCGGCGCAGCAAAGTCGGCGACATCGTCAAGCATGGGCTGACATGGGGGCTGGGTCACACCATCACCCTGTTTCTGTTTGCCGGCGCGGCGCTGGTGCTCGGTCAGGCCATCCCTGAACATATCGAACGACCGCTGGAAACCGCGGTCGGCATTATGCTGGTCGGCCTCGGCGCGCACGTCCTGCTGCGCCTGTGGCGAGATCGCGTTCACTTCCATCAACATACTCATGGCGATGGCATGAAGCATCTGCACGTTCACAGTCATGCCGGCGAGACGATATCTCACGCGCGGAGCGCGCACGACCATGGTCATGGCTTTCGCTGGCGCTCGCTGCTGGTCGGCCTGATGCATGGCATGGCCGGATCGGCCGCGCTGCTGGTGCTGACGGTGTCGCAAGCCAGGGACCCGGTGCAGGGATTGTTCTACGTGCTGCTGTTCGGCATCGGCTCGATGATCGGAATGGGCGCGCTGTCGACCGCGATCGCGCTCCCGATCGCGGCATCGGCGAAATTTTTGACCTGGGCCAATCGCGGCCTGCAGTTCGCAGTCGGCATCGTCACCATCGCGATCGGTCTTCATACCATCGTGGAGACGACGCTGACCTGAGATTGCGACCTTGCAGCATCCAGGAACAGGCAGAGAAAATCACGACAAGGACGAGCGCACCGCGCTTGCCGCAACGCGGTAGATCCGCGTCTTCGATCTGCGTTCAAGCAAAGCGAATTAAAATAATTTTACGCTTTTTTGTCGCCCATGAGCGCGACGAACTCTGCCGGTCTGAAGGTCGGCAGACATACGCGGACTGCTGCAAGTTCGATTGCCTACTTCTGGTTGGAGGACTATCCTTTATCAGGATTGATCATCAGCGCTCGACGGAGCCTGGCACTCTGCATTCAAACACAGATATTGATTAGCTGGAGATCGGCCATGTGGGATGACACGTTCAGCCAAATCACCAAGCTTTCCCGCCGCTCATTGCTGGCCGGCTCCGTCGCCTCCACCGCAACATGGATGTTGACGCCTTCCGTTGTCTGGGCCGGCGCTGCGACCGATACGAAACCTCCGCGATCTGCTCAAACCGCCTACGAGGCGGTCCAGGCCGTAAGCGACGCCATCTTGCGGATATCGCACGAAGTGTGGGCAACACCCGAATTGTCGCTTCACGAAGAGAAGTCTTCCGAAATTCATTTGAGAGAATTGCGCAAGGCCGGCTTTACCATCGTCAGCACCGGAACATCAGGCATTCCGACAGCCTTCGTTGCGGAGTGGACGCAAGGCAAAGGCGGAGCCAAAATCGGATTCCTTCCAGAATACGATGCGCTGCCCGATCTCGGTAACGCCGCCGAGCCACGCCAGACGCCCGGCCCGAGCGGCACCGCGGTTGGTCACGGCTGCGGCCACAACATGCTGGGCGCCGGCTGTACCGGCGCCGCTTTCGCGCTCAAGAAAATCATGATGGACCAGAAGGTGCCCGGCACCATCCGGGTCTATGGCTGCGCGGCTGAAGAAACCGAAGGCGCTAAGGTCTATATGGCCCGCGACGGCCTGTTCAACGACCTGGACGCCTGTCTTGCCTGGCATCCCGGGCCGATGAATGCGACAGGTCTGCTGCGAACAGCCGCCGTCGACATGCTGCGCATACGCTACACCGGCCGCAGCGCCCACGCCGGAGTAAGCCCATGGGAGGGCCGCAGCGCGCTGAAGGGAGCTGAGCTTTTCGGCGTCGGCGTCCAGTTCATGCGCGAGCATCTCAAGACAACGACACGCGTGCATTATGTTTATACGAATGCGGGCTCGACGCCCAACGTCGTCCCCGCCCTGGCCGAAGTCCTCATCTTTATCCGCGATCAGGATCGGGAAGAGGTCGGCAAGGTGACCAAATGGGTCAAGGATGTCGCCAACGGCGCGGCGACCTCAAGCCAGACCGAAGTTGCGATCGATCATTTTTTCGGCATGCATGACCTTCTGCCGAACGAGACGCTGGTGAAACAGATTCATACGCATATGTCGGCGCTGCCCTTGAAGTGGACACCGGAGGAGCAGACTTTCGCCAAGGCGTGCCAGCGCGAAATGAGGCTTCCGGAAACCGGCCTGATGCCGAACATCATGCCGGTGCTGCCGGAAATCACGATGGGCGGCTCAACTGACGTCGGGGACGTGAGCTACAACACACCGACCGGCCTTTTCGCGATAGCAACCATGCCGATCGGCGTGGGGCTGCACACGTGGCCCGTGACCGCATGCGGCGGCATGAGCATCGGCGACAAGGGTTCGATCTACTCGGCGACGGTCATGGCCGGCGTCGCCTACGACCTGATGACCAATCCCGAATTGCGCGCGGCGGCGCGCTCCGATTTCGACCGCCGGAAAGCGGGCCGCACTTACGTGTCGCCTCTGGCCGAAAACAGACTGCGCCCCGACGGGATACCAGCTCATCTTCTTCTGCGCGATGGAAGCAGCGAACTCGGCGTCGAGTTCGTGGGCGAGGCGGAGGCTGCCAACATGCTCAAGCGCTAGGATCGGGATTCGTCGGACATTCCGCCGGCCTGAGAATCAGGGAAAACCGGCGCTTACAGAGATTCGATCAGGTAATCCAATCCGAAGGTCGAGTGCTTGCCGATGTTGTCTCCGTGCTCCTTCAGGAATTCATCGGCAGCCTTGCGACCTTCTTCATGCAACATGCTCAGGAAATCCCATTCGGCATTCAGCTTGGACGAGTAGTCGAGCGTGTCCATGATGGTGTTGCGCACAAGGTGAACACGCATCCTCGCCCATTGGGCGCCTTCGCCGCTTCCGGGATCGACCGCGCGGCGCAGCAAGGCCATCATCCGCAACTCCTTGATCAACACGGCATTGAACGACACCTCGTTGAGACGATTGAGAATCTCGCTGGCGGATCGCGGCGCGCCGGGGCGCTCAATCGGATTGATCGGAATGATGATCGTGTCGTCGGACACGAGTTCGTTCACGAGCGGCGTCAGGGTTGGATTTCCGGAATAGCCGCCATCCCAATAGCTCTCGCCATCGATCTCCACAGCCTGGAACAAGGTCGGCAGGCAGGCCGAGGCCAGCAACACCTTCGGTGATATGTCGACATTCCGAAACACGCGGGGACGCCCCGTCCGCACGTTGGTGGCGGTAATGAAAACTTTGATGGGAGAACTGCGCAACAGATCGAAATCGATCTGATCCTCCAGGACTGGCAGAAGCGCATTGGAGCCGCCCGGGTTCAGATCATAAGGCGAATACAGCCGGGATATCGTGTCGAACATGATGAACATGGGCGAATTGTCGAGCCTCCACCGCCCAAGCATCCGGTCGACCATGCTGCGCTGGAAAGGACTGAAGCGCGCCGCATCCGAGACCCGCCGCCAATACGATGCAAGCGCCGCACGAGCGCCCTCTGCTCCGGATTTGGCGTAACCCGCGGCGAGGACGGCGGCGTTCATCGCTCCTGCTGACGTGCCGGAGACGCCTTCGATCCTGAAGCGGGTCTCCTGAAGAAGCCGATCGAGAACGCCCCATGTGAAGGCACCATGAGAGCCGCCACCCTGCAGCGCCAGATCGATCAGAATCGGGTCCTGACGCGATTCGGCAGCATCACCATGGGAAGAAATCGTCATCGGGCTTACTCGCGAATGAACCCGCCGCGGAACAACACGAATGTCCGAACCGCGCGGGCCAGCCAATTCAGGACAGCATGGCGCCGCAGGTCGCCCACACGTGCGGACCTGCGACGCCCTACCCGGAAATCATCCGCTACAGCCGATCACCATCTACGCCACCCGCAAATACGGCGGCCGCGATGCCACCAGCAAACCCAACGGCGTCGATGCCGCGGATGGCGCCGCCAGCCGGGATGGCGGTGCGGCGGATGCCACTGCACTTGTGTGCTGGAGCCGGAGAGCGCATCTGTCTTGCCCGGATCAGGAACGACAGGCATCGCCTCCGCTATGTCAGTGAAGTGAACGGCGACGACACCGACTGCAGCGGCGGCAACAGCCTTTTGGGCAAGACCTAAAAAGGCGCGACGAGTGGAATCAGTCATGGCGTGTCCTTTCTATTGTATTCGCTTCCTCTGTTATGCGGGCCTTCTCAAAAGCCGGAACGCGTGGAAACGTAAGATAGCCACGCAGGACCGGATCGACGCCAGTCCGCGCCGAGCTATCTTGCTCGACGTGGGCCGAGCGTCAGATTGGTGACACTAGCCGCGAGATTCAGCCCGATCGATCTCTCGATCGATAGCGGCTGGAGGACGATCGTCCGGCGCGAGCCGCCGATCAAGGCATTTGCGCCGAGACCCAACCCAACCGCGATATTGCCGCTGGCTCCCACGTAGTTGCCGCGCAGCGTGCCGGGACCGATGCGCGAATTCCTCGCAAAAACGGCCCACGAGAGGACTGCTCCACTGGTCACCCCGAGATCAAGCCCGACACGCCTGATCCTCCCTTCATAGATATATTGTCGTGACGAATTTCTCGCCCGGAACACGCAACGCAGATCCTGCGCTGAGCCAAAAATCATTCCGACACGCGGAGTGCTGGTGCACACAAGACCGCCGACCCTGAATCTTTCGGCGTGCGCGGGAAAAGCAGCGATGCACGTCAGGGCGAAAGCAAAGATGGCTACGAGGAGCGAATTCATTTTCATCGCGTTCTCCCACAATTTTTTGCGTCAGCTAGAGGTGGGCTCCCGGCGGATGCATCGCCGGGAAACTCGCCCGATCGTTTCGTATCGCTTCAATCTCGTCCGTCGATAGCTCATTTACGATCTGCGATGGCTTGCCTGAGGTTGTCGCCGAGACGATCCTCCACGTAGAACCTGATGATTGCGATGCGGCCTATTGCGACCATCGGCATGGCGAGCGCGATGCCCATCACACCGAACAGCGAGCCAAACAGGACGATTGCGGCCAATGTCCAGGCAGGAGGAATCTCGACTGCCCGACGCTGAATCAGCGGTCCGATCAGATAACCTTCGATCGACTGAATGACGGTGTATATGGCGACGGTCCAGATCAGCGGCACGACACCGAGCGGCATCGCCACCAAGGCAATCGGAACAGCGGCGACGATGGGCCCGAGATACGGAACGAAATTCGACAGCCCTGCCTGGAGTCCGAGCAGAAAAGGACTCGGCAGCCCGAGAAGATAAAGTACCGCCCACACGAACAGCGTCATCAAGACGATGCGGACGAGCAGACCGACAAACCAAAGCCGCAGGGTGTTGCCCATCTCGTTCATCACTGCCCGCGCCCGGGCGCGATGGGACGGCTTCACGAGCAGGACGATGCTCTCGCGATAGCTGGCGGGATCAAAAGCGAAGAGAATCCCGAGAAAGGTAATCACAACCGCCCCGGTCAGCAGGCTCGATGCTCCGCCGAGGGCGGTCCGGACATGATTGAGAAGACGCCCCTGATCGGACAACAGCCACTGCGTCAGATCCCGTCCCCATTCCGGGCCCAGCAGCTTCACGTCGAATGCCAGCAGATGCTGCTGCAGGACATCGATCTGGGCATCCATGACGGTCAGCAGTAGCCGGGTTTGCGCAGGCAGCTTGCCCGCACCCCAGACGAGGCTGAATCCAACCAGAACCGTCAGCAGCAGAAGAACGATCGTCAATCGCCATGCACGGCCCAGCGGAATCACAGGCGCGAGCGCCCTCGCAGCGGCATCGAGAAAAGCCGCAAACAACACGCCCGAGAATACCAGCAGAAGGGACGATGCGGTTTGCCACACCAGAAAAAGAGCGACGCATGTGGCAAGCAGCGCCAGGCCCGTCGTCAGAAGACTGCGCCGCCGATCCGCCATGGACGGATCGGCGTATGCGTCGCTGGGTGCTTGTCTTCGTTGCGTGTCGCTCATCGATCAATCAACTCGCGGACCGGGACACACCGGGACAAACCCGGCTTCAATGGCGAATACGTCGACTGCCGTAGTGAGGATGACGGCCTCCGCGATGACGCCAGTAGCGGTGCTTTCTTGGATGAGCCCGCGTATGATGCGTCGTACGCTTGGAGACGTGCGCGACGGATTCTTTTGCCGCGGACACGCCGCTGCCCGACTGTGCCAGAGAGGGGGTTACAGGCGCCGCCAAAATCACCCCGCTCAGAATCAAGGCGCTCCAGATAACTCGAGCCTTCATGATGCTTGTCCTTCAATGGCGTGAACCGCGACCGTAGATGCACTTCTCCCCATTGCCCATCAGGGTTTTTCCCTAGAAGGTGGGGCATAAATCAGCAGGCCGTATGCCCTCGGCCCCGGCGGCGGCGCATTCGGAACGCCTGCTCTTCCGAACGGAAATGAAGGGAGCTCCGATGGCAAAGGTCTCGATCCCTGCATTTGGATTGATGTTGTGTCTCACACTTCTGCCGGAGCCGACTCGAGCGGCAACCTTGCAAGGCGATGGGACCATGCATTCGGAGGCTCGGCCCGTCCGGCCAAGCCATGCGCCCCGTGCGTGGCGAGGGAGACAATGCCGCATGGAGAACACCGTCACCCGTGGGCGCCAGGGCCGCCGGATTATCACTCCTCGCCGGATATGCAGGTAGGGACCGGACGCGGACCGCAACATCGGCTTGCCCGGCGACCGCGCGGAAAGAGAGCCGATGTCTGGACGCCGAGCCAGGCCAGAACGATCATCGAAGCGAGGCAAGCCCATTCTTCAACTCCCGTTGCTCTTCCAAATATGGTAGACTAGTCTTTCAAGCGATCTGCAGAGATAACAGCTTCGCTTTTGTTTGAATTTAATGCGAGCGATCAGTTCGAACTGACGCTCTCGGCTCCGGACTTGACTTGGTTCTGTTCGTTTTCTCTTGGGCAAATGTCTTGGCCAACGAGGATTGATCTGATGAGCCTGGCTATTGAGCCGCCTGAACAATCGCACGCTTTGATTAGGCAAGGCCGCCTGCAGCCGCTCCTAACAGTTAGCAATTCCGGTTTCGCGCGACCGCAGCGAAAGCTGCCAACAGGGCGCTATCGGATTCGTCCGAAGATTCGCTCCAGACCAGAAGTTGTTTAGCGTCCCACGCCGGCGGGAGCCGGCGCTATGCGGCTATCTGCAAACACCTCGGAGGATATCATGACTGCAAGTTTGAACGTCTCGCCTCCATTCAACCCGACATCCCTTCCACGGTGGGTGTGCGCGTTGCTGGGCGTCGTGATGATCGCGGCCGGCTTCCTTGTCCTTGCCGATGTCGCCCTGTTCACTGTGATCAGCGCCATCTTTATCGGCTGGATGGCAATTGTCGTCGGCGCGTTTGAAATTATTCACGCATTCTGGACCAAGGGATGGGGTGGCTTTTTCTGGCAGATCCTGCTCGGCGTCCTCTATCTCGCCTTCGGCATCGCGCTCGTGACTCAGCCATTGGTGAGCGCCCTGATCCTGACCTACATCCTTGGGATCGCCCTGTTGCTCTCCGGCATAACGCGCGCCTTGCTGGGCATCCGTTTCTGGCGAAAGTCCGGATGGATCATGGTGCTGTCGGGTATCTTCGGCATCCTTGCCGGCCTGATCATCCTGACCGGCTTTCCTGCAAGCGGTCTTTGGGTATTGGGGCTGCTCCTGGGTATCGATCTACTTATGCACGGCGTTGGCTGGGTCAGCTACGCCTGGCGTACAACAGCTCAGCCTGCGGGATAACTGTCGCAATCCAGATAGAGAGCGCTCCTCACCCGGATCGCTGACGCGATCCGGCCCCTCCCGTCAACGGGCGAGGCGAAGGAGCGCTCGGTGCTTCAGGCCGCAACGCCGCTGCTGGCTTTTGAGTTCTGTCTAATAGTTTCCGAGCAGGAGATTGCAGAGCGTCGACGCTCCGTCAGTCGGCCGCGCGGGTTGAACGCCGGGTTCACCTGCTGCGCGCGCCTCCTTGGGCGAAATCCCGAACTCTTTTTTGAACATCCGGCTGTATGTCGAGGGGTCCACAAAGCCCCATTGCTCGGCAATGATGGAGATCGGTCGCCTGTCTGCGCTGTCCGCCAGCGCGTCACGTGTCTTGCGCAGACGCGCGCGCCGGATGTAAGCCGAAACGCCTCCAACCGGTTCGAAAATTCTATACAGGCCGGAGCGAGATACGCCGATCTCGCGGCAGAGCAGGTCCGGCGTCAACGCCGGATCTGCCAGGTGTTTCGCAATGATTTGAGACGCGCGATTCATGATGACAGCGTTGATCGGGCGCTGCGCCTCGGCAATATGATCCCGTGAAGGCGTTAGACACGCGGCGAGCAGGCTGACGGTCGCCGCAGCGATGTGCGGCGCGTCGGCGCTTCGCCAATCGGGAAGTGAATGATGCAGGAGAAGCATGTAATCCCGCAGGAATCGCTTCGACTGCTCGCGAGCTTCAATTCTGGATGATCTGATGAAATGCAGATTGCGAGGAATACACAGAGCGAGGTGATCGCTCCTTTCGAATACGCACTCGAAAGGATCCGCAAAAGACTGCAAGCCGACATCTCCCGCCTGCAGTCCGGAAGGTCGAGACTTTGGTAGCGGCACATGCAGACACCAGTTGTCTATCACGGGCTTGCTCAAGTGCCGCCAACCATAGCGGGTGTCGGGTACCCTCAGATGGGTGAACGTCAGTTTTCCAAGGTCCCACACCGTTTGATGCGCGAGAAACGATGGGCTCTCCTCTTGCAGAAGCCTCACTTCGGCAATACCCGCATTCCATTTGCGAAACAGATCGAACTGCTCGGCGGGCGGAACGGAAGACGTGTCCATCTCGATGGTGCATTGCAGCCGCTCGTCACCGTGCGCTTTTTCAGATAGCTCGACCACAGGATCCGGGGCTTGATCGAACACCGTTCTGTTCTCCGGGCACGTCTTGCTGCAGTCCGGCTTCCGGATTCCACGGATGGTCCGCGTCACCGGGATTCCGCAGATTCTCCATTGCCGATCTCATCGACACACCTGGGGCCGAAGTCAGTCCAGTACAGGCGGTGGCAATGAGGTCGCCGGATCATCAGAGTCGCCTGAGGGGCAGCCCGTCGCTATCCACTTTCCGACACGACGGAGCGGTGGTCGGAAAGAACCCGACGACCCCGATCAAACGCCCGGAGACAACACCGGTCCCCAGATACGTCGCTGCGTTTCGCTGGGCGAACATCCGAAAAGCATAGCGTAGGCTCCGGCGAAGCGGCCCAGGTGCCAGAAGCTGAAGCTCATGGCGATATCGGTGATCGAGAGGCGATCGCCTTCCGTCAGGATGAGGCCGTGCGCCGCCCGCAGCCGCCGCTCCCGTTCATAGGCGCGGGGGCTGAGGCCCAAGCGCTCCTGAAAGGCACGCTCCAACGTTCGCTCACCGACGCCCAACACCCCGCAGACAGCGCCGACCGAAACCGGCTCGCGCGGCGACGCCTCGAAGATGGCAAGAGTTGCATCAACCATATCGCGTCGCTGGCGGGTACCAAGGCTGCGGACGAACGGCCCCACCGTACAGGAAAGCACCTGTGCGAGCGCGGCACCTGCCTCGCTCGCCGCGACCGCCAGGCCGGCGCTGAGATCGCAACTGCTTCGCGCGGCAGCCTCCGCGAATCCGACGGCTTGCAGCAATTTCCGCTGAAGCTCCAGCTCGGTTTTCGGAGCAAAGCGCTGCTCGTGGACGCCGGGGATCAACCAGTTTTGCCGGCCTGACCGGGAAACAAACGCGGCACGCAACGAGTCGAGCGCAGGGCCACGCAGACCGATGCGCATGAGGCGATAGCTGCCGGGCAATTCCAGATTGAATTCCGTTCCCGGGCCAATGATGCGCAACCGCGGAATCTCACTGCGTTGCCCATTGAAGGCAGCACCCTCACCCCAAAGAAAGACCGCCGTCAATGCATCGTCATTGATTGCCCCCGACATGGCGATGCCACCCTTGTCTCGCAGATCGAGGACGAACGCGTCGCCATAGTCGATGGTGGCCAAGCAAGACGCATGACGCTGCGCGCTTGTCTGCTGGATATGGAATTCCGCATCGGGATCGGCCTCGCGGGTGCGGGCGACGACGGAGTTGTATTTACGCGCGTACCAGTTCGGCGCCTCCAACATCCATGACCTCCACAAAGCGTCCGGTCGGGGCTACCAGACCCGGTCATTTTCGCCCAAATCGGCGCTTAGTCGATTCAACATTTGCCGGCCGGCCCATGTTGCATCCGAGTTGTGTGGAGGAGAAGACGGCATGCTGCGTACTCCCATGCAAACGCATGAGAGCCGGCGGCGCCTGCGCAATGCGGAATCCAATACGCATTTCCGATAGTGGATATAAAATAACCTGCGCACTTACAGGCGTCGTCAGTTTCGTTCTGAAAACTAACCCACGTAGTGGCGATCCCGGGAAGACTCGAACTTCCGACCTACGGTTTAGGAAACCGTCGCTCTATCCGGCTGAGCTACGGGACCGATGCCGAGGTGAATACCAGAGCAACCGGCGAATCTCCACCCCGCGCACCCCGATGGCCTCGCTCTCCAAGCGACATTGAATCGGCAGCGGCCGCATGCGCTGATCCACGCGCGCCCCCACGCTGGAAATCCGCGTGCGAAACCGAAAACCGCGCTTCGCCTCACCCCGCCGAAGGCGGCTGAGTCGGCGCGAGCCGGACGGCCGTCCCCACGGGAACTCGGGCCCGCCTGGTTTCGCGGCAAGCCGGTGTGCATCTGCCCACATCTTCGCCCACGGCCGCGTCACGAAATCTGACGAAAATTTAATTCGGATTCACTTTTTATTGAGTCTGAAAAAGCTCTTTCTAATCAAATACAAAGCAACCGCGTCGTGGCGTCGCAGCGACAAATGCTGCACTGCACTTTCAGAATTTTACCTTCTATTTTCCAATGCCTGTCGGATTGGGGATGACGGACGCCGGGGGCGTCGTCCGTCGCCACCCGACACCACAATTGAAAGAAATGGAGACACGGAATGTTTGCGCGGAAGGAGTTCGGCTTGATGACGGTGCTGCTGGTGATGGCGCCGGCGCTCGCGGGTTGCGACGAGCCGACCGCCGCATCGGCGTCTCCCGCCCCGGTCCCCCAGGTCAGCATCATCACGGTGAAGCCCGAGCCCCGCGCATTGGTCCGTGAACTCCCCGGCCGCATCGCCCCGACGCGCGTTGCCGAGGTTCGTCCGCAGGTCTCCGGCATCATTGTCGAGCGCCTGTTCGAACAGGGCAGCCACGTCAAGGCCGGCGACCCGCTCTACAAGATCGACCCGCGCCCGTTCGATGTCGAACTGCAGGCGAGCCAGGCCGCGCTTGAAAAAGCCAACGCCGCGCTCGAACAGACCACGCAGCAGGCCCAGCGCATGGCGACGCTGGTGACCGAACGCGCGGTCTCGAAGGCCGCCAACGAAACCGCGCAGGCCGAAATGATGCAGGCGCGCGCCGATGTGGCCGCCCGCAAGGCCGACGTCGAGCGCGCCCGGCTGAACCTTCAATACGCGACCATCCGCGCCCCGATCAGCGGCGTGATCGGCGCGGCGCGCGTCAGCGAAGGCGCGCTGGTGGTGCAGAACGACACCACGAGTCTGGCGACGATCCAGCAACTCGACCACGTCTATGCCGACTTCACCCAGCCGGTGAGCGAACTCAACCGCCTTCGCCGCGCCTTCGACACCGGCGAACTGGAAAAGATTTCGTCCGACGCCGCCGCGGTTCATCTCGTCCTCGACGACGGCTCGGCCTATCCGATCGCCGGCAAGCTGCTGTTCTCCGACTCCAGCGTCGACGCCGACACCGGACAGGTGACGCTGCGCGCGGAGTTCAAGAACCCGCGCAAGGAGCTGCTGCCGGGCATGTATGTCCGCGTCAACCTCAAGCAGGGCATCGATGCCGACGCGCTGGTGGTGCCTGATCAGGCGGTGCAGCGCACCTCGAGCGGCGACAGCGAAATCTACATCGTCAAGGATGACAACCGCGTCGTGGCCCGCCCGATTCGGCTTGGCGAACAGCAGGGCGGCCAGTGGCTTGTGACCGCCGGCCTCAAGCCGGGCGAGCATGTCGTCGTTGAAGGCTTCCAGAAATTCGTGGCGGGCGATGCGGTGAAGCCCCGGGTCTGGGCCGAGGCCAAGACCGATATCACCGGCTCGGTGACCGATACTCATGCCGTGCGCCAGTAGAGGCGCACATGCCGAGTTTCTTCATTGACCGCCCCATCTTCGCATGGGTGATCGCGCTCTTCATCTGTCTGCTGGGCGCGATCGCCATTCCGTTCCTCGGTGTCGCGCAGTATCCGATCATCGCGCCGCCCTCGATCTCGGTGTCGACCAGCTATCCCGGCGCTTCGCCTGAAAATCTCTACAACAGCGTCACGCGCCTGATCGAGGAAGAGCTCAACGGCGCCGCCGGCATTCTCAACTTCGAATCGACCAGCGACTCGCTCGGTCAGGTCGAGATCATCGCCAACTTCGTGCCCGGCACCGATTCGAGTCTGGCCTCGGTCGAAGTCCAGAACCGCATCAAGCGCGTCGAAGCGCGCCTGCCGCGCGCGGTGATCCAGCAGGGCATTCTGGTGGAGGAAGCCTCGAGCGCGGTGCTGCAGATCATCACCCTGCGCTCGACCGACGGCAGCCTCGACGAGGTCGGCCTCGGCGACTTCATGATCCGCAACATTCTCGGCGAGATTCGCCGCATTCCCGGCGTCGGCCGCGCCACGCTCTATTCGACGGAGCGCGCGCTGCGCATCTGGATCGATCCCGCCAAGCTGGTCGGCTTCAATCTCACCGCCGACGACGTCACCAAGGCAATCAGCGCCCAGAACGCGCAGGTTGCCTCCGGCAGCATCGGCGCCGAGCCGACCAAGAGCACCCAGCGCACCTCGGCGCTGGTTCTGGTGAAGGGCCAGCTGTCATCGCCGAAAGAATTCGGCGCCATCGTGCTGCGCGCCAATCCCGACGGCTCGACGGTGCGGCTGCGCGATGTCGCGCGCATCGAACAGGGCGGCATGGGCTATCAGTTCACCACGCGGCTCAACGGCAAGCCGAGCGCGGGCCTGTCGGTGATGCTGGCGCCGGGCGCCAACGCGCTCGCCACCGCAAGCGCGGTCGAAGCCAAGATGAAGGAGCTGTCGAAGTTCTTCCCGGCGACGATCGCCTACGACATTCCCTACAACATCACACCGGTGGTCGAAGCCTCGATCGAGAAAGTTCTCTCGACGCTGGTCGAAGCCATCGTGCTGGTGTTCATCGTGATGTTCCTGTTTTTGCAGAACATCCGCTACACCATCATCCCGACCATCGTGGTGCCGGTCGCGCTGCTCGGCACCTGCGCCACGCTGCTGGTGCTCGGCTTCTCCATCAACATGCTGACGCTGTTCGGCATGGTGCTGGCGATCGGCATTCTGGTCGACGACGCCATCGTCGTGGTCGAGAACGTCGAGCGCATCATGGCCGAGGAAGGCCTGCCGCCGAAGGAAGCCACCCGCAAGGCGATGACGCAAATCACCAGCGCCATCGTCGGCATCACGCTGGTGCTGATCGCGGTGTTCATTCCGATGGCGTTCTTTCCCGGCTCGGTCGGCATCATCTATCGCCAGTTCTCGGTCACCATGGTCGCGGCCATCGGCTTCTCCGCGCTGATGGCGCTGTCGCTGACGCCGGCGCTGTGCGGCTCGCTGCTGAAGCCGATCGCGCCCGGCCATGCCCACGCCAAGCGCGGCGTGTTCGGCTGGTTCAATCGCACGCTCGACTCGGCGAAACATCGCTACACCGGCACCGTGGGCTGGTCGCTGAAGCGCACCGGCCGCCTGATGGGAATCTACGCGGTGCTGCTGGTGGCGCTCGGCTGGGCGTTCGTGCGGATGCCGGGCGGCTTCCTGCCGGTGGACGATCAGGGCTTCTTCACCACCGACGTCCAGACCCCGGCCGACTCGTCCTACAACCGCACCGAAGCGGTCGTGAAAAAGGTCGAGGACTATCTCGCCACCCGCGACGGCGTGAAGGACGTCACCTTTCTCACCGGTTTCAGCTTCCTCGGCCAGGGCATGAACAGCGCGCAGGCGTTCATCACGCTGAAGGACTGGTCGGAGCGCGGACCGAACGATTCGGCGGCGAAGATCGTCAGCGACACCAACAAGGCGCTGGAATCGGTGAGCGACGCGCGCATCTCCGCGCTCGAGCCGCCGCCGATCGACAATCTCGGCAACTCGTCGGGGTTCAGCTTCCGCCTGCAGGATCGCGGCCAGAAGGGCTACAAGGCGCTGATGGCGGCAACCGACATGCTGCTGGCGTCGGCCAAGACCAGTCCGATCCTGCAGAACGTCTATGTGGAGGGCCTGCCGCCCGCGCCGCAGGTCAATCTGGCGATCGACCGCGAAAAGGCCGGCGCGTTCGGCGTGACGTTCGAGGACATCAACAACACCATCTCGACCAATCTCGGCTCGAACTACGTCAACGACTTCCCCAATCGCGGACGCATGCAGCGCGTGATCGTGCAGAGCGACACCGCCGGCCGCATGAGCGCCGACGACGTGCTGGCCTACACCGTGCGCAACACCCGCGGCGAGCTGGTGCCGTTCTCGTCGTTCGCGACGGTGGAATGGTCGAAGGGGCCGACGCAGGTGGTGGGCTTCAACTATTATCCGTCGGTGCGCATCAGCGGCGAAGCCAAACCCGGCTTCACCAGCGGCGATGCCATCGCCGAGATGGAGAAGCTGGCGGACAAGCTGCCGCGCGGCTTCGGCTATGAGTGGACCGGCCAGTCGCTGCAGGAAAAACTCTCCGGCTCGCAGGCCCCGTTCATTCTCGGCCTGTCGGCGCTGGTGGTGTTCCTGTGTCTCGCCGCGCTGTACGAGAGCTGGGCGATTCCGCTCGCGGTGCTGATGACGGTGCCGTTCGGCATCATGGGCGCGGTGATCGCCGCAACCATGCGCGGCCTGCCCAACGACGTTTATTTCACCGTCGGCCTCATCACCATCATCGGCCTTGCCGCCAAGGATGCGATCCTGATCATCGAGTTCGCCAAGGATCTGCGCG
Organism: Afipia sp.; assembly: GCA_051954725.1. Classification (GTDB taxonomy): domain Bacteria; phylum Pseudomonadota; class Alphaproteobacteria; order Rhizobiales; family Xanthobacteraceae; genus Afipia. Next base: position 218,417 of record JBQCHK010000015.1, on the reverse strand, counting down.
CCCAGGGCAGGCCGCTGCTGGAGGCGACCATGGAAGCCTGCCACCTGCGCTTCCGCCCGATCCTGATGACCGGCTTCGCATTCTGCTTCGGCGTGCTGCCGATGGTGATCGCCCATGGCGCCGGCGGCAAAAGCCAGCAGGCCATCGGCACCACCGTAATGGGCGGCATGATCGCCGTGGTCGTGCTCGCGCTCCTGATGGTGCCGGTGTTCTTCGTGGTGGTGCGGCGCTGGCTGTCCGGCGACCGGTCCAACGCGGCGGCGCCGGTACCCGAGGTTTACGGTCCGTTCCGCCCGGAACACGCGGCGTCCTGAACTCTCTCCTTCATCATGGCCGGATTTATTCCGGCCGTGATGAGGTTACGGGTCATGGTTCGCGGACATTGAATCCCGCACCCCAAACCGTTCGCCGCCGCTGAACCGAATCCGCTTTGCGATGTTAAGTATCTCGCCGGAATGAGTCCGGCGAGGACCCGCGACATGAGCGACCGTTTCGATCTTCAGCGTTTTGTCGATGCGCAGGCCCCGGTCTACGGGCGCGTCGTCGATGAACTGCGCAACGGCCGCAAGCAGAGCCACTGGATGTGGTTCATCTTTCCGCAGATCGCGGGCCTCGGCCACAGCGCGATGGCGCAGCGTTACGCCATCGCCTCACGCGACGAGGCCATCGCCTATCTCGATCACGCTGTACTCGGTCCGCGGCTGCGCGAGTGCACTCTGCTCGTTAACGACTGGCCCGGGCGGCCGATCGGACAGATCCTGGGTCATCCCGACGATCTCAAATTCCATTCGTCGATGACGCTGTTCGCGCAGGTCACCGCGGAGAATCGCGAATTCGCCGATGCGCTCAAAACCTTCTATGCCGGCGAACCCGATCAGGCGACGCTCGATCGACTTTGACATTACCCGCACCCCTTGCCATGGCGACACCAGATCATAAGGTGGGCCACGACCGACACAGACAAAGAAACTGACAAAGGAGAATGCATGCCGATCGACATTCAGGCGCTCGACCATGTGGTGGTGAACGTCACCGACGTCGAACGCGCGGCGGACTGGTACGCGCGCGTCCTCGGCATGAAGCGGCAGGACTTCGGCGAGCATGGCAGCACATCGCAGCGGGTGTCGATGACCTTCGGCCGGCAGAAGATCAACCTGCGGCCGGTGAGCGCCGACAAGATCGAATGGTTCACCGCCGACCACGAACAGGCCGGCAGCGACGACCTGTGTTTTCTTACCGTCGCCACGCCCCAGCAGGTGGTGGATCACCTCAAGGCCTGCGGGGTCGCCATCGAGGAAGGGCCGGTCAAACGGCAGGGCGCGGTGGGAACACTCGATTCGGTCTACTGCCGGGATCCCGACGGCAGCCTGATCGAGATCGCGTCCTACGCCCGGTGACATTGCCGCAGAATGCGCGCCCCGCGACATCGGGAAGGCTTGAACCTTTTTCCGGATCGGACACACTCACCTATGTTCTGCCTGGACGGGGTGTGCCCAGTCCGCAGGCAGCCGGGCCGTCGTCATGACCGTGGCTTTTTTACGAACCCGGCGGGATTGTTAGTTGCTTTTATGAAGCTAATAATTGGCTTCGGGGGATTTGCCCTGCCTGCTCGAGAACCATATGAGACCGGGTGGCGGCCACGCCGCGAGCCGGGTTTGGAAACAGAGGCTGAGTTCGGGAAACCAAAATGACATCGATTGTTTCAAAAGACGTGTTGCAGACACTGAAGACCGCGCGCCGTGCCGTGCGCCCTGGCGCCGGCCTCGGCGCTGGTCTGGTTGCGGCGCTGCTTGCGGCCATGCCGGCGGCTCACGCCGATCCGGGAGCCTTCAGCGGCTACGCGGGTCACTGGTCAGGCAACGGAACGATCACGATCGCCAATGCCGGGACCGAGCGCATTCGCTGCAAGGGGACCTATACCGTCAACAACGGCGGCAACACCTTGCAACTCGCCCTGCGCTGCGCCAGCGACAGCTACCGCTTCGATCTCAACAGCGAGGTCACGGCGTATGGCGAAAATCTCAACGGGTCATGGACCGAGTCCAGCCGCAATGTCAGCGGACAGGTGTCGGGCCGCGTGTCCGGAGGCCAGGTCGCGGCACTGGTGCAGACCAACGGCTATGCGGCGAACTTCTCGATCAGCACCCGCGGTTCGAGGCAGTCCGTTCACGTCACCTCGAAGGGCGACCTGCGCGAAGTCAGCATTTCGCTGACGAAAGGCTGAGGCTTTTCCAGATAACCTGAATCGAAAGGCCCGAAGCGATAGCGCTTCGGGCCTTTTTGCTGCGTGACGATTCGACGTGATGTTACGGCCTATTCCGCCGGCTTGGTCTGCCCCGTGCCACGCAACCGATGCGACAGGCTGATCAGGAACATCGCCGTTGGCCGCAGGATGAACAGGTCCGCGATCAGCGCCGCCACCATCGAGAATGCGCTGAGCCAGCCGAACAGCCGCAACGACGGCAGATCGGAGAACACCGTGACCACGAGGCCGCAGGCCAGCACCACCGTGGTCAATATCAGCGCGGGGCCGACCAGCACCGTCGCCCGCTCCACCGCCTGCGCTTCGTTGACGCCGGGTTGCTCCTCCAGTCGCAATCGATTGAGGAAGTGAATCGTCGCGCTTAACCCCAGCCCGAACGACACCGTCAGCGCCACCACGCTGGCGAACTGCAAGCCCTCGCCCATCAGCCACAACACGGTGCCTGACAGCACCACCGGGAAAATGCCCGGCAGGATGCTGGCGAACATCACCACCACCGAACGGAAGGCGAGGCCGATGAACGCCGCGACCAGACCGAACTCGATGGTCAGGCCATGGTTGAGCTTGCTGATCATGTCGGCACTGTTGCGCGCGGCGATCGCGGACAGACCGGTGACCGAGATCTGGTAGCCCGGATGCGCGCGGCGCACCGCCGCCATCGCCTTGTCGAGCTTGTCGACCACGGGAAGGATCTGGCTGGAGTCCAGATCAGGCACGCGGCCCGACACCACCACGGCATCCTGATTCTCGGAGATGAAACGCCGGACCAGATGCTTGGGCAGCAGATCGACATACTCCTTCAGGATGGCCACGTCCGAGCGGCCGGCCTTCTCCGCCAGCCAGCGGCGCAGGGTCTCGAGCGACCACACATTGCCGACCCCGGCCTGCTTCTCGACGATGTCGTGGACCTCGGCGATGACCGCCAGGGTATCCGGCGAATACAGGCTCGCGCCCTTGGGGAATTCGATCAGGACGTCGATCGGATTGGCGCCGGTCAGCTTGGCATCGAGCCGGCTGCTGGCTTCGACCGCCTGCCGCTTGTCCGGCACCTGATCGGCCAGACGATAGCGCGGCTCGAGGCTGGCATAGATGATGCCGAGGCCGACCACCACCAGCAGCGCGATCAGGCTGAACAGGCCGGGATGGCCGACCATGCGGACCGCGATCCAGCGGCAGAACGCGCGCAGCGCCTCGACGCCGGCGTCCGCGCCCTTGATCTTGGCGACGAACACCCCTTCCTTGCGCACCAGCACGACGCCGAACAGCGGCACCAGCGACAGCACCGCGACCAGCGCGATCACCGTCGCGGTGAGTCCGGCTTCGCCGAAGGTGCGGATCAGATCCGAATTAGAGAACTGAAGGGCGATGAACGACAGCGCCGCCGTGCCGTGGGTCAGCACGCAGGCGGGGCCGACCACGAGCACCGCGTTGCGGAAGGCCGTGACCCGGTCCTCTCCGGCCATCAGGCGATCGCGCGCGGCGAAGGTCAATTGCATCGAGTCCGAGAAACTGATGACCATGATCAGCGGCGTCATCACGTTCAGGAACATGTTCAGGCTGAAGCCGAACCAGCCGAGCGCGCCGAGCGACAGCAGGATCGCGATCAGCGGCGGGAACGCGGCCACCACCATGAAGGAGACGCGCCGGAAGAACACGATGGCGATGAGGCAGCCGGCCAGAATGCCCGCGATGTTATAGATCAGGCCGTCGCGCTCGACCGCGTTGCGAATCTCGAGCTGCATCACCGGCACGCCGGACAATTGGTGAGTGAGGCCGGTGCCTTCGAGATCATCCGCCATTGTCTTGCGGATTTCGCCGACCGTAGCGTTCAGCCCCTTGCTGCCGACGATCTGCGGATCGAGCGCGAGAACGATCAGCGCGAGCGTGCCGTCATTCGACAGCAGCTTGCCCTTGATGACCTCGTTGGAGCGGACCTTCTGGATGAACTGATCGTAGGCGGCGCCTTCCGGCAGCACCCGTGGAAACAGCGCGGCCGGCAGGTTGCCGTTTTCGGGCGGCTGGCGCGCCGAGAACAGCGAAATGATGCCGCGCGTGCCGTCGATAAGCTGAAGGTCGGTCACCAGATCGCGCAGCTTCATAAGCGAGGACCGCTCCAGCAGCGACTTGCCTTCGACCACCACGAGCACGTCGTACTCACTGGAGGGGAAACGCTTGGTGACCTCTTCGTACTGTTTGTACTCCGGCGTGTCGGAGCGGAAGAGCTGGCTCAGCGAATCATCGACCTTGATTCGTTGCAATCCGAACACTGCGCCGATGCACAGGGCGACCAGAACGCAGATCGACAGCAGCGGCGTCTTCATCGCGATCAGCCCGATCCGCTCCAGCCCGAAAGCGATGCTGAATCGGGGGCGACCGTCGGGGCCGGGCACGGAATCGTGAGAAATTGGCGCTGTCATTGCTGATCCGGCGTTATCGGAAACATGTCGTATCGGAGATCAAATCGACCGGACCCGTCATTCGGCTATCGCCAATTCGCTGCGGCCAATTCGCTGCGGCATGGTGCGCATCAGTCCTTGGTGCGGGCCGCATGTATGCGCGGCTCCAGTTCCGGTCTCGGCTGGACTGATTCCATATCAGAGCAGCCGCACAATCGCCACCTCCAGATGCCGGCCGACAGCCTCTTCCCCTGCGACCAAATCACGAACTGGCATCCACTCACCACACGAAAGCGTCACCGCGGCGCCCCATTACCCCTCGTCGGCACGCGCGAAATGCGGCAATGCGGAACCTTACGGCAGACCCGGTATTTCCTGTTCAGGACTCACCACAAGGAGCGCCGGCCATGGCGAGGAAATATTCCAAGGGAGCCGCGAAGAAAGTCGCACGCGCACTGCGCAAGCGGAAGAAGGGCACATTGAAGAGCGGCCGCAGCGGCAAGACCGTGAAGAGCCGGAAGCAGGCCATCGCCATCGGCCTGTCCGAGGCGCGCAAGGAAGGCAAGAAGGTCCCGAAGAAAAAGAAGTCAGCGAAGAAGTCCGCCAAAAAGTCGGCGAAAAAATCGGCAGCCGGCACGCGCAAGAAAAAGACTTCGAAAAAACGCGCCAAGAAAAAATCCTGACCATACCGACAGCAGGGCGAACGGACAGCGCGGCACGGGTCGCGGCCGAAGCGGCCGTGACCCTGCCTTGTAACCGTCATGGGCTGACCCTATTCTTCTCCGCAAGGGCGGGCGGTCAAAGTACCAGAGGAGAGAGTGATGGGTTTGCTCGATGTCCTGAACGGCATGCAGAATGGACCGCGCGGTCCCAGTGACCAGACCTCCGGCGCTGGAGGCGGCATGTCTCCGATGACCATGGCGATCCTCGCCCTGCTTGCCTACAAGGCGGTGAAGCATTTCGGCGGCGGCCAGGCCGCACCCGCGGGCCAGGCGCCGTCGCAGATTCCGGCAGGGCCTGCGACATCTCCCGACGTCACAACCGCCAGTACCGGCGGGCTCGGTGGCGGATTGGGCGGCCTGCTTGGCGGGCTGCTCGCCGGCGGCGCAGCCGGCAGCATCCTCTCGGGCGGCCTCGGCGACCTGCTCGAGCAGTTCGAGCAGAACGGCCACAGCGAAGCCGCGAACTCGTGGGTCGGCAACGGACCCAACAAGCAGATTTCGCCGAACGATCTCGAAAGCGCCCTCGGCGCCGACCAGATCAACGCGCTCAGCGCGCAGACCGGCATGTCGCGCGACGATCTGCTGTCGGGCCTCGCCCAGCAACTGCCCAACGTCATCAACCAGCTGACGCCGGACGGCCGGATGCCGACCGAACACGAAGCCTCGCGCTGGATCTGATCCGCGCAGCGTCACCGATATGGAGCGGCATATCCGCTCCATATTCCACCTTTCGATGTTTCATGGATTGACGGAAAAGGGATACGGCGATGCTTCACGTTCTTCTGGTTGGTCTCGTCGCGGGATTCGTTGCCCGGCTGATCTCGCCGGGGCCGAACAATCCGAGCGGCTTCCTGCTCACCATCGTCCTTGGCATCGCCGGCGCGTTTCTCGCGACCTTCGTCGGTCAGGCCATCGGCCATTACAGCCCCAACCAGGGCGCCGGATACATCACCGCCACCATCGGCGCGGTGGTGGTGCTGTTCATCTGGAACAGGCTGGTCGCGCGCCGCGTGATTCCCGATCCCGGCAATCGCTGATCGCGGCGGCCGCGATCAGCGAAAGCCTTCTCCGGCGTTACATGCCGAGGTGGACGCCCGCGTCCATCCGCAGCAGTTCGCCGGTCATGTGCCCCGACAGCGGCCGCGCCAGAAAACACACCGCCTGCGCGATATCGTCGGCGGTCGAGGCCAGCTTGAGCGGCGTCTTGGCCGCGAACGTATCGCGGATGCTCTTGGCGGCATCGGCGCCGCGACCCTTGGTGAACCACGGCGTATCGATATAACCCGGACACACGGCGTTGACGCGGATCAGCGGCGCCAGCGCGCGCGCCAGCGACAGGGTAATCGAGTTCAGTGCGCCCTTGCTCGCGGCATACGCGACCGACGAGCCGATGCCGGCGATGCCCGCGATCGACGAGATGTTGACCACCGACGAGGCGTGGCCCGTCTCCTTGGCGCCGGCTTCGAGCAACGCCCGCGCGGCACGCACCATCTGATAGGGACCGATGGCGTTCACCGCATAGATGCGCTGGAAGTCGTCCGCCGACAGTCCGTCGAGGTTGTCGTGCGCAACATGCTTGGTGGTGCCGGCATTGTTGATGAGAACATCGAGTCCGCCCCACTTCTCTGCGGCGGCGACGATGCGCTTGCAGTCGTCATCGCGCGAGACGTCGCCCTGCACGACCACCACGTCCGGCGCGCCGGCCTTGCGGCAGAGGTCGGCGGTCGCTTCGGCTTCCTTCTGGCTGGAGGAATAATTGATGACCAGCCGCGCGCCTTCCTTCGCCAGAATGGCGGCGGATGCCGCACCTAATCCCGACGCCGAGCCCGTGACAATGACCCGCAATCCGTCCTTCGCCATGTTCCCTCTTCCTTTTCTTGTTGTCCGGATGCCCCGGCGGCCGATTCAAAAACAGAACAATGTTTACAACAACCGCACATTGCGATCGCGCGTTCTATTTTCAGTTGCCGCGTTTCGTTCGCGCGAACAGGCCTCCGCTTTCGCTCGAAACCGCTATAGCAGGAACGGGGCTCATGCAAAATGATCGCCCGCCCCTGACGACTTCCACGCTTGTCAGGGGTATGGCTTTTCCTCATCATGGGACCAACCAAGCAAATGACACCCCGTTGCCGGCCCTGCCCCGAATACGAGCGTGTTTCGAGTCAGGGAGCATCAGCGTGAGCGAAAATATCGTCGTCGATACCGCAGAGCGGATTTTCACCGATCTGGGCGATGCCCAGACCCTGAACTCAGCGAAGAACGACAACTGGAAAAAGCCGCTGTGGACCGCACTGGAAGAATCCGGCCTGCCGCTGTCATGGGTGCCCGATGATCTTGGCGGCGCCGGCGCGGGTCTTGCCGACGGCTTCGGCGTGCTCGCCGCAGCGGGACGTCATGCGGTCGCGGTGCCGCTTGCGGAAACCATGCTGGCGGGCTGGCTGCTGGCGCAGGCGGGCATCGCCTCTCCTGCCGGCATGATGACGGTCGCGCCATGCCATCCCCGCGATCGCCTGACGCTCGACGCCGATGGCACGATCAGCGGCAAGGCGCGCGGCGTGCCGTTCGCGAAGGATGCGCAGCATGTCGCTGTCATCGCGCAGGGTGCGGGCGGCGCGACCATCGCACTGATCGCGTCAGCGGACTGCCGGATCGACGGCGGCGAGACGATCGGCGGCGACGCCTCCGGGACGCTCACCTTGACCAAGGCCAAGCCGGTCGCGGCCAAATCCGCACCCGCCGGTTTCGACTCCGCCACGCTGATGCTGATGGGTGCGACCGCGCGCAGCCTGCAGATGGCCGGCGCGCTGGAAACCATGCTCGACGTCAGCGTGCGCTACTCCAACGAGCGCGTCGCATTCGAGAAGAAGATCTCGAAATTCCAGGCGGTGCAGCACAACCTCGCGAAGCTCGCAGGCGAGACCGCTGCCGCCGTCGCGGCGGCAGGCTCCGCCGCCGACGCGATCGCCAATGCCGCTGAATTCGACGACGCGGTCTACCTCGAGGCCGCCTCCGCGAAAATCCGCTGCGCCGAAGCCGCCGAGAAAGGCGCGGCGATCGCGCATCAGGTTCACGGCGCGATCGGATTCTCGAAGGAGCACATCCTGCATCGCTACACCTTGCGCGCGCTGGCGTGGCGCGATGATTTCGGCTCTGAAAGCCACTGGGCCGTCGAACTCGGCAAGTTCGTGGCGAGGCGCGGCGCCGACGAATTGTGGCCGCTGGTCGCCTCTCGCTAACATCCTCTCCGCTCAACCCGGACATTCGCTCATGACCGCTGCTCTTCACTTCGATCCGATCCGCCTGCCGCCCGTGTGCCAGAAACTGCGCGAGGAGGTTCGCGCGTTTCTCGCCGAACAGGTCGCGCAGGGCGTGTTCAACCCGCATAAGCCGCAAACCGAAGACACCGACATTCCTGAATTCAGCCGCCGCGTCGGCGAGCGCGGCTGGATCGGCATGACCTGGCCGAAGAAATATGGCGGCCACGAACGCACCTTCCTCGAGCGCTATGTCGTCACCGAGGAAATGCGCGTCGCCAACGCGCCGACGCGCCGCTTCTTCGTCGCCGACCGCCAGAGCGGACCGGTGCTGCTGAAGTATGGCAGCGAGCGGATCAAGATGGACATCCTACCGCGCATCTGCCGCGGCGAGGTCTGTTTCGCCATCGGCATGAGCGAGCCGAACTCCGGCTCCGACCTGTTCGCGGCCAAGGCCAAGGCCACCAAGACCGACGGCGGGTGGCTGCTCAACGGCACCAAGATCTGGACCACGTCGGCGCACATCGCCGACTACATGCTCGGCATCTTCCGCACCTCGCCGCCGACCAAGGAGAACCGACGCCACGGGCTCACCCAGTTCCTGGTCGACATGAAAGCGCCGGGCGTCACCGTCAACCCGATCGAGCAACTGAGCGGGCTGAAGGAATTCAACGAGGTCGTATTCGAGAACGTCTTCCTGCCCGAGGATCACGCCCTCGGCGAGATCGACGGCGCCTGGAAGCAGGCGACCAGCGAGCTCGCCTATGAGCGCAGCGGCCCGGAGCGTTTTCTCGAAACCTCCTATGTGCTGACCGAGCTGGTGCGCGCGCTCGGCAGCGAGCCCGACACGCGCGGCGCCGAAGGCGTCGGCCGCCTTGTCGCTCAACTGCACACCATGCGGCGCATGTCGGTGTCGGTCGCCGGCATGCTGCAGGCTGGCAAGGAGCCGGTGGTCGAGGCTTCCATCGTCAAGGACATCGGCACCTTGTGGGAACAGCAATTGCCGCATCGCGTCCGCGACCTTGCCGCGTTCGTCGATCCCGACGCCTCGAACCACGAGACGCTGGAAGACCAGCTTGCTTTCGCCACCAGGATCGCGCCGAAGCTGACGATCCAGGGCGGCACCACCGAGGTGCTGCGCGGCATCATCGCCCGCGGGCTCGGTCTGCGCTAAGCGCGGGCCGGTCTGTGCTGAACCATTCACATCAACCCAGAATAAAGGACCTCTCATGAGCACGTTTACCGACATCGCCGTCGAGAAGCACGGTCATGTCGCGCTGATCGAAATCCGCCGGCCGCCGCTGAATTTCTTCGATGCCGTGCTGATCGACCAGATCGCCACCGCGCTCGACCAGATCGACGCGGACATGGATTATCGCGCGGTGGTGCTCGCCGCGCAGGGCAAGGCATTCTGCGCCGGCGCCAATTTCGGTGAATCGGATTCGGCCGGAAAGGCGCCGCAGCTTGGCAGCATCAACAATCTGTATCGGGAAGCGGTGCGCATTTTCCGCAACAAGAAGCCGATCGTCGCCGCCGTGCACGGCGCGGCCATCGGCGGCGGGCTCGGCGTCGCCGTATCGGCCGATTTCCGCGTCACCTGCCCGGAGGCGCGCTTCTCCGCCAACTTCACCCGGCTCGGATTCCATCCCGGCTTCGGCCTCACCGTGACGCTGCCCGAGCTGATCGGCAAGAGCAACGCCGAGCTGCTGTTCTACACCAGCCGCCGCATCACCGGCGAGGACGCCTACCGGATAGGCCTTGCCAACGTGCTGGTGCCGCAGGATCAGGTGCGCGCCGAGGCGCTCAAGCTCGCCGCCGAGATCGCGGAAAATTCGCCGCTCGGGCTGATGACCACGCGCGCGACGATGCGTGCCGGTCTCGCCGACCGCGTCGCGGCCCAGACCGAGCACGAGCTGGCCGTCCAGCATCAGCTTCGCGAGACCGAAGACTTCAAGGAAGGCGTCAAGGCCACCGCGGAGCGCCGTGTGCCGAACTTCAAGGGACGCTGAGTTTTACAACCCACCAAAATCGAAATGGCCGGGCGAACCGCCCGGTCATTTTGTTTGAATGCCCGATCTCGAACCATCGCGCGTTGAGACGCGCGTGAACACGCTTATGAGGCTAAGCCGTGCCACGGACGCGGTGCGGCGTTCTTCACGCCGCTCCGCTGATCCGGGGCCGTTCCACACTTCGAGCTTGATACGGTCCCGGTTCTGCGAAGCAGCGTTGCACGCTGCATCGCGCCCGGGACAAGGACCTCATACTCAATCAATACCGGTCCTGCGTCGGCCCCGCCGGCTTTACGCGGCCGATCACCAGCGCATCGACGATGGTGACGCCCTCGCCCTCCGGGTGAACCAGAACCGGATTGACCTCGATCTCGGACACATCGTCCTCGCGCTGCGCGGCAAGCTGGGACACCTGCGCGATCAGCGCGGCCAACGCGGCGCGATCGGACTTCGCCGAACCTCGGAACGAATCGAGCAACGGCGCGGCCTTGAGGTCGTTCAGCATCGCAGAGGCTTCGTCCGCCGAGACCGGCGCCGGACGATAGACCACATCCTTGAACAACTCGGTGGTGACGCCGCCGAGGCCCGCCATCACCATCGGCCCGAACGTCGGATCGTTGACGGTGCCGACGATCATCTCGACGCCCTTCTTGGCCATCGGCCCGACCAGCACGCCCTGAATATTGGCCGACGGGCTGAAACGCCGGGCGTTCTCGACCAGTTGCGTGTACGCCGCGGACGCGTCTTCCGCGCTGGCGATGTTGACGCGCACGCCGCCCGCCTCGCTCTTGTGCGGAATGTCGCGCGACTGGATTTTCATCACCAGCGGGAAGCCGACTTTCGCGACCGCCGCATCGAGATACGCCTTCTGCGTGACGAGAACCTCCTGCGGCAGCACAAAGCCCGCCGCGCGCAGCAATTCCTTGCTCTCGTGCTCGGACAGATTTCCGGTGATCGCCTCCGACGGCGCGGCCTTCGCGACCGCCACCGGTGGTGCAAGCCAGAATCGCGCACGATCGACCATGCGCCGGATCGCGCGGCCGAACGCCGCCAGTCCGGGAAACGCGACGATGCCGGATTCGGCCAGCGTCGTGCGCGCGAACTGCGACGGCAGCGTGTAGGTGTAGAACAGGATCGGCTTTCTCTGCGCGTCGATCAACGGCTTGATCTCGGGCTGCTTGACCGAGATGCGGGTCTCGCTCGAGAACGAGTTCACCACCACGATGACATCGATCTCGTCGGCCTTCTCCAGCAGTTCGATGGTCTTCTGCAGGCCACCGCTGTGCACGGCCTGCGCAGTGATGTCGACCGGGTTGCGCGGCGATCCGTAGGACGGAATCAGCTTGCGGATTTCCGCCTGCAGCGGCGCCGAAAGTTCCGGCACGTTCAATCCTTCGGACGCGAGCGTATCCGCCATCCACGCTCCCGCGCCGCCGGACACGGTGACCACGGCGACGCGATCGCCCTTCGGCATCGGCGCGCTCGTCAATGCGGCGGCGATGGTGACCGCTTCGTCGAGATCGTTGGACACGATGAACCCGTATTTGGCGAACACCGCATCATAGGCCGCGCTCCAGCCCGCCATGCTCGCGGTGTGCGAGGCCGCGGCGCGTTCGCCCGCGCCGGAGCGACCGACCTTGGAAACGATCACCGGCTTGCCGGCTTCGGCGGCGCGGCGCGCCGCGGCGAGGAACTTGTCGCGGTCGCGAATGCCTTCGATGAACAGCAGGATCACATCGGTGGAGGCGTCCTGCACCATGTAGTCGAGGAATTCACCGGCGCCGAGATCGGATTCGTTGCCGGTTGAGATGACATAGCTGACGGCGACGCCCATCGCCTTGGCGCGGTTGTAGATCGCAAAACCGATGCCGCCGCTTTGCGCCACGATGCCGACGCGGCGCGAGGTCGCGAGCAGACGCGGCGCGTCGGGCTTGACGTCGACGGTCGGGCTGAAGGTCGCGGCAACGCGCTTGGGCTCGTTGTAGAACCCTTCGGCGTTGGGGCCGGAAATCCGCATGCCGGTCCGTTTGGCGAGCGCGGCGATCTCGGCCTGCATGGCGGCGCTGTCGCCGCCCTCCTCGGCGAATCCCGACGAAATGATAATGGCGTTCCTGACGCCGGCCTCGGCGCATTCCTTGAGCGCGCCCAGAACCACCTTCGCCGGAATGATGACGATGGCGAGATCGATCGGCTTTCCGATGCTCGACACCGACGGATAGCATTTGAGGCCATCGATGTCGTCGTAGGATGGATTGACCGGGTAGATGGCTCCGGCGAAACCGTTGCGCCGCAGGAAAGCGAGCAGAAGGCCGGGAATTTTCAGGGCATCGCGCGAGGCGCCGATCACGGCTACGCTGGCAGGCGAAAAGAACGAGTCGAGTGGGTGCATTTTCTTCTTGTTTTCAGGTTGCGAGATGGAACGTCACTCCGGCGAGGACGAATGAATTCGCCGAGACGGCATGGCCTTTGGCCTGCGCGGCCGCGCTGACGCGAGCCGGGTCCCTGACGCGGAAGGTGAGAGCGCTCATGGCATCGCCGGCGCCCTTCACGAAACGGAAGGTGCAGTTCGGCAGAGCGAGAACCGGCACGCCGCTTTCGTGAGACACCGGCACGCCGACGATCCGGCTCCAGTGCTGTACGAGACTGTCGGGATCGGCGCTGGTCATTTCGACACCGGTCAGCGCCTGCGTGACATCGTCCCGGATCGCCTTGTGCCAGTCCGGGCCGGCCGGCGGATAAGGCCCGCGAAGATTATCGCTGCCGTCAGTGCGATTGAATTCGATGAAGGCGGCGCGGCAATCGCGCGGATGGAGTTGGACGCCGAGATAAGGCGGCCGGTCGATGACATGCGCGGTGCGCACGCCCATCGCGTCGGCGTTGCGCTGGCGCTCGCGCGGATCGTCGCACGAGAAGATCGCCATATAGCCGCCACGGCCGCCGCTTTTCTCGATGAACCGCCCCGCGGCCGTGCCGTCCTGAAACGGCGCGACCACTTCGAGCAGGATGGTATCGACCGGGAGCAGCGCGTTCTCGAGGCCGTAGCGCGCGACGTTGGGATCGCGATGGCACACGTCGAGTCCCATGATCGACGCGATATCGCCGACCGCGGGCTCGATATGAGGAGCGACGAGACAGATCTGCCGCAGGCGGATGCCCTCGGTCATGCGCCGCGCCTCCGTCACTGTCCCTTGAACACCGCGGCGCGCTTCTCGACGAAGGCTTTCGCCGCTTCCTTGTGGTCCTCGGTTTCCGAGCAGCGGGTGTGATGCATCGATTCGCCGTCGAAGCATGCTTCGAGCGACAGCCGCTCGGCGTTGTTGATGTTACGCTTGATATAGCCGTAGGTGACTGACGGCCCCTGCGCGAGGGACGTCGCAAGCTCGGTCGCCGCCTTGGCCACCTCGTCATCGGCCACGACCTTTGTCACCATGCCGAGCGCGAACGCCTCGTCGGCGCTGAGCACCGGCGACAACAGATACAGTTCGCGCGCCTTGGCGCTGCCGAGCATCTGGGTGAGAAAATAGGTGCCGCCGTAATCGCCCGAAAAGCCGACCTTGGCGAACGCCGTGGTGATCTTGGCCGACTTGCCCGCGACCCGCAGATCGCAAGCGAGCGCGATCGACAGGCCGGCGCCCGCCGCCGCGCCGTCGATCTGCGCCACCACCGGCTTCGGCATCTCGTGCAGGATGCGCGAAACTTCCATGCCCTTGCGCAGGTTGACGCGCTTGGCTTCGAACGGCAGCGGCGCGCGGCCGGCCGCCATCGACTTGACGTCGCCGCCGACGCAGAACGTGCCGCCGGCGCCGCGCAGCAATACCGCGCGAACGTCGTGGTCCTCCGCCGCCCGACGCACCGCCTCGAGAAGCCCGGCGCTCAGTTCGGGGCTGAGCGCATTGCGCCGTTCCGGCCTGTTCATGGTGATGGTGAGCAGGCCGTTCTCGAGGCTTTGCTGGACGAGGTCTGTCATTGTTCGATCCTGTTGTTCTTGTACGGGCTGGGCATCTGCGGACAAACGGGCCGGCCGCCGAAGCAGCCGGCCCGCCGGGTTATTTCTTCTTCACGAGCGGGCAGCGCGAGTCGGCGAGCGACTGGAACGCCTGATCGCCGGGGATGGTGGCGAGCAGCTTGTAGTCATCCCAGCGCGCCTTGGACTCGGACGGCTTCTTGACCTCGAACAGATACATGTCGTGGACCATGCGGCCGTCCTCGCGGATCTTGCCGTTCTTGGCGAACATGTCGTTGATCGGGGTTTCCTTCATCACCTTCATCACCGCCGCGGCGTCGGTGGTGCCGGCTTTCTTCACTGCCTGCAGATAATGCAGCGTCGAGGAGTAGATACCGGCCTGCGCCGAGGTGGGCGCGTGCTTCACTTTCGTCATGAAGCGCTTGGTCCAGGCGCGAGTCTCGTCGTTCATGTCCCAGTACCAGGCTTCCGCGAGCACGAGTCCCTGCGCGGTCTGCAGGCCGACGCTGTCGATGTCGGTGACGAACGCAAGCAGCGGCGCAACCTTCTGGCCGCCCTTGATGATGCCGAACTCGGCTGCCTGCTTGATGGCGTTGATGGTGTCGCCGCCGGCATTGGCGAGGCCGATGACCTTGGCCTTCGACGCCTGTGCCTGCAGCAGGAAGGACGAGAAGTCCGACGTGTTGATCGGATGACGGACTGAGCCGAGCACCTTGCCGCCGGTCTTCTTGATCACGTTGGTGGTGTCTTTCTCGAGATCCTGACCGAACGCATAGTCGGCGGTGAGGAAGAACCAGGTGTCGAGGCCCTGCTTCACCGTCGCAAGGCCGGTCGAGTTCGCCTGCGCGAACGTGTCGTAAGCGTAGTGGACGGTGTACGGACCGCACGCCTCGTTCGACAGACGGATCGAACCGGGACCCGAATACATGATGATCTTGTTGTGAGCCTTCGCGACCTCGCCGGCGGCGAGCGCCGTGGCCGACGCGGCAACGTCGATGATCGCTTCGACGCCCTGGTTGTCGAGCATCTCGCGCGCGATGTTCGCGGCGACATCCGCCTTGTTGAGGTGATCCGCGGCAATGATCTCGATCTTGCGGCCGAGCACCTCGCCGCCGAAATCTTCCGCCGCCATCTTGGCGGCCGTCTCGCTGCCGACGCCGGTGATGTCGGCATAAAGGCCCGACATGTCGAGAATGGCGCCGAGCTTCAGCGGCGGCTTGTCTTGCGCCGACGCCGTCGCGGCAGCGAGCACGATAGCCGAGGCGAACACGCCTGCGAAAATTTTATTCACTTGATCCTCCTCCAGATGATGCCGTTCTTGTGCCGGCCTTGATCCGTTTCGATCATGGCGCATGGCTTCGGTTGCGGCAAGGGAAACACCTCTTACAGGATCGCGGGCATGGCCTGCCAGCGCAGCGTGCATGGGCCGCACCGCAATCCGCTTGACTCATCGTTCCGTTGTCACGAATTTGCGCACCGACCTGTTTTCAAACAGATGTTCTACTTTCAGTTTCGCCTGACGGAATTCCATGCGCATTGCGATCACCGGAGCCTATGGTTTCATCGGGCGCGAGCTGGCACGGGCGCTTTTGCGCACGGGAACGCTTGCCGATCGGCAGGGACGCCTGCAACCGATCGACGACATTCTGCTTGTCGACGCGGCGATCCCCTCGCGCACCGATCCGCGTTTCACATCCATGAATGCCGACCTGACCGAGCCCGGCGCGCTCGGCGACATCGCGGCATGGAAACCCGACGCGATCTTTCACCTTGCCGCCATCCTGACCAGCGCCGCGGAGCGCGACCCGGCGCGTGCGCTGTCGGTCAATGTTTCGGCGCTGGCGCGCCTGATCGAACTGACCGGTAATCGTGCCGCATCGCCTCGCGTGATCTTTCCGAGTTCGATTGCGGTGTTCGGCGGCGCGCTGCCCGATACGGTCGACGACGATCTGGCGCAGCGGCCGCAGACCTCCTACGGCACCCACAAGGCGATCGCCGAACTCATGCTGGCGGACGCCACTCGCCACGGGCTGATCGATGGACGCGCGCTGCGGCTTCCCATCGTGCTGGTCCATCCCGGCCCGCCGACCCAATCGGTGTCGGATCGCATTGCAGCCGTCGTGCGCGATGCCGTCGCGGGCCGCGACGTGACGATCCCGCTCGGCCCCGACACCCGCGTGCCGGTGGCATCGGTTCAGACCGTCGCATCGGCACTCATTGCCCTTCACAATGCAGACCGCGCAGAACTGGACGACCGCACGGCCGTCAACCTGCCTGCGCTCACCATCAGCATGACCGACATCGTGGCCGCCCTGCGTAACGCCGTGCCCGGCATCACCGACCGCAAGCTGACCTATGCGCCGCAACCGGAGCTGGAGAGCATCGTCGCGAGCTGGCCGAAGGGATTCGTGTCGAACTACGCCGCGCGCATCGGCATTGAAGCCGACACCGATTTCGCCGGCATCGTGTCCCGCTATAGCGCGAGCCTGCAGCCATGAACGCGCCTTCGCCGGAAACTGCCGACATCTGCATCATCGGCGCCGGATCGTCCGGCGTCGCCGTCGGCAAGGCGCTGCGCGACAAGGGCCTTGCGTTCGACTGCTTCGAGAAGGGCTCGAACATCGGCGGCATGTGGCGCTACCGCAACGACAACGGCCTGTCGTGCGCCTACAAAAGCCTCCACATCGACACCAGCCGGAACAATCTCGGCTACCCGGATTTTCCGATTTCGGACGACAAGCCGGACTTTCTCGCCCATCACGAACTGCTTGAGTACCTCGAAGCCTATGCCGACCATTTCGACGTATTGCGCAGCATCCGTTTCAACACCGAGGTCACTGCCGTCGAGAAGCGTGACGATGGCCGCTGGCGTGTTGTGACCAGCGACGGCGCCGCACGCGACTATCGCGCGGTTGTCGTCGCCAACGGCCACCTCTGGGATCCGCGCTGGCCGTCATTCTCGGGCGTGTTCTCGGGGCAATCCCTGCATTCGAGCGAATATCGCACCGCGCAGCCCTTCGACGACAAGGACGTCCTGGTGGTCGGGATCGGCAATTCGGCGGTCGATATCGCGGTGGATCTGTGCAAGCGCGCGAAAAGCGTCACGCTGTCGACCCGGACCGGCGCCTATGTGATGCCGAAATACATGATGGGCATTCCCATCGATCGCTGGTCGGCGTTCTTCTCCCGCAAGTTGCGGTTTCCGACCCTGCTCACGCGGATGATCATGGCCCGCCTGATCTATCTTGCGGTCGGCGATCAGCGGCGCCTCGGCGTTCCGCGCCCCAAACATCCGATGTGGCGCGAGCACGCCACGCTCAGTCAGGAACTGTTGCCTTACGTCGGCCACGGCTGGATTCGCATCAAGCCCAACGTCTCCAGGCTGGACGGCAACGAGATCGAATTCGCTGACGGGTCGCGCGCGCCGTTCGATGCGGTGATCTACGCCACCGGCTACAAGACCACGTTTCCTTTCATGTCGCCGTCGCTGTTCTCCGTCGCCGAGGGCGAAACGGTCGATCTTTACCGCCGCATGACGCCGCCGCGCCATCCCGGCCTGTTCTTCGCAGGACTGGTGCAGCCGATCGGCGCGACCATCCCCCTCGTGGAGGTGCAGGCGCGCTGGATCGCTGCTACGCTTGCCAGCGATATGACGCTGCCGTCCGTCGACGACATGACTCGGGAGGTGAAGCATCATCACGAGCGCAAGCAACGCACATGGCTGAATTCGGCGCGCTATACGCTGGAGGTCGATGCCCGCAGCTATACGGCAGCGTTGCGCAAGGACATCGCCCGCCGTCGCGCCGGGACCTCCTGACCGGCTCCAGCCGCCACCTCACCTGTGGCGCCGCCGCTGTCGCGACATTGTTTCTTTTCGGCACAGCATCGGCGTCGGCCGCCTGCGACTACGAAACGCAGGGCGAAGGCCGCGTCGCCGCCATCATCGACGGCCGCGGCTTTCGAATGGATGACGGCCGCGAGGTGCGCCTCGCCGGGATCGAGCCGGGGCCCGGCCTGACGCCCGCCGAAAGCGCGCGGGCACTCACCGCGCTGATCGCCGGCCGTCATGTGACCCTGCACTATCCGACCGACATGCCGGACCGCTATGGCCGCCAACCGGCCTTCGTGGTCGCCGATGACGCCTCTCAATCGGTCCAGCGCGCCCTTGTGGCGCAAGGTGAGGCCCTTGCCGACCCCGCAATCGGCGACGCAGCCTGCGCGGGGGAACTGGCCGCGGCGGAAGCCGAGGCCAGAGCCGCTCAGAAAGGTCTGTGGAACGACCCGGCCGCCATAAAAAACGCCGAAAGACCCGACGATATTTTGGCCGAGATGGGGCGATTTGCCCTGGTGGAGGGCAAGGTTCTGTCGGCCCGGCAGGCCGGGGCGACTTTTTATGTCAATTTTGGCCGGCGATGGACGCGGGACTTTGCCGTGACAATTTCAAGGCGCATGATGCCATCGTTCGAGGCTGCGGGACTTAATCTCCGTTCGCTGGTCAACAAGCGGATTCGGATTCGGGGCTGGGTCGAGCGACACGGCGGCCCGCGCATCCGGGCAACCCATGTCCGACAAATCGAACTGATCGCAGACGACCGGGCAGCGGCGAGCGCCCGCAAGGGTAAGTGAACGGCGTGACATCGACGACGACATCGCATCGCAAGACCTTGAGGGGCCGGCTTCTGGTCCCTGCGGCGCTGTGCGTCGCGCTGGGCCTTGGCGCATGCGGCGACATGGGGCGCTTTCAGGTCTCGTCGCCCGCCAGCACCATTCCGACCCCGAAGCCGCCGAAGCAGACCGCGCAAACCCCCGCGACCGAGCGCGAGCACGAACGCATCCTGCTCTCCTATGGCGGCGCGTATGACGACCCCAAGCTCGAGGCCCTGATTACCCGGACCGTCAACCGTCTGGTGGCGGCCTCGGACCGGCCCGACCTCACCTACAAGGTGACGATCCTCAATTCCGGCGCGGTCAACGCCTTCGCGTTGCCGACCGGACAGCTTTATGTCACGCGCGGCCTGCTCGCACTCGCCAGCGATACCTCCGAACTGTCGAGCGTGCTGTCGCACGAGATGGCGCACGTTCTCGCCAAGCACGCCTCGATCCGCGAAGAGCAGGCCCGTCAGGCCGCCATCGTCACCCGCGTCGTCAACCAGATGGGCAACAACGACGCTGACATGACCGCGCTGGCGCTGGCGAAAACCAAACTGACGATGGCGAGCTTTTCGCGCGCGCAGGAGTTCGAGGCGGACGCGATCGGCGTCGGCATCGCCGCGCACGCCCATTTCGATCCCTATGGCGCGGCGCGCTTCCTGACGGCGATGGAGCACAACGCCGCGCTCAAGGCGCCGCGGGCGTCGATCGATCCGCGCACCCAGGATTTCCTGTCGTCGCACCCGGCAACCCCGGAGCGCATCCAGAATGCGCAGGCCAACGCGCGGCAATATCGCTCGCCCGAAAACGGCGAGCGCGATCGCGACACCTATCTCAGCGCGATCGACGGTCTGGTCTATGGCGAAGACCCGAGCGAAGGCTTCGTGCGCGGCCGCCGCTTCCTGCATCCCAAACTCGGCTTCACCTTCCAGGCGCCCGACGGCTTCAGCCTCGACAACACCGCGCAGGCGGTGATCGGCGTGCGCGAGGGCGGCACCCAGGCAATGCGGTTCGACGTGGTGCGTGTGCCGGCCGAACAATCGCTCGGCGACTATCTCGGCTCGGGCTGGATGGAGAACGTCGACAAATCGTCCACCGAAACCATCACCATCAACGGCTTTCCCGCCGCCACCGCGGTGGCGGGCGGCGACCAGTGGCAATTCCGCATCTACGCGCTGCGCTTCGGCAGCGACGTCTATCGCTTCATCTTCGCCGCCAAGCAGCGTTCGCCGGAGAGCGACCGCAGTTTTCGCGCGGCGGTCAATTCATTCCGCCGTCTGACGCTCGCGGAGATTCAGGCGGCGCGACCGTTGCGCCTCAAGGTCGTCACCGTGCAACCGGGCGACACTGTCGAGTCGCTCTCGCACCGGATGCAGGGCCTCGATCATCCCGTCGAACGTTTCCGCGTACTCAACGGCCTCGATGCCCGCTCCACCGTCAAGCCGCACGACCGCGTCAAGATCGTGGTGGATTGACCGCGAAAACCAGCACCTCTCGATAAATGAGAACGCGTGTCCCGGGCGCGATGTAGCGTGCAACGCTGCTTCAGAGCGTGGAACGACCCCGGCACCGCTGGCGCGCTGCGCTGCATCCGGGGGCACAGTCATCCACGGACGAAATAGGCGCCGTCATTACCGCATCATCGCAACAAAAAACCCGGCCTCGCAGCCGGGTTTTTCCATCGATTAGGTAACGAAGAGAAAAGCCGATCAGGCCGCTTCGTCTTCGGTCAGGGAATCGTCGCCGTCGCCATCGCTGTCGTCGGAATCCTCGCCCGCCGCATCGGCGTCCGCCTCGGCCTTGGCTGCGCCGCGGCGCGGGCTCTTGGCGAGGTTGGCTTCGATTTCCTTGATCGCTTCGGTCTCGGTGATGTGCTGCACCACCGCGATCTCGCGCGACAGGCGATCGAGCGCCGCTTCATAAAGCTGGCGTTCGCTGTAGGACTGCTCGGGCTGAGACTCGGAGCGATAAAGATCGCGCACGACCTCCGCGATAGCGACGATGTCGCCGGAATTGATCTTCGCTTCGTATTCCTGCGCGCGGCGCGACCACATGGTGCGCTTGATGCGGGCACGGCCCTTGAGCGTCTCGAGCGCGCGCTTGACCAGCGCCGGCTCCGACAGCTTGCGCATGCCGACATTGGCGACCTTCGCGGTCGGCACACGGAGGGTCATCTTGTCCTTGGTGAAGTTGATGACGAACAGTTCGAGTTTCGCGCCCGCAATTTCCTGCTCCTCGATCGCCAGAATCTGGCCGACACCATGAGCCGGATAGACGACGAATTCGTTGGTCTTGAAACCCTGGCGCTGGGTCAGAACCTTCTTCGGCTCCTCCACGCGCGGCACAGCCTTCGCGACCGGCTTCGCCGCAGGCTTGGCAGCCGCGGGAGCTTTCGCCACGGTCTTCGGCTTCGGCGCGACCTTGGCGGCGGGGGGGGCCTTCGCAGCCGGAGCCTTCGCGCCGGCAGCCTTCACAGGGGTCTTTGCAGTCTTTTTGGTGGGCATTGTGCTTCTTTTGTTTTTTGAGGACTTTGCGGATGCGCGAGCATCCTTCTTGGTGGCGTCGCGGCTGGCCGCGGACGCCTTCTTGGTGCCCTTATCCTTGGATCCTTTGGTTTTGTTATGACGCGATTTGTCTGACACGGCGCCTATGCGTGGGAACCGCCACGCCCCTGTTTCGAGGAAATCTGGAACCCGAGGTGGGCCCGGATTCGTGGGCGCAAGGGGCTCTCTCATTACCGAATGTGCCTATAATATCACATTTTCCGGAAAAATCAATGATTTATGCCCCCTGACCGGATCCGGCAGAGGGTTCAGGCGGCAAAACAGCGTTTTACGGTTAAGCGAGTCGACGGATCAAAGGCCGCCATCCGTCACTCGCGCCCGGAAACGGGTCAATCCCCGGTGCCGGGATTCGGCGAAAAGAACTTCTCGAACTTGCCGTCCTGACCGTCGAATTCCTTCGCGTCGTCGGGGGCGTCTTTCTTCTGGGTGATGTTCGGCCACGACTTGGCGTACTCGGAGTTGAGTTCCAGCCACTTCTCCAGATCCGGCTCGGTGTCGGGCTTGATCGCCTCGGCCGGGCACTCGGGTTCGCAGACGCCGCAATCGATGCATTCATCCGGATGGATCACCAGCATGTTCTCGCCCTCGTAGAAACAATCCACGGGGCACACCTCGACGCAGTCCATGTACTTGCACTTGATGCAATTCTCAGTGACGACGTAGGTCATCCAAGGCTCCGGAAACGATCAGATTTCGCGTTGGGTTAGCGCAGGAACCGGGACGCCGCAAGTGAGGCCGGGCTCCAATTTGTCATGACACATATAGTGTTAAGTGGTGGCCGGCATTGGCCTGACGCAACAAAAATCGCCGAATGGCAAATAATTGCCCAATTGGTTTTGGCGGTGAAATTTCATTCGCCGGATGGCGGTGGCTGCAGGTCCTCATAGAGGTGCACGGCGGCGCTGGCATCGCCGCGCCGCTCGGCGAACGCGATGACCTTGAGCACGCGCACGCGGGCATCGAGGGCGATGGTCAGCACATCGCCCGCCTTGACCGCATGCCCGGGCGAGGTTTCACGCGCGCCGTTGAGGCGGATACGGCCCTTGGTCACCAGCGCGGCGGCGTCGGCGCGGGTTCGCACAATCCGCGCATGCCACACCCATTTGTCGAGGCGCTGGCGGTCCAATCCTGGGTTCCCGAATCCGGTCAGTCCTTGCGGGTGGTGGCGAGCTGATCCTTGAGCGCCGCGAGCTTGGCGAAGGGCGAATTCGGATCGGCGGCGCGATCGCGCTCACGCGGCGCGCTGCTCGCGAAGGTGCGCAGCGCGGCTCCGCCGTCGCGCCGGTTGTCGCGCCCCTTGCCCTTGCCCTCGAACTTGCCCTTGCCCTTCGGCCCCTTGAAGCGCTCGCGCTGCGGCCGCTCACCGCGATCCTCGCGCGGCCCACGCGCCTGCGCGCCCTCGCCTGCTTCGCGATTGGGACGGCGATTGTCGTTACCGCGATCGCGGCGCGGACGGCCATGACGTTCCCGACGCGCATCGTCGGTCGCCGCCGCCTCGCCTTCCTGCGCTGGCGCGCCTTGCGTCGCGTCGCGGCCACGGTTCGCACCGCGATGGCGATGATGATGACGCGGACGGCGCTCGTCCGAACGTCCGCCGGGCCGCCACACTTCGACCAGTTCCGGTTCGGCCGGGGCCGCTTCGGCAGCGGAGGCTTCGGCCGTTGCCTGATCGGCGCCGGCTTCCGCAGCAGGCGCTTCAGTTGCAGACGATTCCGTAGCAGCCGCTTCGGGCGCAGGAATCGCATCAACCCCAGCGACCGGCTCGACCGGGACTGCGTCCTCCGTCGTTGTCGCCTGCGGCGCTTCTGCGGATTCATCCGCCGACGGGACGAAATCGACGCCCGGCAGCTTGGCCGCGCTCGGTGTATCTTCCGCAGCGGCTTCAGCGCTTTCCTCCACAGCGACCGGCGCTTCGGCGCTCGCAGCCTCCGCCGCGATCCCGGCAACGTCGCCCGTTGCAGCAGCCACCTCGGGCTCGGCCGCAACCGGAGTGTCCGCGGCGGTTTCCGCCGCCGGCGCCGGCTCCTCCGGCAGCGGCGGCCGACGGTCCATGCGATAGCCCAGCGCGCGCAACACGGAAGCGAAGTCTTCGCCCGCCGAGCCGGTGAGCGATGTCATCGCCTGCGTCACCACGAACGAGCGGCCGTCGAACGCACCGGCGGGCTTCTCCGCCGCAGTGCCCGGACGCCACGCCAGCGCGGGACGGATGAGATCGGCCAGCCGCTCGAGAATGTCGACCCGCACGACGCGTTCGCCGCACAGCTTGTAGCCCAGCGTGCGATAGGCCTCCTGATTGAGCGCCTTGTCGGCCGGGAACGAGGTGCGGCCGCTCGACGCCAGATGCTGCGCACCGGTCAGCGCCGACATGTCGATGTCGTCATGCCGAAGCGCCCACAGCAGCGAGGCGAGACCGCGCGCCGCCGGCTTCAGCAAGGCTGGGAAATAAATGTGGTAGGCGCCGAAACGCACGCCGTATTTGCGCAAGACGGCGCGCGAAGGCTGATCGAGATCCTTCATCTCGGCCGCAATCCGGCTGCGCTCGATCACACCGAGCGCCTCGACGAGCTGGAAGGCGATGCCGCGCGCGATGCCGGTGACGTCTTCCGCCTTCTGCAGCTCAAACATCGGGCCAAGAATCTTTTCGATATGCGTCTTGAGCCACAGATCGAGCCGCGCCTGCACCGCATCGCGCGGCGCGCCGGTGAGGCGTTCATCGGCGATGATGCGGATGCGCGGCGCGAGCATGCTGTCGGCGGCGACGAGCTTGCCCACCGCATCGCCGGTCCAGCGCAGCGTGCCGTCATTCGCCAGCGCGAACTGATCGTCGGCCGCGCCCGACAGTTTTTCGGCGCGCGCGTCGATCTCGCCGGCCAGCGCCTTCAGCGCCGCCGCATGCAAGGCCTTGGCGTCGGACCCCGCCTCCGCCGTTTCCGGCGCGAACATGAACCCGTCGAGACGGCCGATCACATGGCCCTCTACGGTGACTTCGCCGGTCTTTCCAATCTCGGTATTCAGCATCGTGTTTTCCCGCAAGCGGCGCATCAATACACTGGTCCGGCGATCAACGAAACGCTCAGTTAGCCTTTCGTGCAGTGCATCGGACAATTTATCCTCGACGCCCCGCGAAATGCCCTGCCAATGCTCCGGATCGGCGAGCCAATCCGGGCGATTGGCGGCGAAGGTCCAGGTCCGGATCTGCGCGATCCGGGCCGACAGCGTGTCGATGTCGCCATCGGTCCGGTCGGCCTGCGCCACCTGGGCGGCGAACCAGTTGTCCGGAATCCGGCCCTTTTTTATCAGGAAGCCGTAGAGCGTGGTCACCAGTTCGGCATGAGCCGCCGGAGCGATCTTGCGATAGTCCGGCACCTGGCAGGTTTCCCACAACCGCTCCACCGCGGCGGCGCCTTTGGCCATCTCGCGCACGTCCTCGTCGCGCGCGGCGTGATCGAGCACCCGCATGTCCTCGGCGATCGGCGCGCGGGTCAGCACCTCGTGGGCCGGCGGCAGGTTCAGCGACACCTGCAACGCGCCGAGCGAGGAGAAGTCGAGTTTGGCGTTGCGCCATTGCAGCATCTTGACGCTGTCGAAGGTGTGGTTCTGCAGCGCATTGACCAGTTCGGGCTCAAACGGCGCGCAACGGCCGGTGGTGCCGAAGGTGCCGTCGCGCGTCGCGCGGCCGGCGCGGCCGGCGATCTGCGCGAATTCCGCCGGATTGAGCCGGCGAAACTGATAGCCGTCATATTTGCGGTCGGACGCGAAGGCGACGTGATCGACGTCGAGATTGAGGCCCATGCCGACGGCGTCGGTCGCCACCAGATAATCGACATCGCCGGACTGGAACATCTCAACCTGCGCGTTGCGCGTGCGCGGCGACAGCGAACCCAGCACCACCGCCGCGCCGCCGTGCTGGCGGCGGATCAGTTCGGCGATGGCGTAAACCTCGTCGGCGGAGAACGCGACGATCGCGGTGCGCCGCGGCTGGCGCGTGATCTTGCGGTCGCCGGCGAATTCGAGCCGCGACAGCCGCGGACGGGTGACGATGCTGGCGCCCGGTAACAGCCGCTCGATGATCGGACGCATGGTCGCAGCGCCCAGCAGCAGCGTTTCATCGCGTCCGCGCCGATTGAGAATGCGATCGGTGAAGACATGACCGCGTTCGAGATCGGCGGCGATCTGGATTTCATCGACGGCCAGAAACGACACGTCGAGATCGCGCGGCATCGCTTCCACGGTCGACACCCAGAAGCGCGGACGGGGCGGCTTGATCTTCTCCTCGCCGGTGATCAGCGCCACCTGTTCCGCGCCGACCCGCGCGACGATCTTGTTGTAGACCTCGCGCGCCAGCAACCGCAGCGGCAGGCCGATGATGCCCGACGAATGCGCCACCATCCGCTCGATCGCCAGATGGGTCTTGCCGGTGTTGGTCGGCCCCAGAACCGCGGTGACGCCCGCACCGGGAGCGCGTTCATGGGCGAAAGATGAAACTGAAGACGACAACGACATGATTCTTTGGGGGTCCAGTGGCGCCGGCGGCGTCAATGCCGCGACAAGTGTCTCACAATGCGACGCTTTTCGCCGTGCGGCTTAAGCTTTGGAACGAGTCCGGAACGAAAGAGGCCCGAATCGCTGACTCCTGTCACGTCTGGCTTCGTTCACCGCAACATGTCGTGGAAGCCCGACAGCGCGACACCAGATTGGGTTTTTCGCTCGCCTCCGATCGGGCCGGAACGAGCTGGTTCGTTAATGTCAGCGAGGACTCCGATCGGGAAAAGAGTCAACCCGATTCCTCGCCGCTCGATTTAGTTGGTTTTCGCCGTATGGGTCGCGGCGACCGTCGAAAATTCCCTGGCCTCGACCAAGCCCGCGCCAATCGGCGTCGGAATCTTGAGCCGGAACGGCACCAGCACCCGCGTGCCCGCGATCGGCGCGAACGTGATCTCCATGTCGCGGCGCTCGGCAAGATATCTGATCGCAAAGCGATCCGGCACGTAGCCCGCCACCGGCGTGAAGAACACCGTGCACACCACCGCCGGACCCTGATAGCCCTTGTAGCCCTTTTCCGGCGCGATCGTTTCCATGCGCCGATACTCAAGACGCAGATCGTAGCGCATCCGGCCGTCGAAAATCGCAACCTTGTTCCGGCACGCCTCCGGACCGACCGGATTGCCGGTGCCGGCGACACGCAACAGCGATCCCGTCATCGGATCGATGACGCCCTGGCGGTTTGCCTCAGTGACCGGAATCCGGTCCGGATTCACCGGAGGTTCCGGCGTGATCGACGAATCCTTGATGTTGCCGCCTGCAAGCGCGATCCGAATGGTTTCGTTCTTCTTGCCGTAGAGAATCGAGGTCACGTAGCTCACCGGCGCGAACTGCCCCGCCGCCATGCGGCCGGTTGCCGTCGCGGTGCCGCTGCCGCCGCCGATGGACGCCAGCAGGCCTGTGGTCCTGCCGTTGACCGTCGCCGAATAGGCATCCTCGGTGATCGCCACGGTCCAGTTGCCCTTGCCGATCACGAGGCCGCCCAATGAGACCTCGTAGGCGGCGGTGAGCCGGCCCTGGGCCCGGGCAGAGCCGGGTACAAGCAGCGCGACCGTCAGGGCCAACATGGCCCCGCCGGCCATCGGCCGCGCAGCCCGCAACGGCGCGGTCAGAGCCCTCACGAAAGGCGTCGAGGAAACAGACGTCATCAAGAACGGGAAATCCTGTTGTGGGTGCGCGGTGCCGTCGCAGCGGCGAACCGGCAAAATATCGCAGAACAAATCAATATCGCGAAATCGCAGCGGGCGCGCACCGCCCAAACCCTGTCGGATGTCATTTTCGCAGGGATTACGTCGATTATATGTTAGGAAATGCCTGCGCAGGCTGGCGAAATCGCCGCAGCCGCTCCCGGCGGGGGAACAGGCGCGGGCCATAAAATGTGCCGCAAAAGGCCCTGTTACCTTGACGCTGGGCGGCCCAGCCCGTATAGGTCCGCGGTTCCTGAAATGGACAGTTTCAAACCCCCGCGCGAGCCCCAGGGTATCTGGACGGGTTCCGGGGATGATAGAGGATTTTCGCCATGTCACGGCGCTGCGAACTCACGGCCAAGGGCGTTCAGGTTGGCCACAAGGTCAGCCACTCGAACCGCAAGACCAAGCGCCGGTTTCTGCCGAACCTGTGCAACGTCACCATGATCTCCGAAACGCTCGGCCGTTCGGTGCGCCTGCGCGTCTCGACCAACGCGATCAAGAGCGTCGACCACAATGGCGGCCTCGATGCGTTCCTGCTCAAGGCCAGCGCCGGCGACCTGTCGCCGAAGGCGGTCGAACTGAAGCGCCAGATCGAAAAGAAGAAGCTCGCCGCCGCGAGCTGATCTGCGCACATCCTGATTTGAAAAGGCCGGGCTCTCGCCCGGCTTTTTTATTGGCCGCATTCACGACACTAACGACAAGGGGCGATCCGTAAGGACCGCCCCTTGTGCTTTTAGCGGATGTGCGACCGTCAGGCCGCGATCTTGGGCTGGCGCCGAATCCTGGCCCAGGCTTCGGAGATCGCGCCCCAGAACAGCGCGATAAAGCCGAGCGCCATGATCGAGCCGACCAGACCGTTGGAGAAGAACACGCCGAGGTGGCCGCCCGAAGCGAGCAGCGACTGCCGGAATGCTTCTTCCGCCTTGTCGCCGAGCACGATGGCGAGAACCATCGGCGCCAGCGGATAACCGGTCTTCTTCATCACGTAGCCCACAACGCCGAAGACCATCATCAGAATGACGTCGAAGGCGGAGTTGTGCACCGTGTAGGCGCCGATCGCGCAGATCACGAGGATGACCGGCGCGATGATGCTGAACGGAACGCGCAGGATCGCGGCGAACAGCGGCACGCAGGTCAGGACCAGCACGAGGCCGACGAGGTTGCCGAGATACATCGAGGCGATCAGGCCCCAGACGAAGTCGGGCTGTTCGACGAACAGCAGCGGACCGGGCTGCAGACCCCAGATCAGCAGACCGCCCAGCAGCACCGCCGCCGTCGGCGAACCGGGCACGCCGAGCGCGAGCATCGGCAGCAGCGCCGAGGTGCCCGCGGCGTGCGCTGCGGTTTCCGGCGCCACCACGCCCTCGATCTCGCCGTTGCCGAAGTTCTTGCCGCGCTTGGAGATGCGCTGGGCGATGCCGTAGCTCATGAACGAAGCCGGCGTCGCGCCGGCGGGCGAGATGCCCATCCAGCAGCCGATCAGGCAGGAGCGCAGCGACACCATCCAGTAACGCGGCAGCTCCATCCATGTCTGCAGCACCACCTTCGGATTGATGCCGGCGGCCTTGCCCTTGAACGACAGCCCCTCCTCCATCGTCAGCAGGATTTCGCCGATGCCGAACAGGCCGATGACCGCAATCAGGAAGTCGAAGCCGTTGAGCAGTTCGGTGAAGCCGAAGGTCAGGCGCAGCCGGCCGGTGACGCTGTCGAGGCCGACGGTGGCGAGCACGAAGCCGATCATCATCGACGCCAGCGTCTTGAACGGCGGCTCCTTGCCCATGCCGATGAAGCTGCAGAACGCGAGGAAGAACACCGCGAATTTTTCGGGCGGCCCGAACTCGAGCGCGAAGTTCGCGACCAACGGCGCGACCAGCGTGATGACGATGACCGCGAACAGCGCGCCGACGAACGAGGAGGTGAACGCTGCGGTCAGCGCTTCGCCCGCCTTGCCCTGCTGGGCCATCGGATAGCCGTCGAATGTCGTTGCGACCGACCACGGCTCGCCGGGGATATTGAACAGCACCGATGTGATGGCGCCGCCGAACAACGCGCCCCAGTAGATACACGAGAGCATGATGATCGCCGAGGTCGGGGTCATGCTGAAGGTCAGCGGCAACAGGATCGCGATTCCGTTCGCGCCGCCGAGACCGGGCAACACGCCGATGATGACGCCGAGCAGAATGCCGATCACCATCAGAAGGATATTGTAGGGCTGCAACACGACCGCGAAGCCGTGAAACAGATTGGCGATATCCGCGAGCATTGGGGTTTCCTACCGATTTTCTTGAGGCTTCAACAACGTCCGAATGTCAGCGCGCCGGAGTTAAAGTCCCAGCGCGTACTCGATAGGTCCCTTCGGCAACGGCACCAGAAACCACTTTTCGAACATTAGATAGATCGCGACCGGGACGGCGATGCCGACCGCGAGCGCCTTGGGCCAGTGATACTGGCCGAGCCACATCATGAAGCCGGCGATCAGCACGATCGAAGCGACGTAGATGCCGGTGTAGGGCAGCACCACCACGTAAATCGTGGTCGGAACCACGACTGCCAGAACCTGGCCGAGCTGATGCCATGTTGCGTACAGCTTGAGCCGGTCGGCGGCCCAGGCGTCCTTGAGATTGATCAGGCTTGCGCCGACGATGATGACGCCGAGATAGAACGGGAAGAAGCCGGATTGCGGACCTTCCGCGCCCCAGCCGACGCCCACCTGCATGCTGCCGAGGATGGCGATGATGCCGAACACGATGCAGGCGATGGCGACGCCCATTTCGACGCGACGTTGGGCCGGGCCGCCAGCGCTCCCGGTGGTGCCAGAGTTGCTCATGAGATCAGTCCTTGAACCGATAAAGTTTCGCCGGCGGATTGGCTCCGCCGGCGAGGATGAAGGCGATTACTTGGCTGCGAGGAATCCCGCATCCTTCATCAATGTCTCATGGACTTTCTCGGCGGATTCGACCCACTTGAGATAGTCGGGACCGGTCAGCGCCGTCTGATTGAAAGCGCCATCCTTCATGAGCTGCGCCCATTCCGGCGTGGCACGCACCTTCTTCATCAGATCCACATAGTAGGCGACCTGATCCGGCGTCGCGCCCGGCGCCATGAAGAAGCCGCGCAGCATCAGGTACTCGACATCGATGCCCTGCGACTTGCAGGTCGGAATGTCGGCCCATGCGTGATCACCGGCCACCTTGTCCTTGTAGGCAAGCGGCTTGCTGTCGAACACGCAGAGCGGACGCACCTTGCCGGCGCGCCACTGCGCAACGGCCTCGATCGGATTGTTCACCGTGGAGTCGATGTGATTGCCGACGAGCTGCACCGCGACTTCGCCGCCGCCCTTGTAGGGGATGTAGGTCATCTTCTTGCCGGTGGCCTTTTCGAGCGCGGCAGTGATGATCTGGTCTTCCTGTTTGGAGCCGGTGCCACCCATCTTGAACTGGCCGTCAGCGCCAGCCTTGATCGCCGCGAGATAGTCCTTCGCGGTCTTGTATGGCTTGTCGGCATTCACCCACAGGATGAATTCGTCGAGCGCCATCATGGTGACCGGCGTGATGTCCTTGTAGGAGAACGGAATGCCGGTCGCGAGCGGAGTGGTGAACAGATTCGACAGCGTGATGATCAGCTTGTGCGGATTGTTGCGCGACGCCTTGACGTCGAGAAACCCTTCGCCGCCGGCGCCGCCCGACTTGTTGATGACCACCATCGGCTGCTTCATCAGATTGTGTTTGGACACGATGCCCTGAACCACGCGGGCCATCTGATCGGCGCCGCCGCCGGTACCTGCCGGCACAATCAATTCGACCGGACGTGTCGGCTCCCACGCCGCGGCCGCTGGAATTGTCGAATAAGCAAAAGTAGCCCCAAGCACTGCCGCGAAGGCACAGCTTGCCGTGTAGCGCGTACGCTTCATTGTAACCTCCCAGTTAAGTAAACCGGTCTTTGTGCCGGCTCATCGAGTTTTCAATTTATTCGACCGATTATCTTGTTCGGTCGTTTGGATCGGATGGTGCGACAAGAGCAGGTATTTAATATACCAAATTCTTCGCCCTGAGGCTATCTGACGCAGGCCATCCGCCACAACCCTGATTTTGAAATAATATTCGCTGCGACGCGAAGCAGTTCATGGTGCGGCGCACGTCATTCCCCAACCAGCGTGAACTGTAACAGTAACGTCCGCTGAATCATGGAAAAATTGTCGTCGGACACCATCGTCAGGACGACGTCGCCATTCGCTGCGGTATGGCAATCGATCCCTTCCATGTTGTCGATCTCATAGCCAAGATCGACCTCGAAGATCGCCGGTCCGTCCACAAGCGCGCCGGGCGCAACGGCCGCCAGCGCGATCCGCCGGATGCGAATCCCGACTCCGGAGAGAAGCGAGAACTTGCGTTCGAGAATCAGAAGATCGCCCGACGGCAGCAGCGTCGCATCGCTGATGTCGTAGTCATTCGAGCGCGCGATCGCGAACTGGCCGGGCGACGGACCGCCGATCAGGAACGCCAGGATGTTTCCTTCGGAATCGAGTCCGCGCTCGGAGATCGCGATCAGCGTGCCGGCGAGCTTCTGGCCCTCGCCGACCACGACCAGTGCCTCGAGTCCCTTATTGAAAGGCAATTTCCCGATCGCAGGCGGAACGATGATCGGCTCACCCAGCGCCCGGATGCCGCCGCGACTGAAATCGAAACGCAGAATTTGGTGCACGCGTTCGAGGCCGACATACGCTATCGAACCATCGATCGCGAGCGACTCGCTATCGAACCAGCCGCGCGCAGTGATGCGATTGCCATCGCTGCCACGCATCGGCGCGGTGCGCACGTCGGTCATGCCGGTGACGACCGTGCCGTCATAGACCAGACGTCCGGTAAACCACGTTCCCTTGTCGCTGATCATCGTGAAGTGGCGCCCAGCCGGATCGATCCGGAACGCCGACAGGCCGCCGAAGCCCTTGAACGACGACGTCAGCACCACGCCGCCGCGATATTGCAGCGATCCGATCCGGACATGCGACGGATCGCGCGGATCGAACGTGGGAATCGGCCGCGCATTGACGACGATCTGCGCGCCCGGCTGCGACGGCGCGGCATCGCGCGCCCATGCGAGCCGCGCGGCCAGCAATCCGAACGCCGCCGCGGCGCCCTGCAATACGCGACGGCGGCTGACGCGCGCGGTCATGTGATCAGGCGTTGAGGCGGCGACGGCGCGACGGCTGGGCAGGTTCGCCGTGGGTCTCGGTGAACAGTTCTGCGAGCTTTTCGGTGATCGCGCCGCCGAGTTCTTCCGCATCGACGATGGTGACCGCGCGACGATAGTAGCGCGTCACGTCGTGACCGATGCCGATGGCGATCAGTTCGACCGGCGAACGGGTCTCGATCTCCTCGATGATGTGGCGCAGATGCCGCTCGAGATAGTTTCCGGCGTTCACCGATAGCGTCGAATCGTCGACCGGCGCACCGTCCGAAATCATCATCAGGATCTTGCGCTGTTCGGAACGGCCGAGCAGGCGCTTGTGCGCCCAGTCGAGCGCTTCGCCGTCGATGTTTTCCTTGAGCAGGCCTTCGCGCATCATCAGACCGAGATTCTTGCGCGCGCGCCGCCACGGCGCATCCGCCGCCTTGTAGATGATGTGGCGCAGATCGTTGAGGCGGCCCGGATTGGCCGGCTTGCCGGCCGCGAGCCACGCCTCGCGCGACTGACCGCCCTTCCACGCCCGCGTGGTGAAGCCGAGAATCTCGACCTTGACGCCGCAACGCTCCAGCGTGCGCGCCAGAATATCGGCACAGGTCGCCGCCACCGTGATCGGGCGGCCGCGCATCGAGCCGGAATTGTCGAGCAGCAGCGTCACCACCGTATCGCGGAAGGTCGCATCCTTCTCGCGCATGAACGACAGCGGATGCTGCGGATCGGTGACGACGCGCGACAGGCGCGCCGGGTCGAGGATGCCTTCCTCGAGATCGAATTCCCAGGCGCGGTTCTGCTGCGCCATCAACTTGCGCTGCAGCCTGTTGGCGAGCCGCGCGACGATGTGCTGCAGATGCGCGAGTTGCTTGTCGAGATAGCTGCGCAGCCGCTCCAGCTCATCGTGATCGCAAAGGTCCTCGGCGGCGACCACTTCGTCGAACTTCGGCGCGAAGGCGTGGTACTCGGGCCCGCGCGGCTCGTTGGCGCCGCGGCCCTGCGGGCGCTGGGCCTCGCCGGGTGTTTCGTCGTCGCTGAGATCGCCGTCGTCGAACGAGTCGCTGGCGGAGGCCTGCGCGCTGTCCATCGCGCTGTCGGACATCTCCTCGGTCGAGGACTGCGCCTGGTCGGCGCTCGCCTCTTCTCCGGTCTCGCTTTCCGGCGAACCTTCCTGTCCCGACTGGTCCTTGTCACCGTCGCGGTTTTCGTCCTGCTCGTCGTCCTCTTCCTGATCGGCGTTGCGATCATCGCCGAGGTCGAGTTCGGACAGCAGGTCGTGGACCACATCGCTGAAGCGGGTCTGGTCCTCGGTGAACTGGCGCAGTTCATCGAGCCGCGCGCCGACCTTGTCCTCGAGAATCGGCCGCCACAGATCGACGATCTTGCGGGCTGCCGCCGGTGGCGCCTGCCCGGTCAGGCGCTCGCGCACCATCATGGCGAGCGCATCAGCCAGCGGCGCGTCGGCGCGGTCGGTGATCTCGTCGTATTTGCCGCGATGAAAATGGTCGTCGAGCATAGCGGTGATGTTCTTCGCCACGCCGCTCATGCGGCGCGAACCGATCGCCTCGACCCGGGCCTGCTCGACGGCATCGAACACGCCGCGCGCCTGCGGATTGCCCGGCGCGAGCTTGCGATGAATTTTGGGATCGTGGCAGGCGATGCGCAGTGCGATCGAATCGGCGTGGCCGCGCACGATCGCCGCGTCTTTCTTGCTCAGCTTGCGGGCCGGCTCGGGCAGCCGCGCCTTGCCCGGCGACAGGCCGGGACGCTCGGATGCGAACGTCACTTCAAGTTCGGGCTGCTTGGCAATGGCGCGCAACGTGGACGTTACCGCGCGCTTGAACGGCTCGGTCGGCGATTCCTTGGACCCGGTCTTGAACTTGATGTTGGACGTTGTCATCGCGCTTTCAGTCTCGCACCTGTCCCCTCCCCCCTTGTGGGAGAGGGTGGATCGCCGGAGCGGAGCGAAGGCGAGCCGGATGAGGGGAAGATTGCAGGCGAGCCCCTCACCCGCCTCGCAGCCTGCGGCTGCTCGGCACCCTCTCCCGCAAGGGGAGAGGGAAAGTCAGCTAGCTCAACGCCACGTTGACGGCGCTTTCCGGCAGCTCCGCGTTGAAGCAGCGCTGATAGAACTCGGCGACCAGCGGACGCTCGAGCTCATCGCACTTGTTGAGGAAGGTGACGCGGAAGGCAAAGCCGAGATCGCCGAAGATCTCGGCGTTCTCCGCCCATGTGATGACCGTGCGCGGGCTCATCACCGTGGACAGATCGCCGTTGGCGAAGGCGTTGCGGGTCAGGTCGGCGAGACGCACCATCTTGTTGACGGTGTCGCGGCCGGCATCGTTGCGATAGTGCTTGGCCTTCGCCAGCACGATCTCGACTTCCTCGTCATGCGGCAGATAGTTCAGCGTGGTGACGATCGACCAGCGGTCCATCTGACCCTGGTTGATCTGCTGGGTGCCGTGATAGAGGCCCGACGTATCGCCAAGGCCGACGGTGTTGGCGGTGGCGAACAGGCGGAACGCCGGATGCGGCTTGATCACCTTGTTCTGGTCGAGCAGCGTCAGACGGCCGGAGACTTCGAGCACGCGCTGGATCACGAACATCACGTCGGGACGGCCGGCATCGTATTCATCGAACACCAGCGCCACGTTGTGCTGAAGCGCCCACGGCAGAATGCCGTCACGGAATTCGGTGACCTGCTTGCCGTCCTTGATCACGATCGAGTCCTTGCCGACCAGATCGATACGGCTGATGTGACTGTCGAGGTTGACGCGCACGCACGGCCAGTTCAGGCGCGAGGCGACCTGCTCGATGTGGGTCGATTTGCCGGTGCCGTGATAGCCGGTGACCATGACGCGGCGGTTCTTGGCAAAGCCCGCGAGAATGGCAAGGGTGGTAGCGCGATCGAAACGATAATCCGGATCGACATCCGGAACGTGCGGATCGACTTCGGAATAGGCCGGAACTTCGAGATCGCTATCGATGCCGAACACCTGCCGCACCGACACCTTCATGTCGGGCAGATTGGCGGGCTCCTGCGTGGTGGTCGTGGCGGCGGTCATTAATCCTCCGGGGTCTCGGACGCTCCCGAAACCGGACGTGCGTGGTCGCGACAGGTGGGATGCGGCGTGAACCTAGCAGAGACAGGGCAATGGCAGAAGCCTCGTCTCTGATCAAAGTTTGCTTGGAATATCATCAACATAATCCATACTTCCGGGATTGGAAGGGCAGCCCTGCGATTCGGCGGGCGCTGCCGGCGACGTTCGGGGAACCCCGGCGAATCGCCGCCGCGATCCGGATATAATCGGCTCGCGCTCCGAACGTTCATGACCGCAGGCATATTGTGGGTTCTCATCTCAGCGAACTGATGGATCTGGTCGGGGCGCACGCCCTGCTCGCGTATCTGACGGTGGCCGTCGCGGCGCTTCTCGAAGCCGTGCCGCTCGCAGGCTCCCTTATTCCCGGTTCGACCGTGATCCTCGCGCTCAGTGCGCTGGTGCCCAGCGGCCATCTGCAACTCGCGCCGGTGCTGGGGGCGGCCATGCTCGGCGCCCTGACCGGCGACGGGCTGGCATTCTGGATCGGCTACCGCGCGCAGCGGCGCATTCTCGAGGCCTGGCCGCTGTCGAACTATCCGGCGCTGGTCGCAGAGAGCGAGGCGTTCTTCCAGCGCTATGGCATATGGGCGGTATTTTTCGCGCGGTTCGTGCCGCCGATTCGCGCCGTGGTGCCGATCACCGCGGGCGCGCTCGGCATGGCGCCCGCACGCTTCGTGGCCACGGCGACCCTGGCGATCCTGGTGTGGGCGCCGGCCATGGTGCTGCCCGGTGTTCTTGCCGGCTCGGCCCTCGAACGCTGGGGGCTGAAGGTCAAACACTATGGCTGGCCGCTGGTCGGCGGATTGCTGGTTCTGGGCTGCGCCATCTGGGCGTTCCAGCTCTGGCGCAAACGCCGGCAACTGGCGAACATGCCGCGCGACTGAAATCGCGCAGCCTGGACGACAGCCGCCGCACGCCAATCAGGCGTCGCGCACCACTGTCTTGAGATAGTTGTACGCCTTGATGATCTCGATCAGGCGATCCTCGGTCGAGCGATCGCCACCATTGGCGTCGGGATGATGCTGCTTCACCAGCAGCTTGTACTTCGCCTTGACGACTTCGAGCGTGGCGCCAGCCTCGAGCCCCATCACCTGCAGCGCCTTGCGCTCGGCATTGAACACCTTGCGCT
The DNA here is from genome assembly GCA_051954725.1 of Afipia sp. GTDB lineage: Bacteria > Pseudomonadota > Alphaproteobacteria > Rhizobiales > Xanthobacteraceae > Afipia. The sequence continues at coordinate 181,458 of JBQCHK010000015.1, read as the reverse complement.
CTTCCGGCTTCTTCTGCTCGGCGCCTCCGCCCGGACGACCACGCACCCGCCCGTTCATCTCGGCGAACATGGCGAACGGATCGAGCGCATCCTCGAGCTCCGCCTCGACGCTGGTCTTCTTGCGCTTCGAGCCGCCATTGGCGCCCATCTTCCAGGTCGGGCGATGACCGGTCTGCGCATCTTTCTGGTAGCGCGCGACCGCATCGTCGCTCATGCCCGAGAAGAAATTATAGCCCTGATTGTATTCGCGAACGTGGTTCAGGCAGAAATGCCAGTAGTCCTTCTCATGGCCACGGCCCTTGGGCGCGCGATGCGCACCTCTGTTCTTGCAGCCGGGCGCCTCGCACATCACCGCTTCCTCGCGCGCAGCGGCTTGCTGCTTCGCGCTCAGCTTGTTGGGCTTGATGCGAATGCTGTCGAAAAATTTGGATGAGTCGATGGCCATGGCTGAGTGTGACGACGCCTTGTTAAAGAAACTTCGAATCCCGACGCGAATTTTTACGACCGCGGATCATACATCGTGATGACGATGAATCGCAATTGAAACGGCCATTGACCTTCGCGAATAACGCGCGATATTGCGCGGATGATGACCGTCAAAGACACCATCACAAAAAAGTTGAGCGACGCTTTCGTTCCCGAAAGCCTCGATGTCGCCGATGAATCCCATCTGCATGAAGGCCACGCCGGCCACAGGCCCGGCGGTGAAACGCATTTCAGGGTCTATATCGTATCAAAAGCGTTCGAAGGGAAGAGCCGAGTCGAACGCCATCGCATGATAAATTCCCTGCTTGCGCAGGAACTGGCGGATCGCGTTCATGCGCTGGCCATCAAGGCCCAAGCCCCCGGCGAAAACAAGGCCTGACTCTTTCTTAATTCAAAGCGTGCGGTGACCTAGAACGCCGTTCCGGCGCGGCGGGGCACAGCCTCGCCACTGTCCTCGCGCGGGATCGGCACGATTCGCAGCGCGGTGATGCGGTTGCGCTCCCGCCGCAGCACCCGGAACCGGAAACCGTGGAACGTGAAGCTCTGCCCGCGATCGGGAATCGAGCGTGCTTCATGAATCACCAGACCGGCGATCGTGGTGGCTTCCTCATCCGGCAGATGCCAGTCCATCGCACGATTGAGATCGCGGATCGGCACCGAGCCGTCGACGATCACCGAACCGTCCGGCTGGGCGCGCACGCCCGCCACCACGACGTCGTGCTCATCGGAAATGTCGCCGACGATTTCCTCCAGAATGTCCTCGAGCGTCACCAGACCCTCGACCTCGCCGTATTCATCGACCACCAGCGCGAAGTGGGTCTTGCGGCGGCGAAAGGCCTTGAGCTGATCGGACAGCGGCCGCATCTCCGGCACGAACCACGGCGGCAGCGCAATCGCGCTGGCATCGACCTTTGAAATGTCGCCGGCAACGCGGATCGCGCGCAGCAGATCCTTGGCGTGCAGCACGCCGATGATGTTCTCCGGCTTCTCGCGCCACAGCGGAATGCGGGTGTATTCCGTTGCCAGCACCTCGCGCACGAGTTCTTCCGCCGGCAGATCGGCATTGATCATCACCATCTCGGTGCGATGAACCATGACGTCGGAGACCTGCAAATCCTTGAGATCGAGCAGACCGCCGAGCATGTCGCGGTCCTGCTTCTCCACGCCGCCTTCGTGATGGATCAAATCGACCGCGCCGCGCAGCCGTTCGGTCGGCGACAGCAGCGGCTGGTTGGCATCGAGCCGGATTCCGAGCAGGCGCGTCAGCAAGCGCACAATGCCTTCGATTACCCTCAGCACCGGTCCAAGCACCGCCACCACCCAGGTCATCGGCCGCGCCACCAAAAGCGACACCCGGTCGGGCGCGTTGATCGCCACGGTTTTCGGCAGCAGCTCCGCGAAAATGATGACCATCACCGACATCGCGGCGGTGGCGTACAACACGCCGACGTCGCCGAACCAGGCGGTCAGCACACCGGTGGCGAGCGCCGACGCACCGATATTGGCAAGGTTGTTGCCGACCAGCAGCGCGCCGATCATGCGCTCGCGCCGGTCAAGCAGCCAGGCCACCACACCCGCCTGGGTGCTGCCCTGCTTCTGCAGCCGCATCATGCTGGCGCGGGACGATGCAGTCAGCGCCGTCTCGCTCGCGGAGAAGAATGCCGAGACCAACAGACAGGCAACAACGATCGCGAATGTGATCCAGGTCATGGTCAAACAATCAATCCGGTTGCTGGGCCAGCTTCTGAACAAGGAAGTCGCGGACCGTCGCGGGCGCGACATCGTTGGCGATCACGGCGCGGCCGATCTGCTCGAGCAGAATGAATGTCAGCTTGCCGCGCTTCACTTTCTTGTCCTGCGCCATCAGCGCCATCAGCGCGTCGGCGTCGGCCAGCCCTTCCTGCCTGAAGCCCGCGATATCCTGCAGATGGGTCGGCAGGCCGACCGCCGCAAGATGACGCTGCACCCGCGCGGCGTCATCCGGCGCGATCATGCCGAGCGAAGCGGAAAACTCAGCCGCCAGCACCATGCCGATGGACACGCCTTCGCCGTGAAACAGGCGATCCGAAAATCCGGTCGCGGCTTCAAGCGCATGGCCGAAGGTGTGCCCGAGATTGAGCAGCGCGCGATCGCCGGTCTCGCGTTCGTCGCGCGCGACGATCGCCGCCTTGGCGCGGCAACTGGTCGCGATGGCATGCTCGCGCGCCGCGCCACCTGAAAAAATGTCGGCGTGATTGGCTTCGAGCCAGCCGAAGAATGCGGCGTCGCCGAGCACGCCATATTTGGCGACTTCGGCATAACCGGCACGAAACTGCCGGGGCGACAGCGTGTCGAGCACCGAGGTGTCCGCGACCACCAGCACCGGCTGGTGAAACGCACCGACCAGATTCTTTCCCTGCGGCGAATTGATGCCGGTCTTTCCTCCGACTGACGAATCGACCTGCGCCAGCAGCGAAGTCGGCACCTGCACGAAATCGATGCCGCGCCTGACGATCCCCGCGGCGAAGCCCGCGAGATCGCCGATAACACCGCCGCCGAGCGCGACGACAAGATCGTTGCGCTCGATCTTCGCCGCGATCAGGCCTTCGCAAACCTGTTGCAGCACCGGATAGGTTTTCGACGCCTCGCCTTCGCCGACCACGATCGCGGTCGAGGCGATGCCCGCATCCTTCAGGATACTTTCGACCCCGGGCAGCCAGTGCTGCGCCACGGTGCGATCGCTGACGACGGCGGCGCGCGCGCCGGGACGCAGCGCCGTGATGCGCTCGCCCAGCGAAGCGAGCACGTCGCGACCGATCACGATGTCATAGGAGCGATCGCCGAGGGCGACGTCCACGATGATCGGGCCGGAGGTCTTGAGAGGCGCTGTCATGGTCATCCGTTACGCAGAGGTTTCAGTTGCGCCGCCGAGCAGGTGGGCACGCAGCGCCTCGACACACTCTTCGACAATTTTTTCGTGCGGTACATCGCGCGACAACACCGCGACATCGGCCAGCGCGTAGGCCGGACTGCGTTCGGCGATCAGCCGTTCGATGGTCGCGGCGGGATCGGCGGTCTGCAGCAGCGGGCGATCGGCGCGGCGCTTGACCCGTTTCAGGATCACGTCGCCGTCTGCCTTGAGCCACAGCGACACCGCCTTTGCGGCGATACGCTGACGCGTGTCCTCGCGCATGAAGGCGCCTCCGCCAGTGGCCAGCACGCATGGTTCGCCATCGAGAAGGCGCGCTATCACCCGCGCCTCGCCGTCACGGAAATACGGTTCGCCATGGGTTGCGAAGATGTCGGGAATCGACATGCCCGCCGCGGCTTCGATCTCATGATCGGCGTCGAGAAACGGCAGATGGAGGCGCGTCGCCAACCGGCGGCCGACGGTCGATTTGCCCGAGCCCATCATGCCCACCAGCACGATCAGCCGATCGCCGAGCGCGGCGACGATGTCGCTGTCGCGATTGCTGCTTGCCGTTGTTCTGGCGACCGTATCCGTCATCGTAAGGTTTTCGCTTCAGCCTCGATTGATCCGTCGGTCCCGGCAAAACGCCCACGACCGCGCGGCGTCATCCACACCTATACTACCCTCGCCAACATCGCCGCCAGAGGCCCTTGCCCCAGGGCTACGAACATGTTGGGTGTCGTTTAAGATTTGGGGTGTATTTCACTGGTTAACACGCGACGAGGCCCGGACCGATGCCCAGTCTTTTCCGCTTTCTGACGGTTGTCGCCGTGATCGGCGGACTGATCTATGGCGGGCTTTTCGCGCTGGCGAATTTCGTCAATCCCAAACCACGCGAAATGACCATCGTCATTCCGCCGGACAAGTTCCAGAAGAAAGACGAGCGGTAATCGGGGCGCATGAGGCCGGGCAAATCCTCCGACACACAGCTGATCGACCTGTTTCTCGACATGCTGGCCGCCGAGCAGGGCGCCGGCGACAACACGCTCGCCGCTTATCGCCGCGATCTTGAGGATCTCTCCCAGTTTCTCGCTGCGTCCGGACAAACCTTCATCGGCGCCGGCACGCAGGACCTGCGCGACTTCCTCGCCGATCTCGATAGCCGCGGCTTCAAATCGTCAAGCGTGGCGCGCCGGCTGTCGTCGATGCGCCATCTGTTCCGCTTCCTGCTCAACGAGCGGATGCGAAGCGACGATCCGGCGGCGATCCTGTCCGGGCCGAAACGCGGGCGCGGCCTGCCCAAAGTGCTGTCGATGGCGGATGTCGATCGCCTGCTCACCAGGGCGCGGGAACTGGCTGACGCGCCGGATCAGCCGGCGCTGCGGCGCTTTCGCGCAGCGCGCCTGTCATGCCTGCTGGAAATTCTCTATGCGACGGGCCTGCGCGTCTCCGAGCTGGTGGCGCTGCCGCTGTCAGCCGCGCGGCGCGACGCACGCATGATCGTGGTGCGCGGCAAGGGCAACAAGGAACGGCTGGTTCCCCTCAACGAATCGTCCCGACAGGCGATGGCCGACTATCTCGCGGCGATGGAGGCGCACCGGCAGGACCAGAAGAAATCCGCAGCGCCGTCGAAATGGCTGTTTCCCTCGTTCGGCGAGAGCGGCCACCTCACCCGCCAGCACTTCGCTCGCGACCTGAAGGAACTTGCCGTGGCGGCGGGCCTCTCGCCGCGGCTGATCAGCCCGCACGTGCTGCGGCACGCCTTCGCCAGCCATCTGCTGCACAATGGCGCGGATTTGCGCATCGTGCAGACCTTGCTGGGGCACACCGACATCTCGACCACGCAGATTTACACCCATGTGGTGGCCGAACGCCTGAAGAGTCTGGTGCGGGATCTCCATCCGCTTGCTGAAAACTGACAAATCTCAGCGATTTCAGTGATTTCAATGATTTTTCCGGCGCGCTTGACTTGGCTCACACCGGAGTCCAGTTTCCGCGCGCCTCCGGCAACTTCCCTCAGTGCCCCTATATGTGCCCTCCATGCCTGACCCGATGCGTAGTTACCTAGATTTTGAAAAGCCGGTCGCCGAACTCGATTCGAAGGTCGATGAACTGCGCGTGCTCGCCGCCTCCGGCAGCGACATCAGCGAGGAAGTGGCACGCATCGAAGACAAGGCCAGGGAGGCGCTCGACGAACTTTATGCCAACCTGACGCCGTGGCAGAAAACCCAGGTGGCGCGCCATCCGCAGCGTCCGCATTGCATCAACTACATCGAAGGCCTGATCACCGAATTCACCCCGCTCGCCGGCGACCGCAAGTTCGGCGACGATGAAGCGATGATCGGCGGCTTCGGCCGTTTTCGCGGCGAAAGCATCTGTGTGATCGGCCAGGAAAAGGGCGCGACCACTGAAAGCCGCCTCAAGCACAATTTCGGCATGGCGCGCCCTGAAGGCTACCGCAAGGCGGTGCGCCTGATGGAGATGGCCGACCGCTTCGGCATTCCGGTGCTGTCGCTGGTCGATACCGCCGGCGCCTATCCCGGCATCGGCGCCGAGGAACGCGGACAGGCCGAAGCCATCGCGCGCTCCACCGATGCCTGCCTCAATCTCGGCGTGCCCAATGTCGCGGTCGTGCTCGGCGAAGGCGGCTCGGGCGGCGCCATCGCGATCGCCACCGCCAGCCGCGTTCTGATGCTGGAACACGCCGTCTACAGCGTAATCTCCCCCGAAGGCGCGGCCTCGATCCTGTGGCGCGACGCCGCGAAAGCGCAGGAAGCCGCCACCAGCCTCAAGATCACCGCGCAGGATCTCGCGAAGTTCGGTGTGATCGACACAATCCTGAAGGAACCGCCGGGTGGCGCTCATCGCGATCCCGACGCCATGATCGCCCGCGCCGGCGACGCCATCGCCCAGGCCTTCAACGACCTGCGCAGCCTGGACGCCAATGCGATCCGCCAGCAGCGCCGTCAGAAGTTCCTCAACATCGGCCGTCGCCTCGGATAAGCCGCAGTTGCGCTCGACGGTGCGCGCCGCAGCGCCGGTTCCGACTGTTTCGGATTGTGGCTTTTTCTGGACACGCCGCGCGCTGCGCCGTTGGCTGCCAGCTTGAGGATGATTTAGGCCGCATTCACCATCCGCCATGCAAGACACCACGTTCGCACGCGGTTTGGTTGCGGCTGATGCTGCTTAAGGATAATAATTGTTCAACCACACCTTAAAATATCCGGGGTATTTGGGGTTGCTTGGCGCGTGTGGGGGAGCCTGTCTTGATTGATCGAGTATCCGTGCGTGGGCTTCTGATTTCGGCTGCGCTGACAGCAGGCTTGTTGCTGTCCGGCTGCAACGGCGACAACCTGTCCCCGAGCGCGAAAGCGAGCAAGCCGATCCCCGAAAAGCTCCTCAAGGAGATGGAAGCCAAGAACATGGACAAGGGTTCGCCCATGCTTGTCCGTCTGTTCAAGCAGGAAGCCGAACTCGAAGTCTGGAAGCAGGACCGCAGCGGCCGCTTCGCGCTTCTGAAAACCTATCCGATCTGCCGCTGGTCCGGCGACCTCGGCCCGAAGATCCGCGAAGGCGACCGCCAGGCGCCCGAAGGCTTCTATTCGATCACGCCCGGGCAGATGAACCCGGCGTCGTCCTACTACCTGTCGTTCAACATGGGCTATCCCAACGCTTACGATAAAGCGTGGGGCCGCACCGGATCGCAACTCATGGTGCACGGCGACTGTTCGTCGCGCGGCTGCTACGCGATGACCGACGAGCAGATCTCGGAAATCTACTCACTTGGCCGCGAATCCTTCTTCGGCGGCCAGACCGCATTTCAGGTGCAGGCCTATCCGTTCCGCATGACCGCGCAGAACATGGCCAAGTATCGCAACAATCCGAACATGCCGTTCTGGCGCATGCTCAAGGAAGGCAACGACCACTTCGAAGTCTCAAGGCTCGAGCCGAAGGTCGACGTCTGCGAGAAGCGCTATGTGTTCGACGCCGAGCAGCCGGCCAACGCGTCGCGGCCGCTGACGTTCAGCCCTGCCGGCAAGTGCCCGGCCTATGAGATCAATCCCGACATCGCGCAGGCCGTCGCCGCGAAGGAACAGCGCGACAACGCCAAAATGGCCGAACTGGTCTCGCATGGCGTGACACCGCCGAAGTCGCGCGCCGGCATCGACGGCGGCATGCATCCGGTGTTCGCCAACAAGCTGCCCGACCCGCAGACCATCGCGACCTCGGACGTCAACGACTACACGGTTTCGGCCTATGGCGCCGCGCCGGGCACGATCCCCTCGCACGTCAATCCGCCGCGCGTTCCCGAAAATCAGGCACCGTCGTTCGCTCTGGCATCGTCGCCGGCGGACACGCCGTCTCCGGCGCCAGAGGCGAAGACCGAGCCCGCGACTAGCGGCGCGGCTGGCGGATTCTTCAGCCGCCTCGCCCAGAAGGTCGGCTTGCGCAAGGAACCGGAGCGGAAGGTCGAGCCGGCAAAGCCCACGGCCACCGCGCGCGCGATCGGTCACAGGCGCAAGGTCGAGCCGAAATCCTCCACGGCGGCGAAATCCACCGGCGTCGCCCGGGTGTCCGAACCCAGGGCTCCTGCGCCGCGCGTGATCCCGCTCGAAAAGCAGCAGGCGGAGGCACGATCGCCGTTCCCCGAGCCTGTCATGGCCCGCCCGACGCCCCCGCAGCCGATCAGTGGCGCGCAGCCGACGGTGCAGGCGAATTCCTTCGACCAGCGCTGGTCGACGTTCCGCTAACCTGACCGGGCACGGCGGCGAAAGCGCCGCCTGCGTTCGTTTCGTCAAAACAAAATAGCCGCCGGTGATCCCGGCGGCTTTTTTGTTTTGAACCGGCGACGCCGATCAGGCGTAGCGACCGTGGCAATGCTTGAACTTCTTGCCCGAGCCGCACGGACAATCCTCATTGCGCCCGACCTTGCCCCAGGTCGCCGGATTGTTGGGATCGCGATCCGCCGCCGACACCGGAACCAGTGACGCGCTGGCGAACGCCATCTCGTCCTCGCCGGTATCAGGATTCATCTTGTGCGCTTCCATCTGCGGCAGCTCGGGCTGGTCGTCTTCCGGCGGCACGATCTCGACGCGCATGAGCTGCGCCGTCACCGCTTCGCGCAGATGTCCGATCAGGCCCTCGAACAGCGCGAAGGCTTCCGACTTGTATTCCTGCAGCGGGTCACGCTGGCCGTAGCCGCGCAGGCCGATGACCTGGCGCAGATGGTCGAGCATGATGAGATGCTCGCGCCACAGGTGATCCAGCGTCTGCAGCAAGATCGACTTCTCGACATAGCGCATGACATCCGGGCCCCACTGGGCCGACTTCGCCGCCATGTGTTCGTCGACGCGCTGCTCGATGCGCGACAGCAATTCCTCGTTGGCGATGCCTTCTTCCTTGGCCCATTCGTCGACCGGAAGATCGAGGTCGAGCACGCGCTTCAATTCTTCTTTCAGACCGGCGACGTCCCACTGCTCGGCGTAGAGATGCTCGGGCACGTACTTGGTGACGAGATCCTCGACCAGCACATGCCGCATGTCGGCCACCGTCTCGGCGACGTTCTGATCGCGCATCAGGTCGATACGCTGATCGAAGATCACCTTGCGCTGGTCGTTCTGGACGTCGTCAAACTTGAGCAGGTTCTTGCGGATGTCGAAGTTGCGCGCTTCGACCTTCTGCTGCGCCTTTTCGAGCGCCTTGTTGATCCACGGATGGATGATCGCCTCGCCTTCCTTGAGGCCGAGACGCTGCAGCATGGTGTCGAGCCGATCGGACCCGAAGATGCGCATGAGGTCGTCTTCCAGCGACAGGAAGAATTTGGTGCGGCCAGGGTCGCCCTGACGGCCGGCGCGACCTCGAAGCTGGTTGTCGATGCGCCGCGACTCGTGGCGCTCCGAACCCATGATGTAGAGGCCACCCGGCTTGGTGATGGTCTTGGCGGGCTTGCCACCCTTGGCCGGCTCGATCTCGATCACTTCGGTGGCGTTCAGCACCGTGTCGCGGAATTTCTCGATGTCGGCCTTGATGCCGTCGATAATCCTCTGCTTCGCGGCCTCGTCCTCGATCCCGGCGGTCGCCGCGGCAGCACGCATTTCCAGCGAACCGCCGAGCTTGATGTCGGTACCGCGGCCGGCCATGTTGGTCGCGATGGTGATCGCGCCCGGGACGCCGGCTTCGGCAACGATATAGGCTTCCTGTTCATGGAAGCGCGCGTTCAGCACCGCGAACAGCTTCGCGGGCTTGCCGGCGCGAGCAGCCGTATAAAGCTTCTCCATCGACTTCGGATCGGCGAAATCGATCTGCTTGTAGCCGTGCTTCTTGAGATATTCGGCGATCGTCTCGGACTTTTCGATCGACGCAGTGCCGACCAGCACCGGCTGCATCCGCGCATTGGCGCGCTCGATTTCGCCGAGAATCGCGGCGTATTTCTCCTCGGCGGTGCGATAGACCTCGTCGTCCTCGTCGAGGCGCGCGATCGGCAGGTTGGTCGGAATTTCGACCACCTCGAGCTTGTAGATGTCGAACAGTTCATCCGCTTCCGTCACCGCCGTACCGGTCATGCCGGCGAGCTTTTCGTACATGCGGAAGTAATTCTGGAAGGTGATCGAGGCCAGCGTCTGGTTTTCCGGCTGGACCGGCTGATGTTCCTTGGCTTCCAGCGCCTGATGCAGGCCTTCCGAATAACGGCGGCCCGGCATCATGCGGCCGGTGAACTCGTCGATGATGACAACCTCGCCCTCGCGCACGATGTAGTCCTTGTCGCGCGTGAACAGCGAGTGCGCGCGCAGCGCCTGATTGACGTGGTGGACCACGGAGACGTTCTCGACGTCGTAGAGCGAGTCGCCCTTGAGCTGACCGGCGTCGCGCAGCAGCGTCTCGATCTTCTCCATGCCCGCTTCGGTGAGCGTCACCGTGCGCTGCTTTTCGTCGACCTCGTAGTCGGCGACCTTCTGCAACTGCGGCATGAAGGTATCGATGGTGTTGTAGAATTCCGAACGGTCGTCGAGCGGACCGGAAATGATCAACGGCGTGCGGGCTTCGTCGATCAGGATCGAGTCGACTTCGTCGACGATGGCGAAGAAGTGCGGCCGCTGGACCATGTCCTCGAGCCGGTACTTCATGTTGTCGCGCAGATAGTCGAAGCCGTATTCGTTGTTGGTGCCGTAGGTGATGTCGCAGGCGTAGGCCGCCTGACGCTCGGCGTCGTCAAGGCCGTGCACGATCACCCCGGTGGAAAGACCGAGGAACGAATAAATCTGGCCCATCCAGCCGGCGTCGCGCTTGGCGAGATAATCGTTGACGGTCACGACATGCACGCCCTTGCCGGCGAGCGCGTTGAGATAGACCGCGAGAGTGGCGACCAGCGTCTTGCCTTCGCCGGTTTTCATTTCGGCGATGTCGCCTTCGTGAAGCACCATGCCGCCGATCAGCTGCACATCGAAGTGACGCTGCCCCAGCGTTCGCTTGGCGGCCTCGCGCACGGTGGCAAAGGCCGGGACCAGAATGTCGTCGAGGGTCTTGCCGTCCGCGAGCTGCTGCTTGAACTCGGCGGTGCGCGCGCGCAGCGCCTCGTCCGACAGCGCCGCCATTTCCGGCTCGAGCGCGTTGATGGCGTTCACGCGCGATTGATACCCTTTGACCCTCCGGTCATTGGCGGAACCGAAAAGCTTGCGGGCGAGCGCGCCGATCATCGGAAATTCCTGTCTTGCAGTTGGGCCGTGCAGCCGCGGAAGCGACCCATTCGAAAAACCGATCCGCAGCAAAAATCCTCGCGGAGACAGTCCCTTGGATGGGTGAGGAAACGAGGCCCGAGGTTCATCGGCCAAGGCGCGGCAAATTGCGCACCCCGGCCACCAAAGCCCGGTTTCGGAGACAGATATGGGTGGCCCCAAGCCTTGTCAACGCGCCAACCTCTCAAGGATTTCATGATTTTGACTGGTTTTCGCGTTGCCATCGGCAGGCGATTGGGCGAGTGTCCCGCGACCTCGCGCCAGCGATTTCACAGCAAAAGGATTGTCCATGATCGCCTCTTCGACCCGCACGATGGCCGCCGTGCGTTATAGCCTGCTCACGACCGTCGCGACCGGGTGCGTTGCGATCGCCCTGCTGGCGGGTGGCCCCGCCCTCGCGCAGGACGCGAACCCGGTTGTGGCCAAGGTTAACGGCGCCGAGATCCGGCAGAGCGACGTGACCCTGGCAGAAGCCGAGCTTGGCCCCAGCCTGCAGCAGATGGACCCCGCCTCCCGCCGCGAGAACATCATCTCGTTCCTGATCGACATGAAAATCGTGTCCAAGGCCGCCGAGGACAAGAAAATCGCCGACAAGCCGGAGTTCAAGCAGAAGCTGGCATTCGCCCGCAATCGACTCCTGATGGACGACCTGCTCGAGCAGGAAGGCAAGGCCGGCGTCACCGACGCGGCCATGAAGAAGGTGTATGACGACGCGGCCAAGCAGATTTCCGGTCAGGAGGAAGTCCACGCCCGTCACATTCTCGTGCCCACCGAGGAAGAGGCCAAGAAGATCGAGGAGCAGTTGAAGAAGGGCGCCGACTTCGCCGAGTTGGCGAAGAAGGAATCGAAGGACCCGGGCGCGTCCGACGGCGGCGATCTCGGCTTCTTCACCAAGGACCAGATGGTGCCGGAATTCTCCGCAGCCGCTTTCGCCCTGGAGCCCGGCAAGATTTCGGCGCCGGTGAAGTCGCAGTTCGGCTGGCACATCATCAAGGTCGAGGAAAAGCGTCCGCGCAAGCCGCCGGAGTTCGCTCAGGTCAAGGCGCAGATCGAGAACTTCGTCACCCGCAAGGCGCAGGCCGACTACGTCGCCAAGCTGCGCGCCGAAGCCAAGGTCGAGCGCCTCGACAAGAAGGACGAGCCGGCCAAGACGGATACGAAGACCGACGCGAAGCCCGATACCAAGGCCGTTCCGGCTCCGGCCAAGAAGTAAAATCCTCTTTCCTTCTCCCCGCAGGCGGGGAGAAGGTGGCGAGCATTTTTCGATCCGGATGAGGGGCGGCCGTTGCTGATTTACCCCTCACCCGACTTTCTCGCTTCGCTCGCAAGTCGACCTCTCCCCGCAAGCGGGGAGAGGTGATACAGAGCGCTTCACCTCTCCCGAAAGTGAAGCCGCTCATGTCCACTGCCGTTTCCCCCCTCGCCCCGACCAATGTCCCTGACCTGCCGCCGATCGAAGGCGTGCGGCTGGCGACGGCTGCCGCCGGCATCCGCTACAAGGGCCGCACCGACGTGCTACTAGCATTGTTCGACAAGGGCACGACCGTTGCGGGCGTGTTCACCAAGTCGAAATGCCCGAGCGCGGCGGTGGACTGGTGCCGCGATAAGCTCAAAGGCGGTGAAGCGCGGGCGCTGGTGGTCAATTCCGGCAACGCCAACGCGTTCACCGGCAAGACCGGCAAGCAGGCGACAACGCTGACCGCAACCATTGCCGCGAAGGCCGTGGCGACCACGCCCGGCAAGATCTTTCTCGCTTCGACCGGCGTGATCGGCGAACCGCTCGACGCCACCAAGTTCAACGGCGTCCTCGACGATCTTGCGCAGGCCGCAGCGCCCGAGGACTGGAACGCCGCCGCGCGCGCCATCATGACCACCGACACGTTTCCGAAGGTCGCGACCGCGACGGTGAAACTCGGCAAGACCAAGGTAACGATCAACGGCATCGCCAAGGGCGCCGGCATGATCGCGCCCGACATGGCGACGATGCTGTCGTTCGTGTTCACTGACGCGCCGATTTCCGCGTCCGCGCTGCAAGCGCTGCTCAAGACCGGCGTCGAGGACACTTTCAACGCCGTAACCATCGATGGCGACACCTCGACGTCCGACACGTTGATGGCCTTCGCCACCGGCGCAGCCGCATCGCGCGGCGCGCCGAAAATCGGCCGCGCCACCGACCCGCGCCTGAAAGCATTCAGGAAGGCGTTCGACGCCGTGCTCGCCGACCTGTCCGAGCAGGTGGCGCGCGACGGCGAAGGCGCGCGCAAGCTGGTCGAGGTGCTGGTCGAGGGCGCGACCTCGAAAGCCTCGGCGCGCCGGATTGCGATGTCGATCGCCAATTCGCCGCTGGTGAAAACCGCGATCGCCGGCGAAGACGCCAACTGGGGCCGCGTCGTCATGGCTGTGGGCAAGGCGGGCGAGCCTGCCAATCGCGACAAGCTGGCGATTGCGTTCAACGGCGTGCGCGTCGCGCACAAGGGCATGCGCGATCCGTCCTATGACGAGGCGAAAGTCTCGGCGCTGATGAAGCAGCCGAAAATCCAGATCAAGGTGAATATCGGTCTCGGCAAAGGCCGCGATCGCGTACTGACCTGCGACCTCACCAAGGAGTATGTCGCGATCAACGGCGACTATCGCTCGTGATGAAGCTCACCCTCGTCGTCGCCTGCGCGTTGATCGACGCCGACAATCGCGTGCTGATCGCGCAGCGCCCCGAGGGCAAGACGCTGGCTGGCCTGTGGGAGTTTCCCGGCGGCAAGCTCGAGCCCGGCGAGCGGCCCGAGCCGGCGCTGATCCGCGAACTGCACGAAGAACTCGGCATCATCACCCAGGAGGCGTGTCTCGCGCCGCTGACGTTTGCAAGCCATGCCTACGACGACTTCCACCTCTTGATGCCGCTCTATGTTTGCCGGCGTTGGCAGGGCAATGTGACCCCGCGCGAGGGCCAGAATCTCGCCTGGGTGCGCGCCAACAAGCTGCGCGACTATCCGATGCCGCCAGCCGACATTCCGCTGATCGCGCATCTGACGGATTTGCTGTTGTAGGCGTCTAGCAGCGGATACACTCAAATCGTCATGCCCGGCCTTGTGACGGGCATCCACGTCTTATGTGCGACCGAGATGAAGGCGTGGATGGTCGGGTCGAGCCCGGCCATGACGAAAGAATGGCGGCGCTATTTCGTCCCCCGTCCCTTCACCGCTTGCTCCAGACTCATCTTCGCAGACCCCGGCTTAAGCGGCTTCTGCTGGCTTTCGTGCGGCGCCCAGCCGGACAGCCAGACGATGTCGAAGGTTGCGCGAATGCGGCCGTCGGGATCGGCGAAACGCTCAGCGTAGATTTCCGCCATCCGCACCAGCGTCGCGCGGCGCAGCGGCGCGCGACGGCGCTCCACCATCACGTTGGTCGCGCCCATGCGCCGCAAATCCTGCATCAGCGCGAATGCATTGTCGTAACGCACCGTCATCCGATCGACATCGGTGACCGGCAACGCGAAGCCCGCACGCTGCAGCAATGCGCCGGCATCGCGCAGGTCGGCGAACGGTGCAACACGCGGCGACAGGCCGCCTTCGATCTCGGTTTCGGCAGCAGCGAACGCCTGACGCAACTCGGTCAGCGTATCGCCGCCGGCCATCGCCGCGAGCAGCAGTCCGTCGGGCTTCAGCGCACGGCGAATTTGCGCCAGCACGCCGGGCAGATCGTTGACGGCATGCAACGCCAATGCCGACACCACGAGATCGGCTGCGCCCGCCGCCAGCGGCAGCGCATCGCGATCATCGTCCGGCAGCGCCACACCCTTGAGATCGGCCTGACCGGCGAGCCCATGCCGCACCTGATCGCCGGGCGTGCCGAGATCTACCCCATGCGCGAACTGTCGCTTCACCGCCTGCAGGCGCTCCGCCAGATCGGCCGCGACGCGATCGAGCAAAAAGGTTTCGGCGCCGGCGCGGCGCGCGCGATCCTGCCGCATGCGCAGCAATGCGCGGTCGAACAGGCGCGGAGTCTCCGGGGAAGCGATCATGGACGGTTGTTACGCCTTCCCCCACCAGCTTTGCAATCCGTTGCAATCGCTTGAGCAGGCCGTGGGTCGGCGCTAGCCTCGTGGAATGGGCACCGGGGCCGGAGCATCGACTTCACGGGTCGGCGGATCTGCACTCAAGGGCAGACTCGGCGACGCATGGGCCAGATCCTGGTCCGCCTGTCGCAACGCCTGGACCGCCACCGCCCGCACCGCGCTCGATATTGCATTGCCAACGCTGTGCGTCTCGTGCCGCGAGCCGGTGACCGGCGATGGCCTCTGCGCAACCTGCTGGTCGCGGCTATCGTTCATCGCGCCGCCCTATTGCGCGCGGCTCGGCATCCCGTTTGTCTACGACCCCGGTCCCGGCCTGCTGTCGATGGAAGCCATCGCCAATCCGCCGGCCTACCAGCGCGCTCGCGCCGCTGTGCGCTACGACGACACCGCCCGCACGCTGGTCCATGCATTGAAATATCAGGACCGCACCGATCTCGCCCCGACCATGGGGCGCTTGATGGCGCTCACCGGCAGCGAGCTGTTGAAGGAAGCCGACGCCCTGATCCCGGTTCCATTGCACTGGCAGCGCGGATGGAGCCGGCGCTACAACCAGTCCGGCGCGCTGGCCCGCGTCATCGCAGCGCAGGCGGGCATCCCGGTCTGGGGCGATGTGCTGCAACGGACGCGCCAGACCCGGCAGCAGGTCGGATTGTCCCGCGCCGAGCGCGCGCGCAACGTGCAAGGCGCGTTTACGGTCGCTGCGGAGAAGAAATCCGCCCTTCAGGGCCGCCGCATCGTCCTGATCGACGACGTTCTGACCTCCGGCGCCACCGTCGACACCTGCGCCCGCGCATTGCTGCGGGCCAGGGCTGCGTCGGTAGACGTGCTGGTCTTCGCTCGGGTTGTGGAGCCCTTCAAAACTCCCATATAATCGGTCACAACGCGATTTTTCGGGATTTGCATGAGCGCCAAGGTTGAAATCTACACGCGGCCCGGCTGCGGTTACTGCAGCGCGGCCAAATCGCTGCTGACGCGCAAGAACGCGACATTCACCGAGTTCGATGTCAGCACCGATCCGTCGCTGCGCGGCGAGATGGTCCAGCGCGCCAATGGCGGCGCCACCTTCCCGCAGATATTCATCGACGGCACGCATGTCGGCGGCTGCGATGACCTCTATGCACTGGACCGAGCAGGCAAGCTCGACGACCTGCTGGCGGGTGAAAAGGAAACCACATGAGCGCGACCGACACCGGCACTCCGTTCACCGTCGGACTGATCCAGATGCGCAGCAGCCTGCACCCGCGGGATTCGCTCGCGCAGGCGACGCAGTTGATCCGCGAAGCCAGGGACAAGGGCGCGGTCTACGTGCAGACGCCGGAAGTCAGCAACATGATGCAGGCCAATCGCAAGGGCCTGTTCGAGCTGCTCGCCTCGCAGGAGGACGATGCGTCGCTGAAGGCCTATCGCGAGCTCGCGCGCGAACTGCAGATTCATCTTCATATCGGATCGCTGGCGCTGCGGGCGACACCGGAGCGCGCCGTCAACCGCTCGTTCCTGATCGGGCCGGATGGCGCGATCATCGCGAGCTACGACAAGATCCACATGTTCGACATCGATCTCGGCAACGGCGAGAGCTATCACGAGTCGGCCAACTACCAGCCCGGCGATACCGCCGTGCTCGCCGACCTGCCGTGGGGCCGCCTCGGTCTGACCATCTGCTACGACGTCCGCTTCCCGGCGCTGTATCGCGCGCTGGCCGAAGCCGGCGCGCTGTTCCTCGCGGTGCCGTCCGCCTTTACCCGCAAGACAGGCGAAGCCCACTGGCACACGCTGTTGCGCGCCCGCGCCATCGAGAATGGCTGCTACGTTCTTGCTGCCGCGCAGGGCGGCACTCACGAGAACAAGCGCGAGACTTACGGTCATTCGCTCGTGGTCGATCCGTGGGGTACGGTGATCGCCGATTCCGGCAACGACGAGCCCGGCGTGGTGATGGCCACCATCGATCCGGCGCAGGTCGCGAAGGTTCGCAAGAATATCCCGTCCCTGCAGCATGGCCGCCGCTTCAGCATCAACGATCCGAAAGTCTCCGGATCGGACCGGCTGCATCTGGTACGAGGATCGGCATGATCCGCTACGCGCTTCGCTGCGAGCGTGGCCACGCCTTCGAGAGCTGGTTCCAGAGTTCCGCGGCTTACGAAAGCCAGCACAAGCGCAAGCTGGTGACGTGCCCGGTGTGCGATTCCGCCAAGGTCGAGAAAGCGATCATGGCACCGCAGATCACCCGCAAGGGCGGCAACAAGACCACCGAACCCGACGCGGCCGCGCCAGCCCAGACGCCCGAACCGGCGCAGCTGGTGATGGCGCCGCAGGAGCGCGAGCTTCTCACCAAGCTGCGCGAACTGCGCGACCATGTGACCAAGAACGCCGATAATGTCGGGACGAAGTTTCCCGAAGAAGCGCGTAAAATGCACTATGGCGACATCGAGCATCGCGCCATCTACGGCGAGGCGTCCCCCGATGAAGCCCGTTCGTTGATCGAGGAAGGCGTCGAGGTGCTGCCGCTGCCGGCTCTGCCGGAAGACCGCAACTGAGCATCGTCATCCCCGAGGGCTTGCCGATGAATGCACTGTCCTCCTGGCAAGCCTGGGCCGCTCTTTCGGCCGTCTTCGCCGCTCTGACCGCGATCTTCGCCAAGATCGGCGTCGAGGATATCAACCCCGACCTCGCCACCTTCATTCGCACGATCATCGTGCTGATGAGCCTCGCGCTGCTTCTGGCCGCGACCGGCGAACTGCGCGCACCGGACCATATTTCCGGCAAAACATGGACGTTCCTGATCCTGTCCGGCCTCGCCACCGGCGCGTCATGGCTTTGCTACTTCCGCGCGCTCAAGCTGGGGCCCGCAGCGCTGGTCGCGCCGATCGACAAGCTCAGCGTCGTGCTGGTCGCACTGTTCGGCGCGTTCTTCCTCGGCGAGAAACCTTCCGCCAGCAACTGGACCGGCATCGCGCTGATCGCGGCGGGCGCCATGCTGATTGCATTCAAGCGCTAGAGGTTCGAGCCCCTAGGGCGAGACCAGCATCCCCACGCCGATCAGAATCAGCACGATGCCGCCGATCTCTCGCATCGAGAGCGGCTGTTTCATCGCGTAGTAGGATACGGCCTGCGCGAACAGCACCTCGACAAGCGCCAGCGTGCGCACGTTGGCGGCCGCAGTCAGCGCGAAGGCGAGAAACCAGAACAGCGAGGCGAACGAGCCCATGAAGCCGGCGAACATCGACGGCTTCCACAAACCGAGAATCGCTTTCAGCACATCCGGCGCGCGCACCAGAAGATAGACCGACAGAATGAAGGTCTGCACGAACAGCCCGAATACCAGCGTATAAGACGCCGCGGTCACGAACGAGACGCCGGGCACCACGAGAATGGCGCCGCGAAAACCGACCGCGGAGAGGGCGAAGAACGCCGCCGCGACAAGGCCGAGCATGGTCGGCTTGAGACTGCCGAATCCCTTGGTCCCGCCCGGCCGCAGTGCGGTAATCACCACGCCGACGGTCGCGACGAGGATCGCGATCACCTTCACGACCGTCAACCGGTCGCCAAGGAAGACGAAGCCGAAAATCGCGGTCTGGATCGCCTCGGTCTTGAGATAGGCCGTTGTCACCACGAAGGAGCGATCGTTCATCGCCGCGAGCATCAGGCCGGTGGCGACGATCTGCGACAGCGCTCCGAGCAGCAGCCACGGCCAGAATCCGGCATCCGGCCATGCGACACGGTCGCCGGTCGCCGCGATCACGACGGCGAAGAACACCAGCGAGAACGGAAACCCGAACAGAAAGCGGATGTTGGTCGCGCCCCACGTCCCGAGCGGGCCGGTGAGCTGGCGCTGCATCGCATTGCGCGCGACCTGACCGAGGGCGGCGATGATCGTGAAGGGAATCCAGAGCCAGGCGACGTGGGTCATCGGGAGCCGAGGGCCGTTGAGCATGAGGTGTCGCCGCACAAGCCACGGCGACCTGCTACACGTCAACAGGCAGGCCTTCATGTCAGGCCTGCAAAAGCCCCCTCACAGCGATTCCGCGACCACCATGTAGTTGACGTCCATGTCGGACGACAGGCCCCAGCGATCGGCGAACGGGCTGTAGACCACGCCGGCCTGATCGGAAATCGCCAGACCGTTACGCGCCAGATGATGGGTAAGTTCGTCGGGCGTGACGAACTTGTCCCATTGGTGAGTGCCGCGCGGCAGCCAGCGCAGCACATATTCGGCGCCGACGATCGCCAGCGCGAAACTCTTCCAGGTGCGGTTGATGGTGGACACCACCATCAGTCCCGACGGCTTCTTGATCGCCGCGCACTGATCGAGAAACGCGCCGACATTAGCAACGTGCTCGACCACTTCCATCGCCAGTACGATGTCGAAGCGCTCGCGCGGGTTCATCTCCTCGATGGTGGTGCAGCGATAGTCGATGGTGAGCTGGGACTTCTCCGCGTGCATCCGCGCGACCGCGATATTGGTCTCCGACGGATCGACCCCGACCACTTCGGCGCCCAGCCGCGTCAGTGGCTCGCACAACAGGCCGGCGCCGCATCCGATGTCGAGAATGCGCAGGCCGTAAAGACAGTTCAGGCTTTTCGGGTTGCGATCGAACTTCCGGCAGGCGACGTCGCGGATGTAGGTGAGCCGCAACGGATTGATCTTGTGCAAGGGCGCCATCTTGCCCTTGGGGTCCCACCACTGGTCGGACAGCTGCGAGAACCGCGCGACTTCGGCGGGATCAACCGTGGACGGCCCTGCTCTGGTTTCGGTGCTCATCTTCTTCTTGTTCGTTTCAACGTGCGGTGATGTGGTTCCGGAATTCGAGCGGCGCGGCAATCATCCTGATGCGCTCCGCCCCCTCACCGACACCGCGGATCGTAACATCGCCCCAGCCAAAAATGCGACCGGCAATGCTCTGATCCACATCGACACTTTCCACTTTATCCAGATTCATTTCAAAGGTGCGCCGCCGCACGAACCCTTCCTTGTGCACAACTCGCAGGTTGGTCACGTCCGTCTCCACCGTCCAGCGCCAGAACCAGGCGCGAAGCAGCAGGATGACCCCGATCGCGGCAAGGACGGCGCTGGCGCCCAGCGCCAGCAGGACCATGCCGCTCCCCTCGACCGCGCGCGAGGCGGCGAAACTGGCGCCGGCCAGAAGCAGACAGACCACGCCCGGGACATAGACGATCCCGTGGATCGTGGTCGAATAGCGAACCTTCTCGCCGGGCTGCAGAACCTCTTCGATGTAGCGCCCCACGCCCAAATCCTCCGCGGTCCGGGGCACGGAACTGAATGCTTGCCCGCAACCGCTGGGCTATGTATAGCCGCCTTTTCGGGCAGGGGGTGCCGTTTTGCACGGAACCGGAGGCCCGATCTGCCAACTCAAACGGGATAATGCTGCTCCATGGGCCGCCTCGTGATGAAATTCGGCGGCACCTCGGTCGCCAATATCGAACGCATCCAGAATGTCGCCCGGCATGTGAAGCGCGAGGTCGACGCCGGCCATGACGTTGCGGTCGTGGTCTCGGCCATGTCCGGCAAGACCAACGAACTGGTCGGCTGGGCGTCCGAAGCGTCGCCGATGCATGACGCCCGCGAATATGACGCCGTGGTGGCCTCGGGCGAGCAGGTCACCTCCGGACTGCTGGCGATCGCCCTGCAGGCGCTCGGCATCCAGGCCCGCTCGTGGCAGGGCTGGCAGATTCCGATCCTGACCAGCGATGCGCACGCCTCGGCCCGCATCCTGGGCATCGACGGAACCGAACTGATCAAGCGATTCAAGGAGCGCAAGGAGGTCGCGGTCATTGCCGGCTTCCAGGGCATCCATCAGCAGACCGGCCGCATCACCACGCTGGGCCGCGGCGGATCCGACACCTCGGCGGTGGCGATCGCGGCCGCGATCCAGGCCGACCGCTGCGACATCTACACCGACGTCGATGGCGTCTACACCACCGACCCGCGCGTGGTGCCGAAGGCCAAGCGGCTCGACAAGGTCGCGTTCGAAGAAATGCTCGAACTTGCCTCGCAGGGCGCCAAGGTCCTGCAGGTCCGCTCCGTCGAACTCGGCATGGTGCATAACGTGCGCGTGTTCGTGCGCTCCAGTTTCGACAAACCCGAAGATATCGACCCACACGCCAATCAGCCCCCTGGCACGCTGATCTGCAGCGAGGAGGAAATCGTGGAAAGCCAAGTTGTCACCGGCATCGCCTTCTCGAGGGATGAGGCCCAGATTTCGGTGCGTCACATCGAGGACAAGCCCGGGGTCGCGGCGGCGATCTTCGGCCCGCTCGCCGAAGCCAATATCAACGTCGACATGATCGTCCAGAACGTGTCGCCCGATGGCAAGACCACCGACCTGACCTTCACCGTTCCTGCAGCGGACTACGCCCGCGCCAAGAGCACCATCGAGCAGGCCCGCGACAAGATCGGCTACAAGACGATGGACAGTACGACCGACCTTGCGAAGGTGTCGGTCATCGGCATCGGCATGCGCAGCCACGCCGGCGTCGCCGCGCAGGCATTCAAGGCGCTGTCCGAGCGCAACATCAACATCCGCGCGATCACGACATCCGAGATCAAGTTCTCGCTTTTGATCGACACCGCCTACACCGAGCTCGCGGTGCGCACGCTGCACACGCTTTACGGCCTCGATCAGGTCTGACGGATCGGACAACGGGGGCGGCATTGAACAACATCGGAAATGTCGTCAATGCCTTCCTACTGGTCTATGCGGCGCTGTTTCCGATCGTCAATCCGGTCGGCAGCGCCGCGTTGTTTTTGCGGCTGACCCAGCACGTCAAGCAAACCGACCGGCAGGTGCTTGCGCGCGGAGTTGCGGTGAACAGCTTCGCGCTGCTGGTCGGATCGCTGCTGATCGGCTCGCACGTGCTGGTGTTCTTCGGCATCACGCTGCCGATCGTCCGCATCGCCGGCGGTCTCGTGGTCGCGGCCTTCGGCTGGAAGCTGCTGCATGCCGGCGAGGAGCCCGACGACCGGCGCAGCGCCGCCGACAATTCGCCCGGCGCCGCGGTCGACGCCTTCTATCCGCTCACCATGCCGCTCACCGTGGGGCCGGGCTCTATCTCGGTGGCGGTCACGCTGGGCAGCCAGCGGCCTGCCGCGGCCGATCTCTCGCAACTTGCGATTTTCGGATGCGGCGCGCTCCTCGGGCTCGCCGCCATGGCCGCGACGATCTACGTCTGCTACCGCTACGCCGGAAATATCGTTGACGGCCTCGGCGAGCGCGGAACGCGGGTGGTGATGCGGCTGTCCGCCTTCATCCTGTTCTGCATCGGAATCCAGATCATCTGGAACGGCTACATGTCGCTGCTGGCGGCCACGCATTGAGCGACGCGAATCACCCGGTCTGCGATGCTCTGTCACGTCTTTTCCGGTGGAATGGCCACCCGGAAATGGCAGGTGTTTTGCTTGGCAATATGAGCTCCAATTCGCTATAGCCTCATTCAAGGGCAACTGAGGCGCGTGCCGGATTTTGCGGCGCACCCAACGACGCCCGTGACGGCGAATAGCGCCCGACCGGCGCTAAAAGTCGTTACAAGTCAAACAATTAACCTGACGCGGTGTTTACGCGCCGCGCCAAGCATCCAAGGCGAGGTGACACCATATGCGGAGCGCGCTGGGAGGCCCCCGCGTCCTGTTGAGACGGCTCCGCGAGGTGATGGCCGAGCAGGTCAGCGCGCAAGAACGGCTGGACAAGATCGTGGTGCTGATCGCCGCCAACATGGTGGCGGAGGTGTGCTCCTGTTACGTCCTGCGCGTTGATAACACCCTGGAACTCTACGCCACCGAAGGCCTCAATCGCGACGCGGTCCACCAGACCGTCCTGAGCGCGCATGAGGGCCTTGTCGGCCTTGTCGCCAGCGAGGCGACCCCGCTCAACCTGTCCAACGCGCAAAGCCACCCGGCGTTCTCCTATCGCCCGGAGACCGGCGAAGAAATCTATCACTCGTTCCTCGGCGTGCCGATCCTGCGGGCCGGCAACACGCTCGGCGTGCTCGTGGTGCAGAACCGCGCCCGCCGCACTTATGTCGAGGAAGAGGTCGAGGCGCTGCAGACCACCGCCATGGTGCTGGCGGAGATGATCGCGTCGGGCGAACTGTCGGCACTGGCGCAGCCGGGCGCCGAACCGGCCGCCCGCCACTCCCTGCACATGAGCGGCTCGATCCTGTCGGACGGCATCGCGCTCGGCCATGTGGTGCTGCACGAACCGCGCGTCGTCATCACCAATTATATCGCCGAGGACGTGCCGAAAGAGGTCAAGCGCCTCGAAGCGGCGGTGACCCAGTTGCGCGAGGATCTCGACCGCCTGCTGGAGCGCGGCGACGTCGCCGATGGCGGCGAGCATCGTGACGTTCTCGAAGCCTATCGCATGTTCGCCAACGATCAGGGCTGGCAGCACAAGCTGCACGAGGCGGTCGCCACCGGCCTGACCGCGGAAGCGGCGGTCGAACGCGTGCAGTCGGACACCCGCGCGCGCATGCTGCGCTCCACCGACCCCTATCTGCGCGACCGCCTGCACGATCTCGAGGATCTCGGTCATCGGCTGATGCGGCAGTTGGTCGGCCGCGATCACGCGCCGTCGCGCGAGCACCTGCCCGATAACGCCATCCTGGTCGCGCGCTCGATGGGGCCTGCGGCGCTGCTCGATTATGATCGCAAGCGGCTGCGCGGCCTCGTGCTCGAGGAAGGCACCGCCAATTCCCACGTCTCGATCGTGGCGCGCGCGCTCGGCATCGCCGCGATCGGCGAAGTCGCCAACGCTGCCGGCATCGCCGACGCCGGCGACGCGATCATCGTCGACGGCACGTCGGGTTCGATCTATCTGCGGCCCTCCCACGAAATCCAGTCGGCCTATGCTGAACGCGTGCGGTTCCGGGCGCGTCGGCAGGAGCAGTATCGCGAGCTGCGCAACAAGCCGTGCGTCACCAAGGACGGCCAGCCGGTCGAACTGATGATCAACGCCGGCCTCGTTATCGACCTTCCGCATATCGAAGACACCGGCTCGGCGGGCATCGGCCTGTTCCGCACCGAACTGCAGTTCATGGTGAGTCCGAGCCTGCCGCGCACCAGCGAACAGCTCGCGCTCTATCGGACCGTGCTCAACGCCGCCGGCACCAAGCCGGTGACCTTCCGCACCCTCGACATCGGCGGCGACAAGGCGCTGCCGTACATGGATACTGTGGTCGAGGAAAATCCGGCGCTCGGCTGGCGCGCGATCCGGCTCGGCCTCGATCGGCCCGGACTGTTGCGCGGCCAGATCCGCGCGCTGCTGCGCGCGGCGAGCGGACGCGCGCTGCGCATCATGTTCCCGATGGTCTCCCAGGTCGACGAGTTCGATCAGGCCAAGGAGATGATCGAGCGGGAGCTGACCTATCTGCGCCAGCACGGTCACACCCTGCCCGAACGCATCGACGTCGGCTCGATGATCGAAGTGCCGGCGTTGCTCTATCAACTCGACGAACTGCTGGAACGAGTCGATTTTATTTCGGTCGGCTCCAACGACCTGTTCCAGTTCCTGTTCGCGGTCGATCGCGGCAATGCGCGCGTGACCGATCGCTTCGATACGTTGTCCGCACCGATCCTGCGCGCGCTGCGCGACATCGCGCACAAGGCCAAGGAAGCGGGCAAGTCGGTCTCGCTGTGCGGCGAGATGGCATCGCAGCCGATCGGCGCGCTGGTGCTGATCGCGCTCGGCTATCGTTCGCTGTCGCTCTCGGCAACCGCGCACGGTCCGGTCAAGGCGCTGATCCTCGACCTTGATGCCAAGAAAGCGGAGGCGATGATCTCGCCGCTGCTCGATGCTCCGACCGGCAGCGTTTCGATCCGCAAGAAACTGATCGAATTCGCCGAAGCCGAAGGCCTGTCGTTGTAGCGATCGTCGCGCAACGCCCTCGCCTTCCCGCTTTCCGAACCGCCTGAGATCATCCGATGCTGCCTGAAGCCAAACTTGACGTTCTGCTCGCCCGACATGCCGCGCTCGAAGCCGAGTTGACCGGCCAGTTGTCGTCGGACGCCTACGTCCGCGCGACGCGCGAACTCAGCGAACTCGCGCCGGTGGTTGAGGCCGTGAAGGCCTATCGCGCCGCGGTGACCGAGCTTGCCGATCTCGACGCCCTGATCGCGGACCCTGCCACCGAGCCCGACATGCGCGAGATGGCGGAAACGGAACGGCCCGATCTCGAAGCAAAGCGCGCCGATCTCGAACAGACCATCCGCGTCGCGCTGCTGCCGAAGGATGCGATGGACGAGCGCAGCGTGATGCTCGAAATCCGCGCCGGCACCGGCGGCGACGAAGCCTCGCTGTTCGCCGGCGACCTGTTCCGGATGTACGAGCGCTTTGCGGCGCTTCAGGGCTGGAAGGTCGAGGTGATCTCGGCGAGCGAAGGCACCGTCGGCGGCTACAAGGAAATCATCGCCGACGTTCAGGGACGCGGCGCCTTCGCCAAGCTGAAGTTCGAATCCGGCGTGCATCGGGTGCAGCGCGTGCCGGACACCGAAGCATCGGGGCGCATCCATACCTCGGCGGCGACGGTGGCCGTGCTGCCCGAAGTCGAGGATGTCGATGTCGACATCAAGGACACCGACCTTCGCATCGAGACCATGCGCGCGCAGGGCGCGGGCGGCCAGCACGTCAACAAGACCGAATCGGCGATCCGCATCACCCACATCCCGACCGGCATCGTCGTCAACATGCAGGATAGCCGCTCGCAGCACAAGAATCGCGCCAGCGCCATGAACATCCTGCGCGCGCGCATCTATGATGCCGAACGACAGCGTGTCGATGCCGAGCGTTCGGCCGATCGGCGCGGCCAGGTCGGCTCGGGCGACCGCTCCGAGCGCATCCGCACCTACAACTTCCCGCAAGGGCGGGTGACCGATCACCGCATCAACCTCACGCTCTACAAATTGCCGCAGGTGATCGCCGGCGAAGCCCTCGGCGAACTGGTCGATGCGCTCACCACCGAGCATCAGGCCGCGCTGCTTGCGGCGCAGGGCAGCGCGTGAACACGGTTTCCACGCTCCGCGGACACAGCGTCGACGGCGCGCGACGCGCGCTCGCCGCTGCCTTCAAGGCGCGCGATATCGACAGCCCTGATCTCGACGCACGCCTGCTGATCGGCCACGCCCTCGACCTCGATCTCACCGGCCTGATCGTGGCGGCCGCGCGAACGCTGACCGCGGACGAAGCGGCCATGATCGAAGACATGGCGAAGCGGCGACTGGCTGGCGAGCCGGTCGCGCGCATTCTCGGCCACAAGGAATTCTGGGGCCTGTCGTTTGAACTGTCGGCCGCAACCCTGGTCCCCCGCCCTGATACGGAGACCGTGGTCCAGACCGCGCTTGGGTTCGCACGCGACGCCGACCTCATGGACAAGCCGATCCGCATCGCCGACATCGGCACCGGCACCGGCGCGATTCTTCTGGCGCTGTTGTCCGAGTTGCCGCAGGCCGTCGGCATCGGCGCCGACATCAGCCGCGAAGCGCTTGCGACGGCCGAACGCAATGCCGCGCGGCTCAAGCTTGCCGGCCGCACAACGTTTGTCGAAAGCGACTATGCCTCGGCGCTCAGCGGATCTTTCGATCTCATCGTCTCCAATCCGCCTTATATCCGGTCGCAGGATATTGAGAATCTGGCGCTTGATGTACGGGCGCACGATCCCCATCTCGCACTTGATGGCGGCGACGACGGGCTCGAGGCCTATCGTACAATTGCCCCGCAAGCTGTGAGCTTGCTGCGTCCCGATGGGGCGCTGATCGTCGAAATTGGACAGGGTCAGGGCAACGACGTGGTGCGGATTTTCGCCGCCGCAGGGTTAATTCCCGACCGCGCGCCAAAGCCGGATCTGGCAGGTATCGGAAGGGTGATTCTGGCCCGGAAACCGGCTGTTTAGGCAGGTCAGGGCCACGAAAAAACCTCTTGGAATATTGCCCCGGAGCGATTAGGTTCCGGCCACAACATCGGTGCAGGGCCATTGGCTGCCGTCAGGGAAGGCGGCGAAGGTCACCTCTCTCCAGAGGCCATTCTCGGAGATGGAGAGCCCACCGAGTGAAAGGTTCCAGAAAGGCGGATGATTTCGAGCGTGTCGGCTGAGGGCCACGCTGCTTGGAACCGCAAAGCGAACGAAAGCCTGATTTTGCGCTCGAACACTCAATGATGAAAACTCACGCTTGTGCAGACAGGCTGATGGGATTCAGCCCGGGAGACATGTGTTCTCCACCGGGCCTTCGGGGAACGCGTCTTTGCTGAACGCGAACGGCAAACTCGATCTGAAGTTGAACGGCGACAGGTTTTGCGCGTCAGCGGGCCGCGCCGCGCGCAAGGAATCTCACACGACATCCACCACGCAGGATTGGTAGAAGGCACGAAATGAGAAACGGGCAGAACAACAAGCGCATGCGGGGCCGCAACAACAATGGCGGGGGCGGCCACAACAACAATAATCGGCGTGGCCAGAATCCGATGACCCGGGTCTACGAGTCCAACGGACCCGACATCAAGATCCGCGGCACCGCCTCGCATGTCGCCGAGAAATACGTTCAGCTCGCCCGCGATGCCCGCTCCTCCGGCGATCCGATCGCTGCCGAAAACTACTATCAGCACGCCGAACATTATTTCCGCCTGATCGCGGCCGCGCAGGAACAGTTCCGGCAGAACCAGCCGCAACCGCAGCCCCGCCTCGACGAAGCCTCCGACGAGGCAGGCGAGGACGAGAGCTTCTCCAACTTCGGCGCCGAGCCCGGTTTTGTGCCACAGCCCCAGGCCAGCCAGCAGCCTTATCCGCGCGACGCTCAGCAGCCGCGCGAACAGCGCGAGGCCCGCACGCAGCAGCCCAGCGGCGACAGCGACAATGTCGATCGCCTGCCGTCCTTCATCACCGGTGGCGCGCAACCCGCCCCCGCCAGTGGCGAAGCGAGCGGCAATGGTGAAGGCGCCCCCAGTGGCGGCCGCTTCGGCCACCGCCGTCGCCGCCGTCCGCGCCCCGACGCGTTCGCGCAAGGCGGGCAGGAACAGGCGGCTGGCGACGATGCCAGCGCGGGCAACGAGTAAATTCTTTCAGATTACGGAATGCGTCGCGGCGGCAGATTCCGCCGCGATGGTGTCGGCACGAGCACCGGCGGCATCGCCGGAATAAGCCGCGTGCGTTCGCGATGCGCCGGGATCGCGCGATAGACCTGCTTTGACGCTTCCACGATATGCACGCCAGCGAAAGGCGACGACAGCGCCGCGCCGATTCGTTCCCACGCCATCGCCGAACGCAGAAACCATCCGTTGGTCAGCGGCGGGACGAACAGGGCTTCGCCCCACGCGGTGGGTGTGAACCATGTCTGCCGCATCAACTGGGTGATCTGCGAACGCGAATACGGCCGGCCGTGACCGAACGGCGTGTTGTCGGTCCGCGTCCAGACGCCGCGGCGATTGGGAATCACCGCGACCATGCGCCCCGTCGGCGCCAGCACCCGCCACATCTCGCGCAACAAACCCTCCGGATCGTCGGACATCTCCAGCGCGTGCACCAGCAGGATACGATCGACCGAGGAATCCGGCAGAGGCAGCGAGAACTCGTCGACCAGCGCCGCCAGTGTCGGCCGCGCCGTCGGCCATTTCAGCACGCCCTGCGCCGCCGGCATCATCGCGATGCAGCGATCCGAGTCCTCGCGGAACAGCCCGAGATACGGCGTCGGATAGCCGATGCCGAGGACCCGCATTCCCTCCGCGCTTGGCCAGCGCGCGCGAATGCCGCGATTGATCAGTCGCCGCGCCACGATGCCGATGCGCTGCGAATAGAAATTGCGAAGATCGATCACGTCGATGGTCATGGGAACACGCTACCATGACAGCGCCGCCAACGCAGCCCGCAGCGTCAGTCATCGTCAAGCGATGGCTAAGATGCGGCGTTAACGCGGCCTTTCACCCGGTCACACCCCCATGCTAGCATTGGCGTAATATTGCAAGAGTGGAGATATCATGGCTGCCGAGATCCGACTGTTTCCGTGCCTGTCCGATAACTTCGGTTATCTGATCCACGACCCGGTCACCAAGGCGACCGCGTCGATCGATGCGCCGGAGGCCGGGCCGATCATCAAGGCGCTGCAGCGCGAGGGCTGGACGCTCACGGACATTCTCGTCACCCATCACCACGAGGACCATGTCGGCGGAATCGCCGAACTCAAGAACAAGTACAACTGCAACGTGGTCGCACCGTACGACAAGGGCGCCGCGATCCCCCATGTCGATGAGCGCGTCAGGGAAGGCGACACCGTCAAGGTCGGCAATCTCACCGCGCGCGTGCTGGAGACGCCGGGACACACTCTCGATCACATCAGCTACATGTTCGACAGCGAACATGCGCTGTTCTGCGCCGACACCCTGTTCTCGATCGGGTGCGGTCGCGTGTTCGAAGGCACCTATCCGATGATGTGGGAATCGCTGCTCAAACTGCGCGCGCTGCCCAACGACACGAGAATCTACTGCGGCCACGAATACACCGCCTCGAACGTGAAATTCGCGCTCGGCATCGAACCCAGCAATCCGGCGCTGAAAGCCCGCGCCGAAGAGGTCGCGAAGCTGCGCGCCGACCACACGCCGACGGTGCCGACGCTGATGCGCGACGAGAAGGAAGCCAACGTCTTCCTGCGCGCCGATGTTCCGACGGTGGCGGCCGCGCTCGGCATGGCCGGCAAAAGCCCGGCCGAAGTCTTCGGCGAACTGCGCGAGCGCAAGAACAAGGGATGACGGCCGCGTCATCCCTCACCGCCGCTCAGGTCATTGCGCGCCTTGATCTCAAGCCCCATCCGGAGGGCGGGCACTTTCGCGAGACGTTTCGCGATCCCCGCACGATCGATGGCCGCGCGGCGTCGACGGCGATCTATTTTCTGCTGGCGCGCGGCGAACGCTCGCACTGGCACCGCATCGACGCTGTCGAGATGTGGCACCACTACGCCGGTGCGCCCCTGATCCTGCGCATCGCCGACGACACCGGACGGCGCGAAGTCCGTCTTGGGCCTGATCTTGCGAGCGGCGAACACCCGCAAGCCATCGTTCCCGCGCAGGCGTGGCAGGCAGCGGAAACCGCCGGCGACTGGACGCTAGTGGGGTGCACCGTCGCGCCGGGATTCGAGTTTTCGCAATTCGAGCTGGCCGCGCCGGACTGGTCGCCCGATGCTAGCGGCGGCGCTTGACGATCATATCGCGCGCCGCGACTAACCCGCCGCCTGCGATCAGCAGCGCCGCAAGCGCAAGCGTCGTGCTCGGCTTTGCAAATCCGCAGGCGATCAGAAATATCGTGGACAGCAGCGGCGTCGCATAGGACGCCGCGCCCAGCACGCGAATATCGCCGCGCTTCATGCCGATGTCCCAGGCATAAAACGCCAGCCCCACAGGACCAACTCCCAGCGCTGCGATCGCGCCCCATTGCAGGGCCGTCGCGGGCCATACCGTGGCCTCGATGGCGAGATGAACGACGGCGGCAAGCATCGCAGTGGCGAGGCAGAATCCGGCCACCGCATCGGTCGGCACGGCGGCGAGCCGGCGCGACATCACCGAATATCCCGCCCAGACGAAAGCGGCGACGAATGCAGCGACAAAGCCGGGAATGGACGACGGATCGAACTGCGCGCCGCTATTGCCCGCGAACAGCAGGGCCGTGCCGGCGAAACCCAGCACCGCGCCGACAATGTGATGCGCGGCGAGACGCTCGCCCGGCAGCAGCGACGACAGCAGAACGATCAAAAGCGGCCAGAGATAGTTGACGAGCCCGGCCTCGGCGGGCGGCGCCAGGCGCAGCGCAAGGAAGTACAGCGCGTGATAGCCGAACAGCCCGCCGATGCCGACGAGCCAGACCAGTGGCGGCTGACGCAATGCACGGATCGCACCAGGGCGAACAAGCCACATCAGCGGACCGATCAGCGCGCCGATCGCAAAGGTCATCGCCAGAAGCTGGAACGGCGGCACGCGCCCGGTCGCGACCGTGAGCGCCGCAAGCAGCGACCACATCAGGATGGCAATCAGACCAATGAGAGTGGCGACGCGCGATTCGATCATCGCACCGTCATGGCGGCCGCGCTGTCATCCGTCAACGGCGGCACGCGGCCTGCGACCACAAGACGATTCATGTCCGTGCCCCCTCTCCCGCAAAGGGAGAGGGGCAGAAGAGCGACACGGCCATCGCACACGGCGGGGATAGCCGCCATGCCGTCAGCCTGTCGGGCGATTACTGCAGGTACTGGCCACCGTTGATGGTGAGTGTCGAGCCGGTGATGAACGAGGCATCGTCAGCCGCGAGGAAAACCACGCCACGCGCAATCTCTTCCGGCTCGCCGAGCCTGTTCACCGGAATCTGCGGGATGACGTTTTTCTCCAGCACGTCCTTCGGCACGGCCTGCACCATCTCGGTGTTGATGTAGCCCGGGCAGATGGCGTTGACGGTGACGCCGCCGCGCGCGTTCTCCAGCGCCAGCGCTTTCGTGAAGCCGATGTCTCCGGCCTTGGCCGCCGAATAGTTCACCTGACCGAACTGGCCCTTCTGGCCGTTGATCGATGAAATATTGATGATGCGACCGAACTTGCGCGAGCGCATGCCCTCGATCACCTGCCGCGTCATGTTGAACAGCGAACCGAGATTGGTGTTCATCACGGCGTTCCACTGGTCGAGCGACATCTTGTGGAATGGCACGTCACGCGTGATGCCGGCATTGTTGACGAGAACATCGACCGGGCCAAGATCGGCTTCGACCTTCTTGACACCTTCGGCACAGGCATCAAAGACGCTGACATCCCATTTATAAACCGGAATGCCCGTCTCCGCCTTGAACTTCGCGGCCGCTTCGTCGTTGCCGGCATAGCTCGCCGCGACCTTGTAGCCCGCTGCTTTCAGGGCCTTGCTGATCGCCGCGCCGATGCCGCGCGTACCGCCTGTAACCAATGCCACCCGTGCCATGATGCGTCTCTCCTCCAAAACAACGTCGTTTTTGGAAGAGAAGTATTTCGAGCAATTCGAACGACGGCAAGAAAAAATGCCCGGCAAAATGCCGGGCACTCTGACTTTGTGTTGTGCACTGCGCTACGATGTCGCGCAGGCTCGTTGTAAATTGTTCACCGCTCGACGCAGAGCGCGATGCCCATGCCGCCGCCGATGCACAGCGTGGCGAGACCTTTCTTGGCATCGCGCTTCTGCATTTCGTGCAGCAGAGTAACAAGCACGCGCGCGCCGGACGCGCCGATCGGATGACCGATGGCGATGGCGCCGCCATTGACGTTGACCTTCTCCGGGTCCCAGCCGATTTCCTTGTTGACTGCCGAAGCCTGCGCGGCGAATGCCTCGTTGGCTTCGATCAGGTCGAGATCGCCTGGCTTCCAGCCCGCCTTCTTCAGCGCCGCGCGCGACGCCGGAATCGGTCCCGTACCCATGATCGACGGATCGACGCCGGCCTGCGCCCACGACACGATCCGCGCCAGCGGCGTCTTGCCTTCCTTGGCCGCCTGCTTCGCCGTCATCAGAACCAGCGCGGCCGCGCCATCGTTGATGGTCGACGCGTTGCCGGCGGTCACGGTGCCTTCCTTCTCGAACGCCGGCCGCAGCTTGGCCATCGCATCGATCGAGGCGCCGTGGCGCGGACCTTCGTCGGTGTCGACAACCACCTCGCCCTTGCGGGTCTTGACCGTGAACGGCACGATCTCGTCCTTGAACTTGCCGGCCTTCTGCGCGGCCTCCGCCTTGTTCTGCGACTTGACCGCGAACTCATCCTGCTGCTGGCGGGTGATCTGGAACTGGCGCGCGACGTTCTCGGCGGTGTTGCCCATGTGGTAGCCGTTGAACGCATCCCACAGGCCGTCCTTGATCATGGTGTCGACCAGTTCGAAAGAGCCCATCTTCACGCCGCCACGCAGATGCTGCGCGTGAGGCGCCATGCTCATGGACTCCTGACCGCCGGCGACAACGATATCCGAGTCGCCGTTCACCAACGCCTGATAGCCCAGCGCGACGGTACGCAACCCGGAACCGCAAAGCTGATTGACGCCCCAGGCCGGGCTTTCCACCGGGATGCCGGCCTTCATGGCTGCCTGCCGCGCCGGGTTCTGGCCCTCGGCGGCGGTCAGAATTTGGCCCATAATAATTTCGGACACGCGTGCCGGTTCGATGCCGGCGCGCTCCAGCGCCGCCTTGATCGCAACGGCACCGAGTTCATGGGCGGGGGTATTCGCGAACGCACCATTGAACGAACCGACGGCGGTACGAGCGGCGCTGACGATGACGACATCGTCGGACATGGGCATCTCCTGATCTTGGGGCTAAGGCCGCCCGCCAGGATAGCGGGGCCTGTGCACTGCACTATCCTGTTAACCTCGGCGGTGCGTGTCAACAAAACTTCCGGCCCCGCGCCGAAACCGCCGATCTTGCAACGACCCCGATACCGCCCCATGTTAACCGTGCCGCACAAAACGGTAGCCGAGCCGAACCTAAAATGCTTAGTTTGTGCAATGCGTTGTTTGCATTGCGTTCGGCGGCCTCCGCCGGTTCCATTCCTCGGTATGCAGGTTGAGTGCTTATGGCGAAATCCGACCAGCCGATCACGATCAAGAAATACGCCAACCGTCGGCTCTACAACACCGGCACCAGCACGTATGTGACGCTGGAAGATCTCGCGGCGATGGTGAAGGAAGGCGAAGACTTCCTCGTCTACGACGCCAAGACAGGCGACGACATCACGCGTTCGGTTCTGGCACAAATCATTTTCGAACAAGAGAACAAGGCGGGGCAGAACCTGCTCCCGACCACCTTCCTGCGCCAGTTGATCCGCTTCTACGGCGACAGCATGCAGATGGTGGTGCCGAAATATCTCGAACAGTCGATCGACACGCTGACGCGCGAGCAGGAAAAATTCCGCAAGCAGATGGCCAACACCTTCAGCGGCACGCCGTTCGCGCCGCTCGAGGAGCACGTCCGCCGCAACATGGAAATGTTCGAGCGCACGTTCTCGATGTTCAAGCCGTTCGCGCCGTCGCGCAAGGAAGACAACGCGCCCTCTGAACAGGAGGCCGGCACTCCGTCAGCGGAAGGCGGCGACATCGACGACCTTCGCCGCCAGATGAAAGACATGCAGGAGCGGCTCGAGCGCATGTCGCGCGAGCCCGAAAAGGGCAACTGAACGAAGCCATCAGGCTACCTGCAAAAAACAAACCCGCGCCGGACAATTCGGACGCGGGTTTTTCAATGCAACAGCAATCGCTACGTCAGCGCACCAGCGTGCGCGACGCCGTGTCCTCCCACGGCCGGTCCGCCGAGGCGAGGCCGATCAGGCGGCCCTGGATATAATCGCAACCCCAGGCCCGCAAATAAGCCACCGCCTCTTCGTCCTGCACCCATTCGGCGACCGTCTTGATATCGAGACGATGGGCGAGATCGATCAGGGTCTGCACGAACGCCCGGTCGTCGGACGAGCGCGCGATGTTCTGCACGAAAGCGCCGTCGATCTTCACGATATCGACGCCGAGCTTGCGCAGGTTGCGGAACGACGTATAGCCCGCGCCAAAATCGTCGATCGCGATCCGGCAGCCGAAATTCTTCAACCGCGTGACGAAGCCGCGCACGTCGTCGATGTCCTGGATCGCAACCGTTTCGGTGATCTCGACGATCATGCGCTGTGCAACGCCGGGATGAGCACGAAACAGGGTTTCGATGCTCGCCCACCAGTCGGGATCCATCGTGGTGTCCGGCGAGATGTTCAAACTCATCTGCACACCGGGCGCTGCCGCGAGTTCAGCAACCACCAGTTCAAGAACGCGATGATCGACCAGCCGGATCAGGCCAAGCTTTTCCGCCACCGGCACGATGTCCGGGGCGAGCGACAGTTCGCCATCGTCGCGCTCCATCCGGACCAGACATTCGTAAAACGCCGGCGCGCGCGAGAGCGTATCGACCACCGGTTCGAACGCCATCACGATCCGCCGGTCGTTCAGCGCCGTGATGATTTCATCGGTCACCCGAATATTGGCGCGGCGCTGGGCGTCGCGCTCGACATTCGGCCGCCACATCATGAACGAGCCGCGGCGGCGGGACTTCGCCATCTCCAGCGCTTCCTGGGCGCGGCTCATCGCCTCTTCGGTGGAGCGCGCGTAGCGTGGCGCGCTGATCGCGCCGATCGACGCCGTCACCGACACCGGACCGGACGGGGTGGGCACCACCTCGTCGCGAATTCCGGCGAGGAAGCGTTCCGCCGCGACGCTCATGTCGTCGGCGGTGCAGTTCTTCAAAATCAAACCGAACTTGTTGCCGGAAAATCGGCCCATGACGTCGCCGCCGCGCAGGCGGGCGCGAATACGCTTCGCAACCTCGAGCACGACGCCATCCGCGACATCGAAACCAAAGGCGTCGTTGAGACGCGCAAGATGATCGATGCCGATCAGCATGAAGGCGAACGGCGAACGAAAACGCGCGGATTCCTCCATCGTCCCGGCAAGCGCGGCGACGAGATGGGTGCGATTGAGTTCACCGGTCAGCGGATCGTTCTGCGACAGCTTCTGGAGCTGCTCCTCGCGCGCATGATGCTGACTGTTGATCCGGATGATGCCTTCGGCACGCGCCGGCCGCCCGTCCGGGCCGGGAAACCAGCAGCCGCTTTCCTCGACCCAGATCAGCGGTGCGGCCATCGAGGCACGCAAGCCGTATTCGATCTCATACGGCACGCCGCGGCCAACGGGCTTTGCGGCCTGGCTTGAAATCGCTTCGAGCCTGATCCGCGGCTCGGGTTCGATCAGCTTCTCGAACTCGCTGGCTCTCGTCAGCATCGCGACGGGAACATCCGGCAGTACGTCAGCGATATTGTCGCTCCATGCCAGGGTATCGCCCGCGATGTCCCACACGAAAGCCGCCTGCCCCAGCGCCGACAGGATCGCAGCCGCGTTCGGGCGCGCCACGCGATGCGGCGCAGCGGTCTCTTGCGGCGGATGCTGAACGGGACCACCGAGGGCAGACGTCTGAGCGGTAGCCAAAATCGCCTCGTTCCGGGACAGTGATTCGTTGGTTAACGAGGATAGTGCGTCTCGCTCCGGTCAGGATAGGCGCAGTTCCTAAAGATTGTGAGAAACCGCGCAGCCAGCCTGTCGAAACACAAGCAGGATGATACCAATCGTATGCGGCACGATCCTTGCGACGCCTGACGCAACCGGGATTTTCCGTCCCGAAACGAGACATGACGCCGATTGGATCATCCATGCGAGTTGCCGGGATCACCCCGTTTACCGGACCAGCCGCGAACCGCGCCGAGCCGCAGGCTGCGCGCCCTGCGCCGCAGACGACGCCCGAAAGCGCGTCCGGCGCTGCCCTCGTTCCTGTCGCGCCGCCCTCTGCGCATCGCCTCGTGTCGCGCTCGGGACGCCCCGATGCCGCGTTTGTCGTCCATCTGATCGCAACGGCGGATCGCGCCCCGCAAACCCGGTCGCTGCGCCGCGCCGCGCCCGCCGATGCGGTGACGCGCTATCGCGTCGCCGGCGCGACATCCACGGCTAACGCCACGGCCAGAATCTCGCGAACTGCATAGCCGCGTTCACGCGCACACAATCGATCAATTGATGTCAGGGCTTGTCTGACGGCTTCGGCGAATCCGCCTGATGCGGGTCCGGATGCGGATCCTTGGCCGGCGGAGTCGCAGGCGCATGGCCCGACGACGGCTCAACGCCCGACACGATATCGGCGACGTTCCAGTTGGAAATCTTGTCGGCGGGCTTTGCCACCTCGATCGTCGGCGCAGGCGGAGCGTTGTCTTGCGGCGGGGTCGGCGGCGCTGTGCTCGCCGGTGCGGGCTGAGGCGGCGTCGACTGCGGCGCAGCGGCAGGTTTGGCGGGCTCGATCACCGGTTCGACCCGCGTCGGGACTGGCGATGGCGGCGGTTCGGCCGGAGGCTCCGCAACGGGCACAACAGCCGGCGCAACCGCCACGCGGCGCAGCTTGCGCCAGCGCAGCGCAATCGAGGCGCCGCCGAGGAAATCAGTCGCGGCGAGCAGGATCAGCAGAAAATACGTCGAGGTCGCGAACGGCCTGAGCAGCGCGAATTCGGCCGCCGCGCCGCCAAACACGATCAGCGACAGCAGATGATCGGTGAGATACTTCGCGCCCGGACGCGCGGCCTTCACCATCTCGAACAGCAACAGGATGATGCCCAGCGCGAGCAGCACGTCGCCGAGCGTCACTGTCCACGCCGTTCCCGACGGCAATGGCAATGTCACCAGCGGCGCGGTGAACGCCACGTCGGGCATCAGAAAAACGATGATGTTGTAAAGCGCGAGCGGGATCAGAAGGAGCGGGAAACCGATTGTCGGCATCGGCGGGCTTTCTTGTCGGATGCTCTCTCACCTGTGAGGAGCGGCGCCGTCCCCGTCAACGCGCCGCCCACCTGTCGCAAGCCCCGCGGCCCTTGATGCGCATTCGCGCGGCCGCACGTTCGTGTCCTCTGAGGGACGCGAACTTAGTCCTTCTTGACCTTGAGGACCTGACGGCCCTTGTACATGCCGGTCTTGAGGTCGAGGTGATGCGGACGGCGCAGTTCGCCCGAATCCTTGTCCTCGACATAGGTCGGCTTCTTGAGCGCGTCGGCGGAGCGGCGCATTCCGCGGCGCGACGGCGATGTTTTCCTGCGAGGAACGGCCATGGGTCTGTCCTTTGGTCAAAGCAGGCCCGCCGGGCGGGCGCTTCTCGAAAATTGGGATTGAGGCCGCGCTTATAGAGGAAGGACGGCCGGAACGCTAGGCCCGAAACCGGCCCAAAAGGCTGAAAAAGAGCGAAAAATCACCTCTTGCGGCTCCAGCAATGAGCGATTTCGGCCGATCGCGCCCGAACCATGTAGGTGCCAGCCATCCGCCTGACCCCGCGGCCGGGATTTTTGGCACTGCGGGTGACCGGGTTGGGCAGGATCGACGCCAGCAGCGCGGCTTCCCGGGCCGACAGGGACGCGGCCGACCGCCCGAAGGCATAGCGGGAACCGGCCTCGGCCCCGAACTGGCCACTGGGGCCCAGTTCCGCAATGTTCAGGTAAAGTTCCAGAATGCGCTTTTTCGGCAGAACGAAGTCGATCCACAGCGCCAGCGGGAATTCGAGCGCCTTGCGGATCACGCTGCGGCCGGGCCACAGGAACAGGTTTTTCGCGACCTGCTGGGTGATGGTCGAGCCGCCTCGGGTGAACTCGCCGTCCTGCGCGTCCTCGATGACGTCCCGCACCGCGTCCCAGTCGATGCCGTGATGGCGGCAGAATTTGGCGTCCTCGGCCCCAACCACCGACGCCGGCAGCGCCGGCGCCATGGCGTCGATATCGATCCACTCCCGCGTCACCGGCTGCGCCGTCAGCCACCGTCCGACCATCAGCGCCGAAACCGGATGCCCCGCGGCATAGAGCGGGGCCAGCACATAGGGCAGCAGGACGAGCGCCAGGATTGTCAGCAGGATAATGCGGATCGCGCGTCGCATGGCTTCCCTAATCGCTCATGCGGACCATCGCCGCACCACCCCCTCGCCACGCAGGCGTTCCGAAGTCCTTTAGCTAGCAGAAACCGTACCGACGGCTCCAGCGGTTTCCGGCCGCCGGACCGACCTCGCGGAATTGACGCGGCCGAGCGCATAGCCGATTGTCCCGGCAAATTTCTGGAGTTTTCGATGACGACCGGACCTTCCCCGCAAGATTTCATGAAACTGCTCGACACCACCGCGGCAGATACCGAGACGCTGCTCGGCAAATTGCTCAGCGATGAAACCGTTCCCGGCGAGATCACGCGCCCGCACCGCCTCATCGAAGCGATGCGCTATTCGAGCCTGAATGGCGGCAAGCGGCTGCGGCCATTCCTTGCGGTGGCCAGCGCCGCGATGTTCGGCGTGCCGCGCGAAGGCGCGCTGATGGCCGGCGCCGCGCTCGAGTGCATCCATTGCTATTCGCTGATCCATGACGACCTGCCGTCGATGGACAACAGCGACCTGCGGCGCGGACGGCCCACCGCGCACAAGAAATTCGACGACGCCACCGCGATCCTCGCCGGCGACGCGCTGCTGACGCTCGCCTTCGACATCATCACCCGCGACGAGGTGCATCGCGACGCCAATGTCCGGCTGCTGCTGACGCGGGCGCTGGCGCGCGCGGCGGGCATCGGCGGCATGGCGGGCGGACAAATGCTCGATCTCGCCGGCGAAGGCCGTTTCGGCGATCGCGAGCCGCCGGATGTGGCCCAACTCCAGCAGATGAAAACCGGCGCGCTGCTCAAGTATGGCTGCATCGCCGGCGCGATCCTCGGCCAGGCCTCGCAGGATCAGTACAACGCGCTCGACGCTTACGGTCACGCATTCGGCGAAGCCTTCCAGATCGCCGACGACCTGCTCGATGTCGAAGGCGACGCCGCCGCGCTCGGCAAGCCTGCCGGACAGGATGCTGCGCTCGGCAAGACGACGTTCGTGACGCAACTCGGCATCGACGGCGCCAAGGCGCGGCTGCGCGATCTGCTCAACCAGGCCGACGCGGCGCTGGCGCCGTTCGGCGCCAAGGGCGATGTACTGCGTGCCGCGGCGCGCTTTGTCGCCGAACGGCAGAACTAACCCGCACCGCAACCAGATCAGGGCCGTGACCGCACAGCCACCCGACGACACCACAGGCAAAGCGGACCGGGATCACGAGATCTATCTGGCCCGCTTTCAGAAAATGCCGAGGGCGGTGCGCATCGTCTACGGACGGCCGCGCACTTTCGTAGCGCTTGCCATCGGCATCGCATCGCTGGCGATCATGCCCGAGGCATGGCGTCTCGCCACGCGGCTGCTGGTGGCGTGGGATGTCTTCGCCGCGCTCTATCTCATCTTCGCCTATACGACGATGCTGTCATTCAATGCCGATCACGTTCGCCGGCAGGCGAGGCTTCAGGATGACGGACGCTTCATCATCCTCGCGATGACCGGCATCGGCGCATTCGCCAGCCTGGCCGCGATCATCCTTGAGCTCGGCATCACGCCCCGGCAGGCTCCCCAGCAGACCCTCGCGGTCGCGACCATCGCACTGACCTGGAGCGCGATCCACACCACCTTCGCGCTTCACTACGCGCACGATTATTATCGTAGCGCCAAGGCCGGAGGCCTTGCGTTCCCCGGGAATGCCCAGCCGGACTACTGGGACTTTGTCTATTTCTCATTCGTGATCGGCATGACGGCGCAGGTTTCCGATGTCGGGATCACCGATCGACTGATCCGGCGCACCGCAACGGCCCACGGCATCGTGTCTTTCATCTTCAACACCGCGCTTCTCGCCTTGATGGTCAATATCGCCGCCAGCGCGATCTGACCCATGCGCCGGCCGGTCATTCCAATTTTCCGCCGCACATCGCATATTGACTGTTCGTCTTGCCGCTGACGCGCCACCGGACCCCCGCTCGCCATGATCGAAGGCTTTTTCACGTTCCTGCTGATTCTGACTGCGCTGTCGGCCTCCGCGATCCTGGCGCGCAAACTGACGCTGGCGCCCGCCATCGTCTTCCTGCTGGTCGGCATCGCCCTGGCGTTCGTGCCGGGATTTCCCGTCATCGAACTGAAGCCGGAAGGCGTGCTGCTGCTGGTGCTGCCGCCACTGATCTATTCGGCAGGCGTGTCGATGAGCTGGCGCGAATTCAAGGCCAACCTGCGCCCGATTACACTGCTCGCCATCGGCTGCGTGATCGTCACCACCTGCGCGGTGGCCGGCGCCGCCCACTGGATTCTCGGATTGCCGTGGGGCGTCGGATTCGTGCTCGGCGCCATCGTCTCACCGCCGGATGTGGTGGCGCCGCTCGCGATCGCGCGACGGCTCAACCTGCCGCACCGGATCCTTGTCATTCTCGAAGGCGAAGGCCTCGCCAACGACGCCACCGCGCTGATCCTGTATCGCTTCGCCGTCGCCGCCGTGAGTACCGGCGCCTTCTCGCTGACCAAGGCCTCCGAAACATTCGTCGCCATCGTCGCCTGCGAAGTGCTGTTCGGCCTCGCCGTCGGCTGGCTCAGCCTGCGCCTGCGCCAATGGGCGCATGATCAGCGCGTCGAGATCTGCCTGTCGTTGCTGACGCCCTATCTCGCATTCTGGGTGCCGGAGCATTTCGGCGGCTCGGGTGTGCTCGCGACCGTCGCCGCAGGCCTCTATGTCAGCTGGAACGGACCGTTGCTGATCTCGTCCGCGACCCGCCTGCAGGGCGTGTTCTTCTGGGATTTCGTCACCTGGCTGATCGAGGGCGTGCTGTTCCTGTCAGCCGGCTTCCAGATGCGATTGCTGATGGACAAGGCAAAGGCAACGCCGCTGCCCGACGTGCTCACGGCCATTGCGCTGACGTCGGCGATCGTCATCGTAGCGCGC
This sequence comes from Afipia sp., assembly GCA_051954725.1. Lineage (GTDB taxonomy): Bacteria > Pseudomonadota > Alphaproteobacteria > Rhizobiales > Xanthobacteraceae > Afipia. The sequence goes on along the minus strand of JBQCHK010000015.1, from coordinate 139,936 downwards.
TTCCTGTGGGTTTTTCCCGGCACTTACCTGACGCGTTTCCTCAACAGGCGTCTTGCCAAGCGCGATCCGTCACCCGACTGGCGCACGGTCGTGATCATCGGCTTCACCGGGATTCGCGGCGTGGTCTCGCTGGCCGTCGCCCTTGCGCTGCCGGTGACATTGCCCGACGGGAGCGACTTCCCTCATCGCGACCTGATCCTGTTCGTGTCCTTCGGCGTGATCTGCGTCACCCTGGTCGGCATCGGACTGTCACTCCCATCGCTCGTGAAGGTCCTTGGCCTGTCGCGGCACGGGCAGATCGAAGCGATCCATGAACGCGAAGCGGAGATCGCCGCACGGCGCCACATCCTGGAAGCGGCGCGCAGCGCGCTGAAATCGATGATCGCCGAGCGCAAGCTGCCGGAAAGCCTCGCACGCTTTCTCGAAGCCCGTCACGAAACCCGCATGCGGGCGCTGCCGGACCCTCCGGCGGAGGAAGGCCAGCAGACTCCGGCAACAAGAGGCGCAGGGCTGGTGCGGGAGATGATCGGCGTCGAACGCAAATTGCTGCACAAGCTGCTGCGCGACGGACGGATCACCGACGAAACGCGACGGCGCATCGAGCGCGACCTCGATCTCGAGGAAGCGGTAATCGACAATCGCGAAAAGAATACGCCGCTATAGGTTTTCGGGGGGCCGCTTTGCCGAATACCTCGACCGATACCATTGTCATCACCGGGCTTGGCCCGGTGATCTCCCTTGGAGAGGCACGGCGCGTCCCTTGACGGATGGCCGGGACGAGTCCGGCCATGGCACACTGAAATAAACCCGAAGTTTTGTTTTCGGATTACTCGGCAGCAGTCCGGCCGGTCGCACCGTAACGCTGCTCGATATAATCGATCACCAGCGCCTTGAAGTCGGCGGCAATGGTCGCGCCGCGCAGGGTGCGGAATTTCTGACCATCGACGAACACCGGCGCAGCCGGCGTCTCACCCGTGCCCGGCAGCGAAATGCCGATGTCCGCGTGCTTGGATTCGCCGGGGCCGTTGACGATGCAGCCCATCACCGCAACGTTGAGCTGCTCGACACCCGGATACCGGGTCTTCCATGTCGGCATTTCGTCGCGAATGAATTCCTGAATGTCCCGCGCCAGTTCCTGGAACACGGTCGAGGTGGTGCGGCCGCAGCCGGGGCACGCCGCGACCAGCGGCACGAAGGTGCGGAAGCCCATGGTCTGCAGGATTTCCTGCCCGACCTTCACTTCGAGCGTGCGATCGCCGCCCGGCTCCGGGGTCAGCGAGACACGGATGGTGTCGCCGATGCCATCCTGCAGCAGGATGCCGAGCGCCGCGCTCGATGCAACGATGCCCTTCGAACCCATGCCCGCCTCGGTGAGGCCGAGATGGATGGCGTAGTCGGAGCGTGCGGCAAGTTCGCGATAGACCGCGATCAGGTCCTGTACGTTCGACACTTTCGCCGACAGGATCATCTTGTTCTTCGGCAGACCGATTTCCTCGGCGCGCGCCGCCGACAGCAAGGCCGACTGAACCATCGCTTCGCGCGTCACCGCGCGGGCATCGATCGGATCGGGCGACTTGGCGTTCTCTTCCATCAGGCGCGTCAGCAATTCCTGATCGAGCGATCCCCAATTGGCGCCGATGCGGATCGCCTTGTCGTTCTTGATGGCGATCTCGACGATGTCAGTGAACTGGCTGTCGCGCTTGTTCTTGAAGCCGACATTGCCGGGATTGATGCGATACTTCGCCAGCGCCGCCGCGCAGGCGGGATAGTCAGTCAGAAGCTTGTGGCCGATGTAATGGAAGTCGCCGATCAGCGGCACGTCGACGCCCATCTTGTCGAGCTTCTCGCGGATGTGCGGAACCGCGGCCGCGGCCTCGTCGCGATCGACGGTGATGCGCACCATTTCCGAACCGGCCCGCGCCAGCGCCGCCACCTGCGTCACCGTGCTATCGACATCGGCGGTGTCGGTGTTTGTCATCGACTGCACCACGATGGGTGCGCCGCCGCCCACCTTGACGTTGCCGACCATGACCTGAACGGTCCGGTGGCGCCCCTTGGGGCCGGCCTCGATGGTTTTGGTTCGTTCTTTCAAATCGCTCATGGGGGTCAAATATCAGGTCTTTATGACAGGCCGCCGGGAGGCGCCGGCCGTTTCGGTGCGACGGTTTACCAGAAAAAGCCCTGCCATGACCAGCAAGGCCGCCCCGGCGAAAGCCAGGCTCAGATCATCGTGCATGATGAAATAGCCCCCAATTACGCCAAATAAAGGGGTCAAAAAGGTAAATGCCGACAATTTGCTGGCCGAATAGGACTTGATCAGGAACAGCCAGATCACGAACGTCGTCCCGACGATCCAGACCGTCTGATAGGCCATCAAGCCCCAGGCCAGCGCTCCCGGCATATGGGTGATGCGTTCCCCGGAGAGCCAGGCCCCCAGCATCAGGATCGGGATGGAGGCTGCCACCTGATAGGCCAGCGCCTTTTCGGGCGGCACATGGACCAGACGCGTCGCCTTGACCACCAGCGTGGTCGCCGCCCACAGCACCCCGCCCATCACGATCATGAGATCGCCGAGGATGACCTCGGCATCGACCGAGGCCTGAGGAATGCCGATAGCCAGCGCCACGCCGGCAAACGACAGGCCGAGACCTGCCCATTGCGTCGAGGTCAGACGCTCGCCGAGAAAACGTTTCGAGCCGAGCGCCACGACGAATGGCGCGACGTAAAGAAACACTACCGCGCGGGACGCGGTGGTGTAGACAAGTCCGCAATAGATGAAAACGAACTCGAGTCCGAACAGGACGCCGATAAACAGTCCCGCTCGCAGCGTGCCATCGCGCTCGAACAGTTTGACGCCGCGCAGCCATGCGCCCAGCACGATGACCAGCAATCCGCCCACCGAACGGATCGCGGCCTGCGTCAGCGGCGGAATATCGGGAAGCGTCAGCTTGACCGAAATCTGGTTGAAGCCCCAGCTCAGGCACAGCATCACCATCAGCGCGATCGCCATCGCATCGAGCGGCCGCGCCACAGGTGCCTGCAATTTCTCTGAAGACATGATGCCCCGGTCCGGCTTCCCGCCGTGTTGTTCTTGCTCAGGCCTTGTGCGGTCCGTGAAATGAAATCCCGGTGAAGCGGCCTGTGCGCACCGTCATGCCGCCTTCTGACAATGGGCGCACACGCCGGTGATCTCCACCACCGACAGCTTGGGCGCGAAGCCGGTGCCGCGCGCCGCCTCGTTGAAACTTTTCGCCAGCGACGTGGCCGGAATTTCGCCGGCCGACCCGCAAACCTCGCAAATCAGAAACGCGACCACGGAGCCGGCTTCGTGATTGTGCGCGCAGGCGAGAAATGCATTGCGGCTCTCGATGCGATGGACGAGTCCGTTCTCCATCAGGAAGTCGAGCGCCCGATACACGGTGATCGGCGCCGGGCGCGCCATGTCCTTCGCCAGCGCGTCGATGATTTCGTAAGCACCCAGAGGACGATGGCTCGACAGCAAGGCCTGCAGCACCTGCCGTCTAATCGCTGTGAATTTCTGCCCGCGCGCCTGACAGATGCGCTCTGCCTGATCGATTGCATCGGCCGCACAACGGCCATGATCGTGATCCGGCGCGGGAAAAGCTGGTCGGGTCAGCGTCATTCCTGGAACCATATCCCGCAATTCGGCCGCTTTTCACATTCTTTTCAGCGTCCGGCCACATGAATCTTTCGCAATGCAACATTACATATTGCGTCGCATCATATTCGCACCAGATGATGGCGCGATAGTTCACGACAACACCGGGGCCGTCGCGCCCGCGATCCTATCATTCGTTGATTGCCGAAAGAAAGAATAGCCAACTTAAAGGAACGACCATGGCGAACCTGAAGTCCTATCTCGACAGCCTCGCGCCGTGGTCGCTGACCGGCTCGCGCACACCGAAGCCGGCAGCCGCCAAGAAAATCAATCTCGCCCTTCAGGGCGGCGGCTCTCATGGCGCCTTCACGTGGGGCGTGCTCGATCATCTGCTTACCGACGGGCGGCTGCAAATCACCGGCATCTCGGGCGCGTCGGCCGGCGCCGTCAACGCCGTGATGCTTGCCGACGGACTTCTCAAGGGCGGGCCTGACGAAGCACGCAAACGCCTCGCTGCCTTCTGGCGCGCGGTGAGCGTCGGCGGCGATCTTCCGCCGGTGCAACGCGCGCTGGCCGACCGGTTGTTTTCGCTGATGCCGTTTGCCGCAACGCCGGTGCAGAACTGGTTCGAGGCGATGTCGCGTTACTTCTCGCCCTACGAACTCAATCCGCTCAATATCAATCCGCTGAACAGTCTCATCGAACGCTTCGTCGACTTCGAAGCCTTGCGCAACGACAGCGACATCGCGCTGTTCATTTCAGCGACCAACGTTCACACCGGCCGTCTGCGCATTTTTTCCGGCGACAAGATCGATGCCGACGTGGTGATGGCGTCGGCGGCGTTGCCGTTTCTGTTTCGCGCCGTCGAGATCGACGGCATCCCCTATTGGGACGGCGGCTACATGGGCAATCCCGCGATCTTCCCCTTCCTGCATTCCACCGATGCCGAGGACGTGCTGGTGGTGCAGATCAACCCGGTGTCGCGTGAGACGACGCCGCGCACCTCCGCGGAGATCATCAACCGGCTCAACGAAATCACCTTCAACTCGGCGCTGATTTCCGAACTGCGCTCGATGGACTTCATCAATCAGCTCATCGATCAGGGTCGCCTGCCGCGCGGCACCGGCAAGGAGGAGTATCGCCGCCTCAACATCCACCGCATCGACCTCGGCGGCCTCGGAACGCGGCTGGCCGCCTCCACCAAACTCAAGACCGACTATGATTTCCTGGAACTGCTGCACCGTGCTGGAAAGCGGGCTGCCAAGAAATTTCTGGACCGCCATTTCGACGATATCGGCGAGCGCAGCTCGATCGACGTCGCCGCCGAATCCGCCGTTGAATGGGCCTGACCCTACTAACCAATTGGATTTAATGAATTATTTTCCATCGCATTTTTGCATGGCTCGTATCTGTTTGGCCGAATTCCGGAATTAGTAAGCTAGCTTATTATATAGGTCGCTTATCGAGAGGCGACCTTGCCCGACACCAACACAGATTTTCTGTTCGCGCTGTTCGAAACCCAGCGGATGCTGCGGCTTTATGCTGACAAGCAGGCGACCCAGTTTGGCATCACCCGCGCGCAATGGGCGGTGCTGGCCAAACTCGAGCGCACCGAAGGGCTGAAGCAGTCCGAACTCGCCGAGATGATGGAAATGCAGCCGATCTCCCTGACCCGGCTGATTGATCGTCTCTGTGACAACGACCTGATCGAGCGGCGCAGCGACGCCAACGATCGCCGCGCCAACCGGCTGTATCTGCGGCCTGCCGCCCGACCGCTGCTGAAGAAACTCGGCGAGTTGCGCGCCGAAATCACCCGCGCGGCGCTGGGCCATATGAGCAATGCCGAGGCGGGCGATCTCGTCAGGCAGCTCGAAACCATCAAAGACAACGTTCGCGACGCCATCCAGAGCGCCGACAGTAAACCAAAGGAATCGCGCTATGGCTGAACCGGTCGTCAAATTTCCGGCAGAACAGAAAAAGCCCGAACAGCCCGCGCCGGGCGAACCGCGCAGCACATCGTCGCGCAAATCATGGCGGCAGCGCGCCCGCGAGCGCCGGCGCATGCTTCTGCTCGTCGTCATTCCGGTCATCGTTCTGATCGGAGGCATCGCGTTCTACCTGTCCGGCGGACGCTACGCGACCACCGACGATGCCTATGTCGGCGCCCAGAAGGTTCTGATCACGCCGGACATCTCGGGCAAGATCGACAAGGTCGTCGTCAAGGAAGGCCAGCAGGTCAAGGCCGGCGACGTGCTGTTCGAAATCGACCCGGTGCCGTTCCGCCTCGCGCTGCAGCAGGCCAAGGCCGCCGTCGCGCAGGCCAAAACCAACTACGAAAATCTGCGCGCCAACGTCCAGATTTACGGGCAGATGATCGACCTCGCAGAGAAAGGCGTCGATCTCAAGCGACGCGATGTCGAACGCAAGAACTCGCTGGTGAAAAACAACGCCGGCTCGCAGCTCGACCTCGACACCAGTTCGACCGCGCTGGTGACCGCGCAGGCGCAGGTGCAGTTCATCAAGCAGCAGCTTTCGACCGCGCGCAACCAGTTGCTCGGCAATCCCGATCTGCCGGTCGAACAGTTTCCGCCCTACGCGGAGGCAAAGGCCAAGCTCGATGAAGCGCAACGCAATCTCGATCACACCGTGCTGCGTGCGCCGATCAACGGCACCGCAACGCAGGTCGAACAGATTCAGCTCGGGCGTTTCGTTCCCGCGGGCACGCCGGTGTTCAGCATCATCGACGACGGCGCGCCATGGGTCGATGCCAATCTCAAGGAATCCGACCTGACCTACGTCGCCGTCGGCCAGCCGGTGACGATGGAAGTCGATGCGTTTCCGGATCACACCTTCAAGGGCACCGTCGGCTCACTCAGCCCGGGCACCGGCGCACAGTTCGCGATCCTGCCGCCCCAGAACGCCACCGGCAATTTCGTCAAGGTGGTGCAGCGGGTGCCGGTGCGCATCTACTTCGACACGCATGACGCCGCCGTGCGCAAACTCAAGGCCGGCATGAGCACCTATGTGTGGGTCGATACCGGACACAAGCGCACGCTGGCCGGCCTCCTTGGATTCTCCTCAGCCGCCTCCGAGGAGAAAACCCGGTGACCGCCGCCGCCACCTCCACGGCGGCGGTCCCGGGATTTCGCCGCAACATGGTCACGATCTGCGCGATGACCGCGACCATCATGCAGGCGCTCGACACCACGATTGCGAACGTCGCGCTGCCCTATATGCAAGGCACGCTGTCGGCCTCGCAGGACCAGATCAACTGGGTGCTGACCTCCTACATCGTGGCGGCGGCGATCATGACCGCGCCGGTCGGCTGGATCGCCAACCGGTTCGGGCGCAAGAAGGTTTTTATCCTGTGCTCGGCCGGTTTCACCGCGGCGTCGGTGATGTGCGGCCTTGCGCAGGACATTACGCAGATGGTGCTGTTCCGCCTGCTGCAGGGCGTGTTCGGCGCGGCGCTGGTGCCGCTGTCGCAAGCGGTGATGCTCGACTCCTACGCGCTGCATGAGCGCGCCAAGGCGATGTCGATCTGGGGCATGGGCGTGATGCTCGGGCCGATCATGGGTCCCTCGCTCGGCGCCTGGCTGACGGAAACCTATTCCTGGCACTGGGTGTTCTTCGTGAACCTGCCGTTCGGCATCGTCACCGTGCTCGGCCTGATCGCTTTCATGGACGAGACCGAACTCAACCACAATCTGCGCTTCGACTGGTTCGGCTTCGCTGCGCTCGCCGTCGGCATCGGCTCCATGCAGTTGGCGCTCGATCGTGGCGAACAGCTCGACTGGTTCAACTCGCCCGAAATCATTGCCGAGTCGATCATCGCGGTGATCGGATTCTACTACTTCCTGGCCCACTCGCTGACCACCGATCGTCCCTTCGTGCAGTTTGCAATCTTCAAGGATCGCAACTTCTTCACCGGCTGCATCTTCATGGCGGTGATGGGCCTCGTGCTCTACTCCACCATGGCGCTGGCCTCGCCCTATCTGCAGAACGTGATCGGATATCCGATCATGACCGCGGGCCTGCTGCTCGCCACCCGCGGCGGCGGCACCTTCATCGCCATGATGCTGGTGGGCCGCTTCATGAAGTACATCGAGGCGCGCACCCTGATCGCGAGCGGCATGATCCTGATGTCGGCGACCCTGTTCGTCATGACCGGGTGGACCGACCAGACCGGCGTGCCGGAAATCATTGTCGTCAGTGTCGCGCAGGGCTTCGGCCTCGGGCTGGTGTTCGTGCCGCTCAGCACGGTGGCGTTCATGACCCTGCCGAACAGCCTGCGGACCGACGGTACCGCCATGCTGACACTGGTGCGCAACGTGGCAAGTTCGATCGGCATTTCCATTGTGATCGCGAAGCTGAGCTCGGGCGCGAGGGAAACCCGGGCGATCCTCAACGAGCACGTCACACCCTTCAATCACGCCCTGCAGATGCAGGACGTGGCGCGCGCGCTCAACATGAATACGGACATGGGCCGCGCGATCATGGACGCATTGCTCAACGTCCAGGCGCAGATCATCGCCTTTTCGCACGACTACGAGATGGTGATGTTCGTAACGCTGCTCGCGGTGCCGCTGGCGATGATGATCAGTTCGAGCAAGGAGGCGATGCGCCATCCCTCATCCGACCACTCCGCGGTGATGGAATAGGCGTCCGCCGATCAGAGATCGAAAAACACCGTCTCGTTGTCGCCCTGCAGATGAACATCGAAGCGATACGTCGCCTCGCCGTTGTCCCTGCGGGCGATCAGCGTGCCGCGACGCTCCTCCGGCACCAGCGCGAGGATCGGATCGGCCGCATTGGCGGCATCACCGTCGAAATAAATCCGGGTCATGGTCTGCTGGGTCATGCCCCGCGCGAACACCGCCATCACGATATGCGGCGCCTGCGGCTTGCCCTTCGGTCCCGGCACGCTGCCGGGCTTGATCGTATGGAATGAAAATTCGCCGTCGGGATTGGTGCCGCAGCGGCCAAAACCCTTGAACGCCGAATTGGGGACGCCGCGCGTATCCTGCGGATCGGCCAAGCGGCCCTGCGCATCGGCCTGCCAGATTTCCAGCATCGAATCCGGCACCGGCTTGCCGTCGCCGTCGAAAACCCGGCCGACAATGCGGATGCGCTCACCCGAAACGTCCGGCGTCAGGAGATCGTTGCTGAACGCATCGTTCCAGGCGTAGACGCCGCCCGGCGTCAGCCCGTACTTGAAATAAGGGCCGACGGTCTGCGAAGGCGTGATCTTAGTCATCATCGGAATCCAGTGGAGTCGCGTTGCGTCCGCGCAGCACGATATCGAAACGATAGCACAGCGCCCAGTCCGGCTTGGTGTTCTCCAGATCGAACGTGGACACCATGCGCATCCGCGCCTTCTCGTCGGTCACCGAATTGAAGATCGGGTCGAAGGCGAACAGCGGATCGCCGGGGAAATACATCTGCGTCACAATGCGCGAGATGAACGAATAGCCGAACACCGAGAAATGAATGTGGGCCGGCCGCCACGCATTGTGGTGGTTGCCCCATGGATAGGCGCCGGGCTTGATGGTGACGAACCTGTAGTAGCCCTGCGCATCGGTCTGGGCGCGGCCGGCGCCGGTGAAGTTCGGATCGATCGGCGCCGGATGCTGATCGCCGACATGGATATAGCGGCCGCAGGCATTGGCCTGCCAGATTTCGACCAGCGTGTTGGGGACGCCGCGGCCATCCTCGTCGCGGACGTGGCCATGCACGATGATCCGTTCGCCGAGCGGCTCGCCCTTGTGCTGGATCGTGAGATCGTGGTCGTGCTCGCGCACGGTTTCATGACCGTAGACCGGCCCGGTCAGTTCGGAGAGCGTATGCGGCATCACGATCAGCGGTTTGGCAGGCGCCCGCTTGATCGTGCTCTTGTAGTCGGGCGACAGGCGGGGCGCGTGCGCCGCGTTGTTTTCGCGCGGATAGATCAGAGTCATGATTGCATCTTCCTCTCCGCTTCAGCGCCCCGTTTGTTCAGCGCTTCAGTTGACCTTCTCGATCGCCACCGCGACACCCTGGCCGACGCCGACACACAGCGTGGCCAGAGCCAGCTTGCCGCCGCGCTTTTCAAGACCATGCACGGCGGTGAGCGCCAGACGGGCGCCGCTCATGCCGAGCGGATGACCGAGCGCGATCGCGCCGCCATGCGGGTTGATGAAGTCCGCATCTTCCTTGAGGCCAAGCTGGCGCAACACAGCAATACCCTGCGAGGCGAAAGCTTCATTGAGCTCGATCAAATCGAAATCGCTGATCTTGAGGCCGAGGCGCTCCATCAGCTTTTTCGTCGCCGGCACCGGGCCGATCCCCATGATGCGCGGCGGCACTGCGGCCGACGCCATGCCGAGGATTTTAGCGCGCGGGGTCAGGCCATGCTTCTTCACGGCGTCTTCGGACGCCAGGATAAGCGCCGCCGCGCCATCATTGACGCCGGACGCATTGCCCGCGGTCACCGTACCGTTGCCGCGCACCACAGGCTTGAGCTTGGCCAGACCCTCGAGCGTAGTCTCGGGGCGCGGATGCTCGTCGGTGTCCACCGTGATGGTGCCCTTCTTCCCGGCCGGGACCGAGACCGGCACGATTTCCTCGGCGAAATAGCCCGACGCCATCGCCTTGCCTGCGCGCTGCTGCGAGCGAATCGCGAACGCGTCCTGATCGGCACGCGAGATCTGGAATTCCTCGGCGACGTTCTCGCCGGTTTCCGGCATCGAATCGACGCCGTACTGCTGCTTCATCAGCGGATTGATGAAGCGCCAGCCGATCGTGGTGTCGTAGGTCTCGAACGTGCGCTGGAACGGTGCTGACGCCTTGCCGGTGACGAACGGCGCGCGGGTCATCGACTCGACGCCGCCGGCAATGGCGAAATCGACTTCGCCGGCGCGGATCGAGCGGGCCACGCCGCCCACCGCGTCGAGGCCCGAGGCGCACAGCCGGTTCACCGTCATGCCCGGAATGGAATCGGACAAACCGGCCAGCAGCAGCGACATGCGCGCGACGTTGCGATTATCCTCGCCCGCCTGATTGGCGCAGCCGAACGACACTTCTTCCAGGGCGTCCCAGTCGGCCTTCGGATTGCGTTCCATCAGCGCCTTGAGCGGCACAGCGCCAAGATCATCGGTGCGTACATGAGCGAGCGCGCCACCGAACCGGCCGATGGGGGTACGCACCGCGTCACAAATGAAAACATCACGCATTCTGTTTCTCCCTCATCGAGACCGATCCGGCCCCTGTTCGTGTCAATCGTTCGCCGAGTTTTAGGAAGCGGCTTGGCGGACGTCAAATCCTTGCTTGGGCGGCGGTGCCACCGTTTCCGGCTGGCCGATATGCACCCGCGCAACCTGTTTCGCCTGTCGGAAACGTCCTGCGGAAAACCCGGATAACACCAGCCGCCGGGTATGATTGCAGTGCGAAACTTTGCTAGCGTGCCGCGCCATGACCATCCATTCGACGCCGCCCGCTTCCGCCCCAGCCGCTTCCGAACCGGAGACCGGCGGCCGCGTCACGCCGATGATGGAACAGTACCTCGAGATCAAGGCCGCCAATCCCGGCCTGTTGCTGTTCTACCGGATGGGCGATTTCTACGAACTGTTCTTTGAGGACGCCGAAACCGCCTCGCGCGCGCTCGGCATCATGCTGACCAAACGCGGCAAGCATCTCGGGCAGGACATCCCGATGTGCGGCGTGCCGGTGGAGAAGGCGGACGATTACCTGCACCGGTTGATCGCACTGGGCCATCGCGTCGCGGTCTGCGAGCAGATGGAAGACCCGGCCGCCGCCCGCAAGCGCGGCAACAAAAGCGTGGTGCGGCGCGACGTGGTGCGGCTGGTGACGCCGGGCACGCTGACCGAAGATACCCTGCTCGACGCCAAGGCCAACAACTACCTGATGGCGATCGCCCGCGCTCGCGCCTCCTCGAGCGACGATCGTTTTGGTCTTGCCTGGATCGATATTTCAACCTCGGAGTTTATCGTCACCGAAAGCGGCGCGAGCGAACTTCCCGCGACGCTGGCGCGCATCAACCCCAACGAAGTGATCGTGACCGACGCGCTGTTCAGCGATGCGGATCTCGGTCCCGTGCTGCGCGAATTGCCCTCGATCACCCCGCTGACCCGCGACGTGTTCGACGGCGCCACCGCCGAACGCCGGCTGTGCGACTATTTCGCGGTCGCGACCATGGATGGTTTCGGCGCGCTGTCGCGACTGGAGGCCACCGCTGCGGCGGCCGCCGTGACCTATATCGACCGCACGCAGGTCGGCAAACGTCCGCCGCTGTCGCCGCCATCGCGCGAATCCCTCGGCGCCACCATGGCGATCGATCCGGCCACCCGCGCCAATCTCGAACTGACGCGGACCCTTGGCGGCGAACGCCGCGGATCGCTGCTCGACGCCATCGACAGCACAGTGACCGCCGCCGGGTCGCGCCTGCTGGCACGGCGGCTCGCCGCGCCGCTCACCGAAACCGCCGCGATTACGCGACGGCTCGATGCCATCGCGACCTTCGTCGATGACAGCGCTGCACGCGAGGACCTACGGAGCTTTCTGCGCGGCGCACCGGACATGTCGCGCGCACTGGCGCGCCTTTCCGTCGGACGTGGCGGTCCGCGCGATCTCGCCGCGCTGCGCGACGGAATCGTCGCCGCCGACGCGGTGCTGACCCGACTGTCGCAGCTCAATGAGCTGCCGCTCGATATTTTCGCCGCGATGGATGCGCTGCGCCGTCCCTCGCGCGATCTCGCCCAGGAACTGTCGCGCGGGCTGGCCGACGACCTGCCCTTGTTCAAGCGCGATGGCGGGTTCGTGCGCCAGAACTACCATCCCGCGCTCGACGAGGCGCGCTCGCTGCGCGATGCGTCGCGCCTTGTCGTTGCTGCAATGCAGGCGCGCTACGCCGACGAGACTGGCGTCAAGGCGCTCAAGATCCGTCACAACAACGTGCTCGGCTATTTCGTCGAGGTGACCGCGCAGCACGGCGACAAGCTGATGGCGCCGCCGCTGAACGCGACCTTCATTCATCGCCAGACGCTGGCCGGACAGGTGCGCTTCACCACCGCTGAACTCGGCGAGACCGAAGCCAAGATCGCCAACGCCGGTGAACGCGCGCTCGGCCTCGAACTCGAAATCTTCGACCGGCTGTGCGAACAGGCGATGGCCGCAAGCGACGATCTGCGCGCGGCCGCCCATGCCTTTGCCGTACTCGATGTCGCGACCGCGCTGGCGAAGCTCGCTGTCGACGAGAATTACGTTCGGCCCGTTGTCGACGACTCGCTCGCCTTCGCCATCGATGGCGGCCGCCACCCGGTGGTCGAGCAGGCGCTCAAGCGCAATGGCGAGCCGTTCATCGCCAATGCCTGCGACCTGTCGGCCGCGCCGGGACAGGTCTCGGGGCAGATCTGGCTGCTCACCGGCCCGAACATGGCGGGCAAATCGACCTTCCTGCGCCAGAATGCGCTGATCGCGCTGATGGCGCAGACCGGGAGTTTCGTGCCCGCCAAAAGCGCGCGCATCGGCGTCGTTGACCGGCTGTTCTCCCGCGTCGGAGCAGCCGACGATCTGGCGCGCGGCCGCTCGACCTTCATGGTCGAGATGGTCGAAACCGCTGCGATCCTCAATCAGGCTGGCGAGCGCGCGCTGGTGATCCTCGACGAAATCGGCCGCGGCACCGCGACATTCGACGGTTTGTCGATCGCATGGGCATCGATCGAGCATCTGCACGAGAGCAACAGATGCCGTGCGCTGTTCGCAACCCACTATCATGAACTCACCGCGCTGTCGGCGAAGCTGCCGCGCCTATTCAACGCCACCGTGCGCGTGAAGGAATGGCAGGGCGATGTTGTTTTCCTGCACGAGGTGCTGCCGGGTTCGGCCGACCGCTCCTACGGCATCCAGGTCGCGAAACTTGCAGGCCTGCCCTCGGCGGTGATCACACGCGCCAAATCGGTGCTGGCGAAACTGGAGGCGCAGGATCGCGGCTCGACCGCCCGCGCGCTGGTTGACGACCTGCCGCTGTTCGCGGTGCCCTCGCGCGCCGCTGCCGAACCGCAGCCCCCGACCGAGGTCGAACTATTGATGGCTGCGCTGAACGACATCCATCCCGACGAACTGTCGCCGCGCGAAGCGCTGGACGCGCTCTATGCACTCAAGGCGAAGCTGCCGAAATAGAATGTCGCCCCTCATCCTGAGGAGCGGCCTATAGCCGCGTCTCGAAGGATGAGGCTTCATGGTTCGAGACGCGCCGCATCGCGGCGCTCCTCACCATGAGGATCAAATCCTGTGCAGCGACACGTCCACCTTCGGGCCGTTCCTGATGGTCTGATAGACCACGCAATAGCGTTCGGTGAGCTTCAGAAGCTGATCGAGCTTGTCCTGCGGCGCGTCGGTCGCGACATCGAAGCGCAAACGGATGGCGGCGAAGCCGACCGGCGCTTCCTTGTCGACGCCGAGCGTACCGCGGAAATCGAGATCGCCTTCGGCGCTGACCTGTCCGGATTTTAGCGGGACGTCGATCGCGGTCGCCACCGACTTCAGCGTGACGCCCGCGCAGGCGACCAGTGCCTCGAGCAGCATGTCACCCGAGCACAGTTCAAGGCCGGAACCGCCGGTCGCCGGATGCAGTCCCGCGATGGCTGCCGCGGCGCGGCCGGTCTCGACCTTGCAGGACAAGCCTTCGCTCTCCAGCGAGCCCTTCGCCTTCAGGGTGATAAAGGCTGCCGTGGGATCTTCCTTGTAGCGGCTCTTGATCGGAGCCTGCATCGCGCGCAGTTCGGCCGAATCCATCTCGCTCTCCATTGCGTCACTATCGGCATCAACCATGCCTATCATCGTTTATTCCGACTATATGCCGTCGCCGGCCGTCATCATATCGTCGACCGGGCGATATCCATCGCGGTCCAGGGACCGATCCAGCGACGACAACACCCGGTGCTTGACGGTTTCGAATGCCGGCGAAGCGCGATCGCGCGGCCTCGTGAGATCGACGCGAATTTCCTCGAACAGCCGGCCGGGACGCGGGCGCATCACCATGATGCGATCCGCCAGCACCACCGCTTCCTCGACATCGTGCGTGACGACAATCAGCGTCGGGCGGGTGTCGGCCCAAAGACCAAGCAGATGGTCCTGCAGGTCCGCGCGGGTGAAGGCATCGAGCGCCGAGAACGGCTCATCGAGCAGCAGAACTTCCGGCTGCGGGACCAGGGCGCTGGCGATCGCGACGCGCTGCGCCTGTCCGCCGGACAGTTCGCGCGGCCACACCTTCGCCTTGTCGGACAGGCCGACGCGCAGCAGCGCGTGGGCAATCCTCTCCTCGCGCTCCGTGGCAGCCAGACCCGACAGCCCAAAGCCAATATTGTCGACGACACTGAGCCACGGCAGCAGGCGCGGCTCCTGAAAGATGATGCCGATCTTTTCATGCGGCGCGGCAATCGTATCGCTATCGAGCACAATGCTGCCCGAGGTCACGCGATCAAGGCCCGATATCGCGCGCAGCAGGGTCGACTTGCCGCAACCCGAGCCGCCGATGACAGCAACGATCTCGCCGGGGGCGATGTGCGCAGAAAATCCCTCCAGCGCATTGACGCCGTTGGGATAGACCTTGCCCACGCGGTCCAATACCAGCATCAGGCCTTGCCTCCGTGCGCGCTGAACGAATCCTGCCAGCGCAACAGCGGCGCCGCCGCGAGCTGGACCAGCCAGTCGGTGGTTTTGCCGAGGATCGCGAACACGATAATGGCGGCCATGATCTGCGCCGGCTTGCCGAGCTGCTGGCCATCGGTGAGCAGATAGCCCAGTCCTTCCGACGCGCCCATGAATTCGGCGGCGACGACGAACATCCAGCCGAGCCCCAGCCCCGAGCGCAGCGACACCACGTATTCCGGCAGCACCGCCGGCAAAAAGATGCGCCGGATCATCTGCGGACCGCTGAGACGGAAGATGCGGCCAACCTCGACGATCTTGCGATCGACCGACAGGATCGCGCCCATGACACCGAGATAAATCGGAAAGAACACGCCAACCGCGATCAGCGCGACCTTCGACGTTTCAAAGATGCCGAGCCACAGGATGAACAGCGGCACCCATGCAATCGAAGGAATGGCGCGCAGCGCCTGCAGTGTCGGGTCGAGCAGGCGTGCCGCCAGCTGCCAGTAACCGCAGACCGCGCCGAGCAATGTGCCCGCCACCACACCGAAACCGAAGCCGGCGGCGACCCGCCATAGCGTCACCAGAACATGGCGGCCCAGTTCGCCGGTTGCCGCAAGCTCGGCCAGCGTTCGGTAGATTTCGCTCGGGGGCGGCACCAGCCGGCCGTTCGACCAGCCGAGACGCACGGCCAGCTCCCACACCAACGCGAGACCGAGAGGCAGCAGCAACCCGAGCGCCGGCCGCACCAGCCGCCGGACACGGCTGGACGGAGGCGCCTGCGCTGTCGGTGCCGCGGTTTCGAGTGTCATCGTCATGGCGCGCCGCTCGTCGCAACGATCGATCAGTTGGTCGGCAGCGGGACCTGATCGTCGATCAGCGAATCGAGCGCAGCCTTCACGTCCACGTCCTTCTTGATGACGCCGGCCTCCTGAAGCGCGAGGCCGGCAGCAAGGATGGAGTCGCGTTGCGGCGCGCCGATGCGATTATGGGTCAGTTCGGTGCGCTCCTTGAGCTGCTTGTCGACGACCGCGTCCGGCAGTTTGGTAACCGAGATGAACGTCTTTTTCAGTTCGTCATAGTGCGAGAGCGAGTACTTCCGCGCTTCCTCGTAGACGGCGAGCACCCGGCGCACCAGATCGGGATGATCCTTGAGGAACTCCTCACGGACATTAAGAATACCCCAGGTGTTGGCTTCGGGCTTGCGGTAGAACAGCTTGGCGCCGTCCTCGAGTTCGGCCTGCGCCATCATCGGATCGAGGCCGGCCCATGCATCGACGTCGCCGCGGATCAGAGCGGTCTTGCCGTCCGGATGCTGCAGCAGCACCGGGGTGATGTCCTTTTCGGTCAGGCCGGCTTCGAGCAGCGCGCGCACCAGAAAGATGTGCGGATCGGTGCCGCGCGTTACCGCGACGCGCTTGCCCTTGAGGTCGGCGACCGTGGTGATTTTAGAATCTTTGCCGGTCACCAGCGCGGTCCACTCGGGGCGCGAGTAGACATAGATCGACTTGATCGGATTGCCGTTGATCTTCGCCACCAGCGCAGCGGACCCTGCCGTCGAACCGAAATCGATCGAACCGGCATTGAGGAATTCCAGCGCCTTGTTGGATCCCGTCGTCTGCACCCAGACAATCTTGATGCCGTCCTTGGCGAATTCCTTTTCGAGCAGGCCCTTGTTCTTCAGGACCATCGACACCGGATTGTAGGTTGCCCAGTCGATCGCGATGCGCGCCGGCTTATCGGCTGCGAACGCGCCCGGCGCGAACAGAATGCCGGCGGTGATGATGGCAAAGGCCCGCCGCGAGATCGAAAACATGATGCACTTCTCCGTGAAACTGACGGCGGGGCCGACGGGCGCGCAACCCGCCGCCCCGGCCCGCCGATGAGCAGAAATCCGCCAGCCCGCCTTTGATCCCTCAATTCCCCGGATGGCAAATTATCCCTTTAGTTTCAATATCTTACGCCGCACGTCAACGAGAAAATCCTTGCTCTTTCAAGAGCTTGAGAAGGACAGCCATGCTGGCGAAGTCAGCAAAGTCAGCATGGATCTGCCGGACCCCAGACAATCCCCGTGACAGTGCCATGGCAGTCCGTTATCGGGTGGATATGGATGGCGCGACTCTCGACCGCTCAGCGCAGGACCTGCTGCAGTTCGATCCCGAACGGATCGCGCGGGACATCGACGCACTCGCCGACAAGCATGGCAATGGCGACGCCTTTCGCGCCGCGATGGCGCAACTGCTGAAGGCCGAGCACACCCGGGCGCGGGAGATGGCGCAAGCGGCATTGCTCAAGGACCGGCACGGACGGCACTGCGCCGAACGGCTTTGCTATGTGCAGGATGAAATCATCCGGATCCTGTTCAACGTCGCCACCAATCAGCTCTATCACTCGGCAACGCCCTCGGATTCGGAGCGCATGGCCGTGGTCGCCACCGGCGGCTATGGCCGCGGGCTGATGGCGCCGGAGTCCGACATCGACCTGTTGTTCGTGCTGCCCTACAAGCAGACGGCCTGGGGCGAACAGGTCGCCGAAGCGATCCTTTATTGCTTGTGGGACATGGGCCTCAAGGTCGGCCATGCCACCCGCTCGGTCGATGAATCGATCAGGCAGGCACGCGCCGACATGACCATCCGCACCTCGGTGCTGGAAACGCGCTTCCTCACCGGCGACGCGGCGCTCTATGACGAACTCGTCACCCGCTTCGACAAGGAAGTCGTGCAGGGCACGGCGGCGGAATTCGTCACGGCCAAACTCGCCGAGCGCGAGGAGCGGCACCGCCGCGCCGGTCAGTCGCGTTATCTGGTCGAACCCAACGTCAAGGACGGCAAAGGCGGGCTACGCGACCTGCACACGCTGTTCTGGATCGCGAAGTACGTTTATCGCGTGAGCGACACCAAGGAACTGCTCGAACGCGGCGTGTTCGATACGCGGGAATATCGCACGTTCCGGCGCTGCGCGGACTTTCTGTGGTCGGTTCGCTGCAACATGCACTTCTATACCGGACGCGCCGAAGAGCGGTTGTCATTCGACATGCAACGCGAGATCGCGCAGCGACTGGGCTACACCTCGCATCCCGGCATGCAGGACGTCGAGCGGTTCATGAAGCACTACTTCCTGGTGGCGAAGGACGTCGGCGATCTGACCGCGATCCTGTGCGCCAAGCTGGAGGATCAGGAAGCCAAGCCGGCACCGGTGCTGAGCCGCGTGATGGCGCGGCTGCGCCCCGGCCGCAAACGCAGCCGCGTGCCCGACAGCGATGATTTCATCATCGACAACAACCGGATCAATCTTGCCGCACCCGACGTGTTCAAGACCGATCCGGTCAATCTGATCCGCGTCTTCCGCCTCGCCCAGAAGAACAATCTCGCCTTCCATCCCGACGCGATGCGCGCGGCGACCCGTTCGCTGAGACTGATCACGCCGCAAGTACGGGAGAATCCGGAAGCGAACAAGCTGTTCATGGAAATCCTGACGTCGAACGACGCGGAGATCGTGTTACGGCGCATGAACGAGACCGGCGTTCTCGGTCAGTTCATTCGCGCATTCGGCAAGATCGTGTCGATGATGCAGTTCAATATGTATCATCACTACACGGTGGACGAGCATCTGCTGCGCTGCATCGGCATCCTGCAGGATATCGAGCGTGGCGGGAACGATGAGTTCGCGGTCGCCAGCGACCTGATGCGCAAGATCCGCCCCGAGAACCGCGCGGTTCTCTACATGAGCGTCTTCCTGCACGACATTGCCAAGGGCCGCCCGGAAGATCATTCGATCGCCGGCGCGAAGGTCGCCAAGCGGTTGTGTCCCCGTTTCGGCTTCAACTCGGCCGATACCGAAACGATCGCCTGGCTGATCCAGGAGCATCTGACCATGTCCACGGTCGCGCAGTCGCGCGACCTTTCGGATCGCAAGACCATCGAAAACTTCGCCGCCGTGGTGCAATCGGTCGAGCACATGAAGCTGCTCACCATTCTGACCACCGCGGATATTCGCGGCGTCGGCCCCGGCGTATGGAACGGTTGGAAGGCGCAGCTTATTCGCACGCTTTATTATGAAACCGAGCCGGTGCTGACCGGCGGTTTCTCCGAAGTCAACCGGGCGCAGCGCATCGCGGTGGCGCAGGCCGAATTCCGCGAAGCCTTCACCGAATGGCCGGAGAAGGAGCTGGAAGCCTACATCGCACGGCATTACCCGGCTTACTGGCTCAAGGTCGATCTGCAGAGCAAGATCCGCCACGCACGCTTCGTCAAGCGCAGCGCGCAGGCCACCACCAAACTCTCGATCGATGTCGGCTTCGACGAGGCGCGCGGCGTGACTGAACTGACGATCCTCGCGCCCGATCATCCGTGGCTGCTGTCGATCATCGCCGGCGCCTGCGCTTCGGCCGGCGCCAACATCGTCGACGCGCAGATCTACACCACCACCGACGGACTGGCGCTCGACACCATCGCCATCTCCCGCGAGTACGACCGCGAAGAGGACGAATCGCGCCGCGCCGCGCGCATCGGCGAGATCGTCGAACAGACTCTCGAAGGAAAGCTGCGGCTGCCGGAAGTGATGGCCCGCCGCGTCGCGCCAAAGCCCAAGCTGCGGCCATTCGTGGTCGAGCCCGAAGTCGCCATCAACAACCAGTGGTCGGATCGCTATACAGTGATCGAGGTGTCGGGACTCGATCGGCCCGGCCTGCTGTATCAACTCACGACCGCGATTTCGAAACTCAGCCTCAATATCGCCTCGGCGCATGTTTCGACCTTCGGCGAGCGCGCGCGCGATGTGTTCTATGTCACCGATCTGCTTGGCGCGCAGATCACCGCGCCGACCCGCCAAGCGGCGATCAAGCGCGCACTGGTCCATTTGCTTGCCAATGGCGACGCCGCCGACAAGCCCGCCGCGT
This sequence comes from Afipia sp., assembly GCA_051954725.1. Classification (GTDB taxonomy): domain Bacteria; phylum Pseudomonadota; class Alphaproteobacteria; order Rhizobiales; family Xanthobacteraceae; genus Afipia. The sequence goes on along the minus strand of JBQCHK010000015.1, from coordinate 119,771 downwards.
GATCGCCGGCCGCTCTCGCCTGCCCGAGGTTCCCCGTGCTAACCTTCGGCATCATCGGCCGGGGGGCGCACATGATCTACATCGCAAAACTTCTGGTGCTGCTGGTGGCGGCGCTCCACCTCTATTTCCTGTTGCTGGAAATGGTGTTGTGGACGAAGCCGCTGGGCCTCAAGACCTTCGGCAACACGCCGCAACGCGCCGCCGATACCGCGGTGCTCGCTGCCAATCAGGGACTCTATAACGGCTTCCTCGCGGCGGGGCTGGTGTGGAGCCTGATCCATCCCGATGCCGCGTTCGGTTTTCAGATCGCGGTGTTCTTCCTTCTCTGCGTCATCGTTGCCGGACTGTACGGCGGCTATTCGGTCAGCAGGCGCATTGTCTTTGTCCAGGCCCTGCCCGCCGCGATCGCGCTGATCTGCGTCTGGCTCGCGCGATAGCCGCCATCACGCCGGCGGCGGCTCGCCAAAGTTCTTGCCGGGCGCCAGCGGCGCAAAACGGATCAGCCGCGAATCCTCCACCGCCGCCTGGCGATGCTTCACCGCCTCGCGATAGACCGGATCGCGGATCATCTCGACGAACGCCGCGACCGAGGGATACTGCGCGATGAAGCACAGATCCCAGCGCTCGTCCGAAGGCCCGATCAGCATCAGTTCGAACCGGCCCTGCCACACGATCGAGCCGCCAAGCCGTTCGAACACCGGGCCGCTTTCGCGCCCGTAACTGGCATACGCTTCTGCACCGGTCGCCTTGCGGCCGTCGGGGTATCTCGCCTGCGCATGGAGCCGCACAAGATTGAGCATATGGATCGGACCCGGCCTGTCGTTCTCGCGGAATACCTTGAACGTCTCCTTGGTCGGATCGATATGGCCGGTCATCTGCGTCTCCTTGTTTTCCGTTCCCGCCGGAGCCTACACCACGGAGCGCGCACGCTGAAAGATGCGGAACCGGACAACCCTCTAATGTCGCGTTAACGCTCACTTAACGCGCCCTTAAACCGCCATCGATAGCCTGCAGACGATTTGAGGACAGTTGCGGGCGTGGGTGAATGGCGTTGAGACGAAAGAAATCCGGGCGGAAGGAGCCGAAGTTCGAGGCTCAATCCCCGCTCGATGGTTTGCGTCTCAACCCTCGGGATCGCATCGGCGATTCCGCGGACGATCGGCGCAAGCGCCGTAACGTCCGGGAGACCGCGGACGAAGACGACGAGCCGCGCACCCAGCGCCGGCCCCGTGCGCAGCAAAAGGACAAGAAAGCATCGCGCAACCGGACCCGCGGTCGCATCGGCCGCCTGGTCTATTGGGGTGCGGTCCTTGGCTTGTGGGGCGTGATCGCCACCGGCGGCGTCATTGTTTGGGTCGGCGCTCATCTGCCGCCGATCCAGTCGCTGGAGATTCCCAAGCGGCCGCCGACCATCCAGATCGTCGGCACCGATGGCAGCGTGATCGCTACGCGCGGCGAGATGCCGGGCGCGAACGTGTCGCTGAAAGATCTGCCGCCCTACCTGCCCAAGGCGTTCATCGCCATTGAGGACCGCCGCTTCTATTCGCATTTCGGCGTCGATCCCGCGGGCATCGCGCGTGCCGCTGTCGCCAACCTGCTCCATCGCGGCGTGTCGCAAGGCGGCTCGACGCTGACGCAGCAGCTTGCGAAGAACCTGTTCCTCACGCAGGAACGCACGCTGCAGCGCAAGCTGCAGGAGGTGGAGCTCGCGCTGTGGCTCGAGCGCAAATACTCCAAGAACGAAATTCTCGAACTTTATCTCAACCGCGTCTATTTCGGCTCAGGCGCTTACGGCGTCGAGGCGGCAGCACAGAAATACTTCGGCAAGCCGGCGCGCGACGTGACGCTTCCGGAAGCGGCCATGCTGGCGGGCCTTGTCAAATCGCCGTCGCGACTAGCGCCGAACCGAAATCCGGAAGGCGCGGAAGCGCGCGCCCGGCTGGTGCTCAGCGCGATGGCGGAGAACCACTTCATCACCGCCTCGCAGGCGAAATCCGCGACCACCCATCCGGCCTACGCCGTGAAGCCGGTCGGCGCCGGAACCATCAATTACGTCGCAGACTGGATCGGCGAAGTGCTCGACGACCTTATCGGTCAGGTCGAACAGAACATCGTGGTCGAAACTTCGATCGACCCGAAACTGCAGAGCGTCGCCGAAGCCGCCATTATCGACGAACTCGCCGCCAAGAGCGTGAAGTTCAAGGTCACGCAAGGCGCGCTGGTGGCGATGACGCCGAACGGCGCGGTCCGCGCCATGGTCGGCGGCCGCAACTACGCCGAAAGCCAGTACAACCGCGCCGTCACCGCAAAGCGCCAGCCGGGCTCGGCCTTCAAGCCTTTCGTTTATCTGACGGCGCTGGAAGCAGGCCTCACGCCCAACACCATCCGGCAGGACGCGCCGCTGGCGCTCAAGGGCTGGAAGCCCGAGAACTACAGCCATGAATATTTCGGCGCGGTGACGCTGACGCAGGCGCTGGCGATGTCGCTCAACACCGTCGCGGTCCGCCTCGGCATCGAAGTCGGCCCTGCTGCCGTGGTGCGCACCGCGCACCGTCTCGGCATTGCCTCGAAGCTCGAACCCAACCCTTCGATAGCCCTTGGCACTTCGGAAGTCTCGCTCACCGAACTGGTCGGCGCCTACGCGCCGTTCGCCAATGGCGGGCGCGGCGTGTCGGCGCACGTCATCAATCGCATCCGCACACCCGCCGGCAAGGTGCTCTATTCACGGCCTCCCGATCCTGCCGCGCAGGTGATCGACCTGCGTTACGTCGGCATGATGAATACGATGATGCACGAGACGCTGGTGACCGGAACCGCGCGCAAAGCTGATATTCCAGGCTGGTCCGCTGCCGGCAAGACCGGCACCAGCCAGGATTTCCGCGATGCCTGGTTCATCGGCTACACCACGCATCTCGTCACCGGTGTCTGGCTCGGCAACGATGACAACTCGCCGACCCACAAGGCGACCGGCGGCGGCTTGCCGGTGGAAGTGTGGACGCGCTTCATGAAAGCGGCGCATCAGAACGTTCAACCAACCGATCTGCCGGGCACGCAACAGGGCGGCTTCCTGTCGAGCATGTTCCCGTCATCGGGCCGGCAAGGCATGGCGCCTGCGTCAGGACCATCGCCTGCGCCCTATCCGTATCAGCCGCAGGCCAACGTCAATGCGAATCCTCGCGTCACCCAGACATCGGTGCGACCCGAAGCATCGGCGGGTCTCGATGGCTGGCTGGTCGATCGCCTGTTCGGCGGCCGGCGCTGACGATGCGCGTTTGATCGCGAGCAAACAAAAAGGCCAGGTCAGAGCCCGGCCTTTGGTTTGATTGGGTGATGTCACCTAGTCGTCGATGCCATAACGATGCAGATCGTTGCCGTGAACATCGAGCCACTTCTTGGCGCGCTCGGTTTGCGGACAGATGCGAGCAACCACCTTCCAGAACCGCGGCGAGTGATTCATCTCGACCAGATGCGCGACCTCATGCGCGGCGAGATAGTCGAGCACATAAGGCGGCGCGAGAATGAGCCGCCATGAAAAGGACAATGCGCCCGCCGACGTGCACGACCCCCACCGACTCGACTGATCGCGAATGCTGATCCGCTTCACCTTCACCCCGAGCACATCGGCATAGTACTGCGATGCCTTGGTCAGTTCGCGACGCGCCTCGCGCTTGAAAAAATCATGCAGCCGTCGGTCGATATGCTCTATGCCCCCGGCAACACACAGGATTTTGTCGCCGCTGTCGCGTGTATCGGTCCACACCGTGCCGCGTTCGCCCGCGCGATGGACAATCCGGTGCGCGATGCCGCGCAGCGGAACCGACGTGCCGGGTTGAAACGGCGCGGCCTTCGGCAGACCACCAAGACGTGCCGCGATCCAGGCGCCGTGGCGCTGCGCGAAGTCCTTGGCATCGGCGAGATTGCCGCGAGGCGGCATGGTGAGAATGGCCTGACGCGCGCTCGGATGGATGCGCAACGTGTAACGCCGCGCGCGACGATGACGACGCAGTTGAATCGGATAGATCGCTGAGCCGATTCTCACCACAATGGTGCGTGGTTCGGTGGGACGACGATAAAGAAGTGCGCGAAAAGCCATGTCAGCAGGTCCGGACAGCAGGAAATCGCCGGGATTCTGCCATATCCGCCGCCAGTGAAATTCGTCGGCGCAAAAACAAATCATTTGCCCAATATATCGTGGAATTGGGCCATGCGCCTCCCAGATACGGGGCCATGAAACATGAAATCAGGATTCAGAACTAAGCTGAATCCGCCCTCAAAAAGTGAAGGCTCAATTCACTCCGGCGCCACACCAGTAAACGAAAAATTCTATTGCGATATCAATAGCTTGCCATGGGCACCGCGCCCGGGGCACCCCATCCATCCCAAAAACGTTGGAAAATAAGGGTTTTCGGGATCGAAAGTCGTCCGGTTCCGCTATTCGGCGGCCGCGAGGCGCGGCTTGGTGCGAGCGGACGAGACCATGAAGTCGGAGATGCGGGGCACGATCTCGGCCCGGAAGCGCGAACCGTTGAACACGCCGTAATGGCCGACGCCCTTTTGCACATAATGCACGCGGCGATCGTCCGGGATCGCGACGCATAGTTCGTGGGTCGCTTCGGTCTGGCCGAGGCCCGAAATATCGTCGTGCTCGCCCTCAACCGTCATCAGCGCAACGCGCCGGATCTGCGACGGGTCGACCGGCTTGCCGCGATGGGTCATCTGGCCGAGCGGCAGCGCGTGCTTGACGAACACCACATCGACGGTCTGGAGATAGAACTCGGCGGTGAGGTCCATCACCGCGAGATACTCATCGTAGAACTCGACGTGCTTGTCGACCAGATCGCCGTCACCCTTGACGAGATTGCTGAACAGCCGCTTGTGCGCATCCATATGGCGGTCGAGGTTCATGCTGACGAAGCCGGTCAACTGCAGGAAGCCCGGATAGACATCGCGCATGAAACCCGGCTGCGGGAACGGCACCTTGGTGATGACGTTGTTTCGGAACCAATCGATGCCTTTCTCGGCGGCAAGATCGTTCACCGCAGTGGGATTGCGCCGCGTATCGATCGGCCCGCCCATCAGGATCATCGACGTCGGCGCGTATGGATCTTTCGCCGCCTCCATCACCGACACGGCGGCAAGAACCGGTACCGACGGCTGGCAAACGGCGACAACATGCACATCGCCGCCCAATGCACGCAGCATCTCGATCACGTAGTCGACGTAGTCATCGAGATCGAAGCGGCCTTCCGCGACAGGAACCATGCGCGCATCGGACCAATCCGTGATGTAGACATCGTGACCAGGCAGAAACGCCTCGACCGTGCCGCGCAGCAGCGTCGCATAGTGACCGGACATCGGCGCGACCAGCAACACGCGAGGCTGAGCCTCGCGCAGCGGGCGTGTGAGCTTGCGCTCAAAATGAAGCAGACGACAGAACGGCTTTTCCCAGACCGTCTTGATCTCGACCGGGACCCGGACGCCATTGACCTCGGTGTCTTGGATTCGCCATTCCGGCTTGCCGTAACGGCGCGTGGTGCGCTCGAACACTTCGCAGCTCGCGGCGATCGACTTGCCAAGTTCAGTCGAAGCCAGCGGATTGAGCGGATTCTGGAACACCAGCTTGGTGGCGTCGGCAAACGCGCGTGCCGGATTGAGCGAGGCCTGCCCCATCTCATACATCCAGTACATCGGCGTGGTCAGCGCCGGGCTGACTTCGGTTGGCAATGCCGGGGGCCTGCCGAATTCACCAATAGGCATCTGATCCGTTCCCTGATTCCGCGATCCTGCAGTGCAACATACTGTCCGGCTGGTCCCCCAGCGTCAATCCGCCCCATGTGGATTCCCGCCGTTGCGAGGGGCGGATTCTCTATATTTCGAGGGCATTTGGGGACAGAAAGTCGCCTTTTGCGGACATCCTAGCCAAAAGACCAATCCCCACCCGCTTTCGCCATCGCGCCGCGACCGCCAACACGACCGAGTTCCGGGCTTCTCAAACGACCCTCGCCCGACCGCAACGCCGGCGACACCGCCGCAAGACCGCATGCGGTGCTGCTTCCGACAGAGTAAGATCCACGCATGAGCGACATTGCCGATACCGATTTCCGACAACCTCGCCGCTACGTCCGTCTCGACACCATTCTGCGATTGCGCTGGCTGGCGATGCTGGGCCAGCTCGCGGCGATCTTTGTCGTGTCGCAAGGCATGGGCTTCGATCTGCCGGTGCTGCCGTGCCTCGCGATCCTCGGCCTGTCGGTGTTGTTGAACATCGCGCTGCAAATCCTGTTCAATCCCGTGCACCGGCTCGAGCCGCCCTACGCGGCCCTGCTGTTGGCGGTGAACATTGCGGAGCTTGCGGCGCTTCTGTTTCTCACCGGCGGACTGCAGAATCCGTTCTCGTTCCTGTTCCTCGCGCCGGTGCTGATCTCGGCCACTGCGCTGCCGACCAGGTTCACCATCGCGCTCGGGATTCTCGCGGCCGCCTGCGCCACGGCGCTCGCCTTCTTTCACCTGCCGCTGCCATGGGACAACACCGAACCGCTGGTGTTGCCGCTGGTTTACATGGTCGGCGTATGGCTCTCGATCCTGCTGGCTATCGGCGTCACCAGTCTCTACGCCTTCCAGGTCACCGAGGAGGCGCGCAAACTGTCCGACGCTCTGGCCGCGACCGAGCTGGTGCTGACACGCGAACAGCATCTCACCCAGCTCGACGGGCTGGCTGCCGCCGCCGCGCATGAGCTTGGCACACCGCTGTCCACCATCTTCCTGATTTCGCGGGAGCTCGAGAAAGTCGCGCAGGACAACGGCAAGCTCGACGAACAGGTCAAGGCCGACCTGAGAACAGTGCGCGAACAGGCGCAGCGCTGCCGCGACATTCTCGCCAAGATCGCGCAGCTGTCCTCCCAGGGCGCGCCGTTCGACCGCATGTCGATCTCATCGCTGATCGAGGAAATCGTCGCGCCCCATCGCGACTTCGGTATTGCGATCAAGGTACGGATGGCCCATTCCGACACCGGCGAGCCGGTGTCGATGCGCAATCCCGCGATCCTCTACGGCGTCGGCAATTTCCTGGAAAACGCTGTCGACTTCGCCCGCGAAACCGTCGAGGTCGATGCGTGGTGGAACAACGAACGCGTCGAGATCGTCATTTCGGACGACGGCCCCGGCATTGCGCCCGATATTCTGAAGCGCATCGGCGAACCCTACCTGTCGCGACGGCGACCCGGCGAGGAGGCCGGGGAGCGCCGGGGACTGGGTCTTGGCGTGTTCATCGCACGCACGCTGCTTGAGCGCTCAGGCGCGAAGGTTACCTTCAGCAATCGCGCGTTCCCCGATCACGGAGCCGTGGTCAGCATCGCCTGGCCGCGCGAGAACTTCGAAGCCATTGAAAATCCAGCAAATTTGGAGGCCTGAGAATTAACCTCAGGATTCGTGGACTTTTCGACGCACTTCACAGCGCCACAATGTCACGCCATATCGGATAGACATATCAACGAGGGCTTCTGCCGTGACCGCAACCGTTCAAGCCGCGACCCCTAACGCCGCGATTTCCGCGCTTCCCGACCGATCGCTCCTGATCGTCGAGGACGACCGGCCGTTCCTGGACCGGCTGTCGCGCGCGATGGAAAGCCGCGGCTTCATGGTGACCGCATGCGATAATGTGACCGAAGGTCTCGCTCACATTGCGATGGCGCCTCCGGCGTTCGCCGTGGTCGATCTCCGTCTCGGCGACGGCAACGGCCTTGATGTCGTGGCCGCGCTCAAGGACAAGCGCGGCGACGCGCGTGCGATCGTCCTCACCGGCTATGGCAACATCGCAACCGCCGTGACTGCGGTGAAGCTCGGCGCTATCGACTATCTGTCGAAGCCTGCCGACGCCGACGACGTTGTGGCCGCGCTGTTGGCGACCGGATCGGACAAGTCCGAACTGCCGCAGAATCCTATGTCGGCGGACCGCGTGCGCTGGGAACACATCCAGCGCATCTACGAAATGTGCAACCGCAACGTCTCGGAAACGGCGCGCCGCCTCAATATGCATCGTCGTACATTGCAGCGTATCCTGGCCAAGCGCGCACCGCGCTGACATCGTAGCGGAACCTTTCCGGGCGGGATCGCGTTGAAGCCGCGAACCGTCAGGAAGGGGCGCGGCCAGGCCGCGACAATCGCAGATGCGCAAGGCCCGGCATATCGAGATTTCCACCCGCCTCGAAGCGACAAAGAAGTTTGGTCTGGTCGAAGACTACCGGATCGAGTGGCGACCAAACACATTGGCCGCGCCAAGTATCACAGTGTGCGGCCGCGCGTCCTGTCCCGACATCGTCACCAAAAACTACATCGCCACGTTGCTGGACCAGCTGGTGCCGGCGCGCGCGATCGTTGTGACGCAAATCGACCGGATTTCGTAAAGCAAGCGTCGCGTAGAGCGGGAGACTCTTTCTCTCAGCCTTATCGCAGGCATGGCCAGATGAGCACCTTGATTCGCGATATCGTCCGGAACGCCACCGGCACCTCCCATCGCCACCTCGACACCGCATCGTCGCGTCTCGATCTGAGCAGACCACGCTCTTATGCGGGTTTCCTGCGCGGGCAGGCAGAGGCCCTTTTCCCTCTTGAGACCGCGCTGGAGGCCGGCGGCATTGGCGAGATCTTGCGTGACTGGCCGCAGCGCGCTCGTACCCGAGCGCTCGAAAACGATCTGACTGTGTTGGATGTCTCCTGTGATCCGTTGCCGGTGCCACAGTTCGCGGACATCCCTCGCATGTTCGGCGCAGTCTATGCTCTTGAAGCCTTACGCAATGGCGCGCGCGGAGTGCTGATGCGGTTGGCGCGGCAAAATCCGGAATCTTGCGTCATGGGCGCGACCCGGTATCTGCAGCACGGTTTGAACAAACCGTTGTGGCCGCTCTTCCTGGCCGCGCTGGAAAGCCACCCGGAAGTCCGCTCCAACCCCGCGAATGTGGTCGAGGGGGCGCAGACCGCGTTCGGCATGTTCGAGAGTACGCTGATCCCGGTCGTCGGCATCGCGGCCGAATAGACCAACGGCTATTCGACGTCAGCATGGCCTTGCGGATCAATCAGGCGATTGATCCGTCGCGCGGCCACCAGCCCGAATCGCGCCATCATCACCTTGCGGGTTGCCGCCGGCAATCGATGCTCAGGCGCATCGCAATGCAAATGCGCGCCATAGGCATCGGCAACGATGAGCCCGGTATCCGGCGGGAACACCTCGCACGGCAGATCCTGCGTGAAGGCGAAAAACAGCCGATCGCAATGCGCGCGGTATTCGTGCCATTTCTGGTCGGCACGCAAATCATCGAGCGATGACTTGATCTCGACGATCCAGATTTCGGCCCGCTCATTCATGGCAACGAGATCGGCGCGTCGGCCGGACGGCAGGGTCACTTCGCTGACGCAGGAATATCCCAGCGAACCAAGCAATCGCGCCGTGCCACGCGCGATCGCCAGCGCCGTCTCCGACTGACGGCGATCTGGCGGCAATATGGGAGCGGTCTGTTGCGGCATGGTCATTGTCCCCACGATAGCAGATCGCTGCCGCGCGCTCAGCCGCAAAAAACCCTTGCGGCTTCGCCGACAGTTCGAAATCCCTTCCAAGCCGCAAGGCCGTATGCCAAAAGAACGCATGACACAGAAACAGACCGCCAAGGCTCGCGCCGCTATTATTCCGGTGACGCTCTTTCAGCAGAACTGCACGCTGTTGTGGTGTGAAACCACCCAGCGCGGCGTGGTCGTCGATCCCGGCGGCGATGTTCCGGAGATTCTTGCGGCCATCAAACAGGCCGGCATCACCGTCGACGAGATATGGCTGACGCATGGCCATATCGATCATGTCGGCGGCGCAGCCGAACTTCGCGACGAACTCAAGGTTCCGATTGTGGGACCGCACATCGCCGACAAGTTCCTGCTCGATCATGTGGTCGAGAGCGGCGCGAACTTCGGCATGACCGGCGTTCGCAATTTCGCGCCGGACCGCTGGCTCAACGAAGGCGACCAGACCAAGCTTGGTGAACTGACCTTCGATATCCTGCATTGCCCGGGCCACTCGCCCGGCAGCGTCGTGTTCGTCAACAAGGATATGGGCTTCGCATTGGTCGGCGACGTGCTGTTCAACGGCTCGGTCGGCCGCACCGACCTGCCCGGCGGCGACCATGCCACCCTGATCCGCTCGATCACCGACAAGCTGCTGCCGCTCGGCGACAATGTCGGATTCATTTGCGGCCATGGTCCGGGATCGACAATCGGCCACGAGCGCCAGACCAACCCGTTCCTCAACGGCGCGATGTAGCGCAGCAGACCCGCTGCATCGGCTTGCCGGTGCAGCCGCTGCTTGGACGTCACGAATGCCGCGGTGCCGCCTTGAGCACGGCCGCTGCCGAGGCATAGCCGCCCTCGGCGCCGTCAACGAAATGAAAATGGTCGGGCCGCGACGCCGCCAGTGTAAAGCACGTCATCATCGCGGCGTTCTGCCGATGCAAGCCATAGCGAACCGCACCGCGCGCCGCGGCGTCCGCGAGATGCGCCTCGATCTCGTCGCCGAGCGCCGGCGTGCAGTCGATCACCATGCGAAGCCCGTCATCGAACTTCCTGAAGTCCGAATTCTCGACGACCTGCTTCATATACGTGCCGGGCACAAATCCGCCTGCCGAGATTCCGTAGCGCATCAGCACATAGACAAACAACGTCCAGCCATGCACCGCGAGACGGCGGAAAACCAGTGGCATGCCGCGGCGGGCGCGGGCTTCGATGTCGGCACCGGCTGTCGGCCAGCGCAGCGGCGGTCCATTGTCGGGCACAGGTCGCCCGGCTGCGGAACTGTTTTCGATAAGGGAGACGACATCCTCGATCGCGCGACGGAAAGCGCCCGCATCTGCGTCGCCCGGCACTACAAGCAGCGACAGGATCAGGCCACGCGACGACGGAATCGGCGAGAACCGGCAGGATAGCCCGGTCAAATCCGGCAGCGTTCCGGCGTTTGCCGGCTCAACCGCAAACTCCCCGCGCTTCATCGCGGCATCGGCCCAGGCCAAACCGCCTCCTGAAAACATCGCGTAGGATACATGCGGTGACGGCGCGTAACGCGCAACCCGAACGTCCCGCCCCTGCGCCCGTATATCGGCCACCGGTACCAGCGCAATGCGCATGGTGAGATCGAGCGCTTCACGAACCCATGTCGCCGTGGAGGCAAGCGCCTCGCGCGCGAGTCCGCCATCGCGCGGCGCAACAGCGAAACTCGCGCCATCGCCGCCGAACACGAACGGAAAATCCTGACTCCCGAGCGCATTGGTCACCGCCGCGATTACTGCGGCGCCCGCCATATTCACCGCCTTGTAGCGATTGTCGGCAATGGCCCTGGTCGACTGGACAATATCGGCAACGCCGATCAGCCAGTCATCGGGGACCGGCTTGTAAAGCAGCGGATCCATCAGGCGGGCGAAGCCGCGGAATGGCGCAATGCCGCCATAGAAGCGGCTCGTCACATCAAACGCGGATTCGGGCGAGGACATCGTTGACACAGGAACCCGGGAAATACCCAGCGACAATGACGCCGGATACGGAACCCGGCAAGGAAGATAAAATTCACCAGCGCGATTAACCCGCCATGAAGGATGATAACCACCGGAATACCGCGATTAAGTCCGGTTAAATGCTGCGCCCGTATGGGAAAGCGATGGCCGGACACGCACCAGAAACAACATCGCCGCCACCCGAGGAGCCGGGAACATCGGCAGCCGGATTCGCAAGTTCGCAATCTGTTGCGCGCTCCAAACATCTCGTCCTCGCTGTCCTCGCCATCTGCTTTTGCTTCTGCGTGACCTCAGGCTGGATCATCCTCGAAGCGCGCAGGATGACGTGGAAGCACGCCGAAGAAATCGGAGCCATGCTGGCCAGCGCCGCGGCTTCCGACATCGCCCGCAATATCGAGAACCTCAACCTGTCGCTGCAGGGCGTGATCGAAAATCTGGAGACGCCGGGACTCGACGACCTATCGCCGAGGTTCCGGCAGATTCTGCTGTTCGACCGCTCGACCACGGCACACCATCTTTCGTCACTGGTGGTGATCCGCGAAGACGGCTCGATCCGGTTCGATTCCCGCAAACTGACCCCGTCTTCTGAAAATCTGGCGGACCGCGACTACTTCCGCATCCACAAGTACAATGATTTCGTGGGTCTGTTCATCAGCCGCCCGATCCGATCGCGCCTGACGGGCGAATCGATCATCGTTTTCAGCCGGCGCCTGTCGCATCCCGACGGCACCTTCTCAGGCGTCGTGGTCGGCGCCATGAAACTCAACTACTTCGAAGACCTCTTCAAATCCATCGCGCTCGGGCCACACGCATCGGTCACGCTGGCGCGGACCGACGGCATCGTTCTGATCCGGTCTCCGGAAAATTCCGACTTCTTCGAACGCGATCCGCATCCCACACGAATCCTCGATCTGTTCAGCGAGAATTCCGCAGGCTATTTCGAGACCAAGGCTTCGACCAATGGCGAAGTCCGGCTATTCAACTATCAGCAGATCGGCAACCTGCCGATCCTTGTCGCCATCGGGCAGACCGCCAACGATATCTACGCGCAATGGTGGCCGCAGGCCTACGCCATCGGCGCATTGATGATCGCACTCATGATGTCGGCTATCGCGCTGGTGATTTTCCAGCAGCGCAGCCTCAACCTGCAGCGCCTCGCCGAGGCGGAACTGACCGCGCTTGCCACCACCGATGGCCTGACCGGCCTCGCAAACCGGCGATCGTTCAATGCCACCATCGAACGGCAATGGCGAACCGGACGGCGTGCGTCCTCTTCACTCGGCCTGTTGATGATCGACGCCGACAACTTCAAGTCCTTCAACGACACGTTCGGCCATCAGGCTGGCGATCGTCTCCTTACTCTGCTCGCGGGATCCATCACCCGGAATCTTCGGCGACCCGCCGATCTCGGCGCGCGTTATGGCGGCGACGAATTTGCCCTGCTACTTCCCGAAACATCTCTCGAAGGCGCGGAAACCATCGCTCGGCACGTCCGTCAGGCGTTCGTCTCCGCATGCCACGCCGACAGCATCGCCGCACAATACTCGCGGCTCAGCATCGGCATCGCCTGCTTGCAGCCAGCGGACCACGACAGCAGTCACGCGTTGATTGCCGCCGCCGACAAGGCGCTCTATCGCGCCAAATCGCTCGGACGAAACCGGACCGAGATTGCATGGATTGACGAGTCCGCCAGCCCGGCCACCCAGCCTGACGGTGAACCCGCGCCCGATGCAGCGAGCCGACGCTGCGCCGATGCGTCTTCGCGCCGCACACGCTAAAGTCTCGCTCGCCCGGCGCGATCAGACATGAACACCCCATCGGTCCTGACGCATTTTCGTTGCCAGGCCGCCGACGTTGCCAGAACCACCATGGATGGCGACGATCCTCAATCCTTGAGAATAAACGTGACCTTCAGATTGACCCGATATTCGGCAATCTTTCCATTCTTGATGACGCATTTCTGATTGGCGACCCAGACACCCTCGACATTCTTGAGCGTCTTGACGGCGCGCTTGACGCCCACCTGGATAGCATCCTCGAAGCTTTTGGGTGATGCGGAAATAAGCTCGGTCACGCGTGCAACTGACATGATTTTCTCCTGACTAAAATCAAGACATCACATTTTAGCACTTGAGCGGGTTCAGCTTATGCACGAGCGCAGAGGCGTCAAGCAGGCTTCCGGCGTAATCGCGGCAACGTCACGCGACATGGCAGCGCACAATGTGACACTGCGCACCGCGGTCCCATGGATCAGGTCGGCAAAGTCGACAACGCGCCGGGCTTACGTGCGGATGAAATCCACGGGCATCAGTTCGATCGGCTGGCCATGAGGCGTGCGATCGGCAGCATGATCCCAGGCATCTCGATAACGGCCGAGCGTGCCGGCCGTCGCGACCCGTTTAGCGGCGACCAGCGTTTCCAGTGTCTTCAGCCAGTGATGATAGTAGGTCTCGCCCGTATCGGGGTCGCCCTCGGCCTGCGCGCGCTTGATCTGCTCCGCGAGCGCGCCCGCCCACTCGGTCCAGGTAAAAAGTCCGCGGGCATGCAGCGCCACCGCCATGGCAAAAGCGCGCGCTTCCCACGGCTCGCGAAACACCGGGCCTTCGTCATCGCGCGGGATGCCCGGGATTTCATCGACGGCCTTCCTGGCGGCGACGCGATCCACCATCATTCGGCGCGCTCCAGATAAGACTCCCACGCGTCGACCGAGATGCTGGACGTGGCCTCGGCGCGCTCGCCCCACAATTCACGCCCCGTAAAGCGGACAGTGTAGAGCCACTGCGGATTCTCGCCCTTGCCGTGCGCATTGCTGTCCGGAAACACGTGACAGCCATGGAGGCGATCGATCACGCCGACATGCCCGCGCGCATAGCGCGGCAACCGCGTGTGGCCCTGAGGATGAGTGTTTCTGGCGCGCACCCGATCGCCGACCGCAAACAACGGATTCGTCGCGGCGGCACGCTCGGTCGGGCCGCCCTTACGCAGGACGGCAGCGACGTTTTCCGGCGCAAGCACACGGACATCCTTGCGGGCCGGCAACACCGCGCGACCGGTTTCGATTTCCTCGCGCGACACCAGAGCGCGCTCTTCCATCAACTGTTCAAGGCCGGCGAGCCAGATCTGATAATAGCTCTTGCTCAGATAGTCGGCGGGCGACCGATTCTCGCGCGCAAATCGCGACATGTCGATATTCCAGCCGCCTGGCGTCGCCATCGCGAGTGTCAGCGCGAAGGCGCGACGCTCCCATTCTGCGTGGAAAACCGGTTCATCGGCTTCCGGCCTGACCGGCCCGAAGCCATCAAGGCCTCCCATGTCCTGCGCGCCGTTCATGGGGTCGTGCGCTCCGGCGTCGTCGCAAGACCGGTTCCGATCATGCTGTCACGGGTGACAAGGTCGGCCAGCTGATCTTCGCTCCAGCCCCCGGTGCCGTCGGGGCGCATCGGCACCACGAGATACCGTATCTCAGCGGTGGAATCCCACACCCGGATTTCGGTATCCGCCGGCAACGCGACGCCAAAATCGCGCAGCACGCCGCGCGGATCGATCACCGCGCGCGAACGGTAGGGCGCGGACTTGTACCAGACCGGCGGCAGACCCAGCACCGACCATGGATAACAGGAGCACAGCGTGCAAACGACCATGTTGTGCTGCCGCGCGGTGTTCTCGACCGCAACGATGTGTTCGCCCTGGCGGCCGGCATAGCCAAGCTCGGCGATAGCCGGCGTGGCATCTGCCAGAAGACGTGCACGATAGGCGGGATCGGTCCAGGCCCTGGCGATGACACGCGCACCGTTGCGCGGCCCGACCTTGGTCTCGTACGTTTCGATCAGCACATCGAGCGCCGCCGGCTCGACGTAACCTTTCTCGGTCAGGATGCTTTCGAGCGCACGCACCCGCAGTTCGATCTCCGACAGTTCGGAATGATCATGGTCGTGATGATGGTGATGGTGATCGTGGCCGGTCATGATTGCGGAGGTTATGCCTCGCCCCCGAGCCTGTCGAGGGCGGCAACAGCCCCCGTTTGCATGGGTTACCTGATCGCCGCGCAAAAGACCCCGATCGCCCGCACGGCCCGTTGCCCGCCGCCATCCAATCGGCTAAATGGGGGCTGGAAGCACCCGTAGCTCAGCTGGATAGAGCGTTGCCCTCCGAAGGCAAAGGTCACACGTTCGAATCGTGTCGGGTGCGCCATATAGAGTGCTGTTGTTACTCGCGTTTTCGTATCGCACTCGGCCTTCCTGATCTTCCAAGGCCCAATCCCTGACGGCGACACGGAAAGCGGAAGGATATCTCAACGGCAGCAATCACTCCCGTATCCACTGCCATGCTGCCGCGAGCTGGCTGTCGCGAAATGTTCGAATTTCTCCCTTCATCAGAAATCCCGCCAGCCTGACGCACCATTCGACCCATGTCGGACCGCCGACAACTGCGATCTTTTCGAAGTCGGCGCGATGCGCGATGCCGAGCGAGGCGTCATCCCAGGCCGCCTCCAGATCCCACCCCTCAAATGTGCCATCCATAAACAGCAATACCTTGAGCTTCCCGTGCCGGTCGAACAGCGATTCGAGACGCGGAATCAGATCGTGCTTGTAATCGGCGTCCGTCAGCCTGCCGCCAATCCGTATGCCGACGACGTTCAGACTGCTTTCAGGCAGAAATTCGATCATAACTGCGCCTCCTCCAACTGCCCCGGTTTTGCGCCGATCAACGATGCCGCTCCATCAAGGCCTCCGCGCCGG
Organism: Afipia sp.; assembly: GCA_051954725.1. Taxonomy (GTDB): domain Bacteria; phylum Pseudomonadota; class Alphaproteobacteria; order Rhizobiales; family Xanthobacteraceae; genus Afipia. The sequence continues at coordinate 103,492 of JBQCHK010000015.1, read as the reverse complement.
CCGCAAGCTCGACAATCTCGGTGGTGATTTCCTCCTGACGTATCTGACGCTCCCGCTGGGAAAGGCTCGCGAGCCTCGATCCAATATTGGTCTTCGCCGACGCCATGGCGAGCATGCGGGCTTCATTCTCCGCTTCGAATGCATGCATCGCCGCCTGGCAAAGCTGTGCGTAGACGTATTCCGCGGCAAGCCGTTCAAGCAGTATCTGCGGATTCAGCGTCGTCAGCGGGGCTTGCTTGCCAACCGGTTCCACAAAACGACGAAAATCGATCGGCAGGACGGAATGGCGATCGACAATGATACCGGCACCCGGCATCGCGCGTGAAAACAGAACATCGATCCTTGCAACCGTGCCCGAGGCGACATGCCGATACAAAGCATCGGCCAGCCTGTTGGCGAAACTTGGGATCGCATCAACGCGGGTCACCATCGAAACCGACCACGAAGATTCAATGCCGCGCTCTCTGGCAATGACCGAGCCGCGCGTGCCCACAATCAGGTTTACGGCTGCGCCGACGTCATCTGCCGCTGCATCGAGGACGCGCTCGCTGAAAGCTCCTGCAAAGCCCTGTTCCGCACAAAACAGGATCAGGCCGAGTTTGCTGCGACGACGGGAAGGTTGCGCGATTGCATTGCTCGGCAGCAGAGTTAACGCCCGCCCGATAGCTCGAGACACCACCTCGGTATAGGCTTCGATGCCTGCAAGCAAAGTCCGGCTTTTTTGCGCACGGGATGCCGCGATGCCACGCATCGCCGTGACTACGGCCTCAAGCTGACGCACGTTCTGGATCTGAGTGGCGATGTCTGCCAGTCTTTCGGTCATCTACCTCGTCCCCGGCGCGGAAGCAGGCGATGGTGCAACTTGAGCCGCGAGCGCCGACAGGCTCGCCTTCAGTTCGGTGCTCATGGTCTCGTCAAGCTGGCCGCTATGCTCGATCTCGCTTACGATAGGCGCCACGGAACGATCGAGCCATGCCGGAAGCTCCGAACGAAATTTCCCGATGTGGTCCAGTGGCAAGGAATCGAGGACGCCGGTTTGCAGAGCAACCACCAGCGCCACTTCGTCGGCAAGCCGCAATGGCGCGTACTGAGGCTGTGAGAGAACAGCGCGAATGCGTTGCCCGCGCTCGATCTTGCCCTTGACCTGGGCATCGGTCACCCCTCCAAACCGTGTGAACATTTCGAGTTCGAGGAACTGAGCGTAATCAAGCCTCAGCGTCTCTGCCGCCCCACGCAAGGCCGGCGCCTGGGTTTTGCCACCGACGCGGCTGACGCTCGTTCCAACATCGACCGCCGGCTTGTGCCCTTCGTGAAACAGCCGCGCATCGAGCACGATCTGGCCATCAGTGATCGAGATCAGATTGGTCGGAATGTAGGCGCTCAAGTTTCCAGCGTCCAATTCGGCGATCGGCAAAGCGGTCAAGGACCCGCCTCCGGCTGCCTGCGAAAGCTTTGCCGCGCGCTCCAATAGCCGCGCGTGAACGTGAAACACATCGCCGGGATAGGCCTCGCGCCCCGGCGGCTGGCGCGTGAGAAGCGCAATCTCGCGGTGGGTCGCAGCATGTTTGGTCATGTCGTCGATGACAACGAGGGCGTGCTGGCCACGGTCACGGAAATATTCCGCCATCGTGACGCCTGCAAAAGGCGCAATCCATTGCAAGCCGGGAGCTGCCGATGCGCTTGCGACCATGAAGATGCAGCGTTCAGGAGCTCCATGCGCCTGGATTGAGCTGATCACCCGCTTGACCGTAGAGGACTTCTGGCCGATCGCCACATAGATGCAGATGATGTCGCTGGACTTCTGGTTGATGATGCAATCGACGGCAATCGCCGTCTTGCCGATCGCCCGGTCGCCGATGATCAATTCGCGCTGTCCACGTCCGAGAGCAAACATCGAATCGAGAACGAGCACCCCGGTCTGCACAGGCTCGCTCACGAAATCCCGATCGATGATCTCAGGAGCCGGGCGTTCGACAGCCTCGTAAATACTGGACTCCACGGGGCCATTGCCATCGAGCGGCCGCCCGAGTGGATCGACGGTCCGGCCGAGCAACGCCGGCCCGACCGGCACACGCACGACCTCACCCGTACCGCGAACACGGTCGCCCGCCTCGATTTTCCCGGTGTCGTCGAGAAGAACGCAGCCCAGCACTTCGCGATCGAGGGTGATGGCAAAGCCCGCTTGGCCTTGCTCGAAACGCACGAGCTCATCGAGCCGCACGTCGCGCAAGCCGGACACAAGCGCGATTCCATCGGCAATCGATTCGACGCGGCCCACCTGCTCGGCAACCGGCGCAAGCATCGTCGCTTTCACGCGCTCCTTGGCGTGCTTCAGCCAGGCATCAAGAACGGCTGGGCTGTTGGGCACGGTTCAACTCCTCGCGAATCTGGTCGAGATCGGCCTGCCAACTGTTGCGCACAATCATATTGGGGCCGTGCAGCTCAATGCCGGCAATTATTGAAGGGTCGCTGCATACCTCGAATTGCAATTCCGGGCTCAGCGCCTCTCGAAGCGCGCTCCGAACTTGAACGATTTCCATCTTGGAAAGCGTCGTTGCTGTAACAATCTCGACAGGACGACCGGCTGCCGATGTGAGGCTACTTCTTTCTCCCGGCGGCAGCGCGCGCAGTTTCTGACAAAGTCCATCCAGGAACGCCGCAAGCAAAGCACTGGATGGAAGGCGACCAAGCAGACGCTGCGCAATATCCACCGCGAGCTCACTGGCGTGCGCCATAAGCGCCTGTCCGGCTGCCTCCCGGTCACGAACGATCGCGGCGTCGGCCTCGCTCCGAAGCTTTGCAGTTTCTTTTGAAGTCTGGGCCAGCAGATTTCGCTTCTCGAGCTGAGCGGCCTTTTGCGCTTCAGCGATCAGCCGATCCCGCTCCGCGGCGATGCCTGCGCGCAGTTTGTCTGCTTCGGCCTGTGCATCAGCCGCTTTCTCACGGGCTGCAGCTGCATCGGACAAGAGCTTGTTCGCCTCCTCCTGCCGCTTGGCCACGATATTCGCGATGGGGCGAAAGAAGAACCGGGCAAGAATCCAGACGAGAACGAGGACATTGATCGTCTGAAGCGCCAGCGTCCACCAGTCGATGCGCATGGTTTCAACGGACGAATGGGTTGGCGAACAGCACCAAAAGCGCGATCACCAGACAGTAGATCGCCATGGTCTCGATCATGGCGAGACCGACGAACAAGGTCCGCGATATGGTGCCGGCGGCTTCTGGCTGACGCGCGATGGCGTCCATTGCGGAGGCGACAGCCCGTCCCTCGCCCAGCGCCGGGCCGATCGCGCCAAAAGACACCGCCATTGCTGCAGCAAAGATGCTGACAATTTCCGTCCAGTTCATGACCTTTTCCCTTCTTTGCTTTTGTCCGGGCGCCCTTCGCTCACAGCGCTGCCGATAAAGACCATGGCGAGAACCGTGAAGATGTAGGCCTGGATTGCACCGACCAGCAGTTCAAGCGCCATCAACGGAATGGGCACGAGCAGGCCCGCCAGCGACAAGACGATGCCGATAATAAAAACGCCGCTCATGACGTTGCCGAACAGGCGTACGATCAATGAGAAAGTCCGTGTGAATGTTTCGACGATGTTGAGCGGGATCATCACGATTGATGGCTGGGCGAAAGTCTTGAGGTATCCACCCACACCACGTGCGCGGACACCAAAATAGACGATCGCCAAGAACACGATCAAACCGAGTGCCGCATCGGTCTCGATGTGGGCCGTGGGAGGCTCGATCCCCGGGATCATCGATGACCAATTGGCTGTCAGAATGAAAAGAAAGAGCGTTCCGATCAGCGGCACGTAAGGTTTCGGCGCTGCACGCACCGTACCTTGAATCTGTTCTTCTACCGCACCGACGATCAGTTCCAGTACGGCTTGGTAGCGCGACGGCCTAAGCGTAAGCGCACGCGTAGCAAGCCACCCGGCGAGCACCAACGTGGCCATCAGCGCCCACGTGACGACAACAGGCCCGGTGACCGGAACGGGCCCGATGGTGAACACTGTTTTCATGGCGAGCGGCGATTCGATCACGACAGCGCGCCTCCTCGAAGGATCGCAGTTCGAGCGACACGTATTCCGCCGGCGACCAGGAGCAGTGGTAGCCCGCCGAATTGCATGGCGACCGCGGCCAGCAGGCCAGCCAGCAACGCGAACCGCGCGAATAAAATCGCCACCGGGGCCAGCCATCCACGGCCGGCGGCCAGAATACCGACATTCCGTTGCAGCGCCCAGAAATGGAATGCTCCGACCAAAGTGCCGGCGATCAACCATGCGCCGGCTTGCACAGCTGGCAAGGCATATCCGGTGAGCTGAACAATCGTCATTGCCGGTGCATCCATCTCCACGCCGACCAGAAGCCGGCCGTGACGCCGACCAACAGCAACGCGGCGCTCCAAAAGATCCCGCTTCCGAACGTGCGATCCAGCCAACGTCCGATGAATAATCCGACCAGCGTCGGCGTCACGATCATCCAGCCAAGGATGCCGATCTGACCAACGAACCGCGCAACCGACGCCTCACCTTCACTGAGCCAGCGGCTTCGCCGTTCCTGGCGCTTACGCACCGCGTCGGCCATTCCGTTCGGCGGGCGAGGTTCGGTGTCATCGGAGGCCTGCGGGGTCATGACCCGCCTCCGAATACTTCGGGTCGCTCAGGACGCAGATAGCGCATGATCCGCCGGATGGCCTTCATCTGCAGTTGCAAGCTTTCGGTCCGCGCATCGCGTTCCGCTTCGAGCGCGTCGCGAAATTGCATCAGCACCACTTCTTCGAGACGGTCGAGATCGTCGCCTAGGATCGCTTCACGGGTCGCGATGGCCACCTCGTCGCCGTTGCTTACCGACAAAACGCCGCGACGCACCGCACAGAACCTCTGCCTGTTGGCGATCTCACGCCAGCTCACGACCGAAACGCTCAACGCTGTCATAAAGTCAGCGTGCCCCGTGAGAATGCCGAAACTGCCGCTTTCATCCTCCGCGCGCACGGCAACCACATCGCGCTGATCGATCACGACATTCGTCGGTGTGGTGATCAACAATCTCATGCGAGCTTCGCTTCGCGCGTTGAAGAAGCATCCTTGTCTCGTGCTTCGGCGATGGTCCCGACCATATACATGGAGCCCTCGTTCCAGCCGTCGCACTCGCCCGCGAGGATCGCCTTGCAGCCTTTGAGCGTCTCAGCCAGCGGCACGGACCGCCCCGGCTTGCCGGTGAAAGCTTCCGTTACGGCGAAGGGCTGGGTGAGAAAACGCTGCAGGCGACGGGCCCGGCCCACGATCAGGCGATCGCCTGCGCTCAACTCTTCGATGCCCAGAAGCGAGATGATGTCCTGGAGCTCCTTGTAGTGCGCAATTGTTTCGCGAACCTGTTCGGCTATCCCGTAGTGCTCTTCGCCGACGACAGTCGGGTCGAGCAGGATCGATGACGACGTCAGGGGATCGACAGCCGGATACATGCCCTCGGCGGCCATCGATCTCGACAGCACGATCATACTGTCGAGGTGGCTCGAGATGGCGGTCACGGCGGGATCCGTGAAATCGTCGGCCGGCACGTAGACAGCCTCGATCGCGGTTACCGATATACCGGACACCGAAGCGATCCGTTCATGCATGGCGGCAACCTCGGACGCGAGCGTCGGCTGATAGCCAACACGCGACGGCAGGCGCCCCAATAGGCCGGATACTTCACTGCCGGCCTGGACGAAACGGAACACGTTGTCCATCAGCAGCAAAACATTCCGTCGCTTCTTGTCCCGGAAATACTCCGCAATCGTGAGGGCTGTCAGTCCGACACGCCAGCGCGCGCCGGGCGGTTCATTCATTTGCCCGTACACCAGAACGCTCCGATCGAGCACGCCGGACCGCCGCATTTCCATGAGCAATTCATGGCCTTCGCGAGAGCGCTCCCCAATGCCCGCGAATACGGAAATGCCTTGGTAGCTCTTCACCATGGCATGAATGAGTTCCATCACCACGACGGTTTTTCCGACGCCGGCGCCGCCAAACATCGCGGCTTTCCCTCCTTGCGGGAGCGGGGCGAGAAGGTCGATGACCTTGATACCGGTTTCGAATATCGCAGTAGCCGTGCTGCGCTCAGCAAGCGGGGGCGCACGTCGGTGAATGGGTTCACGCACCATATCGGAGGACAGCGGCGGCCCGCGGTCTCGGGCTGCACCAGTGACATCGAGCAGTCTGCCCAGCAACGCATCGCCGACCGGTATTGTGATCGGAGCGCCGGTCGCGCGCACCGGTACGCCACGTTGAAGGCCCGTATTCGCTTGAAGCGCCACGCCTCGGATCGTGTGCTCATCGAGATGGGCCTGGACCTCGACGATCAGCCGCCCTGGCTGGTCCCATTCGACAATTACGGCCTCTTCAAGCTGCGGCAGCGGGGCGTCCTTAAAGGCAATATCCAGCACAGCGCCGCGAACAGCGATAACCTCTCCTTTCGACCCGACTGACTGCGTCATGTTGCCGAGCACTCTTGAATTCCCTGAAATGTTTGCCGATCAATCGCGATTGCGGCTCACGGACTCTCAACTGAAAGAGCCACGCCCCTGACCTGTTCGTCAGGTGCCAACGCCGCCCTTGCCGTCACGCCACCAGCCATTCGAAAGAAAACGGCTACCCGTCTCCATGAACTTCTGAGCATCGGCAAATAGATGCTTTCCGTCCTCGGCCATCATCTCAACGTGCCGGCTGCTCCATTCCTGACAGGCGGTCATCGCATCGGGAATCGAACGAGCGGACGTCAACCTTGATGCAAGGTCGGATGCGAGATTCGCTTCCGATTGCAGCCGCGCCAGCCATTGCTTGCTCGATTCTTGAAATTTTTCGAACAGCTCCGTCTGCGCGTGGACCAGGTCTTCGATCCGCTTCTTGCCCATCTCGGCGAACTCAGCGGGCATGATATTGAACGGCACCTTTTCCGCTCTCTCGCTACGAGGCTCATTCTGCGCCATAACGCGACTCCATCAGTTGAAACAGCAGAACTTGTTGCCCCCTAACTTGTCGCCAAATTACCTGCGCCACGATCTTTGACTTTTGATGTGGATCAAATGACTCACGCCTCGGTGATCATCTCGCTGTCGAACTGGCACCGGGCGGACTGCGCAGAGCACCAGCCGACGAGTAAACCGCCAGCTTGATGCTCGCAGCCTGCGTTACGAACGAGAACAGCAGGACTTACGGCCCGACCCCGTGGTGGACGAAGAGTTGCGCCAGCGCGCACGACACGGTTCGCGCAAGCACATTGTCGGCTCGGCTTGTCAGCATGATAGGAACGCGCGCGCCCAGCACGATACCAGCGGCATCGGCACCGGCAAGATAGATCAGTTGCTTTGCCACCATATTGCCGGCCTCGATGTCCGGCACCACCAGGATGTCGGCGTCGCCAGCGACCGGCGAAATGATATGCTTTGCTTCAGCCGCAGATTTCGACACCGCATTGTCGAAGGCAAGCGGCCCGTCCACAGTTCCCCCCGTGATCTGGCCTCGATCCGCCATTTTGCAGATTGCAGCGGCCTCGACCGTTGAATTGATCTTGGGATAGACGGTTTCAACGGCGGAAAGGATAGCGACCTTTGGCCTGGCAATGCCGATAGCGTGCGCGAGATCGATCGCGTTCTGAACGATATCGCGCTTGTCGTCCAGGTCGGGATAAATGTTGACCGCTGCATCGGTGACAAACAGCGGCTTAGGATAGTTCGGAACATCGAGCACAAAGATGTGACTGATCCGACGCTCCGTTCGCAAACCAGTGTCTCGACGGACGACCGCTTCCATCACTTCGTTGGTGTGCAACGCTCCCTTCATCAGCGCCTCAACCTGGCCATCCCGAGCAAGTGCCACGGCTCGTGCTGCGGCGGCGTGGCTGTGCGGCGCGTCAACAAGTTCGATGCCGCCAATGTTCCTCCCTGTCTGCTCTGCTGTTTTTCTGATCTTCGCGACCGGACCGACCAGGATCGGAACGATGAGACCGGCTTTCTGCGCCTCCATTGCGCCGGCAAGAGAGAGGTCATCGCAAGGATGCACCACGGCCGTACGAATGGGGGGATTTTTGCGAGCTGCCGCCATCAGAGTTTGAAAGTGCTGTCCGCGTTCGTGCAGATGTACTTCGGGCAGCATCACCCGTGGTCGACGAACCTTCTGGATCGGCGCAATGACGTCAGCCTCACCGGTGATGACCACTTCGCCGGCTTCGTTGATGCACTCACAATTCAAGATCACCCGCTTCTTGTCGGCAATCTTTTCGCGCACTTGGACGCGGACCGTTACAGTGTCGCCCAGTCCGACCGGACGGCGGAAGCTTAGCGTTTGATTGAGATAGATCGTTCCCGGCCCCGGCAGTTCGGTACCAAGGACCGCAGAGATCAGGGCGCCGCCCCACATGCCGTGCGCGATCACATGATGAAACTGATCGGATCTGGCGTAATCCGAATCGGTGTGAGCGGGATTCACGTCGCCCGACATCACCGCGAACAGCTCGATGTCCTGCTTGCGAAGGGTGCGCGTGAGCTCGGCGCTATCGCCGATCTTGATCTCGTCGAAGGTCTTGTTCTCAATGAACTGCATTGCTCGCCTCAGGCCATGATGCGACAACCGGCATCGACAAATTCGACGTGCCGGTGTCGGGGCGGCGTCACCCTTGAAGCACGTAAGTTCCCGGCGCGTCGCAAAGTGGAGCATGGCCAGCGGCCGCGACACCCATAGGAGGCGGCACGACCGGCGCATCCGATTTCTTTGCCAGCCAGGCGGCCCATTCCGGCCACCAGGAGCCGTTCTTGCGCGGCGCTTCCTTCAAGTATCTCTCCGGGTCGATATAGCGGTCATCCGTCTTGGTCATGACTTGAAAACTGCTGTGGTCATGGCCGGGCTCAGAGACGATGCCGGCATTGTGACCTCCGGTCGTGAGCAGATAGGTCACGTCGGTATCGGTCAGGAGGTGGATTTTGTAGGTCGAGCGCCAGGGCGCGACGTGGTCGCGCACGGTTCCGACCGCAAAAACTGGAGCCCGAATATCTGTGAGCGCGATCGGTCTGCCGCCGACCATGAAGCGGCCCTCTGCCAGATCGTTGTTGAGGAACAGCTGACGCAGATATTCCGAATGCATGCGGTAGGGCATCCGCGTCGAATCCGCATTCCATGCCATAAGGTCGATCATTGGGCTGCGCTCGCCCATCAGGTATTCGTGGACCACGCGAGACCAGATGAGGTCGTTGGAGCGCAACATCTGGAAGGCGCCAGCCATCTGTTTGGCGTCCAGAAAACCTTGCGCCCACATCATGTCTTCGAGAAATGTTAACTGGCTCTCGTTGATGAAGAGCGTCAGTTCGCCGGCCTCGGTGAAATCGGTCTGGGCCGCCAGAAGCGTGATCGATTTCAGGCGGTCATCGCCATCGCGGCCCATGGTTGCAGCCGCGATCGACAACAGCGTGCCGCCAAGACAATAGCCGACCGCATGGACCTTCTGGTCCGGCACGATGTCGGCAACGGCATCAAGTGCGTCCATCACACCAAGCGTTCGATAATCGTCAAGCCGCAGGTCTCGATCCTCCGGGCCGGGGTTCTTCCAGGAGATCATGAATACCGTGAACCCTCGTTCAGTGAGAAACCTCACCAGCGAGTTCTGCGGTGACAGGTCGAGAATGTAGTATTTCATAATCCAGGCCGGCACGATCAGGATCGGCTCCGGGTGGACCTTGCCAGTCGCCGGCGCGTATTGGATCAATTCAATCAGGCGATTGCGATAGACGACCTTGCCCGGTGTTACAGCTACATCACGGCCCACCTGGAATTTTTCCGTGCCGACGGGCTTCTTGCCGCTGACCGTACGCTCCCAGTCCTCCAGCAGATTATGGAAGCCGCGCACAAGATTTGCTCCGCCTTGCCGGAGAGTGCGCTCACGGATTTCGGGATTTGTGAGCGGAAAATTGGATGGTGAAAGCAAATCGAGCACCTGGCGCGACATGAATTCCACCATGTTCTCGTGCTGTCTGGAAACACCGCGAATATTCGTCGTTGCGTTGTGCCACCATTGCTGATTGAGCAGGAAAGCCTGGTACATGAAATTGTCGGGCCATTTCTGCCACTGCTCGCCGCTAAACCGTCGATCTTGCGGTAACGGATCAATGCAAGGGCCCGCCTTGCCACTGTCCATAGCGCACTGACATGCATAATTGGCAAAGCGGACAGCCTTCCGCGTCGCCTTGTCGATGAGCTGGAATCGTTTGCCGGGCGAAAAGGCAAGATGCGAGACCCAATCGAGATAGGCCTCCGTCAAGGCGGCCGGCGAGAGTCCCATGGTGAAGCGGGCGACCGCCGCATGCAGCGACCGGTCAGTGATGTCAGCGAGCGCCGTCACTGAATATGGATCTCGTCCTCCGATTGCGTCAGCAGGAGCCTCTTCACCTGGCCTCGGAATGGGCCGTGTGTGACTTGCAGCGCTGCGTGGCACCATCTTCGCACGCGATAACGCGACGACTGCTCTTGAGTCAGCCTCAGCCAACTCTTCGGGTGCGGAATCCTCCGCCTTTTCTGAAATCGCCATAAAGCGTTACTCCCAAAGCCGGCGAGCAGCCTAGGTCGCTTTAGTGCGTCGCAGCATGATCTAGATCAATCGCGGACAGATGATTGCGAAATCGTGATTGAGCGTGGAGCTGTTTGGCGAATGCCAATGTCCTTTCTTCCAAGGCAAAGGTCACTAGCTCGGATCAGGTTCGGCGCGCCGTCTCTCCTGACGTCAACGATCCGAAGCCCGAATGCTCCGCGCCCGTGACGGAATGGTCATCGCGGCAATACCGACGATCACGCAAATCAGCCCGATCCATGCCGTGGGCGACAGGGTTTCCCCGAGGAATCCGGCTCCCAATGCGACGCCGATCGGCACCCGCAGATAGGACTGCGCCGTCGTTCCCACCGAGCCGAGCGTTTGCAGCAGGCGAAAGTAGATTGAGAAGGCGAGCGCGGTCGAGAACACCGCAAGGCCAAGCAGCGCGAACACCGATTCGCGCGATGGCGACAGCGTCCATGGCTGGTCGATTACAAGACTGAACGGCAACAGCAGGAAGGCCCCGCAGATCATCGACCCCGCCGCCGGCACGATCGAATCAAGCCCGCTGAAATTGCGCCCGAACAGCGCAGCCGCCCCGGCGCAAACCGCAGCTGCGACCAGCGCAAGCTGTGCCGCAAGTTCGGTGCCGAGGCCATGCAGGGCGTTGACGCCGACGATCAGACAGATGCCGACCAGACCGGCCATGACCCCGAGCGCCTGCCGCAGCGTCGGGCGCTCGTGCCGGACAAACAGCACGCTGAGCAGAAAGGTGAAGATCGGCGCGTTGGAATTCAGGATGGTTGCCAGCGCGGCGTCGACATGATGTTCCGCCCAGGCGATCGTCGTGAACGGAATGACGCTGTTGAGACAGGCCTGGATCATGAAACGCCCCCAGACCGCCGGTTTGCGCGGCATGGCGATGCCGCGCAGCGCCATGATCGCAAGCAGGATGATGCCTGCGATGAACGTGCGCGCGGCAATCAGCGTGAACGGCGGGATGGTGGCGACACCGATCTTGATGAAGGTGTAGGACGCGCCCCACAGCGTCGCCAGCAAGAGCAGCAGCGCCAGGTTGACCGCATAACGCGGCCGTTGCGTCTCGATCGCCAATGTCACGTCAGATCCACCTCTGTTGCCCCACGGCATCTACCATGCCGGTCGCCGTCAATAGTTCGATCCCGATCGAACTCATTCGCCCTGCAGCAGATTGCCCAGCTGCTCCGGGACTTCGATCTCGAAGCCGAGAATCGCCGCCGACAACGCCTTGCCGTAATTATCGAGACTGAGGCTGCGTGAGACGCCGCCGCCCAGCGCGCCTTCGGCGACAAAATTCAGCGCCGCAAGATTGTCCACCTCGAAACGCGTAACCTTGCCCTTGATTGCGCCGCGATAGAACTCTTTGAATCGCTCGGCGGTCAGCTGCTGCCTGAGCAGGGGATAGAGTTCATCGCGATAGGCGATCACCGAGATATTCGAGGTGTTGCCCTTGTCGCCCGAGCGAACGTGGGCGACGCGCTCGAGTTTGACGTGCAAGTTTCGCGACATGATCAACTCTCGTACCAATTGACGGTGGGCGGCACGGTCTCGCGCGGCACCAGCGTCGACCACACGCCGATAATCTCGCGGGTGCGATCCTGATGCGGCACGCGCTTGCCGGTCATGGCGACGCCCGACACCGCCATGCCGTCGATCTCGCGGCCGACCTTCAGGGCTTCCTCGCGTGTCGCGGTGCGCGCGGCGACCCGCACCGCGACTTCATATGGCTCCAGCGCATCCGCCGGGCTTGCTTCGCCATGGATGGCGTTGAGGCCCACAAAGTCGATCCGCAGGTCGTCGGCCTTGAGATCGACGATCCTGAAGCGCTCTTCGAGAATCCGCTTGGCGAGGCGCGCGCGGCGCAGCGCACCGGGGCCGGCATAGAAGAACATGTCCTCGCCGATAAATCCTTCCATGCACCCCATCGACACTTTCAGGGTCGGCGTACGCGGCTTGCCCGAAATGCCGCTGACCCGGATGCGATCCGGCCCGGCCTCCTCCAGCACCGCCGTGGTGAAATCGACGACGCAATCGGGGGTGATGTAGTTGGCCGGATCGTGAACCTCGTAGAGCATCTGCTCTTTCACTGTCATGCGGTTGATCGCGCCGCCGGTGCCCTCGACCTTTGCAATGATCGCGCTGCCATCCGCCTCGACCTCGGCAATCGGGAACGCGAGATCCCATGGCGAAGGCACATCCTTGAAGCCCGGATCGGCGAAATAGCCGCCGGTGACCTGCGCCCCGCATTCGAGCAGATGGCCAAGGCCGCTGCCGGCGCCGAGCCTGTTGAAGTCATCGAATCGCCAGCCGAACTCATGAATCATCGGCGCCAGAAACAGGGACGGATCGGCGACGCGGCCGGTCACCACGATGTCGGCGCCTTCGCGCAGCGCCGCGACGATCGGCTCGGCACCGAGATAGGCTTCCGCCGATATCAACTCGGACGCGATCGCACTCACCGGCGCACCGTTTTCGAGGATCGTGCCGTCAAAGCCTTTCATCTTTTCGGTGATCAGGCTGCCGGACACCGCGGCAACCTTTTTGCCTTTGCCCCCGTGCTCACGAAGCAGCGCGACAATCCGCTGCGCCGCGCCGTCCGGATTGATCCAGCCCTGATTGCTGATGATTTTGGTGCCACGCTTCAGGCAGCCCGGCAGCACCGCCGTCATGCGGTCGTCGAGATACGTGTCATATCCCGGGAACGACGGATCGCGGCGCTTGCGCACCTGCGCGGCGGAGACCGTCGCCTCCGCCATAGTTTCGAAGCAAAGATAGTCGAGATCGCCCCGCTCTGCGTTGAGTCGCGCCGGCTCAATGCGGTCGCCCCACCACGCCGATCCCGCGCCTATTCGCAATGCCGTCACCCGTGATGTCTCCCCCGTCGCTTTCGACTTGTGTTGCAGCGCAATCCGAAGAACAATGCGCGGATGAAGCTAATGATGTTCAGCGCCCTTGTCGCCATGGCTGTTCTGCATGCGCCCGTGCGCGCAGAGCAATCCCGGCCGGCTCATTTCACCTCGACACTATCGAACACCACGCCGCTGGCATACGGCATGACTGCTGACATGGCCGAAGCCGCGCTCGGCACGTCTCTCACCTACGTCAAGGGCAAGCCGGGCAACGAAACCTTCGTGGTGATCCGCAAGGTCAACGGCAACGGCTTCTCGTATCGCGACGACCCGCTATTCCTGCAGTTCCGCAAAGGCCGCCTTACCGGCTGGAAGGGCGACTGGAATCGCAACTGGATGTGGCAATAGCAGCCAAGCCGCTCGCTGTTCATTCCGGCCCCGTCGCCTCTGTCGGATCATTTGAGGAAAGGATCTCCTGTGGGACAAAGCATCACGCTCACCGCATCGGACGGTTTCAAGCTTGGCGGTTATCGCGCGGACCCTGCCGGGAAAGCAAAAGCCGCTATCGTCGTGATCCAGGAAATTTTCGGGGTCAATTCGCACATCCGCAATGTCTGCGATCGCTTCGCGGCTGAAGGCTATACTGCCATTGCGCCTGCAATCTTCGATCGCATCGAACCCGATTTCCAGTCAGGCTATTCGCCTGATGAAGTCGCGATCGCGCGCACGTTCGTCGCCAATCCGGACTGGACGGCGATGCTGCGCGATACGCAGGCGGCGATCGATGCCGCAAAGGCCATCGGGCCGGTCGGCATCATCGGCTTCTGCCTTGCCGGCAGCGTCGCCTATGCCGCAGCCGCCAAGCTGTCGGGATTGAGCGCCGCGGTCGGCTATTACGGCGGCGCCATCGTGCGTTTCGCCGATGACAAACCAAAAGTGCCGACGCAATTGCACTTCGGCGAAAAGGACGGCGGCATTCCGCTGACAGACGTCGAAACCATCCGCTCCAAGCGTCCCGAAGTCGAGATTTTCGTCTATCCCGGCGCCCAACACGGCTTCGGCTGCGACGAGCGCGCGAGTTACGACAAGCCGAGTTCGGATCTCGCCTGGCAGCGCAGCCTCGCCTTCTTCGGCACGCACCTGAAATAACGCACACCATCCTCCGACGCGAAAACGCCGGACCTGCGTCACCACAGGCCCGGCGTTTGATGGTGGTGGTTAGTCCGGCTGCCCGACCGTCTCAGGCATCGACGCCTACGCCGATCGGGCACGACACGCCCGTGCCGCCCAGCCCGCAATAGCCCGCCGGATTTTTCGCCAGGTATTGCTGGTGATAGTCCTCGGCGAAATAGAACGGACCCGCCGGTGCGATCTCGGTGGTGATCGCGCCCAGTCCCTTGGCCGCAAGCGCTTTGCCGTAAGCCGCTTTCGAGGCCTGCGCCGCTTTCATCTGCGCATCGCTGGTAGTGTAGATCGCCGAGCGATATTGCGTTCCGATGTCGTTGCCCTGACGCATGCCCTGCGTGGGATCATGGCTTTCCCAAAACGTCTTGAGCAGGCGGTCGTAGGAAATCGTCTTCGGATCGAACACCACCAGCACCGCCTCGGTATGACCGGTACGGCCCGAACAGGCTTCTTCATAGGTCGGGTTCGGCGTCGAGCCGCCGGCATAACCTACTGCGGTGACATAGACACCATCGCCCAGTTCCCAGAACTTGCGCTCGGCGCCCCAAAAACAGCCCAGCCCGAACCCCGCCGTTTCGAGCCCTTCCGGATACGGCGGCTTCAACGACCGTCCGTTGACGAAATGGGTTTTGGCAGTGGGGATCGGAGTCGGGCGACCCGGCAGCGCCTCGACGGCGCTCGGGATATCGAGAGACTTACGCGAAAAGAACATGACGATCTCCTTATCCTGCTATCGCATCATATAAGTCGTTACGTCACAGGTGCCCGTCCGTTACGCCAGGGAGACCGATCATATCGACGTCATCGGCTCTTGACGGGGATCGTGCATCACTTCGGCTCAATCCCGGGCGTAGCCGATCAAGCGCTTCGCCGGCCGGAAGATGATCAGCAACAGGATGCCGGCGATTCCCAGCACCGCCCAGGTCGGCTGGTTGAGGACCAGCTTGACGCCATTATTCCAAAGCGTCGGCGAAATGCCGTTGACCGCAGCCTGCGCCGCCTGCTGGCTCGCCTGGTTGATGTCGTTCCAGAACTCGCCGAGCTGGGTCAGGCGCAGGGTCTGGTCGGCGATCGACCGCGCCCCGTCATAGACCAGGAAGATAAAGGCGCCCGCCAGCAGCAACAGGCCGACAAACCGGAAGAACCCGCGGATCATGCCTCTTCCTTTTTTCGATGGGTGATCGCCCCGGCAATAGCCCCGGGAGGTGTCAAATTCAACCCAAACCGGGCAGTTTGGGCCATTTCCGGCCCGAAACCGGGCCTGGAAGTCGTTGACGGTCCATGTCCGCCCCATTATAAGGACGACAACTGGCGGCGGGCGCAATCCTGCCGCCGCTGTTCTTTGAGAACTTCATTTTCAGGAACACGTTTATCTTCACCCGTACCGACACTCTATCGACCAACCGTCGATGAGGATCAGTCCGGCGGCTCCGACGAGCCGGCCGCCTGAAGGACCGAGAGAACATGGCTAACACCACTTCTGCCAAAAAGGCGACGCGCAAGATTGCCCGCCGGACCATCGTCAACAAGTCGCGCCGCACCCAGATGCGCAATTCGGTACGCCTCGTTGAAGACGCCCTCGCGAAGGGTGATCGCGCTGCCGCGGTTGATGCGATGAAGCGTGCCGAGCCCGAGCTGATGAAGGCGGCCCAGCGCAACATCATTCACAAGAACAACGCGAGCCGGAAGGTGTCGCGCCTGACCCAGCAGATCGCCAAGCTCGCGAAGTAATCCTTTCGAGTACCAGCGACCTGGATCGCAAAGACGAAACAAGCCTGGCGAACGCCAGGCTTTTTCTTTTTCCGCGGCGATGGCGCCCGGACTTGAGTAGGCAACGCAACGCGTTGTCCGGTACCGCTACCGGAATATGACAGTGCGTCGCACTCTTTTGCTGCGACTGTCATACGCAATGCATAAAGATCGCGAGGGCGCCACGCATAGAGCGCAAGGCCCGAGGGTTACCCTGTTTCGTTGCACACAAAAAAACGCGCTTCGGTAGTCACTTATCAACATAGCGCGGAGCACCACTTCAAAAACCGCACTGCCGACCCGACGAATGTAAACGATTGATGAATTTATTTTTCGCGGCTCTCCGATTTTGTCGCGAACCATCGACATTCGAATCTTCGCGAAGATTCAAAACCTTGTCTTCGAGAGAAATTTTCCGGCGCTTTCGCTTAACCAAGCAAGTCAAACTTTGTCGCAATCGCGAACGATCAAACCCGTTGCGTGCGTCACAGCCTCGTGTATTTCTAAGTCGTCGCGGCGCCACCGGCTCGTCAGGTCAGAGCGATCTGAGAACCAAGGCGGATGTGCAGATCAGAAACGGTTTGTTCATTAGCGATGTTTCCCAAGCGATGATCGGACTCGCACTCACGTGATTTGTGAGAGTGAGCCTCTGTGTCGAAATTTCTCTCGGCTACCGGACCCGGGATTAATCCCGAGAATGGCCTGAATAGAGGGGACGCACAGTTGACGAAACAGGATGCGCCGGAAGCGGTACGAACTATAGACGGGCAGTATGGGGCAGTAGCGCCACTGCGCAGGACGGAACGCAACGATGTTCCGATCGCGCGAGGCGTCTTTGAAACAGATCAAGCCATGACAACTTGCTGCGCCCTGCGCGGCGAGAGGGGGAGTTGCTATGACAATTGATCGCCGCACCGATCACGATCGCATATCGTCATCGGTCCCTTCGAGCGGGTCCACGAAGACCAGCCGGCCTCCACCCGATCTTCGCTAACACTCTCCACGTTTCTCACATTGTCAGCACGTATTGACGGCGCAGTTCGCCGAACGATGGCTTGCCGATACATGTGAGCGAACGACCCACGTTTCGGCGTCAAACAGAAACTCGAGTAGAAAAGTACAAATCCATGACGAACATCGCAGCCGCCACCGAACAGGATCGCTGGACACGAGTGAAGGGGCGGCTGCGTTCGACTGTCGGCGAGGATGTTTATACGAGCTGGTTCGCTCGCATGGACCTCGAGGCCATCGGCGATGAGAGCGTCCACCTCTCGGTTCCAACCCGCTTCCTGAAGAGCTGGATTCAGACCCACTATGCCGAGCGGGTGCTGTCGTGCTGGCAGGCGGAACTGCCGGAAGTCAGCCGGATCGACCTCACGGTACGCAGCCCGATGCGCAGCGCGGCGCCGGCGAAGGACATCAAGGCCGCGCCGGAGGAGCGCCGGACCGATGCTGGCGTCAGCCGCGTCACGCCGGAACTGCGTGCGGTCGCCACCGCTCCGGTCTCCGCCAGCCATGAGGCGCTGGGCGGTTCGCCGCTCGACCCGCGCCTGACATTCGCGACATTCGTGATGGGCCGCTCGAACACGCTGGCGCATGCCGCCGCGCGTCAGGTCGCTGAAGGCCGCCGGGGCGACAACGTGATGTTCAACCCGCTCTATATTCATGCGGGCGTCGGTCTTGGCAAAACCCATTTGCTGCAAGCGGTGACGTGGGCCGGCAATTCCGGCGAGCGCAAGGTGTTGTATCTCACCGCCGAGAAGTTCATGTACGGCTTCGTCGCGGCACTGAAAACGCAGACGGCGCTCGCCTTCAAGGAAGCGCTGCGCGGCATCGATGTGCTGGTGATCGACGATCTCCAGTTCCTGCAGGGCAAATCGACGCAGGCCGAGTTCTGCCACACCCTCAACGCGCTGATCGATGCCGGCCGTCAGGTGGTGATCGCCGCCGACCGTCCGCCGTCAGATCTGGAGAGCCTCGACGACCGCGTCCGCTCGCGCCTCGCCGGCGGTCTGGTCGTCGAGATGGGTTCGCTGGGCGAAGAACTCCGGCTGGAAATTCTCA
Source organism: Afipia sp. (assembly GCA_051954725.1). Taxonomy (GTDB): domain Bacteria; phylum Pseudomonadota; class Alphaproteobacteria; order Rhizobiales; family Xanthobacteraceae; genus Afipia. The sequence goes on along the minus strand of JBQCHK010000015.1, from coordinate 85,052 downwards.
AATCCCGGGTCGCCGCCGCCCGCGTGCATCATGCAAGCTTCGATGTACCTCTGCCGGTGCTCGAATATCTGGCGCGCGCCATTACCCATAACGGCCGCGACCTCGAAGGCGCGATCAACCGCCTGCTCGCCCACAGCAAGCTCAACGCCCAGCCGGTGACGCTGGAGATGGCTGAACGCGAGGTCCGCGATCTGGTGCGTCCGCAGGAGCCCAAACGCGTCAAGATCGAGGACATTCAGCGCGTCGTTGCCCGGCAGTACAATGTCAGCCGCTCCGACCTCCTGTCCTCGCGCCGTACAGCCAACGTCGTGCGCCCACGCCAGGTGGCGATGTATCTCGCCAAGACCCTGACCCTGCGCTCGCTGCCCGAAATCGGCCGCCGCTTCGGCGGACGCGACCACACCACCGTGCTTCATGCGGTCCGCAAGATCGAGGCGCTGGTGTCGAAGGATCTTGCGCTATCGGACGAGGTCGAATTGCTCAAGCGTCAGCTTCAGGACTGACGGCCGAGCCGCTCGTACCGCCCAAAACCCCGGGAAAATATGGGCTTTGACGCCCTCCGGCCTTGCGCCGGACGAGCATCCGCGTCACCTTACGGTCCCCCGTAAATCCGGCTGTCCAGCCGGCTTGCGGGTGTCACAGCCGGGAGCTTTCGAGCCGCCCGGCATTTTCCACCGCGCGTGTTCCGCAGGCACGTCCGCCCGCTATCGTGGGCGTCGATCCTGCCGCAGGACAGGTGTGGATCGAGTGATGCAGATTCGGGATCGGGCGGAATTGCCATGAAAGTGACTGTCGAGCGCGCGCAACTCTTGAAGTCCCTGGGACACGTTCACCGCGTCGTCGAACGCCGCAATACCATCCCGATTCTCGGCAATGTCCTGATCCGCGCCGAGAATGCGCGCCTCAGCCTGAAGGCCACCGACCTCGACCTCGAAGTCACCGAGACCCTTGCCGCGGAAGTCGCGACCGGCGGATCGACCACCGTGCCGGCGCACATGTTCTACGACATTGTGCGCAAGCTGCCTGACGGCTCGCAGATCGTGCTCGAAGGCGACGGCGACCGCTCCGTGCTGGCGATCCGTGCGGGACGTTCGCGCTTTACGCTGCAAACGCTTCCGGAAAGCGATTTTCCCGATCTCGCAGCCGGTGAGATGACCCATTCTTTCGCGCTCGCCGCCGCCGACATGAAGCGGCTGATCGATCGCACCCAGGTCGCGATCTCGACCGAGGAAACCCGGTATTATCTCAACGGCATCTACCTCCACAGCGCCGGCACCGCGAAGGCGGCGACATTGCGCGCGGTGGCCACCGACGGCCATCGTCTTGCGCAGGTCGACCTGCCGCTGCCAAAGAGCGCTGAAGGCATGCCGGGCGTGATCGTGCCGCGCAAAACCGTCGGCGAGGTCCAGCGCCTGATCGAAGACAACGAAGCCGAACTCACCATTGAACTATCGCAAGGCAAGGTCCGCTTCACCATCGCCAACGTGGTCCTGACGTCAAAGCTGATCGACGGCACCTTCCCCGACTACGGTCGCGTCATTCCGCAGAACAACGACAAGGAACTGATCGTCGACAAGAAGGATTTCGAGGCCGCCGTCGATCGCGTCTCGACGATCTCGAGCGAGCGTGGCCGCGCCGTTAAACTGTCGTTGTCCGCGGGCAAGCTCGTACTGTCGGTCACCAACCCGGATTCGGGCAGCGCGACCGAGGAACTCGAGGTCGAGTACGCTGCGGATCCGCTCGATATCGGATTCAACTCGCGCTACCTGCTCGACATCGCCGCCCAGATCGAGGGCGAGGTCGCGGTACTGAAACTCGCAGACCCGGGTTCACCGACGCTGGTGCAGGACAAGGAAGCCAAGGGCGCTCTGTACGTCCTGATGCCGATGCGGGTGTAAGGCACCGCTCCCGCGCCAACCCAGGCAGCCGGGATTCTGAAGAGATTCAGGATCGTCATTGCCGGGCTTGACCCGGCAATCCACCGTCAGAAAATTCGAACTTCTGGACTGTCCGCTCGCGCGGACGATGGATACGCGGGTCAAGCCCGCGTATGACACTCTGCCATGACCGTCTCCCGCATCCGGCGTCTCAGCCTCACCCACTTCCGCAGCTATCACGCGGCGGGCCTGCAGACGCAGGGCGATCTGGTGGTACTGGTCGGCGCCAATGGCGCGGGCAAGACCAACTGCCTTGAGGCGATTTCCTTTCTGTCCCCCGGACGGGGCCTGCGCCGAGCGACCCTCGACGACGTCGCCGACAATCAGGGCGATGGCTCATGGGCCGTGTCCGCCGAGGTCGAAGGCGCGCTCGGCCTTGCCACGCTTGGCACCGGCATCGACCCACCGGGTGCAAACGGAACCGCGGGAGGACGTCGCGCGCGGATCGATCGCGAGCCGGTGCCCTCCGCTACGGCGTTCGGCGACCATCTGCGCATGGTATGGCTGACGCCATCGATGGACGGCCTGTTCATGGGCGGGGCGTCGGAACGCCGGCGCTTTTTCGATCGCCTGGTGCTGGCGATCGACAGCGAGCACTCCGGCCGCGTCGCGGCGCTCGACCGTTCCTTGCGCTCGCGCAACCGCCTGCTCGAGGATCGCAATTTCGACGCGCACTGGTGCGAGGCCATTGAGCGTGAGACCGCCGAACTCGCCGTGGCCGTCGCCGCCCAGCGCGGCCAGACCCTGCAGCGGCTCTCGGCGACACTGGCCGCGCGCGGCGCAACGTCGGCGTTTCCGTCGGCATCGATCGCGCTCGACGGCTGGATGGAGAACGCACTGCTGAGCGAAACCGCAACCACCGTCGAAGATCGCTATCGCGACATCCTGCGCGACAGCCGAGCCCGGGACGCCGCCGCCGGCCGCACCCTCGATGGACCGCACCTCACCGACCTTCAGGTGGTCTACGCGCCGAAATCGATGCCGGCGAAAGATGCTTCGACCGGAGAACAGAAAGCGCTCCTGATCGGCCTCGTGCTCGCTCATGCCGGTCTCGTCGCCGAAATGACCGGCATCACCCCGCTACTTCTCCTCGATGAAGTCGTTGCCCATCTCGATCCGGGGCGGCGCGCGGCGCTGTTCGACGAACTCGCGCAGCTTGGCGCGCAAGTCTGGATGACCGGAGCGGACCCCGCAGCCTTCGCCGAAATCGGCTCCAAAGCCGACATGTTCGACGTCGCCGACGGTCGGATTTCGAAGCGAACCTGACCCCGAACCCGTCTGCGGACGCGTCTCCAAAACGGCCCTCCAGGGAGGGCCGAATCAGACTTTTCCACAGGTCGCAAAACGGCACTCGGCGCCCTTGAATCGGAGGTGAAAAATCCCATTTATTCAATATCTTGCGCTCCCCTAGATTGTCCTAGGCGACCACCTGTTTTCATGGCACAAATCGTTCGATGAAGGCGCAGTTTCCTGCAGCCTCATTCGACCTATCGCGAAGGCCTATTCATGACTGAACCAGCCCGGCAACAAGACGCCGAAGCAACGCCCGCTTCCGGTGCGGAATACGGCGCGGAATCGATCCGGGTCCTCAAAGGTCTCGACGCCGTCCGCAAGCGGCCGGGCATGTATATCGGCGACACCGATGACGGCTCCGGCCTGCATCACATGGTCTACGAAGTCGTCGACAACGCGATCGACGAGGCGCTGGCCGGTCATGCGACGGCCGTCGAAGTTATTCTCAATCCCGACGGCTCGGTGACCGTGCGCGACGACGGCCGCGGCATTCCGACCGGCATCCATAAGGACGAAGGCGTCTCCGCGGCCGAGGTCATCATGACCCAGCTCCATGCCGGCGGAAAATTCGACCAGAACTCCTACAAGGTCTCCGGCGGCCTGCACGGCGTTGGCGTGTCCGTCGTCAACGCGCTGTCGAGCAAGCTCGAATTGCGCATCTGGCGCGACGGCAAGGAACACTACATCCAGTTCAAGCACGGCGACGCTGTGGCGCCGCTGGCAGTCGTCGGCGATGCAGGCGGCAAGCGCGGCACCGAAGTGACGTTCCTCGCCTCGAAAGAAACCTTCACCAGTGTCGAGTACGACTTCGCGACGCTGGAGCACCGGCTGCGCGAACTCGCCTTTCTCAATTCCGGCGTCAACATCGTGCTGTCCGATATGCGTCACGCAGTCGAGCAGCGCGAGGAGATGCACTACGAGGGCGGTGTCGAGGCATTCGTCAAGTTTCTCGATCGCAACAAGAAGCCGGTGGTGCCGGAACCGATCGTGATGCGCGCCGAGCAGAACGGCATCAGCGTCGAAGTCGCCATGTCGTGGAACGACAGCTACCACGAGAATGTGCTGTGCTTCACCAACAACATCCCGCAACGTGACGGCGGCACCCATCTCGCGGGCTTCCGTGGCGCGCTGACGCGCCAGGTCACCGGCTACGCCGAGACCATCGCCAAGAAGGAAAAAGTCGCGCTGACCGGCGACGACTGCCGCGAAGGCCTGACAGCGGTGCTGTCGGTGAAAGTGCCGGACCCGAAGTTCTCGTCGCAGACCAAGGACAAGCTGGTTTCGTCCGAAGTGCGCCCGGTGGTTGAGAACGTGCTCAACGCCGCGCTGTCGGCGTGGTTCGAGGAACATCCCACCGAAGCCAAGACCATCGTCGGGAAAGTCATCGAGGCCGCCGCCGCGCGCGAAGCGGCGCGCAAGGCGCGCGACCTTACCCGCCGCAAGGGCGCGCTCGATGTCGCCTCCCTGCCCGGCAAACTGGCCGACTGCCAGGAGCGCGATCCGGCGAAATCCGAACTCTTCATCGTCGAGGGCGACTCGGCGGGCGGCTCCGCCAAGCAGGGCCGCAACCGCGAATTCCAGGCGGTGCTGCCGCTGCGCGGAAAAATCCTCAACGTCGAACGCGCGCGCTTCGACAAGATGCTGTCCTCGGAGCAGGTCGGCACGCTGATCACGGCGCTCGGCACCGGTATCGGGCGCGAGGACTTCGACCTGTCGAAGCTGCGCTATCACAAGATCATCATCATGACCGACGCCGATGTCGACGGCGCGCATATCCGTACTTTGCTTCTGACGTTCTTCTTCCGCCAGATGCCGCAAATGATCGAGGCGGGACACCTCTACATCGCCCAGCCGCCGCTCTACAAAGTCGCGCGCGGCAAGTCCGAGCAGTATCTGAAGGACGAGCGCGCCCTGGAGGAGTATCTGATCGCCACCGGCCTTGAGGACTGCGTGCTCAAGCTGTCATCCGGCGAGGAGCGCAGCGGGCGCGACCTGCTCGGACTGGTCGAGGATGCCCGCGTCATCCGCGGCGTGCTCAATAATCTGCACAGCCGCTACAATCGCAGCGTCATCGAACAGGCGGCCATTGCCGGCGTGCTCAATTCGCGCGTGACTGGCAGCCCTGAAACGGCCAACGCCGCTGCCGACTATATCGCCAAGCGTCTCGACGCGTTGGCCGAGGAAGTGGAGCGAGGCTGGCAGGGCCGCTTTGTCGAAGGCGAGGGCTTTCTGTTCGAGCGCACCGTGCGCGGCGTCAAGGATGTTGCGGCGATCGACGATGCCCTGCTCGGCTCGGCCGAAGCCCGCAGGCTGGATGAATATGCAAGCTCCCTACAGGAAGCCTATCCGCGCCCGGCCACGCTTCGCCGCAAGGACAGCGAAACCATCATCCATGGCCCGATCAGCCTGTTTGAGGCTGTGACTGAAGCCGGCCGCAAGGGTGTGGCGCTGCAGCGCTACAAAGGTCTCGGCGAGATGAATCCCGGACAGTTGTGGGAAACCACGCTCGATACCAACGCCCGCTCATTGCTGCAGGTGAAGATCCGCGAGGTCGATGCGGCCGACGACATCTTCACCAAGCTGATGGGCGACGTGGTCGAGCCGCGTCGCGAGTTCATTCAGGACAACTCGCTTCAGGCCAACGTGGACGTGTGAGCCGGCGCGGCGTCTCCGCCGCGCATCCTGTCGCGTCTTCGTCTATTTTCTTTTCAACGCGTCGGCGAAAGCCGCGGCAAATGCGCCTTGCGACGAGCTGTTTCGTGCCGCCGCCGGGCTCCGCGAACTGCGCGGCATCGGATCCCGTCCCGAGCGTGCCTCGCGCTGCGGCGCGCCGGCGGACGCCCCACCGTCCTTGCGCATGGTCAGGCCGATCCGTTTGCGTTTGATGTCCACATCCACCACGCGGACCTTCACGACATCGCCGGCTTTGACCACCTCGTGCGCATCTTTCACGAAACGATCCGCAAGCTGGGATACATGAACCAGCCCGTCCTGATGCACGCCGATATCGACGAATGCGCCGAACGCCGCGACGTTCGTCACCGTCCCTTCGAGCAGCATGCCGGGTTTCAAATCCTTGATGTCATCCACGCCTTCCGCGAACGTCGCGGTGCGGAACGCCGGACGCGGGTCCCGGCCGGGCTTCTCGAGTTCGGTCAGAATGTCCCGCACGGTGGGCAGACCGAAACGTTCATCGACAAACACGCGCGGATCGAGCGCCTTCAGCGCCGCGCTATCGCCCATCAACGTGCGAACATCGCGGCCGCAGGCCGAGACGATCTTGCGCGCCACGCCATAGGCTTCCGGATGAACCGATGATGCGTCCAGCGGCTCGCTGCCGTTGGGTATGCGCAGGAAGCCCGCGCACTGCTCGAACGTGCGCTGGCCGAGCCGCGTCACCTTCAGCAGTTCCTGTCGCGTGGAGAACGGACCGTTGGCGTTACGGTGGGTGACGATGGCTTCCGCCAATGACGCACCAAGGCCGGATACACGCGCCAGCAGCGAAGCTGAGGCCGTATTGAGATCGACGCCGACCGCATTCACCGCGTCTTCCACCACCGCATCGAGCGCGCGCGCCAGACGATACTGATCGACGTCGTGCTGATACTGGCCGACGCCGATCGACTTCGGCTCGATCTTGACGAGCTCGGCCAGCGGATCCTGCAGCCGCCGCGCGATCGACACCGCGCCGCGTAGCGACACATCGAGTTCAGGAAACTCGGCCGCCGCCGTTTCCGACGCCGAATAGACCGACGCGCCGGCTTCCGAGACGATGACTTTCAGCGGCTTGGGCGGCGGCATGTCCGATAGCATTTCCGCCACCAGCTTTTCCGTCTCCCGGCTGCCGGTGCCGTTGCCGATGGCGACCAGTTCGACGCCGTGCTTGCGGATCAGCGACGCCAGCTCAACGACGGTGCCGCGCGCGTCGTTGCGCGGCGGAAAAGGATAGACCGTGGTCGTCGCAACCAGCTTGCCGGTGCCGTCGACCACCGCGACCTTGACGCCGGTGCGGATGCCGGGATCGAGACCCATTGTCGACCGCGACCCGGCGGGCGCGGCAAGCAACAGATCCTTCAGGTTGCGCGCAAACACCTTGATCGCCTCTTCCTCCGCGCGCTCGCGCAGATCGCGCATCAGATCAAGCATCAGGTGCAACGACAGCTTCACGCGCCAGGTCCAGCTCGCGACGTCCATCAGCCACCGATCGCCGGGAAGATCTCGGCCGATCTGATAGGCATCGGCGATCATGCGCACCGCCGGCTTGACCGGGGATTTGTCATCGGCATCGACTTCGATGTCGAGCGCCAGCATGTCCTCGTTGCGTCCGCGCAGCATCGCCAGCGCACGATGGCTCGGGACATTAGCCCAGCGCTCGACGTGGTCGAAATAGTCGGAGAATTTCGCGGCCGCTTCTTCCTTGCCCTCGACGAGACGGGAGCGCAGCACTGCGTTCTCTTTCATGTAGCCGCGCAGGTGTCCCACCAGATCGGCATTCTCCGAGAACTGCTCCGCCAGAATGTCACGCGCACCGTCCAGCGCCGCCTTGTCGTCCTTCACATCGTCGGTGATGTAGGCCTTCGCCAGTTCCGCCGGAGTTGCCGCCCTGTCGCCAAGAATCGCCTCGGCCAGCGGCCCCAGGCCACGCTCGCGCGCGATCTCGGCCTTGGTGCGCCGCTTCGGTTTGTAGGGAAGATAGATATCTTCCAGTTCCGCCATGGTGGAGGCCTTGGCGATCGCCGTTTCCAGTTCGGTGGTGAGCTTGCCCTGTTCGCGGATCGAACCGAGAATCGTGTCGCGCCGCGCATCGAGCCCGCGCAGATACACCAGGCGCTCGGAGAGCAGGCGGAGCTGACCGTCGTCCAGCCCGCCGGTCATTTCCTTGCGATAACGCGCGATGAAAGGGACCGTCGCGCCTTCGTCCAGAAGGGTGATCGCGACCTTGGCTTGTTCGGGACGGGCGCCGATCTCGGTGGCGATAAGTGCGGCAATGCGGGTCACGTCAGTCGTCGTCATACCTGTCCCAGAAAGAATCAGTGAGCGGGCGCAGACCATAGGGGCAGCACACCGCCCGCGCCAAGCGTTCCTTATCCACAACCGGCCGGACCGTAACCACGCGATTGCGAAGGCGGCCATGCAATCCCTGCGGCTTGAACGCGGGGCGCGCAACGCTTAGCCTGTGGACCACATTCAGGGAAACCAGCATGGCTCACGAAACCGCGACCCTCGCGTCCTATGTCGCGAACCTTAAATACGACGATATTCCGGCCGAGGTGCTCGAGCGCGCCAAGGCGCTGACTCTCGATTTTCTCGGCAGCGCGGTGCGCGCCCGCAGCGAGGCCGACTCGACGCCGTCGATCGTCGCCATGCTCAAGACGCTGGGCCTCGACGGCAAGGGCGACGCCACAGTGTGCGGTGACGACCGCACCTACACCCCGGCAGTCGCCGCGCTGCTTAATGGTGCGCTCGGCCATTCACTCGATTTCGACGACACCCACGCTGACTCCTCGCTTCATCCCAGCGCGCCTGTGGTGCCCGCCGCGTTCGCCGCTGGCGAAGTCACCGGTGCCAGCGGCCGCGATGTGCTGACAGCCATCGTCGCCGGCTACGAAGTGTGCTGCCGGCTTGGCAACGCGCTCGATCCGACCTCGCACTATGCCCGCGGTTTTCATCCCACCGCGACCGCCGGCACCTTCGGCGCGGCGGCCGCCGCCGGAAAACTGTTCGGCCTGTCGGCGCAACAGATCGAGGCGGCCTTCGGCGTCTCCGGCAGCCAGGCCGCGGGCTCGCTGCAGTTTCTGGTCAACGGCTCGTGGAACAAGCGCTATCAGGTCGGCGCGGCGGCGATGAACGGCGTCATCGCGGCATCGCTGGCGCGCGAAGGCTTCATCGGTTCGAGCGAAGCGGTCGAAGGCAAGCACGGCTTGCTGGTTGGCTACAGCGACAACGCTCATCCCGATAAGGCGACGGCCGGTCTTGGCTCCGTTTACGAGACGATGAAAATCGGCGTGAAGCCCTATCCGAGCTGCCGCTATACTCATGCCGCCATCGATGCATTGATCGCGATGCGGCGCGAACACAACCTGACGCCGGACAACATCAAACGCGTCGAGATCGGCCTGCACCGTAACGGCATCACGCTGACGGGCGATCCTGTCACCAAACGCCATCCCAAAAACGTGGTCGGCGGCCAGTTCTCGATGTTCTTTACCGGCGCCCTCGCCCTCGATCAGGGCAGCTTTGGCTGGGATGACTACAAGCGCCTTGGCGATCCGGCGATCGAAGCCCTGTCCGACAAGATCGACGTCGTTCAGGACGACCGGCTCGAGATCGGGCGGCGTCATCCGTTCGGCGCCCGCGTCAGCATCGACACTGGTGAAGGGCCAATCGAGCGCCTGATCCCCGACCCTTCGGGCGAGCCGTCATCCTTCCCGGATGCACAGGCGATGCGGCAGAAATTCCTGCAGCTCGCGCGCCCGGTGCTCAAGGATCGTGCAGACCGCTTCGCCGACGCGGTTCTGACGCTGGAGCGTTTCGACCGCGCCGACACAGCCATCCAGCTCGCCCGCCAGTAACCGATCCCGCTCATCGCATGGCAGAGTCCCGACGCCTACGGCGTTGGTTCAATTCGCGCGTCACACGGTTCAGTGTATAGTCGCCCGACGTGGATATGACGGAGCGACACACCATGAGCTGGATGCCATCCAACGATCCGATCCTTGGCGATCCGCAATCCTGCGACGCGCTCGAGCTCGTCATCGTTCCGCGCACCCGCGATCTCGGTGACGGTTTCGCCGTCCGCCGCGCCCTGCCCCACGGCAAGCGCCAGATGGTCGGACCGTTCATCTTCTTCGATCATTTTGGCCCGGTGCAATTCATCGCCGGTCAGGGCATGGATGTGCGGCCGCATCCGCATATCGGCCTGGCTACCGTCACCTATCTGTTCGACGGCAGCATCATGCATCGCGACAGTGAGGGGAACATCCAGGAAATCCAGCCCGGCGCCATGAACCTGATGACCGCCGGACGCGGCATTGCCCATTCGGAGCGCACCCCAGACGTACAGCGCGCCAACGGACAGCAGATGCTCGGCCTGCAAAGCTGGGTGGCGCTGCCCGCCGGGCGCGAGGAAATCGCGCCGTCGTTCCAGCACTACGATGCGGCGCGGCTTCCGACTGTCGCCGACACCGGCTTCAAGGCGCGGATCATCGCCGGCTCCGCTTTCGGCGCGACCTCGCCCGTCGAAATGGTTTCACCGTGGTTTTATGTCGAGGTCAGTCTCGATGCCGGCATGAAGGTTCCGCTCGACGCCGATCACGAGGAGCGCGCCGTCTATGTCGTCGATGGCGAAGTGCAGATTGCAGGCGAACGCTTCGAAGGCCCGCGCCTTTTGATCTTCCGCCCCGGAGATCGCATCACCATCACCGCGATACGCGCCGCGCGAATGATGTTTCTCGGCGGCGATGCGCTTGAGGGGCCACGCCATATCTGGTGGAATTTCGTATCGTCGAGCAAGGAACGCATCGAGCAAGCCAAGCAGGACTGGAAAGCCGGCCGTTTCGCCCATGTGCCGGACGAAACCGAGTTCATTCCATTGCCCGAATAGAAACGGCACCTATCTCGATCATCTGGCTGCGCCAACAGCCAACGTCACTGCCAGCAGTTGAGGACGCCGATGCCAAGCCTGGGATTTGACCGCCTGAGTAATCTGCTCAACACGCTGACCGAGCGCGGGCGCAGCCTGCTGATGCTGGGCCGCAGCGGATCGCCCACCGGCGCGCTGTCCGAAAGCGAGATGATCGAGCTTGGCGAAACCCTGCTGTCCCGGCGCGGCGAGGCCACCGGCGTCGCGCTGGCGCAGACACTGCTCGCCGGTTATGCCGCGGCCTCGCAGACAGAGCGCCTAGCCTTCCTGAAGGCGCTGGCGGATTTGTTCGGCCCCGATCAGAAGCTGGTCGAACAGGCGATGGAAGCGGTGCGCCAGAAGGGTTTCAGCCCAGACGCCATCAACGCCCTGCACGAAGCCGCCGAACCACGGCGACAGGAACTGATCCGCCGCCTCAACCTCGCGCCGGGTGGGACTGCCGCGCTGGTTCGAATGCGCGAAGCCCTGCTGAACAACGTTGCTGAGTATCCGCAGCTCAAGCCGGTCGACAGCGATTTCGTCCATCTGTTCGCGTCATGGTTCAATCGGGGCTTTCTGGTGTTGCAGCGGATCGACTGGACCACGCCGGCCAACATTCTCGAAAAAATCATCCGCTACGAGGCGGTCCACGCGATCCAGAACTGGGACGATCTGCGCAACCGTCTCGCACCGTCGGACCGGCGCTGTTACGGTTTCTTCCATCCGCAACTGGTGGACGAACCGCTGATCTTCGTCGAGGTCGCGTTGACCAGGGAAATTCCCGGCGCGATCGCGCCACTGCTCAACCTGGAGCGCGCGCCGATTGCCGCCGCGCAGGCGACCACCGCCGTGTTCTATTCGATTTCGAATACCCAGAAAGGATTAGGCGGCATTTCGTTCGGTAACTTCCTCATCAAACAGGTGGTCGAGGACCTGAAGCGCGAACTGCCGCAACTCAACACGTTCGTGACGTTGTCGCCGGTGCCGGGCTTCGCCGGCTGGCTGGCGCGCGAACGCGCGAACGAGGAATCCGCGATCCTTGATGCCGAGGACAAGGACGTCCTGACCGCTCTCGATCAACCAACCTGGTTCGAGGATGCGGACGTTACCGAGAAGGTGCGCCCGGTATTGCTGATGGCCGCTGCGAATTATCTGATTGAGGCGCGCAATCCCCGCGGCCGGCTGCTCGATCCAGTCGCCCGTTTCCATCTTGGCAACGGTGCACGGCTGGAGCGGCTCAATTTCCTCGGCGACACGTCGGCCAAGGCCATGAAGCAATCCCACGGCCTGATGGTGAATTACCTCTACGCCCTCGACGACATCGAGAGCAATCATGAGGCCTTTGCTGAAAAGGGAACGGTAGCCGCGGCGTCAAACATCCGCAAAATGCTGCGTAACAAGCCACCCGCGCTGAACACCAACAGCGCGGCGTGACGCCGAAGGGCCGGACTTATGCCGCGCCCTTCATATACGCTTCGCGACGACCGATCATGCGCTCTTCCGCGATGCGGGCATCAGCCCGGGTCGCCGTCGCGCATGTGCGATATTCAAGCTCCGGCAATTCGGCCGGCGTCCGGCGAATGAAAAATGAACTCAAGGAACGCGAACCGACGGACAGTTGGGACAACGCATGCGCGAGATTGTCGACCGCGCCGAACGCAAACAGCGCGCCGGTCGACGCATACCTGACCTCGTAAAGACCGGGACCGATCGAAGCCTCAAGTTTTTCTCCGCGCGCAGCTTTCGGATAGCGCTTCCACTCGCCCCAGGTCGAAATCATGGTGTCCTCGACAATCGTCTAATTCTGTCACAAATATCAGGTTGGTCGCCGCAACCCGTCATCGCGTTCAACGCGATGGGGTCGCTTTCGTTCCGTGGATATGGCGACAGTGTGGCGCCGCTTCAAATCACCGTCCCGTGATGGAAATGCAGGGTTAAACCGGCAATCCATGCTTCTGCGCGAGGGCTTTCAGTGACGTCTGCGGACGGGCGCCAATATGCTGGATGACTTCAGCCGCGGCCAGCGTGCCCAGCCGGCCCGCCTGCTCATGGTTAACGCCGCGCACAAATCCGAACAGGAAGCCCGCCGCGAACAAATCGCCGGCGCCCGTGGTATCGACGACCTTTTCGACCGGGAAAGCCGGCACGGCGACGGTGCTCTCGCTTGACGCGACAACGCACCCCTTCTCGCTGCGTGTGACGACCGCGAGCTTGGCGTCCTTGCGCAACTGAACCAGCGCCTTGTCGAAGTCATCCGTCTCATACAGCGATTGCAGTTCGGCTTCGTTCGCGAACACCAGATCGACGGTCCTGCTTCGGATCAGATCGACAAACTCATCGCGATAGCGGCCGACGCAGAATGCATCGGACAAGGTCAGCGCGACGGTGCGGCCATTCTCGTGAGCGATTTTGGATGCCTTGAGAAACGCGTCCTTGGCGTCCTTCGGGTCCCACAGATAGCCTTCGAGATAGACGATCGACGATGCCGCGATCTGGGCCGGATCGATATCGGCCGGCGACAGGTTCTGGGCCGCGCCGAGATAGGTATTCATGGTGCGCTCGCCATCCGGCGTTACCAGAATGTAGGAGCATCCGGTTGCCGGACCGTCCGCGGCGGCCGGCGTATCGAATGCCACCTTGGCGGCGCGAATATCGTGAGTGTAGAGCTGACCGATCTGGTCGTTCTTGACCTTGCCGATATAGGCCGCGCGCGCGCCGAAATCGGCGACGCCGACGATGGTATTCGCCGCCGATCCGCCGGACATCTCGGTCGCCGGGCCCATTGCGCTGTAGATCGCCGCCGCGCGTGCCTCGTCGATCAGCGCCATCGAGCCTTTGTCCATGCCCTGCGCCTGCAAAAAATCGTCCCCGGTCCGGACCAGAACGTCGAAGATGGCATTGCCGATGCCGAGAACATCATATTTTGCAGTGGTCATTAACGATAATCCTGTTAGCTCTGTGGTCCGGCGGCGTATCACGTTCCACCATTCGCCAGCAAGCGCAGCCCGTTCCGAATTCGGCCATGATCCGCCATATCGTCACTGTCTCGTCCGGCACGCTGACCTCGCGAATCCTTGGATTCGTGCGAGATTCCCTGATCGCGGCGCTGCTCGGCGCCGGCGCGGTCGCCGACGCTTTTCTGGTCGCATTCCAGTTCATCAACGTCGCTCGCCGAATGCTCGCCGAGGGCGCGCTGAACGCCGCCCTGGTTCCCGGTTATCTGCGTGCGCGCGACACCGACGGCCCCGTCGCCGCCGCGGCGTTCGCCGGCCGGGTGATGGGAACGCTCACTCTGATCCTGGTCGCGATCGGCACGGTGCTCGCGCTGGCGATGCCGCTGGTGGTCACGCTGCTGGCGCCTGGATTTCGCGATCAGCCGACGCTGGAGATGACGGTTACCAATGCGCGGCTGATGCTGCCGTATTTCGCATTTGTTGCTCCGGTTTCGGTGATGATGGGCGTGCTGAACGCGGAACATCGCTTCACGCTCAGCGCGTTCTCTCCGGTACTGTTCAACATCGTGCTGATCGGTGCGATGGCCGGCTTGTTGATCTGGCGGCACGATCCTGCATTCGCATCGCATGTGATCGCGGGCACCGTCGGTGTCGCCGGCTGCCTGCAGACCCTCATCCTGATCCAGCGCCGGCCGCATCGTACAGGCCTCGCGACCCCGCTGCGGATCGTGTTCGACAACGAGATGCGCGCCTTTATGCGCAAGGCCGTTCCCGGCATGATTGCGAATTCCGGACCGCAATTGCTGATCGTGGCCGGCGCCATCATCGCGTCGTCCTCACCGGCCGCGGTGTCGTGGCTGTATTTCGCCAATCGCCTGATCGAACTGCCGGTCGGCGTGGTCGGCGTCGCGATGGGCACCGTCCTTGTCCCGACACTGACGCGCGCCGTGCACGATCGCGATCAGCTCGTGCTGGCGCAGACGGAATCGCGCGGGCTGGAACTGGCCATCGGCCTCGCACTGCCGGCGATGCTCGGCCTGATCGCGCTTGGCGAAATGATCGTCCGGGTGCTGTTCGAACATGGCGCATTCACCGCCGACGATACACGTGCGACAGCCATGGCGTTGGCAATGCTGGCGCTCGGCCTGCCCGCTCACGTGCTGGTCAAGACACTCGCTCCCGCGTTCTTCGCTCGCGACAACACCATGACGCCGCTGATTGCGACGTTGTCAGGCGTCGCCGTGGCGGTCGTTGCAGCCATGGTGCTGGGATCGCGCTTCGGCGCCAACGGTGTCGCCGCCAGCATCGCGCTGGCGAGCTGGTTCAGCGCGGCGATCCTGTTGCGGACGGGCGCGTCGACGTTCGGCTTCTCCTTTGATGCCGTGGCACGGCGGCGGCTGCCGCGCATCGTGATCTCGGCCGTGGCAATGGGAGCCGCGCTCGCCGCAGCAAATTCGTTCGTCGCGCCTGTCACCGCGCAGGCCGATCTGATTGCCCGGCTTATTATTCTCGGCGGCATGATCGCCGGGGGCATCTCGTTCTATGCGCTCCTGCTGGAGCTGCTCGGCGTGGTGAGCTGGACCAAGGCGATCGGTGACTTGCGCGGATAGGGCGCGCGTGGCAAGTCACCGGCACGGCCTCGGCCGAACCAGACGGACTTTCCCCCAAGGGACAACGAATATGGCGATCCAGCGAGTGTTTTCAGGCGTCCAGCCGACGGGCAATCTGCACCTCGGCAACTATCTCGGCGCCATCGTGAATTTCGTGAAGCTGCAGGACACGCATAACTGCATCTATTGCGTGGTGGACATGCACGCCATCACTGTCTGGCAGGATCCGAAAGAACTGACCCGCACCATTCGCGAGGTGACAGCCGCCTTCATCGCATCGGGCATCGATCCGAAGAAGCACATCGTTTTCAACCAGAGCCAGGTCTCGGCGCATGCCGAACTGGCGTGGGTCTTCAATTGCGTCGCGCGCCTCGGCTGGCTCAATCGCATGACCCAGTTCAAGGAGAAGGCTGGCAAGGACCGCGAGAACGCGTCCGTCGGACTCTACGCCTATCCCAATCTGATGGCCGCCGACATTCTGGTGTATCGCGCGACCCACGTGCCGGTCGGCGAAGACCAGAAGCAGCACCTCGAGCTCGCACGCGACATTGCGCAGAAGTTCAACAACGACTTTGCGGAATCGATTGCCGCCCATGGCTTCGACGACAAGTTCTTCCCGCAGCCGGAGCCTTTGATCACGGGTCCTGCGACCCGCGTGATGTCGCTGCGCGACGGCACCAAGAAAATGTCGAAATCCGACCCGTCGGATTACTCGCGCATCAATCTGACCGATGACGCCGACGCCATCGCGCAAAAAATCCGCAAGGCCAAGACCGACCCGGAGCCTCTTCCCTCCGAGGGAAAGGGACTGGATACCCGGCCTGAAGCCGACAACCTCGTCGGCATCTATGCCGCGCTCTCGGGTCAGCCCAAGGACGCCGTACTGCGCGAATTCGGCGGCGGCCAGTTCTCTTCGTTCAAGTCCGCGCTCGTCGATCTCGCTGTCGACAAGCTTGGTCCGATCGGCTCGGAGATGAAGCGGCTGACGCAGGACCACGCCTATGTCGATTCGATTCTGGTCGATGGCGCTGAGCGTGCAAATGTCATCGCGTCGGAAACCATGAACGCCGTAAAAGACATCGTCGGGTTCATCCGCAAGAAATAACTCAGCGCGAACATGCAGATTCGCATTGTCGCGCCATGTTCCACGCACTGCTTGAATTTCGATGCAAGCACTTTTCGCGGCTTGTCGTCGCTATAGTTGGCGTGGCAGCATGACCACCGGTTCGTGTCAGCACCAGGGGATGCATGAGCACCAAACGGCGAAGCTACGAGTCAGGCCACAAGCCGAAATGTCTCGTCATCGTTGACGACACCGAGGAATGCGATCGCGCCGTCTATTACGCAAGCCGCTGGGCCGTGCGCGTCGGCGGCCGCGTGGTGATGCTGCGCGTGATTGAGACCGAGGATCGCAACCAGCAATGGCTCGGCGTTGCCGACATCATGCGTGCGGAAGCCGAAGAGAGCGCCAACGCCGCGCTCGATCGCGCGTCGGGCCGTGCCAACGGAATTGCTGCGATCACGCCGGAGCGCGTCATCCGCGAGGGCGATCCGAGCAAGGAGATCCTCGACGTCATCGACAAGGATGTCGATATCTCGATGCTGGTTCTGGCCGCTGCGGTCGGCGCGGAAGGACCCGGCCCGATCATCACCATGCTCGCCCGCACCGCCGGCAATTTCCCGATTCCACTCACGGTGGTGCCGGGCAACCTGACCGACGAAGACATCGACGGATTGTCGTAAACGCCCGTCTTTTCAGCCTCCGACGCCGACGAAGGGCTGCTTTGCCCTTGAATCGTGCTTTTCTTCTCGCCATCTGCTAGGAGAGGCTGTTCCATACCCGAACGCGCCGGCCTTGAACCGGCGATGAGCCGGAGATCGTCATGTTTATCCAGACCGAAGCTACGCCCAATCCCGCGACCCTGAAGTTCATTCCGGGACGCACCGTTCTCGACAACGGCACCATGGAATTCGCCGATCGCGAATCCGCCACCCGCTCGCCGTTGGCCGCCAAGCTGTTCGATGTGCCGGGCGTGACCGGCGTGTTCTACGGCTACGACTTCGTTACCGTGACCAAGGACGCCAGCGACTGGCAGCACCTGAAGCCGGCTATCCTCGGCGTCATCATGGAGCACTACATGTCCGGCGCGCCGCTGCTCGCCGAGGGCGACAGCGGTGCTGACGCGGGTGCCGAAGAATTCTTCAACGAAGCCGATGCGGAAACCGTTGCGATCATCAAGGACCTGATCGAAACGCGCGTGCGCCCGGCGGTCGCCAACGATGGCGGCGACATCACTTTCCGCGGCTTCAAGGATGGTATCGTGTTTCTCGATATGAAAGGCGCGTGCTCCGGCTGCCCGTCTTCGACCGCGACGCTGAAACACGGCATTCAGAACCTGCTCAAGCATTTCGTCCCTGACGTTGTCGAAGTCCGGCCGATGGAAATGGCCTGACCGGCATCAGACGAACCTGAATTCGAAGGGGCAAGCGCCATAACGCTTGCCCCTTTTGCAATTCGGCGGCAGTTTGCCGGCAGCAATGACGATTTGTTGGCTTCATTCTGATGCTGGTTCTCGCAATCGATACGGCGCTGGATTCCTGCGCGGCTGCAGTCCTCGATACCCGGGCGCGAAAATTTCTCGCGCGTGAAGCGTTGCCGATGAAGCGCGGCCATGCCGAAGCCCTGATGCCACTGATTGCGCGAGTGATGGCGCAGTCCGGCGCCGGGTTCGAGGCGCTCGATCGCATTGCGGTCACCACCGGCCCCGGCAGTTTCACCGGCTTGCGCGTCGGCATCTCGGCGGCACGCGGGCTGGCGCTCGCCGCCGGCAAGGATGTCGTGGGACTGACGACCCTTACTGCGTATGCCGCGCCGCAGGTCAGCGTACAGCACGACGAGCCGATTCTCGTGGCCATCGACGCCCGTCATGACCATGTCTATTGCCAGCTCGTCTCCGGGCGCGGCGAGACATTGATCGAGCCAGCAGTGACGGCGATCGACGAGACCTTCAGCGCCGCGCGCTATGGCCGACCGCGCCTTGTCGGCAATGCCGCGCAAATCCTTGCCGATCGCTGGCCCGCGCACCTCGATCCGCCGGCGCTGGTCGATGCGCAGCCCGCGCCCGACATCGCGTGGGTGGCATGGGGCGGGGCTTTGGCCGATCCGGAATCCGCTTTGCCGAAGCCGTTTTATCTGCGCGCCCCCGATGCCAAACCGAAAGCGGAATGGAGCAGGGAGCAGCAGGCGTGACGGCAGCCTGGCTTTCGAATATCGCCGCACGCCTGTTGCCGCGCGGAAATGCCGCGCCGGCGGTCGAACCGGCAAGCCAGCGCGACGCCGCTGCACTGTCCGCGCTCCATCGCGCCTCGTTCCATCGCGGCTGGAGCGAGGGTGAATTCCAGCAGATGCTTGCGGAGCGCAACACGCTTGCGCATCGCGTACGCATCGGCGGACAGACCGTCGGATTTATCATTTCCCGCATCGCCGCCGACGAAGCGGAAATCCTTTCGGTCGCCGTCGCCGCCAAATATCGCGGCCGTGGCCTGTCACGCGATCTTTTGCGCACCCATCTCGGCTATCTTGCCGGATTCGGCCTCAAGACTGTGTTCCTTGAAGTCGAGGAGAATAATGCTCCGGCACGCGCGCTATACGAGCGGGCCGGTTTCCAGACTGTTGGCCGCCGCGAACGCTACTACAAGGATGCCGACGGTGAGCATTTGAACGCATTGGTCATGAAGCGCGACTTGTCGTAGTCGGCTCAGGATGGCACAATAAGACTATGACAGCCCTGAAATCCGTTTCAGCCCAGCAACCGACAGACATCGAGCGGCGTTGCGCCGCGACTGGCATGCGCATGACCGAGCAGCGCCGTGTGATTGCGCGCGTGCTGGCGGAAACGGCGGACCATCCGGATGTCGAGGAGCTGTATCGCCGCTGCGTCGCGGTCGACGATAAAATCTCGATTTCAACGGTTTATCGTACGGTCAAGCTGTTTGAAGACGCCGGCATTATCGAGCGTCACGATTTCCGCGAAGGTCGCGCGCGGTATGAGCCGGTGCCCGATAATCATCATGACCATCTGATCAATTTGCGCGACGGCAAGGTGATCGAGTTCACGTCCGAAGAGATCGAGAAATTGCAGACCGAGATCGCGCGCAAGCTCGGCTACAAGCTGGTCGACCATCGGCTTGAGCTTTACTGCGTTCCTCTCGACGACGACGGCGCTTGAGCTCTCTCCAACATTACAATCTTGTTATCTTCGACTGCGACGGCGTGCTCGTCGACAGCGAAGTGATTTCATGCCGCGTCCACGCCGAGGTGCTGACGCGCCACGGCTATCCGATGACCGCCGAGGACGTTCGCCGGCGATTTCTCGGCCGCTCCGCCCGCGACGCCAATCTCGACATCGAGCGCGAACTGGCCCGTCCGCTACCGGAGGCCTATGACATCGAGCGGCGCAACGCCCTGCTGGCGGCGCTGGCCGAAGGCGTCGAGGCAATTCCGCACATTCACATGGTTCTCGATGCCCTCGCCGTTCCGGCCTGCGTGGCCTCGAGCGGTGCGCACGACAAGATTTTCACCACCCTGTCCCGCACCGGACTGTATCAACGGTTCGCGCCGAACATTTTCTCCGCCTCGCAGGTGAGCCGCAGCAAACCCGCGCCCGACCTGTTCCTGTTTACTGCGCAACAGATGGGCGTCGCGCCGTCCCGATGTCTGGTCGTCGAGGACAGCATTTCGGGTATCACCGCCGCGCGAGCGGCCGGGATGACCGCGATCGGCTTTACCGGAGGCAGCCACTGCCAGGCGGGCGACGCCGGCAAGCTGCGCGAGGCTGGCGCCGCGACCGTGATCGATGACATGCGGAGCCTGCCCGGGCTGATGAGGCAGATTGCGCCGGAACTGCAATGACGCCGGCCGCCGGATCGTTCCGCAAATGTTCCGGGCGCTGGATTCCGGCCGCCATTCCCTATATCTGATGCGCAACAGCGGGCCGAAATCCGCATTGCCAACAAGGGTTCAATGACCACGCCCCGCAAGGTGCATATCAAGTCATACGGCTGTCAGATGAATGTCTACGATGCGCAGCGCATGGTGGACACGCTGGCGCCTGAAGGATTCGTCGAGACCGAGAGCCCGGATGATGCCGATCTCGTCATCCTGAACACCTGTCATATCCGCGAGAAGGCTTCCGAGAAGGTCTATTCCGAACTTGGCCGGTTGCGCGTGGTCAAGGACGAGGCCGCGCGTCACGGCCGCGCCATGAACATCGCGGTGGCGGGTTGCGTGGCGCAGGCCGAAGGCGAGGAGATCGTCCGTCGCGCCCCCACCGTGGACATCGTGGTCGGCCCGCAGAGCTATCATCATCTGCCGCAACTGCTGGCGCGCGCGCAAAGCGAAGGCCGCGCGATCGAGACCGAATTTCCGATCGAGGACAAGTTCGCCGCCTTGCCGCAGCCCAATGCCGGTGCGATCCGCGCGCGCGGCATTTCCTCCTTCGTCACCGTGCAGGAAGGCTGCGACAAGTTCTGCACCTTCTGCGTCGTGCCTTACACACGCGGCATGGAAGTGTCGCGCCCGGTGGCGCGCATCATCGAGGACGTGACACGACTTACCGACAACGGCGTGCGCGAGATCACCCTGATCGGACAGAACGTCAACGCCTATCACGGCGAGGGACCGGACGGCGCGACATGGTCGCTCGGCCGGCTGCTGCACCGGCTGGCGGCCGTTCCCGGCGTGGCGCGGCTGCGCTATTCCACCAGCCATCCGCGCGATGTCGATGACGCCCTGATCGAGGCGCATCGCGACATCCCCGCGGTGATGCCGTTCGTCCATCTTCCGGTGCAGTCCGGCTCGGATCGCATTCTGTCGGCGATGAACCGCAAGCACACCGCCGCCGACTATCGCCGCGTCATCGACCGGTTTCGCCACGCGAGGGGCGACATCGCTTTTTCGTCGGATTTCATCGTCGGGTTCCCCGGCGAGACTGAGGAAGATTTCGCCGCCACCCTCGCGCTGGTGGCGCAAATCGGTTACGCTGCGGCCTATTCGTTCAAGTATTCGCCGCGGCCGGGAACGCCGGCTGCGGACATGCAGGAGACGGTGACGACCACGGCAATGGATCAGCGATTGGCGCGGCTTCAGGATCTGATCGACAGCCAGCAAGCAGCCTTCAATGCTGCCGCCATCGGCAAGACCGTGGACGTGCTGTTCGAACGCGCAGGCCGCAAGCCCGGCCAGATCGTCGGCCGCACCGCTTATCTGCAGCCGGCTCATGTGATGGCCGCTCCCGACATTGTCGCCCAGGTGCTGCCCGTCACTATCGAGAGCCTCGAGCGCTACAGCCTTCTCGGCACGCTGGCCGCAACCGCGCCCGTCGCCGAGCCAATGCCCCACCTTGCCGGTCCCCTCCCCGTTACTGGAGCCTGAACCCTTGCCGAAAAGCGCATCGGATTCGCCTTCGCTCGCTCCCGGCCGCAAGACCGACCGTGATCTTCCCTCCCAGCATGAAACGCAGATTGTCGTCGCGTTCGACGACAATCGCGCGGCATCGGCGCTGGTCGGCCCTTATGGCCAGCATCTTGCGCTGATCGAGCGGCGCCTCGGCGTGGTCGCGGATTCCCGCGGCAATCATGTCAGCATCGCCGGCAGCCGCGATACCTGCGATGCCGCGCGGCGGGTGCTGGAGACGCTGTACGAACTCGCCACGCGCGGTCATGAGATTTCGCAGGGCGACGTCGAAGGCGCGATCCGCGCCGTGCTCGCGCAAGGCTCGCTGTTCGAATTCGATCCGCGCACGCCCGATGCGAAACCGGCCGATGCGCGCACTCCGAAGTCCGCGTTCGAGGAACTCAATCTGCGCAAACGCCCGGTGCGGGCGCGTACCGCGGCGCAGGATTCGTATATCCGCGCGCTGAAACGCAACGAACTGGTGTTCGGGATCGGCCCCGCCGGCACCGGCAAGACTTGGCTCGCGGTGGCGCGGGCCTGCCAGTTGTTCGAGCGCAAGGAAGTCGATCGCATCATCCTGTCGCGTCCGGCCGTCGAGGCCGGTGAACGGCTTGGCTTTCTGCCCGGCGACATGCGCGAGAAGGTCGATCCCTACCTGCGCCCGATCTATGATGCGCTCTATGACCTGATGGATGCGCGCATCGTCGAGCGTGCGTTGCAGAGCGGCGAGATCGAGATTGCGCCGCTGGCCTTCATGCGCGGGCGAACGCTGACCAACGCCGCGATCATCCTCGACGAGGCGCAGAACACCACATCGATGCAGATGAAGATGTTTCTGACGCGTCTGGGCGAGAACAGCCGCATGATCGTCACCGGCGACCCAAGCCAGGTCGATCTGCCCAACGGACAAGTGTCCGGGCTGGCGGAGGCGGTGAAATTGCTGGATGGCGTCGAAGGCATCGCCCAGGTAAAATTCGCTGCCGAAGACGTCATCCGCCACGAACTGGTGGCACGGATCGTCTCTGCCTATGAAGGCGCGCCGAAACCCCCGGCTCCCGGGCGGTCGTGATACAACGCTCACGCGCTCTTGATTGCCGATAAAGAACACAGGATCGATGACCACTCTTGCACCACCAGCAACCGACGTCCTCGTTACCGCGGACTGCTGGCAGCGCGAACCAGACGCGGCGACGATCATTCATCGCGCGATCGAGGCCGCCGCGACGATGGTCGACACGCCGACCGCCGATGCGGAAGTGGCGGTGATGCTGACCGACGACGACGGCATCCGCACGCTGAACCGGAACTGGCGCAGCCTCGACAAGCCAACCAACGTCCTGTCATTTCCCGCGCTGCAGCCGGCCACCGCGCCGGGGCCGGACGATGCGCCCCGCATGCTCGGCGATATCGCGATCGCCTATGAGACGACACGGACCGAAGCCGAGGCCGAGCACAAACCTTTCGAGCATCACCTCAGCCATCTTGCCGTCCATGGCTTCCTGCATCTTGTCGGCTACGATCATGAAACCGACGAGGAGGCGGAAATCATGGAGGGACTCGAGCGCGAGATTCTTGCGCAGCTCGGCATCCCCGACCCTTATGCCCACAACGACCGGATGAACTAGGTGCCGTCAGACTCCGACAATCCTCCAAGTAGTCAGCCGAACCGGGCCGCCCAGCTTCCTGTCCCGGTGCAGCAGGGTGAAGTGCTGCGTCCGGCCTCCGAAACATGGTTGATGCGCGCGCTGCGCACCCTGTTCGGCTGGAAGGCCGGTTCGGCACGCGCCGACCTGCAAGTGGTGCTCGATGCGACGGGTCCGGACGAAACCAGCTTCACCACCGTCGAGCGGACTATGCTGCGCAATATCCTCGCGCTGCACGATCGCCGCATTGTCGACGTGATGATCCCGCGCGCGGATATCGTGGCGGTCAAACGCGACATCTCGCTGGGCGAACTGATGAGTGTATTCGAAAGCGCGGGCCATTCGCGCCTTGTCGTCTACAACGACACCCTCGACGATCCCGAGGGCATCGTGCACATCCGCGATCTGATGTCGCTGATGGTCGAAAAGGCCAAGGTCGATCCAGCGGTCAATACCAAGCGCAAGAAGCCGTTTCCCGCCGGGCTTGACCTGCGCTCGGTCAATCTCGGCACCAAGCTTGCCGATGCCGACCTCATGCGCAAGCTGCTCTACGTGCCGCCATCGATGCCGGCCATCGACCTGTTGGCGCAGATGCAGGCCACCCGCATCCATCTCGCGCTGGTGGTCGACGAATATGGCGGCACCGACGGTCTGGTGTCGATCGAGGATATCGTCGAGCAGATCGTCGGCGAAATCGACGATGAGCACGATGGCGACGAAACTCCAACCATCTTCCGCCAGGGCGACAACACCTTCATCGCCGATGGGCGCGCCAGCCTCGACGAGGTCAAGGAAATGATCGGCGAAACCTTCAACACCGGCGAGGCCGGCGAGGACGTCGACACGCTCGGCGGTTATCTCGTCACCCAGGTCGGACGCCTTCCGGTGCGCGGCGAGATCATTTCCGGGCCGGGCGATTTCGAGATCGAAGTGCTCGATGCCGATCCGCGTCGTGTCAAACGCGTGCGCATCGGCACCCGCAAGGAGCGCTCCAACCTGCGGCACCGTGAACTACGCCGTCGTGAAGCCGCGGCCGACGCCGTCAGTACCACGCCGAGTGAAACGCCGCCTCGCACACCCGACAGCCGCGCGTCATGAGAGCGATCAGCACCGCTCTCGCCTCGTTCGGGTCGGCCACCATCCTCGCCTGGGGCTGGAAGCGCGCGGCTATCGCGTTCATCGCGGGCGCTGCCTCGGCGCTGGCCATGGCGCCGGTCAATGCCTGGCCGGTTCTGTTCATCACATTCCCGATCATGCTGTGGCTGGTCGATGGCGCGGGCGCCGGAAAGCTCGGCGGCATCCCGGCCGCCGCGCTCAGCGGCTGGTGGTTCGGCTTCGGCTATTTCATCGCCGGACTTTACTGGATCGGTTACGCGTTCCTCGTCGACGCCGATACATTCGCCTGGTTGCTGCCGTTCGCAGTCGCCGGCCTTCCCGCCCTGCTGGCCTTGTTCACCGCGCTCGGTTTCGCGCTCGCGCGTCTGATGTGGACGCGAGACGCGACGCGCATTCTCGCGCTCGCCGCAGCGTTGACCGCGAGCGAATGGCTGCGCGGCCACATCCTGTCGGGCTTTCCCTGGAACACGTTCGGCTACGCGCTGACGGAGCCGCTGGCGCTGGCGCAAACCGCGTCGCTGATCGGCATCTGGGGTCTGACATTTCTCGCCATTGTGATTTTCGCCAGCCCCGCGGTCCTGATCGACGATCGCGGCCTGACGCCGCGGCCCGGCCTGCCGCTACTGCTCTCGCTCGCACTTCTGGTTGCGATGGGCGCCTACGGCACGCTGCGGCTGTCCGCGCATCCTACGCGGCTTGTCGACAAGGTTCGATTGCGGCTGATGCAGCCTGATCTGCAACAGGACGTGAAATTCAACTACAGCGCCAAGAATGCGGTGATGTCGAAATACCTCGCGCTGTCCGACCGCTCGACCGGCCCGCATTCCACCGGCGTCAAGGACACCACAATCCTGATCTGGCCGGAATCCGCGTTCCCGTTCTTCCTTGCGCGCGAAGCGGACGCCATGGCGCAGATCGCCGACTTTCTGCCGCCGGGGACAACGCTGATTACCGGCGCGGTGCGCCCGCCGGACGTGCCCCCGGGCACGAAGATCACCCGCGCCTATAACTCGGTCTACGTCATAGGCGACGAAGTCACAGTCCTCTCGGGCTACGACAAGCTGCATCTGGTGCCGTTCGGCGAGTATCTGCCGTTCCAGAGTGCGATGGAAAAACTCGGCTTCGTCCAGCTTACCAAGATGCGCGGCGGCTTCATTCCCGGCACCCGCCGGCGCGTAATGGAGGTGCCCAACGCGCCGCGCGTCCTGCCGCTCATTTGCTATGAAGCAATTTTCTCCGGTGCGATCCTGCCGCACGGCGAGCGCCCGGGCTGGATCGTCAACGTTACCAATGACGGCTGGTTCGGCATCAGCTCCGGCCCTTACCAGCACCTGCAGCAAGCCCGGCTGCGCGCCATCGAGGAAGGACTGCCGCTGGTGCGCGCCGCCAACACCGGCGTCTCCGCCGTGATCGATCCGGTCGGCCGGATCATCGGACACCTGACACTGGGCAGCGAAGGCGTACTGGATTCCGGGCTGCCGGCTGCCATCGCGCCGCCGCTCTTCACCCGCATTGGAGACATTCCGGTGGCCATTATTGTCGCACTGTCGGCTCTGATCGCGACCCGCCGCCGCAGGATGGCCAAGCTGGATGCGCCCCGTTTGCAATAGCAAAACAGGCAGCCACGGGATTCCGATCAGGCATCCCTCAAACGAATTAGCCTTCTGTGCTTAACCTAAATTCTTCATTACATCAGCGACAATGGTTTGACGGTGCCGGAGTAATCGGCGTATTTCATCGGTGTTTCTCGTGTGGGTAGTGCGGCCGCGCGGAGAACGCAGAGAGACCTGGAGATGTCGACCAAAACGCCTAACCCCATCGACAAGTATGTCGGCAGCCGCGTGCGGATGCGCCGGATCATGCTGGGGATGAGCCAGGAAAAACTCGGCGAAGCGCTCGGCCTGACGTTCCAGCAAATCCAGAAATATGAAAAAGGCACCAACCGCATCGGTGCCAGCCGCCTGCAGCAGATTTCCGACATCGTGCAGGTCCCCGTTTCTTTCTTCTTCGAAGGCGGCCCGACCTCGGCTTCCCATGTCGGCGGCATGGAAGAAGCACCGTCGCCGGCTTATGTGTCCGACTTCCTCGCAACCTCCGAAGGCCTGGCGCTGACGAAAGCATTCACCCGCATCACCGATCCCAAACTCCGCCGCAGCATCGTCGAGCTCGTCGAACAGATGGCGGCGCGCGAAACTCCCGACCGTCGCTGAGACAGACGGCACGGCGCAGGCTCATGCCTTGTCCGCCGGCGAACGCGGACCAGAGATGACTCCTTCCGATAACCTGCCTTCCGACAACTTGCCTTTCGACAATACGCCTGACGATCCATCCGTCGCACACGCGCACGGATCGTTCTTCGGACGCAGGAAGGGCCACAAGCTTCGCGCCCATCAGGCCGACCTGATTGCGCACCTCTTGCCGCATCTTGCACTCGACATCACACAACCCGCGCCGGGGGACCTCACCGCGCTGTTCGAACCAAGAACCGATGCCATTCGCCTCGAAATCGGTTTCGGCGGCGGCGAGCATCTGATCGCGGAAGCTCTTGCGCATCCACGAACGGGATTCATCGGCTGCGAACCCTACGTCAACGGCATGGCGAAAATCCTCGCCCAGATCGAGGCACACAACATCACAAACCTGCGCCTGTTCGCGGGCGACGCGGCCGAACTCGTGGCATGGGCACCGGAGCGATCACTCAGGCGGATCGATCTTATTCATCCCGATCCGTGGCCCAAGCGCCGCCACTGGAAGCGCCGCTTCGTGCAGGACGCAACCGTCGCGGCGATGGCGCGCATTCTCGTTGACGACGGAGAATTTCGCTTCGTCAGCGACATCGATAGCTATTGCGGATGGACGCTGGCGCACCTGTTGCGCGCAAACGATTTCACGTGGACCGCCGAACGCGCCGACGACTGGCGCAAGCCATGGCCGGGCTACACCATGACGCGCTACGGGGCCAAGGCCACGCGCGAAGGCCGCAGGGCCTCGTATCTGATTTTCAGGCGCGGCCAACGATCCGGCTGATTGCCGCTCAGGCCGATTTGGCGGCATCGCGCGCGCGCCAGAACGCCAGCACGCGCGCCGCCGTGGTCGGCGACAGACGATCGAAATTCACCCGCGCCTCCTCGACGTCCGGAGCTGAAGGCGCTTTGCCGGGTCCGAGCCGAAGCGCGATCAGCGTGCGCACCGTCGCCCATTCGAGACCGGCCGATTTTCCCAGAATGAGAATTGGATCGTAGCGATCGCCCAGCACGAGCTGATCGACGGATTCGAGCCGCACGCCCGACATGATGGAGAGCGCGGCGACCGCCATTTCATACTGATGCTCACGCGCGAATTTGAGCAGCACCGCTTCGTTCAGTCCGCCCGCGCGCTGCAAGGTGAGCACCTCGCGCTGCGCCGACGCGAAATCGCGCCGCACCAGTTGCATTTTCGGCGCGCCGGAGATTTCCAGCATCGCCTTGTTGATCGCCGCCTTGCGCTCCGGACGGGCGCCCTCGAACAGACGGCGGCGCACCATGTCAACCGACGTTGCGAGCAGTTCCCTGAGCTGCACCGACGAGATGTCACTCCGCTGACCGATGGTCTGCGCGAGCATGCCATCGTCGGCAGCGCGTTTGATCAGGCCGGAATAGCCGCTCGAGGAGAAGCGAGCGCCGGAATTCCGCGCGACGATCCGAACCACGTCCCGCTCGCCGCGGCGCACGATGACGTCGGTCACCGTGCTCGGCAAAACGGCGCGCGTCGCGAGCGCCGCCAGATGCGGCTGCCCCCTCATCCGCGAGACGTCGATCAGTGTTGCGTCATCGATCTGTGGCGAGCGGCTCAGCACCGGGCCTGCGACCCGTATTTCCTCCTCGCGCGCGAGATGGCGCATCAATCCGGGCGGAGCATTGCGCAGATCGGCAAGCTGCTCAGCGAGGGTCACCCGCGCCTCGACCTCGGACGCCGGGACCAGCCCTGTCAGAACATCGTCGAAAATCGCGACATGGCCCGTCCCGAACTGGCCGGCTCCCTGCAGAAACAGGGCGGAGATGCGTTCGATCGCGGCGGCCCGGGCCTCGGGGCTGCCGTTCTTAACGATGTCATCGAGTTCAGGGATCAGAGAAAAGGCTGCCGCCATCGATAAACTTCCGCTGCCCGCCTTTCGGAGCGCTGTCGGCCGACATTAAGGAGGCGGTATGAATGAACGGTTAGCCGAGCCGTGGGCGCACCAGCCAGGCGACCGGGCCTTGCCGGACGCCCGGGAAACCGCTATATCGGCACCAACAGACAAATTCTCATACGATCACGTAGGAGAGTGGGGCCCCCGGGGACCCGCTCTTTTTTATTACCTGAAGCCGGTTGGCTGTGACGACGTTGGCTAGGGCGTCACAAACCAGCGGCACACTCTGCTGAGCCGGTTCCGCATTGGAACCTGATGATCGCCCGACCCTGCCTCGACGTGGACATGACGAACGACGCTTCCGTGCCGCACGATGCCGATCTGATTGCCGAGCCCCGCCTCGTGGTGGAGCCGGGCATGGCAGCGCGCGTGGCGGCGGTCGCCACCCCCGTTCTGGAAGGAATGGGCTATCGCCTCGTTCGCATCCGGGTGACCGGCGAAGCCGGTTGCACCGTCCAGATCATGGCCGAACGGCCCGATGGAACCATGTTGATCGAGGATTGCGAGGCCGTTTCAAAGGCGCTGTCGCCGGTCATGGACGTCGCCGACCCGATCCAGCGCGCCTACCGGCTCGAGATTTCGTCGCCCGGCATCGACCGTCCGCTGGTGCGCCGCTCGGATTTCGAGCGTTACACGGGACATCTCGTCAAGATCGACATGGCCGTCCCTCACGAGGGCCGCAAGCGGTTCCGCGGAATCCTGCACGGCGTCGAGGGCAACGGCGTGCGGCTCGTTCGCGACGATGTGCGTGAGGGCCAGGACCGCGACGTGCTATTGGTGATGGAAGACATTGCCGACGCGCGGCTGGTGCTGACCGACGAATTGATCGCGGAGTCCATGCGCCGCGGCAAGGCCGCCGAGCGCGAGATGCTCGAAAATCTCGGCCTTGCGCCGGAACCGCCGGCCCATGCCAAGGAAGCGCGGCGCCATAACGATCCGACCAAAAGCAAAAAGCCCAAGCCAAAGGCTGCACCGAAGAACACCAAGCAACATCGCCTCGCCGCAGGAAAGAAGAAGCGGGCAGGCACAACGGACCACCACGAAGGAGACTGAAAATGGCCGCTGTCAGCGCCAACAGGCTTGAACTGTTGCAGATCGCCGATGCCGTCGCGCGGGAAAAATCGATCGACCGTTCGATCGTGATCGCCGCCATGGAAGACGCCATCGCGAAGGCCGCGCGCGCGCGTTATGGCTCCGAGACCGATGTGCACGCCGAGATTCATCCGAAAACCGGCCAGCTCCAGCTCGCCCGCCACATGCTGGTGGTCGAGAACGTCGAGAACGCCTCCAACCAGATTTCGCTCGAGGATGCGCGCCGCGCCAACCCCGGCGCCCAGATCGGCGACACCATCGCCGACACCCTGCCGCCGCTCGAATATGGCCGCATCGCCGCGCAGTCGGCCAAGCAGGTGATCGTGCAGAAAGTGCGCGAGGCCGAGCGCGACCGGCAATATCAGGAGTTCAAGGACCGCATCGGCGAAATCGTCAACGGCGTCGTCAAGCGCGTCGAATATGGCAGCGTGATCGTCGATCTCGGTCGCGGCGAAGCCATCGTGCGCCGGGACGAGATGCTGCCGCGCGAAGTGTTCCGCAACGGCGACCGCGTTCGTGCCTATATCTTCGATGTTCGCCGCGAGACCCGCGGCCCGCAGATTTTCCTGTCGCGCACCCATCCGCAGTTCATGGCGAAGCTGTTCGCGCAGGAAGTGCCGGAAATCTACGATGGCATCGTGGAGATCAAGGCGGTTGCGCGCGATCCGGGTTCGCGCGCCAAGATCGGCGTGATTTCCCGCGATTCCTCGGTCGATCCGGTCGGCGCCTGCGTCGGCATGCGCGGCTCGCGCGTGCAGGCCGTGGTCAACGAGTTGCAGGGCGAGAAAATCGATATCATTCCGTGGTCGCAGGACATCGCGACCTTCGTCGTCAACGCGCTGGCGCCGGCGGAAGTCGCGAAAGTCGTGATCGACGAAGACCGCGAGCGTATTGAAGTTGTCGTTCCGGATAGCCAACTATCCCTTGCGATCGGCCGTCGCGGCCAGAACGTGCGTCTCGCCTCGCAGCTGACCGGCTGGGACATCGACATCCTCACCGAGCAGGAAGAGTCCGAACGCCGTCAGGCGGATTTCGAGAATTCGACCCGGGTGTTCATGGAAGCCCTCAACGTCGACGAAGTCGTCGGCCAGTTGCTGGCGTCCGAGGGCTTCTCGTCGGTGGAAGAACTGGCGCTGGTCGATCCGCGCGAACTGTCGAGCATCGAAGGCTTCGACGAAGAAACCGCGAACGAGCTGCAGAGCCGCGCGCGCGAGTATCTCGAACAGCTCGAGGCGCAGCTCGAAGCCCGACGCAAGGAGCTTGGCGTGGAAGATGCACTCAAGAGCGTGCCCGGCGTGACCTCGAAAATGCTGGTGAAGTTCGGCGAGAACGACATCAAGACCGTCGAGGATCTCGCAGGCTGCGCCACCGACGATCTGGCCGGCTGGACCGAACGCAAGGATGGCGAAGCGGTCAAGCATGCCGGCATTCTCGACGGCGAGGACGTCTCGCGCGAGGACGCGGAAGCCCTGATCATGCAGGCGCGCGTCGTCGCGGGCTGGATTTCCGAAGCCGACCTTGCCAAGCCCGCGGAAGCGGACGAGGCAACCGCAGAAAATCCGGCCTAAGGAGATGACCCGCGCATGCTTGCACTTGCCGATCCCGCAGATCTGGACGACGGTCCCCGGACAAAATCCGGGATCGCGCGGATGTGCGCGGTCAGTCGGCAGGTCAAGCCTGCCGACGAACTGATCCGGTTCGTCGTCGCGCCGTCGGGCGAGGTCATCGCCGACCTGAAGCGCAAACTGCCCGGCCGCGGTCTGTGGGTATCGTTGTCCTGCACAGCGGTTGATGAAGCAGCGCGGCGCGGTGTTTTCGCCCGTGGCTTCAAGAAGGCCGTGCAGGTCTCGCCGACCCTCGCCGACGAGACCGATGCGATGCTGGCGCGGAGCGCGACCGATGCGCTGGCGATGGCCGGCAAGGCCGGTCAGGTGGTCAGCGGTTTCGCCAAGACCGAAGCCGCGCTCGCCGCCGGCGAGGCGGTGGCCCTGATCCACGCAGCGGACGGTTCTGACGACGGAATCCGCAAGCTGGACGGGAAATTGGCGGCTGCGGCCCGGGAAACCGCTGAAAAAACGGCGAATTTGCCGATTATCAGGGCTTTCACGACCGATGAATTGGATTTGGCCCTCGGGCGGTCAAATGTGGTACATGCTGCCCTGCTCGCGGGCCCGGCAAGCAAAACCTTCTTAGCCCGTTGTCAGACGCTCGACCGCTACCGGCAGGCTGCCGGGAACCGGCCCGGCGCAACGGGCGGGCGCACGACTGGCGCTGATCTGTCACGCTGAAGCTGGCGCTTGGCTCTCAAGCACACGAACGAGATTGGGACTGTTGAATGGCCGATACGAAAACCCCTGGTGACAAGACGCTGAGCGTCGGTTCGAAAACTCTGTCGCTAAAGCCGCGCACAGAGACCGGCGTCGTGCGCCAGAGTTTCAGCCACGGCCGCACCAAACCGGTGGTGGTCGAAAAGAAAACCAAGCGGCGCCTGGCAGGTGATCCCGCGCCTGTGGCCGAAGCGCCCGTGGCCAAGCCGGCGGCTCCGGCTCAGCCTGCGCCGGCCGCTCCGGCCAAAGCACCGGCACGCGGCTCCGGCGTCGTGCTGCGCACCCTGACCGAGGACGAACAGAGCGCGCGCGCCAACGCGCTGGCCGATGCGCGTGCGCGCGAGATCGAAGAGCGTCGCCTCGCTGAGGAAGAAGCCGCGCGCCGCAACACCAAGGAATTCAAGGAACAGCAGGAGCGCGAAGCAGCCGAGGCCCGCAAGAAGGCCGAGGAAGAGCGCCATCGCCAGGAAGAAGAGGCCAAGGCCAAGGCCGAGCGCGAAGCCAAGAAGCGTTTCGGCGAAGCCGAGGCCAAGGCTGCCACACCCGCTGCTCCCGCAAAGCCGACGGCAGCGGCCACCCCCGCCCGCCCTGCGGCTGTCGCCGCAGACGGCTCCGATGAGGATGAAGCCCCGCGCATGGTGCGCCGTCCCGGCGGCGGCGCGGCACGCCCGGTCGTCGCCCCGAAGCCGACCGCAAAGCCCGGCCCGGCAAAGCAGCGCGGCCGCCTGACCTTGTCCACGGCGCTCAACGCCGACGATGTGCGCGAGCGCTCGATCGCCTCGTTCCGCCGCCGCACCCAGCGCCTCAAGGGTCATCAGTCCAACGAACCGAAAGAGAAGCTGATTCGTGAAGTCACGATCCCTGAGGCGATCACGATTCAGGAACTCGCCAACCGTATGAGCGAGCGCGCGGTCGACGTCATCCGCATGCTGATGAAGCAGGGCGCGATGCACAAGATCACCGACGTGATCGACGCCGACACCGCGCAGCTGATCGCCGAAGAACTGGGGCACACCGTCAAGCGCGTGGCCGCCGCCGACGTGGAAGAAGGCCTGTTCGACGTCGCCGAGGATCGTGCCTCCGACACCGAACCTCGGCCGCCGGTCGTGACCGTGATGGGCCACGTCGACCACGGCAAGACCTCGCTGCTCGATGCGCTGCGCCACGCCAACGTGGTCAGCGGCGAAGCCGGTGGCATCACCCAGCATATCGGCGCCTATCAGGTGCTGTCGCCGGAGAGCGGCAAGAAGATCACATTCATCGATACGCCCGGCCACGCCGCGTTCACCGCGATGCGCGCCCGCGGCGCCAAGGTCACCGACATCGTGATCCTGGTGGTCGCAGCCGACGACGGCGTGATGCCGCAGACCATCGAAGCCATCAACCACGCCAAGGCGGCGAAGGTGCCGATGATCGTGGCGATCAACAAGATCGACAAGCCGGACGCCAAGCCCGAGCGCGTGCGCACCGAACTGTTGCAGCACGAGGTTCAGGTTGAATCGTTCGGCGGCGACGTGGTCGACGTCGAGGTCTCGGCGAAGAACAAGACCAATCTCGACAAGCTGCTCGAAATGGTCGCGCTGCAGGCCGAACTGCTCGAACTCAAGACCAATGCGGACCGTCCGGCGGAAGGTACCGTCATCGAAGCCAAGCTCGATCGTGGCCGTGGTCCGGTGGCGACCGTGCTGGTTCAGCGCGGCACCCTGCGGGTCGGCGACATCATCGTTGCCGGCGCCGAAATGGGCCGCGTCCGTGCGCTGATCAACGATCAGGGCCAGACCATCACCGAGGCCGGGCCGTCCGTGCCGGTCGAAGTGCTCGGCTTCAACGGCCCGCCGGAAGCCGGCGAC
Organism: Afipia sp.; assembly: GCA_051954725.1. GTDB lineage: Bacteria > Pseudomonadota > Alphaproteobacteria > Rhizobiales > Xanthobacteraceae > Afipia. Next base: position 50,987 of record JBQCHK010000015.1, on the reverse strand, counting down.
CGTCTCGCCGTGGTCGAGAACGAAGCCCGCGCGCGTCAGGTCACCGAATATCGCGCCCACCAGAAGCGCGAGAAATCGGCGGCCAGCATGGCCGGCATGCGCGGCTCGCTCGAGCAGATGATGTCGCAGCTCAAGACCACCGGCCGCAAGGACTTCCCGCTGGTCATCAAGGCCGACGTGCAGGGCTCGCTGGAAGCGATCATGGGCTCGCTCGAAAAGCTCGGCACCGACGAAGTCGCCGCACGCGTCCTGCACGCGGGCGTCGGCGGCATCAACGAATCCGACGTGACTCTGGCCGAGAGCTTCAACGCCGCGATCATCGGCTTCAACGTCCGCGCCCACAAGGAAGCGGCCGCCACTGCGAAGCGCAACGGCATCGAGATCCGCTACTACAACATCATCTACGATCTGGTGGATGACGTGAAAAAGGCGATGTCGGGCCTGCTTGCGCCGACGCTGCGCGAAACCATGCTCGGCAATGCGCAGATCCTCGAGGTGTTCAACATCTCGAAGGTCGGCAAGATCGCCGGCTGCCGCGTCACCGACGGCACCGTGGAACGCGGCGCCAATGTCCGCCTGATCCGCGACAACGTCGTGGTCCACGAAGGCAAGCTCGCGACGCTCAAGCGCTTCAAGGACGAAGTGAAGGAAGTGCAGTCCGGACAGGAATGCGGCATGGCGTTCGAAAGCTATCAGGACATGCGTCCTGGCGACGTGATCGAATGCTATCGCGTGGAGACCATTCAGCGCTCCCTGTAAGTCCAAGTCTTACGGGCGCGTTGAAATAGTACGGGACGTCATGCCCGCGCGCGTCGCGGGCATCCACGTCTTCATTAAGTTTCACAACACAGGCGTGAATGGCCGGGACAAGCCCGGCCATGACGTCGAATGTTCGGGATTGTTTCATGCCTCGCAACCAACGCGGCAAACCATCGGCATCGGCCCCGGGCGGCTCGCAGCGACAGCTGCGCGTCGGCGAACTGGTGCGCCATGCCGTAGCCGAGATCCTGTCGCAGGGATCGGTGCACGATGACGCGCTCGAAGGCCGCATCATCACCGTGCCCGAAGTGCGAATGTCGCCCGACCTGAAACTGGCGACCATCTATGTCATGCCGCTCGGCGGTGAAGGCATCGAGACGGTGATCGCTGCACTCGACCGCCACAAGAAGTTTCTGCGCGGCGAGATCGCACATCGCGTTAACCTGAAATTTGCACCTGACATCCGCTTCCGCGCCGACGAGCGATTCGACGAAGCAGAACGGATCGAGAAATTACTGAGAACACCTGCGGTCCAGCGCGACCTGAAAACGGATTCGGACGATACGGAATGACCGGCAACGCCCCTCTCTCTTCATTCGGCGCGCGCGTCGGCACCACAGACGAACCGACCGGCGAAAATTTTTCCGCCGGAGCAAACGATGAATCGCGCGACGATACGCGTGCCCGCTCCGGACCGCGGCCGCCAGGCGGCAAGCGTCAGCAGCAAAAGCGCGACCGTCGCGACGTCCATGGCTGGGTCGTTCTCGACAAGCCGGTCGGCATGACTTCGACTCAGGCCGTCGCCGTCGTGAAACGACTGTTCAACGCGCGCCGCGCCGGGCACGCCGGCACACTCGACCCCTTGGCGTCAGGCGGATTGCCGATCGCGCTCGGCGAGGCAACCAAGACCGTCCCCTACGTGATGGACGGCCGTAAACGCTACCGCTTCACGGTGTGCTGGGGCGAGGAGCGCGACACCGACGATACCGAGGGCCGCGTCACCCAGACCAGCGCAGATCGCCCCGCTCCTGAGGCTATCCGCGCCCTGCTTCCGCAGTTCACGGGAACCATCGAGCAGATTCCTCCGCAATATTCCGCGATCAAGATCCAGGGCGAACGGGCCTATGACCTCGCCCGCGACGGCGAAAGCGTCAATCTGCAACCCCGCCCGGTCGAAATTCACGAATTAACCGTTACAGATCAATCGGATAGCAATCGCACGGTATTCGAGGCCGAATGCGGCAAGGGAACCTATGTCCGGGCGATCGCCCGCGATATGGGCCGGATCCTTGGCTGTTACGGCCATATCTGCGAACTCCGCCGCACTCTGTGCGGCCCGTTCGACGAGGCGGACATGATTCCGCTGGAACAACTGCAGGCTTTGTGCGATAGAGCCGCGTCTGGCGAGGGAAGCCTCGCCGACGCGCTTTTGCCCGTTGAGACCGCGCTGGACGACATCCCGGCACTGGCCGTCACACGGGCTGATGCCGCAAGGCTCCACAGGGGCCAGGCGGTTTTGTTGCGCGGACGGGATGCGCCCAATTCAAGCGGCACAGTCTATGTCACGGTCGGTGGAAGGCTCCTCGCCCTCGCCGAACTCGGCAATGGCGAACTCATCCCCAAGCGCGTGTTCAACCTGACCGGGCTGGTTGCCAGCTCCGGCCGCAAAGAAGGTGTTTGACCGATGTCGATTACCGCAGAACGTAAAGCGGAAGTCATCAAGACGAATGCAAACAAGGCCGGTGATACGGGTTCGCCGGAAGTCCAGGTCGCGATCCTTTCGGAACGCATCGCCAACCTCACCGAGCACTTCAAGACCCACGGCAAGGACAATCATTCCCGCCGCGGCCTGCTGAAGCTCGTCTCGACGCGCCGTTCGCTTCTCGACTACGTCAAGAAGAAGGACGAGGCGCGCTACAAGGCGCTTCTCGAGAAGCACAACATCCGCCGCTGACGGACCAAGACGCGCGCTTCACGCGCGCGTTTTTGCATGATCCCGGTCGGATCACGCATTCGGCAATCCGCGGACCCAGGAAAGTCCGCACCGGGCATGACTGGTTCATGCCTCAATCACTGACCGAGCAAGATGCGGTCAGACGTAACGTCCAGCAGCAATCCGGCGGCTGGGCGATGACGGGCAAAGGTGCCCGTCGCGCGGGCCTGCAATGCAACACGGCCCGCACCGGCGGAGGGATGGAAGCCATTCCCAACATAAAAACCATGGCAGGATCGCCGGGCGCTGACTTCGCAATGCGACCAGCGCCCCGCCATCTTGCGCATGGTTTTTGTGTTTCTGGCTTTCATGCTTTCGCGAACCGATGAAAGACAAACACAATGTTCAATATCCATTCAGTCGAGATCGACTGGGGCGGACGCCCCCTCAAGCTTGAAACCGGCAAGGTCGCGCGTCAGGCCGACGGCGCGGTGATCGCTACCTACGGCGAGACCATCGTCATCGCCACTGTCGTCTCCGCCAAGTCGCCGAAGGAAGGCATCGACTTCCTGCCGCTCACCGTCAACTATCAGGAAAAGACGTTCGCGGCCGGCCGCATTCCCGGCGGCTATTTCAAGCGCGAAGGCCGTCCGAGCGAGAAGGAAACGCTGGTTTCCCGCCTGATCGACCGTCCGATCCGCCCGCTGTTCGCCAACGGTTATCGTTGCGACACCCAGGTGATCGTCACCACCCTGTCGCACGACATGGAAAACGATCCTGACATCGTCGCGATGGTCGCGGCATCCGCCGCGCTGACGCTGTCGGGCGTGCCGTTCATGGGTCCGGTCGGCGCGGCGCGCGTCGCCTTCGTCAACAACGAGTTCATTCTCAATCCGACTCTCGACGAGATGGCCGACACCCAGCTCGACCTCGTGGTCGCCGGCACCGCCGACGCCGTGCTCATGGTCGAGTCGGAAGCCAAGGAACTGCCGGAAGAAGTGATGCTCGGCGCCGTGATGTTCGGCCACCGTCACTTCCAGCCGGTGATCAAGGCGATCATCGACCTCGCGGAAAAGGCGGCAAAGGAGCCGCGCGAGATCAAGACCATCGACAACTCCGAGATCGAAAAGGACATGCTCGGTCTGATCGAGCAGGAGTTGCGCACGGCCTACGCCATTCCGGTGAAGCAGGACCGCTACAACGCGGTCGGCGCCGCCAAGGAAAAGGTGATGGCGCACTTCTTCCCCGAAGGTCAGGAGCCGAAATACGACAAGCTCCGCGTCGCCGGCGTGTTCAAGGAACTCGAAGCGAAGATCGTTCGCTGGAACATCCTCGACACCGGCAAGCGCATCGACGGCCGCGACGTCAAGACCGTTCGTCCGATCGTTGCCGAAGTCGGCGTGCTTCCGCGCGCTCACGGCTCGGCGCTGTTCACCCGCGGTGAAACCCAGGCGCTGGTAGTGACCACGCTCGGCACCGGCGAGGACGAGCAGTACATCGACGCGCTCTCGGGCACGTACAAGGAAACCTTCCTGCTGCATTACAACGTCCCGCCCTTCTCGGTCGGCGAGACGGGCCGCATCGGCTCGCCCGGCCGTCGCGAGATCGGCCACGGCAAGCTGGCATGGCGCGCGATCCATCCGGTTCTGCCGGCGCACCACGAATTCCCCTACACCCTGCGCGTGGTGTCGGAGATCACCGAATCGAACGGCTCGTCGTCAATGGCGACGGTCTGCGGCTCCTCGCTTGCGCTGATGGATGCCGGCGTGCCGCTGAAGCGGCCGACCGCGGGCATCGCCATGGGCCTCATTCTCGAGGACCAGCGCTACGCGGTGCTTTCGGACATTCTTGGTGACGAAGATCATCTCGGCGACATGGACTTCAAGGTGGCGGGCACCGAAAAGGGCGTCACCTCGCTGCAGATGGACATCAAGATCGCCGGCATCACCGAAGAGATCATGAAGGTGGCGCTGACCCAGGCCAAGGACGGCCGCATGCACATTCTCGGCGAGATGTCCAAGGCCATCACCGCCGCGCGCGCCGAACTCGGCGAGCATGCGCCGCGCATCGAGGTGCTGCAGATTCCGACCGACAAGATCCGCGACGTGATCGGCACCGGCGGCAAGGTCATCCGCGAGATCGTCGAGAAGACCGGAGCCAAGGTCAACATCGAGGACGACGGCACCGTGAAGGTGGCCTCGGCCAACGGTGAATCGATCCGCGCCGCGATCAAGTGGATCAAGTCGATCACCTCCGATCCGGAAGTCGGTCAGATCTACGACGGCACCGTGGTCAAGGTGATGGAGTTCGGCGCGTTCGTGAACTTCTTCGGCCCCAAGGACGGCCTCGTTCACATCAGCCAGCTCGCCGCCAACCGCGTGCAGAAGACCTCCGACGTCGTCAAGGAAGGCGACAAGGTCAAGGTCAAGCTGCTCGGTCTCGACGATCGCGGCAAGGTCCGCCTGTCGATGAAGGCCGTCGATCAGCAGACCGGCGAAGACCTCGAGGCCAAGCAGAAGGCCGAGAACGCACCGGCTGCCGAGTAACGTCGGACACTGGAGACACCAAAAGGGCGGCTGCAAAGCCGCCCTTTTTTTGTGGCCGGCTCTCCGGTCGCGCTCGCGCGGCAACCTGCCGCTGGCTCATTTCCACGCAGGCGCGTTTGACCTCATCCGCCTCGCACCTATCTCAGGGACGGAACGACCCAACCAGAGGAGCCTGCCATGCCTCCAATGTCCCGTCGTCAACTGGTACTGGCCGCAACAGGTGTCGCGGTCGCGGCATCGGCGCCGCGCGCCGCTTTCGCCCAGGCCGCCGCCCCGAAGGCCGGTGCAGCAGCCACGGCAACCGCCGCTGCGGGCCCGTTCTCACTGCCGCCACTGCCCTACAAGACCGATGCCCTTGAGCCGCACATCGACGCCAGGACCATGGAAATCCATCATTCCAGGCATCACGCCGCTTACGTGAACGCCATGAACACGGTCGCCAAAAGTCATCCCCAGATCGGCGCAATGCCGGCCGAGCGCTTGCTCGCCAATCTCAACACGCTGGAGGACAGCGTGAAAACCACCGTGCGCAACAATCTCGGCGGCCACGCCAATCACAGCATGTTCTGGCAGATCATGGGGCCTGACGGCGGCAAGCCCTCAGGCGATGTTCTCGCCGCCATCGACCGCGACCTCGGCGGGCTGGAAAAATTCCAGACCGACTTCAATGCGGCCGGCGCGCGCCAGTTCGGCTCGGGCTGGGTGTTCGTCACGGTGACCAAGGACGGCAGCCTCGCCATTGAGGCTCGTCCCAATCAGGATTCGCCCCTGATGGACGGCAAGCGCGTGCTGATGGGCAACGATGTCTGGGAGCACGCCTATTATCTGCAGTATCAGAACCGCCGCCCGGACTATCTCAAGGCGTGGTGGAATACGGTGAACTGGACAAAGATCGGTGAACGATACGCCGCTGCCAGGGCAGGAACGTTGACCATCTAATCGTCGCGGCCGGAATCAATATCAATTTGCCCATCGATCAGAAAAACTTATCGAAACTTGCAGGAAAACCGATTTGCGCTGATTTTAGAGACGCTCCAAAATAGCGCCAAATCCGCGAACCTGAATCCTCGGAGACATGGGCGGCCGTCCGCATCGCACCACCGTCGCGGGATGACCGCAGGATCGCGAATACACCCCGAACAAGAATCATCGAAAACGATCGGAGAGAATCATGGACGCAAAAACCGACGACAAGGGCGCAGGCAAGTGCCCGTTTACTGGTGGCTCGCACGGACGCAGCAATCGCGATTGGTGGCCTGAGCAACTGGATGTCCAGGTGCTCCACCACAATTCCAGCCTCTCCGACCCGATGGGCAAGACCTTCGACTATGCGGCTGAGTTCAAGACGCTCGACCTCAACGCGGTCATCAAGGACCTGCAGGCGCTGATGACGGATTCGCAGGAATGGTGGCCGGCCGATTTTGGCCACTATGGCGGTCTTTTCATCCGTATGGCCTGGCACAGCGCCGGCACGTACCGCATCACCGATGGTCGCGGTGGCGCCGGGGCCGGACAACAGCGTTTCGCGCCGCTGAATTCCTGGCCGGACAACGCGAACCTCGACAAGGCGCGCCGCCTGTTGTGGCCGATCAAACAGAAGTACGGCCGCAAACTGTCGTGGGCGGATCTGTTTGTCCTCACCGGCAACGTCGCGCTGGAATCGATGGGCTTCAAAACCTTTGGCTTCGCGGGCGGACGCGCAGACGTCTGGGAGCCCGAGGAACTTTACTGGGGACCGGAAGGCACCTGGCTCGGCGACGAGCGCTACTCGGGCGAGCGCCAGCTCTCGGAGCCGCTCGGCGCCGTGCAGATGGGTCTGATCTACGTCAACCCGGAAGGCCCGAACGGCAATCCCGACCCTGTCGCCGCAGCGAAGGATATTCGCGAGACGTTCTTCCGCATGGCGATGAACGACGAAGAAACCGTGGCGCTGATCGCTGGCGGTCACACCTTCGGAAAAACCCACGGCGCAGGCGACCCCTCACTGATCGGTCCTGAGCCGGAAGGTGCAGAACTGGAAAATCAGGGCCTCGGCTGGAAGAGCACGCATGGCACCGGCATCGGGGCCGATGCGATCACCGGCGGTCCGGAAGTCACATGGTCGCAGACCCCGACGAAGTGGAGCAACTACTTCTTCGAAAACCTGTTCAAATATGAATGGGAACTGGACCAAAGTCCGGCCGGCGCCAAGCAGTGGAAGGCCAAGAACGCCGAGGCCGACATTCCGGACGCTTTCGACAAATCCAAGAAGCATGTCCCGACCATGTTGACGACGGATTTGTCGCTGCGCTTCGATCCGGCCTACGAAAAGATTTCGCGGCGCTTCTATGAGAATCCGGATCAGTTCGCGGACGCGTTCGCCCGCGCGTGGTTCAAGCTCACCCACCGCGACATGGGACCGCGTGCGCGCTATCTCGGCCCGCTGGTGCCGAAGGAAACGCTGATCTGGCAGGATCCCGTTCCGGCCGTCGATCATGAACAGGTCAGCGAGCAGGATATCGCGGCGCTCAAGACGAAGATCCTTGCCTCCGGCCTGTCGGTCGCAGAACTGGTATCCACCGCGTGGGCTTCGGCCTCAACCTTCCGCGGCTCCGACAAGCGCGGCGGCGCGAACGGCGCGCGCATCCGCCTTGCTCCGCAGAAGGACTGGGAGGTCAACCAGCCGAAGCAGCTCGCCGGCGTACTCGCCAAGCTCGAGGCGATCCAGACGGAATTCAACGGCACACAGAAGAGCGGCAAGAAAGTCTCGCTCGCCGATCTGATCGTGCTCGGCGGCTCCGCAGCTCTTGAGAAGGCCGCGAAGGACGCCGGCGTGGACGTCAAGGCTCCCTTCACTCCGGGCCGCACCGATGCGTCGCAAGACCAGACCGACGTTGAATCCTTCGCTCCGCTTGAACCGCGACAGGATGCGTTCCGCAACTACGTCAACGACCGAAAGCTACAATTCATGCATCCGGAAGAAGCGATGGTCGACAAGGCCCAGCTGCTGAAGCTGACGGGACCTGAAATGACGGTTCTGATCGGTGGCCTGCGTGTGCTCGGCGCCAATGCCGGCGGCTCCAAGAACGGCGTCCTTACCAGCAAGCCCGGCACGCTGACGAACGACTTTTTCGTCAACCTGCTCGACATGGGCACGGTCTGGTCGGCAAAGGGCGACAACCTCTATGAGGGTCGCGACCGCAAGACCAATGCTGTGAAGTGGACCGGCACGCGCGTCGACCTGATCTTCGGATCGCACTCCCAGCTTCGCGCCTTCGCGGAAGTCTATGGGTGCGCCGACTCGAAGGAGAAGTTCGTCAAGGACTTCGTCGCGGCCTGGACCAAAGTGATGAACGCCGACCGTTTCGACATCATCGCTCCCGAGACAACGCTGCAGGCCGCGGAGTAATTCTCCGTCGCCTCGACATCAAAAGCCCCTGCGTTCGCGCAGGGGCTTTTTTCTTTGCATCATCATGCTCCCGCCCGTATTGACTGCCTTCCTGCCGCCGCATGAACGGAATCGGATTGGGAGTTATCGATGGTCAAACTTTACTGGTCTCCACGCTCGCGCTCTTTCTCCGGCCTTTGGGTTCTGGAAGAAGCCGGCCAGCCCTACGAGCGGGTGCTCACCGACATTTCGACAGGCGCGCAAAAGAAGCCCGAATATCTCGCCATCAATCCGATGGGCAAGGTGCCGGCGCTTCAGGATGGTGATGCCACGATCGCCGAAGCCGCCGCCATCTGCGCCTATGTGGCCGAGCGGTTTCCGGGCGCAAAGCTGGCGCCTCCGGTCGGCGACCCGCGCCGCGCCAAATATTTGCAGTGGCTGTTCTTCGGACCCAGCTGCATCGAGCCGGCGCTGATCCAGATCTTCACCAAGCTTGAGGTGCCGTCCAGCACCGCCGCCTGGGGCAACGCCAGCCAGGTGTTCGACGTTCTCGACAAGGCGCTGGAAAAGGGACCGTGGCTGCTCGGTGACGATTTTTCCGCCGCCGACGTTGTGATCGGCAGCGGCCTGAACTTCGCGATCCGGTCGTTCAAGATGGTTCCGGCGCGCCCCTCATTCGATCGCTATCTCGACGCCTGCGCGGCGCGACCCGCCTTCCAGCGCGCGATGGAGCTGGCGGCGGGATGATCACTCCGCCTTGTCGGCGGCGTCAGCCTTCAGCGCGTCCGGATGCGGCATCGAGATGATGTTGTAGCCGGAATCGACGAAGTGGGTTTCGCCTGTGACGCCGCCCGACATCTCCGACAACAGATAGAGCGCCGTGCCGCCCAGCTCATCGAGCGTCACGCCGCGACCGAGCGGCGAGTGTTTCTGCTGGAAGGCGAACATCGCGCGCGAATCGCCGATGCCGGCGCCCGCCAGCGTGCGCACCGGGCCGGCCGAGATCGAATTCACGCGGATGTTGTTGCGCCCGAAATCGGCGGCGAGATAACGCACGGACGCTTCCAGCGCCGCCTTCGCCACGCCCATCACGTTGTAGTTCGGCATCACCCGGGTCGAGCCGCCGAAGGTCAGCGTCACGATCGAACCGCCGTTCGGCATCATCTCGGAGGCGCGCTTGGCCACCTCGGTGAACGAGAAGCATGAGATCACCATGGTGCGCGAGAAGTTGGCGCGGGTGGTGTCGGCATAGCGGCCCTTGAGCTCGTTCTTGTCGGAAAAGCCGATGGCATGGACCAGGAAATCGATACTGCCCCACTTTTCCTTCATCGCGGCGAACACGGCATCGACGCTGGCGATATCCTCGACGTCGCAGGGCAGGATCAACGCGGCATTGAGCGATTCCGCCAGCGGCCTGACGCGCTTGCCCAGCGCCTCGCCCTGATAGGTGAAGGCGAGCTCCGCACCCTGCGCCGCCAGCGCCCGGGCGATGCCCCACGCAATCGAATGATCGTTGGCGACGCCCATGATGAGCCCGCGCTTACCCTGCATCAGTCCTTGCATATTCCGCTTTCCCTTCTGTGCGGACCCGCCACCGGCATCGCCGCCGCGTCCGTCCCGCAATCAAAATGCGCATGGCCGGGGCGAACCCGGCCATGCGTCAATCAGTCCAACCTTTTACAAAAATCACGCATCGAGATGCTTGAATACCAGCGTCGCGTTGGTGCCGCCGAAGCCGAACGAGTTTGACAGAACGGCGCCGATCCTGGCGTTGTCGATACGCTTGCGCACGATCGGCATGTCGGCGAACACCGGATCGAGCTCCTGGATGTTGGCGCTTTCGCAGATGAAACCATTGTTCATCATCAGCAGGGAATAGATCGCTTCCTGCACGCCGGTGGCGCCGAGCGAATGGCCGGTCAACGACTTGGTCGCCGAGATTGGCGGACACTTGTCGCCGGCGCCGAACACATTGCGGATCGCGTTGATTTCGGGCGGATCGCCGGCCGGCGTCGAGGTGGCATGAGGATTGATGTAGTCGATCTTGGCGTTGACGGTGGACAACGCCATGCGCATGCAGCGCTCCGCCCCCTCACCCGACGGCGCAACCATGTCGTAGCCGTCCGATGTCGCGCCGTAGCCGGCGATCTCGCCGTAGATTCGCGCGCCACGCGCCTTGGCGTGCTCGAGTTCTTCCAGCACCAGCACGCCGGCCCCGCCGGCAATGACGAAGCCGTCGCGATTGACGTCATAGGCACGCGATGCCGTTAACGGCGTGTCGTTGTACTTCGACGACATCGCGCCCATCGCATCGAACAGCACCGACAGCGTCCAGTCGAGTTCCTCGCAGCCGCCGGCAAAGATCACATCCTGCTTGCCCATCTGAATGGTTTCATAGGCATTGCCGATGCAGTGATTGGAGGTCGCGCAGGCGGACGAGATTGAATAGTTCACGCCCTTGATCTTGAACCAGGTCGCGAGCGTCGCCGACGCGGTCGATGACATCGCCTTTGGCACAGCGAACGGTCCGACACGCTTCGGCCCCTTCGTGCGGGTGATATCGGCCGACTCCACGATGGTGCGCGCCGACGGGCCGCCCGATCCCATGATGATGCCGGTGCGGATGTTCGACACGTCGGACGCCTCGAGGCCGGAATCCTGAATCGCCTGCTCCATGGCCACGTGATTCCACGCCGCGCCTTCGCCGAGAAAACGCATCGCGCGGCGATCGACCACTTCCGCCGGATTGAGCGTCGGCGCACCATGGATCTGCGAACGAAAGCCGAGCTTGGCGTAGTCTTCCGCACGCGAGATTCCCGGCTTGGCCTCGAACAGGCTCGCCAGAACTTCCTGCGTGTTGTTTCCGATGGATGAGACGATTCCCATCCCGGTCACGACAACCCGTCTCATGATCGCCTCGCCCTTACTGCTGCATCCGGATGATTTTGAAGTGTCATGGATCGGCCGCCCCGCCCATTCATGAAATTCCGCCAGCCCAAATCGAGTCTCCGAAAGCCTTGCATCATCTTCAAGGCTGCATGGAGGCGCCCTGCTGGAACAGCCCGACCTTCAAATCCTTGGCGCGATAGATGATCTCGCTATCGGCCGACAGCGTCCCGTCCGCGATGCCCAGCCAAAGCTTTGAGCGCATCACGCGCTTCACGTCGATAGTGTACACGACCTTGGTGACGTTCGGCAGAACCTGGCCGGTGAACTTGAGCTCGCTCAATCCCAGTGCGCGGCCCCGCCCCGGCCCGCCGGACCAGCCGAGAAAAAAGCCGACCATCTGCCACAGCGCATCGAGGCCGAGGCAACCGGGCATCACCGGGTCGCCCTTGAAATGGCACCCGAAGAACCAGAGGTCGGATTTGACGTCGAGTTCGGCGCGAACGAGACCCTTGCCGTATTCGCCGCCGGCGTCGTTGATTTCGGTGATACGGTCGAACATCAGCATCGGCGGCAGCGGAAGCTGGGCATTCCCCGCGCCGAACAGTTCGCCGCGGCCACAGGCTAGCAGCTCCTCGTAGGTGTAGCTGCCCTGACGTTCGTGCATCCCGGTTTCCTTCCTGTGACGCCGCACCAGCAGCGGCTCAGGGGACCTCTAACACACGCCTCGGGGGCGTCAAAGTCGCCGGAATCGGCCGATTCACGCCAAATCGGCCGTTCCGAAGCCTTTGATCAGATGCGAAGAACTTGCATGTATCTGCATCCTTTTCTATATTGGGGACAGCCGACGTGTTCCCCGGAGAAGACGGCGCGTTCTTCCCTTGGAGAGCCGCTTCGGAGTTGGAAAATGAATGAACTGACTGCCACCGACCAGCGCCAGGACGCCGCCGAGCGTCCCGACCTTGAGCATCCGGCTCATAGCCATGCTCCGGTTCTGACCGGCTGCCCGTGGCATGACGTCAACGAGATGCTGCAATCGGTTGGCCTGCGGCCGACCCGTCAGCGCATGGCGCTGGGCTGGCTCCTGTTCGGCAAGGGCGATCGCCACCTGACCGCGGAAATGCTTTACGAAGAAGCGACCCACGCCAAGGTGCCGGTGTCGCTCGCGACCGTCTACAACACGCTGAACCAGCTCACTGAAGCCGGCCTGCTCCGTCAGGTCAGCGTCGACGGAACCAAGACCTATTTCGACACCAATGTGTCGGCGCACCACCATTTCTACCTCGAAGGCAATCACGAACTGGTCGATATTCCCGATCCGCATCTGATGCTGCAGAAGATGCCGGACGTGCCGGAAGGCTATGAAATCAGCCGCATCGACATGGTGGTTCGCCTGCGCAAGAAGCGCTGAGACCGACCGACTTTCATAAAAAATGCCGGGCATCTGCCCGGCATTTTTTATGCTCTCATTTCGAAAGACCGGGCCTTCCGATCAGTCGATCTTCTCGTCGGCGTAAACGCCCCACAGCCTTTGCTGCTCGATCCAGCCGTCGAACCCATGGCCGACGATGCGGCACCAGCTATTGCCGCAGTGTTTGACCTGCGCAACGACCCCCGCCTCCAGCCGCGCCGCCACCGCGCTGTCCTTTTCGGGGCGGTCGTACAGCGTCGCCAGTTCGTCCTTGTGCTTCATGGTGATGACGGCAGTCCGGCGACCCGACAGCAGGGAATGATACACCCAGCCTTCGGCGCCCTCGGAATCGCGCACTCGCCGCCAGTTCTCCCACTCGGCCGTAACCTCCACCGGCAAGCCGGCGCGGGTATAGATCCAGCTCACGTCCTGATCCTTGGTCGGACCCGCACGCACGTTCACACGATCGGATTTGAGGCTGACATAGCGCGGCACCGGCAGACCGCTCTGGGTGCTCGGCGCCGGGTCCTTCGCCGCGTGCGCTGCACCACCGGGCCCGTTCCAGCTCGACATATTCAAGAACGCAACCGCAAGCGCTGCCGCTGCGATATATGACCTCAACCCCATGTCCGTTCCTGTCGCAATTTCCCAGATGTCACCGGCATTTAGCCGCCGGCATCCATCCCTCGATCCCCACTGGTCGGCCTGCGTTGCTGGGTTCTTGTGTTGGCCCCGCCTTCTGCTAGAGAGGACCGAAAGCCAAGAGCCTAAAGCTCCCGAGAACTGCCGCGACCGGCACCGAATTCGTACATTCGAACAGCCCGGTTAATGAGGACTGAACAACCGGATGGAAGTGTCGTGAGAGCAAGCGATGTCGGTTAAAAAGAAACCTCTTGTTGTCGTGACGCGGAAGCTGCCGGACAGCACCGAGACGCGCATGCGCGAGCTGTTCGATACGCGGCTCAATCTCGACGACACGCCGATGACGCCGGACCAGATCGCCGAAGCCGTGCGCACCGCCGACATTCTGGTGCCGACAGTCACCGACCAGATCACCGCCGACATCCTCAATCAGCCCGATGTGAAGCTGAAGCTGATCGCCAATTTCGGCAACGGCGTCGACAATATCGACGTCAAGGCGGCGATGGCCCGCGGCATTACGGTGACCAACACGCCGAAAGTGCTGACCGAGGACACCGCCGACATGACCATGGCGCTGATCCTTGCCGTGCCGCGCCGCCTCATCGAAGGCGCCGCGATCCTGACCGAGCATAAGGACTGGCCGGGCTGGTCGCCGACCTGGATGCTTGGTCACCGCATCGGCGGCAAGCGCCTCGGCATTATCGGCATGGGGCGGATCGGCCAGGCCGTGGCGCGGCGCGCTCATGCCTTCGGGCTGCAGATTCACTATCACAACCGCAAGCCGGTCGCACCGCAGATCGAGGAAGAGCTGCGCGCAACCTATTGGGACAGCCTCGACCAGATGCTGGCGCGGATGGACATCATTTCCGTCAACTGCCCGCACACGCCCGCGACGTTTCATCTGCTGTCGGCGCGGCGGCTGAAGCTCATCCGCAAGGACGCCTACATCGTCAACACCGCACGCGGCGAAGTGATCGACGAGACCACGCTGACCAAGCTGATCGAGGATGGCGAGATTGCCGGCGCCGCGCTCGACGTGTTCGAGCACGAGCCTGCGGTCACGCCCAAGCTGCACAGGCTCGCCAAGGCCGGCAAGGTGGTGCTGCTGCCGCACATGGGTTCGGCCACCATCGAAGGCCGCGTCGAGATGGGCGACAAGGTCATCATCAATATCCGCACCTTCCTCGACGGTCACAAGCCGCCGGATCGCGTACTGCCCAATATGGTCTAGGCCCTACATCGCCTGGCGCCGGAAGCCGGCTGCGCTAGCGATGCGCACTCAGATCGGCGATGGTGGGATGATCGCCGTTGAGCGGATTTGACGGATCGCGTGCATAGCGCAACGTCTCGAAACGCATCGCGCGCGCATCAATCATCACCAGTCGCCCGACCAGACTTTCGCCGAAGCCGACGATTTCGCGAATCGCCTCCAGCGCCATCATCGAGCCGAGCACACCGGCAAGTGCGCCGAGCACCCCCGCTTCCTCGCAGGTCGGCGTCGTGCCCGGCGGCGGCGCTTCGGGAAACAGGCAGCGATAGGTCGGGTTCAGCTCCCCTTGCGCATTGCTTTTATGCGCTCGGATCGTGGTCAGCGAGGCATCGAACACACCGAGCGCGCCGGCGATCAGGGTTTTCTTCGCCAGGAAGCAGGCATCGGACACCAGATAACGCGTCGAGAAATTATCCGAGCCGTCGACCACAATGTCGTAGCCGCCGATGATCTCCAGCGCATTCGCCGCTGTGAGACGAACCGGATGGGTCAGCAATTCAACATGCGGGTTGAGCGCGTGAATTCGATCCGCCGCACTATCGGTTTTCGGCCGCCCCACATCGGACGTGGCATGAATGATCTGGCGCTGCAGGTTCGACAGCGACACGACATCGTCATCGACAACGCCGAGCGTGCCGACACCGGCGGCGGCGAGATACATCAGGGCCGGCGCGCCGAGGCCACCCGCGCCGATGGCCAGCACGCGTGCCTTCTTGAGCGCGGCCTGCCCGGGGCCACCGACCTCGCGCAGCACGATATGACGCGCGTAGCGCTCCAACTCCTCCGATGTCAGCATTTACGAACTACTCCCGCGTTCCGAGACGCGCATTCCCGACGTTGGCTTTTATGACCCGGCGCCGAACCTTCCCGGCACTTTTGCAGACCCACCATGTATGTTTAACTCAAGCTCAGGTCGAGACTCGGGAATCCTGATGAAATCCTTGATCATCCCTGCGCTGATCATCATGGCGGCTGCAGGCGTTACCGTGACAACCCACGCCGCTCCGCAGGCGAAATCATCGCAGATGAGCCCGAAGCCGATCGCCACCGTCCCGGTCCATCCGGACGGCACCGTGGGCGCGGCGCGGCCGAAGCTGCAGACCCCGGTCGATACCGCCAGCGCCATGACCAAGGCTGATCGCCTGTCGATCCAGTCCGACCTCGCATGGATCGGCGCCTACAACGGCCTGATCGACGGCGAACCCAGCAGCCGCATGGTGGCTGCAATCAAGGCCTTTCAGAAACGCCACAACGGAAAACAAACCGGCGTGCTCAATCCGCAGGAGCGTGTGTCCCTGTCCGATGCGGCAAGAAAGCTCCGCACCAATGTCGGCTGGAAGCATGTCAGCGATCCGGTGACCGGCGCGCGGCTGGGGGTGCCGGCCAAGCTGGTGCCCAAAATGACCAGCACCGCCGATGGCACCACCTGGGCTTCGAGCACGGGCACAATCGCGATCTCGCTGGATCGCCGAAAAGAGGCGGGTGCGACCACCGCGACGGTCGCCGCGCGCGAACGCGCGATGGCCGGACGCAGGGTCGAGTACAGCGCCGTGAAGCCCGAGTTCTTCGTACTGTCCGGAACGCAGGGGCTGAAGAAATTCTACCAGCGCGGACAAACCCGCGGCAGCGAGGTGCGCGTCCTCACCATTCTCTACGATCAGGCAACCGAAGGCCTTATGGCGCCGGTCGTGATCGCCATGTCGAGCGCGTTCGATCCGTTTTCGGAGAAGTCCGGAGGCCCGCCCCCGCCTCCGCGTGTGGAATATTCGACGGGCATCGTGATCGGCAGCGATGGCGCGATCCTCGCAAGCCGCGATGCGGTGGCCGGCTGCACGTCGATCGTGGTCAATGGTCACGGCAATGCCGATCGCATCGCGCAGGACGAGGCCAGTGGTCTGGCGCTCCTGCGGATTTACGGCGCGACGGATTTGAAAGCGCTGGCAATGCGCCCATCCCGCAACGGCAGCCCCGATGTGATCGTCACCGGTATCGCCGATCCCGAGCGCCAGGCAGGTCATGCCGCCGTCACCTCGATCAAGGCAATCGCGGGAGGCAACACTGGCGCACTGTCTCCCGATCCCGGTGCCGGCTTCGCTGGCGCGGCGGTGATCGGCGCCGCCGACGGCAGTTTCGCCGGGGTCGTACGACTCAAACCCGCGATCGTTGCGGGCCCTGCCGCGGCTGCAGCAACGGCCGAACTGGTGAGCGCCTCCGCCGTGCAAGCCTTCCTGCGCGCCCATCATGTGTCGCCCGCGTCGGGACGGAACGACACGAAAGCTGCGGTATTGCGCATCATCTGCGTGAGGAAGTGAACAGGGAGTTGATCTCCCCCCGCCGACGGGGAGAGGCAGAAACTCACTTCTGACAGCTCGGGCACCAGAACGTCGAGCGGCCGTTCTGGACAAATCGCTTCACCGTGCCCTTGCAACCACGCGTCGGGCATTTCTCGCCCTCGCGATCGTAGACCTTGAACGAGTGCTGGAAGTATCCGAGCTCGCCATCAGTCTGCCGATGGTCCCGCAACGACGAGCCTCCTGCCTGGATTGCCGCGTTGAGCACCGTATGGATCGCCTCCACCAGGCGCTTTGCGTGGTCGGTCGCTTCGCCCTTTTTCGTCGCCAGCGTCGCTGCAAGGCGGCGTGGCGACAAATGTGAACGAAACAGCGCCTCGCAAACGTAGATATTGCCAAGTCCGGCGACGACGCGCTGATCGAGCAGCGCCGCCTTGAGCGAGGTCTTCTTGCCAGCGCAGGCGTGCGCCAGCATGGCGGCATCGAATGCATTGCCGAGCGGCTCGGGTCCGAGACCGCGCAACATCGGCTCGTTTTCGATCTCATCGCGCGCCACAATTTTCATGGCGCCGAACCGGCGCGGATCGTTGAAGGAGATCACCGCGCCGGACGCCATGTGAAAAATCACATGATCGTGCGTACGATCCTCGCTGCGCGGATAATGAAACTCGCCGGGCGTCGTCTCACCTTCCGGAAGCGCAACGCGGAACGAGCCCGACATGCCGAGATGCATCAGCAGAACGTCGCCGGACGCCAGATCCGCCAGCAGATACTTGGCGCGGCGGCCAAGCCCGGTCACGAGCTGGCCGTTGAGCCGCGCAGTGAAATCCTTCTGAAACGGAAAGCGCAGATCGCCGCGCCGGGTCTCGACCCGCGCGATTCTCTGCCCCTCCATCACCGGCTGCAGGCCGCGACGAACGGTTTCAACCTCGGGCAGTTCAGGCATCGGGAGTTCCTGGCAAGGTGCTAGGCCGGTAACGGCTCGCTGAAGGTGATATGATTTGAGAACGGATCGTACACGGTGACGGTCGTGGCACCCCAGGATTGCCGCTCGAGACCGGGCCGCATGTATCTGTAGTTCTTCGCCGCAAGCTCGGCGTGATAATCGGCGATGCCGCTCATTTCGATAGTGACGTGGCAGCCCGGTGAGCCGTCGCCATGATGTTCGCTCAGGTAAAGCCGCGCGTCGCCGCGCGACACCTGCATGAACAGCGGCAGGTCCGGCTCGAACCTGTGCTCGAAATCGACCGCAAAGCCGAGATAGCCGAGGTAAAACTCCCGGGCCTTGGCGACATCGAACATGCGCAGGATCGGAATCACACGACTGAACTGGATCGTCATCGAAAATCCCGGCAGCTCACTGCAACGTTTCCGGCGTTAACCTTGATGCCTCGCAAAGTCGGGCGTGCTCTTCACGACAGGGTATGTAGCGCGCCACGTCGCGGCGCGCTATGGTCCCGCCGCAAAAGCGACCTCACAGACCGGAACACCATGGAACGGCCGGACGACACCACCCATTTCGGCTACAGGGACGTCCCCCTGGGCGACAAGCAGACCCTCGTCAACGACGTGTTTCACAGCGTCGCGCGGCGCTATGACCTGATGAACGACCTGATGTCGGGCGGGCTGCATCGCGTCTGGAAGGACGTGATGGTCACGACGCTCAATCCGCCGCGCAGCGACGCGCCGTTCGCGCTGCTCGATGTGGCCGGCGGCACCGGCGACATTGCATTTCGCGCCGCGGCGGCCGGCGGGCTCGGTTTCGAGGCGACAGTGTGCGACATCAACGGCGACATGCTCGCCGTCGGGCGCGAGCGCGCCGTTGCGCGTCATCTCGACCATCAGGTCCAGTTCGTCGAAGGCAACGCCGAGTCGCTGCCGTTCGGCAACAATCGCTTTGACGCCTATACGATCGCCTTCGGCATTCGCAACGTGCCGCGCATTCCGCTGGCGCTTGAGGAAGCCTATCGCATCCTCAAGCCCGGCTCGCGATTCCTCTGCCTCGAATTTTCGACGGTGACGGTACCCGGCCTCGACAAGCTCTATGACCTGTTTTCGTTCAACGTCATTCCCCAGATGGGACGCGCGGTCACCGGCGACGCGGAGTCCTATCGCTATCTGGTCGAATCGATCCGGCAGTTTCCGCGGCCCGAAGCGTTTGCGCAGATGATCCGCGACGCCGGCTTCTCGCGCGTCAAATACGACATCATGTCGGGTGGCATCGTCGCGCTGCATTCGGGCTGGCGTTTGTGATTTCAGCATTCGCTCATACCTTGCGGCTTGCGCGCGCCGGCTACGTGTTCGCGCGTGAAGGCGTATTCGGATTGATCGACCCTTCTCCCCTGCCGCCATCGGCGCAGGCTGCCATCCGTCTCGCCCGGCTGATCGAACGGCGGAACGCCAAGCGCGGATCGCGTTTCTCGCGGGCGCTGACACGGCTCGGCCCGGCCTATATCAAGCTCGGCCAGTTTCTTGCCACCCGGCCAGACGTCGTCGGCGTCGCCATGGCGCGCGATCTTGAAAGCCTGCAGGACCGGCTGCCGCCGTTTTCGCAGAGCGAAGCGGTCAAGGTGGTCGAAACCACGCTGGAAAGGCCGATTTCCGAGGTGTTCGCGTCTTTCGGCGAGGCAGTCGCCGCGGCTTCGATAGCCCAGGTGCACCGCGCCGAGGTCGATGATCGCGGCGTTCGCAAGACCGTCGCGGTGAAAGTGCTGCGGCCCAGCGTCGCCGCCCGCTTCGGTCGGGACCTGTCCTCGTTCCGCTGGATCGCTCGCAAGCTCGAAGCCGTGTCGTCGGAAGCACGGCGGCTGCGGGCCATGGAAATCGTCGAAACGCTCGCGCGCTCGGTGGCGATGGAAATGGATCTGCGCCTCGAAGCCGCCGCGCTGTCGGAGATGGCGGAGAACACCAGCGACGATCCCGAATTCCGTGTCCCCAATGTCGATTGGGATCGCACCAGCCATCATGTGCTGACGATGGAATGGATCGACGGCATTGCGCTGAACGATCGCGCCAAGCTCGAGGCCGCGCATGTCGATCTGCCGGCGCTCGGCCGCAAGGTCATCCAGAGCTTCCTGCGTCAGGCGCTGCGCGACGGCTTCTTCCATGCCGACATGCATCCAGGCAATCTGTTCGTCGATTACGAACAGCGGCTGGTCGCGGTCGATTTCGGCATCATGGGCCGTCTTGGCATGAAGGAGCGCCAGTTCCTCGCTGAGATCCTGCTCGGCTTCATCACGCGCAATTATCGTCGCGTCGCCGAGGTCCATTTCGAGGCAGGCTATGTTCCGGCCCATCACTCCGTCGAAAATTTTGCGCAAGCAATCCGCGCCATCGGCGAGCCGATCCACAATCGTTCCGCCGATGAAATCTCGATGGCCAAGCTGCTCACGCTGCTGCTCGAGGTTACCGGGCTGTTCGACATGCAGACCCGGCCCGAGCTGATCATGCTGCAGAAAACCATGGTGGTGGTCGAGGGCGTGGCGCGCAGCTTCGATCCCAAACTCGACATCTGGACCACCGCCGACCCGGTGGTGCGCGAATGGATCGAGCGCAATCTCGGCCCGATCGGAAAAATCCAGAGCGCGGTCGGCGGCGCCGGCGAGATCGCGCGGGTTCTGTCGGGCCTGCCCATGATTGTCGGCCGCTCGGTCACGGTGCTCGAACAATTGGACGCCATGACCCGCAACGGGCTGGTTCTGTCGCCCGAAACCATCGAAAAAATTGGCCAGACCGAAGCGCGCAAGACCCGCTGGATCGGGGTGGCGCAATGGATTATCGCTTTGGCGTTTCTCGGAATCCTGTGGTCTCTTCACAATTGATGGCAACGCCATCACGAATTGATTGCATTGCAATCATGTGCTATGGCCGGTGAGATCTTTGAGGATGCCATGGCCAGCCTGACCGTCCGGAAACTCGATGACGACCTGAAGGCCGCCCTGCGGCTGCGCGCCGCCCGGCATGGCCGCTCCGTCGAGGATGAGGTCCGTGTCATCCTGCGCGAGGCGGCCGAGGGCAACGAGACCGCATCAGCCCCGGCAGCGACCCCACGGACCACCCGACAGACATTCCATGCAGGCCTCGACCTGCCTCGCGTAACCCTGATAATCGGCGGCGGCATCGCGGCCTATAAGGCGCTGGACCTGATCCGCCGCCTCAAGGAGCGCCGCATCCATGTCCGTTGCGTGATGACGCGCGGCGCGCAGCAGTTCGTGACGCCGCTCACCGCCGGCGCACTGGCCGACGAGCGTTGCTACACCGATCTGTTCGATGCCCAGAGTGAGTTCGATGCCGGCCACATCCGCCTCGCCCGCGACAGCGATCTGATCATCGCGGCCCCGGCAACCGCGGACCTCATGGCCAAGATGGCGCAGGGTCTCGCCGACGACCTGGCGACCGCGATCTTGCTTGCGACAAACCGCCCGGTACTGGTCGCACCGGCGATGAATCCGTTGATGTGGGCCAACGCCGCGACCCGGCGCAACGTCGCGCAACTTACCCGCGACGGAATCCGCTTCATCGGGCCTAATTCCGGCGAGATGGCCGAAGCCAACGAGGCTGGCCTCGGCCGGATGGCCGAGCCGATCGAGATTGCCACCGCGGCCGAAGCAATACTGCGGCCGCCGCAGGCTCAGGGCCTCGCGGGCAAGTCGGTGCTGATCACGGCTGGCCCAACTCACGAGCCGATCGATCCGGTGCGCTACATCGCCAACCGCTCATCCGGCAAGCAGGGCTACGCGATCGCAGCGGCTGCGGCTGCGGCTGGCGCGAAAGTGACGCTGGTGTCGGGCCCGGTCGATCTCGACGAGCCTGCGGGCGTCGATGTGATCCATGTCGAATCGGCGCAGAACATGCTGGCCGAGGTCGAGAGGGCATTGCCGGCTGACATCGCGATCTTTGCTGCCGCCGTGGCCGACTGGCGCGTCGCCAATGCGGGCGCGCAGAAAATCAAGAAGACATCGGCCGGCATGCCGCCGCTGCAACTGGTGGAGAATCCCGACATCCTGGCAACGATCTCCAAACGAACCGCCGACCGGCCGGGTCTCGTCATCGGATTTGCCGCGGAAACCGAAAACCTGCTCGATAACGCCACTTCCAAGCTCAATCGCAAGGGCTGCGACTGGATCGTCGCCAACGACGTTTCTCCCGCGAGCGGGGTGATGGGCGGCGACCGCAACACCGTACACATCGTCACCCGTGACGGCGTCGACTCATGGCCGGTGATGACCAAGGACGAGGTCGCCACCGCGCTCGTGGCGCGTATCGCTGAAACGATGAAAGATCCAACCCCATGAGCGTTCCCGTCGTGGTCGATGTCCGGCAACTGCCGCATGGCGAAGGCCTCGCCCTGCCGGCCTATCAAAGCGTGGATGCCGCCGGCCTCGATCTGCTGGCCGCTGTCCCCGAGCAGGAACCGCTGGTGCTCGCACCGGGCGCCTACGCCATGATCCCGACCGGGCTGGTGATCGCGCTGCCGTCCGGCTTCGAAGCGCAGGTGCGGCCACGTTCAGGGCTCGCCGCCAAGCACGGCGTCACCGTGCTGAACTCACCCGGAACGGTGGATGCCGACTATCGCGGTGAGATCTGCGTGCTGCTGATCAATCACGGCAAGGAGCCTTTCGCGATCCGGCGCGGCGAGCGCATCGCGCAGATGGTGATCGCGCCCGTGGTGCAGGCGCAGCTCGCAGTCGCGACATCCCTGACGACGACCGCTCGCGGCAGCGGCGGCTTCGGTTCCACGGGCCGCTAAAACCTGTCTCAAATTGATTGAAGGACCCGCACGTTCCGGCAACTGCGCGCGGACTGCTCCCGCGTGACACACGTTCACGGTCTGGACTCTTACTTCACGAGTCCGGTTGGGGATATTGTGGCTTGATTCGCGAGTAACAGTTGGAACCGTAGATGTCGGGCGTCATAGGGGCGATGCGTCGGACGCTGTTGTCATGCACTTCCATTGTGCGCGGCGGCACAGCAAGCTTGCGCGCGTCTTTCGCAGCCGCAGTGCTGGGCGCGATGACGACTTCCGCGCATGCCGCCGATGCGAATATCCTCGACCACGTCGTCGCCGTGTTCTCGGGGCTGCAGCGTCAGGAAGCTGCGGCGCTGGCGGTGGCGGCCTCGGTTCTCGGATTCTCGGTGGTCGCAACGATTCTCCTGATGCGAGCCCGTCTCAGCGCGGCCAAGACCGAATCGCACCTGCGCGCCGAAAATCAGGTTCTGCAGTCCGAATCCGATCGTTTCCGTGCGCTGTTGTTTGCCGAACCGCAGGTGCTGATTTCGTGGGCGGCGGGTGAAGACCGGCCGGAAATTTCGGGCGATGTTGCCCTGCTGATGCCGAGCGGCGCCGCCCATCCGCCGCAACGCGTGCTGGCTTTCGGAACCTGGCTTCCGCCCGAGCAGGCGCTGGACATCGAGCGCGCCGTCGATGCACTGCGCGAGCACGGGGAAGGCTTCCTGCTCAACCTCGCTACCTCGGCGGGACGAACCATCGAGGCGATGGGCCGCGCCATTGGCGGGCAGGCCATCGTCCGGATTCGCGAACTGTCGAGCCTGCGGCTCGAACTGGCGGAAATGACCATCCGCCATCACCGCCTGCTCGAGGAAACCGATGCACTGCGCGCTTTTGCCGCCGCAGCGCCAATGCCGCTCTGGGCCAAACGGACCGGCGGCGGGCTGACCTACGCCAACGCCGCTTACGCGCAGGCTACCGAGGCCGCCGACGTCGCAGACGCGATGGCCCGCAATCTCGAACTGCTCGACAGCGCGGATCGCGACGACATGGCGCGCAAGCTGGCGGAAGGCCATGCTTTTACGGCGCGGGTGCCGATCGCGATCGGCGGACAGCGCCGCATTTTCGATATTCACGCGCTCAATGTGGCCGGCGGCAACGCCGGCGTCGCCATTGATGTGACCGAAGCCGAAGCGCTCGGTACCACGCTGGTTCGGATGGCGGAAGCCCATCGCCGGCTGCTGGACCAGCTCTCGTCCGGCGTCGCGGTGTTCGACGCCCACAAACGCCTTGCCTTCTACAACGATTCCTACCGGCGGCTCTGGGACCTCGACCGGACCTTCCTGGACTCAAATCCCGATGATTCGAGCGTGCTGGAAAAACTGCGCGCCGAACGCAAGATTCCGGAGCAGCCGGACTTCCGGGCGTGGCGCAATCGCCTCCACGAAGCCTATCGCGCGGTCGAGCCGACCAAGGACACATGGTATCTGCCTGACGGCCGCGCCATCAGCATCGTGACCACGCCCAATCCCGAAGGCGGCGTCACCTATCTGTTCGACGACGTCACCGAAGCCCTCAAGCTGCAGCGCCAGAACGACGGCCTGCTGCGGGTCCAGCGCGAAACCCTCGACAATCTTGCCGAAGCAGTTGCCGTGTTCGGCGGCAACGGCCGGGCGCGGCTGTTTAATCCACCCTTCGCGCGGATGTGGAAACTGTCGGCGGATGAACTGGCGCAGCAGCCGCACATCGAAACCATCGAGCAATGGTGCCGTCCGCTGTTCGACGATGACGCCGCATGGCAGGCGCTGCGCGGCGCCATCACCGGCATCGACAATCGCTCCTCGGTACAACTCCGGCTAGAGCGCCGAGACGGCAGCGTGCTCCACTGCATGACGATTCCGCTGCCCGACGGCGCGACCATGCTGACGTTCCAGGATGTCACCGACACCGTCAATGTCGAACGCGCGCTGCGCGAGCGCAACGAGGCGCTCGAGGCCGCCGACCAGATGAAGGTCGATTTCGTCCATCACGTATCCTACGAACTGCGCTCGCCGTTGACCACCATCATCGGCTTCGCGCACTTCCTCAACGATCCCGCCACCGGCCCGATGTCGGTCAAGCAGAGCGAGTATCTCGGCTACATCACGACCTCGACCAATGCGCTGCTCGCGATCATCAACAACATCCTCGATCTTGCCACCATCGACGCCGGCGCGATGACCCTCGATCTCGGTCCAGTGGATTTGCGCAAGACGGTCGAGGATGCCGCGGCCGGAATTCAGGATCGCCTGGTGCGCGAGAACATCGCGCTGCGCGTCGAGATCGATCCGACCATCGGCACGTTTGTCGCCGACGAGCGGCGCATCGTGCAGGTGCTTTATAATCTTCTTGCCAACGCGGTCGGCTTTTCGCCGCAGAACAGCACCATCGCGCTCAGCGCACGGCGCAACCATGACCGCGTCATTTTTTCGGTGACGGATTCCGGCCCCGGAATTCCGGCGGAGGTCAAGGACAAGGTTTTCAACTGGTTTGAAAGCCATGCAAACGGATCGCGCCACCGCGGCGCGGGCCTCGGTCTGTCGCTGGTGCGCTCGTTCGTCGAACTGCATGGCGGCAAGGTGCGCGTGGATTCCGTGGTCGGCCATGGCACCACGGTGATCTGCGAATTCCCGATCGATCACACCATCCATCGCAACGCCGCCGAATGAGCGCCCCTTCGACCTTCTCGGTTGCGCTCGCGAACGAAACCGCCACCGCGCAACTGATGGCTGATCTCGCTCTCCTGATCGGCCCCGGCGACGTCATTACCCTGTCCGGCGATCTCGGCGCCGGCAAGACCACGGCGGCGCGCGCGCTGATCCGCTATCTCGCCAATGACGACGACTTCGAGGTCCCGAGTCCGACGTTCACGCTGACACAGACTTACGAGCTTCCCGCCTATCCGTTGCTGCATGCGGACCTCTACCGCATCACGGATTCCTCCGAACTTGAAGAAATCGGGCTCGCGCCGTTGCCCGACGGCACGCTGTGCCTGATCGAATGGCCGGAACGCGCACCCGATATGCTGCCGCCCGATCGCATCGACATCGCGCTGACCCATCGGCCTTCGCTTGGCACGTCGGCTCGCGCGGCGGAGATCACCGGCTTTGGCAACGCCGCGCCGAAAGTCGCACGATTGATCGCGCTCCGCCGCTTCCTCAATATGTCCGGACAGGCTGATGCGCGGCGGCAGCGCATGCCCGGCGACGCCTCGACCCGGTCATACTCGCGTTTGATCAGCCAGGGCACCTCCCTGATCCTGATGAACTCTCCGCCGCGCCCGGATGGACCGGCGATCTATGACGGCAAGAGCTACAGCGCCGCCGTCCATCTCGCCGAAGACGTCAAACCGTTCGTCGCCATCGCAACCGGCCTGCGCGAGCGCGGCTACTCCGCGCCCGCGATCTACAACGCCGATCTCGAATCGGGATTCCTCATCACCGAGGATTTCGGCTCCGCGACCTTCATCGCCGGCGATCCACCGGCGCCGATCCTCGAGCGCTATCAGGCGGCCACCGACATGCTCGCGGCGCTGCATGGCGAGGCGTTGCCCGAAACCCTGCCGATCACAGCGCAGGTCGCCTACGATATTCCGCACTTCGATCTCGAGGCGATGATGGTCGAGGTCGGCCTGATGCTGGAGTGGTATCTGCCCGATCGCGATGTCACCCTGCCGCCACGCGCGCATGCCGAGTTCATCCTGATCTGGCGAGAGCTGCTGACCAAAGCGCTTGAGGCGCCCAAGACCTGGATGCTGCGCGATTTCCATTCGCCCAACCTGATCTGGCTCGATGATCGCGAAGGCATCGCCAAGGTCGGCGTGATCGACTTTCAGGACGCCGTCATTGGCCCCACCGCCTACGATCTGGTGTCGCTGCTGCAGGATGCGCGGATCGACGTGCCGGAGGACATCGAGCTCGCCATGCTGGCGCGTTATGTCGCACGCCGCCGCGCCAGCGATCCGTCGTTCGATCCGCCGGCCTTCGCCGGGATCTATGCCGCCATGTCCGCCCAGCGGAACACTCGCCTGCTCGGCACCTTCGCACGCCTCAACCGGCGCGACGGCAAGCCGCATTATCTGCGGCATCAGCCCAGAATCTGGACCTACCTCACCCGCGCTTTCGCCCATCCATCGCTCGCCGGGCTCAGGGAATGGAGCCTCGCGCACGTGCCGCCGCCGGTTGCGGCGTCTGAGCGGTGACCTTTACCCGCTGTTCATCATCTGACCGCTAATTTCGAGCGGAATTGTCTTTCGCGCGGCAGGCGCGGGAGCCGGACGAAACTGGCTGGAGCAGCGGGAATGGCTGAAAGGCAACGGGGCGATCGCGTAGTCTTCGAGCGGGGCTTTTCCGCTCACATGATGGGAATCGACGGCACATGGCGCCGCAATTGCCTCGTCGAGGACGTCTCGGAGACCGGCGCGAAGCTCACGGTGGACGGCTCTGTCGAAGGCCTCAATCTCAAGGAATTCTTTCTGTTGCTGTCATCCACCGGCCTCGCTTACCGCCGCTGCGAGCTGGCCTGGGTGAACGGAGAGCAACTCGGCGTCACGTTCCTGAAGCCGGCTGATACCAAAAAGAAAGGGCGGCGTAGCGCCAACGCGCAAGTCGTCGAGATCTGAGCGCGCAGGCCGGAGTCGCACCGCTGTCACAATCCGGGCCTAGAGAGACGCCAGTGCGCCGCCCCCCGGCGAATGCTATCGTCGCCGGGACAACGACCGGCGACGCTGTCGCGAGATCATCCCGATAATGCCCGTCAAACCGACTACCGCCATGGTTCTCGCCGCCGGCCTCGGCCTGCGGATGCGGCCCTTGACCGAACACACGCCCAAGCCGCTCGTCGAGGTCGCCGGCAAGCCCCTGCTCGATCATGTGCTCGACCGGCTGAAGGAGGTCGATATCGGCACCGCGGTGGTCAACGTGCATTACCTGCCAGACCAGATCATCCGGCATGTCGCCACACGCCAAACCCCGCGTGTCGTCATTTCCGACGAACGCGACGTGGTGCTCGGTACCGGCGGCGGGGTGGTCAAGGCGCTCCCGCTTCTGGGCTCTCAGCCGTTCTATCATCTGAACGCCGACACCATGTGGATCGATGGCGTGCAACCCAATCTCTCGCGCCTTGCCGAGGCATTCGATCCGGCGAGAATGGACATCCTGTTGCTGATGGCGCCGACCGCCAGCAGCATCGGCTATTCCGGCGCGGGCGACTACGCCATGATGACCGACGGCACCCTGCGCCGGCGCAAGGAACATCAGATTGTTCCCTTCGTCTATGCGGGGGCCGCGATCATGTCGCCGCAGATTTTTCGCGATGCGCCGCAAGGCGAATTCTCGCTGACGAAAATTTTCGATCGCGCCGCCGAGCAGGAGAGGCTGTTCGGGCTGCGCCTCGAAGGCGTGTGGATGCATGTCGGCACACCCGATGCCGTCAGCGCAGCCGAAGCCGCCCTTCTCGCCAGCGCGGCGTAATTCGATACTCCCCTTCACCGCCCTGCACGTGCCATGATAAGCCCTGATCGAATCGGGACATCATGCGCGTTTTCAATGTTCCCTCCTCCGCACCGTTTCTGCGCACGGTCATCGCCGCCCTGGTCGAGGGACGGCTGATCGAGGGCTTCGACGCGCGCGATAGCGCCGAGCGGCTGGCCGATGTCACGCTCTATCTGCCGACCCGGCGCGCCGGACGCATGGCGCGCGAGATTTTTCTCGATGTGATGCGAACCGACGCGGTGCTGCTGCCGCGCATCGTGCCGCTCGGCAATGTCGACGAGGACGAGATCGAATTCGCGCAGGCCCAGAGCGAGCCGGAATTCTCCGCGCTCGATATTTCGCCGGCACTCGATGGTCTCGAACGGCGCCTGACGCTCGCGCAACTGGTTGCGGCGTGGGCGAAGCAGCTCAAGCCCGACGATCCCGCGTCCGCGCCGCTGGTGGCCGGCGGACCGGCTTCGACGCTTGGCCTCGCCGACGATCTTGCACGGCTGATGGACGACATGGTGACGCGCGGCGTGGACTGGCGCGCGCTTGACGGCCTCGTTCCTGACGACCTCGACGTTTACTGGCAGAAAACCCTCCAATTCCTGCGCATCGCCAAGGATGTCTGGCCCGGCGTGATGGCTGCCGCCGGCAGGATCGAGCCGGCAGCGCGGCGCGACCTGCTGATCGAAGCCGAGGCCGCGCGATTGAAGACCCATCAGTCCGGGCCTGTGATCGCGGCCGGCTCCACCGGCTCGATGCCGGCCACGGCAAAATTCCTTCGTGCCATCGCACAACTTCCACAAGGCGCGGTGGTCCTGCCTGGACTTGATACCGAGCTCGATGAGGACTCGTGGCAATCGATCGGGGGTGTGCGCGATGCCACGGGAAAATCGATCGCGTCGCCATTGTCGAGTCATCCGCAGTTCGCGTTGCATGGATTGCTGACGCGCTTCGGAATCGCGCGACAAGACGTGGCACAGCTTGCCTTGCCTCAAGGTCGCGAAACTCTGGTGTCGGAAGCGATGCGGCCCGCGAGCTCCAGCGCGAAATGGTCATCGCAACTCGGCAAACCCGACATCGCAGTGCGAATCACGCGCGGTATCGACAGGCTTGCGGTTGTCGAAGCGCCCAATCCCGAGATGGAAGCACTCGCCATCGCGGTTGCCATGCGCGGGGCTTATGAAGATCACCGCACGGCAGCGCTGGTGACGCCGGATCGCGCGCTGGCGCGGCGGGTGATGGCCGCGCTGGATCGCTGGTCGCTGGCTTATGACGATTCAGGCGGCGACAGCCTGATGGATACGCCGGCCGGACTGTTTGCACGGCTGACAGCGCAGACCATCGCGGACAATCTCGCGCCGGCCACCCTGCTCGCGCTGCTCAAACATCCGCTGCTGCGCCTCGGCAGACCGGAGAACGAGCACAGGGATGCAGTTCAGACTCTCGAGATCGCGCTGCTACGGGGCACGAGACCGCAGGCAGGCACGGCAGGTCTCGCCCGTGACTTTACCCGCTTTCGCGATGAACTGGGCAAGCTTCAGCGTAGTGAGATATCCGCGCTTCATCGCTCCGAACCGCGCGCCCAACTCGAGGATGACCGTCTCGATCGTGCAAAGTCGCTGATCGACGCGCTGGCGGCGGCGCTCAGGCCGCTTGAGGAACTGCGCGACGGCAAGCCGGTGGACGTCACGGCGCTCGCGGCTCGCCATCGCGCGGTGCTGGAGGCGCTCACCACCGATGACGCGGGTATTGCGCACATCTTCGAGGGGCCGGACGGCGACAGCCTGGCCAGAGCGCTCGACGATCTGTTGCAGGATGCGCCGGAGAACGCGGCAAGCGCACCGAACGGATTTCTGGTGCCGCCTGCCGACTATCCGGAGGTTTTCCGCACCGCCTTCGCAGACCGTATCGTCCGCCGCGCGCAAGCGCCGGGCGCGGCGCTGCGCATCTACGGTTTGCTCGAAGCCCGCCTGACGCATTGCGATCGCATCATTCTCGGCGGCCTGATCGAAGGCACATGGCCGCCACAGCCGCGCATCGATCCATGGCTGAGCCGCCCCATGCGCCACGAGCTTGGCCTCGATCTACCCGAGCGTCGCATCGGTCTTTCCGCGCACGACTTCGCGCAGCTGCTTGGCCATGACGATGTCATCCTGACTCATCCAGCGAAGTCCGGCGGTGCGCCGGCCGTGGCCTCGCGATTCCTCCATCGCCTCGAGGCCGTCGCCGGCGAAGAGCGCTGGGCAGAGGTCCGACAACGAGGCGATCATTACATCCGCTTTGCCGAGGAGCTCGATCGGCCGGCGACGGTGACGCCGGTCTCGCAGCCGGCACCGAAGCCGCCCCGCGCGCTGCGGCCGCTCGCCATGTCGGTCACTGAGATCGAGGACTGGCTGCGCGATCCCTATTCGATCTTCGCCAAACGCATCCTCAGGCTCGCTCCGCTCGATCCGGTGGACATGCCGCTATCGGCGGCGGATCGCGGTTCGGCGATCCACGAAACCATCGGCGAGTTTACCCAGCGCTTTTCCCAAAATTTGCCAGACGACATTTCCGGCGCGCTGATCGAGATCGGCGCAAAACATTTCGCGCCGTTGATGGAGCGCCCCGAGGCGCGGGCACTGTGGTGGCCGCGCTTCCAGCGCATTGCGACGTGGTTTGCGGGATGGGAGATCGAGCGGCGATCCGCCCTTGCCTGGATCGATGCAGAGATCAGCGGCAAGATACGAATTTCGCTCGACGATGGGCGCGTGTTCACCCTCACCACGCGCGCAGACCGTATTGAGCACAATACGGATGGCACGTTCGCAGTACTCGACTACAAGACCGGCCAGACACGAACTGGCAAGCAGGTGCGGCTCGGTCTCGCGCCGCAGCTTTCGCTGGAAGCCGCCATTTTGCGCGAGGGAGGCTTCGACGGCATCCCGTCAGGCGGATCGGTCAAGGAACTGATGTATGTCCGGCTCAGCGGCAACAATCCGCCGGGCAAGGCCGAACATCTCAATCTCGCGCTCGATAAAAACGACAGCACCTCGCCCGATCAGGTGGCCGACGAAGCTCGCAAGAAGCTCGAAGCTCTGATCCGACAATTCGACAACGACGAACAGCCCTATCGCGCGCTGGCGCTGTCGATGTGGTCGAACCGCTACGGCCACTATGACGACCTCGCGCGCATCAAGGAATGGTCGGCGACCGGCGGAACTGGTGGGGGCGACGCATGAAGGCGCCCCGCAGCAACGTTCCGGTCGAGGTGACAGCCAAACAGGCACGGGCTTCCGATCCGGAAATTTCCGCGTTCGTCGCCGCCAACGCCGGAGCCGGCAAGACCCACGTGCTGGTTCACCGCGTGATCCGGCTACTGCTCGCCGGCGTCGCGCCAGAAAAGATCCTGTGCATCACCTTCACCAAGGCCGCCGCCGCCAACATGGCGGAGCGGGTGTTCTCGACGCTCGGTCACTGGGTCACGCTGGACGACACCGATCTCGATGCCGCGATCCTCTCGACCGGCGCGGTGCGGCCGACTGCGGCAATGCGGAAGCGCGCCCGCGAGCTGTTCGCCTGCGCACTGGAAACGCCCGGCGGCCTGAAGGTGCAGACCATCCACGCGCTGTGCACGCGTCTTCTGCAGCAGTTTCCATTCGAGGCCAATGTGCCGGCGCGCTTCGCGGTGCTCGACGACCGCGACCAGAACGACATGATGGAACGCGCCAATCTCGGCGTTCTGCTCGAGGCTGCCCGCGCGCCCGAGTTACCGTTGGGCCGCGCGCTGACGCTGGCGATGACCCAGGCTGCCGACGTGACCTTTCAGGACGTTGTGCGCGAAGCGTGTCTGAGCCGAGAGCATTTCATGGCGTGGTCGGACAGCGCCGGCTCGATCGATGCGGCGATGACGCAGGTGGCCAGCACTCTTGGCGTCGATCTTGATGAACGACTGGAGGATATCGACCGCGAAATTCTTGATGGGCCGCATCTGCCGCGCAGCGAGTGGGAAAGCGCCGCCGCCACACTCGATACCGGAACCGCCAACGACACCAAGCAGGCCACCCGGCTGCGCGAAGCGATGGCAGCAGCGGGAGACCGGCAGTTCGATCTATATCTGTCGGTCTTCCTGACCGGCGACCTCGAACCGCGTAAGAACATCGTCACCAAGAAGATCAGCGAGCCTCTGCCGGGCTTCGCGGATCGGCTCGGGCGCGAGCAGGAGCGCCTGCTTGTGCTTCTGGAGAAAAGGCGCGCGATCCTGCAGCGCGATCGCACCCACGCACTGCTCACCATCGCCTCCGCCGTCGCCGCGAATTACCGGCAGGAGAAACAGACGCGCGGCCTGCTCGACTACGATGACCTGATCGACAAGACGCTTGAGATGCTGAACAGCGTCGCCGCGGGCTGGGTTCACTTCAAGCTCGATCGCGGCGTCGATCACGTGCTGATCGACGAGGCGCAGGACACAAGCCCGCGCCAATGGGACATTGTCGAGCGCATCATCGCCGAGTTTGCGGCCGGCGCCGGCGCGCGGGACGGCGTCAAGCGCACCATCTTCGCGGTGGGCGACGAGAAACAGTCGATTTTCTCGTTCCAGGGCGCCGCGCCGCGCGAGTTCGACCACCGCCGCCGCGATCTGGAGCGCCGGTTCAAGGGAGCCGACCTCACCTTCGAGCGCGTGGATTTCACCTATTCGTTCCGCTCCGGCGAGAGCGTGCTGCAAGCGGTCCAAAGCACCTTCCGCGACCAGCAGATCTATCGCAGCATCACCACCGACACCGACGGCATGCCGCCACACATGGCGCTCGGCGACGCCGCGCCGGGCACGATCGATCTCTGGCCGCTCGAACGACCGGACGAAAAGCGCGAAATCGAAGGCTGGGACGCGCCATTCGACGCGCTCAGCGAATCCGATCCCGAAGTGCGTCTGGCGTTGCGGGTGCAGACTGAGATTTCCAACCTGATCGCGTCCGGCGCGACGACCGGCTCGGCCGGCCGTACCCGCCGGCTCAGCTACGGCGATATTCTCGTTCTCGTGCGACGGCGCGGCTCCGCGTTCGATGCTGTCATCCAGACACTCAAACGCGCCGGCATTCCTGTGGCCGGCGCCGATCGCCTGAAGCTGACCGAGCACATCGCGATCATCGACCTGATGAATCTGGCCGACGCGCTGCTGCTGCCGCAGGACGACCTTGCGCTCGCGGTCGCACTCAAGAGTCCGCTGTTCGGCCTGATCGATGATGACCTTCTCAGGATTGCACCCGGACGGCAAGGCTCG
This sequence comes from Afipia sp., assembly GCA_051954725.1. Lineage (GTDB taxonomy): Bacteria > Pseudomonadota > Alphaproteobacteria > Rhizobiales > Xanthobacteraceae > Afipia. The sequence goes on along the minus strand of JBQCHK010000015.1, from coordinate 17,375 downwards.
TTGCGCGATGCGCTTGCGGAAGCTGCGGCGAGCGATGCGCGACTGAAGTCCGCGCACGATCACCTCGACGCCTGCGCGAAGCATGCGGCGCAGACGCCCTTCAGCTTTTACGCCTGGCTGCTTGGCGGCGATGTTGACAGCGGCCGCGCGAAAATCCTGCGCCGGCTCGGACTGGAAGCAAACGACGCGCTCGATGAGTTCCTCGAACTGGCGCTGACCTATGAAGCCAAGGCGCCCGCTTCGCTGCAGGGTTTCATAGCCTGGCTGCGCGCCGCCGATACCGAGGTGAAGCGCGACATGGAAATCGCGCGCGACGAAGTGCGTGTGATGACCGTGCACGGCGCGAAGGGCCTTGAGGCCGCCGTGGTGTTCCTGATCGACACCACATCGTCGCCTGCCGATACCCAGCGACTCAATCTGGTGCGCCTGCCCCAGGGTAACGCCGCGCCGGGCGCGCCGGGCATCGTGGTGTGGGCCGGCAAAAAAGCCGACGATCCCGCCGCGGTTGCCGCCGCCCGCGATGCGATGAAGACCGAGACGGAGGATGAATATCGCCGCCTGCTCTATGTCGCGATGACGCGCGCGGCCGATCGGCTGATCGTCGGCGGTGTTCAGCCCGGCAATCGCAAGGATGTGCGTCCACTGTCGTGGTATGACCTGATCGAGAAAGGCCTCGCGGCCTCCAGCCTGATCGCGAGCGAAATCGAGACCCCTTACGGGCCGACGAAACGCTATGAACATCGCAGCGGCAAGAGCCAAACGGAATCGGTCGCAATATCAGCAGCGCCAGAGGCGCTCGCGCCCCCCTTGCCGGCATGGCTGCGGACACGCGCCGCGACATCGATGCCGACAGATATTCTGCTGCGGCCATCGGACCCCGACGAGGAACCCTCGCGCAGGCCGCGGACCGGCGAAACGCCCGAGGAGCGCAGGCGAGCCCTCGCACGCGGCACGCTGGTGCATCGTCTGTTGCAGTCGCTGCCCAATGCGGCCGCTGAACGCCGCCGCGACGCCGCGGAAAAATTCCTCGCGCGCAATGCGCGAGATAAAGACGGCTGGAACACGGTGGAGCGCGACACCCTCGCGACACAGGTCATCGCGCTGATCGACGATCCTCGCTTCAAGGCGCTGTTCGCTCCCGCCAGCCGCGCCGAGGTGTCGATCGCCGGCCGCCTGCCGCGGCTCGACCGGCCCCCGGCGCTGGTCTCGGGCCAGATCGACCGGCTGGTGGTGACGCCCGCCGAAATCCTGATCGTCGACTACAAAACCAACCATGCGCCGCCGAAAACCGCCGGCGCGGCGCCCCGCGACTACGTCCGCCAGCTCGCGCTGTACCGGCAAGTCCTCGCCAACCTCTATCCCGGCCGGGCTGTCCGCTGTTTCCTGCTCTGGACCGAACACCCTGAAATGATGGAGATTTTAGCCCCCGCGCTGGACGCGGAGCTGGCTCGCCATCATGTCATCGTGACCAGCCTTGACCCGGCAACAGGGCATTCATAGGTTGGCTTCATGTTTTCCGGCGCGCGATTCCCAAGTCGCGCGCTTTTCATCCAACGAGGCATGACATGAGTGTGGGCAAGGTTTCGGACGCCGATTTCGATGCGGAAGTTCTCAAGGCGGACGGCCCGGTCGTCGTCGATTTCTGGGCGGAGTGGTGTGGTCCGTGCCGCATGATTGCACCCGCACTCGACGAGATCGCCGGTGCAATGGGCGACAAGGTCAAGATCGTGAAGCTCAATGTCGACGAGAGCCCGAAGACCGCGTCGAAATACGGCGTGATGTCGATTCCGACCCTGATGATCTTCAAGGGCGGCGAGATGGCTTCGCGCCAGGTCGGTGCCGCACCGAAGCAGAAGCTGCAGCAGTGGATCAGCTCGGCGGTCTGATTTTCTTCGACTGATTGCGTAAAGCGGCCGGCGGCAACGCCGGCCGTTTTCTTATTGCGGCAGCGTGCCGTTCTCCGCCAGCACATGACCGGCGAGATAAAGCGAGCCGGTGACAAGGATGCGCGGCGGCACCTCATAGGCCAGCGCGGAGATACGCCGCAGCGCCTCGGCAACCCCCGCTGCGCTCTCCACGCGCATGCCGAGGCGGCGTGCGGCGTCCGCCAGCACATCGGGCTGCATGGCGTTGTCCTGATCGGGGATCGGAACCACGATGATGTGACGGGTGAGACCCGCAAAATTCGCGAGAAATCCGCCGGCGTCCTTGTTGCCCATCATCCCGACCACGACCACAAGAGGGCGCGACACCCGCTCCTCAAGATCGCCCAGCGCCGCCGCGACCACCTTGCCACCATCGACATTGTGGCCGCCGTCAAGCCAGACCTCGGCATCCTTCGGGGCGTGATCGACCAGCGCGCCCGAGACCAGACGCTGCATCCGCGCCGGCCACTCGGCGCGCGCAATGCCGTGCTCAAACGCCGACTGATCTACCTTGACATCGGTGATCGCGCGCAAGGTTGCGATCGCGAGGCCGGCATTGCCGAACTGATGGCGCCCAAACAGGCGCGGCGCCGACAGATCGAGCAGCCCGCGCTCGTCCTGATAAACCAGCCGCCCCCGCTCGACGGCGACATGCCAGTGCTGATTGGCCATATGCAGCGGCACGCGCAGCTTTTTCGCAACCGCTTCGATGACGGTCTCGGCTTCGAGCGGCTGCTCGGCGCTGATCACCGGAACACCCTTCTTGATAATGCCGGCCTTCTCGCCCGCGATCTTCTCAAGCGTGTCACCGAGAAATTCAACATGATCCATGCCGATCGGCGTGATCACGCTCGCAGCCGGTCGCTCGATGACGTTGGTGGCATCAAGCCGCCCGCCAAGACCCACTTCCAGCAGCAGCACATCGGCCGGATGCTCCGCGAACAGACAGAACGCCGCGGCTGTTTCCATCTCGAATACGGTGATCGGCGCGCCGGCATTGGCGCGCTCGCAGCGATCGAGCGCGGCGCGGAGTTGCTCATCGGTCGCGAGCACGCCGCCACCGATTTTTCCAAGACGGAAACGCTCGTTGAACCGTACAAGATGGGGCGAGGTGTAAACGTGAACACGCAAACCCGCCGCTTCCAGCATCGCGCGCAGGAATGCGACGGTCGATCCCTTGCCGTTGGTACCGGCGACATGGATCACCGGCGGCAGCTTGCGTTCAGGATGGCCCAGCGCATCAAGGATGCGCCACATCCGGTCAAGCGTGAGATCGATCCGCTTGGGATGAAGCGCGGCGAGCCGCGTCAGAATGTCGTCGAGTGGCACGGACGGCCTGATGGAGGGAATGTTCACGCCGAGGGCGCGTCGGACGTCACCGGCTCGACATCCGGCGCCACCAGCACCGTGGCCGATGATTCGACCTGCGAGACCGGAGCCTTGGTGAGCAGGCGGCATAGCCGCGCCAGCGTCGGCCGCAGATCGTGGCGATGGACCACCATGTCCACCATGCCGTGCTCCTTCAGATATTCGGCGCGCTGGAAGCCTTCCGGCAGTTTTTCACGGATGGTCTGTTCAATGACGCGGGCGCCCGCGAATCCGATCAAAGCTCCGGGCTCGGCAATCTGCACATCGCCCAGCATCGCGTAGGACGCCGTCACGCCGCCCGTGGTCGGATTGGTGAGCACGACGATGTAAGGCTGCTTGGCCTCGCGCAGCATCTGGATCGCCACCGTGGTGCGCGGCATCTGCATCAGCGACAGAATGCCTTCCTGCATCCGCGCGCCACCGGATGCTGCGAAAATAATGAAGGGCGATTTCTTTTCGACTGCGAGTTCAAGGCCGGTCACCACCGCCTCGCCTGCCGCCATGCCGAGCGAGCCGCCCATGAAGTCGAAATCCTGCACCGCGATCACCGCAGGCTGGCCCTCGATGCGGCCATAGCCAACCTTGATCGCATCGTTCATGCCGGTCTTTGTTCGCGCATCGCGAATGCGGTCGGCATATTTGCGCTCATCGCGGAATTTCAGCGGATCGGCGGCAACATCCGGCAACGCCACATCAAACCAGGTCTCGTTATCGAAGATCGACTTGAGGCGCGCGGTCGCGCCCATCCGCATGTGATAGTTCGATCCCGGAATGACGAACTGGTTCTGCTCGACGTCCTTGTAGAACACGAGCTGCCCGGAATCCGGGCACTTGATCCACAAATTCTCCGGCGTCTCGCGCTTCAGAAAGCTGCGAATTTTCGGCCGGACGACATTGGTCAACCAGTTCATTTCTCGAACTCCTTGAACATCGCCATCGTGACGATGACACCCCTCTCCCCTTGTGGGAGAGGGTGGCAGGCACCGCGCAAAGCAAGGTGCGCGCCGGGTGAAGGGGGTTTTATCCGAGATGAAGTGTCGTTTCGACCCCCTCACCCGCCTCACCGCATAAATGCGGTTCGGCACCCTCTCCCACAAGGGGAGAGGGTCGAAAGCTATTCCGCCGCCTGCCTGGCGCCGCGCACGCCCTGCGCCAGCGCAGAGACCAGATCGGCCACCGCGGGAACTGTCCTGGCCGTGGCATGGCCCTGCTCGTCAAGCGAGGCGCGCAGCGCATCGATCAGAGCAGATCCCACCACGGCGCCATTGGCGGCCTGCGCGATCCCGCGCGCAGCTTCCGGCGTGCGAATGCCGAATCCGACGCACACCGGCAACTCCGTGTGACGCTTGATCCGCGCCACCGCCTCGCGCACCTGCGCCGTGTCGGCAGAGGCCGCGCCGGTGATGCCGGTGATCGAGACGTAGTAGACGAAGCCGGAGGTGTTCGCGAGTACCGCCGGCAGCCGCTTGTCGTCAGTGGTCGGCGTTGCGAGGCGAATGAAATTCAGTCCTGCCTTCAGCGCCGGAATGCACAGTTCGGTGTCTTCCTCGGGCGGCAGATCGACGATGATCAACCCGTCCACCCCGGCGCTCTTGGCATCGGCGAGAAACTTGTCGACGCCGTAGATATAGATCGGATTGTAATAGCCCATCAGCACCAGCGGCGTGCGCTCATCGTCCTTGCGGAAGTCGCGCACGAGAGCGAGCGTCTTCTTCAGCGTGGTGCCAGCTTTCAGCGCGCGCAGGCCCGCGGCCTGAATCGCGGGCCCGTCCGCCATCGGATCGGTGAACGGCATGCCGATCTCGATGATGTCGGCGCCGGCTTTGGGCAGCGCCTTGATGATCTCGAGCGAGGTCGCACGATCGGGATCGCCGGCCATCACGAAGGTGACGAACGCCGCGCGTCCTTCTTTCTTCAGATCCGCGAAACGGGTGTCGATGCGCGTGGTCACTTCTTCCTGCCTTTGAGAATATCGCCGACCTGCGGCACGTCCTTGTCGCCGCGACCCGACAGATTCACCACCATCAGATGATCCTTCGGCCGCTTCGGCGCGAGTTCCATCACCTTGGCGATGGCATGCGCTGGCTCCAGCGCGGGAATGATGCCCTCCAACCGCGACAGCAACTGGAACGCGGCCAGCGCCTCCTCGTCGGTCGCCGACAGATAGGTCACGCGACCGGTTTCGTGCAGCCATGAGTGCTCGGGGCCGATACCCGGATAGTCGAGGCCTGCCGAAATCGAATGCGCATCCTGGATCTGGCCGTCGTCGTCCATCAAGAGGTAAGTCCGGTTGCCATGCAGCACGCCGGGACGCCCACCCGCGATCGACGCGGCATGCAGTTGCGTCAGGCCATGGCCCGCCGCCTCGACGCCGAAGATCTCGACCGATGGATCGTCGAGGAAGGGATGGAAAAGTCCCATGGCGTTCGAGCCGCCGCCGATGCAGGCAACCAGCGAATCCGGCAGACGGCCTTCGGCTTCCTGCATCTGCGCACGCGTCTCCACGCCGATCACCGACTGGAAGTCGCGCACCATCATCGGATAGGGATGCGGACCGGCCACCGTGCCGATGCAGTAAAACGTGGTTGCGACATTAGTCACCCAGTCGCGCAGCGCGTCGTTCATCGCATCCTTGAGCGTGCGCGAACCGGATTGCACCGGCACGACCTTCGCGCCGAGCATTTCCATGCGGATCACATTGGGCTGCTGCCGCTCGACGTCCACCGCGCCCATGTACACGATGCATTCGAGGCCGAAGCGCGCGCACAGCGTCGCGGTGGCAACGCCGTGCTGGCCAGCGCCGGTCTCCGCGATGATGCGCTTCTTGCCCATGCGGCGCGCGACCATGATCTGGCCGAGCACGTTGTTGACCTTGTGCGAGCCCGTGTGATTGAGCTCCTCGCGCTTGAAGTAGATCTTCGCGCCGCCGAGATGCTCGGTCAGGCGTTCGGCGAAATACAGCGGCGACGGCCGGCCGACATAGTCCTTGAGATAGACATTCATCTCGCGCTGGAACGCAGGATCGGCCTTGGCGTCGGCATAGGCCTTTTCCAGGTCGAGGATCAGCGGCATCAGCGTTTCGGCGACGAACCGTCCGCCGAACATGCCGAAATGGCCACGCTCGTCGGGTCCGGAGCGGAAGGAATTGGGCAGAGGCAAACTCATGCGCGGCTCGCAACTTTCGTGTTCTCGGAATTGACCTCCGCCGCGCGTGCAGCGCGAATGAAGGCACGGATCATCTCGGGGTCCTTAACGCCGGGCGCACTCTCCACCCCGGACGACACATCGACACCGCCGGGGCGGGCGATCGCAACAGCCTCGGCAACGTTGTCGATGGTGAGACCGCCGGACAACATGAACGGCACATCCAGCCTGAGATCCTTCAGCAACTGCCAATCGAATGGCACGCCAAGGCCACCGGGCCGGGTCGCATCTTTCGGTGCGCGCGCATCGAACAGAATGCGATCGGCAGCGGCGGCATAGCCCGGCAGGTCCGCAAGATCGGCAGCGGAGCCGACCGGAATTGCCTTCATCACCGGCAGGCCGAATTTCTGCTTGATGTCACGCACCCGGGCCACGCTCTCGCGGCCATGCAGTTGCAGGATCGCGGGCCGCAGGGTCTCGATGATGTTCTCGAAGGTGGCGTCATCGGCATCCACGGTCAGCGCGACCTTGGTCGCGCGGCCGCCGGCCAGCCGTCCCAGTTCGCGCGCCGTCCCCAAATCGACGTGCCGGGGCGAGGCCTCGAAAAACACGAAGCCGACCATATCGGCGCCCGCATCCAGGGCCGCTTCGAGCGTCCCGGAGGTGGACAGACCGCATATTTTGACCAGCAGGGACATGGTTCCTTGGCAGACCAACGATCAGGAAAAGACCGGCGCGTTCTACAACGGCGCGCCGTGCTTGTCTCGCTCAATGCCCGCGAAATACGGGATCTGGCCGCTGATAACCGGCCCCGGCGAACCGCCAGCCCTGTTCCGAACCTGCGCGAGGCTCGCTTCCGTGCTGGCAAGCCGGGTGCGGGTGTCGTGCAGTTCGCCTTCCAGCCGCCGGGCCGCGCGACGCCAGCGGCGCTGGCCAAACCAGGTCGCGATCCCGCCCGCGATCACCCCAAGGGCTGCCATCGCGATCACCACCACGAATAGCGGCAGTGTCAGCGCCACCGCCGGATTCGTCGAATTGAACGGATCGAGCGACAGGGTCACGAAGTGGCGGTTGGCCACCGCGAATGCAATGAAGATCAGCGCGAGAGGAAGGACGATCAGGGTATTGAGAAACTTGCGCATCGCGATCTTTCCTCGTCGCGCTTGGCGACGCGCGGGCGCAAGGGGTCAGGACGCCGCGTCGGCGTCGTTTCCGCTGCCGTTGTCACGGTTGAGCCGCTCGCGCATTTCCTTGCCGGTCTTGAAAAACGGCACACTCTTCTGTTCGACCGGAACATGCTCTCCGGTACGCGGATTGCGGCCCGCTCGCGCCGGACGATGCTTCACCGAGAACGCACCGAAGCCCCGCAGCTCAACCCGGTCGCCGCGCGACAATGCTGCGACGATTTCATCGAGGATCGCATTCACAATGTTCTCCACGTCTCTCTGGTAGAGATGCGGATTGTGCTCGGCGATACGCTGGACGAGTTCGGATTTGATCATCGACTAAGCTACTCGGAGAACTTACGGGGTTGCATTTCCTTGAAAAAGAGTTGCGCTGTCAAGTCGCTTCCTTTCTCCGGAACGTCGCGAAATCACGTGACAAATGCTTTGAACCCGGTTTCAGGCGGCTACCGCACCGCGACATATGCGCGTGAAACCAGATTCAAAACATTCAATTGGGGACTGCAGGTCGCCACAACGCCAGCATTCCCTCAAGACCAAGCTGATCGGCTGACGAGATCACGCCGGTCTGCTCGATCTGTCGCGCGAGAGTGCCTAATCCAAGGGCATTCAGGGTCATCGCGGCCGTCGCGCGAAGGAACGTCATATCGCCGAAGCGAGGCGAGAGATTGAAATTCCTCACCGGCGTATTCGGCTTGATCTTCTTCTCCGCCACCAGCCACGCGACAGCGGCTTTTTCATCGCCAAGCTGATCAACCAGCTTCAGTCCAATCGCCTGACGGCCCGTGAATACGCGACCATCGGCCACGGTTTGGAGAGTCGCATCGTCCATGACGCGCCGCGTTTTCACCAGATCGCGAAACCAGGTATAGGAATCCTTGACCAGCGCATCGAGCGCGGCACGCGCTTCCGGCGATGTCGGCTCGTAGCCATTGGGCGCGGCCTTCAGCGGCGAGGACTTCACTTCCTCGATCTTCACGCCGAGGGTCTTCAGCAACTCGTAGACATTCGGAATCTGAAACAGCACGCCGATCGAACCGACCAGCGAGCTTTGCTGGGCAATGATGCGATCGGCAGCCAGCGCCGCGATATATCCGCCCGATGCCGCCAGGCCTTCGACCACAACCACGACCGGCTTTTTTGCCCGCAGCCGGGTGATCGCATCGTAGAGCTGTTCGGAACCCGCCGTGGTGCCGCCCGGCGAATTGATATGCACGATGACGGCCGAAGCCGACGATTTCTCCAGCCGCTCCAGCGCCTCGACACGCGCCTGGTCGCTGCGGATCAGACCGTCGATCTTGATCCGCGCGATCTCGCCCGATCCGGTGATCGCCGCGCGGCCCCCCGGCGTCACGACAACGGCGAGGCCCGCAATCGCCGCAATGGCAACACCGGCGGCAGCGACCCGCCAGAACGTCAGCTTACGGCGCATCCGCCGGCGATCGACGATCACATCGGACTCAAACGACATGGCAACTCTCCCGAAGGCGCGAAGGCAATGCAGCCTTGGCGAAACTTGTCCGGCGGAGACGCCAAGGCATCTCCAAAAGTGCAACGCGATCGCGCGACACGGTTGTGTCGGCAGCACCTTGATATGAGGTGACTCCAATACATCAATTGCGATGCAATTTGAAGAAGGCCGCCTTATATCGCCGCTTTCCCGTTCGACCCGTTCCAAACTATATGGCCGAACATCCCTGCGCAGTTTGCGGCCAAACAAAAAGGGCTCCGGAAAATCCGGAGCCCTGATTGCGGTAACGCCGTGCGCGGCGTTGCGTCCCTTACTTCTCGCGCTTCTTGAGCGCGTTGCCGAGAATGTCGCCCAGCGTCGCGCCCGAATCGGACGAACCGTACTGCGCGATGGCTTCCTTTTCCTCGGCGACTTCGAGCGCCTTGATCGACACCTGGACCTTGCGGGCCTTCTTGTCGAACTGGATGACGCGGGCATCGACCTTCTCGCCGACAGCGAAGCGATCGGCGCGCTGGTCGTTGCGATCACGCGCAAGCTCCGAACGCTTGATGAAGGTGGTGAAGTCGGTGCCGGCGATCTGCACTTCGATGCCGGTGTCCTTCACCTCAAGGATCTCGCAGGTCACGACGGCGCCCTTCTTGACGTCGCCGGGCTCCGCGAAGGGGTCACCCTCGAGCTGCTTGATACCGAGCGAAATGCGCTCCTTCTCGACATCGACATCGAGAACGACGGCCTTGACCATGTCGCCCTTCTTGAAGTTGTCGATGACCTGCTCGCCGGGCTGCTTCCAGTCGAGGTCGGAGAGATGGACCATGCCGTCCACGTCGCCGTCGAGGCCAAGGAACAGGCCGAACTCGGTCTTGTTCTTGACTTCGCCTTCGACCACCGCGCCGACCGGGTACTTCTCGACGAAGACTTCCCACGGATTGCGCATGGTCTGCTTGAGGCCGAGCGAGATGCGGCGCTTGACCGAATCCACCTCGAGAACCTGCACTTCGACTTCCTGCGTCGTCGAGACGATCTTGCCAGGGTGCACGTTCTTCTTGGTCCACGACATTTCCGAAACGTGGATCAGGCCTTCGATGCCCGGCTCCAGCTCGACGAACGCGCCGTAGTCGGTGATGTTGGTCACGCGGCCGGTGAAGCGAGCGCCGATCGGATACTTGGCCTCGATGCCCTGCCACGGATCGTCCAGCAGCTGCTTCATGCCGAGCGAGATGCGGTGGGTCTCGTGGTTGATCTTGATGATCTTGACCTTCACCGTCTGACCGATGGTGAGAACTTCGGTCGGATGGTTGACGCGACGCCACGCGATGTCGGTGACGTGCAGCAGGCCGTCGATGCCGCCGAGGTCAACGAACGCACCGTAGTCGGTGATGTTCTTGACCACGCCGTCGATCACCTGACCCTCTTCGAGGTTCTGCACCAGCTCCTGGCGCTGCTCGGCGCGGGTCTCTTCGAGCACCGTACGGCGCGACACGACGATATTGCCGCGACGGCGATCCATCTTGAGAATCTGGAACGGCTGCGAATTGTTCATCAGCGGCGCAACGTCGCGGATCGGACGAATGTCGACCTGCGAGCGCGGCAGGAAGGCCACGGCACCGTCGAGATCCACGGTGAAGCCGCCCTTGACCTGATTGAAGATGACGCCGTTGACCTTCTCGTTGTTGTTGAAGGCCTTCTCGAGCTTGCCCCAGCTTTCCTCGCGGCGCGCCTTGTCGCGCGACAGCACGGCTTCACCGAGTGCGTTCTCGATCCGGTCGAGAAACACCTCGACTTCGTCGCCGACCTTGAGTTCGTTCTCGCGGCCGGGACCGTTGAATTCGCGAAGGGCCACGCGGCCCTCGGTCTTCAGGCCGACGTCGATGACGGCCATGTCCTTCTCAATGGCAACAACCTTGCCCTTGATGACGGAGCTTTCCTGCACGTTGCCGCCCGCGAAGGACTCGTCGAGCATCGCGGCGAAATCATCACGCGACGGATTATAAGAAGTAGCAGTCGAAGACATTTGTTCTCCAAAATGCGGGTTGCCGGCAGCGGGTTGATGAGCGCATCGCGTGTCCAGTGCCAAAGGTCCGCAGCCTCTGACGACCATTCCTGCAAACCGAAAGGTCTGCGCGAACGGGCCGGCGGGTGCCTGCACAAGCGATACGGTAAAGTTCAGGACCGGGGGCGTTACGAGGCCATTCTGACCTCAGGGGCATCGGCTTCAAGACCGCGGCGGGCGTTCCTCCAATGACGGCGGAAGATCGTGCTTCCGGCCGGCCCGCGCGGACAGCCTCGACAGGATCGATGCAGCCCGGACCCGGAGGATATAGCGGCGGGGCGCGGCGGGAGCAACCCTGCGAGCCGTCAAAAGCCGGCCTGCGGCGGGCCTTTTTTGACGCCGGGCCGCACAAATTCCGGGGTCACCGGCCCAAATTGCGGCGCGTCCCGAAAACTCAGCGCCTGGCCCGGGCGGCTTCAACGATGGCGATAGCGGCCTGCACCCCGCCCTCGATGTCCAGATCGGAATTGTCCAGTTCGTGGGCATCGTCGGCCCGCCGCAGCGGGGCCGCCGAGCGATTCCGGTCGCGCTCGTCGCGTTTGAGGATATCGGCGAGCACCGCCGCCTCGTCGACCTTTTCGCCGCGCGCCTGCATTTCGAGCGTGCGCCGCTGGGCCCGCACCTCGGGGCGCGCCACGACAAAGATTTTCACCTCCGCTTCGGGACAGATCACGGTGCCGATATCGCGGCCATCGAGCACCGCGCCGGGCGGGCCTGCCGCAAAATTGCGCTGGAACGCGAGCAGCTCCCGCCGCACCTGCGGATGGGCGGAAACCACCGAGGCGGCGGCGCCGACGTCCTGGGATTTCAGCGCCACGTCGCCGAAGACGGCCGGATCGAGCGCCTGGGCAATCGCAACCGCAGCCATTTCGTCGGCGAGGTCCGCGCCGGCATCGAGCATCGCCTTGGCGACGGCGCGATAGATCAGCCCGGTGTCGAGATGCCGGTAGTGATAATGCGCGGCCAGCCGCTTGCCGAGAGTCCCCTTGCCCGACGCCGCGGGTCCATCAATGGCGATGATCATGACAGGTCGGCCCCCAGCCCGCGCATCATGGGGATGAAATCGGGAAAGCTCGTCGCGATGAACGTGGTGTCGTCGACTTTCACCGGCGTATCGGCGGCAAGCCCCATCACCAGCGCCGACATCGCGATCCGATGATCCATGTGGGTGGCGACAACGCCGCCGCCCGGCACATGGCCGCGGCCTTCGACGATCATGTCGTCGCCGGCGATCTCGACCTTGACGCCGCTGACGCGCAGCATGTCGGCCGTCGCTTCCAGGCGATCGGATTCCTTCACCCTCAGTTCCTGCAGGCCGCGCATCACCGTGGCGCCTTCGGCATAGGCTGCGGCCACCGCGAGCACGAGATATTCGTCGATCATCGACGGCGCGCGCTCCGGCGGCACGGTCACGCCGCGCAGCTTCGAGCCGCGCACACGGAATGTCGCCATCGGCTCGCCCGTGTCGGCGCGCGCGTCGCTTTCCTCGATCAGGGCTCCCATCTCGCGCAACGTCGTGAAAAGCCCTGTGCGCAGCGGGTTTGTCATCACATCGGTCAGCACCAGGTCGGAGCCCGGCACGATCAGCGCCGCCACGATCGGAAACGCCGCCGACGATGGATCGGCCGGCACCACAACATTCGCGCCGTGCAGTTCGGGTTGACCGGTGAGGGAAATTTTCCGGCCATGCGCGCCGTCGTTCTCCGACATGATGGTGGCGCCGAAATGGGCCATCATCAGTTCGGTGTGATCGCGACTCGCTTGGTGCTCGATCACCGTGGTGATCCCCGGCGCGGAAAGCCCCGCAAGCAGCACTGCCGATTTGATCTGGGCCGAGGCGACCGGCGTGCGATAGGTGACGGGAATCGGATCGCGCGCGCCCTGCATGGTCATCGGCAGCCGCCCGCCATCGGCCATCGAGGACACTTTCGCGCCCATCAATTCGAGCGGATCCAGAATCCGCTGCATCGGCCGCTTGCGCAGCGAGGCATCGCCGTCAAACGTCGCAGTGACCGGACATCCGGCCACCGCGCCCATGGCGAGACGGCAGCCGGTGCCACTGTTGCCGAAATCGAGCGGCGCGTCGGGTGACTTGAAGCCGCCGACGCCGACGCCGCGCACCGACCAGGTCCCGGTTCCGGTACGCTCGACCCGGGCGCCCAGCGCCTGCATCGCCTTGGCGGTATTCAGCACGTCCTCGCCCTCCAGAAGACCCGAAATTCGGGTTTCTCCGACCGCCAGCGCGCCCAGAATCAGCGCCCGGTGCGAAATCGACTTGTCGCCGGGGACCCTGACCTCGCCGCTAAGGGCGCGGCCGGCACGGGATTCGAGCGGGGTTGGCTGTCCGGAATGGCTCAAGATGACGCTCCTTTTCGTGCCGGGCTCCTAACACGGCCGCGGAGGCAGGTCACGGGCCTAAACGCCTGTGCCGACACGCGATCTGCCGCCCGGCATGGCCGCATGCCCGCGCGGGACGGACAACAGCGCAAACCGCTATTGACAGCGGCGGCGCAACTAGCCAAGTGAAGCACCGCTTTTCGCAAATCCCCAGGACTTCAGCCGTGGCAAAAGCCGATCTCGGAACCAAGCGTATTTGCCCGACGACGGGCAAGAAATTCTACGACCTCAACAAAAATCCGGTCATCTCGCCCTACACCGGTGAAATCGTGCCGATCGCGCCGGTCGCACCTCCGCGCGGCCGCAGCGATACCCGCGCCGCCAATACCGACACGACGCCTGAAACCGCCGAGAACGAAGAGATGATCTCGCTGGAAGAGGCCGACGCCGAGGAGAACACCGGCAAGGTCAAGGCCGTGATGCCGGAATCGGAAGACGATATCGAAGCCGATGACACCATCGACGATGATGACGACGATTCGACCTTCATCGCCGAAGAAGAAGAGGACGACGAGGACGTCACCGACATCATTGGCGACGTTTCGGGTGATGAAGAGACTTGAGATCGAACCTGAAGTGTGATTGTTCAGGTTCTTCTCTGATTTGAGATCAGACGGACTCGGGATACAGCGCCGGAAACCAGACGGCGTCGAGTCCGCCTCATGTGATGGGGCCATAGCTCAGCTGGGAGAGCGCTTGCATGGCATGCAAGAGGTCGGCGGTTCGATCCCGCCTGGCTCCACCATCTCTCCCCACGTTTTTAGCCGCGCGCATTCTGTTCGCCAGACCGGAATATGTCTCCTGCCGAGGCAGATGTTGACGCGCGCCGCGCAATCCTTCCAATGTCACAGCTCTGCATTCGCCGCATATCGCGGCGACATCTTCTTGCACGCAATCGAAGGTTGAGTTGATGACGACACAAGCCGCGACCGGAGCCATGGCGGGACTGCGCGTAATCGATTTATCGCGCGTTCTCGGCGGCCCCTATTGCACGCAGATTCTGGCTGATCACGGCGCCGACATCGTGAAGGTCGAACCACCGGCCGGCGACGAGACCCGCGACTGGGGTCCTCCGTTCCATGACGACGACGCGGCGTATTTCATCGGCACCAACCGCAACAAGCGTTCGATCGGCATCGACCTCGCGTCGGAGGGCGGCCGCGACGTGCTGATGCACATGCTCAAGGATGCCGACGTCCTGATCGAGAACTTCAAACCGGGCACGCTCGACAAATGGGGCATCGGCAACGATTTCCTGCGCGCGAAGTTTCCACGGCTCATTCATTGCCGCATCTCCGGCTTCGGCGGTGACGGCCCGCATGGTGGCCATCCCGGTTACGATGCGATCATCCAGTCGATGGTCGGCATCATGGCCTCGACCGGCTCTCCGGAAAGCGGCCCAACCCGCGTCGGCGTCGCGCTGGTCGACATGACCACCGGCCTCTACGCCTGCGTCGGCATCCTGATGGCGCTCGCCGAGCGCGAGAAATCGGGATTGGGCCAGTTCGTCGAGGCGACGCTGTTCGAAACCGGCCTCGCCATCATGCATCCGCATACGGCGAACTTCTTCTTCACCGGCAAGCCGCCGGCGCTGACCGGCAACGAGCACCCGAACCTCGTGCCCTATTCGGTGTTTCCGGCGCGCGACGGCGAGATCTTCATGGGGGTCGGCAACGACGGCACCTTCCGCAAACTGTGCCGTGAACTCGGACGGCCGGAGCTTGGCACCGACCCGCGCTTCGCCCGCAACCGCGACCGCGTCGCCAACCGCGAGGCGTTGCGCGCCGAGCTGGTCGATATCCTCAAGGATCACGACAGCGAACCCTTGTGCCGTCGTCTGCTCGCCGCCGGCTTGCCCGCCGGTCCGGTGCAGTCGATCGACAAGGCGCTGACCAGCGAGCACGTCAAGCATCGCGGCGATATCATCGAGAAGGATTGGTACAAGGGCGTCGCCTCGCCGATCCGCTTCGAGCGCACCAAGGCAAGCCTTCGTCACGTCCCGCCGAAATTCAGCCAACACACTGAAACCGTGTTGCAGGAGTTCGGCTACTCCAAGGAGCAGATCGCCGACCTGGTGGCGCAAGGCGTGGTCTGCGGCAAGGAACGGCGGCGGTAGCGCGTCTCTGTCATTGCGAGGAGCAAAGCGACGAAGCAATCCAGTTCTTTTAGAGGGCTGGATTGCTTCGCGGAGCCTGTGCGCGGACGGCGCAAGGCGCCGATCCGCGTGCTCGCAATGACGATACTGACGGAAGACACGATGCGCCCCCGTCGGATAAGTTCTGCGGGGGAAGATGTTTTTTGCTTTCCATGGGGCGACCTTCCCCCTTACCATCCGGTTGCTGGGATGGTCACTTGCACGTCATCCGGCGCTGTTATCGCGCGACACGAAGATGACGGCTTACCCTGGAGGAACACGATGCCGATTCGACGACTTGCCGCCGCAACCGCCGCCGCCGCGCTGGCCTTGACCTCGGCGCTGACCAGCCCCGCTTTCGCGGTGACCGAGATTCAGTGGTGGCACGCCATGACCGGCGGCAACAACGATGTCATCGTCAAGCTCGCCAACGACTTCAACACCTCGCAGAGCGACTACAAGGTGGTGCCGACCTACAAGGGCGGCTACGCCGATACCATGAACGCCGGCATCGCCGCGTTCCGCGCCGGCAACGCGCCCGCCATCATGCAGGTGTTCGAAGTCGGCACCGCCACCATGATGGCCGCCAAGGGCGCGGTGAAGCCGGTCTATCAACTGATGAAGGAAACCGGCGAGACCTTCGATCCGAACGCTTATCTCCCTGCGATCACCGGCTACTATTCGACCTCGAAGGGCGAGATGCTGTCGTTCCCCTTCAACTCGTCATCGACGGTGATGTGGGTCAACCTCGACGCGCTGAAGAAGGCCAACATCGCGGAGATCCCGAAGACCTGGCCCGAGGTGTTCGAGGACGCCAAGAAACTGAAGGCGGCGGGCTACGCCACGTGCGGCTTCTCCAACGCCTGGGTGACCTGGGTCAATCTCGAACAATTGTCGGCCTGGCACAACGTGCCGCTGTCGTCGAAGGCCAACGGCCTCGACGGTTTCGACACCGTGCTGGAGTTCAACGGCCCGTTGCAGGTGAAGCATCTCGAAAAGCTGATCGAGTTGCAGAAGGACAAGACCTACGACTATTCCGGCCGCACCAATGCCGGCGAGGGCCGCTTCACCTCCGGCGAATGCCCGATCTTCCTGACCTCGTCCGGCTTCTTCGGCAACGTCAAGTCGCAGGCCAAGTTCAACTGGACCAACGCGCCGATGCCGTACTACCCGGACGTCAAGGATGCGCCGCAGAATTCGATCATCGGCGGCGCCTCGCTGTGGGTGATGGGCGGCAAGTCCGCGGACGAATACAAGGGCGTCGCGAAATTCCTCGCCTTCCTCTCCGACACTGATCGCCAAGTCTACATCCACAAGGCGTCAGGCTATCTGCCGATCACCAAGGCGGCGTACGAGAAGGCCAAGGCCGAGGGCTACTACAAGGAACACCCTTACCTCGAAACGCCGCTCAAGGAACTGACCAACAAGCCGCCGACCGAAAACTCGCGCGGCCTGCGGCTCGGCAACATGGTGCAACTCCGCGACGTCTGGGCCGAGGAAATCGAGCAGGCGCTGGCCGGCAAAAAGACCGCGAAGGAAGCGCTCGACGCGGCGGTTTCACGCGGCAACACCATGCTGCGCCAGTTCGAACGGACTGTGGCGAAGTAAGCCTTGCCGTCATTGCGAGCGAAGCTAAGCAATCCAGCCCTTAAGAAAGAACTGGATTGCTTCGTCGCTTCGCTCCTCGGAATGACGATCTTTG
>JBQCHK010000014.1:0-24917 GCA_051954725.1 Afipia sp. | reverse complement strand
CGCGCGTCAGGAGCCATATATCCCCGGGGCCTTATCGATCCTTTAGGGAACTGTCCCTGGCCGGGTCCGTGGACCCGGACATATGGTGCCCACCTACTTTCGTAGGGAACTCCGGGATCGAGTGCTTCAACGGCGTTCGCGGCCTCGCACTTTTTCCAGCCATTGATTCCCGTCATGCCCGGCCTTGTGCCGGGCATCCGTGTCTTGTTCACTGCGCGCAATCGTCCGAAGCCCGATGCATGACGGTGCACGATGCGACCTGATTCCGCCGATACGTCCAAGGCCGTAATGCGTGCCGCCGCGCTGGCGCGGCGCGAAGCGCTCAGCCCGGGGCAGCGCTATGACGCCGCGCAGGCGATCGCGGCCTGCGATTTCCCCGTCGAACTGCCGCAGGGCACGGTGGTGGCAGGCTTTTCACCGATCCGGGGCGAGATCGATCCGTTTCCGCTGATGGAAGCGCTGCTGGCGAAGGGGGCGACGCTGGCACTGCCGGTGTCGATCGAGCCGAACCAGCCATTGCTGTTTCGGGCGTGGACGCCGGGCGAAGCGCTGGTGCGCGGCGCGTATGGCGTGTTCGAGCCATCGTCCGACGCCGAGGAGGTCGATCCCGATATCGTGCTGGTGCCGCTCGCCGCGTTCGACCGTGACGGACATCGTATCGGTTACGGCGCGGGCTACTACGATCGTACCCTTCCGCTGTTGCGCAAGCTGAAGAAAGTGACCGCTGTGGGCGTCGCCTTCGCCGTGCAGGAAATCGAGCGTGTGCCGTCATCGGAGCACGACGCGCGGCTCGATCTCGTGCTAACAGATCGGGAAACGATCGATCTGCGGGAAGTATAACGTGCGAATTCTGTTTGTCGGCGATGTGGTGGGCCGCAGCGGGCGCGCTGCGGTCACGGACATTCTCCCCAACCTGATCCGGGACTGGAAGCTCGAACTCGTCGTGGTCAACGGTGAGAATTCCGCGGGCGGCTTCGGCATCACCGAAGCGATCTATCAGGACCTGCTCGACGCTGGCGCTGACGCGATCACGCTCGGCAATCATTCGTGGGACCAGCGCGAGGCGCTGGTCTTCATCGAGCGCGCGCCGCGCCTGATCCGGCCGGTGAATTCGGCGCCGGGAACGCCGGGCCGCGGCTCGGCCCTGATCGAAACCAGGAACGGCAAGCGCGCGCTGGTGGTCAACGCCATAGGCCGCATTTTCATGCAGCCCTGCGACGACCCGTTTCTGGCGATCGATCGCGAACTCAATGCCGCTCCGCTGCGCGACATCGCCGACGCCATCGTGGTCGATTTCCATGGCGAGGCGTCGAGCGAAAAGCAGGCCATCGGCTATTTCTGCGATGGCCGCGCCAGTCTCGTGGTCGGCACCCATACTCACGTTCCGACCGCCGATCACAGGGTTCTGCCGGGCGGCACCGCCTACATGACCGACGCCGGCATGACCGGAGACTACGAGTCGATCATCGGCATGGATCGCGAGGAGCCGCTGGGGCGCTTCCTGCGCGGCTATCCGGCGGCGCGCTTTGCCGCGGCCGACGGGCCGGGAACCCTGAGCGGGATCGCGATCGAGACCGATGATGCAACGGGGCTTGCCACGGCGGTCGCGCCGGTGCGGATCGGTCCGGTGCTCGATCCGATAGAGCCTGATTTCTGGACCAAGGCCTAGGCTTTTGTTGCCGAAAATCGGCCAGTGGTGTCTTTGATTTTGACGTCTGCGGGCCTATAACGCGCCACCCAACCCCATTTTCAGCACGAGGCGCATCCGCGCCGCAGAGAGACCAGTTGCATGGCCGGCCATTCCCAATTCAAGAACATCATGCATCGCAAGGGCAAGCAGGATGCGATGCGCTCCAAGGTGTTCTCCAAGCTGGCCCGCGAAATCACGGTGGCCGCCAAGCTTGGCACGCCGGACCCGGCGATGAATCCGCGCCTGCGCGCGGCGATCGTCGCGGCTCGCGCCGAGAACATGCCCAAGGACAATATCGAGCGGGCGATCAAGAAGGCCGCGGGCGGCGACAGCGAGAACTACGATGAAATCCGCTACGAGGGTTACGGTCCCGGCGGTGTTGCGGTCATCGTCGAGGCGCTGACGGACAATCGCAATCGCGCTGCGTCCGACATTCGCTCCTATTTCACCAAGTCGGGCGGCAATCTCGGCGAAACCGGCTCGGTGTCCTTCATGTTCGATCGCCTCGGCGTGATCGAGTACGACGCCGCCAAGGCCTCCGCCGACGACATGCTGGAAGCGGCCATCGAGGCGGGCGCCGACGACGTTGTGTCGGGCGACGACGGCCATGAAATCTTCGCCTCGCCCGATTCCTTCAGCGAGGTCGCCAAGGCGCTGGAAACGAGGTTCGGCGAGCCGCGCAAGGCTGCGCTGACCTGGAAGCCGCAGAACACCACGCTGGTGGACGACGAGACCGGCGAGAAGCTGTTCAAGCTGCTCGATCTGTTGAACGAGCACGACGACGTCCAGAACGTTTACGCCAATTTTGAAGTATCGGACGCGCTCGCCGCCAAGATGGCGGGCTGATCCGCCGTTTTCATTCTTTCGTGACGTAGGTTGCGATTTTTCTTGACGCCGACAGGGTGAGCGCTCATGTCAACGTCAGGCGGCGCGGGATCGTTTGCGATCACGCGCCGCGCCACTGGAAACCCTCAATCATGCCAAGCGACAGTCAACGTACTTTGCCGACAACGGCCCGTGCGGTCTGAGCGCGCTTGAAGCTCACCGCTGCCGTTGCCGGCAGATTTGAAGGTGAGCTATGACGGACATCCACACCACCCCCGAGGGCGGGTTCAACGCGGCCGTGGTCGCGGCCAGCCTGCGCGGCGAGCACGTCGCCGACACGGTCGATATTCTCAACAAGCTCGCGCCTGAAGAGGCCGCCGAGGTGTTGCGGCTGCTGCCGCGCGAAACCGCGATCGACATTCTCGACAAGCCGGATCTCGATTTCGGAGCCGAGATTATCGAGGCGCTGCCGCATGAGATCGCGGTGCCGCTGCTCGCAGGCATGTCCGCGGATATGGCGGCGGACGTCATTCAGCAATTGCAGGACCCTCCGCGCAGCGAGTTGATGCAGGGGCTCGACGAGGCCTCGCGCACCGCCATCAACGGTCTGCTGTCCTATCCGGAGAATACGGCCGGCGCGATGATGACGACCGAATTCGTCAGCGTGCCGAGCAACTGGACGGTGGAGCAGACGCTGCAGCACATCCGGCAGGTCGAGCGCACCCGCGAGACGGTCTACGCCATCTATGTGCTTCACCCCATCACCCGCCGCCTGGTCGGCGCGGTGTCGCTGCGCCGCCTGATCTCCGGCGAGCCGACCGCGAGCATCGGATCGTTGACGGTGACGCCGATCACTACGCTGCCGCTGGCGGACCGGGAAGACGTGGCGCGGCTGATTGCTCGTCACGATCTGCTCGCGGTACCGGTGGTGGACAAGACCGGGCACCTGCTCGGCATCGTCACTTTCGACGACGTCATCGACACCATCATCGAGGAAAACACCGAGGACGTGCAGAAGTTCGGCGGCATGGAGGCGATCGAGGAGCCTTACATGCAGATCGGCCTCGGCGACATGATCCGCAAGCGCGGCGTCTGGCTCGCCGTCCTGTTCGTCAGCGAGATGCTGACCGCCAGCGTGATGCAGCATTTCGAGGGCGAACTGGAAAAAGCGCTGGTGCTGACCCTGTTCATTCCGCTGATCATGAGTTCGGGCGGCAATTCCGGCTCGCAGGCCACTTCGCTCCTGATCCGGGCGCTGGCGCTGCGCGACGTCAAACTGTCGGACTGGTGGCGGGTGATGGTGCGCGAACTGCCGACCGGGCTTCTGCTCGGTGCCGGACTGGGCGCGATCGGAATCGTTCGCGTCGTGTTGTGGCAGAAGCTCGGCATTTACGACTATGGCGAGCACTGGCTGCTGGTCGGCATCACGGTCGCGATTGCGCTGGTCGGCGTCGTGACGTTCGGCTCGGTGGCGGGTTCGATGCTGCCGTTCGCGCTGCAGCGGGTCGGGTTCGATCCGGCCAGCGCGTCGGCGCCGTTCGTCGCCACGCTGGTCGATGTCACCGGGCTGATGATCTATTTCAGCGTCGCGCTGCTGATCCTGCGCGGCACGCTGTTGTGACGCCGGACCTTTGCCGCGGTTTCCGCTATCATAGGGCATGACCTCGCGCGCGATTCGTATTCTGGGGATCGATCCGGGCCTGCGCCGTACCGGCTGGGGCGTGATCGACGTTGACGGCAACCGGCTGATCTATGTCGGCTGCGGCTCGGTGGAGTCGCGCGACACGCTGTCATTGTCGGAGCGGCTGCTGGCGATCCACGAAGGGCTGGGCCGCGTGCTGGGCGATTTCCGCCCGCTTGAGGCGGCGGTGGAAAACACCTTCGTCAACAAGGATGGCGCCTCGACGCTCAAGCTCGGCCAGGCGCGCGGCGTCGCCATGCTGGCGCCGGCGCTGTTCGGGATTTCGGTGGCCGAATATGCGCCGAACCAGATCAAGAAAACCGTGGTCGGCGCGGGGCATGCCGACAAGAACCAGATTCGCGTCATGTTAGGGGTGCTGCTGCCCAAGGCCGATCCGCCGACGCCGGACGCTGCCGACGCGTTGGCGATCGCCATCACCCATGCGCATCACCGGCAGAGCGTGATGTTGAAATTGAAAATGGCGGGCGCATGATCGGCAAGCTCAAAGGCCTCATCGATTCCTACGGCGAGGATTTCGTCATCCTCGACGTACAGGGTGTCGGCTATCAAGTGCACTGTGCGACACGCACGTTGCAGGCGCTGCCCTCGCCGGGCGAGGCGGCGGTGCTGTCGATCGAGACTCATGTGCGCGAGGATCAAATTCGGCTGTTCGGCTTTCGCACCGATGTCGAGCGCGAGTGGTTTCGCCTGTTGCAGACCGTGCAGGGCGTCGGCGCCAAGGTCGCGCTGGCAGTGTTGAGCACGCTACCCCCATCCGACCTCGCCAATGCGATCGCTCTGCGAGACAAGGCGGCGGTGTCGCGTACGCCCGGCGTCGGTCCGAAAGTTGCCGAGCGCATCATCAGCGAACTCAAGGACAAGACCCCGGCCTTTGCGGACGTCGATCCGGCAGTGGTGCATCTGGCCGGCGCGATGGACGAGAACCGCGCGCCGCGCCCGGTGACCGACGCGATCTCGGCGCTGGTCAATCTAGGTTATGGCCAGCCGCAGGCGGCTGCCGCCATTGCCGCTGCCGCGCGTGACGCCGGCGACAAGGCCGAGACCGCGCAACTCATCCGTCTCGGGCTGAAGGAACTGGCGAAGTGAGCGGGAAATGCGACCATGACGCAGGCTTTGTCTCGGGCTAGAAGCAACGCATGAACACATCCCGCCTCGTCACACCCGAGCGCCGCGCCGATGACATCGGCGACACCTCGCTGCGTCCGCAGAACCTGTCCGAATTCGTCGGCCAGCAGCAGGCGCGCGCCAATCTGCAGGTATTCATCGATGCCGCGCGCAAGCGCAACGAGGCGCTGGACCACGTGCTGTTCGTCGGTCCTCCCGGTCTCGGCAAGACCACGCTGGCGCAGATCGTGGCGAAAGAACTCGGCGTCGGTTTCCGCGCCACGTCGGGGCCGGTGATCGCCAAGGCCGGCGATCTCGCAGCGCTGCTCACCAATCTCGAAGAGCGCGACGTGCTGTTCATCGACGAAATCCACCGGCTCAATCCGGCGGTGGAGGAAGTGCTCTATCCGGCGATGGAGGATTTCCAGCTCGATCTCATCATCGGCGAGGGGCCGGCGGCGCGTTCGGTGAAGATCGATCTTTCCAAGTTCACCCTTGTCGGCGCGACGACGCGCGCGGGCCTGCTGACCAATCCGCTGCGCGATCGCTTCGGCATTCCGGTGCGGCTGAATTTCTACACCGAGGACGAACTGGAAAAAATCGTCACCCGTGGCGCGCGTGTGCTCGGCGTCGGCATGACCGCCGATGGTGCCAACGAGATCGCCCGCCGTGCGCGCGGCACACCGCGTATCGCCGGACGACTGCTGCGCCGCGTGCGTGATTTCGCATCGGTCGCCGATGCAGCGTCGATCGATCGCAAGATCGCCGACAAAGCGCTCGGCGCGCTCGAGGTCGATAACGCCGGCCTCGATGCGATGGATCGCCGTTATCTTACGACCATTGCGATGAACTACGGCGGTGGCCCGGTCGGTGTCGAGACCATGGCGGCGGCGCTGTCGGAGCCGCGCGACGCCATCGAGGACATCATCGAGCCGTATCTGATCCAGTGCGGCTATCTGCAGCGCACCCCGCGCGGACGCTTGCTCACGTCGCATGCGTTCAGGCATCTCGGCCTTGCCGAGCCCTCGCGCGATCCGGCGCAGTTCGGCATGTTTGGCCAGGATGACGAATGAGATCGCCTAAATTAGCCGAATTTCGTCATGGTCGGCATAGCCGTTCGAAGAACGGCGTCGCTTCCGCTCGCCTCTGTCCCGGCCATCCACGTTTTTATAGACAGTCATTAAGACGTGGAAGCCCGCGACAAGCGCGGGCATGACGCCGTCCTTAGCGAGACATTTCTCATGGCAGCAGATTCACTCGACGGCGCGATCCATGACGGCAAGCACGTCATGCGGGTGCGGGTCTATTACGAGGACACCGATTTCACCGGCATCGTCTATCACGCCAATTATCTGCGCTTCATGGAGCGCGGGCGGACCAACTATCTGCGGCTGCTCGGCGCCGACCAGCGCGCGCTGTTCGCGGAGGCCGAGAACGAAGCGCCGGGCTTCGCCTTCGTCGTGCGCGCGATGCAGCTTGAGTATCTCAAGCCGGCTCGGATGGACGACGTGCTCGAGATCGTCACCGTGCCGGTCGAGGTGCGCGGCGCGTCGATCACGCTGGGGCAGGAGGTGCGCCGCGGTAGCGATGTGTTGATCGAGGCGCGAGTGAAGGTCGCCTTCGTCTCGGGCGGTCGTGCCCGGCCGATTCCGAAGGCGCTGCGCATTGCGATGAAGGCAGATCAAAACGTAGTTTGAGGGCCGGGTGCCGGAACCATGGTCTTCATCCTGAGGAGCGTGCTCTTGCGCGCGTCTCGAGGGATGAGGGCAGGCCCGGGGCCGCATGGTTCGAGACGCATCGCTGAAGCGATGCTCCTCACCATGAGGTGTGGCGTTGAGGGGAATCCTGCGCGTCATGGCCGGGACAAGCCCGGCCATGACATTTGGAGTTAAAGTTCGCGCTCTCACGCCGCCTTGTGGCGCGCCTGTTCGGCCTGATAGAGCACGACTTCCTCAGCCATGGCCTTCGCGACGCTCGGATGCTTGCGCATGCTGCGCAGATAGTCCTTCACCGCCGGCCATTGGTTGAAGTCGATCATCGGCGTCGCCTGGCTCCAGTTCAGCACCGTGGCGAGATAGGCGTCGGCCACCGAGAAATGATCGAGCACGAACTTGCGCCCGTCGAGATAGGCGTTGAGATAGTCGAGCCGCGACAGATTCTTCTTCAGCACGTAGTCCTTCACATCCTTCGATGCCGTGGGGTCGAGCAGGGTCACGAACAGTCCCTTGTGCAGTTCGGTGCCGATGAAGCACAGCCATTGCTGCAGGCGGCTGCGTTCGAGGTTCGACGTCGCGGCAAGGCCGGCGGCGGGAAACCGCTCGGCGACATATTGCAGGATCGCCGCGTTCTCGGTGAGGACGATGCCGTCGTCGGTACGCAGCGTCGGTACAAGGCCGAGGGGATTGACGGCATGGAAATCCGAATTGTCCTGCTGGACCTGTTTGGTCTTGGGATCGACTTCCAGATAGGCCGCGTCGGCGCCCGCCTCGTAAAGCGCGATGCGGGTCGCCATCGAACAGGCCAGCGGCGAGAAATACAGATCCATGATGCGTCTCCTCGGTTTGGAATTGATTTTTGTACTGTTCTGCATATAATAAACGGCGTCAAGGAATTATTTGCGAAATGGTACAAAAAAAGACCGGTGCGCCGAGGCCGGGAAAAGAGAAGGTCCCCGAGGCCCCCGAGGTCGCCGCGAAGCGGCGCGGACGTCCGCGCGCGTTCCAGCCCGAGATTGCGCTCGAGCGCGCGCTCGATACGTTTCGCGATTCCGGATTCGCGGCAACCTCGCTCGACGATCTCAGCGCGGCGATGGGGATCAACCGCCCGAGCCTCTACGGGACCTTCGGCGACAAGCGCGAACTGTTCCTGAAGGCCTATGAGCGTTATCGCGCCGAGGCCAATGTGCTGTTCGGGGTCGCCTTCGATCCGTCGTTTTCGTTGCGCCAGACGCTGGAGTGTCTGTATGCGATCGGCATCGATTTCTACACGGCGGGCGAAAACGGTCCGCGCGGGTGCCTCACGGTGATGACGGCGGGTTCGGAGGCGATGAGCGATCCGGAAATCCGCGAGATCGCGCAAAACGCCATCACCGGCACCGACCGCAATCTGACGCGGCGCATCGAAAAGGCGATTGCGGACGGGGAACTGCCGCCGGGTTCCGATGCCGTCACGCTCGGTCATGTGGCGTCGGCCACGTTTCATACGTTGGCGATCCGGGCGCGGGCGGGCGTGTCACGCGCCGAACTGGAAAAGCTGGTCAAAGGCACGGTCGATCTGATCTGCGGCCCCAAAGGAGCCAAACGCTAGACGGCAAGCGGCGGGAATCCCTGCCGTTTCCGGCAGATGCCAGGTGACGCGCCGCGCCGGCTGATGTAAAGCTCTTTCACATGAACTGGAACAAGGGACGTGGTCGCCGCGAAGGCGGCTATCATCACGGCAACCTCAAGGAAGCGCTGGTGCAGGCCGCGCTGGATCTGATCGCGCAGAAGGGTCCCGCGGGGTTCACCTTCGCGGAAGCCGCCCGCTGGGCGGGTGTCAGTCCGGCCGCGCCCTATCGCCATTTCCGCGATCGCGACGAACTGCTGGCGAACGTCGCGCAGCAAGGCTTCGAGCAATTCGAGGCGCAACTGGCTGCGGCGTGGGACGATGGCCGTCCCGATACGCCAACGGCCTTTCAACGGGTCGGCAAGGCTTATCTCGCGTTCGCGCGCGACAATCCTGCCTATTACTCGGCGATGTTCGAGTCGGGTATTCCAGTAGAAAGCAATCCCGCGCTGATGGTCGCCAGCGAGCGGGCCTTCGCGGTGATCCGTGCCGCGGCCGAGCGCATGGTGGCGCTGGCGCCGCCGGGCGTGCCGCGTCCGCCGGCCTTGATGATGGCGCTGCACATCTGGTCGCTCGCGCATGGCATCGCGTCGCTGTTCGGGCGGGGCGATGGCTCGCGCCGCAAGCTGCCGATGTCGGCGGAAGACCTGCTGGAAGCGGCAGCGCTGATCTATCTCAAGGGTCTCGGGTTCCCGACCGATCAACGGGCTCATCAAGAATAGTTGAGGCCCCTTGGGCGCCTCCCGCTTGACAACGCCATTGGATGGTCTATCTATGTAAATGTTATTTACATTCACGGAGAGCGGCAATGTCCTACACCGCAGACTACGAGCGATCCGGACGCCCAGGTGGGGCGGGGCCATTCCCCTACTACGGCGCGCCGTGGGGCCCGCGCATTCATCCGGCAGCAATCCTGCTGACGGTGCTGGGTTTCATCATCTGGTGGCCGATCGGCCTCGCACTTCTTTTCTACAATCTCTGGAGCAGAAACATGGGTTGCGGACATCGCGGTCGTTGGGCCGACAAAATGGAACGGATGCAGTGGAAGATGGATCGGATGCGCAGCCGCATGGAAGGCCGCGGCTTCTACGCGCCTTCGAGCGGCAACCGCGCATTCGATGAATACCGCATGGAAACCCTGCGCCGGCTCGAGGAAGAGCAGGCCGAGTTCAAGGATTTCCTTGAGCGTCTGCGTCACGCCAAGGACAAGCAGGAGTTCGACGACTTCATGGCGCAGCACCGCTCGCGTCCGGCGTCTCCTCCGGCCGACAACCAGCCGCAGGGCTAATGCCCCAACGGTCCTGACGGCACCAAGCCGCCCGCCTGGCAACAGGCGGGCGGCTTTCGTTTGTGCGGATCAATCCTCAAGCGCGAGGCGGATCGCCTGTTCGACCGGCGAATGGGCATTGTCGGGTCGCGTCAGCGGCAGCGGTGCAGACGGCAGAAGAGGCGGCTGCGCCATGAAACGCGGCCGCGATCCGCGATGCGGCTGGGCCGCGTGCACCAGAAACGGATGACACAGATAGACCGTACCTGCGCCCCCGGTGGCCAGTGCCTCGCGCCGGTGCGCCGTTTCATCGAAGCCGTTGGCGGCAAGGTCGCGCAACGACAGTCCTGTCTCGCCGGCGGGCGAGAGGATCCGCGCGATGTCGCGATGCGAGCCGGCGCGAATGCGCGTCGGCGCATCGTCGGGGCCGACGTCCGAGACGAGGAATAGCATCAGCATCGCGCGGCCTTTTGAGGTGACGTTCGCCCGCCACGACATGAAGTCGGGATTGTCGAGCCCGAAGCTGACATCGATATGCCATCCGGCGTCGCCGGGATCGTCGGTCGAGGGAAAGCGCACCGGAAAGGTGCCGAGGTCGTAACGCGGTGCCCAGCGGCCGGGTCCGACCAGAGCGTCGTAAGCGGCGTGGAGTTTCGGTGTATTCGCCGCTTCCGCGAATGGCGGCTGGCCGTAGTAGCCGAGCCGGATGACCGGTCTGGTCCATGTCGCAGGATCGTCGGGCGCGCAACCGGTTTCGCGCCAGAGGATGTCCCGCATGTCGTCGGCGAGAGTGCGCGCAAAGGCGTTCTCGATTTTCAGGTAGCCGTCATGGACGAACTGCTCGATTTGCGCGGCGCTCAGCGCGCGCGCGTTGTCTGTCGCATTGTCTTTTCTTGGCATGGAATGTTCTCAACATCAGCGGCCAGCGCGCCTCGTTCGCGCGAGGCGTGGCCGTTAGGGGCTTTGGGTGAGTGTCACCCGGTTATCGATCGTGAACGGCAAAGCCGGTTCAGGATCGAAACACCGCCGTGATGTTGAGCATGACGAATTTCATGGTGAAGCAAGCCTAGCGGGTCGCGGCATCGGTTGCAAACTGAACGCCGGTGTTCGACGGGCGAGGCCATATCCACAACCGAACCTCGATCGCGGTCTTGAGCAACACCAGCACGACCAGCGGCGCGACGGTGCCGATCGCCTGCGCGACGAACGCGCCGCCCATGATCGCCAGATGCATGAGCACGATGCGCTTGTAGAAGCCGCCCATGATCTCGCCGGTATTCGCATTCGCAGGCAGGGCCTTGCCGAACGCGAAACGATTGACGGCGTCGTTGACGAACACCGCACCCTGTCCGACGAACAGCGCGAGCAGCGGAATCCATAGACTCATTCCGATGACGATGAGCCGGATGAAATCGCGCGCGTCGTGAATCGCCGCTGTCCATCGCCCCGCGAACAGCAGCCACAGGAACACCATGTGGATGGTCATGAACAGACCGGCGTGAACCGTGAAGAACCCGCCGAGCGCCAGGGCCGCGGCAATGCTGCGGCCGCCCGGGCCGCTCGCCTGCGACAGGGTCATCACGCGCAGAATGGTCCAGAAGCCGATGATCGCGGTCTCGAGCCAATAGAGACACAGCAGGACCAACGCGTCCCAGCCCCACCACACCACGCCGGCCAGCGGCACCAGGTTGGCGAGGACGAGCATTGCCGAGGTGATCTGACGGCGTGGTCGGGGTGCGCGCGAACTGGAGGCCGGGGCAATCGGTGTCATGTCGCCACTACATCGTGATCGTGTCGAAGACACAAGGGCAGCCCGCTATGCGGCCTTTCCGGTTGTCATCGCAGGTGGGATGCGTATCAATGAAGCATGATCGAGCGCGTGACCTCACGCCGCCGTCGCTGGTGGCGATCCGTTTCATGCAACGGCGTCCGGTGAACCGCACGCGGTGACCCAATGGGCACGCGGCGATGTACGCGGGCCTTCTTTTTCTATCCCGAATGAACGTATCAGGCGCTCGGCCTCTGGAGGGACGATGTCCGCAGGAATTTTCGCGTGGCCGGTGTCGGCGCTGTCGTGGCTGGGGCGTCAGGGGACGCGCGCGATCGCGGCGCTGGTGATCATCGGCGTCGCGGTGCCGCCGCTCGGCGAGGCGCTCAAGCCTTATGTCGCCGAGGCGGTGTTCGTGCTGCTGTGCGTCTCGTTCGTGCGCGTCGATGTCGCTGCGCTGCGCGGCTATCTGCGGCGGCCGGGACTGGTGATCGCGGCGACGATGTGGACCACGATCGTGGTGCCGTTGCTGATGGGGCTGATCTGTCTTGCCGTCGGATTCGATCGCGCATCGCCGGAGGTCTATCTCGGCGTGATGTTGCAGGGCGCGGCGTCACCGATGATGGCTTCGCCGGCGCTGGCGCTGCTGATGGGGCTGGATGCGACGCTGGTGCTGATCACCCTGGTGACCAGCACCGCTCTCGTGCCCTTCACCGCGCCGCTGTTCGCCTACATCTTCTTCGGCGGGATGCTGACGTTGTCGCCGCTGGCGCTCGGCTTCAAGCTGATCGCGATCCTTGGCGGCTCGCTCGCGGTTTCGGCGGTGCTCCGCCGCTTCGTCAGCGACGCAGCCCTTGCGCGTCACAAGGAGGCAATCGACGGTTTCAACATCATCATCCTGCTGTTCTTCGTCGCTGCGGTGATGGGAACCCTTGCGCCGGGGTTCTTCGCCAATCCCGGCCGCGTCCTCGCGATCACGGTTCTGGCCTTCGCGGTGTTCGCGCTGCTGCTTGGCGCGACGGTAGCGGTATTCGCCCGCGCGGGGATGGACCGTGCACTGGCGCTGGGCCTGATGGTGTCGCAGCGGAACATGGGCCTGATGGTTGCGGCGACCGACGGCGTGCTGCCCGGCCTGACCTGGATCTACTTCGCGCTGGGCCAGCTTCCGATTTACCTCTCGCCGCAGCTCCTCAAGCCGCTGGCGCAACGCTGGCGGGCAGAGGGGGCCGGTCTCCCGCGATCACAGATGCCGGTATCCCATTCACAGGACGGTGTTTCTGCGGTTAAAAGGCCCTTGCGGTAACCAAGCCTTAACCACGATGAGCGTCAGGTAAGGGCGCTAAAACAGCGCCGCCAGCCCTTGTTTTGACATGTTGGCGCGGAATGCAGGGAGCGGCTCAGGGACGGGCCTTTTCCACGCGCGACACGATCTGTTTTGGGGCTGGCGGTGGCTTTTTTGCCGTGCGCTGTCCGGGTGGGACATCCGGCGGTGATCCGCGCGGACTTTGGAACATTGGCGTTGAGAGGACATCGATTATGAATCCAGCAGACGTGGCGCAGTCGGCTTTGCCGGTGGCGTCCGCCGACGTATCGCTCATCGCGCTGTTCTGGCAGGCCCATATCGTCGTCAAGTTCGTGATGCTCGGTCTTCTGGCCTGTTCGGTCTGGGTCTGGGCCATCGCGATCGACAAGATTTTCCTTTACGCGCGCACCAAGCGCTCGATGGACCGTTTCGAGCAGGCCTTCTGGTCCGGTCAGTCGATCGACGAGCTCTATCGGGCGCTTGCCGCCAAGCCGACACATTCGATGGCGGCGCTGTTCGTGGCGGCGATGCGCGAATGGAAACGCTCGTTCGAAAGCCAGTCCCGTTCCTTCGCCGGGCTTCAGATGCGCATCGACAAAGTGATGAGCGTCTCGATCGCACGCGAAATTGAACGGCTCGAGCGCCGGCTGCTGGTGCTGGCGACGGTCGGCTCAGCCGGCCCGTTTGTCGGCCTGTTCGGCACCGTCTGGGGCATCATGTCGAGCTTCCAGTCGATCGCGGCGTCGAAAAATACCTCTCTGGCGGTGGTGGCGCCGGGCATCGCGGAAGCATTGTTTGCGACCGCAATGGGCCTGATTGCCGCTATTCCTGCCACGATTTTCTATAACAAGTTCACTTCGGAGGTGAACCGTCAGGCCCAGCGGCTGGAAGGTTTCGCGGACGAGTTTTCCGCGATCCTGTCACGCCAGATCGATGAACGGACCTGACATCATCGCGTCATTCACAGCAGCGGATTATCCGGTATGGGCATGAGCATGGGCGGCGGAGGAGGCGGGGGCGGGCGTGGACGCCGCCAGCGCGCCGCAGTCATGGCGGAAATCAACGTCACGCCGATGGTCGACGTGATGCTGGTGCTGCTGATCATCTTCATGGTGTCGGCGCCGCTGCTGACGGTCGGCGTGCCGCTCGATCTGCCGCAGACGGCGGCCAAAAGCCTCGATCAGGACAAGGAGCCGCTGACCATCTCGGTTCAGCTCAGCGGCAAGGTGTTCCTCAACAACACCGAAATCCCGGTTGATGAGCTGGTGCCGAAGCTGAAGGCGATCACCGAAGCGCGTGGCGGCGCGGAGGAACGCATCTTCGTGCGCGGCGATACCAAGGTTGATTACGGAACTGTGATGCGCATCATGGGGCGGCTGTCGGCAGCCGGATTCAAGCGTGTCGCACTGGTGACCGAGGTCGAGCAGGGGACCTGAGGTGAAGTTCAAGATCGACAAGACAGTCGCAGCGTCGGTTGCCTTGCACGCCCTGGTCATTGGCTGGGGCATGATCTCGTTTTCGACCAGGGCCTTTGAATCGATGCCGGAGGAATCTCTTCCGGTCGACATCGTGTCCGCCGAGCAGTTCGCCAAGGCGACGCAGGGCATGAAGACGGGCAAGAAGGAAAACCCCAAGCCGCTGGTCGAGAAGGTCGCGGAGAAAAGTCCGCCGGTGGACGATCCGGTCGGCAAGATCGACGACAAGAAGCCGCCGGTGGTGACCGACGCGGCGCCGATTCCGCCGCCGAGGCCCGTCGAAAAGCCGGTCGAGAAAAAGCCCGAGCCGCCGAAGCCTGTCGTCGAAGACAAGCCGAAGGAAAAGGAAGAGCCGAAGAAAACCGAGAAGAAGCCCGATCCGCCGAAGGTCGATCCGATCGCCGAGGCGCTCAAGAAGGAACACGACAAGAAGCCCAAGCCGAAGCAGGAGGCCAAGGCCCAGCCGCCGCAGAAGCATGAGCCCAAGCGCGAGCGTGTATTCGATCAGTCGAAGATCGCGGCATTGCTCGACAAGCGCGATCCGACCCGCCATGCGATCTCGGGCGATGCGATCAACGCGCAGGCGGCGCTCGGCACCGCGCGCGGGCACTCGGCCGACAATTCGGCGACCTGGGGCGCGATGTTCAAGCAGCAGGTCGAACGGTGCTGGAAGAAGCCCTATGGCGGCATCGAGGCGCAACGGATCGAGACCAGCTTCACGATCAAGCTGAAGCGCGACGGTTCGCTGGAAGCGATGCCGGTGCCGCTGCCCGGCAGCAATACGCCGTATGCCCGGGTCTATCAGGAGAGCGCGATGCGCGCGATCATCGAATGCCAGCCGTATAATCTGCCGGCGGCTTATTTCGATGAATGGAAATTCTTCGAGCCGGTGTTCACCGAAAAGTATTCGTGAGCGCGACCCGCACAGGATTTTCAGGAGTGAATGCGAAGAACATGACGAACAAGGATCGGTTGTCTCCAATGAATTTCAGCCTCACGCGCCGGCAATTGGTGGCCGGCTCCGCCGCGGCCGGCCTGATGGCCGCGACGCCCATCCGCAAGGCGCTGGCGCAGGCCCGGGTTCAGATCACCGAAGGCAACTTCCAGCCGATCCCGATCGCGATTCCGAATTTCGTGCCCGGCTCGCAGAGCGACATCGACGTCAGCAACGGCATTGCCGGGGTCATCACCAACAACCTGAAGCGCAGCGGGCTGTTCGCGCCAATCGATCAGCAGGCGTTCATCGAGCGCATCTCGAATATCGACGTTCCGCCGCAGTTCCAGAACTGGCGCCAGATCAACGCGCAGGCGCTGGTCACCGGCCGCGCGACGCGGCAGGGCGATGGCCGTCTCAAAGCCGAATTCCGGCTGTGGGACGTGCCGACCGCCAAGCAACTCACCGGCCAGCAGTACTTCACCTCGCCGGAATCATGGCGGCGCATCGCCCACATTATTTCCGACCAGATCTACGAGCGCCTGACCGGCGAGAAGGGCTATTTCGACAGCCGCGTGGTGTTCGTCGACGAGACCGGGCCGAAGAACCGCCGCGTCAAGCGGCTCGCGATGATGGATCAGGACGGCGCCAACGTGCGTTACCTGACGCGGGGCGCCGATCTCGTCATCACGCCGCGGTTCTCGCCGTCGACCCAGGAAATCACCTACATGGAATACGGGCAGGGCGACCCGCGGGTCTATCTGTTCAACGTCGAGACCGGCCAGCGCGAGATCGTCGGCAACTTCCCCGGCATGTCGTTCGCGCCCCGCTTCTCGCCGGACGGCCAGCGCATCATCATGAGCCTGCAGCAGGGCGGCAACTCGAACCTGTTCGTCATGGACCTGCGCTCGAAATCGACCACGCGGCTGACCGATACGCCGGCCATCGACACCTCGCCGTCCTATTCGCCGGACGCCTCGCGCATCTGCTTCGAGTCCGATCGCGGCGGCAAGCCGCAGATCTATGTGATGGGCGCCGGCGGCGGTCAGGCCCAGCGTATTTCGTTCGGCGAGGGCAGCTATTCGACCCCGGTGTGGTCGCCGCGCGGCGACTACATCGCGTTCACCAAGCAGGGCGGCGGCCAGTTCGCCATCGGTATCATGAAGCCGGATGGCTCGGGCGAACGCATCCTGACATCGGGCTACCATAACGAAGGACCGACCTTCGCCCCGAACGGCCGCGTGGTGATGTTCTTCCGCGATCTCGGACCGGGGCCGAACCTGTTCACCATCGACATCTCCGGCCGCAACGAGCTGAAGGTGCCGACGCCGGGGTTTGCGTCCGATCCGGCATGGTCGCCGCTGCTGTCGTAAACGCGGCCTCAACAGCATAGGGCGGATTGGCCATTAACTGTCCGCGGTTTGCCTAGCGGGCTGAATTTTCGCGCGAATCCGGTGTTTCTCAGATCGCGGTAACCGAACGCTAACGACGTTCGCTCAGAAAGACTTCACGAGCTGCAGGTAACACTCGCGCTAACTTCCCGGAAAACCGACGCGGGTTGATGCAGCTGATCGATCGAATTCCGAAACAGGACGAACGCCTGACGCCGGCGATTTACGCCGCGCTGGTGGATTCCCTGTATCAAAATCCCGCACCGATGCTTGCGGGCGCGATCTGTGCTGGCGTCGCCGCGGTGATGACCGCGGTGAAGACCGGCAACGAGTGGCTATGGCCCTGCGCGGTGCTGATCGTGGTGATCGGCGTGCTGCGCGCCGTCCAGATGCGTCAGTACGACCGCAGCAAGGTGGCCATCAATCCGACGGACGCGGAAGAGCGCGAGCGCCGCTACATGGTCGGCGGTTCGGTCTATGCCGGCGCGCTCGGCCTGTGGTGCTGGATCGTGCTGCTCGGCAGCGACGATCCGGTCGCCCATATGCTGTGTACCGCCGTCACGGTCGCCTACACCGCCGCGGGATCGGGACGCACTTATGGCCGGCCGTGGATCGCCCAGCTTCAGGTGCTGCTGGCGTGCGGGCCGATGTCGCTGGCGCTGGTGCTGCATGGCGGCGTCTATTACATCGGCTTCGCTTTCCTCAACGTGCTGTTCTTCATTGGTCTGAGGCGGATTTCGCTCAGCTTGCAGGACATCTACGTCAAGGCCCTGATCGCGACCGAGCACGCCGCCTCGCTCGCGGACCAGTTCGACACCGCGTTGAACAACATGCCGAACGGGTTGTGCATGTTCGGCGCCGACGGCCGCCTTGCGGTGGTCAACAACCGCTTTACCGAGATGATGTGCCTGTGCAGCGATCTGGCCCATCGCGGAGTGACCGCGCACGATCTGATGTCGGCCTGCGTCAGCGCCAACACGCTGTCGTTCGCCAGCGCCAAGG
This sequence comes from Afipia sp., assembly GCA_051954725.1. Classification (GTDB taxonomy): domain Bacteria; phylum Pseudomonadota; class Alphaproteobacteria; order Rhizobiales; family Xanthobacteraceae; genus Afipia. Next base: position 7,132 of record JBQCHK010000014.1, on the reverse strand, counting down.
CGATCGTCTCGGAAATTCAGGACGCCAAGGCCGCCGAGATCACCACGATCGATTCCGGCGGACTCGCCGAACGCGCGCTGCAGTGGAAATTCCAGCCGATGGCTGCCGGCGGCACGGTGGTGCTGCTCGAGGACATCACCGAGCGGCGCAACTCGGAAGCCCGCATCCGTCATCTCGCCCGCTTCGACGAACTCACCGGGCTGCCCAACCGCGTCAGTTTCCGCGACGAGATCGAGCGTTATCTCAAGAGCCCCGACGCGGCGACGCCGCAGTCGGCGTTGCTGTTCGTCGATCTCGATCAGTTCAAGCAGGTCAACGACACGCTGGGCCATCCGTGCGGCGACCGCCTGCTGTGCGAGGTCACCGACCGGCTGCGCGAGATGCTGCGACCGGTGGATTTCGTCGCCCGGTTCGGCGGCGACGAGTTCGTCGTATTCCAGCGCGGTATTGCCTCGTCGGACGATGCCGCCGCTCTGGCGCGCCGGATCGTCGACCGGCTGAGCGAACAGTACGCCATCGACAACCACATGATCGAAATCGGCGCCAGCATCGGCATCGCCATTGCGACGCCTGGCGTTTCCGCCGACATCCTGATCAAGAACGCCGACATGGCGCTCTATCGCGCCAAGGCCGATGGGCGCGGCACGTTCTGTTTCTTCCGCGACGAGATGGCGCAAACCGTCGAGGCGCGCCGGCTGCTCGAGATCGACATTCGCCATGCGATGGCGCACGAGGAATTCGAGCTGTTCTATCAGCCGCTGGTCAATCTGAAGTCCGGCCGTATCTCGACCTGCGAGGCGCTGCTGCGCTGGAATCATCCGCAGCGTGGTTCTGTGTCGCCTGCCGACATCATTCCGGTGGTCGAGGACATGGGCCTGATCGTCGATCTCGGCCGCTGGATTCTGCGCAAGGCCTGCATGGAGTGCATGCGCTGGCCGGAAAGCGTCAACGTCGCGGTCAACTTCTCGTCGCAGCAATTCCATCAGCGCGACATCCTGAGCGAGGTGCGTTACGCGCTTGAGGTGTCGGGCCTGCCGCCGCATCGCCTCGAGATCGAGATCACCGAATCGTCGCTGTTGCGCAATACGCAGTGGACGCTCGACGTGCTGACCCAGCTTCGCGCTGCCGGCATCCGGATTTCTCTCGACGATTTCGGCACCGGCTATTCGAGCCTGAGCTATCTCAACAATTTCCCGATGCAGAAGGTGAAGATCGACCGGTCGTTCCTCGAGGGCATCGATACCGACCGGCCGCTGACGCTGTTGCGCGGCGTCGCGCGGCTCAGCGTCGATCTCGGCATGTCGGTCGTGGTCGAAGGCATCGAGACCAACGAGCAGCTCGATCTGGTCAGCGCCGAAGGCACGGTCACCGAGGCGCAGGGCTTCCTGTTCAGCCCGCCGGTTCCGGCGGTGCGTATCCGCGAACTGCTGAAGGCGTCGCATGGTCGCCTGATCCGCGGCGATTTCCCCAAACTCACCGCGTCCAAATCGATCGCCTGATCGATTTCGGCACAGGTCATCAGACTAATGAAGGGATTGCAGCCGATAATGCGTCGCGTAGGTACCAGTTAACGTTAATGGTTCGAATGCTTTGCTCTTTTGTTAAGAACTCATTAACTTGTGAATGCCGGTGCGATGTTCCCGCATGCGGGTTCCGGGGTGCAACATGATGACATTGGTTCAATCGGCGACGCGCACATTCGAGCGCGGCAGCGAACTTCTTGACCATGTTGATTACCGGTTGGCGGAAACCGACGCCGAAAAAGAAGAAATCTACCGTCTGCGCTATCGCGCCTACATGCATGAGGGTGCGATTACGCCGCGCTCCGACGAAATGCTGACGGACCGGTTCGACGACCTGCCCAATTCCTGGATCTTCGGTGTCTATTTCGACGGCGTTCTGTACTCGTCGCTTCGGGTCAGCGTGGCCACGCCGGACAATCACGATACGCCGGCGGTCGACGCGTTTCCGGATCTGCTGAAGCCGCAACTCGCGCTGGGCAAGACCATTGTCGATCCCAACCGCTTTGTGGCCGAACCGCATCCGGCGCGCCGGATTCCCGAATTGCCATATCTGACGGTGCGGCTGGGATATGTCGCGTGCGCCCACTTCAACGCCGACATTGGTACCGCCACGGTGCGGACCGAGCATCGCGCGTTCTATCGGCGGGTGTTTCTGCAAACCGCGCTGTGCGTGCCGCGTCCCTATCCGACGCTGACCAAGCCGCTGTGCCTGATGGCGGCGAACTATCCGGAAGTGCGCGAGCGGATTTTCGAGCGCTATCCTTATTTCCGCTCGAGCTATTTCGAGCGGCGCAAGCTGTTCGAGCGAAGCAACGTCCAGTCGGAGCCGCTGGCTCCGGTCAGCCTGCCGCCGTTCCCGTTCGCGCGCGAGGCCGTGACGCCACGCTCCTGACGACCTGCCGCCGGAGGGAACTCACAGCGGCGCGTGCATGGTCGATCGCATTGTCCAGCGCGGCGAAGTCCGGCGGGCGCAAAGAAAGCGCGTCAAAACAAGCAGCTAGAGTAGTTCATCGTTTTGACGATGCGCGCGATCGGCGCGAGTTCACGTCGCTTTCACCGTCACGCCATATTTAGTGCCCATTAACCATCGTCATGGTTTCCCGCGGGTGGGCGGCATTTGATCGACTTCAGCAACCCCTCATCAAGGTTGACGGAACGTTCGCTTAACCAAGCGGGCGTAGACCGGATTGCGATGTAGTGCAGTGCAAGTCCGTGGCCCTCCGGCCAAGCGGGCGTCCTGTCCGAACAAAAGTTCGCTGTCGGAGGATGCTGCACGGTGAAGCGAACTCCAGTTTTCGGGACGATGTCCCAGTGACCTGAGCGTGGAGGCTCCGGAATGATGCAGCAGATGAGAATCCTCCAGGGATTGAAGCTGGCCGCCGTGCTGGCTGTGGCGCTGTCGATGGGGGCCTGCGCCAACAACAAGAACGGCATGGGCGCCGACGGTTCGATGGCGGGTGCCGCCACGCCGGGCAGCCAGCAGGACTTCGTGGTGAATGTCGGCGATCGCGTGTTCTTCGAAAGCGACCAGACCGACCTGACGCCGCAGGCCGTCGCGACCCTAGAGAAGCAGGCTCAGTGGCTGCGTCAGTACAACCGCTACTCGTTCACGATCGAAGGTCATGCCGACGAGCGCGGCACGCGTGAGTACAACATCGCGCTCGGTGCGCGCCGTGCCCAGTCGGTGCGCAACTTCCTGGTCTCGCGCGGTATCCCGGCGAACCGGATGCGGACGATCTCCTACGGCAAGGAACGCCCGGTCGCGGTCTGTAACGACATCTCGTGCTGGTCGCAGAATCGCCGCGCGGTGACCGTGCTCAACGCCTCGTCCTGAGGCTCGATGTAATGAAGCTGCAATGAACATGAACGGCGCCTTCGGGCGCCGTTTTTGTTTGCGCCGTGCGACCCCGGTCTTGTTGAAAGCCTTATTTTTGGCGTACTAGTGTCCTGCATCCGAAGTTGAGCGCCCCGACGTGGGGCAGTTTTCAAAAGCCGGTTGGAAATGTCATCCAGATTTCAAATTCTCGCGGGCGCACTTCTGGCGTTTGCTGTCGCTTGTCTGCCGATGCGCGCGCTTGCCCAGATGGGCGACGATGACGGCGATCCGTCGATCCGGATCGAGCGGCTCGAAAATCAGCTTCGCCAGCTCACCGGGCAGAACGAGGAATTGCAGCACCGCAATCGCCTTCTCGAAGAGCAGCTTCGGCAGCTGGGTGGCGGCGCGCAGCCCGGTCCGGGCGGTCGCGTTCAGAACTCCGTGCCCGGCATGACTCCAGGTCAGGTGAACAGTCCCGGGATGCAGCCGAACGCGCCGTATCAGCAGCTGCAGGTCCAGCAGCCGGCTTACGGTAACCAGCCAGGTGCGCCGGTGGCCGAGCCGCCCGCGCAAGGCGTCAGCCGCCGCGGCGATGCGTTCGATCCGAGCCGCAATCCGAACGCGCCGGGCGTGCCGCGCGCGCTGGGCGGCGGTCAGCTTTCAGGATCTGCCGACGGTGCGGTCGGTGCGCCGGGTGGCCGCAACCCCGGCGAACCGCTCGACCTGTCGAGCCGCGTCGGCGGCGGCATGGCCGCGCCCGCGCAAGGCAGTGTGCAACAGGGCTATCCCCAGCAGGGTTATCCGCAGCAGCAGCAGGGCAATACGGGCAGCGGGCTGACGACGCTGCCGCCGTCGGCCACGCCCAAGGACGAATTCGATCTCGGCATCGGCTACATCCAGCGCAAGGACTATGCGCTGGCCGAGGAGACCATGCGCAACTTCACGCAGAAGTATCCGAGCGACCGTCTGACGTCGGATGCTCAGTACTGGCTCGGCGAGAGCATGTTCCAGCGCCAGAAGTATCGCGAGGCGGCCGAAGCCTTCCTCGCCGTCACCACCAAGTACGACAAGTCGGCGAAGGCGCCCGATGCGCTGCTGCGGCTCGGCCAGTCGCTCGCGGCGTTGAAGGAAAAGGAAGCAGCCTGCGCCGCGTTCGGCGAAATCACCCGCAAATATCCGCAGGCGTCGAGCGGCGTGAAGCGGGGTGTCACGCGTGAGCAGAAGCGCCTCGGCTGCTAAAACAATCTCGGCGGCGGACGCAAAGCGTCTGTTCGCCGATCTCAGGTCCATGCCTGCGCTCGTGCTCGCGGTGTCCGGCGGGCCGGATTCGCTGGCGCTGATGTGGCTTGCCGCGCGCTGGCGGGCCGCGCTGAAGCAGGGGCCACGGCTCGTCGCCGTGACCGTCGACCACGGGCTGCGTCCGGAGTCGGCGCGCGAGGCCCGCGACGTGAAACGGCTCGCATCCCTGTTCGGGATCGAACACCGCACGATGGCGTGGCGTGGCGACAAGCCCAGGGCCGGCCTGCCGGCGGCGGCGCGCGATGCGCGTTACCATCTGCTGGCCAAGGCGGCGCGGCGCGCGGGCGCAACGCACATCGTCACCGCCCATACCCGCGACGATCAGGCCGAGACCGTGCTGATGCGGCTGTCGCGCGGCAGCGGGATCGCCGGTCTGGCCGGCATGGCGCGTCAATCGGTGCGCGGCGACGTCGTTGTGCTGCGGCCGCTGCTGGATATGCCGAAGGAACGCCTTGTCGCGACGCTGCGGCGGGCGAACATCGAATTCGCGACCGATCCCACCAATCATGATCTGGCGTACACCCGTCCTCGCCTGCGCGCACTGATGCCCGCTCTGGCGGCAGAAGGGGCGGATGCACGCAATCTGACACGTCTGGCGGCGCGGCTGGGGCGCGCCAACGCCGCGCTTGAGAAAATGACCGACGGCGCGGAGCGGTATCTGGCTCAGTTGCGCGCAGATCGCGAGCGCGATGGCTTCGACCTCGCTGCATTCTCGGTTCTGGATGCCGAAATCCGGGTCCGGCTGCTGTTACGGACGATCAACCGCATCGGTCATGAGGGGCCGGCGGAACTCGGCAAGGTCGAAGCCTTGGTGGAAGCGCTGGATTCAGCCATCGGGAAGGGGAAATCGGGCCGCAAAAGCGTGCCGTTCAGGCAAAGTCTGGCCGGGGCGATCGTTGGGATCGAGCGGGGGCGGCTGCGGATCGTTCCGGCGCCGCCGCGACGGCGGAAACGGGGTTGAAAAGGGTGCTGGAGCACCTTAACCACCCGTTTGAAAACATTGGGTCGTTGGCCCCTATTCCGCCCTGAAAACCGGTATGGTGCGTTAAATAGTCTTGGCACGTTCCCTTGGCATCAAGAGGGCCGGCACCTAAATTGATGGCAACTGGATCGGCCGCGGATTTTCCCGGCCGGCTCGACAAAGCAGGGTCGCGATCGCCGCGGCCTCGAAGGAAGCCCAATGAACGCCAATCTGCGCAATTTCGCCCTCTGGGTCATCATCGTCTTGCTGCTGTTGGCGCTGTTTACGCTTTTCCAGAATCCAGGTCAGCGCGCCGCGTCGCAGGATATTTCGTTCTCCCAGCTGCTGACCGAAGTTGACGCCAACCGCGTGCGCGATGTCGTGATCCAGGGGCCGGAGATTCACGGCACCTTCACCAACGGCTCGACCTTCCAGACCTATGCGCCGAGCGATCCGACCCTCGTGAAGCGCCTGTATGACGCCAAGGTATCGATCACCGCCAAGCCGCCGGGCGACAACGTGCCGTGGTTCGTGTCGCTGCTGGTGTCGTGGCTGCCGTTCATCGCGCTGATCGGCGTGTGGATATTCCTGTCGCGCCAGATGCAGGGCGGCGCCGGCAAGGCCATGGGCTTCGGCAAGTCGCGCGCCAAGATGCTGACCGAGGCGCATGGCCGCGTGACGTTCGAGGATGTCGCCGGTGTCGATGAAGCCAAGCAGGATTTGCAGGAGATCGTCGAATTCCTGCGCGACCCGGGCAAATTCCAGCGCCTCGGAGGGCGGATTCCGCGCGGCGTGCTGCTGGTCGGCCCGCCCGGCACCGGTAAGACCCTGATCGCGCGCGCGGTCGCGGGCGAAGCCAACGTGCCGTTCTTCACCATTTCGGGTTCGGACTTCGTCGAAATGTTCGTCGGCGTCGGCGCCAGCCGTGTCCGCGACATGTTCGAGCAGGCCAAGAAGAATGCGCCGTGCATCATCTTCATCGACGAAATCGATGCGGTCGGCCGTCATCGCGGCGCCGGTCTCGGCGGCGGCAATGACGAGCGCGAGCAGACGCTGAACCAGTTGCTGGTTGAGATGGATGGCTTCGAGGCCAACGAGGGCGTGATCCTCATCGCCGCGACCAACCGTCCCGACGTGCTCGATCCCGCGCTGCTGCGTCCGGGCCGCTTCGACCGTCAGGTCGTGGTGCCGAATCCGGACGTCGTCGGCCGCGAGCAGATTCTCAAGGTTCACGTCCGCAAGGTGCCGCTGGCGCCGGACATCAACCTCAAGACCATCGCGCGCGGCACCCCGGGCTTCTCCGGCGCCGACCTGATGAACCTCGTCAACGAGGCCGCTCTGACCGCCGCGCGCCGCAACAAGCGCATGGTGACGCAGGCCGAGTTCGAGGAAGCCAAGGACAAGGTGATGATGGGCGCCGAGCGCAAGTCGCTGGTCATGACCGAGGAAGAGAAGCTGCTGACGGCCTATCACGAGGGCGGCCACGCCATCGTTGGCCTCAACGTTATCGCCACCGATCCGATCCACAAGGCG
>JBQCHK010000013.1:0-228546 GCA_051954725.1 Afipia sp. | reverse complement strand
TGTTGGAGTTCTGGCCGGAGACGGTGAGATAAGCCTCGCTATCCCAATCGGTGTCGTAGATCGGGAAGTCGATATCCTTGTAGCCCTGCTTGGCGAACTGGATGACGCGCTTGATGTAGTTGTCCGGCACCAGCGCGCGGCGGGCGAGCTTGATCTCGCGGCGGAGCGCCGGGTTCTTTTCCGGCAGGAAGCAGTCGTCGCCCGAGCCCTCGCAGTTGACGCAGGCGCGCATCACCGCCTTGAGGTGCTTCTGGTTGATCTTGGAGCCGGTGACGAGGGCTGCGACCTTCTGCTCCTCGCGCACCTTCCAGTCGATGTACTGCTCGATGTCCGGATGGTCGGCGTCGACCACCACCATCTTGGCGGCGCGGCGCGTGGTGCCGCCGCTCTTGTTGGCGCCCGCCGCGCGGTCGCCGATCTTGAGGAAGCTCATCAGGCCCGAGGAGCGACCGCCGCCGGAGAGGCGCTCGCCTTCGCCGCGCAGCCGCGAGAAGTTGGAGCCGGTGCCGGAGCCGTATTTGAACAGGCGCGCCTCGCGCACCCACAGGTCCATGATGCCGCCCTCGTTGACGAGGTCGTCCTCGATGCCCTGGATGAAGCAGGCGTGCGGCTGCGGATGTTCGTAAGCCGATTTGGATTTGGTCAGCTTGCCGGTCTTCCAGTCCACATAGAAGTGGCCCTGGCCGGGACCGTCGACGCCATAGGCCCAGTGCAGGCCGGTGTTGAACCACTGCGGCGAGTTCGGCGCGACCATCTGCTTGGCGAGCATGAAGCGCAGTTCGTCGTAGAAGGCGCGGGCGTCGTCCTCGGAGGTGAAGTAGCCGCCCTTCCAGCCCCAGTACGTCCAGCAGCCGGCGAGACGGTCGAACACCTGCTTGGACGAATGCTCGCCGCCGAAGCGCTCGGCCTCGGGCAGGGCGGCGAGGGCATCGGTGTCGGGCACCGAGCGCCACAGCCAGGACGGAACGGTTTCTTCCTCGACCTTCTTGAGGATTTTGGCGACGCCGGCCTTGCGGAAATACTTCTGCGCCAGAACGTCGGAGGCGACCTGCGACCAGACCTCGGGCACTTCGACGTTCTCGAGGCGGAACACCACCGAGCCGTCGGGGTTGCGAATCTCACTCGTGGTCAGTCGGAAGTCGATCCCGGCGTAGGGAGACTGACCGTCATTGGTGTAGCGGCGTTCAATTCGCATCGTAGTGCCCCGTCTCGTTGTCCGGCACCCACCCAAAGGTATGCCGGCGATTCCAATTTTGCGACCCGTTGGCCGCAGCTCGGCCGGTGACCGGCCCTTTCACTCTGGTGGGCACCGAGGTCCCCAGAACCTTGATGCCCAAACGCCCCAAAACACCTGTTCGCGGATCACGTTGTCGCGTCGTGACCCATCACCGGATCGCGATCCGGCTCTTCCATTGCGCAGACAGATCCTCGGCCCGCAGCCTCGACCGGCTTAACGGGGGTGTCTGTCGACCTTTCGGGATTTGGCGTTCGGCGTGACCAGAAACACCCGCGCCGAACAGGTCCAAAGCTAGGCCGACTCCGCCGTGCCCGTCAAGGATTAGTGCTGAAGTCTGAATCAAACACTAAATATGGTGGAAAATGCGGATTGCCAGCGGAAAACATCATCGCCGGGATTGCGCGCAGTGCGGGAAGTATCGGTGAGTCCTTGCTGAATCCAAAGCCCCGTTTCGGGGCATTTCAGGTTCCTTCCCGGTTTCCTGCCCGATGGTCGCAAAATGCTGCTCGGGTATGCACCTATCCGGCGCTTTTCGGGTGGATCATCGCGGGTCCGCGTGGTCTTTCTCCCCGTCATCCACATGTTGTGGGTGACGGGGAGGGTGCGGTGAACAAACCTGTTGAGGCGCGGTCGTTGTCCGAATCGATTCCTGCCGCAGCGACCGGCTCACCCGCGCCCGGTTCGCGTCTGGCCGGAGTGTTGCTGCTGCTCGCCACATCGGTCGGCTGGGGTTTGAACTGGCCGGTGACCAAGCGCCTGCTGGCCGAACTGCCGCCGCTGACTCTGCGTGGCGGATCGGGACTGATCGGCGCGGTGCTGATCGCCGGCGTGGCCATCGCCTTCAAGCAGAAACTCAGGGTGCCGCGCGACCAGTGGGGACGGCTGGTGGTCCTCGCCATTCTCAACGTCACATCATGGATGGCGCTCATGGGGCTGGCGCTGCTCTGGCTTCCGGCGAGCGAAGCAGCCGTGCTGGCTTATACGATGCCGGTCTGGGCTTCGGTGCTGGCGTGGCCGATTCTCGGCGAGCGGATTTCTCTCCTGAAGGTGGTCGCGCTCCTGATGGCGCTGGCCGGACTGGTCGCGCTGATGGGCGGCAGCGGCGTCTCCGCGAGCATGGAGAAACTGCCGGGCATCATCCTGGCCCTTGTGGGCGCGTTTGCCTTTGCGCTCGGCACGGTGATCGCGAAACGCAAGCCGCTGTCATTGCCGCCGCTGACGGCCGCGGCCTGGCAGGTCGGCATCGGCTGCCTGCCGGTGGCCATCGCTGGTCTGATGGTTGAAACCACGCACATCGAGACGTTGTCGTCCCTTGGCTGGGTGCTGTTCGCCTATTCGATCCTGGTGCAATTCTGCATCGCCTATGTGTGCTGGTTCGCGGCGCTCGAGCGGCTCCCGGCATCGGTGGCGGCGATCGGAACGACGCTTGTGCCGGTGATCGGAGTGGTCGCGTCCGCGGTGGCGCTCGGCGAGCCATTGGGGCCCGGGCAGATCGCGGCGCTCGTATTCATCATCGCAGGCGTGATGCTCGCCACACGATCCTGATGGGCCGTCCCGCCAAATGAAACGGCGGCGCCGCGAGGGCACCGCCGTTCAGTGATTCCAATTGTTTATCGCCAGCCGTTAAGGGCAGGGATGACGCAGGCCGTCATAGCCGAGGTACGTGCCCGAGGCCGGATCGTAGGATTTGAACCGGTTCATGCAGTAGGTGACGCTGTCGTCGTAAACCGGTGCAGGCGCTGGCTCATAGTAGTAGCCCGGCCCGTAGTAATAGGGGCTCGCACCGGCTGCGAGCGCGCCGCCGAGCAGAAGTCCGGAAGCAACGCCAAGGCCCACGCCGGCGCCGCCCCAGCCACGCCGGTGGTAACCGCCATGCCAGCCACCCCCGTGCCAGCCGCGACCGCCGCCACCGATGACGGGCACCGAGCGCCAGCGCACCTGGGTCAGGTCGCTGGTGCCAGCCGCAGAGTGATTCGTCAGCGACGACGCCGCGGGCATGGCACTGGCGCTGGATGCGGCGGCGAACGGCAGTGCCAGCGCGAGAATCGCGATTGCGGTGCCTTGCTTGAAGTTCTTCATTTCACATACTCCAGGGGTCCATCGGGAACGGAAACATCATCTCGATAAAACGCGCGAAAAACGCCGGTGTTCCCGTTTTGAAACCTCAGTTATTCTTGATCGAATTCAGGCCCTTCTAGGGCGGTTCCATCAGCAAAAATCCATGTGAACCGCTCCAACGTGAAATCGCTCAGTGGCCCGCCGGCGCGAGGCTGGGCCGGCTGCGATCGGTCTCGTGCGCACCGGGGAATTCCTCGACAACGAGCTGCCGCGTCCGCGGCAAGGCTTCGGGATATTCCTGCTGGAGGAAAGCGATCAGCTTTTCCCGGACTTCGCATCGCAGGTCCCATGCCGTCGGCGCGCTGGTGGCGCTGACGAGCGCTCGGATTTCGACGGTGCGCTCCTTTGTATCGCTGACCTGAAGCGCGACGACGCGCCCATCCCACAGCGGCGTCTCCCGCACGATTTCCTCGAGCCTGTCGCGCAGCCTGGCGACGGGGACGGTGTAATCGACATACAGATAGACCGAGCCGATAAGGGCGGAGGTTTCGCGCGTCCAGTTCTGGAACGGCTTCTCGATGAAATAGCTGAGGGGCAGCACCATGCGGCGCCAGTCCCACAGTTTGATCACGACGAAGGTGGTCGTGATCTCTTCGACGGTGCCGTATTCGCCCTCGACGATGACCACATCGTCCAGCCGGATCGGCTGCGCGACGGCGATCTGGATGCCTGCTATCAGGTTGGAGAGCAGCGGCCGTGCCGCGAGACCGATGGCAAGACCGGCAACGCCGGCCGACGCGAACAGGCTGACGCCGTATTGCCGGACAGCTTCGAAGCTCATCAGCGCGGCGCCTACCGTCATGATGACGATCAGGACGTCGGTTGCGCGCTTCAGGATGCGGACCTGCGTGACATGTTTGCGCGCGAGCAGATTGTCCGCGATGTCGAGGCGGAATTGCTGCAGGTAGACCTGCGACATGATCTGCACGGCAGTCAGCGCGATCCAACCCAGCAGGGCAATAAAAGCTACGTTGAGGATTCCGCCCAGAACCGCAGCCGTGTCGTTGTCCATCGGGGCGATACGCACGGCGACCGAGGCGGCGAGCACCATGAGGCCGAGCCGCAACGGCCCCTTGCTGTTGGTCAACAAGGCGCGCACACGCGGGTGCCGCGTGCCGATGGTCCGGCGCATGGTCCGGACGATGATGCCGTGCGCGAGGAGGGCCAGCATCAACGCAACGGCTATGACGGCGGTCGCCACCAGCCACGCAGGCAGGACGCTGAGCTTCTCGATCACGTCAACATAGCTGTTCTGGAGAGTTTCGATCATGACCGGTTCCGGATGGGTTCCGGGTCAACGCATCACGCCCGTAGGGGTTCACGCATTGCATCAAACCGCTGTTGATGCTGGACAATCGGGCCTGCGAATGTCATCTAGATTCGTGCCCCGGGGTCCTCCCGCTGCCTTTTGGAAGTCGGCCATGAAATTGTTTTTTCTCAGGTTTTTCACGTGGTGGAACGGGTCGACGTTCGGCACCCAGCTCTGGACCCGCCGTTTCGGGGAGTTCGTCGGCACCGACGAAGGGGGCAACCGGTATTATCGGACCCGGGGCGGACAGATCGATCCGACGCTGGGCTTCGAGCGGCGCTGGGTGATCTATAACGGCTATGCGGAAGCCACCAAGGTGCCGCCGGACTGGCACGGTTGGCTGCACCACACCGTCGATACTCCGCCGACCGACGAGACCTACACGCCGCGCGAATGGGAGAAGCCGCACCGCCCGAACCTCACCGGCACGCCGGCAGCCTACCGCCCGTCAGGCTCGACGCTCAGCAGCGGACGACGTCCCAAGGCGACGGGCGATTATCAGGCGTGGACGCCTGGCCAGTAAGCTCCGCCGCAGCGGCGCATGTGTGCCGGATGATCATTGGAATGACCGGGCGACGCCCTTCCGCCGCCGTAATCGCCATGTTAACCGGAGTGACCTGCGCGCGGCGTATCACCTGTAGAATGTCGCGAGCCCGATTCGCCGAGTGAAGCGCGCATATGTTCCGAGCTTTTGTCACAGTCCTTTTCGCGAGTTCGCTTGCGGCGTCGCTGATGCCGCACGCGCCGGTGTATGCGCAGATCGGCAATATCTTTTCCGACAGGCCCCGGCCGCCGGCGTCCGTTCCTCGTGACGAGGAGCCGGATGAGGAAGACGTGCCGGATCTTCCGCACGGACGGCTGTTGCCGACTCCGCTGCGTCCGGGTCAGGCCGTTCCGCCGCCGGGCTCATTCCAGTCGCAGCCCTTGCCGCCGCCGGGTGGCAGCCAGCAGGAGCAGCCGAACGCGGTGACGACGCCACCGGGCGCTCAGCCGCTCCCCGGCCAGAGGCAGCAGGCCCAACCGCCGAAATCCGCCAACGCACCCCCGGCGCCGGCCACGTTGCAGCCGGGCGACGAGGTGGTCACCGAGCCGCCGGCGCAGAAGATCGTCAACAAGCAGGCGGTGTTCGCGGGTCTCGACAAGATTACCGGCCGCATCATCAAGTTCGACGTGGACATCGGCGAGACGGTGCAGTTCGGCGCGCTGCGCGTGAAGCCCGACGCCTGTTACACCCGTCCTGCGACCGAAGCTGCGAACACCGATGCGTTCGTGGAAGTCGACGAGATCACCCTGCAGAACGAAGTGAAGCGGATTTTTTCGGGCTGGATGTTTGCCGCCAGCCCCGGCCTGCACGGCGTCGAGCACCCGGTGTACGATATCTGGCTGACCGACTGTAAGGAGCCGCAGTCCACGGTGGCCACGCAGGAGCCGGCGAAACCGGCGCCGCCGCCGCCCCAGCAGCGGCGATCGCCATCCCAGAAGCAGTCGGCGCAACAGCCGCGCCAACGCGCACCTGCACCGCCGCCTCCCGGCTTCCGATAGGTCACAACGACCAGCGGCGCGCTGTTTGCGCGGCCAATCAATCGCGGGCAACAATCGCGAGGGCTTCCGCGCCGCTGATTGTCTGTGGAAGTGCGAAGAAATCCGCTTCCACGCCGATCGCCTCGTCAAGCAACGTGCGATAGCGCTCGCGCGGCACTTCGACGGCGCCGAAGGTGCGCAGATGGTCGGTCACATACTGAGTGTCGAGCAGCACAAAGCCGCCCGCCATCAGCCGCGCCACCAGATGGACCAGCGCGACCTTTGATGCATCGCGCGCGCGGTGGAACATGCTTTCACCGAAGAACGCTCCCCCGAGCGCGACACCGTAAAGCCCGCCAACCAGATCGTCGCCGTCCCAGACTTCGACGCTGTGGCAATGACCGGCGGCATGCAGCGCCAAATAGAGATCGCGTATCCGCCGATTGATCCAGGTGTCTTCCCGCCCGGTTTGCGGTTCGGCGCAACCGGCGATGGTCTGCCTGAACGCATGATCGACTGTTACGCGGAAGGCGTCCGATCGCACGGTGCGGGCAAGGCGCGAGGAGACCCGAAAGCCTTTGAGCGGGATGATGCCGCGCCATTCGGGATCGACCCAGAAAATCGACGGATCGTCGGCGGTCTCGGCCATCGGAAAGATGCCGCAGGCATAGGCGCGCAGCAGAACGTCCGGTGTGATTTCAGACGACACGGAATCCCGGGAGCTCATATCCCATGATAGCAGGCTGGCGCCGGGCGCGCGACCGCTGTTGCGTCAGGCGGACTCCGTCGCGGCCCTGGCCGGTTCGCTGCCGGTTCTGCTGAAGGTCAGAACGATGCGCGTGCCAACATGGGCGGGATCGCGGACCACCTTCGCGTCGAGCTTTGTGGCCATCGCGCCCACGATGCGTTGCCCCATGCCGGTGGAACGCGGGTCCTGTTTGGCCTGAAACCCAACGCCGTCATCGGCAATCGAAAGTTCGAGATTGTCGCCCGATGTTTTCAAATCCACATGGATCGGGCCGGCTCCATCGGGATAGGCATATTTGACGGCGTTCATCACGAGTTCGTTGACGATAATGCCGATCGCGACCGCGCGATCGGGATCGATTTCGATCGCTTCGGCGTTCAGCGTCAAACGCGACATCCGGTTGCCTTCGGCGGAGCGTCGCAGATCCTCGAGCAGGGCTTCGAGGTACTGGTTGAGCATGACGCTCTTGAGATCGTGCGATGTGTAGAGCCTGCGATGAACCTGGGCGACGGCCGCAACGCGCCCCATGGCGTTGGTCAGCGCGGCTTTCACGTCGTCATCGTTGCTCGAGTTCGCCTGAAGATGCAGCAGGGAGGCGATGATCTGGAGACTGTTGCCGACGCGATGATTGACCTCGCGCAGCAGCACTTCGCGTTCGGCGGCGAGCGCGGCATAGCGATCGCGGGACGCATGGACCTCGGCTTCGGCGTCGTCGCGCGCCTTGCGGATGCGCGCCTGTTCGAGAGCGCTGTTCAGCGCGACGCCGAGCAGTGCGATGAAATCGCCCTGCGTGTCCTTGACCAGATAGTCGGCCGCGCCGGCCTTCAGGGCGGTGATAGCCGTCTTGCTGTCCTGCGACGCGGTGACGAACACCACCGGCGGCGCGGACGGAATGCTCATGATCTTTTCCAGCGTCTCCAGGCCATCGAGGCCCGGCATGTGCTGGTCGAGAGCGATCACGTCGATGGCGCCATCCGCGAGCCGCGCGATTCCGCTTTCGCCATCGGCCGCGTGTACGACATTGAATCCTTGGCGCTTCAATCCGCGCTCGACCAGTCGCGCAAGCGTGGCGTCGTCATCAATATAGAGGATCGTCGGCGGAGGCTGTGTCATGAAACGGCTTGCGGGACTTGTATAACGGAGAAAAACAGGCCGAGCTGGCGAATGGCGTTGGCGAAATTCTCGTAGTTCACGGGCTTGGTAATGTAGACGTTACAACCCAGCTCATAGCAGCGCTTGATTTCCTGCGCGTCGTCGGTGGTGGTGAGCACGACGACCGGCGCGTATTTGAGGTACTGGTTTTCCTTGACCCGCTTCAGGATATCGATGCCGGTCATGTCGGGCAGGTTGAGATCGAGCAGAATGAGCAGCGCTTCGTCCTTGTGCGCGATCCCGGTCCCGTCCGGGCCGAACAGGTGAGCTACCGCGTCGGTGCCGTTGGGAAATGGAATGATCTCGTTGTTCACACCCGAACGGCGGATGTTGCGCTCGATCAGCCGGGCATGCCCTTCGTCATCCTCGACCATGATGATTTTGACTGGTTTACCCATCGTGCTTTCCTTGTCGTGACATTGTCCATTTGGCGGGCAGGGCAATCGTGAAGGTGCTTCCTTCGCCCAGTTGGGATGAGACGTTGATGGTTCCGCCCATTCGGCGGACAAGCGCGCGGACATGCGCCAGACCGATGCCTTGCCCGGGCTTGTCCTGGGTTCCTGCGCGCCGGAAAAGATCGAAGATGCGCTGATGATCCTTCGGGTCGATACCGCGCCCATTGTCCGCAATGTCGAAAATCACGAACCCCAGCTTGTTGCGTCCGCTGATGGCGATATCGCCCGGAACCCCTGGTTTGAGATACTTCAGGGCATTTTCAATCAGATTGGAGAAGATTTGTTCCAGCGCGAGCCGGTCGGTGATGATGTCCGGCAGCGGTTCCACGCGGATTTTGGCTTCCGCTTCAGTGATTTGGTGCGCTGTGGCCGAAATGATGTTTTCGACAAGTTCCCGCGTCTCGATCTTCACGGGATTGAATTCCCGGCGGCCTTCGCGGGTCAGATTGAGGATCGCTCCGATCAGGCGATCCATCTTGCCGATTGACGATTTGATGAAGTCCAGCGCTTCCGAGAACTCCTCGGAGAGCTTCTTGTCTTCGTCGTTCAGCGCGATGTCGTCGACGTCCGAAACCGGCGGTGGAGGCTCCTGCGACGCCGCCGCGGCCCGGCTGTAGCGCGCGATGCGCCCGAAAATATCCGAGCGCAGTTCGTCGAGTTCGCTGGTGAAGCCCATGATGTTCACCAGCGGCGAGCGCAGGTCGTGGCTGACGATGTAGGCGAAACGCTGGATCTCGTCGTTCGCCTCGCGCAGATCGGCGGTGCGCTCCTCGACTGCCGCCTCGAGATTGATGTTGATGTCGCGAAGCTGTTGCTCCGCCTGCATCCTGACCTCGGTCGACCGGCGGACCAGAAACATCGAGATGCCGGCAAGGACGATGACGAGGCCCGCGCCGGTCGTGGTCACGATCGCTGCGAGGGACTGGCTGTCGTCCGCGGCATCGGTGCGCAGTTTGAAGAGGCGGCCTTCCTCGTTGCGCATCTCGGTGGTGACGTCACGGATCCGGTTCATCTGGTCGCGGCCGGAACTCTGCCTGAGGAACGTGCGGGCCTCTTCGGTCTTTCCGTCGTGGATCAGACCGGCGGTGGTCCTGAATTCGTTGAAGCGCTGATTGGTCAGCAAGGTCATCTGCTCGACCGCTCGCTGCTGCACCGGGTTGTCCAGCGTAAGGCTCTTGAGGGTTTCCAGCGCCGGGCCGATCAGTTTGTCGGCGTCGGCGAAATCGGACAGGTACATTTCCTCGCCGGTCAGGGCGTAGCCCCGGATGGCGCTTTCGGCGCGCCGCATCTGCACCTGGGCGAGGGATATCTGATTTTCGACCTCGACGCTGTGGAGCGCCATGGCGGAATCGGTTCGGGTGCGCTCGACCATATAGACCGATGCGGCGCTGATCAGGATTAGCACCAGCAAGCCCGTGACGAGGAGGGCGATCTGCCAGATTGCGCGCCGCCGCGCCGCGTCAAGCGTCACGTCGGTTCCCCGCGGTAAATAGCTGTCAGAAAATGCAAAATTGCGCCCCCTTGGTGCCCGCACTCTACGGCAGATGCGGGTACTCTAAAGTCCGGTCCCGGACATAAGGAGTGCTATTTTTGCTACCCGGGACGCGATTTATCGTCGCCGCTGGCCAGATAATGCTCCAGCCAGTGGATGTGGTAGTCGCCGTCGATGATGTTGGGTTCCCGAACCAGTGCCCGAAACAGGGGCAAGGTGGTCTCGACCCCGTCCACCACCACTTCGTCGAGGGCACGGCGCAGGCGCATCAGGCACTCGCCACGGGTCTTGCCGTGGACGATCAGCTTGCCGACCAGCGAGTCGTAGTAGGGCGGGATGTTGTAGCCCTGATAGACGGCGGAATCGATGCGGACGCCAAGCCCGCCGGGCGGGTGGTACTGCGTGATCTTGCCGGGCGAAGGCCGGAAGGTGACGGGGTTTTCCGCGTTGATGCGGCACTCGATGGCGTGGCCGTTGATGTTGATCTCATCCTGCGTGCACGGCAGTTCGCCGCCGGCGGCGACGCGGATCTGCTCGAGAACGAGGTCGATGCCGGTGATCATTTCGGTGACCGGATGCTCGACCTGGATGCGGGTGTTCATTTCGATGAAATAGAACTCGCCGTCCTCGTACAGGAACTCGATGGTGCCGACGCCGAGATACTGCATCTCGCGCATCGCCTTGGCGCAGATTTCACCGATCTTGTTGCGCGCCTGCGGTGACAGGATCGGCGAGGGGCCTTCCTCCCACACCTTCTGGTGCCGGCGCTGCAGCGAACAGTCGCGCTCCCCCAGATGGATGGCGCCGCCGCGGCCGTCGCCGAGAATCTGGATTTCGATGTGGCGCGGCTTGCCGAGATACTTTTCGAGGTAGACCGAGCCGTCGCCGAAGGCTGCTTTCGCCTCGTTGCTCGCCGTCGACAGCGCCAGCAGCAAGTCCGCCTCGGTGTGGGCGACCTTCATACCGCGCCCGCCACCGCCGGCAGCCGCTTTGACGAGAACCGGAAAACCGATGCTCCTGGCGATCGCCATGGCATCGTCGCCTTCGCTGACCGCGCCGTCGGAGCCCGGAACCACCGGAATGCCGAGGCGCTTGGCGGTCTTCTTGGCTTCGATCTTGTCGCCCATCAGGCGGATGTGTTCCGCTTTCGGGCCGATGAACTGCAGATTGTGATCGGCCAGAATTTCAGCGAACCGCGCGTTTTCCGACAGAAAGCCGTAGCCCGGATGAACCGCGTCGGCGCCGGTGATCTCGCAAGCGGCCAGAAGCGCGGGCACGTTGAGATAGCTGTCCTTCGACGGCGGCGGGCCAATGCAGACGCTCTCGTCCGCAAGGCGCACGTGCATTGCGTTGGCGTCGGCGGTCGAGTGCACGGCAACAGTGGAAATGCCGAGTTCCTTGCACGCGCGCAGCACGCGCAAGGCGATCTCGCCGCGATTGGCTATCAGGATCTTGTCAAACATCGCGACGCCTGGTGCCGGGAGCGATTATTCAATGATGACGAGCGGTTCGCCGAATTCGACCGGCTGGCCGTCCTCGACGAGAATTTGCGTGACCGTTCCCCCGCGCGGCGAGGGAATCTGGTTCATGGTTTTCATCGCCTCGATGATCATCAGCGTATCGCCGGCCTTGACCTTGGCACCGACGTCGATGAACGGGCGAGCGCCGGGCTCGGGGGCCATATAGGCAGTCCCGACCATCGGCGAAGGCACCATGCCCGGATGCTTTGCAACATCGGTCGATGCCGCCGGAGCCGCAGCAGATGCGGCGGCCGGCGCAGGCTGGTAGTGCACAGGCGCGGCAGCGGCGACAGTCACGTTGCGGGCAATGCGCACCCGCAGACCGGCGCGCTCGATCTCGATTTCCGTCAGGTTGGTTTCATCGAGGAGCTTGGCGAGATCGCGAATGGTCTCGCGCTCGTCGACCGTCTTGTCGGTGGAAGGCGATGGGTCTTGCGGCTGACGGGCCATAGTCGTTCCGGAACTTTCTGAAATGACGACGCGCGTCGTCAGGATGTTGCCGCGGCGCCAAGTTTGGCGGCGAGGCCGGTAATCGCGAGCCGGTATCCTTCGATCCCGAAACCGCACAGCGACGCGAATGCGGCCTTGGCGATGAAGGAGTGGTGGCGGAAGCTCTCGCGTGCATAGACGTTCGACACATGAACTTCAACCGTGGGGACCTTCACGCCGACCAGCGCGTCGTGAAGCGCGATCGAGGTGTGGGTGTAGCCCCCGGCGTTGAGGATGATGCCGACGGCCTTCTTGGCCCCGGCTTCATGAATGAAATCGATCAGTTCGCCCTCGCGATTGGACTGCCGGCAATCGGCCGTCATGCCGAACTGCGCGGCAGTGTCCCGGCACAGTTTTTCGACGTCGGCGAGAGTGTGATGGCCGTAGGTTTCAGGCTCGCGGGTGCCGAGCAGGTTCAGGTTCGGGCCGTTGAGCACGTAGATTGTTTTTGCCATCCGAAGCCCGAATGTGAGCGATCACGCAGGTCGCGCCCGAAAGGCGCTGTTTCCGGGCGTTTTATAGGGAAGAAGGGAGGCCGAGGGAAGCCTCAGGGGTTCCCTTATCCCACTCGAATACCCTCTACGTCATTCGAAAAACACCAGCGGAACCAAGGGGATTGGTCGATTAACCAATCCCGAGGGTTGGTCGGCGGCCCGGCCGGATCAGCAGGAGGCCTTGCCGCAGCGGGCTTCGGAAATCTTCTTGGCGAGGCCGTCGCGCCCGATGGCGCCGACCACAACCTGGTTCCCGATCACGTAGCTGGGGGTTCCGTTCAGGCCCATGGCTTCGGCGATCTTGAAGTTCTCCTGAAGCGTGGCCTTCACCTCCGGGCTGACCATGTCCTTCTCGATCCGCGCCATGTCGAGGCCGGCGTCCTTGGCAGCCGCCAGCGCCCGCGCCTTGTCGGCCTGACCGCGGCCGCCCAAAAGCTTCTGGTGGAAGTCGAGATACTTCTTGCCGGACGGGTCCTGCATCCGCACCGCGATGGCGACCTGCGCGGCTTCAACCGAGCCCGGGCCGAGAACGGGGAACTCCTTCAGCACCACGCGCAGCTTGGGGTCGGATTTCATGAGCCCGAGCATGTCCGCCATGGCATGTTTGCAGTAGCCGCAATTGTAGTCGAAGAACTCGACGAAATTAACGTCGCCCTTCTGATTATTGAGCACGACGCCGCGCGGCGAATTGAAGATAAGTTCCGCGTTGTCCTTGACGGCGGCCTGATGCTTCTCGGCTTCGGCCGCGGCCTGACGCTTGCTCAACTCGGCCGACACCTCCTCGAGAACTTCAGGGTGGCTGAGCAGATATTCCTTCACGATCTTCTCGATCTCGCCACGCTGGCTGCTGGAGAAGGTTTGCGCGGATGCGTCGGCCGGCATGACTGCGACGGCGAGGGCGACGAGCGCGGGAGCAATGAGGGGGCGGATTGAAAGCATAAACGGACCTTTCGGAGATTCGCGTTGCGCGATGCGTCAGTTCTTGGCCGGCTTGGTGTTCACAATGTCGTCGGCCCTGACCCAGCCGGGCGAGCCGATGGCAAAACGTGTCTTCGCGCGCGAAGCCAGATCGCGCGCGGTTTTCTGGTCACCCCGAAGATAAGCCGCCTGCGCGGATGCGAGGTCCGCTTCCGCAAGGTTGCCCTGTCGGCCGTAGGCCATGGCCAATTGCGTATATCCGAGCGGTGCCTCGGGTTCCCGCGCCAGGGCAGCCCTCAGAATCGAAATCGCTTCGCCGGCGTAGGCTTTGTTATCGGTTCCAACAAGCGCCTGGCCAAGTAACATCTGGATGAGCGGAGCGTTGCGCGACAATTGAACAGCCCGTCGCAGGGGCGCAATCGCCTCGGCGGGTCTGCCGCCTTCCAGCAGCGCCTGGCCTTTGAGTTCGTGGAAGTAGGGATTGGCCGGCTCGGTCTTGATCAGGGCGTCGATCTGGGCGATCGCCAGCCGCGGGTCGCCATGCCGATATGTCGAGATCGCGCGCGCATAGCGCGCCGGCAGCGAGTTGTCGGATATCGGGTAGCGGCGATTGACGGTTTCAGGCCTCTCCATGAAGCCCGAGATTTTCGCCCGCATCATATCGTGGCGGTGTTGAAGGGCAGGGCTGTCCTTCTTGTCCCAGTACGGACTCGAGCGTGCGAGTTCTTCGAGCGCGCGGACGCGATCCGCCGCCATCGGGTGCGACTGCATGTAGGGATCGGCGCCCCGCGTCGAAAACAGGCCCTGATCGGCGAAACGCTTGAAGGTTTCGTACATGCCCTTGGCCGATTGCCCGGTGGCGTTGAGGAATTTGACCGCGGCCTTGTCGGCGTTCTCTTCCTGTTGCCGTTGATAGGACAGCAGCGAACGCATGATCGCCGTTTGCGGCGCGCTGATCGCCGCCGCGCCCGCGCTGCCTGCGCCCGACCGCGCGCCGGCCACCGCCGCGCCGAGACCGAGCAACATGGCGACGATCATCTGCGTCTGGGCCTGCGCCAGTTGCTGACGCATCTTGGACAGATGGCCTCCGGCCAGGTGCCCGGTTTCATGCGCGAGCACGCCGATAATCTGGTTCGGCGTTTCCGACTGACGCAGGGCGCCGTAATTGACGAAAATCCGACGGCCGTCGGCGACGAACGCGTTGAACGAACTGTCGTTGATGATCGCAACATGGATGTTCTGGCGCCCAAGTCCTGCGGCGCGCAGGAGAGGTTCGGTGTAGTCGCGCAGCAACTGCTCCGTCTCGGTATCGCGCAGGAGCGGCGGCCCTTTGGCCTGGGCATGTGCCGCGGTCGACCAGTTTGCCGCCAGTATGGCAATCGATGTCGCGACCGCCGTTGCGCGAAGAGCCGCGGTTCGCAGAAACCTTGCCGGCTTCTTTCCGGCGGCGATCATTCGGGTATCACGAATCATGGCTGGGTTGCGGCATCAGGTCTATGGGACGATGGAGCGCCGGATTTCAGGATGATAGATATCGTTGTACCAATCTGCGGATTGCGGCAGGAGAGCGGCGTCTCGTTCCGGCCTGTCCGGCGAACCAGCGACGAGAGCGGACCGTAGGGTTTCATGCTTGATATGACGATGAAAGACAAGGCGAAGGGGCTTCTCGCGCCTTCAAGCCGTGGTGATGTTCCGCCGTTCATGGTGATGGATGTCATGGCTGCGGCCGCCCGGATCGAGGCCGCCGGCGGGCACGTTATTCACATGGAGGTCGGCCAGCCGGCGTCTCCCGCGCCGAAAACAGCGCTTGCGGCGGCGCGCGCAGCCCTGGATGCCGGCCGCATCGACTACACCTCCGCGCTCGGAATCCCGTCGCTGCGTCAACGTATCGCGCAGCACTATCGGTCTACTTACGGTTGCGCCATCGATCCGGAGCGGATCGTGGTGACCACAGGCTCGTCAGGCGGTTTCATTCTGGCCTTCCTGTCGATGTTCGAACCGGGCGACCGGGTCGCGGTGACTGTTCCGGGCTATCCGCCGTACCGTCACATCCTGACGGCGCTCGGTTGCGAGCCGGTGCTGATCGAAACCACCAGCGAAACGCGCCACGCGCTGACCGCCGAGATGCTGCTGGCTGCGCATCGCAAGACGCCGCTGAAGGGCGTTCTGGTCGCGAGCCCCGCCAATCCCACCGGCACGATGATGACGCGCGAGGCGCTGAGCGAACTGATCGCCGCGGCCGACGGCGCCAACATCCGCTTTATCTCCGACGAGATCTATCACGGCCTCGACTACGCGTTTCCGGCGGTCACGGCGGCGGAGTTGTCGCCGAATGCGCTCGTGATCAATTCGTTCTCGAAATACTTCTGCATGACCGGCTGGCGCGTCGGCTGGATGGTGGTGCCGGAGGCGCTGGTGCGCCCGATCGAACGCCTGCAGCAGAACCTCGCCATCTCGGTGCCGACGCTGTCGCAGATCGCAGCGGAAGCGGCGTTCGACGGCACGGCCGAGATGGACGTCATCAAGCACGGCTATCAGGACAATCGCCGGATTCTCATCGAAGGTCTGCCCAAGGCGGGGCTGGATACGTTCCTCCCGGCGGACGGCGCATTCTATCTCTACGCCGACGTGTCGAAGTTCACCGATAACAGCCTCGATTTCGCGCGTGAAATGCTGGAGCGGGCGCATGTCGCGGCAACGCCCGGCATCGATTTCGACCCGGTCCATGGCCGTTCGTTCATTCGCTTCTCTTACGCAAGCTCGACCCCGGACACGGTGGAAGCCGTCACGCGCATCACGCGCTGGCTCGCAAATCGCTGACGGTCGGGATCATCGAAAGCAGGGGATTTTCTCTTGTCCAGAACCACGACGGCCAGCGCATCACGCCGCCGTTCTCTCGCCGCCATGTTGTGGCCGGCGCCATCCGAACGTTTCGCCGGGATCATGCGCGCGGTCATTCTCGTGGTGGCCGGGACCATCTTGCTGACAGTGTCGGCCAAGGTGAATCTGCCGCTACCCTACGTGCCGATGACCCTGCAGACGCTGGTCGTTCTTCTGATTGGCGTAGCCTATGGTCCGAAACTCGGCGTGGCGACCATCGTGGCTTATCTGGTCGAAGGCGCGGCGGGGCTGCCGGTGTTCGCCGGTCCGGTTGGCGGACTTGCGTACATGACCGGTCCGACCGGCGGCTTTCTGGCGGGCTTTGTGGTTGCCGCGTTCGCGCTGGGGTGGCTTGGCGAACGCGGTTGGGATCGCTCGGTCGTCAGGCTGTTTGCGGCGATGATGCTGGGGCACGCCATCATTCTGGCGTTGGGCTGGGGATGGCTGGCCTTCGGGATTCATCTCGGTGCAAGCAAGGCATGGCTGGTGGGCGTGGTGCCGTTCAGCGCGGGAGCGATTGTGAAGAGCATACTCGGCGCCGTCCTGATGCCGGCGATCCGCAAGCTCGTGGACAACCGCGCCTGAGGCGCGCACCGTATCCATCACCAGCAAAAAACCGCCCGGCTGGACCGGGCGGTTTTTGTTTGTCTGACCGTTCGCGCCTTACCGGCGTGACCACCAGCCGCGACGCGGCGGCGCGGCTTCGGTGTTTTCGGCCGGCGGCGATTGAGATTCGGCCGGCGCAGGGTCGGGTTCGGACGGCGTGCTGGCTTCCACCGGCGCCGGTTGCGGAGCCGTCTCGCTCTCGCCGGTTGCGTCTCCGAACAGGAAGCTGACCCGCTCGCGCACCGTCGAGCGCCGTCGGGGCTTGGCGTCTTCTTCGGCAGTTTCGGCCTCGGCGGCTGGCTCGGGCTCGGCGGCCGCAGGTGCCTCGACCGGAGCCGGCGCTTCGCTAACCGGCTCAGCCGCTGTGTCGGCAAGGTCGGCGACGGCTTCGGTCGCTTCGGATTCCGGAACCGGACCGAGATCGTCGGCGATGGTTGCCGCCAGACCTTCTTCGGACGCGGCGTTGTCCGCATTGCCGCCACGGCGGCGGCGGCCACCACGACGTCCGCGTCGACGCGGGCGGCGCTCTTCGCCGGTCTGATCGTCGGCGCGGGCCTCGTCCTGATCGTCCGCCTCGTCGACGCCGGACTCGTCGTCGCTGTCCACGACAGCATCGTTCTGAGACTCAAGCGCCGGGGTGCCGGAATCCGTTTCGGCAGAGGCCTCGCGGCTCTCGTTGCCACGGCCGCGCCGACGCCGCCGACGCCTGCGCCGCGGACCATTCTCGCCGTCAGCGTCGGAACCATTGCCGCTGGCTTCAGCGGCGGCATCCGCCTCTTCGCCTTCGAACTCGGCTTCGGCTTCGAAGATTTCGTCTTCGTCGGACGCAGCGTCCTCGATTTCCAGAGGCAGGGCAGTGGCGCGCGCAGCGAGGATGGCCTTGGCCGCCTCGAGCGTGTGGACCTGCTCGCCACGATCGATCACGAACGACTGCTGGCCGCTGATCGACTCGTCGGCGATCACCGACAGCGTCACCTTGAAGCCGTCTTCAAGGTCACGCAGATGGCCGCGCTTGTGGTTGAGGACGTAGAGAGCGACGTCGGTGCGGGTGCGCACCGTGAGGTTGTGCGTTCCGCCCTTCATCAGCGCTTCTTCGAGGCTGCGGAGCAGTTGCAGGGCGACGGAGGCCACCGAACGGACGTGACCGGTGCCGCCGCAATGCGGGCAGGGCTCGGTCGAACTTTCGAGCACGCTGGCACGGATGCGCTGACGCGACATTTCGAGCAGGCCGAAATGGGAGATGCGCCCGACCTGGATGCGCGCACGATCCTGCCGCAGGCAATCGCTCAGCTTGCGTTCGACCGCGCGATTGTTGCGCTTCTCATCCATGTCGATGAAGTCGATCACGATCAGGCCCGCGAGATCGCGCAGGCGCAATTGCCGCGCGACTTCCTCTGCTGCCTCGAGATTGGTTTTGAGCGCGGTATCCTCGATGTGGTGTTCGCGGGTCGAGCGGCCGGAGTTGACGTCGATCGAGACCAGCGCTTCGGTCTGGTTGATGACGATGTACCCGCCGGACCTGAGGGTCACGGTGGGCGAGAACATCGCGTCGAGCTGGCTCTCCACGCCCATGCGCGAGAACAGCGGCTGGCCGTCGCGATACTGTTTCACCGCGCGGACATTCGACGGCATCAGCATCTTCATGAAGCTGCGCGCTTCCTGATAGCCGGCTTCGCCGGCGACCAGCACCTCGTCGATTTCCTTGTTGTAGAGATCGCGCAGCGACCGCTTGATCAGCGAGCCTTCCTCATAGACGAGGGTAGGCGCCTGCGACCGCAGCGTGGTGTCGCGGACCGTCTCCCACATACGCAGCAGGTATTCGAAATCGCGCTTGATCTCGGGCTTGGATCGCGACGCACCGGCGGTGCGCAGGATGACGCCCATGCCCTCGGGCACGTCGAGATCCTGCACGACTTCCTTCAGCCGCGAGCGGTCCTGCGCCGAGGTGATCTTGCGGCTGATGCCGCCGCCACGCGCGGTGTTGGGCATCAGCACGGCATAACGGCCGGCGAGCGACAGGTAGGTGGTGAGGGCCGCGCCCTTGTTGCCGCGCTCTTCCTTGACCACCTGCACCAGCATCACCTGGCGGCGCTTGATGACTTCCTGAATCTTGTACTGACGGCGCGGCCGGAACGCGCGCTCCGGCACTTCCTCGAGAACGTCGTCACCGCCGACCGATTCGACTTCATCCTCGGCATCGTCACCGTGCTCGTCATCATCGGCATCGTCGCCATGCTCATCGTCGGCGTGCTCGCTGTCAGCATGCGGCGCGTCGTCATGATGGTCATGGTCATGATGGTCATGGTCGCCGTGGTCATCATGAGCGGCGTCGTGCGGATTGAACTCGCTCTCGGCCATCGCCGGTTCAGCGTCGCTCGCGACAACGACCTGCTCGACGTCAGTCGCCGGCAGGACATCGGAAACGTCCGCCTGAACCGCGGAAGTGTCGTCGTGAGAAACCGCTTCGGCGGTGTCCGGTTCCTGGGCGGCGTGGGCCGCGGGGTACTCGGTCGTTTCAACCGGCGCCTCGCCAGTCACCTCTCCCGTAACGGGAGATGACTCATGCGCATGATCCGCGTGGTCGCCATGGTCGTGGTCGTGTTCATGGTCGTGTTGTTCCGCCGGGGCGTCGGTCGCCGACAGGACCTCGGAGGCCGTTGCCTCGACGATCTCGCTGCGCACACGATCATTATTGCCGCGACGACGGGCATTGCGATGGCGCGAGCGGCGGCGGTTCGAGCGGTTCTCGGATTCTTCCTCGGCCTCGCGATGGGCGAGTTCATCCGCTTCGATCAGCGCCTGACGGTCGGCGACAGGGATCTGATAGTAGTCGGGATGGATTTCGCTGAAGGCCAGGAAGCCATGCCGGTTGCCGCCATATTCGATGAAGGCGGCTTGCAGCGATGGTTCAACGCGCGTGACCTTGGCGAGATAGATATTGCCGCGAAGCTGTTTGCGCTGGGCGGACTCGAAATCAAATTCTTCGACACGATTGCCGCGCACCACGACAACCCGGGTCTCTTCCGGGTGGGTGGCGTCGATCAACATTTTGTTGGGCATGTGGAGGCTCTTGGCGGCGGACGGCTCGCGTGGCGGCCAGCGCGTTGCGCGCGGCCGGGAGACACGACGGTCCACCTGATTCGGGGGTGAGGGGAAGGCCGAAACGCCGCCCGGAACGCCATGCCGAATTCAACCGGTGCGAAAGGCGGCGCGGAAATGATTCGCGTCGCTTTGCGAGGGTTGCGGAGGTTCGGAAAGAAACCTCGGTCGGCATTACAGTCTGGCGCATCGAGCGTCGGCCCGTCTGATCAGTGGGCGGCACAGCGCCGCCTTATTCTTCGCTGCCGGAGCCGGCTCCGCGCCTTTTTGGTAGGAGGCGCACATCGGCTTTCGTGAACATGGCTTTTCAGGCCAAAGTGCCGGTCGTCTGTTGCCGCTGGTGCCGAAAACCTCCGCTCCATGTCAGCCGCGCGCTGCGCTGGCTGGGAGATCGGAAGGTACACTGGAACCTCTAAACATCTTTCCTAGGGATGATGGAGGTCCGGCGCCGCACCAAAGAGCTGAACGCGATACAACCGGAAGTTTAAACCGTCAGCACTCGATACATACGTTGATTGACCCGCGCTGGCAAGGGAAGCGTCACGTCACGGCAACACTAGATCTTAATCCGACCCGCCCCGGTAAGAAGCGATTAACCGTCGAGTCCTATTGCGGTAAGAGCACTTACCGGGAGGCGGGTGGTTCATTGAAAAGCCAAGCAATTACGCGGGTTTTGCTCGGGGCCGCATCGTTGTGCCTTGCGACGATGGTGTCGGGCACCGGGCCGGCGGGCGCGGTCGAGACGGCCGATATACGCCCTCAGGTTGCCGAGGCGTTTCCAGTCGCCTCCGGCGTGCGTCTGGCGGGCGACGAGCACCAGACCCGATTCATCCTTGATCTCGATCGCAAGATCGATGTGCGGGCGTTTGTTCTCGCCAATCCTTATCGCGTCGTTCTCGACATCCCGCAGGTGTCGTTCAATCTCGCTCCCGATGTCGGAGCCAAGGGGCAGGGCCTCATCCGCGCGTTTCGCTATGGCCTTGTGATGCCCGGCGGGTCGCGGATCGTGTTCGACCTTGCCGGTCCGGCGAAGATCGAAAAGTCCTACGTGCTGGATGCCGCAAATGGCCAGCCGGCCCGGCTGGTTGTCGAACTCGCCGCGGTGGACAAGGCGGCTTTCAAGGCCACGTCCGACAAGGACGACGTCCCGCAACTGCGCAAGGCAGTGCTCGCCGATGCAAGCCCCGACGCGACCGGGGCGACCTCCGATGCGGCGAAGGCCGCCGATCCGCGTCCGGTGATCGTGCTCGATCCGGGTCATGGCGGCATCGACAACGGAACCATGGCCAAGACCGGCCAGAACGAGAAATCGCTCGTCCTCGAGTTCGCCCTGGCGCTGCGCGACCGCATCGAAAAGACCGGGCGTTACCGCGTGGTGATGACGCGGGACGATGACACCTTCGTGCCGCTGGGCGAGCGGGTGAACATCGCGCGGGCTCATGCGGCCGCGCTGTTCGTCTCGATCCATGCCGATTACCTGCCGAAGCGGGAAGGCGATGCCCAGGGCGCGACCATCTATACGCTCTCTGACAAGGCGTCGGACGTCGAAGCGGAACGCCTGGCGGAGTCTGAAAATAAAGCGGACGCGATTGCCGGTCTTGATCTGCGGGAAGAGCCGCCGGCCGTCGCGGACATCCTGATCGATCTGACCCAGCGGGAAACCCGGGCCTTCTCCAGCCGATTCGCGAAAACTCTCGCGGACCAGATGAAACTGGTGGCCCGCATGCACAAACATCCGCTCAAGTCGGCTGGTTTCCGCGTGCTCAAGGCGCACGATGTGCCGTCGGTGCTGGTCGAACTGGGCTATGTTTCCAACAAGGACGACCTGCATCATCTGGTGTCGGAAAACTGGCGGACCCGGACTGTCGGTTCCATGGTTCAGGCAATGGATATGTTCTTTGGCAAACGCGTGCTTTCCAGCGGCCTTGCCGGCAATCGGCAGGACCGGCCAACGAAGCCCTAGTTTGGCCACAGCGGCGGTTCTATAAAAACCTGCAGGACAGCAGCAGAATCGTTCACACGCGGCCGGTACCGGGATGCTATACGTCACCCCCGCAGGACCGGCTTGGGCCGCTTCGGCAGACTGACTCCCACGGCGCGAATTTTTCGGCGCCGACAAGTTCAAGACGGATATTCGAGAATGCGGTTGCTGTTGCGGTTCATGGGCTTTCTGTTCGCGGCCGGAACGATTTTGTTCCTTGTCGGCGTGGCAGCCGCCGCCGGGCTGATCTGGCATTTCTCCAAGGACCTGCCTGATTATTCGCAGCTCAAGGACTATGAGCCGCCCGTGATGACGCGCGTCCATGCGTCGGACGGCGCGCTGCTCGCGGAATTCTCGAAGGAGCGGCGGCTCTATCTGCCGATTCAGGCGATTCCGAAATCGGTGATCAACGCGTTCCTCGCCGCCGAGGACAAGAATTTCTACGAGCACGGCGGTATCGACTTCATGGGCATGGCGCGCGCCGCGCTGCTCTACGCGCAGAACTATGGTTCGAACCGCCGCCCGCAGGGCGCCTCCACCATCACCCAGCAGGTCGCGAAGAACTTCCTTCTGACCAACGAAGTGTCGTTCACCCGCAAGATCAAGGAAGCGCTGCTGGCGATGCGCATCGAGCGCGCCTACAGCAAGGACAAGATCCTCGAACTGTATCTCAACGAAATCTATCTCGGCCTTGGCGCATATGGCATCGCCGCCGCGTCGCTGGTCTACTTCGACAAGTCGGTCAATGAACTGACGCTCGCCGAGTCCGCCTACCTCGCGGCGCTGCCGAAAGCGCCCGCCGCGCTGCATCCGGTGCGTAACCGCGAGCGCGCGATCGAGCGTCGCAACTACGTGATCGACCGTCTGCTCGAAAACGGCTGGATCAAGCAGGCCGACGCGGCCGCGGCGCGCAAGGAGCCGCTCGTCGTGACCTCACGCACCAACGCGGCGCACATCTTCGCCGGCGAGTATTTCGCCGAGGAAGTCCGCCGCGATCTGTTCGAGCGCTATGGCGAGAAGAAGCTGTACGAGGGCGGTCTGTCGGTTCGCACAACGCTCGATCCGAAAATCCAGGTCATGGCCCGCAAGGCGATGGTCGCGGGCCTCGTGCGCTATGACGAAGCGCAGGGCTGGCGCGGTGCATCCACCAAGATCGACCTCAACGGCGACTGGGGTGTGAAACTCGCCGAAGTGAAGTCGCTGAATGACATTTCGCCGTGGCGCATGGCGGTTGTCCTCGAGGCGAACGATCAGTCGGCGCGCGTCGGCTTCCAGCCGGGGCGGGAACTGGGCGGCGCGATTTCCAAGGACCGGGAGACCGGCCTTGTCACGCTTGAGGGCGTGAAATGGGCGAAGGCGGCTTCGGGGCCGACCCGGTTCAAGACGCCGACCAAGGTTTCGCAGGTGCTGTCGCCGGGCGATGTCGTGTATGTCGACCCGCTGATCGGCAAGGACGGCAAGCCGGAGGACGGACAGTATCGGCTGCGGCAGGTTCCGGAAGTGTCCGGCGCCATGGTGGCGATGGACCCGTGGACCGGACGCGTTCTGGCGATGGTCGGCGGCTTCTCGTTCGATCAAAGCCAGTTCAACCGCGCGACGCAGGCGTATCGCCAGCCGGGTTCGTCGTTCAAGCCGATCGTCTATTCGACCGCGCTGGACAATGGCTACACGCCCTCGACCGTCGTGGTCGATGCGCCGATCGAAATCGATCAGGGGCAGGGCGCGGGTATCTGGCGGCCTGAAAACTATTCGACCGGAAAATACTACGGCCCGACGACGCTGCGGAATGCGCTGACGCGTTCGCTCAACACCGTGACGGTGCGGCTTGCGCAGGACATCGGCATGCCGCTGATCGGCGAATATGCCAAGCGCTTCGGCGTCTACGATGAGCTGCCGAACTATCTGTCGTACGCACTGGGCGCCGGCGAAACCACCGTGATGCGGATGGTGACGGCCTATTCGATGTTCGCCAATGGCGGCAAGCGGGTGAAACCGACGCTGATCGATCGCATTCAGGATCGTTACGGCCACACGATCTACCGTCACGACCAGCGCGAGTGCCGTGGTTGCGATGCGCCGGGCGGCTGGAAGGATCAGCCCGAGCCGGTGCTGATCGACCGGCGCGAGCAGGTTCTGGACTCGATGACCGCGTATCAGATCACGTCGATGATGGAGAGTGTGGTCCAGCGCGGCACCGCGACCGTCGTGCGCGATGTCGGCAAGCCGATCGCCGGCAAGACCGGCACCACCAACGACGAGAAGGATGCGTGGTTCATCGGCTTCTCGCCGGACCTCGTGGTGGGCGTCTATATCGGCTACGACAAGCCGCGCAACCTCGGCCGTGGCGGCACCGGCGGTCATCTCGCAGCGCCGATCGCGCGCGACTTCCTGAAAATGGCGCTCGCCGACAAGCCGGCCGTGCCGTTCAAGATTCCCGCGGGCATCAAGCTGATCCGGGTCGATCTCAAGACCGGCATGCGGGCCGGACCGGGCAGCGGCGGGCAGACGATCCTCGAAGCCTTCAAGCCGGGCACCGCGCCGCCGGATAATTATTCCATTATCGGCGTGGCGGATTCAGACGGACGGCCGCTGACGGTGTCGCCCGATGCGGATCGCGCCATCATCCGGTCAGGCACCGGCGGGCTGTATTAACCGGATTGCATCGCGCCACATCCGCCGCTACATCCTCCATTCCATTTCAAGCTGTTTCGGCAGCGAACCGGATTTGTTATGCGCCCTGAAATCGAACGCCTCGTCGAAGAGATCAAGCAGTCAGTCGGGCTGCTGAGGAGGCATCTTTGACGTCGATGCTTCCACTGCACGTCTCGCCGAACTGAACAATCTCGCTGAAGATCCTGAGCTCTGGAACGATCCGCAGAAAGCCCAGAAGCTGATGCAGGAGCGCACATCGCTCGAAAATCAGCTCACCGGCATCGGCAAGGTCGAGCGCGAGCTTGAAGATCAGGTCGGCATGATCGAACTCGGCGAAGCCGAGAACGATGAGTCTGTCGTCACCGACGCCGAGAATGCGCTGAAGGCGCTCAAGAAGGACGTCGCGCGTCAGGAGCTCGAAGCGCTGCTGAGCGGCGAGGCCGACAAGTTCGACACCTATCTTGAAGTCCATGCCGGCGCGGGCGGCACCGAGAGCCAGGATTGGGCCTCGATGCTGCTGCGCATGTACACGCGCTGGGCGGAAAAGAAGGGCTTCAAGATCGAGTATCTCGAAGAAACCCAGGGCGAAGAAGCCGGCATCAAATCGGCGACGATCCAGATCAGCGGCCACAATGCCTATGGCTGGCTCAAGACCGAGGCCGGCGTCCACCGTCTGGTGCGCATCTCGCCGTTCGATTCGAACGCGCGGCGGCATACGTCGTTTTCGAGTGTCGCGATCTTCCCGGTCGTCGACAACAGCATCAAGATCGACATCAACGAGTCCGACGTTCGCGTCGACACCATGCGTTCCGGCGGCGCGGGTGGCCAGCACGTCAACAAGACGGAATCCGCGGTTCGCCTCACTCACATCCCGACGGGTGTCGCCGTGGTCTGCCAGGCCGGGCGATCACAGCACAAGAACCGGGCGCAGGCCTGGGACATGCTGCGTGCGCGCCTTTACGAGATCGAGCTGAAGCGCCGTGAGGAGCAGGCCGCCGCGGATCAGGCCGCCAAGACCGACATCGGCTGGGGGCATCAGATTCGCTCTTACGTGCTGCAGCCGTATCAGATGGTGAAGGACCTCCGCACCGGCGTGCAGACATCGGATACGGCAGGCGTGCTCGACGGCGATCTCGACGAGTTTATGGCCGCAACGCTGGCGCAGAAGGCCTTCGGGACCGCGCCGGGCGCTATCGAGGACGTCGACTAAGCCCGCCGCCATCGATTTCGTCCGCGCTTGTCGTAAAGCGGGTGGCTTTACGACGGACGACCCCCTAAGCCTGTGCTGGTCAGGGACGTGGGGCGCGATGGCGGGAATTGATGGTCATATGGATGGTCGCGACTGGTCGCGGCTGATCCTGCTGTCGGTGCTTTGGGGCGCCACCTTCTTCTTCACCAGTGTGGCGCTGCGGGAGTTGCCGCCGCTGACGCTTGTTTTTCTGCGGCTGTCGATCGCAACCCTGATCCTGCTGCCGATCCTGTGGATCAGAAAGGTCGAGTTGCCGTCCAGTCTCGCCGACTGGATGCCTTTTGCCGTCATGGCGCTGATCAACAACGTCATTCCGTTTTCGCTGATTGTGATGGCGCAGACGCATATTCCGAGCGGGATGGCTTCGGTGCTCAACGCGACAACGCCCGTTTTCACGGTGCTGGTCGCGGCCGCCTTCGGCGACGAACGGTTGATCGCCCGGCGTGTCGTCGGCGTGCTGCTCGGTCTGACCGGGGTGATCGTTCTTCGCGGCTTTGCGTTCGAGATCGACGCCAGTCAGACCATTGGCATCCTCTTGTCTCTTGGCGCCACGGTCAGTTTCGGGTTCTCCGCGCTCTGGGCCAACCGGAAACTCACAGGCAAGCCGCCGCTGGCGACGGCGACGTTTCAACTGATGTCGGCCAGTGTGATGATGCTGGTCATTGCCACGGCGGTCGATCAGCCATGGCGGCTTGCGATGCCCGGTGCAGTGACATGGTCCGCGATACTCGGCCTCGCGGCACTATCGACCGCGGCGGCCTTCATCGTCTTCTTTCAGATCATCATCCGCTCGGGCGCGAGCACGGTGATGCTGGTGACGCTGCTGGTCCCGGTCAGCGCGATCCTTCTTGGATACTTCGTGCTCGGCGAGGAGATCGAGGCGCGAGAACTTGTCGGCGCGCTGATTATCGGCAGCGCGCTCCTGGTGATGGATGGTCGCGTATTTCGGCTGTTCAGGCGATCGAGCGTCGCCTGACCGGGTCAGCTTTGAGCGAAACGGAAGCCGGCGCGCAGAAACTTCTGCGGATCGACGGCTACGCCATCGATGCGTGTTTCGTAGTGAAGGTGAGGGCCGGTCGAGCGGCCGGTTGAGCCGACCTCGCCGATGACGTCGCCGATCTTCACGGTCTGACCGACCTTGACGTTGATTTCCGAAAGATGACCGTAACGGGTCGAAAGCCCATTGCCATGATCGACCTCGATCATGCGGCCGTATCCACCGGCCCAGCCGGCGGACACGACCTTGCCATTGGCCGTCACGCGAACCGGATCGCCTTTGGCGGCGCGAAAATCCACCCCGGTGTGCATGGCAGGGCGTCCAAGGAACGGATCCGAGCGCACGCCGAAGCCCGACGTGAATTCGACCTGGCCGACGACAGGCTTGCGGTAGGGAACGAGAGCGAGCGTCCGGCTCATCTTGTCAGCTTCGGCTCGCGTCAGGCTGATCTGATAGAGCTGATGCTCGAACGTTCCGGCGTGGCGCCCCGGCTTGACCGGAATATACGGTCCGCCGACTCCGCCGCGTGGTGCGGCCGCTGCCATCCGGTGCATGTTCAGACCGAGATCCGTAAACAGACCGCGCATCCGCCGCAGGCGCGATTCGTATTTGTCCTCGAGCGAGGTCAGCGCGGCGGTCTGCCTGCTTTCGATCCGGTCGAGGGACGTCTGAAGTTTTGCAAGCGTGCCGTCGGCAATCGGCGCCTTCGCGAGGCGGGTGGCCGGTGCCTCGATCGCCGGCCTGCGCGATTCAAGGCGCGCCTCGCGATCAGGCGGTGCCACGAACATCATCGTGTCGCTGATCGGTGACGGCTTTGGCGGAAGGTGCGAGCTCCGGTCATTGGCTGACGACGTGCGCGAGGGCTTGATCGAGCCGGTGGTGGAGATGTCGGGAAGCGAGCCCAGCGCATTGGTGCGCGATTCCAGCACCTGCTGACGCTTCATGATCTGGCTGAGCTTTTGATCGTACTGTTCCTGATCGAGCAACTGGCGGCTGGTGGTGCGGTCGATCCGGGCACGCAGTTCCGCGATACGATCTTCATAAGCGTACTGCATCTCGGCCTGACGGGCGATCAGCCGGGTCAGGACGTCGTCGCGGAACGCGAAGTAGGTGGCGGTGGCCGCCGACCAGGCGCCCATCAGGATGATGGAACCGGTGACGATCCAGAACACGACCGGGCCGACCCGGATCTGTTTGCCGTGATGGACCAGCGCATAGTCGTGCGCGTCCGGACGCGGCCGATGATGCGTATGAGTTTGCGGCGGGCGCCGATGATGGGGATGCCGCGCATGGTCCTGCGCGTGGCGTTGGGATTGTTCGGGATACTGACCTGACCGGTACGACATCGGTACTCCTGCGCCAGCAGGAGCACGACCCGGCTGACTCACTTCTTAGTCCGATATGACCGGGTCATGGTTAATTTTACGAAAATGCGAGGTATCGATCTAAAGGGCGCGGGCGGCGCTCAAAACCTCTTCGGCGTGCCCGGGCACCCGGACGTTGCGCCAGATACGCGCGATTTTTCCATGGGGGTCGACGAGAACCGTTGTGCGAACAATTCCCAAGAACGTCTTGCCGTACATGGATTTTTCTCCCCAGACGCCGAACCGCTCGAGGGTTTCGTGGTCTTCGTCCGAGGCCAGAGGGACCGACAGTTCGTGTTTGTCCCTGAATTTGTCCTGCGCTTTCACCGGGTCGGCGGAAATTCCGAGAATCGCGGTTTTTGCCGCCGCGAAGGCTGGTGCGAGACGGCTGAAGTCGCTCGCCTCGAGGGTACAGCCGGGCGTATCGGCGCGAGGATAAAAGAAGATCACCAGCTTGCGGCCGGCGAAATCCGCAAGGGAGATCGACTGACCGCCGTCGCGTGGGAGGCGGAATGGCGGCGCCATGTCGCCCTCGTTCAGCGCGTGGGCAGGGGTGGAGGCCGGAGTTTTTCCTGCTGACTGGGATGCCGGCTTGCGGCTCTTTGCCGCCACCGTCGCCCGAGCCGGAGCGGCCGTTTTGGTCCTGCCGGACCCGGCCTTGGCCGGCGCTTTCACCGCGATTCGCGAGCTTTCCGTTTTCTTCCGCGTTTTCTTGGACATACGCCTTCCTTTCGTCGCTTTCGCCGGGTCATTTGTCGTGTGATAGCGACAGCCGTCGGGCGCCATTTTAAGGGTTCTGCTGCTGGGCAAATCTGCCGCTCCCGGGGTATGCTGACAAGGAATCTCAGCGCCCTTTTTGGGCCATGTATAATTTCAACCGAGGATGGGCAGCGATGCCACCGGAGGAGCGATCGTTAAAAATCGACGCTCATGAAAACGGTGGCGGCCAGACTCGCACTCAGCGCCAACCTCGCAGGCCGATGCCGGATTTCGACAAGCACAAAGCATCGCAAGCACGAGCCTCCGAGCGGCATCTGCGCTGGGAGGATATCGCCTGGTGCGATGAAGATGAGGCTGCCAGCAATCAGGCACGCAGGCTGCTGAAGCGCCGCGGGTTCGGCTGGCATCGCTTTGCGGATCGTTGTCGCGCGATCAACCGCCGTTTGTGGAGCCGACCGTGGGTGCGGCGAACCGGGATCGTGCTGGCAAGTCTCGCGCTGGTGTTCGGCGTCGGCTTCGGCGGCTTATGGCTTCGCCTCGGCGCCGGGCCGATCAATCTCGACATCGTAACGCCGTGGCTCGCATCGGCCATCGAGGAAAACCTCGGACACGACCATAGCGTTGAGGTCGGCGGCACCCAGATCGAACGGGCAGGCCGGATCAGGATTGCCGTCCGGCTTCGCGACATTGTGGTGCGCGATCGCAATCACGAGGTGGTCGCCAGCGCACCGAAGGCGGAAGTCAAACTTTCCGGCACCGCGCTGGTGCTGGGGCGGCTTCGCGCCGAGACGCTGCGTCTCGTCGGCGCTGAACTGTCGGTACGGATTACGCCCGACGGCGAGGTTATCGTTTCAACCGGCAATAACGCCCAGCCGCTGGCCACCGGAAAAGTGCCGGTGCGCCCGGTCGTGACCAGCCCGTCACCGGCGCCGGCTTCGGCCGCCGCGCCATCACCGGAAGGCCATCAAGCTCCTGCGGCCGTGAACGCGCGGGCGGGCGGAATTCTCGCGGTGATGGATTGGCTCGACAGCATCGGCTCCAAGGGCCTCGATGGCCAGAGCCTCAACGAAATCGGTTTGCGCAACGGCGTGCTGACTGTCGACGACCAGCAGTCCCAGACCCACTTCACGTTCGACAATATCAGTCTGACCCTTCGCCGGCCGACCGCCGGCGGTGTCGTTCTCAGCGTCGGCGAGGAGGGCAGCAAGCCGTGGTCCCTGAAGGTGGGCGTCGGTGCGCCGACCAATGGCGTTCGCGCTCTAGACATCGCGGCCAACAAGGTTCCGACCAAGAACCTCCTGCTGGCCATGCGTCTGAAGGATTTCAGCTACACCACCGAGGACATGCCGCTTTCGGCGCAGTTGCGCGGCGAAATCGGGCGGGATGGCCTGCCGACGTTCCTCAAGGGCGAGTTCTTCATCGGCGAGGGAGAACTCATCGACCGCAAGGTGCCCGAATATCCCATGCACCTCGATCGCATCGAGGCGAAGCTGGAATGGGATGCCGGGCGCCGCG
Organism: Afipia sp.; assembly: GCA_051954725.1. Classification (GTDB taxonomy): domain Bacteria; phylum Pseudomonadota; class Alphaproteobacteria; order Rhizobiales; family Xanthobacteraceae; genus Afipia. The sequence continues at coordinate 198,030 of JBQCHK010000013.1, read as the reverse complement.
TCATGGTGGCGCCGTTCCAGGTCACGTCCGGAACCAACCGCGTCACATTGCTGGCTCACCTCGAACCGCCGAACGGCTCCGTCCCGAACTGGCAGCTTGGCTTGAGCGGCGGCACCATCGTGCTGACCGACGTCAACGGCGCCAATCCGGTGATTTTCAATCGCGTCGCCGTGCGCATTCAGTTCGATACGCCCGGGCGCAGAGTCCTGATGACACAGTGCGACATCAGCAACGGCGATGTCGGCGTCGCAGGGTCGGGCGCGCTCGATTATTCAACGCCCGAGACGCGGCTCAAACTCGGGCTGGCGACGACGGCCATGCCCGCGAGCACGTTCAAGAACATCTGGCCGATCCTGGTTGCGCCCGAAGTGCGGGAGTGGACGATCCAGCGCATCGGCGGCGGGGTGCTTCAGCATCTCGACATCGCGGTGAACGCGCCGATCCATACGCTTGCGCGCGGCGGTCCGCCGATCCCGGATGAGGGATTGTCGGTGACGTTCGCCGCGACCAACGTCCAGCTTACCCCTCTCGACGATCTGCCGGCGGTCCGCGATGCCGATATGAAAGGCCGCGTCTCGGGCCGGACCGCGACGGTCACGATCGGTCAGGGCGCCGTGACGACACCTGCCGGGCGCAAGATGACGGTATCGGACGTGACCTTCGAGGTTCCGGACTTGGTGCCGAAACCTGCTCCTGCACGCGTGCGCTTCAAGGTCGAGGGACCGGTGCCGGCCGCAGCGGAAATTCTCAGGTCGGATCGCTTGAGCGACGTTGACAGTTCAATGATCGACCCGAACTCGAGCAAGGGCACTGTGGCGGCGCTCGTGACGCTCAACATGCCGCTGAAGAATGCGCTGACCAAGGAGGACACCAAGTACTCGGTCAGCGTCGATCTCGGAGCGCTCGCTGTCGACAAGCTCGCGATGAACCAGAAGCTCGAGGCGAATTCGCTCAAGGTTGTTGCCGACAACCAGGGCGTTCGCGTCAAGGGCGACGTCAAGATCGCCGGTCAGCCCGCCGCGCTCGACTATCGCAAAAACGCCGATGGTGAGACTGATATCCGTCTCGCGGCCACGCTCGACGATGCAAGTCGCGCCCGCCTCGGCGTCGATCTGGGGTCGGCGATCAGCGGCGCGATTCCCATCAAGCTGACCGGGAAGATCGGTGAGGGCGATCAGGAAAGCCGGTTCGGCGTTGAAGCCGACCTGACGGCCGCGCGCATCGACAACCTGCTTCCGGGCTGGACGAAATTGTCCGGCAAGGCCAGCAAGATGACATTCAATGTCGTCAAGAAGCCTCAGGGCACCCGCTTCGAGGACATCGTGGTCGAGGGCAACGGCACGTCGATCAAGGGCACGCTTGAGGTTGACCAGAACAACGACATCGTAAGCGCATCGTTTCCGACGTTTTCTCCTTCGGAGGGCGACAAGGCTTCGCTGAAAGCCGATCGCGCGCAGGACGGGACCCTGAAGGTGGTCATGCGCGGTGACGTGTTCGACGGGCGCGGTTTCATCAAGGGCTCGATGTCCGGCAAGGATGCCGACACCAAAAGCAAGCAGAAATCCATTGACATGGATGTCGATGCCAAGCTTGGAGCGATCGCCGGTTTCTATGGCGAGGCGGTTCGCAGCGTCGAGATCAAACTCTCGCGCCGCGGCGGCGCCATCAAGACGTTCGCGCTCCACGGCAAGCTCGGCAGGGATACGCCGATCACGGGAAGCCTGAGGTCGCGCGCGCAGGGCCGCGAAGTGCTCTATCTCGAAACGAAGGATGCCGGCGCATTTTTCCGTTTCACGGATATCTATCCGAAAATGTTCGGCGGGCAGATGTGGGTCGCGCTCGATGCGCCGAACGGCGATTCCTCGCCACAGGAAGGGTTGCTGAACGTCAGCAACTTCAACGTCAAGGGCGAAGCGGCGCTGGATCGCGTTGTCGCCAATGGCGGTGGCGTAAATCCGAAGGGGATTGCATTCACGCGGATGCGTACGGAATTCACCCGCCAGACCGGCGAACTGCGCATCAACGACGGCGTCGTTCGCGGGCCGACCGTCGGCGCGACGATCGAAGGCAGCATCGACTATCGTACCAACGAAGTGCGGATGAGCGGAACGTTCGTGCCGATGTACGGGCTGAACAATATCTTCGGCCAGATTCCGATTGTCGGCCTCGTGCTGGGCGGCGGCAGCAACGAGGGCCTGATCGGCATCACTTACGAAGTCGTCGGCTCGCCCGGCGCACCGGTGCTGCGCGTCAACCCGATCTCGGCGATGGCACCGGGCGTGTTCCGCAAGATCTTCGAATTCGGCACCGGCAAACAAGCCATACCGCCGGACTTCGCATCCGACCCGCCGGCCAACCGCTAGCCCGTCGATCGCTGGACGGTGTCGCTCAGACCGGCTTCAGCAGCACGTGCCGCTTGCGGCCCATCGACAGCTTAATCACGCCTTCCGGAGTGAGATCGCTTTTCGACAGCGACATCTTTTCGTCGGCCACCGGAACGTCGTTGACACGGAGCCCGCCGCCCTTGATCTGACGCCGGGCTTCGCCGTTGGACGCGACGAGGCCGGCCTTCACGAACAGCCCCACCACGGGAATTCCCGAAGCCAGTTCGCCGGCGGAAACTTCCAGCGTCGGAAGGTCGGTCGCGATCGTGCCCTGTTCGAAGGTGCGACGCGCGGTTTCAGATGCGGCGTCCGCAGCCTCCCGGCCGTGCACCAGCGCCGTCGCCTCGGTGGCGAGCACCTTCTTGGCCTCGTTGATCTCCTGGCCCTTCAGCGCAGCGAGCTTGGCGATCTCATCGAGCGGCAGGACCGTGAACAGCTTGAGGAAACGCTCGACGTCGCCATCCTCGGTGTTGCGCCAGTACTGCCAGTAGTCGTACGGGCTGACGAGATCGGCATTCAGCCACAGCGCGCCGGCCGCGGTCTTGCCCATCTTCGCGCCGGACGAGGTGGTCAGGAGCGGGGACGTCAGCGCGAAGAGTTGGGCGCCCGCCATGCGGCGACCAAGGTCGATGCCGTTGACGATATTGCCCCACTGATCGGAACCGCCCATCTGCAGAACGCAACCGGTGCGCTTGTGCAACTCGACGAAATCGTAAGCCTGCAACAGCATGTAGTTGAATTCGAGGAACGACAGTTCATGCTGCCGCTCGAGACGCAGCTTGACCGAGTCGAACGACAGCATCCGGTTGACCGAGAAATGCTTGCCGACGTCGCGCAGGAAGTCGATGTAGTTCAGGGGAGCAAGCCACTCGTCGTTGTTGAGCATCAGCGCATCGGTCTTGCCGTCGCCGAACGTGAGGAAGCGGTCGAACACCGTGCGGATGCCGGCAAGGTTCGCGGCAATGTCCGCGACCGTCAGGATCTTGCGGCTCTCGTCCTTGCCCGACGGATCGCCGACGCGCGTCGTGCCGCCGCCCATCAGCGCGATCGGCCGATGGCCGGTCTGCTGCATCCAGCGCAGCATCATGATCTGGAGCAGGTGACCGACATGAAGCGAGGCCGCGGTGCAGTCGAATCCGATATAACCCGTGATCGGTCCCTTGGCCGCAAGCGCATCCAGCGCCTCGGGCTCGGAAATCTGATGGATGAAGCCCCGGCTTTGCAGGACGTTCAGGAATTCGGATTTATAGGCACTCATTGAAGCATACTCGCGTGGTCTCGCGCCCGATCGGGTCGGCCTGTGGTGTATCAGGTTGGGCGTCGGATTCAACCAAACGAACGGGGAATATGGCGTGTTAACCGCGATTGGCCTGATGAGCGGCACCTCCCTGGATGGCGTCGATGTCGCGCTGCTGAACACCGATGGCGAGCGGCTGGGCGGCTTCGGTCCGACCGGCTATCGCGCTTATTCCACTGCAGAGCGTGCATTGCTGAGAGAGGCGCTGGCCGCAGCCACAGCGCTCGCTAATCGCGATGAGCGGCCGGGCGTGCTCAGTGATGCCGAGCAATTGGTGACGCGCGCGCATGCCGAAGCGGTCGAGGCGTTCCTGCGGCAACACGGTCTGGCGCGCGCCGGGATCGACGTGGTCGGCTTTCACGGACAGACGGTTCTGCATCGGCCCGCGGATCTTCTGACTGTCCAGATCGGAGACGGGGCCGCTCTCGCGCGAACCTTGCATTTGCCCGTGGTGTCCGACTTGCGGGCGGCTGACGTTGCGGCCGGCGGGCAGGGCGCGCCGCTGGTGCCCGTCTATCACCGGGCGCTGGTGCAGAAGCTCGATCGGCAAGGTCCTGTTGCCGTCCTCAATATCGGCGGCGTCGCCAATATCACCTACATCGACGGCGACACGCTGATCGCCTGCGATACAGGGCCCGGCAATGCGTTGCTGGATGACTTCATGCTGCGCGCGACCGGCGAGGCCGTCGATCGCGACGGTCATCATGCAAAGCGCGGAGCAGTCGACCCAAGCTGGATCGAACAGGCGCTAACCCATCCGTTCTTCAGCGCGCCGCCGCCGAAGTCCCTCGACCGCAACGACTTCGCTGCCTTTACAGTGCAGGGAATGACGACCGAGAACGGCGCTGCGACGCTCACGGCGTTTACAGCTGCGTCGATCGCGAAGATCGCCGACGTGCTGCCGAAACCGCCTTCAAACTGGATCGTGGTCGGCGGCGGCGCGAACAATCCCACGCTGATGGCCATGCTGGCCGACAGGCTCGCCCGGGCATCCGTGATGCGCGGAAGCGACCTCGGCTGGATGGGGGACGCAATCGAAGCGCAGGCATTTGCCTATCTGGCCGTCCGCAGCCTGCAGAGCCTGCCGCTGACGTTTCCCGGGACGACCGGCGTGCTCCAGCCGTTGACAGGCGGATCGCTCGCGAAACCGTGACTTCATGCAAATGCATGAAGATTGACTCGCCGGCCGAGGTACGCGATGATTAATGCAGTTGCATTGATCGGGGTCGTCCATGTCACTCAGCGAGTTTGTCATCATCGCGCTTCACGCCGTCAGAACCAGCGCGCGCGCTCTTTTCCATTCGGCATCGATATCGGAACCGGGCCGTCCGGCGCCTTGCTCACCGCATTGGAGGAATGGCCGTGACCGCTGAACTCAAACTTATCAGCCACAGGCTTTGTCCGTATGTCCAACGTGCGGTGATCTCGCTCACGGAGAAGGGCGTGCCGTTCGAGCGTATCGATATCGATCTGGACAACAAGCCCGACTGGTTCATGAAGATCTCGCCCCTCGGCAAGGTGCCCGTGCTGCAGGTCGGTGACAACGTGGTGTTCGAATCCGCGGTTATCCTCGAATATCTCGAGGAGACCCAACCCAAGCCGCTGCATCCGAAAGATGCTCTGGCACGCGCGGGGCATCGCGCGTGGATCGAGTTCGGCTCAACCGTGCTCGGTGACATCTGGGGACTGGAAACCGCGAAAGACAAAGAGACCTTCGAGGCCAAAGTCAAACAGTCCGAGCCGCGCTTTGCGCGTCTGGAAGAGCGGCTCGTTGCAGCGCCGTGGTTCGACGGCGAAGCGTTCTCGCTGGTCGACGCGGTGTTCGGCCCGGTCTTCCGTTATTACGATGTCTTCGACGAGATCGGCGATTTCGGCATTCTGTCCAACAAGCCAAAGATCGCGCGCTGGCGGCGCAGCCTTGCCGAGAGGCCTTCGGTGAAGTCAGCAGTCAGCGCCGAGTATCCCGAACTGCTGCGCGCCTTCATGAAAAAGCACGACGCTTATCTGATGACGCTCGATCAGCGCGCCGCGGCTTGATCTGACGTCCCATCGCAAGGAAAAACGGCGCGGACCATATCGTCCGCGCCGTTTTCATTTTCATTCGCGTACGGGTCAGCGGACGTTGGCGAGCCGCATATCCAGATAAGACGTGATCGATTCCATCAGCGGCTCGAGCTTGCCTTCGAAGAAGTGATTGGCGCCGGGGATGACCTGCTGATCGATGACGATGCCCTTCTGGGTCTTGAGCTTCTCGACCAGCGTGTTGACGTCCTTCTGCGGGACCACGATGTCCTTGTCGCCATGAACGATCAGGCCCGACGACGGGCAGGGCGCGAGGAACGAGAAATCATACAGATTGGCCGGCGGCGCGATCGAGATGAAGCCTTCGACCTCCGGACGGCGCATGAGAAGCTGCATGCCGATCCAGGCGCCGAACGAAAACCCGGCGACCCAGCAGGCGCGCGCTTCCGGATTGATGGTCTGGGCCCAGTCGAGCGCAGCTGCGGCATCGGACAGTTCGCCGGTGCCATGGTCGAACGAGCCCTGGCTGCGGCCGACGCCGCGGAAGTTGAACCGGAGGACCGAGAAACCACGCGCCACGAACGAATAATAGACCTGATAGACGATCTGATGATTCATCGTGCCGTGGAATTGCGGATGCGGGTGCAGCACCATCGCGATCGGCGCGTTTTTCTGCTTCGCCGGATGGTAGCGGCCTTCGAGGCGGCCGGCTGGACCGGTGAAAATGACTTCGGGCATCGATGTTCCTTGATATGCTTCAGGTGACGCCGTGAGGGAGTTGCAGCCTGGTGTCGGCAACCTTTGCAGCGAGGCTTCGACGGGATCGTCGGGCGCAAGATCACGACGTGCGGTGAACCGGTGGCCGCGTTCTACCATGAGGCAAGGGGCAAAAAGCAAGCATATTGAACCTCGTCGGGCGACGTTCCATTTGCCGGAAAAGATTGTAACAGACAGCGGGCCGGCCATTTTCCCGCCGGTTCCGGGACCAGCGACGGCATGACGCAAACACCAATCTATCTGGACTGGAACGCCACCGCGCCGCTGCGCCCGGAGGCGCGCGCTGCGATGACAGCGGCCTGGGACGTGGTGGGGAACCCGTCGTCGGTCCACGCGGAAGGGCGCGCCGCCCGCAGGCTGGTGGAAGACGCCCGGGCCATTGTCGCGCGGGCGACGGGAACCTCCGCGCGAAACGTGGTTTTCACGTCCGGGGGAACCGAGGCCAACGCGCTTGCGCTCGCGCCCGGGCTGCGCCGCCCGGGAAGCGAACCGATCCAGCGTCTGGTCCTGTCCGCCGTGGAACACCCTTCGGTTCTGGCGGGCGGCAGTTTCGATGATACGGATATTGTGAAGGCACCGGTCGATGCCGAGGGCGTTGTCAGTCTGGAGCGTCTGCACGATCTGCTGCGTGACGGGCCGCCGACGCTGGTTTCGGTCATGCTTGCGAATAACGAGACCGGGGCGATCCAGCCGATCCCCGCGATCGCCGGGATCGTCCACGAGGCGGGCGGGATCCTTCACGTCGATGCCGTGCAGGCGCTGTCCAGAATATCGTGCGATATAAATGAGTTATCTGCTGATATTCTATCGATTTCCGCGCATAAGGTGGGCGGACCGAAAGGTATCGGCGCGCTGATTGTCCGGGATGACGTAGCCGGGCTTGATCCCTTGATCCGTGGAGGTGGTCAGGAAAAAGGCCGTCGGGCCGGAACGGAAAATGTTCATGGAATCATCGGCTTTGGCGCCGCACTTGATGTCGCGATGGAACGGACAGGGGTCGAATCCGGTCGGATCGAAGCCCTGCGGGGGCGTCTTGAGGCCGGTCTGGCGAACGAGCCGGGCACCGTGATCTTTTCGCGTGAAACTGCTCGTTTGCCGAACACGACGCTGGCGGCGGTTCCCGGAATGAAGGCGGAGACGGCCGTGATCGGCTTCGACCTGGCGGGCATTGCCGTATCGTCCGGTTCTGCCTGCTCGTCCGGAAAGGTCCAGCCGTCTCACGTGCTGGCGGCCATGGGGGTTCCCGTCGAACTGGCTCGCGGTGCCATACGGATCAGTCTTGGCTGGAATACCTCGGAATCCGACGTGGACCGTTTCCTTCAGACTTGGCGAACACTGGCCGGGACATTAGGTAATAAAATGATCAGAACCGGTGCTTGAACGGTTCTAAAAAATGGGTGATTTCATGAACGAAACGCCCTAAACACTACTTCCAGTGTTCCACTGCGGTCCTTGAAACCGCGAGCGGAGAGTTAAGATGCCTGCCGTACAAGAGACGGTCGATCGGGTTCGCCAGATCGACGTCGATCAATACCGTTATGGATTCGAGACGCTGATCGAGTCTGAGAAGGCTCCCAAAGGGCTCTCCGAAGACATCGTCAAGTTCATCTCGGCCAAGAAGAACGAACCGGCATGGATGCTGGAATGGCGGCTCGAGGCCTATCGCCGCTGGCTCACGATGCAGGAGCCCACCTGGGCGCGCGTCGACTATCCCAAGATCGACTATCAGGACCTTTATTATTACGCGGCGCCGAAGCAATTCACCGCGCCGAAGTCGCTGGACGAGGTCGATCCCGAGATTCTCAAGACCTATGAGAAGCTGGGAATTCCGCTGAAAGAACAGGAAATCCTCGCCGGTGTTCGCAAGCAGGGCGAGCCGAGCCAGCTTGATGAGGAGTCGATCGGCGTCGATTTCAGTTCGGGCCGCGTGGCGGTCGATGCTGTGTTCGACTCGGTATCGGTCGCGACCACGTTCCAGGCTGAGTTGAAGAAAGCTGGCGTGATCTTCATGCCGATTTCCGAAGCGATCCGCGAGCACCCCGAACTGGTGAAGAAGTATCTCGGCACGGTCGTGCCGACCTCCGACAACTTCTTTGCGACGCTGAACTCCGCTGTGTTTTCGGACGGTTCGTTCGTCTACATCCCCGAGGGCGTGCGCTGTCCGATGGAGTTGTCGACTTACTTCCGCATCAACGAGCGCAACACTGGCCAGTTTGAGCGCACGCTGATCATCGCCGACAAGGGATCTTACGTCAGCTATCTTGAAGGCTGCACCGCGCCGCAGCGCGACGAGAACCAGTTGCACGCCGCCGTTGTCGAACTCGTCGCGCTCGACGACGCCGAGATCAAATATTCGACGGTGCAGAACTGGTATCCCGGCAACTCGGAAGGCAAGGGCGGCATCTACAATTTCGTCACCAAGCGTGGCGATTGCCGCGGCAAGAATTCCAAGATTTCGTGGACGCAGGTCGAAACCGGCTCCGCGATCACCTGGAAGTATCCGAGCTGCATCCTGCGCGGCGACAACTCGCGTGGCGAATTCTATTCGATCGCGATTTCGAACGGCTATCAGCAGGTCGATTCCGGCACCAAGATGCTGCATCTGGGCAAGAACACGACCAGCCGCATCATCTCGAAGGGCATCGCCGCCGGTAAGTCGCAGAACACTTATCGCGGCCTCGTCACGGCGCACCGCAAGGCGACCAACGCGCGCAACTTCACGGCGTGCGACTCGCTGCTGATCGGCGACAAGTGCGGCGCGCACACCGTACCATATATCGAAGCCAAGAATTCGTCGGCGCTGTTCGAACACGAGGCGACGACATCGAAAATCTCCGAGGACATGCTGTTCTATTGCGTGCAGCGCGGCCTGTCGCAGGAAGAGGCCGTGGCGCTGGTCGTCAACGGCTTCGTCAAGGACGTGCTGCAGCAATTGCCGATGGAATTTGCGGTCGAGGCGCAGAAGCTGATCTCGATCTCGCTGGAAGGAAGTGTGGGATGACCGCGTTGCTTGAAGTCAAAGGTCTCAAGGTCCAGGTCGAGGACAACGAGATTCTGCATGGGCTCGACCTCACCGTGAACGAGGGCGAGATTCACGCCATCATGGGTCCCAACGGTTCGGGGAAATCGACGCTGAGCCATGTCATTGCGGGCAAGCCCGGTTACGACGTCACCGCCGGTCAGATCCTTTTCAAGGGCGAAGACCTGCTGGAGATGGAGCCCGACGAGCGCGCCGCCAAGGGCGTGTTCCTTGCGTTCCAGTATCCGGTGGAAATTCCCGGCGTCGCCACCATGACGTTCCTGCGCACCGCCTTGAACGCCCAGCGCAAGGCGCGCGGCGAAAGCGAGTATTCAACGCCGGACTTTCTCAAGAAGGTCCGTGAGGTTGCAGGCCGGCTGAACATTCCGCAGGACATGCTGCGTCGTGGCGTCAATGTCGGCTTCTCGGGCGGTGAGAAGAAGCGCAACGAAGTTCTGCAGATGGCGCTGTTCGAGCCCAGCCTGTGCATTCTCGACGAAATGGATTCCGGCCTCGACATCGACGCGCTGCGCATTGCGGCCGATGGCGTCAACGCCCTGCGGTCGAAGGATCGCGCGATGATCGTCATCACCCACTATCAGCGGCTGCTGAACTACATCGTGCCGGACTTCGTCCATGTGATGTCGAAGGGACGCGTCGTCAAAAGCGGCGGCAAGGAGCTTGCTCTGGAGCTGGAGGAATCCGGCTACGCGCAGTTCGAGGACGCGGCCGCTTAACGGATTTGAACATGAATGTTGCTGTAGCAAAGACGGGTTCAAGCCAGCCGCTCGACGAGTTGTTCGCGGTGGCGCAGGATCGGCTGCCCGGCTCGGGAGCGGTTGCCGATCTGCGGAAATCCGCGTTCGATGATTTCACCAATCGCGGCCTTCCGCACCGGCGCATCGAGGAGTGGAAATACACCGATCTTCGGATGTTGCTGCGCGAGGTTGCGCCGCTGGCGCCGGCGCCGGATCAGGCGTCGCTTGCGCGCGCGGCTGCCGCGGTGAAGGCACTCGGCATCGATGGAACGCAGAAACTCGTTCTGGTCGATGGCGTGTTCGCACCGCAATTGTCCGACGTGGGGACTTTTGAGAGCGGTGTCAGCGTTCGCACGCTGCGTGACATTCTCGAGGACACGAGCAACGCTGCGCGCGCCGATCTGCTCCAGACCAGCGTCGCATCCGATGCAATGATCTCGCTGAATGCCGCGCTCGCCACGGACGGTGTGGTGATCGATGTTGCGGACGGCGCTGCGCTCAAGACGCCAATTCACATCGTCCATGTTGCCGCCAGTTCGCAAACCTCCGCTGTGACCCGGTCGCTTGTAAAGATCGGCAAGGGAGCGAGCGTGACCTTGGTGGAGAGCTTCGCTGCCGCCGAAGGCGCGAAGGCGTATCAGGCTCACGACTCGATCGTGATCCGGGTCGGTGACAACGCCGAGCTTCAGCACGTTCGTCTGATGGACGACGCGCTCGATGCGGCCAACATCACGACCGCGATTTTCACGCTTGGCACCAAGACGAAGCTGAACACATTCAACCTGACCAACGGCGCGAAGGTAAGTCGCTATCAGGGCTTCGTCACGTTCGCAGGCGAGGGCGCGGAATTGACGACCAACGGCGTCAATATGCTCGGCGGCCAGCGCCATGGCGATACGACGCTGCAGGTCGATCACGCCGTGCCCGGCTGCATGAGCCGCGAAGTGTTCCGGTCCGTGCTCGACGGCCGCGGTCACTCGGTGTTTCAGGGTCGCATCATCGTGCGTCCCGACGCCCAGCAGACCGACGGCAAGATGATGACACGCGCGTTGCTGCTGTCGGACGAAGCTGAAATCGACAACAAGCCCGAACTCGAAATCTTCGCGGACGATGTGAGTTGCGGCCATGGTGCCACTACCGGCGCCCTCGACGAAAGCCTGCTGTTCTATCTCCGTGCGCGCGGCCTGCCGGAGAAGGAAGCGCAGGCTCTGCTTGTCGAAGCATTTGTCGGCGAAGCGATTGAGTCGATCCAGAACGATGATCTGCGCGATATAGCCGTCGCCGCGGCCCAGCGGTGGCTCGCTGCGCGGGAGTAAGCCTATGCATCCAGCAGTTGCCAACGGTTCGTATGACGTCGAGCGCGTGCGCGAAGACTTCCCCGCGCTGGCGATGAAGGTCTATGGCAAGCCGCTGGTCTATCTTGACAACGCGGCCTCGGCCCAGAAGCCCAATGCCGTCCTCGACCGGATGACCGAGGCTTACAAGACCGAGTACGCCAACGTTCATCGCGGCCTGCATTATCTCGCAAATGCCGCAACCGATGCCTATGAAGGCGGTCGCGCCAAGGTGGCGCAATTCCTCAATGCGCGACGTAACGAGGAGATTGTCTTCACTCGTAACGCCACCGAGGCGATCAATCTGGTCGCATCGTCGTGGGGCGGGCCGAACATCAAGGATGGCGACGAGATTGTCATCTCGATCATGGAGCATCACTCCAACATCGTGCCGTGGCATTTCCTGCGCGAGCGTCAGGGGGCGGTGATCAAGTGGGCGCCGGTCGATGACGAAGGCAACTTCCTGATCGACGAGTTCGAGAAGCTGCTGACGTCGAAGACCAAGCTGGTCGCGATCACGCAGATGTCCAATGCGCTCGGCACCATCGTTCCGGTCAAGGAAGTTACGCGGATCGCCCATGCCCGCGGCATTCCCGTGCTCGTCGACGGCAGCCAGGCAGCGGTGCATTTTCCCGTCGATGTGCAGGACATCGATTGCGATTTCTACATTTTCACCGGTCACAAGGTTTACGGCCCGACCGGCATCGGCGCGCTGTACGCCAAGTACGATCATCTGGTCGCCATGCGTCCCTACATGGGCGGCGGTGAGATGATCCGCGAGGTCGCGAAGGACTGGGTGACCTATGGCGATCCACCGCACAAGTTTGAAGCCGGAACGCCCGCGATCGTCGAAGCGATCGGTCTGGGGGCGGCAATCGACTACGTGAATTCGATCGGCAAGGACCGCATCGCCAGGCACGAGCATGATCTGCTGACCTATGCCACCGATCGCCTGCGCGAAATCAACTCGTTGCGCATCATCGGGACCGCGCGCGACAAGGGTGCCGTGATCTCGTTCGAAATGAAGGGCGCGCATCCACACGACGTGGCGACGGTGATCGACCGGGCCGGAATCGCGGTTCGCGCCGGCACCCACTGCGTGATGCCGTTGCTGGAACGATTCAATGTGACGGCGACCTGCCGGGCGTCCTTCGGGATGTATAATACGCGTGGCGAAGTCGATCAGCTTGCACAGGCGCTCATCAAGGCGCGGGAGCTTTTCTCATGAACGATACCGTACAGGCCGAGACCCAGGCGGACGCGCCCAACCGCGTTGACACCCAGTCGGCATTGCCGGCGGAGGAAACCGAGCGGCTTGGCGCCGACATCGTCGCAGCGCTGAAGACGGTGTACGATCCGGAAATTCCCGCCGACATCTATGAACTCGGCCTGATCTACAAGGTCGACATCAAGGATGATCGCGCGGTCGATGTGGTGATGACGCTGACGACGCCGAACTGTCCGGCGGCAGGCGAACTGCCGACCATGGTGGAGAATGCCGTGGCCAGCGTTCCGGGCGTCGGTCCCGTGAACGTCAATGTGGTCTGGGAGCCGAGCTGGACGCCGGATCGCATGTCGGACGAAGCCCGGCTCGTTCTCAACATGTGGTGATGGCGGTGCCGAAGCTCGGCAGCGTTATCGAAACAGCTCTCTATGTCGACGATCTGGCGCGCGCCAACGCCTTCTATCAGGAGGTGCTTGAGCTGGAGCCGCTGACCAGTGATTCGCGGTTTTCGGCATTCGACGTCGGCGGCCGTAGCGTCCTGCTGCTGTTCAAGCGCGGCGCCACGCTGGAGACGGTGACGCTGCCGGGTGGAACGATTCCGCCGCACGACGGCGCGGGACCGATTCATATGGCGTTCTCGGTTGGCGCCGACGACCTTCCGGTCTGGGAAAAGCGCCTGAATGACAACGGTGTGGCGATCGAAGGGCGGACTGAATGGCCGCGCGGGGGCCACAGCATCTACTTTCGCGATCCGGACAATCATCTGCTCGAACTGGTCACGCCCGGGGTCTGGGCGATCTATTGAACAGGCGGGACTAAAGCGGTTCTAGGCGGAATTCGGCGCAAGGGTCTTCACAGCACGGATTTCGTTGTTATTTTTGAAACATGATCCCGTCCATTCTCGGCCGGCCGGGAGGGAGACTAAGCCCGATGACCACTGTTCAGACCTCAAGTCCGAAACCTCGTCCCCGGCCGCAGGTCATGCGGCTGACGGAAGCTGCTGCGGCGCGGGTGAAGGAACTGTCGGCGCGCGCCGATTCCGAGATCGTCGGGCTTCGCGTCGGCGTCAAGAACGGCGGCTGCGCGGGCCAGTCCTATACGGTCGAATACGCGCATGAAGTGCGCCCGACCGATGAAGTGGTCGAGGACAAGGGCGTGAAGATCCTCGTCGATCCCAAGGCTGTGCTGTTCCTGCTGGGGACGGAGATGGACTACAAGGCCGACAAGATGCAGGCCCAGTTTGTCTTCAACAATCCCAATGAAGTCAGCGCCTGCGGGTGCGGGGAGTCGGTCCAGCTTACGCCGGCGAAAATCGACGGCTAATCTGCGGTTGATTGATCGATGGACCGCGACGATCTCATCGATCTTTTCTCCGAATTTGGCCCCATCGCGGTGCGCCGCATGTTCAGCGGTTTTGGCATCGTCGCCGACGGCGTCAACTTCGCCATGTCGCTGCGGGCCGGCCTTATCTTTCGCGTCGATGACGTGACTGCGGGGCGTTACGACGCCGAAGGCCTCAAGCCGTTTCAATACCAGACCCGCAACAAGACCGTCACCGTCAAATCGTATCGGCATATTCCCGAGCGGCTCTACGACGACCCGGAGGAACTGGCGGAGTGGGCGCGCGAAGCGGTCGGCGCAGCGCAGCGCGCGAAGTCGGCAAAGGTCGCAAAGGCAGGGAAGCGAAAAAAGGCCAGCCTGCCTGCACGCAGTCCGAAGAAAGCCACGAGCCGTAAAACAAGGGCCGGCACTGCAGCGAGGTCGGCGACGGCGAAAAAGTCGCGACGCGCGGTCAAGCGACCTGGATCTGGCCGTTCGGCGAGTACTCGGGGTCAGCCTCGCAAATAACGCGATTGCGGCCGTTGCGCTTCGCCGCATAGAGACAGGCGTCGGCGCGCTCAATGAGCGAGTGCGCATCGTCACCCGCCTGCAACATCGAAACACCGATCGATACCGTGACGCGGCCGAGGATTTCGCCGGTCGATTTCTTCTTCAGTTGCTTGGACATCACGGCGCGGCGGATGTTGTCGGCAACCGTGAGCGCCTGACGCAGGAACGTATTCGGCAGGATGACAACGAACTCCTCGCCGCCGTAGCGCGCGGTAATGTCCTGCCCCTTGATGGTTTGCTTCAACGACATGCCGACGAGGCGAAGCACCTGGTCACCGGTCAGGTGGCCATAGTTGTCATTGAAGGATTTGAAATAATCGATGTCGAGCATCATCAGGGAAAGAGGCTCGCGGGTTTCGACGGCGTGTTCGACAGCAGTTTCGATCGCACGGTCGAAATACTTGCGGTTGCCGAGCCCGGTGAGCGGATCGGTCAGGGTCTCGGCGCGGATCGCTTCCAGATTTTGCTGCAGATTGTTGATTTCAATCTTGGACGCCGCAAGCCGGGTCTCGAGAGCGTGGTTGGTGTCCTGCATTTCGCGGGTGGCAAGAACGAGAGCTTCGACGACGGCTCTGACCTGTTCACGATCGATCGCCTTGTCGAGCCGCTCGGTCGCGCCTTCGAGGTTCTTGCCGAAACTAGCCGTCATTCCGAGCGCATCGGTGATGAGATTCATCACGTCGTCGATCTCGTTGATGACACGGGCGCCGACCTTGTCGATGCGATCCGTCGTGCGCGTCTGAGAGAGATAGGTTTCGTAGATCTGGTCGAGATCGGCTTCTGTCAGCTTGCCGTTGCGCGCCAGCGTCTCGTTGATGATCTTGTTGAGAGCGGCGTTGTATCCGGTCGCATAGACGTACCAGATCTCATAATTCCGAGGGACTGCGGTCTGCCGCAGCGACCTGATCTGCCCCAAGGCAACCTCGGCGAACGCCATGGTGCGTTCATGTTCTTCGAGCAGACCAATCACGTCCCCGACAGGCTTCTGCCTGCCCCCCGCACCAAATGACTTAAAGAATTGGATCGAAACTAGGGCAGAGGAATGAATCATGGGTAAACGCAATCCATGCCGGTCCGGTTTTCCTGCGGGATTGCATATACTTGGTGCGATTTTGACCGGTGGCGCCAGCTTGAGTGACGGCAAGCTGGCACCGTTATACGGGACGAATCTAGCCCCGCGCCCGGATCGGACGGAGCAGGAAAGCCGGCAGATGCGAATGATCCGCGGGCTCGGAATGCTGTTCGCGCGGGGGACGCGGCGCAGGCGTACGGCCGATTGAAGGCGGTTGGATCGGAGCCGAATCGGCTGAAGCCGCCTTGCCACGCCCACGGCGGGAGCGCTGGCCGTTGCGTGGTTTGCGGTGCTCGTGAGACTTGCCATTGCTCTCGGCGGAGGCACCATCGGGGTCCGCGGGGAGGTCGATGTTCGCGGTCTTCGGGATGGCCTGTCCGATCAGCTTCTCGATCGCCTGCATCGACTTCTGATCGGCCGGGCTGACGATCGATATCGCGGTGCCGAGACGGCCGGCGCGGCCGGTGCGGCCGATGCGGTGAACATAGTCGTCGGAATGGTGGGGAACGTCGAAATTGAAGACGTGGCTGACTTCGGGGATGTCCAGGCCGCGCGCGGCGACGTCGGATGCAACGAGGAGAGGCAGCTCACCCTTGCGGAATTGTTCGAGCGCGGCCATGCGGGCCGACTGATCCATGTCGCCGTGCAGGGCGGCAACGCTGAATCCATGCTTCTGCAGCGACTTGTGAAGGATGGCGACGTCGCGCTTGCGATTGCAGAAGATAATCGCGTTCTTGAGGTCCGTAGCGTCGCGCAGGAGTTGCCGCAGTACTTCGCGCTTTTGGTGGGCCTCGTTGCTGACGCCTACCTGCGACTGGGTGACGGTGACCGCGGTCGAGGCCGGCTTGGAGACTTCGACCTTCTTTGGATTGTGCAGGAAGGTCTCGGTCACGCGCCGGATTTCGGGCGGCATGGTCGCAGTGAAAAACAGGGTCTGGCGGGTAAACGGCACCAGCTTGCAAATGCGCTCGATGTCGGGAATGAAGCCCATATCGAGCATGCGGTCGGCTTCGTCGATCACCAGCAGTTCGACGCCGGTGAGCAGCAGGCCGCCGCGTTCCGTGTGGTCGAGCAGGCGGCCTGGGGTGGCGATCAGAACGTCGACGCCGCGCATCAGCTTGGCGTCCTGGTCACCGAAGGACACGCCCCCGATCAGCAGGGCCACGTTGAGTTTCTGGCCGGCGCCATAGCGGTCGAAGTTTTCCTTCACCTGCGCGGCTAGCTCGCGCGTCGGCTCCAGGATCAACGTCCGAGGCATGCGGGCGCGGGCGCGGCCCTTTTCGAGAAGGGTAAGCATCGGCAGCACGAAAGCTGCGGTCTTGCCGGTGCCGGTCTGGGCAATGCCGAGAACGTCCTGACGAGCCAGAACGTGAGGGATTGCCTGTTCCTGAATGGGAGTAGGTGACGTGTAGCCGGTGGCCGCAACGGCGGCGAGGACCTTGTCGGACAAGCCGAGATTGGAAAAGGACATTGAGCCTCTACGCGAGATCGCCGTTCGGACTTCTCGGGAATAACTGCCGCGCTCAGCCCCGGAACGGCACGCTTTCATGCACGGGGATGGTCAATTCGCTGGCAGGCGGCTGACCAGACGGTCGCGTTTCGACTCTGGCCGCGTGCCCGGAACATAGGCCTCAACTGCCCAAAGTCAATGATTTTGCGGCTAAAAATGCCGGAAACCTTAACCGGAACGTCATTTTAGCGTTATCTCGGACACGCCTCGATAGGGCGTGGCGACATCAATCTAACAGGACGTGCAATGACCGAAGGGACTTCCGGCGCCGCCCCCCGCATCCTGCGCGCGCAGTGCTGCATCGTGGGCGGCGGACCCGCCGGGATGATGCTCGGTTATCTGCTGGCACGGGCCGGCCTCCAGACGACCGTCCTTGAGAAGCACGCCGATTTCTTTCGCGATTTCCGGGGCGATACGGTCCATCCCTCAACAATGAAAATCATGCAAGAAATCGGTGTGTTGGATGAATTTCTAAAGGTTCCGCATCAAAAGATATCCCACATCGAGGCGCTGTTTGGCTCAATCCGCCTCCGGCTGGCTGACCTGGCCCGGCTCAACACCCCGTGTCCCTACATCGCGCTGATGCCGCAATGGGATTTCCTGACCTTCCTGGAAGTCCAGGGGCAGCGATTCCCCAATTTGCGTGTGATGAAGAACACGGAGGCAACCGGCCTGGTGATCGAAAACGACAGGGTCGCAGGCGTGCAGGCACAGGGGGCGGAGGGCGCGCTGGAGATCAGGGCGGACCTCACGGTCGCCTGCGACGGCCGCCACTCGCTCATGCGTGAGAAGGCCGGGCTCAAGGTCGAGGATAGAGGCGCGCCCATCGATGTGCTGTGGTTCCGGGTCGGCAAGGCCGCGAACGAGACGGACGGCGTATTTGCGCGGTTGCGATCCGGTCAGATGATGGTGACGCTCGACCGCGATCGCTATTGGCAATGCGCGTATGTCATCGCCAAAGGCGGGATCGATGCGGTCAAGGCGCGAGGGCTCGATGCGTTTCGCAATACCGTGGCGACGATGGCGCCAATACTGCGCGATCGCATTGACGACGTGCGGAGCTGGGACGACGTCAAGCTTCTGACCGTCAAGATCGACCGGCTGACGCGATGGGCTCGCCCGGGCCTGCTGTGCATCGGCGATGCGGCCCATGCGATGTCGCCGGTTGGCGGAGTAGGGGTCAATCTTGCGGTGCAGGACGCGGTGACTACGGCGAATCTTCTCGCCGACAAATTTGGCAGCGACGGACCAACGCTTGCGGACCTCGACCGTGTTCAGGCGCGCCGATTGTTTCCGGCCCGCATCACACAGGCGACCCAGATTCAGGTCCAGAACCGGATCATCGATCGCGCGTTGTCGGGTGACGATCTCACGCCGCCGTGGCCGCTGCGCCTCATCAACCGGTGGCCCTGGCTGCAAGGCCTCACAGCCTATGCCATCGGAATAGGCGTCCGACCGGAACATGTCCGCTCACGGGAGACGCAACGTGCCTGACGTCCTGTCAGCCCTGTGCGGAATATCCGCCATCGACGGGAATCGCGGTTCCGGTCACGAAATCCGACGCCGATGAACTGAGAAAAACGGCTGTCCCGGCGAGATCGTCGATATGCCCCCAGCGCTTCGCCGGCGTGCGCGTCAGGACGTTCTCATGGAGCGCATTGACCTGCTCGCGCGCCTTGCGCGTCATGTCGGTATCGATCCAGCCCGGAAGGATCGCATTGGCCTGAATGTTGTCGACGGCCCACGATGCGGCAAGCGACTTGGTCAGCTGAACGATTCCGCCTTTGCTCGCGGCATAAGCGGGCGCATAGGCCGCGCCGAAAATCGACATCATCGAACCGGTATTGATGATCTTGCCGTGACCTTGCCGTTTCATCGCCGGGTAGACCGCCTGCGCACACAGAAAGGCGCTGGTCAGGTTGGTATCGATCACGCGGCCCCAGTCCTCAAGGGTTAGTGAATGGACGGGGTTGCGGATGTTGATGCCGGCATTGTTGATCAGGATGTCGATGCGGCCGAACCTGGCCTCGGTCGTTTCAACCATTTTCGCAACGCCGGCCTTGTCGGTGACGTCGATCGGAATCGCCAGCGTCCTCACGCCGATCTGCGCAATCTCGGCCGCGGCAGCCTTCGATTTGTCCTCATTGCGGCCAACGATTGCGATCGCCGCGCCAGCGCGTGCAAGACCGCGCGCCATGCCGAGACCAATCCCGCCATTGCCGCCGGTGATGATTGCGACCTTGCCGGTCAGATCGAAGGGGGAGGCCGTCATGCTCGTTTCTCCTGCGCGGTCTTTGCGCCGCTGCAGGATCAAAACATAGCGAGCTGACGAAGACCAGCGCCGGACGACTAGACGTCCAGCAGCTCTTCGCTGGCGAATTCAGCCTTGTCTGAAATGAAGGCGAAGCGCGCCTCGGCCTTGGTGCCCATCAACCGCTCGACGGAATCCCCCGTGCCCTCGCGATCGTCCGGCAGCAGCATCACGCGCAGCAGCGTGCGCCTGGCCGGGTCCATCGTGGTTTCCTTGAGCTGAGACGGCATCATCTCGCCAAGGCCTTTGAAGCGGCCGACATCGACCTTGGCGTTGGCGTTGAACTCCTTCTTCAGCAATTCGTCGCGATGCGTCTCATTGCGGGCATAGACCGTCTTCGCACCGTGGGTCAGCCGATAGAGCGGCGGCACCGCGAGATAGAGATGGCCTTCGTCGATAAGGCGCGGCATCTGCCGATAGAAGAACGTGATCAGGAGCGAGGCGATGTGAGCGCCGTCCACGTCGGCGTCGGTCATGATGATGATGCGCGAGTAGCGCAGGTCTTCCTCGCGATACTGCGGGCCGGTGCCCGCGCCGATCGCCTGAACCAGATCCGAAATCTGTGCGTTGGCCATGAGTTTATCGCGGGTGGCCGAGGCGACGTTGAGGATCTTTCCGCGCAACGGCAGGATCGCCTGCGTTTTGCGATCGCGCGCCTGCTTGGCGCTGCCGCCTGCGGAGTCGCCTTCGACGATGAACAGTTCGGAGCCTTCCGCCGCCGTGTTGGTGCAGTCGGCGAGTTTGCCGGGGAGGCGCAGTTTCTTCACCGCCGTCTTGCGCGAAACTTCCTTCTCGGCCCTGCGGCGCAGGCGCTCGTCCGCGCGCTCGCAAACGAATTCGAGCAGCTTGTTGGCCTGTACGGGATTGCCCGACAGCCAGTGGTCGAACGGATCCTTGATGGCCTGCTCGACGATCTTCTGGGCTTCGGCGGTGGCAAGCCGATCCTTGGTCTGGCCCTGGAATTCGGGCTCGCGGACGAACACCGACAGCATCGCGCCGGCGCCGACCATGACGTCTTCCGACGTGATCGAGGATGCCTTCTTGCCCTGGCCGATACGCTCCGCATGATCCTTGAGGCCACGGAGGAGGGCGCTGCGGAATCCGGCTTCATGCGTGCCGCCGTCAGGCGTCGGCACGGTGTTGGTGTAGGACGACAAGAAGCCATCGGCATCCGCCGTCCAGGCCACCGCCCACTCGCACGCGCCGTGAGCGCCATTACGGCCGGATTTCCCCGCGAAGATGTCGGGATGGACCAGCGTGTCGGCATGGATTGCAGCCGCCAGATAGTCCTTCAGGCCGCCCGGGAAATGGAAGGTGTCCTCGGCGGGAACCTCTTCAAGGCCCTTGAGCAGAGCCGGGTCGCAACGCCAGCGGATTTCGACGCCGCCGAACAGATAGGCTTTCGAACGCGCCATCTTGAACAGGCGCTGCGGTTTGAATGCCGCCTTGGCTCCGAAAATCTCGGGGTCCGGCTTGAAGCGCACTTTGGTGCCGCGCCGGTTGCTGACCTTGCCGAGGTCCTCCAGCTTGCCCTTCGGTTTGCCGCGCTCGAAGGTCATCCGATAGAGCTTCTGGCTGCGGGCGACCTCGACGACCAGTTCCGAAGACAGCGCATTGACGACGGAGACGCCGACGCCGTGCAAGCCGCCCGACGTCTCATAGACCTTTGAATCGAATTTGCCGCCCGCGTGCAGCGTGCACATGATCACTTCGAGCGCGGATTTCTTCGGCATCTTCGGGTGCGGATCGACCGGAATGCCGCGCCCGTTGTCGGTCACCGACAGGTACCCGTCGGCGCCAAGTTCGACCTCGATGAAACTGGCGTGACCGGCCAAAGCTTCGTCCATCGAGTTGTCGATGACTTCGGCAAACAGGTGATGCAGCGCCTTTTCGTCGGTTCCACCGATGTACATGCCGGGACGGCGGCGCACCGGTTCCAGGCCCTCGAGAACCTCGATGTCGTGCGCGGTATAGCCGGCCTCAGCTCCGGAGGCGCGGGGGGCGGGCTTGGTCGCGCCACGCGGCTTGCGCTCTTCGGAGCCGAAGAGGTCTGAGCCCCCCTTCACGGAGGTTGACGATTTTGTGTTTGCTTTCAGTGGCTTCGACATGGTTCTTAGATCGAGATTTCGGTACTGTGCGGCGAATCGCTGGTTTTCACTATGCCACGGATGGCTTGGCAATGGGGCATGGAGGCCCCGGCGGCAAGGGTGTTGCGCCGTGCTATCCGGGGCGTAGAAGGCAAATGCGCCAGCACTTAGCCGGCGAAAAGGGACAGGTATGGGACTGGAAGAACTGGCTCGCGAGGTCGTCGGCTTCGTGAACGACCACCGGGCGTGGGCCGCTCCCATCGTGTTCCTGCTCGCGTTCGGCGAGTCGCTTGCCTTCATTTCGTTGTTGATCCCGGCCTGGGGCGCACTGGTCGGGATCGGGGCCTTCATCGGGCCGACCGAAATCAGTTTCTGGTCGCTGTGGATCGCTGGCGCGCTGGGCGCGGGCCTCGGGGACTGGGTGTCCTACTGGCTCGGTTTCCGATTCAAGGACCATGTCGCCCAGATGTGGCCGTTGTCCCGGTATCCGTCAGTTCTGCCCCGGGCCGAGTCGTTCGTTGCCGATTGGGGCGTGCCGAGCATTTTCATCGGCCGGTTCTTCGGACCGTTGCGCGCCGCCGTGCCGCTGGCGGCCGGCATTTTTGAGATGCCTTACTGGCATTTCCAGGCCGCGAATTTTTCATCCGCCCTGGTCTGGTCGGCGACACTGCTGCTGTTCGGCGACGTCCTTTCCAAGGTCGCGGCCTGGTTCTGGGCCGCGATCTGAACGGGAATAACCCGCCCGGGGCCGGTGTTGACCAACGACCGCGTCGACTGGTCGCGTTGTCGTGATCGGCGCATACGCGAAACTTCACTACCTCAAGCGACACCCGATAGCCGAAGTCCGAACAATTCCCTGGGAGAGACGATCATGAATATCTCACGACGCAGCGCTCTCGCGGGCGCCGCCGCAGTGGCTGCTACACCGCTTTTGCCGACGGGGCCCGCAAGCGCGGCCGCGCCGGCCGCGGGAAAGCAGAATGCCAGTTTCTATCGCTACAAGGTCGGCGATATCGAAGTCACCGTGGTGTCGGATGGCGCCAATACATTTCCGCTTAGTGATGGCTTTGTCCTGAACGTCAAAAAGGACGACGTCGGCGCGGCGCTCGCTGACGCGTTCCGACCTCGCGACAAGATGACGATCCAGTTCGGACCGCTGGTGATCAACACCGGCGGCAAGCTCGTGGTTGTCGATACCGGTAACGGGCCGGGCGCCTATGCCAGCAGCAAAGGGGCTGTCGGTCAGTTCATGACCAACCTGCAGGCCGCGGGGATCGATCCCAAGTCTGTCGACAAGGTTGTGATCTCGCATTTCCACGGCGACCACGTGAACGGCCTGCTGACCGCCGACAACCAGCTCGCATTCCCCAATGCCGAAGTTCTGGTGCCTGCCGTCGAGTGGAAATACTGGATGGACGACGGCGAGATGAGCAGGGCGCCCGCCGGCCGCATGGAAGGCCTGTTCAAGAACAACCGCCGCGTTTTCGATGCGGGATTGAAGAAGAAGGTGACGCCTTACGAGTGGGGCAAGGAGGTTGCGCCAGGCATGCTCGCGGTCGAAACCATCGGCCACACGCCGGGGCACACGTCCTATGTGCTGTCCTCGGGTGCGGACAAGGTATTCATCCAGTCCGACGTCACCAATGACCCCGACCTGTTTGCGCGTCATCCGGGCTGGCATCTCATGTTCGACCAGGACCCGGTCGTGGCGGAAGCGACGCGTCGCAAGGTCTACGACATGATCTCGGCCGAGAAGCTCAAGGTGCAGGGTTTCCACTATCCGTTTCCCGGTGTCGCTCACATCGAGAAAGAGGCGAACGGCTATCGGTGGAAGCCTGCGCCATGGAATCCCGTCATTTGAGGTCACTGGCGGCTTGACCGGCTTGGGGCGCGGATTTATATCCGCGCCCATGACTTTTGTCGCGACCATCGCCACTCTCGCTCGCCGCCGCCGCATCCTCGCGGTATGGGCGGCTGGTCGCGTTTAAGATCATCGTTCGTGCCGCCGGAAACGGTCCGCGGCACGCTTCACGTCCCAAACATCGCGGTTCGGTTTCTGGCGGCTCCTCACAGGCAGGAGTTCGCAGATGTACGTTCCACCAGCTTCACGAATAGATCGCGCCGCCAGCCTTGCGTTCGCCGCCGCACGCGGTTTCGGGCTGGCGTGCGCGCATGGCGGCGACAAGCCGATCGCATCGCCCGTTCCGTTTCACATCGAATACGGGCGCGACGGCACGCCGCTGGTCTGCTTTCATCTTGCCCGTCACAATCCGCTGATAGGGTTGGCTGACGGCGTGAGCTCCTGGCTGTTCGCTGTCAGCGGGCCCGACGCCTATGTGTCGGCGGACTGGTATGTGTCGCCCGATCAGGTCCCGACCTGGCTCTATCAGGCGGTGCACATGACGGGACCGGTCCGGCCGATGATCGGTCGTCAGCTTGCCGAACATCTTGGGCTTGTCAGCGCACGGTTCGAGAACGAACTGGCGCCGAAGCGGCCGTGGACCATGGACAAGATGTCCGCCGGTCGTCGCGAAGCCATGATGAAAGGCATTGTCGGGTTGGTCATGTCGGTCGAGGACGTCGAAGGCAGCTTCAAGCTGAACCAGCACAAATCCGACGCCGACCATGTTGCGGTCAGCGCGGCTTTGGCCTTACAGAAGTCCACGGATGCGCGCGATCTGTCGGATGCGATGCGCGCCATGCGTCCGCAGGCCTTTGCCGCCGTCGAAGATGATGCTGTGTTGGAAATGACGCACGAAGGGATCGCGCCATGAGCTCGAAAAAGAAGATCGGTATTCTCGGCGCCTCGGGCTACACCGGAGCCGACGCGGTGCGCCTTCTCGCCCGGCACCCTCACGTCGAGATCACGGCGCTGACCGCCAACACCCATGCCGGAAAGGCGATGGACGAGGTGTTCCCCCATTTCTTCATGCTCGACCTGCCGCGGCTGGTCGAATGGGAGAAGGTCGACTGGACGGGGCTCGATGCGGTCTTCTGCGGGCTGCCGCATGGCACGACGCAGGAGATCATCGCAGCGGTCCTCAAGGCCAATCCGAAGATCAAGATTCTCGACATGTCGGCGGACTTCCGGCTGCGCGACAGGGACACTTACGCGAAATGGTACGGGCACGAACATCGCGCGGCCGAACTTCAGGACGAGGCGGTTTATGGCCTGACCGAGTTCTACCGGGAGAAGATCGCCTCCGCGCGGCTGGTTGCATGCCCCGGCTGCTATCCGACTGCGACCCTGCTTGCGCTGGTGCCGCTTGCGAAAGCAAAGCTCATCGACGTCAACGATATCATTGTCGATGCGAAGTCCGGCATCACCGGCGCCGGCCGCGGGTTGAAGCAGAATACGCTGTTCAGCGAAGCGGGCGAGGGCCTGTCGCCGTATTCGATCGGCACGCACCGGCATGCGCCGGAGATCGAGCAGGAGATCGGCGTAGCGGCTGGCTCGAACGTCACTGTAAACTTCACGCCGCATCTGATCCCGATGAGCCGCGGTGAATTGTGTACGTCCTACGTCAAGCTCAATGGCGCGACGCCGGACGATTTGCGCGCAGCGCTCGAGGAAACCTATCGCGATGAGCCGTTCGTTTACGTCGCGAAGAAGGGCGTCGTGCCGCAAACCCAGAATGTGCGCGGCTCGAACTACGTTCAGGTTGGCGTGTTCGCCGACCGCATCAAGGATCGCGCGATCGTGGTCTCAACCCTCGACAACCTGGTGAAGGGGTCGGCCGGCCAGGCGATCCAGAACATGAACCTCATGCTCGGCTTCCCGGAAACCACGGGTCTTGAACAGATCGCATTGTTCCCATGAAAAAAAGGGGCAGCGTGAGCTGCCCTTTTGTCGATCACTTTGCGGTCGCGATCAGAACACTCCGAAAACCGCCAGCGCCAGAACAGCCTGTGCGAGAAAGCCGACCGTAAAGGCGAGAGTGCGCAACACCGGCACGCCCATCGTGTAGACGATCAGGTGAGCGAGCCGCGCCCAGAAATAGACGGCGCAGGCCAGCACGGTCCATTTGCTCGAATAGTCGATGGCGTTGAGGATCAAGACCAGAGGAGCGAAGATGATCAGGTTTTCGACCGCATTGTCGTGTGCGAACATCATGCGGTTCGCCCATTCGGCGTGAGGTTTGTCGCCTCGCGACGGGTTCGCCATTGCGCCGCCGAGACCACGGACCTGACAACGATTCAATACGTAGGGCACCCACATCAGGCCGGTGAGAATGACGGTCAGGGTGAGCCAGAACAACTCGCGCGTCATCGGAATCTCCCTTTCAATCGATCAGGTCCGCTTGCGCGGATGAAAACAGCTCCGCGCGCCGCGCCGTTTCGTGCGGCCGAGTCGGCAGCATGAGCTTCGTTCGAATCTAGACGATTGGCGACAGGAGGCAATGCGGACCGCAGGCTTTTCCGCATCAGCCGCGTCCAGGCAAATGCACTTTATCGCGACGACGACCACATCGCGACGGCGACGACAAAGGCGGGTCAGGCGCGGACCCGCACGTAGCTGCCCGGCGCGTCCTCGATCGCTTCCAGCGCGCCCGTCCCGGGCACTCTGGCCGAGGTCTTTTCCTCGTCGAGTTCTTCGAGCCACGCACGCCAGTCCGGCCACCAGGATCCCTTGTGCTCCTGCGCATCCTTGATCCAGTCGGCCAGGGTCGTGTCGTGAATCCTGTCGTTGGTCCAATACTGATACTTGCCGGACGCGGGCGGGTTGACCACGCCGGCGATGTGCCCCGAACCAGCGAGGACGTAGCGAACCGGGCCGCCGAAGAATTGCGAACCGTAAAGCACCGACTCCGCCGGAGCGATGTGATCCTCCCGCGTCGCCAGATTGTAGACCGGCACTTTCACTTTCCCGAGATCGAGCTGGGTGTTGTCCAGAACCATCGTGCCGGACGACAACCGGTTTTCGAGATAGCAATTGCGCAGGTAGTAGGAATGGTTCGCCGACGGCATACGGGTGGCGTCGGAATTCCAGTGCAGCAGGTCGAACGAAGACGGCTCCTTACCTTTCAGGTAATTGCTGATGACGTAAGGCCAGATCAGATCGTTGGACCGCAGCATGTTGAAGGCCATCGCCATCTTGCTGCCTTCGAGAACGCCGGACCGCTGCATGTCGCGCTCCAGTGTGGAAATCTGATCCTCGTCCACGAACACCATCAGGTCGCCTGCGTGGGTAAAGTCCACCTGGGCTGCGAGGAACGTTGCCGATGTCACGCGCTGACGGCGTTTCTCGGCAAGCCAGGCCAGCGTCGTGGCGAGCAGGGTGCCGCCCACGCAATAGCCCATGGTGTGGACCTTCATCTCGCCCGTGACCTTCTCGATCACGTCCATCGCCGCGAGCGGACCTTCGCGCATGTAGTCCTCGAAAGACTTTCCGCCGAGCTCCTTGTCCGGGTTGACCCATGAAATCACGAAGACGGTGACGCCCTGATCGACACACCACTTGATGAAGGATTTTTCCGGCCTCAGGTCGAGAATGTAGAACTTGTTGATCCATGGCGGCACGATCAACAGCGGTGTCCGCAGCACCGTCTCCGTCGTCGGCGTATACTGGATCAGTTGCATGATCTCGTTCTGGAAGATCACTTTGCCGGGCGTCACAGCCATGTCACGCCCGACTTCCAGATCGGCCGCCGACTGGCGGATTTTCAGCACGCCGCCGCCGGCCTCGATGTCTTCAGCAAGCATCTTCATGCCGCGTGCCAGGTTCTCGCCGTTGCAGGCAATGGTCTGGCGCAGCACTTCCGGATTCGTCAGTGCGAAGTTTGAAGGCGCGATCGCGTTGCAGATCTGCTGAACGTAGAATTCGGCCTTCTTGCGCACATGCGGATCGAGGTCGTCCGCGTTCTGCACCAGTTCATTGGCCCACTGGGCGGTGAGCAGATAGGCCTGCATCAGAAACGCGAAGAACTGATTGGTCTTCCACTCGGCATCCTGGAATCGCTTGTCCCGTGGATTGGGTTCGATGACGGGATCGGCCGCTTCGCCAGTCAGGCGGCGCATCGAGCTGCCCCACAGGTCGAGATACGTTTTCCCGATCTTCATCTGCAGGTCGGCGGCGCGCTGTTGATCGGAGAGCCAGTGATTGGTGACGGCCGTGAACGTCTTGATGACTTCCGTGAGTTCGCTTGGCGGCTGATCCTTCAATTGGCCGCTCTTGTCCGGCCCCAGATAGGCCGACAGGGCGCGACCACCACTTTCAAGCGCTCGTGCGAGGTTCTGCGCGAATGTCTCGGCGTCGAACTCGTTGCTGGTTTGGGTCTGTGGCGTGCCGTCGTTCATGACTGAATACTACTGGCTGTTTACAGGACCTCGACGCGGTGCTTTGTCGCGAGGTCTCCTCATGATGACACAGTTCGCGTGAATGTGTTGATTTCGATGCGTTGCGATGCAGCAATACGCTTTGGTTAAATCATCTTGGTTTAGTCATACTGAATTGGCAGTGCTTCACGTGCGGTTGTTGTCGGACGAGATATTTCAGTTTTAACGTTTTGTGCGCCCTTGGGTTGCGGACGGAACATCACCAGATAGGCGGCAGACAGGTTGCTCGCCGTGACAGCCTGCGAGACAATTTTGGGGTATCAGTTGCGTTTAATGAGGCAGCATGAGGGGACGAGGGGCGAACGCTCCATGTGGGTGCTGGTCGCTCTGGTCGCGCTGACCCTTGGCGGCTGCTCGCTGCCGGTTGCGGACTTGCCGGGGGTCGGCCTTCCGGCCAATACCCCGCCACGCCCGGAAACTCCGGCTGCCTACCTTCCGATCCACGACATGCCGGCTCCCCGGGAAGACACGCTTTTGACCCCCGAGCAACAGGCCGAGGTCGAAAAGGAGCTCACGGCCGCCCGCGATCGCCAGAGCGCCATTCAGCGTCAAAATGACTGACTTTTTCGTGCTTTGACTGGCACGAACGGGGGTTCGTGTTAAAAAGGTTTCGATTCAGCTCAATGTGACGCGCGTTCTCCGGCCTGATGACCGGAATAGTGCCTGAATTCGCGTTTATTGGCCGGAATACAGCGTTTTCTGCCGTTGAGACGGGTTTTCCGCTCGCGGACAGGGATGCTGCCGATCAGCCCGTTGCCGGTTCCCGGAGCCTAGGACCCATGGAAGAGTTTTACCGCATTCGTCGTTTGCCGCCTTATGTCTTCGAGCAGGTCAACAGGGCCAAGGCGGCCGCACGCAATGCCGGCGCCGACATCATCGACATGGGCATGGGAAATCCGGACCTTCCAACGCCGCCTCACGTCATCGAAAAGCTGAAGGAAACCCTCGGCAAGCCCCGTACCGACCGCTACTCGGCCTCACGCGGCATCCCGGGGCTGCGCCGGGCGCAGGCGGCCTATTACGAACGCCGGTTCGGCGTGAAGCTCAACCCCGAAACCCAGATCGTGGCCACGCTGGGCTCGAAGGAGGGCTTTGCCAACGTCGCCCAGGCGATCACGTCGCCGGGTGACGTCGTGCTGGTGCCGAACCCGAGCTATCCGATCCATGCTTTTGGATTCTTGATGGCGGGCGGCGTCGTTCGCTCGGTGCCGGCCGAGCCGACACCGGAACTGTTTTCCGCGCTCGAGCGCGCCATCGTCCATTCGATCCCGAAACCGATCGCGATGATCGCCTGCTACCCGTCGAACCCGACGGCTTATGTGGCGAGTCTGGACTTCTACAAGGACCTCGTGGCCTTCGCGAAAAAGCACGAGATCTTCATCTTGTCCGATCTGGCCTATGCCGAATTGTATTTCGACGGCAATCCGCCGCCTTCGGTGCTGCAGGTGCCGGGCGCTATCGACGTCACGGTCGAATTCACATCGATGTCCAAGACGTTCTCGATGGCCGGCTGGCGCATGGGATTTGCTGTCGGCAATGAACGCATCATCGCCGCGCTCGCTCGCGTCAAATCGTATCTCGACTACGGCGCGTTCACCCCGGTGCAGGTCGCCGCAACGGCGGCTCTCAACGGGCCGCAGGACTGCATCAGCGAGATGCGTGAAACCTATCACAAGCGCCGGGACACGCTGGTCGAGGCGTTCGGACGCGCAGGATGGGATATTCCTCCGCCGGCAGCCTCGATGTTCGCGTGGGCTCCATTGCCGGAGAAATTCCGCGACGTCGGCAGCATGCAATTCGCCACCCTGATGGTGGAGAAATCCGGCGTGGTCGTCTCACCCGGCGTGGCATTCGGCGAACACGGCGAGGGCTATGTCCGTATCGCGCTGGTCGAGAACGAGCAGCGTATCCGCCAGGCAGCGCGCAACATTCGCCGCTTCCTTGATACCGGCATGGAAACATTGCACAACGTCGTTCCTCTCGCCAATCGGCGATAATTTTCCGGCAGGTTTGAAACGAAATGGTAGCTCCGCTCAAGGTGGGGATTGCGGGGCTCGGCACTGTGGGGGCCGAGGTCGTCAATCTCCTGGAACGGCAAAAAAGAGTGCTGTCCGCCCGTTGCGGCCGCAGCGTTCGCGTCGTCGCGGTCTCGGCGCGCTCGAAGGTCAAAAAGCGCAAGCTCGATCTGCGCGGGATCGATTGGGCCAAAAGCCCGCTCGCGCTCGCCAATGATCCCCGGATCGACTGCTTCGTCGAACTGATGGGCGGCTCGGGCGAGCCCGCGTTGTCAGCCATTGAAGCTGCCTTGAAAAACGGCAAGTCCGTGGTCACGGCCAACAAGGCGTTGATCGCCAAGCACGGTTCGCGGCTCGCGGCGCTTGCCGAGAAGCATGGCGGCGCGTTGAACTATGAAGCCGCCGTCGGCGCCGCAATCCCGGTCATCAAGACGTTGCGCGAGGGACTGGCGGGCACCGACGTCCATCGCGTCTACGGCATCCTCAACGGCACCTGTAACTACATCCTCACCCGCATGGAGCGGGAAGGGCTCTCGTTCGCGGAGTGCCTGAAGGACGCGCAGCGGCTCGGCTATGCCGAGGCCAATCCGTCATTCGACGTGGACGGTCACGACACCGCGCAGAAGCTTGCCATTCTCGCCAGCCTCGCGTTCGGCACCAAGGTCAATCAGGGCGCCGTGTACGTCGAGGGCATCTCGTCGATCGCGCCGGAAGATCTGCGCGCCGCCGAAGATCTTGGCTATCGCGTCAAGCTGCTCGGCGTTGCGGTTCGCACCGAGACCGGCATCGAGCAGCGCGTGCATCCCACGATGGTCCCGAAGTCGTCGTCGATCGCGCAGGTGATGGACGTGACCAATGCGGTAACGATCGATGGCGACGGCATTCCGCCGATCACGCTGGTGGGGCCGGGCGCAGGTGGCGCGGCGACAGCGTCCGCGGTCGTGGCCGACATCGCCGATGTCGCGCGGGGCATTCGGGCCTTGCCTTTCGGTCGTCCGGTGGGCCGACTCAAAATCACCTCAAAGGCGCCGATGCGACGCCATGAGGGCGGCTACTATATCCGCTTGATGGCACGTGACCTCGCAGGAACGGCGGCCACCATCGCAACGCGGCTGGCCGAGCAGAAGATCTCCATCGAGTCGATCGTGCAGCGTCATCCGGATGGCGCTGTGGACGGGAAGAATGGCAAGTCCACGCCTGTTCCTGTCATCTTGATAACGTATGCCACAACGGAAGATGCGGTCCGCCGCGCCCTGCAGGCGGTTCAGCAAGACCGGGTGATAACCGGCCGTCCGCAGGTGATCCGCATAGAGAAGAACTGATAGGGTTGGGTCGCGTTGCCGAACCGCCCTGGTCGATAGCGAGTTTTAAGGAGTTGATGTGATGTCCACGATTTCCGTTCCGCCGCAGTTGTTGCTGGAGCGCATTCTGACCCTGGAAATCGTCCGCGTGACGGAGCGCGCTGCGGTATCGGCTGCGCGGCTGCGCGGGCACGGGAACGAGAAGGCCGCGGACCAGGCGGCGGTTGACGCGATGCGGCGCGAGCTCAACAAGATTCCGATCCAGGGCACGATCGTGATCGGCGAAGGTGAACGCGACGAGGCCCCGATGCTGTTCATCGGCGAGAAGGTCGGCGCCGAAGGCGGTCCGCAGGTGGACATCGCGGTCGATCCGCTCGAGGGCACGACTCTCTGCGCCAAGAACATGCCGGGCTCCATCGCCACCATGGCAATGGCGGAAGGCGGCACGCTGCTGAATGCGCCGGACGTTTACATGCAGAAGATCGCCGTCGGACCGGGTTATCCGAAGAATGTCGTCGATCTGGATGCTCCCGCAGCGGAAAACATCCGCCGGCTTGCGCGCGCCAAGGACGTGCATCCGTCCGCGATTACGGCACTGGTTCTTGACCGGCCGCGTCACGCCGAGATCATCAATGCCGTGCGCAGCACCGGCGCGGCCGTCCGCCTGATCACCGACGGCGACGTTGCCGGAGTCATTCACACGGCTGACCCGGACAACACCGGCGTCGACATCTACATCGGCACCGGCGGTGCGCCGGAAGGCGTGCTCGCCGCAGCCGCCCTGCGTTGCATCGGCGGGCAGATGCAGTGCCGCCTGATCCTCGACACCGAGGAGAAGCGTGACCGCGCCGCCAAGATGGGGATCAAAGACCCCAACATGATCTACGGCATCGAGGACATGGTGAAGGGGGATTGCCTGTTCGCCGCAACCGGTGTGACCGATGGTTCGCTGCTCTCCGGCGTCAAATTCCGCAAGAACACCATCGAGACAGAGACCGTGGTGATGCGTTCGGTGACCGGCACTGTGCGCTATATCAAGGCCGAGCATCGCCAGTTCGAGAAATTCCACCTCGACTAAGGGGCTATCCTCATGTCTGAGCGCGTATCGATCCGTCCGGTTGGCGAAGATGAGCGCGGGGCATGGGAGCCGCTCTGGCAGGGCTATCTCACCTTTTACAAGACCAAGCTGCCGGCGGAGAACACCGACGTGGCGTGGAGGCGTTTGCACGCCCCGAACGAGCCCATGTTTGTGCTCGGCGCGTATGTCGACGGCAAGTTGACCGGCATCGTCCACTACATCTTCCATCGCTCCACGTGGACACCGGGCAACTACTGCTACTTGCAGGACCTGTTCGTCGCCGAGAGCGGTCGCGGCCATGGCGTTGGCCGCGCCCTGATCGAAGCGGTCTATGACAAGGCCCGGCAGGCCGGGGCGAGCAGGGTGTACTGGCTGACCCAGACGACCAATACGCAGGCGCGCATCCTGTACGATCAGGTCGCCGACGACTCCGGATTCATGCAGTATCGCAAGGTTTTCTAGGGAGTGAGAATGGCTTCGAACGTCAAGGCATTGCTGTTCGACGTATTCGGAACGGTCGTTGACTGGCGCGGCAGCCTGATTGCGGATTTCACCGCCTGGGGCAAGGCAAAGGGCATGGATGCCGACTGGGCTGCATTGGTGGATGCGTGGCGCGGGGCCTACAGGCCGTCAATGGATGAGGTCCGCAAGCATCCCGAGCGCGGGTTCGTCAATCTCGATGCGTTGCAGCGTCAGTCGATCGAACCGCTGACCGCCAGTCTAGGCATGACCGGGTTGACCGCCGCCGATTTCGATTATCTCACCAGCGGCTGGCACCGGCTCGATCCATGGCCTGACAGCGTGCCCGGGCTGACTCGCCTCAAGACCAGATTCATGATCAGCCCGCTCTCGAACGGCAATGTCGGTCTGCTTGCGGACATGGCCAAGCGCGCGGGCCTGCCGTGGGATCTGGTGCTGAGCGCCGAGGTGTTCGGACATTACAAACCGGACCGCGAGGCCTATGTGGGCGCGGCGCGCATTCTCGGCCTCGATCCATCCGAAGTCATGATGGTGGCGGCCCATAACGATGATCTGGCAGCAGCCCAGTCATTCGGGCTGAAGACGGCTTTCATTCCGCGTCCGACGGAGTATGGCCCACACCAGAAGAAGGATTTCGCTCCCGACGGAAACTGGGATTACGTCGCCAAAGGCATTGACGATCTGGCTGCACAGCTTGGCTGCTAGATTGCGGTCTGCGGCCTTGAAGCGCCGTGCATCATACTTAACTGCGGATTTCCTCCATGACTCCCCCCGCATCCGCATTGCCTGTTGAAGCACCGCCCGCATTCCTCGGCGTAAGCTATTCCGCGACCGGAAAATTATGGCTCGACCGACTTGATGCACGCGGCGCTGCCCGCGCTCTTGCCATTGCCCAGCGTTACGATCTTCCGGAAATGCTGGCGCGCGTGATCGCGGGGCGCGGCGTCGATATCGATGCGGTGGACGACTTTCTCGATCCGACCATCCGCAAGCTGATGCCGGATCCGTTCACGGTGACGCAGATGGAAGCGGCCGCGCATCGCATTGCGGATGCCGTGGCCCGCCGCGAGAAGATCGCGATCTTCGGCGACTATGACGTGGACGGCGCAACGTCATCTGCGCTGCTGGCCTGGCATCTGCGGCATTGCGGCCTCGATCCGCTGATCCATATTCCCGACCGCATCTTCGAAGGGTACGGCCCGAACGTCGAAGCGATCCGGGGACTCGCCGACAAGGGCGCCAAGCTGCTGATCACCGTCGATTGCGGCACCACCAGTATCGAACATCTGGCCGAAGCCAAGCGACTCGGGATGGATGTCGTGGTGATCGACCATCACCAATGCGGCGATGAGCTTCCTGTCGTCGATGCTCTGGTCAATCCGAACCGCCTCGACGATCTGTCGGGCCTCGGACATCTCGCGGCGGTCGGACTGGTGTTCGTCACGCTGGTTGCGGTCAATCGCGAGCTGCGCGGGCGAGGGTTCTGGACGGCGGAAATGCCGGAGGCGGATCTGCTTGGCGTGCTGCATCACGTTGCGCTTGGCACGGTGGCGGATGTGGCGCCGCTGCTGGGCCTCAACCGGGCTTTCGTCGCCAAAGGCCTGATCGCCATGCGCCGGCGCGACCACGTGGGCCATACCGCGCTGATGGACATCGCCCGGCTCAACGGGCCGCCGGAGGCGTGGCATCTCGGTTTCATGCTCGGACCGCGTATCAACGCCGGCGGACGCATCGGCCGCGCCGATCTCGGCGTGCGGTTGCTGCTGGAAGGCGATGTCTCGGAAGCCGCGCGGATCGCTGCCGAACTCGATCGCCTGAACACCGAACGCCGTGTCATCGAGCAGATGGCTGAAGCACAAGCCGAAGCGGAGGCGCTGGCGGCGCTTGGGCTTGAGGACAAGGGTGCGGTCATTGTCACGGCTTCCGAAGGCTGGCATCCCGGCGTTGTCGGATTGGTTGCCTCGCGCCTGAAAGAAAAATTTGGTCGTCCCGCATTTGCCATCGCGCTGGAGCCGGGCGGGCTCGGCACCGGATCCGGGCGATCGATCACCGGCGTCGATCTCGGCAAGGCGGTGCGGCAGGCCGTGCAGGATGGTGTCCTGATCAAGGGCGGCGGCCATGCCATGGCGGCCGGCGTGACCCTGAAGAAGGAACGCCTCGCCGAATTCCGGGCCTACATCGAAGCAGCGCTGGCATCATCGGTCGCCGAGGCGCGGCACGTCAACGAATTGTACATCGATGGCGCAATCAGCGCGCGCGCAGTGACGACTGAGTTCGTCAACACGCTCAATCGCGCCGGGCCATTCGGCGCGGCGAATCCCGAACCGCTGATTGCGTTGCCGGCGCACCAGTTGGTCTACGCCGATGAAGTCGGGCAGGCGCATCTGCGCCTGCGGTTCAAATCCGGTGACGGGGCTATGGTCAATGGCATCGCGTTTCGTGCCGTCGGTCAGAAACTCGGCAATGCGCTGCTGGAGAACCGGGGGCAACCCTTGCATGTCGCAGGCTCGCTCACAGTCGACCGCTGGCAAGGCGCAGAGCGTGTGCAACTGCGTGTCACCGATGTCGCGGTACCGGACCCCGGACCTGCGGTGATCCGCTAGACAGCTACATGCCTCGCAGCCGTGCGAGCACCTTCAGCCCGCCATATCCGTCGGCCGGTGAAAGGCCGGCCTTGATCTGAAAATCCTTCACCGCCTTCATGGTGTCGTTGCCGACGCGGCCGTCCGTGCCGCCGGTGTCGAAGCCGGCCCTGGTGAGGCGCGCCTGCATTTCCTGCACCTCCGCCAGCGTCAGTGCGCGCTCGGAGCCGGGGAACGGATGGATGAACGGTCCGTCGCCGAGAATACGGTCGCCGAGATGGACGATCGCGAGGGCGTAGTTCATCGACGGATTGTAACTGCGCACGGCGTAGAAGTTCTGGCCGAGCAGGAATGACGGGCCGCCCTGTATGGGCGTCCAGAGTTGAGCGAGATCGCCGGGGCGAGGAAACGGCTTGCCGTCGGCGCGCGTCACGCCGGACGCAGCCCAGTCGGCATAGGAGCGTCTGCCGTTGCGAGCAGAGCCCGCGACACGGACTTCATAGCCCCAGTGCTCGTTGCGGCGGTACTTGCCCCGGTTGACGAGAAAGCGCGCGCTCGATCCCAGCGCGTCCGCAGGGCTGCCGAACGGCGATACTCGCCCGTCGCCGTCATAGTCGAACCCGACATTGAGCCAGACTTCCGGCATCCACTGGGTGTGGCCCATCGCGCCGGCCCACGACCCACGCATTTCCTCCGGCGTGCTCCAGCCCTTGTCGACAATACGCAGCGCATTGATGAGTTCGGTTTCCCAATAGGCCTTGCGGCGCGGCTCCCGCCACGCCAATGCCGCGAGCGACGGAAACACCGGCCGCATGTGGTTCTTCTGCACCAGCGGATCCCCGAAGGCGGTTTCGACACCCCACAAGGCCAGTAATGTGCCGCGCTCGACGCCGAAGTCCCTTTCGATCCGGGCAAAGAGCGAACCGTATTTTTTCAACGCAACCTTGCCGGCTTCGATCCGCCAGTCCGAGACCCGGCGGTTGATGTATTGCCAGAGCTGCTCATGAAACTCCGGCTGCTTCCGCATTTTCGCGAACACACTCATGTCCGGCTCGATGCGGCCCATCACGCGCGTATAGGTGGCGTCAGAAACGCCCCTGGCTCGGGCCCTGGCGCGAAAAGCGTCGCGCCAGGCATCGAACCCCGCAGGGTTGCCGAGCGCCGTGGCGGTGCCGATGACCCATGCACCCACGCCAACGACGCTGCGCACGACCGTTCGGCGGGACGGATGATCCTGGGATTCGAAATCGCTCATGCGCCATTGTAAGGGCGCGCAAGGCATTTGAGCAAAGCCGAATCGTCGCGGGAACAAAACGCCGCCCCATCGGTCGTCATACTGAACGTCAGGGGCAGAGCGATCCGTCACCGGAGCCTGTCATGAACAGTCAAATCACCCACATCGATTCCGAACCTGCGCCATCGCCGACACGGCGTGATTTTCTCTACGTCGTCACAGCGACATTTGGCCTCGTCGGAGGATTCGCCACTTTCGTCCCGATGCTGTCCCAGATGAACCCGGATGCATCGACGCTTGCTGCGGGAGGTCCCGTCGACCTCGATCTCAGCAAGATGGAACCCGGCCAGCAAGTCGTGATCCGCTGGCAGGACCATCCCGTCTTCGTGACTCGACGGCCGCCGAAACTATTGAAGAGCCTTCAGGACCCGAAGCTGATCGCGCAGCTCGCCGATCCGAATTCCGAGGAAGCCCAACAGCCGCCTTATGCGCAGAACTGGCATCGCTCGGCCAAGCTCGAGTACGGCGTCGTCGTCGGCATTTGTACGCACCTTGGGTGCATTCCGATATTCTACCCCGATGCCAATCCGTCCGAGCCGGTCGCGAACTGGCTGGGCGGATATTTCTGCCCGTGCCATGGATCGAAATACGATCTGGCCGGCCGTGTCTTCAGGGGTGTCCCTGCGCCGTATAACTTGCCGGTCCCGCCTTATCGCTTCGTCAACGACACGACGCTCCGGGTTGGCGAAAACCCGCCTGGTGCCCATTTCGATTTCGGCAGCATCCTTCAAATCTGAAATGTCGGGCGAAACCCCATGCGCCGCGCTGGTGCGCGGATTGAGGCGACATTGAAATCAGTTCTTCGTGTTGCCCGGTTCGGCATGGGCAACAGCAGGAGCATCCGGTGAGGGCGGAACGTATTCGCGGCCATGTCCGCCAATCAGTCGCTCATAGGCTGAAATCAGCGTGACGTACGGATTGACCCACAGCCAGCCGTCGCGCGTGAATACCTGAATATCGAAATGGAGATGATTGGTGGTGCCACCGACATAATCCTGAAAATTGGCGACCCGGCCGATGGTCTCGCCTTCCATGACCCGGCGACCGTGAAGGATGCGAGCCTCATCAAGATGCGCCGGGTTCATGTGCATATAGCGAAAACGGATATGCTCATAAGGCGTGTTTACGATCAGATGAACCGCCTGCTGTTTCGCGGCCCGAACGATGACGCCGCTGCGCACCGCGACAACAGCGAATTGTCCCGGCAGGCACCGGTCGGCGCCATCATTCTTCATCACACATGAGCGGGGCCGAATGTCCTGACCTTGATGGCCGTATCCATTCGCGCACTGACCGACTTCAAAGTCGCGTGTCTCGCAGAAATTATCCTGCCACGGATAGCTATAGTTCTCGTTGGCGGATTCATCGAACACCAGCGACTTGTCGTTGCGCTTGCAGCGGTAATCATCGCCCTTCACCGGCCGCCATCCAAGCCGGCCGGTGTGGTAGCAGTCGCCCCAGTTCAGGAACGATTGCGAATTGGCGTAAGCCGGAGCATCGGCCAGCGGAAAACGAATCTGCGCATACACCGTATCGTCGTGATGACCCGATTGCCCCTTGTAGCCGCTGTTGGCGATGATCTCGCCGGATCGGCGGTAGGTGAAATCAGGGGAGGC
Source organism: Afipia sp. (assembly GCA_051954725.1). Taxonomy (GTDB): domain Bacteria; phylum Pseudomonadota; class Alphaproteobacteria; order Rhizobiales; family Xanthobacteraceae; genus Afipia. The sequence continues at coordinate 159,642 of JBQCHK010000013.1, read as the reverse complement.
GATCGCCGGCCTCTCGACCTTGCCGGGTTCGATGTTTCGACGAGGTCCCGTCGGCATCCCGCCGACGACGTGCAGTGACTTCAGGAAATGCTCGGCGACCGCCGAAGCCTCACGGCATGCCAGTCGCTTCTTGCGTGGAACGCTATCGAGACACTGGATGAAGACCACGTATGGAACGCCGAAGCGCGTGAAGGCGTAGCGAACAAACCCCTCGCGGATCACTCGACGCAGATCCGGAAACGTCGAGGCGAGCGCCTTGACCGGCGTTCCCTTGCCGCCACGCGGATCGTTGATGTCGTAAAGCAGCAGCGAGCCGGTGATCTGGATCTGGACCGGCTTGGCATAGACACGGCGCGGCAGGTCGCCGTCGCCGGGCTCGATCGTGAACACCGCGTCGTAACCGGACGGTCCCGCGTCGAACATCTTCGCCGGCTGAAAGCCTGCCTGATAGCGGCTTGCCGAAGCGTCGGCCGATCTCTCCCCGAGGAGTTGTGCAGTATCGAACGGAAGAAGCACCGGCACCGGGCTGCGATTGATCGCGGCGAAGTAGTCCGACGTGATCGCGTTGAGTTGCCAAAACGCGGGAGCGATACGGCGAACCTGCTTTCGGGACCGGGTACCGGTCGCAAATACGAGCCGGTTCGTGCCGCTTGTCTCGGTCTTGAGCTGTTCGACAGCGGCCTGCCAGTCAGGCTGGACGATACTGATCGAGGGGGTCCGGAACTCGTCCGCGTGGCTGGATCGAAGACTTCCGGGCGCAAGAGCGGCCGCAATCACGCCGAGAAGACACCCGACAACACGGCCGGATGTCCTGCTTCCCAGATTTGCGGCGCCCCCCAGCGTCAAATCATCTCCGTTGCGCGCTTAGTCCTTCGCGCGTTCGACGTAGGACCCGTCTTCGGTCAGCACGACGATACGGGTGCCAGTGCCGATATGGGGCGGAACCGCGGTGCGCACACCGTTGGACAACACGGCCGGCTTGTAGGAGGAAGACGCGGTCTGTCCCTTGGTAACCGGTTCCGTCTCGACGACTTCGAGCGTGGCGCGCTGGGGCAGGGTGATGGCGACCGCTGTTCCCTCGTGGATCGAGAGCTTGACGGTCATGTTCTCCTGCAGGTACGGCGCCGCGTTACCCACAACGTCCTTCGGAACCAGAAGCTGGTCGTAGGTCTCGTTGTTCATGAAGTGGAAGCCGTCGCCATCTTCGTAGAGATAGTTGAAGTCGCGGTCCTCGACGAAAGCGCGCTCGACCTGATCCGTGGTCTTGAAGCGCTCGGAGATCTTCACACCGTCGCTGATTCGGCGCATTTCGATCTGGCTGACGGGGGTGCCCTTGCCGGGATGGATGTTTTCCGCCGTCAACACGACGTATAGCTTGCCGTCCTGCTCAATGATGTTGCCCTTGCGGATCGAACTGGCGATGACTCTCACAGATAGGTTCCCTGATGTTCGGAGCCGGGCGCCGAATGGGTGCAGCACGGAGACCGGCCGGGTTGTTTCGGGCCGCAACATACTGATTTGTCGCGCATACGCCAGCTTTTTGAGCCAAAACCGGGCTTTTCGACCATGAAGGACGTGGATGCGCCCTCGCCATGGTGGATTCCCGAGCGTTATCAGGACCGCAGACCGTTCCTGCAGGCCCGGACGGCGATCACTCGCACTGTCCGGAATTGGTTCGAGGAGCAGGGATTCTCGGAAGTCGAAACCGGCGTCCTGCAGATCTCGCCGGGCAATGAGACGCATCTCCACGCGCCGGCCACGGAACTCAGAACGCCCTCCGGCCAGCTGTCGCGGCGTTATCTGCGGACCTCGCCTGAGTTCGCCTGCAAGAAACTGCTGGCCGCCGGAGAAACCAGAATTTTTGAATTCGCGCGGGTCTTCCGCGATAGGGAAGGCGGCCCATTGCATTTGACCGAATTCACCATGCTGGAATGGTACCGGGCCAACGAGAGCTATGAAGCGGCTATCGCCGACTGCATCGGGATCGTCGCCAGGGCCGCGCAAGCGACCGGTGCCGGCGCGTTCTCTTTTCGGGGCTGCAGCGTGGACCCGTTTGCCAGGCCGGAGATGCTGACCGTTGCCGACGCCTTCGGGGCGTTCGCCCGGACTGATTTACTCGCGACCATATCCGCTGACGGCCGCGACACCGATCGCGACGCGCTGGCGGCGGCGGTTTCAAACATCGTGCGTGTCACGCAGGACGACACCTGGTCGGACATCTTCAGCAAGGTTCTGGTCGAACATGTCGAACCGCATCTGGGGCGGGACCGCCTCACGGTGCTTTACGAATATCCCGCGCCGGAGGCCGCTCTGGCGCAGGCAAAATCATCCGATCCAAGGGTTGCCGAGCGGTTCGAGGTTTATGCGTGCGGCGTTGAACTTGCGAACGGCTTTGGCGAACTGATCGACGCCCATGAACAACGTCGACGGTTCGACGACGCGATGAACGAGAAGCAACGCCGCTACGACGAGCGTTATCCACTGGATGAAGATTTTCTGGCCGCGGTTGCGCATATGCCGCCGGCAAGCGGAGTCGCGCTTGGCTTTGATCGTCTGGTGATGCTGGCGAGCGGCGCCATACGGGTGGATCAGGTTGTCTGGCAACCGCCGGCGGAGCGATCATGAAAATTACGTCGACGCTCCGCCATGCAGATGAGATCGTCGCGCACGATCTCGCGCCGCGCGAGGCGCTCCCTGAACTTGCGCGCGTTGCCGCACGCTATGCCGTCGCGATCACGCCGGCGGTTGCCGAACTGATCGACCCGGCGGACTCCAGCGATCCGATTGCGCGACAATACGTGCCAGACGCCGCTGAACTGGTTACAGAGCCCGGCGAGATGGCAGATCCGATTGGCGACCATCCGCATTCTCCGGTCGAGGGAATCGTCCATCGCTATCCGGATCGCGTCCTGTTCAAACTCGTGCACGTCTGCGCGGTTTACTGCCGGTTCTGCTTCCGCCGCGAGATGGTCGGCCCCGGAAAGGAAACTGCACTATCCACCGACGCTTACCGACGGGGCATCGACTACATTCGCGATCATCCCCAGATATGGGAGGTCATTCTGACCGGCGGCGATCCGCTGATGCTGTCGGCACGGCGGCTGCGCGAGATCGTGGCTGACCTCGCGGCCATTCCTCACGTCAAGGTTGTGCGCGTTCATACTCGCGTGCCGGTGGCCGACCCCGCGCGCGTGACCGATGAAGTGGTCGAGAGCCTGAAAGCGTTCGGCGCGACCACATGGGTTGCCGTTCATGCCAATCATCCGCGCGAATTGAGCGAGCCGGCGCGCACGGCGATTGCACGTATGGCCGATGCGGGAATTCCACTGGTGAGCCAGTCGGTGTTGTTGCGCGGGGTCAATGATGACGTGGCAACCCTGACTGACCTCATGCGCGGTTTCGTCGAATGCCGGATCAAGCCTTACTATCTCCATCACGGGGACCTTGCGCCGGGCACGGCGCACCTGCGAACGTCAATCGAGCAAGGGCAGGCTCTGATGCGGGCGCTGCGCGGGCGCGTCTCCGGGTTGTGTCAGCCCGACTATGTCCTCGACATCCCCGGCGGCAAGGGAAAGGTGCCGATCGGCCCGGATTATCTTTCGCGACAACGTGAAAACCCGGACGGCACGGCATATCGTATCGTCGATTACTGCGGCGATGTGCACCAGTATCCACCTGCGGATTCGACCTGATGTCATGACCGAGGACAAGCACCCCGACGACGACAGCAACCGCGTGCTCGAGAATATTGTGATGCTCGGCTTTTTTATCGTGTTGGTCGTTGCGGGAATCTGGTTGCTTGGCTCAATGGCCGATGTGCGAAAGGCTCAGGACTGTACGGCGCAGGGACGCCGCAACTGCGGAACGATCGAAGTGCCGGGTCGTTTGTGAAGAAGATGCCGAAGGAGGCTTAAGATGCGAAAGGTGTTCATTGTTGCCGCTGGGCTGATCCTGGCCAGCACATCGCTGACCTTCGCCCAGGCGTCCAGAAAGTCCGTGACGGCCCCGGAATCCCCGGCTGCCAGCGCCCCTGAGGCGCCGGTCGGCCATCGGCAACCACGTCGGGATGCCGTACCGTCTTCGGACAACAGCGGCTATCAGGAGTCGGCAGAAGACAAGGCCCTCAACCGGAAGATCAAGAGCATTTGCCGCGGCTGTTGAGCCTCACGTCTTTCGCGCGGCGAGCGCCAGTCCGATCAGCGACGTACCGCCGAACACGAGGTTGATTCCGACTAGAAGGCCAATCGCCCACGCTGCCGAGCCGGGCAGGCCGGTAATGATCATGCCCGCGATAATGATATCCACCAGACCCGCGGCCATCAGCCAGCCCCACCGGCCGATCAGCTCACGCCGATGCTCCAGCGCATACATGATCGTGGCCACACCTTCGGCAATGAAATAGACGCCCAGAATGATGGTCAGCGTGAGGGTGCCTTGCAGAGGTCGCCACAGCAGGATGACGCCGGCGGCGAGAGCAATCACGGCGGAGATCAGCGCCCACCAGAAACCCGGGGCCTGTCGGGCTGAAAAGGTCAGGAAAAGACCGACCACGCCGCTGATGAGGAACATCCAGCCAAGGAAGATCGCGACTGCGATGCTGGCCAGCGGTGGCACCACAATGGCAGCAAGACCGAGGATGACAAGAACGATGCCCTCGATGAGGAAACCCTTCCAGTGCGACCTGACCGCTTCCTTCATCCGGGTGTGAAGACGGTCCATATCCTGCGGCATCGTCATGGCACTCTCCATTGCGCTGCGTCTGATCGCAAGCTTACCGCGAAACGGTTCGTGCCGCATGGGCGATATCGATTGCCTCTTTCGGCGCGGCCACCGAGGTGAGGAAATTTCCAGTGATCAACCGCTCCCCCGGAGCAGTGAAATGAACCTGCAAGGGCGCTTGCCGGGCCGCCCAAACGTCAGTATACGTTGCCCCGCGTCGGCCAGATTCTGGCCGGGCACGCTGCACATCAACTTCAAATAATTGATTTGATTGCGGTATTTGCTGTTCAAAGCGAAGCGGCGAGATGCGGAAGAATCCCTTTCGTTGTCGGGCCAGGTTTTCGCTCCCTTCGTCTATCGGTTAGGACGCCACCCTTTCACGGTGGAGAGAGCGGTTCGATTCCGCTAGGGAGCGCCAGCAAACAATCCCTCACCGAAGTTCAGTCTTGCCGCGCGTTTACCCGCATGGCTGTCGTCTCGTTTGGCGTGTCTCAACGGCCTGCGGAAGGTGGTTGATTGCCCCGGCAAAAGGAAAGGCCTCGCGCAATGCGAGGCCTCCGAATCCGATCAACGGAAAATCCGATCAGCTAACGGCGCTCAGTGGCCGAAGAACAGCCAGAGCAGAATGATAATCGGAATCGGCACGCCCAAAAGCCACAACAGCAATCCTCTCGCCATTTTTCCTTCCTCCAAGATTGTCTCAAACTTCGGAAGGAAAACGTTCAACACGCGCCGATGTTCCTTTGCGAAAAAGGAATCGCGCCCGATCGTCACCAATGCCCGGTATTGGGCATAGAGAGCCATGGCTCCTGCGGCGGCAGCGCATCGCCCTTCTGCAGCAACTCGATCGAATGCAGGTCGGGTGAACGCACAAACGCCATCTGACCATCGCGGGGCGGGCGGTTTATTGTGATGCCGAGCTTCATCAAACGATCGCAGGTCGCATAAATGTCGTCGACCTCATAGGCCAGATGGCCGAAATAGCGATCCTCGCCGTACTTCTCTTCATCCCAATTATAGGTCAGTTCGACCAGCGGCGCGCCGCGTCCCTTGACCTGCTTGAGAAGAGCCTCGTCCTCAGCCGCACAAAGAAAAACGAGTGTGAACCGCGCCTTGTCGTTGTCGACACGGCGGACTTCCTTCAACCCCAGCGCGTCGCTGAAAAACTTCATCGCCACGTCGAGATTGCGGACGCGCAGCATCGTGTGCAGATAACGCATGTTTTTTATCCTTCGTCAGCATACCCAGTTTCGGATGGTCTCTTAGCACAGACGCCGTCGGGCCGCGACGACCCGAGGGAATGACGCCTCTGTTGAGAGGGCGCTGTCAGGATTTGGCGGCTTTGGGGAGAACAATATCAGTGGCCTTCGGATCATGCTGCTCCGGCGGATCATCCGCGCAAGGCCTGATCTCGTACCCGTTATCCAGGATTCGCCTTGGCGTGGGCTTCTCGGCATCAGCCGCCACATCGGTCACAAGACCGGTCTCGGTTGCGTGTTTCCAGACCTCGGCTTCAGTCTTGTACGCCTTGCTGATTTTCGCATCGTCAGAAAAGAGGGCATAGGGCATTCCGGGCTCCGCGCTAAAGCCGATCAATGACAGGTGACAGGAATGGTGGAAAGCAACAACACCAGCGATCGCAGTTAGTTCCCACGGATTGTTTGGAGGATGGGCGATCAGGAATTGAAATCATACAGGTGGATGCGCAAATATCGACCGACAACGCAACTTGGGTCAAACCAACCTGATGATCGCATCCGACATTCACAGCGGCGTTGAACAACTCGGTGAGTTGATCGCCGCAGCATCAGTCATCGTGCCATTCACGGGCGCCGGCATATCCACAGAGTGCGGGATTCCCGACTTCCGGTCTCCGGGCGGCCTATGGGCGCGCTATCGGCCGATTCCCTTTGACGAGTTTATGGCCAGCCAGGAGGCACGGGACGAATCCTGGCGTCGCCGATTTGCGATGCAGGAGAGTTTTGCCGCAGCAAAGCCCGGCCGCGGTCATCGCGCCCTCGCTTCGCTTTACAAGGCCGGCAAGATTCCTGCGATCATCACCCAGAACATCGACAATCTGCACCAGATGTCCGGGTTTGCAACGACCGACGTCGTCGAGTTGCACGGCAACACCACCTACGCCGCCTGTCTCGATTGCCAGAAGCGTTTCGAGATTGCGTGGGTGAAGGATCGGTTCGACGCGGCCGGTGAAGCACCGTCCTGTTCCACGTGCGGCGGGCCAGTCAAAAGCGCCACGATTTCCTTCGGTCAAGCGATGCCGGAGGACGAAATGCGACGGGCCGCCGAACTGGCGCAAACCTGCGATCTGTTTCTTGCGATCGGTTCGTCGCTTGTGGTGTGGCCTGCCGCCGGCTTTCCTCTGCTTGCGCGCAACAGCGGCGCAAAGCTGGTGATCATCAACAACGAGCCCACAGAGCAGGACGATATCGCCGACCTCGTTATCCGGCACGATATCGGCGAGACGCTCGGCCCCTTCGTCGGAAATTGATTCGTCGCAGCGCAAGGCTGTTCATAGCTCGCTGCAAGTTGGTTTTTTGGCTTTGCCTCATGTGTCGGGGTGTTATCGTCGAATCATAAGATTCGCGACGCTCCATCCTGAATCTTCTGAGATGGGCGCAATGAGATTGAGTTTGTCACGGCGGTGGCAGACAGCAGCGATGTGTGGGGTCCGGGGTCATGGGGTCGGACGGTTTTGAGTCCAAGAGGCTTGTCAGGCCGGAATTAAACAGCGCTGAGGACCGACGTTCACAGGCAGACCTCTCGGGTCCGCTTGATCGCAGCGTTGTCGATCCTTTTGCCGGCATCCCCGAGGGGGCCACTGCCAACCTTGTTGAATTGCGCGGCGTCATCAAGTGGTTCGACGCATCCAAAGGCTACGGGTTTATCGTCCCGGAGAACGGCGGGGCCGACGTTCTGCTGCACGTTACTGTTCTTCGGCGAGACGGCTACCAGACGGCCTACGAGGGCGCGCGGATCGTGTGCGAATGCATCCAGCGCCAGAAAGGCTATCAGGCCTTCCGCGTGGTCTCGATGGATGAGTCGACCGCCATCCATCCGGCGCAGATGCTGCCGCCACGCACTCATGTCACTGTGACACCGACCAGCGGTCTCGTACGGGCTCAGGTGAAGTGGTTTAACCGGCTTCGGGGATTTGGCTTCCTGACCTGCGGCGAGGGGACGCCCGACATCTTTGTCCACATGGAAACCCTTCGCCGTTACGGCATGACCGAGTTGCGGCCGGGCCAGTACGTGCTGGTTCGCTATGGGCCCGGGTCCAAGGGCATGATGGCTGCTGAGATCCAGCCGGAGACCGGGGCAGGCGGATTGGCGTCGCACTGACGGCCGGCGCTTCCCGCGCCGAATTTGTTCATGGGGCCGCCGCCGCTCGCCGGAGGTTCAATGTCCATGATGGCCAGGCCGGCCAAATTCTCGCGCGACTTCCTTCGATAACGCTATCTTGACGACCGAACCTGGCCGCGAGCGCGGTACGGTTCTGGCGTTTTGGTGCTGATCTGCTATCTGGCGCGAGTCTCGATCCAAAGGAAAAGCCGGCTTTCCCATGGTACGCCATGAGTTGAATTCCCAAACGCCGTTTCGCGTTATGCTGATGCGGCTGTGTGTCGCCACCCTTGCGATCGTCGGGCTCTGGGCGGCTCAAAGCCTGTCAGCTCATGCTGCGGCCGTGGAGCCGCTTGAAATCGTCACGGCGTCCGGCGTGCATGTCTTTTCCGTTGAGATGGCAAAAACCGAGGAAGAGCGCCGAACCGGCCTGATGTACCGGAAAAGCCTGCCGGAGGGGCGGGGAATGCTGTTCGATTTCTCGCCCGAGCAGAACGTCTCGATGTGGATGAAGAACACCTTCATCTCGCTGGACATGATTTTCATCGGGGCGGACGGACGTATCCTTCGGATCGCGCAAAATACGGTTCCACAGTCTGAAACGATCATTCCGTCGGGTGGACCGGCCAAGGCGGTGCTTGAAGTGATCGCCGGAACGGCGCGGAAGTACGGTATCAAGCCCGGTGATCGTGTCGCGCATCCGCTTTTTGGCACCCGCTGAACGTCATCAGGTGCACCGGACGCCTTGCTGGCGCTAACCGAAGGGTGTAACTACTCGACGACTCTGGCGGGGTATAGCGTAGCCTGGTAGCGCGGCAGTTTTGGGTACTGCAGGTCGGAGGTTCGAATCCTCCTGCCCCGACCATAAATTCCAATAAAAACAAATCCTTGCATCCGCCTCCTGCTGTGGCGACGGAAGGCTATTCCGCCGGCGCCGGCGGTTTGGCTACTGCGGCGACCGGAGCGGTCCGGGCCGAGGGTTTGTCCTGCCTCTTCGACCAGTTCCCGTAATAGGCGACGCCTGTCAGGACCGCGAGCCCGCCGATGCTGACGCCGAGCTGGGCCCAGATCGAGCCGTAGCTCATCGACAGGATGAAGTGCGCGACGAAGGACAGGAATACACCGACACAGAACACCTGAAGCGACTGCTGTCCGCACTTGATCAGGGGATCAAAGATCTTCCATTCGAGCCCGGCCCAGTCCTTGCGCACGAAGCGGGTCACGAAAAAGGCGATGACCACGAAGTGCAGCACGCGATAGGGCGCGAGGTTGGTTTTGTCGTTGGGGTTGAACGCGTCATAGAGCCACGTCGGAAACAGGGCGCCGAAGTCCTCGAACCGGCCCGCCATCGTCATCACAAGCGCGAAGACCAGATAGGCCGTGCCCGCGATCAGCAGATAGCGGGACTGAATGACAGCACGCGACTCCAGCGCGCCTCCCAGCGCGAACCATGCGCCGAACACGAACAGCAACTGCCAGCAGAACGGATTGAAGTACCACGTGCCGACCGGATAGGCGGACAAATTCCAGCCGTACTGTCTGGCAGCAAGATAGAGCAGCAGCGAGCCTAGCATCGTCAGATCGGGCTTGCGCAGCAGCAGCCACAGCACCGGCGGGAAAAGCCCCATCAGAACGATATAGAGCGGCAGAACGTCCAGATTGACCGGCTTGAAACGAAGCAGCAGACCCTGTGTCAGGGTCTGGATCGGGTTTTCGATGAAACCGGCGAGATTGAACTCGTTGATGATCTCGGCGTCGGCGTAGCGATAAGCCACCCAGCCGATCGCTGCGACATAGATCACGAACAGGATGACGTGCGCGACGTAGAGCTGCCAGACCCGCTTCCACAGGCGGGTGGCGCCGACGATGAAGCCGCGCTCGATCATCATTTTCGCGTAAACGAAGGAGGCCGTATATCCGGAAATAAACACGAACAGGTCAGCGGCGTCGCTGAAGCCATAGTTCCGGGTCGTGACCCAGTTGATCACGTTGTTCGGGATATGGTCGAGGAAGATCGCCCAGTTGGCGATCCCACGAAAAAAATCCAGCCGCAGATCGCGGCCCTTGGCGGGGAGGGTGGCCTGAATTTCCATGGGTCCGGTATCGCCGTGCCTGGACTAAAAGGGATGAAACACGTCCTGCCTGCCGCCCGTCCGAGATTGTTCTGCGGGCCCGGAAAGTCTATACCGGACGTGGAAATATAACAGGCCGCCCGCAGAATCGCCTCGCCGATGGCTGACGGCCCGGACTATATCAGTTGCGCCGATTTCACCAATCGGGACGGCCCAATCGAACGGAGTTCTCCTCTTCATGATTGCTCGAATTTTCAAGCCGGCCAAGAACGCCATGCAGTCGGGCAAGGCCACGACCAAGGAGTGGCGTCTGGATTATGAGCCAGAGCAACCGCGCGTAATCGAGCCGTTGATGGGATGGACCAGTTCGGGCGATATGAAGCAGCAATTGACGCTTCGGTTCGACACCAAGGAGGAAGCGGTAGCGTACTGCGAGCGCAGGGCCATTCCTTATCAGGTGATCGAGCCTGCCACGCCCGTGGGCCGTCAGGTCGCCTATGCCGACAATTTCGCGTTCCGGCGCAGCGAACCCTGGACGCACTGAGCTTCGAGGGCAAATCTTCCCGGTTGGCGTCAGGCGTGCACCGTCGCGCCTGCGCTGTAATTTCTCACGGATCGGGCCTTATGAAATTGCCCCGGCAAATGTCAGCGACATGACATTCGGGACGTCCGGTTTGCCGTATTGAGGCCTCTGACCGAACGCAAGCCTCTTCAATATCGTCGCAAAAGTTGTGGTTGCATTCCGCCGCCAAGCAGTGACACCTTGCGGGTCAAAGCCGTCCTGAACGGACGGAGACAAGCAAGATCAAAACGTTATGCGGCGGGAGGCCATGGCACTTCGTTCCAATCTCGACAAGACCTCCGCCGATTTCACCGTCAATACGGAAGCGATGCGCGCGCTGGTCGATGACCTGCGCGCGAAGCTGTCCACGGTCGCCGCCGGCGGCGGCGAAGCATCGCGAGCCAGGCACAAGGCGCGGGGCAAGATGCTGGCACGCGAGCGCGTGGACCTGCTGATCGATCCCGGCACTGCCTTTCTGGAATTATCGCCGATGGCCGCCTATGGCCTTTACGGCGGCGAGGTTCATTCGGCGAGCATCGTAACTGGTATCGGCCAGGTGGCGGGACGCACCTGCGTGATCGTGGCCAACGATGCGACGATCACCGGCGGCACCTATTATCCGATGACCGTGAAGAAGCACCTGCGCGCGCAGGACATTGCGCGGCAAAACAATCTGCCGTGCATCTACATGGTCGATTCCGGCGGCGCGTTTCTTCCGCAGCAGGATGAAATCTTTCCGGACGAACGGCACTTCGGCCGCATCTTCTACAATCAGGCCCAGATGTCGTCGCAGGGCATTCCGCAGATCGCCATCGTGATGGGCTCCTGCACGGCGGGCGGCGCGTACGTCCCGGCGATGTCCGACGAGAGCATCATCGTCCGAAACCAGGGCACCATTTTCCTCGGCGGACCGCCGTTGGTGAAGGCCGCAACCGGCGAGGTGGTCAGCGCCGAAGAACTCGGCGGTGCCGACGTGCATTCGCGCCAGTCGGGTGTGACCGACCATTACGCCCAGAACGACAGCCATGCGATCGGGATCGCTCGGCGTATCGTCGGCAATCTCAATCCGGCTCACAATGCGGCCACCGGCCTGCGCCAGCCGCGCGAGCCGCTCTACGCCGCGGAAGAGATTTACGGCGTGGTCCCGGCCGACGTGCGTAAACCCTTCGACGTACGCGAGATCATCACCCGCATCGTTGACGGTTCGGAATTCGAGGAATTCAAGAAGCTCTATGGCACGACGCTGGTGTGCGGCTTCGCTCACATCTGGGGTTATCCGGTCGGCATCATCGCCAACAACGGCATCCTGTTCAGCGAAAGCTCGCTGAAAGGGGCGCACTTCATCGAGTTGTGCTGCCAGCGCAATATCCCGCTGCTGTTCCTGCAGAACATCACCGGCTTCATGGTCGGCAAAAAATACGAGGCTGGCGGCATCGCCCGCGACGGCGCCAAGCTCGTCACCGCGGTTGCGACGGCATCGGTGCCAAAGTTCACCGTTGTGATCGGCGGCTCCTATGGCGCCGGCAACTATGGCATGTGCGGCCGTGCCTACAGTCCGCGTTTCCTTTGGATGTGGCCCAACGCCCGCATTTCGGTGATGGGCGGCGAGCAGGCTTCGATGGTGCTCAGCCAGCTCCGCAGGGACAACATCGAGGCCAAGGGCGGCAAATGGTCGGCCGAGGAAGAGCACGACTTCCGTGCTCCGATCCGGGCCCAATATGAAACGCAGGGACATCCGTATTACGCGACGGCCCGGCTTTGGGATGATGGCGTGATTGATCCTGCCGATACGCGCCTTGTTCTGGGCCTCGGGCTTTCGGCTGCGGCCAACGCGCCTGTTGAACCGACGCGGTTTGGCATCTTCAGGATGTAACGATGGATCGCCTGGTAAAAATCTCCCGGGAGAACGGCGTCGCGCGGATCGTGCTCGACCGTCCCGAGTTGAACAACGCGCTCAATCCGCAATTGATCGACGAACTCCGCGCGGCTCTCGATACGGTTGCCGGCGATGCCTCGGTTGGGACCGTCGTGCTGTCGGGCGAAGGCAAAAGCCTGTGCGCGGGCGCGGACATCAACCGGATGCGCGAGGCGGCGACATTCAGCCGTGACGACAACATCCGCGATGCGCTGCCGCTGTCGAACATGCTGGCGGCTCTCGATCGCTTGCCGCAAACCACCATCGGGCGTGTCCACGGGCCGATCTATGGAGGCGGGGTCGGCGTAGTCGCTGCGTGCGACATCGCCATCGCATCGGAAGATGCGACGTTCTGCCTGTCAGAAGTCCGTCTCGGCATCGTGCCGGGCATGATCAGCCCCTATGTCGTGCGCGCCATCGGCGAGCGGACCGCGCGGCGCTATTTTCAGACCGCGGAAGTGTTCGATGCCCATGAAGCCCGACGGATCGGCCTGATTCACGAGGTCGTCGCGCCGGATGCGCTGGACGAGCGTATCGCCAAGTTGCTGAAGCAACTGAGGTCAGCAGCGCCGGGCGCGCGGGCGGTCGCCAAGAAGCTGGCTGGCGATATCGCCGGACGTCCCATCGACGAAGCCCTGATCCGCGAAACGTCGGAACTGATCGCGGACGTAAGGGCGCGGCCGGAAGCCCGTGAGGGCCTGAGTGCCTTTCTTGAAAAGCGAAAGCCATCATGGAGTTGAGCGTGAACAGCGTGCGTGCGGGCAAGCCTTTGTATCGCCGGTTCGATACCCTGCTGATCGCCAACCGTGGCGAGATCGCCTGCCGCGTGATCCGGACGGCGCGAGCGATGGGCATTCGCACCGTCGCGGTCTATTCCGAGGCCGACCGCGACGCGCTTCATGTCGCACTGGCAGACGATGCCGTGCTGCTCGGCCCCGCGCGAGCGCGCGACAGTTACTTGAACATCGACCGGATCATCGAGGCCGCGCAGAAAACCGGAGCCGAAGCGATTCATCCGGGATACGGGTTCCTGTCGGAAAACGCCGACTTCGCTCGGCGCTGCGCTGAAGTCGGTATCGTCTTTGTCGGCCCGACCGCTGACATGATGGACGCGATGGGATCGAAATCAGGCTCCAAGGCGCTGATGGAGAAGGCGGGCGTTCCGCTGGTGCCGGGCTATCACGGCGAAGCACAGGACGACGACACCCTGACCGGCGCGGCCGGAAAAATCGGATTTCCGGTTCTGGTCAAGGCATCGGCGGGTGGCGGCGGACGAGGCATGCGGATCGTGCGCAGCGCCGAGGAGCTGCTGCCAGCCATTGTCAGCGCCAAGCGTGAAGCCAAGGCGGCGTTTGGCGACGATCGCATGCTGATCGAAAAGTACGTCACCAACCCGCGCCATATCGAGGTGCAGGTAATCGGTGACAGCCATGGAAACCTGGTCTCGCTGTTCGAGCGCGAATGCACATTGCAGCGCCGCCATCAGAAGGTCATCGAAGAGGCGCCGTCGCCGACGCTCGACGCGAAGCAGCGCGATGCGATTTGCGCGGCGGCCCGCAAGGCGGCCGGTGCGGTGAACTATGTCGGCGCCGGGACAATCGAATTCGTGTCGGACGGCACGGAATCCTTCTTCATCGAAATGAATACGCGCCTTCAGGTCGAACATCCGGTGACCGAACTCATCACCGGCGTCGATCTCGTCGAATGGCAGCTGCGGGTGGCGTTCGGCGAAGCTCTCCCGATGACGCAGGACCAGATCAAGCTCAACGGTCATGCTATCGAGGCCCGCGTCTACGCCGAAAATCCCAACAAGAACTTCATGCCGTCGGTCGGACGGATCAAGACATGGCGGACGCCGCGCGAAGCCGACGGCCTGCGGATCGACGCGGGCTACCGTGAAGGCGACACCGTGTCGCCGAACTACGATGCGATGCTTGCCAAGGTCATCGCCTGGGCGCCGACGCGCGATGTCGCGATTGATCGCCTCAATCGGGGACTCGAGGAAACCGACGTTCGCGGGATCGTCACGAACGTCCCGTTCCTGTCGGCGCTGGTCACTCACCCGCAGGTCCGCGCCAACGCGATCGACACGGGATTCATCGAACGTGAGCTGGCCACACTCACCACCCAACGCTCGGAACTCTCGGCGCTTGAACTTGCGGCGTGTGTCGCTTCGATACTGCGCGCCGAACAGGCCTCAGCCACCCGGGAGCCTGCGTCTCCCTGGCAGACCGCAGGCTGGATGATGGCCGGCACGCGGCAGAGATCGTTCCTGCTGCGCGGAGGGGGCGCTGAATATCCGGTCGGACTGCGCTACGGGCCGGATAGCTCGACGCTTCTGATCGCGGACAATGAAATCCCGTTCGCGTTTACGACCGCGGCCGCCGGCGAACTCCATGTCACGGCAGATGGCGTCCAGTCGCGGGTGACCGGTGTGGTCGATGGTCACGACATCTACGTCCGTACCCGTAATGGCCGATTCGAGATTCATTGGGTCGATCCGTTTGGAATGGAGGACGAAGAGCAGACCGGTGCTGACCGCGTAGTTGCGCCGCTTCCCGGAACCGTCGTCGCGATTCTGGTGGAGGAAGGCGCCACCGTCGAAAAGGGCGCCCCGGTCGTGACGCTCGAAGTCATGAAAATGGAGCAGACCTTGCGCGCTCCCTTTGCGGGCACTGTGGTCAAGCTCAAGTGCAAGGTCGGCGACATCGTGCAGGAAGGCGTCGAACTTGCCGATATCGAGCCGGCAAAATCATGAGCGATCAGGTTCGCATCGTCGAGGTCGGTCCGCGCGACGGCCTGCAGAATGAGAAGACGCCGATTACCGTCGAGGCGCGCGTCGCGTTCGTCGAAAATCTGATCGCGGCTGGACTGCACACTGTCGAGGTCGGCAGTTTTGTCTCGCCCAAAGCCATTCCACAAATGGCGAACTCGGATCAGGTGCTTCGCGCCATCGACCATCATCCGGACAGCGAATTCCATGTCCTTGTCCCGAATGAGAAGGGTTACGACGCGGCGCGTGCCGCCGGGGCCAAGGTCATTGCCGTGTTTGCCTCCGCTTCGGAAGGCTTCTCGCGCGCGAACATCAATTGCACCATTGCGGAGTCGATCGAGCGGTTCAAACCCGTGATCGCACGCGCCAAGGCTGATGGCATCAAGGTGCGTGGCTATCTGTCCTGCGTGCTGGGCTGTCCCTATGACGGCGAGGTGAAGCCCGCCCAGGTGGTGGCGGTCGCCGATCAGCTCTGGCAACTCGGCTGCTACGAGGTGTCGCTGGGCGACACCATCGGCGTCGGCACACCGCTTAGGGCCCGACAGTTGTTGCGCGCTGTGGCGGACTCGATTCCGATGGCCCATATCGGAATGCATTTCCATGACACCTATGGCCAGGCGCTCGCAAATCTGTACGCCGGGCTGGAGGAGGGGACTCGCGTCATCGATTCCGCAGCAGGCGGTCTCGGTGGATGCCCCTATGCGCCCGGTGCCACCGGCAATGTTGCCACCGAAGACGTGGTCTATATGCTGAAGGGCATGGGCATTTCGACCGGCGTTGATATGGAGCGGCTGGTGGCCGCCACCAACGACGTCTGCAGACTGATCGGCAAGCCGCCGGTCAGTCGCGTTGCTTCAGCCATGAATGCCGCCAATAGAAAAAAGATTCAGTGAGGAAATTCGACGATGAGTGAGCTACCCGTTCTGGTGACCAAGCGTGATGGCATTCATACCATCACTCTCAATCGTCCCGCGCAGCTCAACGCGTTCACGGAAGCGATGCATATCGCGCTGGCCGTCGCGTTCGACGATGCCGGGAAGGATCCGTCCTGCCGCGCTATCATCGTGACCGGAAACGGCAAGGGCTTCTGCGCGGGGCAGGACCTTGCCGAGAATTTCGCCGCCGGAAGCAGCGACAGCAAGCCGGACGCCGGAGCGCGCCTCGACAAGTATTACAACCCGCTAATGCGGGTGATCCGGCGTCTGCCGCAACCAGTGATCTGCGCCGTCAACGGCGTCGCTGCCGGCGCGGGCGCGAACTTCGCCCTGCAGTGCGATTTCGTCGTCGCTGCACGCTCCGCGAAGTTCCTGCAGGCTTTCGCCAAGCTCGGACTGGTTCCGGATGCCGGTGGCACCTGGCTGTTGCCGCGCCTGGTCGGCTCGGCGCGCGCCCGAGGCCTTGCCATGCTCGCCGAACCGCTTTCGGCCGAGGATGCGGAACGTTGGGGGTTGATCTGGAAGTGCGTCGATGACGACAAGCTGATGGCCGAAGCCGAAAGCATCTGCCGGAGGCTCGCCGCGCTCCCAGCCGATGGCATCACCCGTATCAAGCGGATCATGGACGCCTCGGAGACCAACTCCCACGATGCCCAGCTCGATCTCGAGCGGGATACCCAGCGCGAAGCCGGGCACGATCCGGATTTTCGCGAGGCGGTCGCGGCTTTTGTCGAAAAGCGTGCGCCAAAATTCAAGCGCTAGCCTTTTTTACAGTTATCTTTTGGCGATGGCCGGGACACCGTTCCCGGCCATTTTTCTTTGTGGACCCGTCCTGGCGCGATCAAGCGTGCGGCGCACAATAGGTCAGGCGAGTATACCCAAAAATCCCGCCGCCCCGCGTAACAATCCTGCACTTGAGGCGAACTGCTACCGAGCGACGTCAGTCGCTTGATCAACCTCTAGGAAGGACAATCAGATGACTCGCTCCCATCTTGCACTCGGCCTTGCCGTCGCCGGCCTCTCTCTGAGCGTGGCTTTTGCGCCAGCCGCGTTCGCCATGGACAAAATGACCAAGGACGGCATGAAGAAGGAAAGCACGATGTCCAAGGACGGCATGCATAAGAGCGGCATGCAGAAGGACAGTATGCACAAGGACGGCATGATGAAAAAGGACACCAAGGACGGGATGAAGAAGTAATCCGTTCCTGCGGTTACAGGCTCGCGCATCATGCGCGGGCCTTTGCCCTTGCAAACCGGACTCTGACAGGGCATCGCATGCGAGCGGATGAGCCTTCGGCTTCATCCGCGGCGATGCAGTGTTGGATCCGGTGCCGCGAGATGAGCAAGTACGACCCGCTAAGAGATTATCTCAAGCAGCAGACTCAATCGGAACTCATCCTGTCTTTCGACGAGATAGAGAGCATTCTGGGATTTTCCCTGTCGCGCAGTTCACAGCGGGCCCGATGGTGGGAAAAGGAACGTGGGCCGCATGACGCCATGCCGCAGCGGAATGCGATCCGCGATGGTGGTTTCGAGGCCACGCGGCTGCCCGATGGCACAGGCGTCCGTTTCAGGCGGATCGGCCTGAAACAAAAATGGCGCTGACTGTCGCGACAGGGATCTTCGACGATAGTTACGGCAGACGATGCATGGCGCAGAGCTTGTTGCCGTCCCGATCGCGCAAATACGCGAGATAAAGCTTCATCCCGTTCATTTCGCGCACGCCCGGCGGCTCCTCACAGGAGGTTGCGCCGTTGGCGACGCCCATCGAATGCCAGGCATCAGCCTCTTCCGGGGATTTCGCGAGAAAGCCGATGGTGCCGCCGTTGGCAGCCGTTGCGGGCTCGCCATTGATCGGCTTGGACACCGCAAACGTGCCCGTCTTGGTCCGGTAAAAAATACGATGCCGATCCACAAATGCCGGCGGAATGCCGAGCGTGCCGAGCAGCTTGTCGTAAAACGTCTTCGCCTGTTCGAGGTCGTTGGTGCCAATCATCACGTGGGAAAACATCGCGTATCCTCTCTTTCTTATTCGCCCGTTATCGCGACTAACATGCCCAAAGGCAACGGTCAGGACGGCGCGGGCTGGGAGAAACGCTACGGGAGGGGCGATCGAATTCGGCCGATCCGGCTCCCTGATATCCGGAAAAACTTGGGCAGCAGGGATGGATCAATGGCGATCCCGGCAGGATTCGAACCTGCAACCCGCGGAGTAGAAAACTTTCGGAGAGCATGCAAAATCAGGCACTTGCTACCCCTGTGTTGCGCTGGTGTTGCTATTGAATTTGGAGAAGTGCCTGCAACGCGGCTTTGGCCTTGCGATCGTGGTCGCCAGTCAGAAACTCGCCGATCTCGTAACTTGCTGTGCGGCGCGTGTGCTCGGACGTGCCGGCACGCGAAACTGCATCAACAAAGCTTTTCTGCTGCACGGAGCGGCCCTCCGGCGCGTCCACGAGCAACCAGCGATGGCGCTCTCCATTCTGATCGGCTGTCCGAGACACGTAGAATTCGCGTTCCATCTTATGCTCCAAGTAAACGAGCCTGCAGACTCTCTGCGGCCTTTTGGTCTGCTTCGCAATCCGCAAATAGGTGGCCATAAACGTCAAATGTCACCTTGATCGAGCTGTGGCCCATCAGCTTCTGAATTTGCTTCGGGTTGTAGCCACCTTCGATCCACAGAGAGGCACAGGCGTGGCGAAGGGAGTGCATCCCGTACTTGCCGGTCATGATCCCTTTGGGCTCGCCCTTGTCGTCTAGAACGGGCCGACCAGCCCTATCCAGCAGCGGCCGCAGTTCGCCGAGGCCGGCGGCTATCAGGATCGGATCGAGACCCCGCTCTAGCAGGTTCGAATGGCTTTCCACCTTGCCAAGGCCGTTGGGGAAGACCAGTTCCAGGACCTTAATCGGCACCCCGTCTGCGTCCTTCTTGCCAGTATCCCGTTTCGGGCAAACCAGTTTCCATTCCCGCAGAGCGTTGATGACGATCGGAGGGCAGGGGATCGACCGATAGGCTGCCTTAGATTTGAGCTTACCAATCCGGTGCGATGCGTCGGCACGCTGTGTCAGGCTAAGTCGCTTGGTACCGAAATCGACGTCAGCCCAGCGCAGGCCGCGCAATTCGCTGGCGCGCAATCCGCAGAATATGGCCACGAGGATGACCGGCCGCCAGCGTCCCCGCGCACCGGCAATTATCGCCTGCAGCTCGGCCTTCGTGGGTATAATGGGCCGGGGATCGTCGCGATCAGGAAGGTCAAGCTCTATACCAACCGTGGGCGCCGTACTGGCGAGCCCTCGGCGCCGGGCCTCCTTGAATATCCCACCGAGCGACCGAACCACACGCTTTACCATTTCCGCGGACCGGCCGACGTCTCGGAGTTGATCGGCAAAAGAGTTGACCGCCGGGACCGTGATCTCAGCCAGCTTTTTCGCGCCGATAAAGGGCACGATGTGCAGATCAACGTGCTCCTCGTAACCCTTGACGGTCATGGGCTCGAGACCCTTCTCGTTGCATCGCTTGATCCACAGCGCGGCAGCTTCCTTGACCGTCGGCGAAATGCTCCCAGGAGTGTGGACGCCGCGCGCAACGTCGTGGCGGACGTCAACTAGCCAAGCTTCGCCGTCTGATTTGCGATCGAACAGCTTGGCACGACGTTTTCCGGCGCCATCGACGTAGGTCGCCTGCCAGCGGACCAGACCAGAGGGGAGCTTTCGTTTGCGGACAGTAGCCATACTTAAGTCCCTCAGTTCATCGCTTCTAACTGCTGCCCAAGTTCGAATAGGGCGCTATATCTGGCAATTAAATTGATGCCGTCAGCATCCCCTGCAAATTTTCCAAAAAGACTCACTTGAAGCTCACCGGCTTGGTCAACGATACGAGCAATGCTCCGCGACCGGTCAACTTCGACAGCATACAAGCCTCGCTCGTCGCCCTTCATCAGCCAAGCCATCGCTCGGTGCAGAGTCCGCTGGCCTGTGACGTGACACCGCCCAACCCGTGGCCCCATTGAATCTTCCTCTATCGCACGTAGGCCGGCCCATTGCGCCATCGTCTCGTCGATGCCGGACAAATTATCCGTCACCAGTAGCGACAGTACAATCATGGATACCGTTTCCGGCGTCGCCAGTGCACCACCACTGTTTCTGCCGCGAGAGGTCGGCTTAGGCAGCAGGCCCACTCGAACAAGCGCTCTTTGCCGCTCATAAAGAGCCGCAGGACTATGCCCTAGTTTCCCCGCGACCCAGGGATCGAAAAGAAACGACTGCAAACTGATCATGACATAACAGCACCATAGCCGAATTATGGTGATTGTCCACAATTGGGCTTGCAAAGCAAGCGCGAAGCATTCTTATTTATGGTGACCCACCATAAAGGAGTGCAGGTATGGCTGTTCGGGACACATCTGGCGAAAGCCTCGTTTATACGGTGCCGGAGGCAGGGAAATTGCTCGGGCTCAATAAAAACGCAGCTTATGTAGCCGCCAAGCGCGGCGATCTTCCAACGATCCGAATTGGCAAGCTGATCCGTGTCCCTAAGGCTGCGCTCCACGCCTTGCTCAATGCCGGCGGCCCTCGCTGAGGTTTCCGGTGAGCTGGCAGGCAACCGCATGGGCTATTAAGCAGACTGCCGGGTCCCCGGCCTGTAAGCTTACCTTGCTGACGTTGGCGAACTATGCCGACGATACCGGGTGTTGCTGGCCTTCCCAGGAAACCTTGGCGGCGGACACAGAGCAGAGCGTCGATACAGTTCAACGAAAGCTGAAAGACCTAGAAGCTCGCGGGTTGATTCGGAAAGTTGCTCGACCTCAGGGCCGAGGCCGATGGCCTGGTCGCACCTACTTCCTAAACATGACTGTTGCAGAAATGACCGAGCCGCAATCTGCGGCACGGTCAGGAGCGGAATTGTGTGCTGGTGACCCGATAGCGCATAGGGCCCCTATTAGGTCGACCGAGCCGCAGGACGCCCGCGACCATGCCGCACCAGACCCGACACCATGCCGCACCACGCCCGACGACCATGCCGCACTGTTGCGGCATGAACCTTCAATAGAACCTTCAATAGAACCTTCACTTGAAGCGTCAGTTCCGAAAAAGCCAAAACCTACAGCGATCGAACGCCGGAAGGCATTCAAGGAAAGTCGAAAGGGTGTCGAGGTAATTCAAAACAGAATTGCTCAGAAGCTCGGTCGCGACGGCTGGGTAATTCTGCAATCCCTCGATCCGACTGATCTTGACCGAGTGACCCGTCTCGAGGAGCGACGTCAGCTTAACGCCGACGGGCTCGAGGTCATGCGCAATCACTATCGCATCAGAAACCTCTAACCGAACGAGGAATACCATGACCAAGCCAGTTGAAATGCTTCGTCGTCGCCAAACGCCAGCAGTCTTACGAGAGCTGGTAAATCGCATTGCGGACCAATGTGCGGAACAAGGTCGGGAGGATCTCGTCTATGGGCTTCACTTGCTTGAGCGCATCGCTCTCCGGGACCGCCGCGCTTTAAGCCGCGACCGAGCCCAGATGCTTCAAATCCTGGTCGACGACGACGTCCTGATCTTGGCCGGCGAACGGTTTGAAGACCATTTTCGGCAGTTGGACGAGGCCATGCAAGAACGGACCGCCTCCACCGTCCAGTAACGCAGGAACCACGATAGGACGCCCGCATGACCAGCAAGCGCGCTATTTTTGCATGTGACGTTCGGAGACTCGGCGGTGTGGTGACTGTCGTCCCCGGTCGATGCCGATCAGAAGCGGATCGATTCCTCGTCGTCTCTCACATCTCGCGCGGGGGCGACATCGCCTTTCAGTCTGGCCCAATCCGAGATGAGGATCAGGCTGCTGCCGCGGCTCGCGTGCTCGCCGAATTCACCGGCGCGGCGGTGCAACCATGAGCGGAGGGGGAGGCATCTATGGCCGGCTGGCGTCTCTCTGGACCGGCGCCACCGGAAATTTTGCGCAAAGCCAGATTAACATTCCGAGTTGGCCCATGTGGTCTGGCGGGGGTGGGGGGAGCCTGCGTTCGTCCGGCGATCGCCCCTTGGACCGGCGTCCCAGTGCAACGCGTGTTTCCGCAGATTTCGGCGAAGGGGTCAAAACGAATGGCAGCCAGGAAAAAGGGAGCCCAGCCCGGCAACGCCAATGCGGTCACCCATGGTCGTTACTCACGAGCGACCCGGGAACGACGCCAGGCCGAGGCAGAGGAAGCGCGGCGTCGATCGGCGGAGTGGGCCGCAAAGATGCCGGCGATCGACTACGACGCAATCTGCGACCGGCTGAAGGCGCTACGAAAGGCGGGTGCGCCGTCGTTTTGCAGATTGAGTGTCTCAAAACATTAATTCGCAAAAATGCGAATTTTGGGAGGCCGCCGGTCCAATCGGTGCGGCGCCCAACCTCAGCACCACGCCCCCGGGCGAGAATCCGGGTATCGCGACGCCAGCCTAAATATCCGGCCGGTGACCTCGCTGCGTGCGCAATCTCGCGGAAAAGGAAGACCTCTTTCGGTCTGGGGTGCACCGAAACTGGCAAAGCGGGGGCTCAAGCATGAGCACCGCAGCGCACTCGCGCGCATATCGAGAACGGAAGCGTCGCGGGAAGCGCATCATCAAAATTGAGGTCGACCACGGCGAGGTCGCGGATCAACTGGTTGAGGGCGGCATTCTCGGCGAATGGGATAGCGAGAATCCCGACGCGGTTCGATCGGCCTTAATGGAAGTCTTGGCCAGGGGTTTGCGTCACCAGTGACGGGAGCAGCGACAACGCTTTGCTAGATTCGCGATGTGATTTGGAGGTGGGCAGTGAACACGATCGCCATGAACGACAGCCGCACGGATATCAGCCCGCCAGCTTTGCTGGTGGATGCCGAGCAGAAGCTCACCGGCGTACAGGCCGCGCTCCGCGCTGCTACCGCGGAACTAGCCGAGATCGACGGATCGCTGTCAGTTTCCGTGATGGTCGATGATGCGGGACGGCGCGTCAGACTGAGCGCTCGCCGCGATGAACTTGCTTCCCTCGCCAAGCAACTAACCGACGAGGAAGAGGGTCTGAAGGCCGTGGTCAGCGAAATGCGCAGCGATCATTTCCACGGCGCCAGCGAGCAGCTGAAGACTGCGCACTTGCATGCTGCCAGGCGCTACGCGATGGCTCTGCGGGATGTCTCGGACGCTCAGGCAGAACTTACACGCGCGGAGAATGCGCTGCGCGAGATCGGCATCATACCGCGGAAGCCGATGCCATTGCTTTACGTGAAGGAGCTCACCGCGTCGGTGCAGAACGTCATTCGGGCTTCCGAGGCCGCGCAGCCATGACGCTTCAACTCCCGTTTGATCTGACGGCTGAAAAGGAACGCGGCGACATCGTCCGCAAAGGCACGCAGCAGCCCTGGATGGCCGAGCTTGAGCAGAGTCGTTGGAACGAACTGAAGGATCGCCATTGGAAAGACGCAGTCCGGTTCATTGACGCGGCCCTGGCGCACTACCGCAACCGACTGGACGAGGCCGACGCCACCACGAAGAATAGGCCTGTTACCTACACTCAAGGACAGCACATCGCGAATGTCGCGATGCTGGCCGAAGTATGGGCAGATCTCCGCGCGGTTTCGGAAGCAGGCCATGAAGAGCGCCGAGGCCTGGAAAAGCGTATTGCCGAACTTGAAGCGCGTCCGGTCTTCGAGGACGCCGGCGTATGGAGCGATGAGAGCAGCTACAAAGCCGGGCAGGGTGTGACCTTCGACGGCTCCTTCTGGATCACGAAACGCGATACCAAAGCCGGCGAGAAGCCGGGAGCATGTGACGGCTTCCGCCTCGCGGTTAAGCGAGGCCGCGACGCGCGGAGCGCGGCATGAGTGCGATCATAGCCAAGGCGCGCCTAAACCTTGTCGAGCCAGCCGGCGCGCCGGAGGACGCTCCAGGCGGCGATGCTGCCGTTCTGCGGCTGTCGGGCGCAATTGGCAAAGGCGAGCCAATATCCGAACAGGGAGTTCGCCGTTTCGTCGGTTCGCACCGGATTGCGGCGCGCCTCCATCTGGTCATCAATTCCGAGGGCGGCAACGTCGAAGAGGCCAACCGGATCTACCATTTGCTGCGAGCATTGCCGATCCCGATCAGCGCCGAGGTGAACATGAAGGCGTGGTCCGCCGCAGTGACCATCCTCGTGGCGGCGGATTTCCGATGGGCGCGCAAGGGCGCCAGCATCCTGATCCATCGGACCAGGATTGATGCTGTGACCGCGTTGGGTGACCGGCAGGTGACGGCCCCCTGTCTGATCGACCATGCGTCTCGATTGCGCCGCTCAGACGAGCATGAGGTTGAACTATTGTCGCTGCGAACAGGTTATGACCGCGCCTGGTTCAGTCGCGAGCAGTCGACCGAGGATCTGATATCGGATCAGGATGCAATTATCTGCGGTCTTCTGCATGCGGTCGAGGGCAAAGCACCTTTCGATCGGAATAGCCTCCAGATCTTAGACAAGTTTGCACCCAACACACGAAAGCCAAGCGAGATGCTCGCGGCAAACTATCGTGCCGCGGCGCGCGTCGCCGCGCTGTGCGCTCAGACCGAAGGATGGACCGCATGACCGAGGAGCAGTTGACCGAGGAAATCAACGATCGTGTGTTGGATGCAATCGGGCAGCATTTGATTGCTGCGGTCCAGGCTGATGTCGATGCAGGAATCTCGAGCGACGAAATCAACGCGAAACTAGCGGAGATGGTGCCAGCGATAAACGTCTACAGGGCTGGCGCGGTTCGCGCCATTCGTGAGCACATTTTTGCGATCGCTGAGGCCGTCGTTCAGCGCGAGTCAATGACTATCAACTGAGGCAGAGATGGCGAACGACCTGGAACAACTTGTTCTTACAATCTCTGCCGACACCCGCCAGATGCAGCGGGCATTGCAGAGGTTGACGGGCGACACCAAGGCGGCGGCCGATAGCGTCGACGCGGCATTCAGTCGCGCCACTCCAAAGATCGATAATGTCGCCAAATCATTGAATAAGACAAGGTTTGAAACAGCGAACCTTGCGGCACAATTTCAAGATGTTGCGGTGCAACTTCAGGGCGGACAATCGCCGTTTACGATCGCCCTCCAGCAAGGCACGCAGATCAGCCAGGTTATCGGCCAGCGCGGCGCGGCCGGCGCTGTTGGTCTGCTCGGGGCCGCGTTCGGATCGCTGCTGAATCCCGTCAGCATTGCCACCATTGCCATTATTGCGTTGGGTGGTTCGGCGGTGCAGTACATCACCAAGGCGCTTGGTGGCGTCGATGATCTGGACGAAAAGCTGAAGCAGCACGGCGAACTCATCAAGTCGTTGAAGGACGCCTATGGCGAGGCGGGGCGCGGCGTCGACACAGCCGTCCATGAGAGTATCGCGGTTCTTCAAACTTTCACCAAGATCTCGACCGAGTCGATGAAGCGAGACTTTGCCAACCTCGCTATGTCGACGGCGGCATCGTTTAGCGAGGTGGTCGCTGTGACGGACAGCGTGGGCGGGTCCACGGTCATAGAAAGGACCGCCGAAAAATACAAAGCGTTCAAGGCCGCGATCGATGATTTTCGTGAAAGCGTAAGAACCGGAAATCCTGATATGTTGGCTTTGCGCCGCGGGATAGCCGAAATCGCGGAAACAACGTCCGATGTAAAAGTCCGAAAGCTGGCTGCGGAACTTAGGGAGGCAACTGCCAGTATGGCAAGCTTCCAACTAAAGATCGAGGAAGGCGACAAGGCGATACGCAACTTCGATCCCGCTGTTATCGCAGCCACCGAGAGTGCGGAGAGATTCGAGAAGGCAATGAAGGTGCTTGAGTCGACCGTCTCGCCGAAACTCGATGATCGACAGAGGATTATCGAGAACTACAACAAGGCGCTGCTGAAAGCGGGAGGGACCGAAGGACGGCTCCGTGCGGCTCGCGCGAAAGACGCGCAGCTTGGCATCCTCGCCGACAATGAACGCAAGGAAGCCGCAGAGAAGGCAGGCAAGGAAGCGGAGTCGGCCGTCAAACGGTTTGATAGCGCGCTGGCTTCAGTCGCCAAACAGACCGCACAGGTGCGCGCAGGCACGCCGGCACTGGCAGTGGGCGCTGGCGCTATGGTTCGGATGCTGCAGGAGTCGGCAGCATGACGGCGCTCAATGTTCTGGTCCAGCGCGACGCTGTGCATGTCATGACAGACGGATTGCTCTATGCCGAGGGGCAGGTAATCCAAACTGACTTTCCCAAATGCATCCCATTACGGGGCATGAAGGCGGCAGTTGCCGCGTGCGGGCCTGCGCGCTTTCCCTATCTCGTCGCAACCGTCCTGGAGGGCGATTGCTCGTCCTTCGATCAGGTGGTCAAAACAAGCAAACATACCTTTGATGGCATGTTTGACTATTTCCTAGAACACAATCCGGGAAATCAGGACGTTTGCTCGCTGGTTCTGGCTGGCTGGCTCGATGGAGAGCAGCGACCAGCCGCCTTTTCGATCGAGTTTGATCGCGGTGGCGCTCATTCCGAATGGATAAAGCGAAACAATCCTGAAAGTAGATTCGAAGACTCCTGCATCGATCTGACCGAACTTCCAATCATCGCAATTCCGCCTGTGCCGGTCGAACGGCTGATGGAAACGGGCTGGCCTATAGGACAGGACAGCCGGGACCTGCATGCTGAGTGCGACCTGCTCCACCTGATGGAGCTTCAGCGCCGCAAGCAGATGAATGACGGCCGCAGCTATGTCGGCGGTGCAGTCCTGCTCACTTCGATCACCTCGCACGGCGTGAGGCAGCGCCAGGTCCATCGCTGGAGCGAGGACAAAGCCGGAAAGCTAATCAAACCGCAGCCAATCGATTGGGCGTCATGGCGGCGGCAATTTCCCCTCTCAATCTCAAAACCCGTGGAGTCTACCGATGGCATCCGTCGAAGAAGTGAAGAATCAGATCGCGGCTGAACTATCCAAAGTAACGACCAGGGATCCGCTTGCAGCAGTTGATGAGGCTGAGATGCGTCTAAATGCGCTGCGGGTGGGTAGCGACGCCGACGCAACAAACCTCATCGATCGCGCGCTCTGGCAATTCAGCATGAGAATTTTGAACAAACTGATCGCTGAAAAAGCGATCTTTGTGTGAGGACTACTGAATATGGCTCTCGGAGGCACCTACAGCACAGGAACGGTCTCGACGGACGGCGGTGACGCGAAGAAACTCGTTTTCAGCGGCACGTTGCTTTCTTCGGTTGTCACCGAAGGCGACGTGTTCATGGCAAGCGGCCTGCTCGGTCGCATTGACTCGGTCGACGACGACACGCACATCACGCTCAATCAGGATTGGCCGGGCGGAACGCTTACGGATGCTTCGTATCTGATCGATAAGACATCCTACGCACGGTACGACCCGGCGATTACCCAGGCGAAAATCCGCGAGTTTATCGCCTACATCAAAGGGCAAGGCTCGTTCCTGTTCGTCACCGGAGCGTCGCCGGATCCGGCCATGGGCGAGGACGGCCAGTACGCGCTCAAGACCAACGGCGGCCCCTGGCAGCTTTGGTATAAGACCGGCGGCGTCTGGGAAGCGCAGGGCATCCGGTCGGCACTACGTTTCGCGGTGAATGGGACAGCGCGACCGAATATTTCGCCAACGACCAGGTCGGCTATCAGGGTTCGACATGGGGCGCGATCACCGGCAGCACGAACGTCACGCCGGGCACCGACGAAGAAACCTGGTCACTGTCGGCGCAGGCGGGCGCGGACGGCCAGCACGGCGGCGCGGTGTCGTTTACGCAGGTGTTCAGCACATCGACGTCCAATGCCGACCCTGGCGACGGGATGCTGCGTCTCAACAATGCGACGCAATCGAGCGCGACCGTCATCCGCACCGACTATCTGGACAAGGACGGGAACGCGCTTAACGACCTGATCAATTCGCTAACGGTCAGTACGTCCACGACGAAGGGGCAAATTCGGCTTACCGAGGTCGGTGACCCGACACGCTGGATCATCTTCGACCTGACCGGCAAGTCGGATATGACGGGCTATTTCAACCTGACCGTCGCCCATGTCGCGCACAGCACCAACGCGCTGCGCGATGCAGAGGAAATCGGGTTCTACTTCACGCCGAAGGGGGACAAGGGCGACACCGGCGCAACCGGCGCAACCGGTGCGACCGGCGCGAAGGGGGACAAGGGCGACACCGGCGATACCGGCCCGCAGGGCGAACAAGGTCAGGGCATCCAACCCGACGCGAGCGGCCCGCTTGCCGATCGCGACCTCTATGATGACGAAGCCGCGGGCTTTGTGTTCGTCGACACCGACGCAACGCCGTTCGACCTCTACATCAAGCTCTCCGCAACCACGGCCGACTGGTCGGCTGCATCGCCCATCGGCGGCGCTGGCGATATGCTCGCGGCCGTCTACGATCCGAATGCCGTGGCTGGCGATGCGTTTGACCTGGACAACATGGTGCCGGCTCCGACCACGACGGGAAAGGCGCTGTTCACGGCGACGAATGCGGCGGATGCGCTTGATACGTTGGGGGCGACCACGGTCGGCGTCGATGTGCTGACTGCGGTCGATGCGGCCGCAGCACGGACGGCACTGGAAATTTCGCCGGGCATGTCGAACAGCGAACGGCAACGCTGGTGTCTGACGGAAGGGTATCTGTCAAAGGCGCTCGCGACTTACCGGGCGTCAGTATCGTTCTTTGCCGGCGGATTCACAGGCGCGAACGACACAGCGAATGGCATCGCTACGGCCTCATCGTCGAACTATTCGGTGGATTCGAGCGGCGGGAAGGTGTCGCCGAGCGTTACAAGTACCACTGTCATTTCCGGTGCAACTGGCACCAACATCGGCGACATGACCAGTGGGTCCGGTGGCGGCCTCGCGGGTGCGTTCAATGGCACGACCAGCGAAACGTCATCCAATAGCGCGCGCAAAGACAGCGCAAATAATGCCTACGTCGGCAAGAACTATAGCAGTTCGCCAAAGCGCATCGCGAAAGCAGAAGTCTATGGTTCAAGTAATACAGGTTACATGAACCCGGCAGGCACCGGAAACATCACTGTTACGCTTTACGGCAAGAATGGAAGCGCGCCCGGAAGCGGCACGGACGGTACATCGCTCGGCTCGTTTACGGTCGCTGAAGCGACGACAACCATGCAGACGATCAATTCGAGCGATCAGTCTACGGTTTGGGACTACGTCTGGATTTACCTGACGGGCGGCACCAGTGTGGACTACTTCGTGGGCGAATTGACCCTGTACGAAGCTGGATCGACCAACAACATGACGCTCGTCACTGCCGCGCAAACGGCGGACGCATCGGTCAGCAATGCTCGCGTTTTGTTCGAATATGATGACTCGGCAACGCCGACCATTAATACCGATCTGACCGTTGAAGTGACGTGCGATGGCGGATCGAATTGGACTACCGCCACGTTGTCAGTGGTGACGGCTCATAGCCAAGGTGGTCGTAAGGTGGTCGAGACAGCGGACACGGCTTGCACGGCCGGCACGTCGTTCGCTGCGCGGATCAAGACGCTGAACAACAAGAGCGTGCCGATCTATGCGCTGGCGATGCAGTGGGGGTGAAGCGACGTTGATGATTCCGATCGCGGAGCCGCGCAGAGTCGACATCAAATGTGCTCGATCAGCCCGGCCGGCAGCGAACCTTTGGGGGGCGGAGGCCGGCCGAGCCTAGCCGCTGGATCGAAAGTAACGGCAGAAATCAAGCTACCGCAGCAGGATTTGTTCCAAGATCACAGATGAAGAAGTCGGGCGCCTATGTCCGATTTCCGACGTTTCGGAGCGCGACGGTACTGAATTTATAGCAGGTGTTGGCTAGAGACGGCTGCTGACAGCAAGGCCTGAAATGCCGTTCGCGCTGCCGCGTCTTGCAGTCGATCTTTGGGAAGCATCATCAAGTACCGGCGCCCATCCGGCATCGTCACGATGATATCAACCTCATCAAGGAGGCCATCCTTGTCGGCAGCGCGTCCATTGGTTGTCTGCTCGGACCTGGAATTCAAGCGTTAGGATCCTCGACCGCTGGTGGCTTCACCGCTCGGATCAACTTACGCACCTTCGGGGATTTCATCGGATCATCATCGCATTTGGCGCAGATGAACGTTGTTTTCCGCCCATTGAAGATGGACGTCATCGGCTGTCCGCAGGTGGGACAAAAAGGTGCGGCGCTTCCCATGACCAATTGTAGTCATAGAAGTTAATCAGTGTCGCGAACTATTTGTGGCAGCAATTCTGCCTGAGTGCCAACTCAAGCGATCAACAGGCTAGCTCTACAGCGTCAGGTCGCGGGTTGAGGCGGCGCTGGCGGTGGAGCGGCGTGCTGAAACTGAATGCCGCATTTCTTGGCAATCGATGCCTGTTCGATCGCGTTCATCTGGCCTTTCATCTGAGCCAGTTCGGCTGCGGTCTGCTTATCGCCACCCACCAAGAACGCGGCTGGCCAAAAGATCACGATCGCGGCAGTCGTCGCGACAGCATCTTTTGTGCGTTGATTGTCCTGAGCACCAGATAGCTGCGCCGCTCGTGTCGATACGGCCTGCGCTTCTTGCGCCAGTTGGGGGCAGGTGAAGTTTTGATACATGACCGGCGACACATAGGCCGGCGTGATGTCTGACGCTGCAGAGGCGCAGCCGCCGAGTGTCGCGCACAGCGCGAGCAAAGCATATTTGTTCATTGGAATCTCCCCAGACCCGGAAAAATCCTAGCATCGGTCTGGGGTACAAATCCAGATATTCGTCGCTCTAGAGAGGCGAGGCGAGCGCGGCTCGCACATTTCCTTTCCCTGATTATCGCTCGCCGGGGTACCAGGACGAGCGCGGATGATCGGCAGAGATAGGGTTCGGCCGCAACGCGACAAGAGTGCTCCGCTTATAGGGATACCCGCGCTCCTGCGAGCAGGGCTTGCAGCGCATGAAGCGCTCAAGCTCGTGGATCGGTGTGGTATCTTTCGGGCGCCGTACCGTAGTCAGGTCCACGGTCTGGCAGGTGTCGCAGCCGTGACAAAGCACCTCGAGGAAGCGGTAGCCTGCGTTCAGGGCGTCTCCCAGCATGGGAGAGGGCTGAGCTGGGCCGCGGTAACCGAGCATGCGTTCGTTCCACGCCACGCACGCCAGAATGTCCGCTTTCCGACGCGCCTCCCGAGCGCGTTCGGCGGCCGCGCTGATGCTAGATCCGTATAGCCGCTCTCTCGATTTCGTGCCCATAACTGGATCAAATCCGATCCCGAAGGACTAGGCAAATCGTCCTATATATTGGTAGCCGAATCCTGATCGATACTGCGGGCAGGAGCATGGAACGGCTGGAATAGGCTGTGGGTAGGGGGCTATCGCTATGAACTTGATTCCGCTCGTCGCAGTCGGTGCGGCGCTGCTAAGTAATGCGCCTACTGACATTCAAACAGTCCAACAGCGTAAGGAACTCACAATATCTGAGGCCAAGCCGCTGTTCACGCCCGCGATCGTTAAAGATTGCGCTGCCAGGCTGAAGGAAGCGGCGCCCGGTTATAAATTTTATGGTGGATTTTCAGTCGCAGTGCGCAAGAGCAACAATAGCGTAGCGATGATCGAAAGGATGATCGATCCAGAAGAAACCGTTGCTCTTGTCATAGCATCGCGGAACAAAACCTACCTAGGCGTGACATACAAGGGTTACACCGCGTGCTCGTACCATGTGCGGAGCAGAAAGCTCGTGTTCAACAAGATCCTGGGGCCGAATTTCTTTCCTCGCCGGTACAAATTAATGCCCGGCGAAGAATAGTTGTTATTTCCACCGTTCCCGAGCGGTGTTTGCGGCCGTTCAAACATGGCCTGTCCACCACATCCAAACGATCCAGCCGAGAAGGCACCACATCGGGATGCTGTAGGCGAAGTCTAAAGCTGTTTGTGCGAAGTCGTGCCTTGGTGGCTCAACCGGTCGCGGCACCGGATCGGGTGCCCCGCTGTCGTGAACGATTTTCAGGTCGGGACGGTCAGGCATGCGGAGATTCTTCCGCACATGATTGAGAACCGCAAGGCTATCCCCTCGATCTACAAGGTCGGTGAGGCTGACGTATGTGAGGGCGACGGCACATCAACTGTCGGCCGTGTCAGCGCGATCTTCATCTAGAATAGCTTCGAAATCTGCCTTACGAATGGAAAGTCGAAATTTTCGCGGTGCCTGCCAAATTATCGGCTGAGCAAACTTCCAACTCATCTGAAGCTCTATGACGTTCTCCTGATTGATCTCGTCATAGTTTCCCGGTTTGAGCAAATGAAAGCGGCGGGTAGATTCCGGCTCAACAACAGCGGTAGCTGCGCCGGGAAACATTGTCTGAACTATCCCCCTCACGCTATCGTCTTTTGCTAGGCGGAAGCCTGTGTCCGGACCATTCCGCCATGAGACGATAATCGGACGATCTGCGACATTACGTATAGCAAGAACAGGTCTAAGAGTTTTGCTTCCCGCCATCACCGGTTGCGCGAGCACGATGGCTGACGGAGTACGCTGCCAAAAGCGATCCCATAGGACGTAAGCGGTCGATGCGAACCCTGCGAATCCGCCAATCGCTTTAGTCGTTTCCCATGCGAATTCTCCACCTGTCATTGGGTTCGCCCGAACGCGATTGGATTGATCATCTGGTTTGATATCTTTATCGCGCGATCGCGCGGTGTTGGCCGCTCGTAAGTTATTTCGATGCCTGAGATAGTCACTCCAAATTCCCGCGGGTCCTGGACATAAAATGTGAAAGGGTACTCGGGTCGAGCATCTAGGAATGGGGCAATGACTGAAATCTTGCTCTCGATCGTGTCGCTTTCGATGGGTAGCTTTCCTTGGATGGGATGATATTTTGCCGGCAACGTCACACGCAGAGCAGAAAGCTCTCTTCCGCTCTGATTTCTGACCTCGCAACGGAAGGCTGGCTCATTTCCCGAATATCCAGTTGGAGAACCGGCCTCGCCATACGATGCACTGCTCGCCCCGCCGCCGGGGTATAGATGTATTGTGATGTACCCCCCGTCTGGAACGGTCCTCGGCATCACCACTGGAGAGCAGACGACCGACAGTCGCACTGGACTTGTTTGGTCTAGCGCCCAGCTAATTCCAGCGGGGATCGAGACAAAGGCGGCGGCTCCTATGATGGCGCCCGCAATAGCGCGAACAAGGATGGTTTGGTCGCTCAAGAAATAAACAAGCGCTCCTAAAAGCGCCGCGCTCGAAAGCCCCTCAAACATGAATGCGGTCCTTTCTCCGCAGCGTGCGTCGCTCTAAATGATCCATTTCTGTGATGGAAGGAGTGGGGTCACGCTGGTGAGTCCACGCTGCTCTTCCTTTATCTTCTTCCACTCGTTCTTTAGCACTGTGCGACCCGCTGCCATGAGAGCTGGATCCAAATCCGCGCGTTTGGATGTATCTTTCTCGTCGAAAATTTGCTGAGCAACATTCCAAAGTGCCGCTTGCTCGGCTTCTTCCAGGTTCAGCATCAAATCAAGCTGGGTCCCAAGGTCGGAAACTTTTCGTCGATCTCCAGCCTCATAACTCAATAGAACCGAGTGATATTCCGCGAGAATTTTTCGGAGATCATGAACCCACTGAAGTCTCATCGTCGCTATGGCGCGGTCTCCAGCTGCCCGGGCAGTGGCAACCGCTGCTTCAGCAGATAGCTTGGCAGCATCTGCCGATTTTCGTGCCGCGCTTGTTTGGCGAAATCCTACAAACAACGTGACAGCGGAGGCGGCTAGGCCAATAACGAGACCTACAAGAGTTCCGAGTACTGCGCGACTTCCCTCATCGGGAGCGATTTCCGACAACCAGTTCATTCTCTAGCCCTAGATTCCGATAATTTGCGATGGTACCGCCGATCACGACACCAATTTCACTTGATTGAATATCTCTGGCGACGACGCCACTTCGCGAAATGCTTTCCGGTGCGGACAATTATTCATCCATAAGAACACCATGAGTGCCAGCCAGGCATCCTCGAGTGCGCCGTGCACACTCCCGTCACGCGAATAGTCAAACCGCGCGCATACCTGATCCAGTTTCGCTGGTGAGATGCCTGCTGATTTACATGCCTGCATCGTGCAGTGCGTTTTGGCCTTCACGGCAGCAGCGCCCGCGCTCTTTAGCTCACGGTTGATGAAGGTGAGATCGAACGCGGCATTGTGAGCAATCACCAGATCGGCCGAATTTAGAAACGAACTGATGTGCGCGGCATAGGCGCGGAATGGTTCTTGCTTATCTAGGATCTTGCTGCTGAATCCGTGCACCTTTCGGGCAGCCCAGTGGCTCTTGCGCTCCGGATTGAAAATCAGATGCAGATAGCTGACGGGAAAGGAGCCGTCCCTTAGTGCGGCAGTTGAAAGCCAGAACGCGCCGATGCTGACGATCCGATCCTCAGCAGACAAACCAGTGGTTTCGACGTCGACCGAAACGATAGTCGGCGGCAGTGCCTCCAACCAATCCATGCCCGTGCTCCCCACCCAAGCCGACACAGCTTACCGAATCCGGGCCGGGAGCGGAGGTACTTTGGTCGCGAAATAGCGGCCCGCCCCGCAAGGGGGATGGATTTTTAAGCAAATCAGTGAGACGGTGAGGGCGGAGCTTAGCAACTCCCGCCAAAGGCCTTGCCGGGCCTGTTTGGCACCAGGGCGATGGCAGGGCGATCCTTGCCGGGATCGTACATCGCCATCGATTAGAACGCGTCGGTTAGCCGCCGACGTGAACGGCACCACTATGTCGGGAAGGCGGCGGCTATACAAGACCCGAAAGGGAAAGGCCGTCGCGCATCGTCTCTGGCGATGTTGCTAACTTCCCGGCGCCAGTGCTGACCGCTGGCACCCGGCCTTAGCAAGCCGGTAAATCCAGAGAACCACCATGAACGACAACCTTATGCAGGCTGTCGATGCCCTCTCGGCATCGCCGGCTATTCGCTTGCGGTATCAGATGCTGGCTGCGAAGGTGTTGCAATCCGCAACACCTTGCCTCCCGCCGCCGATCCAGCATCGGGCTGAACACCAGATGCGGCCGCCGACCGACTATGCATCTCATCTAGCCGCGCACGGCCACCCGCTAGCGCCTCTCGTCCGGCTGAGGCAGGAAGCCGCCGACCAGATCGAGCGCCTGATAGCCTTCCTGGATGCCACAGAAGGCGGTTTCGAGGACGTGCTGGACGGCGACGAGGACGCCGCAGTGGACGACGCGGGCTGTGACGAGGATTTCGACAAAGAGCCAGCCCTAGGGTTCGTCGAAAGCCATCCGGCCCCTTGGGACGAGGGCAACGGCTGGTGGTGGGCCTATCACTCGGAGGAAGGCGCCCAGAACATCCCGCAAGGCGGTGACGACGATCGTGAGGCAGACGATGCCGACCTTGAGCCGTCCCTGTGTGGCGTGACTGCCAACTTCGTGCCCGTCACCCAGGGCGAGGGCCTCGATCTTGAAGATGACGGAGACGACGAGCCGGATTCCGACAGTGAGCCCGACGCCGATACCGAGCCTTCGCTTGGCTGGCCCGAGCGGATGGCTCAGGGAGTCTGCCATGGTGCGGCCGACGACCGTGAGACTGCGGTAGGGCCGGGCCCGGGAACGGTCCAGCGGAGCCGCCGCCGCTACCGGCAACGTGACTGCAATGTTCGGATTCGCTCGGGCAAGCCCGTGGTCATTCGCGTGATGCCAGCATGATCGGCCGGCTTCTCAAAGCGTTCGACTATGCCGTCGTCGCTGTGGTGTTCGCGCTGATCCTGGCGGCATCGCTGGCCACCTTCATCGACCGACACGCATGGTGAACTGAGAACGGAAAGCGATCCCGCCGGTCGCCGAGGCCGGCGGGTTTGTTGCGAACAGAGCCCGAACTTTCATGTTGCGTCCGTGTTGCGTGCAACAGTAGGGACTGGTCGGGAAAGGCCTTATTTTACAGGGATTGTGCGAAACCAGACCGCAACACGAAATCCAGCAAAAGAACAAAGCAGAAAATGCAAAAAACCCTTATTCGACGGGCATTATCAATGGCGATCCCGGCAGGATTCGAACCTGCAACCCGCGGAGTAGAAATCCGCTACTCTATCCAGTTGAGCTACGGGACCGTGAGTGCCTTCATACCATTGTGATGATGAAGAGCCAGCCCTTCTGCCACTTAGCGTGAACCAATTCCGGCGCCCGGCGACAAACTCACAAGCACCGTTGCCTTTGGTTTCTGTGCTCGTAAGCTTGCGGTGGGAGGGTACGGATGTTCCGGACAGCCGGTTTGTGCGCAGGCTCTGCGACAGCGGCCAGTCTTGAGGATGTCACGATTCGCTCATTCCTTTGAATTGCGGCGGCATCCGGCTGCCGGGCAGGGAGTTCATCATGGTTGGTCTGGCTCGTGTCGCCGCCCTTTGCGCCGCGCTCATCGTCGGCCTTGTCTCGGCACAGGCTGCGGAGAAGACATTCAGGCGCGATGACCTGGCGGATTCTGCGATCCGGCTCGAAGCCCAGATCAGGACCGAGGCCGGCACGGTCGCAAAATCGGCCGCGGCTCTCAAGAATGATGCCGATGCGGCATTCAGGAGAGGGGACTATCGCACCGGACTTCAACTGCTCGGGCAGATTACGACGGTATCGCCGAATGACAGCGGCAACTGGCTGACGCTCGCGCGGACGATTTTCCGGATCAGGCCGGCCAATAGCCGCGAGCAGACGTTTTTGCGCGAACGTGCCTCAACGGCCGCCTACATCGCCTATCAGCGCGCGACGACATCCGACGCCGAGGCCGATGCGCTGGCGGTGCTGGGCCGCTCGTTTACCGACCGCCGGCTCTGGCGTCCCGCGCTTGATACGCTGCGAATGTCGCTGGATCTAAAGGAAGTCGCAGACGTCCGGGAGCAATACGAGAAGGTCCGGGACGAGCACGGCTTCCGACTGCTGGATTACACCATTGACTCGGACTCCGCGTCGCCGCGGGCCTGTTTCGTCTTTTCCGAGGATCTGGCAAAACGCGCCGACTTCGTGCCGTTTGTCGTTCTTGCCGATACTGACAAACCGGCACTCACGACCGAGGACAAGCAACTCTGCGTCGAAGGGCTGAAACACGGCGAGCGCTATAACATTCACCTGCGAGCCGGGTTGCCTTCAACCGTCAAGGAGACGCTGGCAAAGTCGGCCGAGTTCAACGTATACGTCCGCGATCGCAAGCCGCTGGTTCGCTTCACCGGCCGGGCTTATGTGCTGCCACGGACGGGACAGCGTGGAATTCCTCTGGTCAGCGTCAACACGCCTGCGGTCGCCATCGGCATCTACCGGATCGGCGACCGGAATCTGATCAATAGCGTTCTCGGCAGCGATTTTCAGCGGAACCTGTCACGTTACGAACTGAGCGATCTGGGCGGCAGGAGGGGCGTCAAAGTCTGGAGCGGCGAGATTGCCACCGAGCAGACCCTCAACGCCGATGTGACGACGGCATTTCCGATCGACCAGGCGGTCGCCACCATGCAGCCCGGCGTCTATGTCATGACCGCTTCGCCGAAGGGACCCGGCGCGTCGGCGGATGATGACTCCGGCTCGCTCGCGACCCAGTGGTTCATCGTCTCCGACCTTGGCCTGACCGCGTTCTCGGGCAACGACGGCATCCATGTCTTCGTCAATTCGCTGGCGACCACGGCAGCCATCGCCAACGTCGACGTGCGTCTGATTGCCCGCAATAACGAAATCCTGGCGACAAAGAAAACCGACGCTGCCGGTCACATTCTGTTCGAGGCCGGACTGGCGAGAGGGCAAGGTGGACAATCGCCCGCGCTGCTGTCGGTCTCGACTGACAAGGGCGACTATGCCTTCCTCAGCCTGAAATCGAGCGCTTTCGATCTGAGCGATCGTGGTGTGTCGGGCCGTCCTGTCCCCGCCGGGCCGGATGCCTTCGTCTATGCCGAACGCGGCGTCTACCGCTCCGGCGAGACCGTGTACCTGACAGCGCTGCTGCGCGACGGGCAGGGCAAGGCGATCACCGGAGCGCCTCTGACGCTGGTGGTCGAGCGTCCCGACGGAGTCGAATTCCGCCGCGCCGTCATCGCTGATCAGGGCGCCGGCGGGCGCAGTCTGACGCTTCCGCTGAATTCGGCGGTGCCGACCGGCACCTGGCGGGTCCGCGCGTTCACCGATCCGAAGGCGGCAGCCGTCGGGGAAACGACTTTCATGGTCGAAGATTACGTCCCGGATCGGATCGAATTCGATATTGAAACCAATGCAAAACAGATCTCAGCCGATGTTCCTGCAGAGCTTCAAGTCGATGGGCGTTTTCTCTACGGCGCGCCGGCGTCGGGGCTTCAGATTGAAGGCGACATGCTGGTCGCGCCCGCCCCGGGCCGGCCGGGATATGCGGGATATCAGTTTGGTGTCGCAGATGATGAGAGCGCCAGCAACGAACGGACGCCGCTGGAAGATCTCCCCGAAGCAGACGCCAGCGGCAAGGCAACGGTAAAGGTCAGCCTCGCCAAGCCGCCGTCCTCGAGTCGGCCGCAGGAGGCCCAGATTTTCCTCCGCATGGTCGAGAGCGGCGGACGCGCCGTGGAGCGCAAGCTGACTCTGCCGGTCGCTCCGAAGGACGCGATGATCGGCGTCAAACCGCTGTTCTCGGACCGTAACGTAGCGGAAGGTGATCCCGCCAAATTCGATGTCGTCTTTGTTTCACCCGAAGGCACGTCGCTCGCTCGCAGCGGGCTTCGTTACGAACTGCTCAAGCTCGAGTCGCGATACCAGTGGTATCGGCAAGGTTCGTCCTGGGAGTACGAGCCGGTCAAATCGACCAAGCGCGTAGCCGACGGCGACCTCACCGTTGCCGCCGACAAGCCGGCCCGTATCGAGGTCTCCCCGAAACCCGGCCGCTACCGGCTGGATGTAAAATCCACCGAACTCGACGGCCCGCTGACCTCGGTGCAATTCGATGTCGGCTGGTATTCGGACGGCAGCGCCGACACGCCGGACTTGCTGGAAACGTCCATCGACAAGCCGGAATACAGGTCCGGCGACAGCATGACCGTGTCCGTCAATGCGCGCACCGAAGGGTTGCTCACGGTCAACGTCGTCGGCGATCGGCTGCTGACGACGCAATCTACAAACGTGAAGCCCGGGACCAACACGGTCAGCCTTACGGTCGGCAAGGACTGGGGCACGGGCGCATATGTGGTGGCGACGCTGCGCCGCCCGCTCGACGAAGCCGCGAGGCGGATGCCCGGCCGCGCCATCGGACTGAAATGGTTCAGCATCGACAAGTCCGAGCGGACGCTGAAAGTCAGCCTCTCGCCACCGGCCTTGATCAGGCCTGATACGCAGCTCACATTGCCTGTGAAAATCGACGGCATCAGCCGAGGTGAGGATGCGAAGATCGTGGTGGCGGCCGTTGATGTCGGCATCCTCAACCTGACCAACTACAAGCCACCGGCACCGGACGATTACTATCTCGGGCAACGCCGGCTTACCGCGGAAATCCGCGACCTCTACGGGCAACTGATCGACGGCATGCAGGGCACGCGCGGCGCGATCCGCACGGGCGGCGACAGCGCGGCGGCCGAACTGAAGGGCAGCCCGCCGACGCAAAAGCCGCTCGCGCTTTACTCGGGAATCGTCACCGTCGGCGATGACGGCAGCGCCAACATCACGTTCGATATTCCGGAGTTTGCCGGCACCGCGCGGCTGATGGCCGTCGCATGGACGGCGACCAAGGTCGGGCGCGCCGACACTGACGTCACTGTCCGCGATCCCGTGGTCCTGACCGCGACATTGCCCCGGTTCCTGCTGAACGGGGATCGCGGCACCATCAACCTCGATCTCGATAATGTCGAAGGAGCTGCAGGCGACTACGTCATCGACATCAAGGCCAGCGGCCCTCTGAAAGTCACAGGCAATCCGGCGACCACGATGCGTTTGGCGCAGAAGCAGCGCAGCACGACCTCGTTGACCATCGATGCCGCAGGAGCGGGGACAGCCCAGATCGACATCGGGATTTCCGGTCCGAATGGCCTGACACTCGCTCGGCACTATGTGCTCGACGTTAAGCCGGCGACGCAGATTCTCGCGCGCCGTTCGGTTCGCACTCTGGCAAAAGGCGAGAGTCTGACGCTGACGGCCGATATGTTCTCCGATCTCGTGCCCGGAACGGGCGGCGTCTCGATGTCGGTCGGACTTTCGACCGCGCTCGATGCCGCTACCATTCTCAAGGCGCTGGATCGTTATCCGTTCGGCTGCTCCGAGCAGATCACCAGCCGCGCGATGCCGCTGCTCTATGTCAACGATCTTGCGGCGGAATCTCATCTGGCGATGGATACGGCAGTCGATCAGCGCATCAAGGACGCCATCGACCGGTTGCTGGCACGGCAGGGGTCGAACGGATCGTTCGGTCTGTGGTCGTCAGGTGGCGACGACGCCTGGCTCGATGCTTATGTGACGGACTTCCTGACGCGGGCGCGCGAGAAAGGCTTTGTCGTTCCCGACGTGCTGTTTCGTTCGGCACTCGATCGCATCCGGAATTCTGTCGTCAATGCCAACGAACCCGACAAGGACGGCGGTCGCGATCTTGCTTACGGACTGTATGTCCTCGCCAGAAATGGTGCGGCACCGATTGGCGACCTGCGTTATCTGGCCGATACCAAGCTCGACAAGATCGCAACACCGATTGCCCAGGCACAGCTGGCGGCCGCGTTGGCGCTGGTGGGCGATCGCACGCGTGCGGAACGGGCGTATACGGCAGCCGTCGAGAGCCTTGCGCCCAAGCCGACGCTTGAATTCGGCCGCACCGATTACGGTTCATCCCTGCGCGATGCGGCGGCGCTGGTGTCGCTCGCCAGCGAAGGCAACGCATCTCGCGCAACGTTGATACAGGCGGTGCAGCGGGCGGAAACGGCGCGTGAGTTAACGCCCTACACATCGACGCAGGAGAACGCATGGATGGTGCTGGCGGCGCGCGCGCTTGCCAGGGAAGCCAACTCGATCTCGCTCACGGTGGACGGCGCGCCTGTGAAAGCCGCGCTCTACAGGAGTGCAAAACAGGCTGAGGTCGAGGCGCGGCCGATCACCATCGTCAACACCGGCGACACACCCGTGCAGGCGGTGATCTCTGTGACCGGCGCTCCGGTCGTGCCGGAGCCCGCGGCATCAAACGGCTTCAAGATCGAGCGCAACTATTTCACCCTCGATGGAAAACCTGCGGAGCCGTCCAGGGCACGGCAGAACGATCGTTTGGCCGTGGTGTTGACCGTCACGGAAGCCAAGCCGATATACGGTCATATCATGGTGGTCGACTATCTCCCGGCGGGTCTCGAAATCGACAACCCGAACCTGGTTTCATCCGGCGATAGCGGAACGCTTGACTGGATCGAGAACGGCGAGGAGCCGGAACACACCGAGTTCCGGGATGATCGCTTCAGCGCGTCGATTGACCGGACAAGTAGCGACAAGGCTGTCTTCACGCTGGCATACATCGTGCGCGCGGTGTCACCCGGGAAATACATCCTTCCGCAGGCCTACGTCGAGGACATGTATAATCCCTCGCGCTACGGCCGAACCGGCACCGGTTCCGTTGAGGTGCAGCCGGCGAAATGAAGGAGGTCGCGACCATAACCCTGACATCGAACGGACGCCGCTGGCGACCTATCAAAATTGCCGCGCTCGCGGTCGCCGCTATCTGCCTCGTCAGTGCGGGTATCTTCGCATCGTGGGTCGCATCGCTGCCGCCGTTGCCGCTCGATCAGGCGCGCCGCGGGTCGATCACGGTGGTTGATCGCAACGGCAAGCTACTTCGCGCCTACGCGATGGCCGACGGGCGATGGCGGCTCCCGGTGGATGCGAAAACACAGGTCGATCCGCGCTATATCGGCCTGCTGCTGGCCTATGAGGACCAACGATTCTGGTCGCATCACGGCATCGATCCATTCGCGCTTGGCCGCGCCGCCATGCAACTCGTCACTCACGGTCACATTGTCTCGGGCGGTTCGACCATCACCATGCAGCTTGCCCGCCTGATGGAGCCGCGCAAGAGGCGTTCGCTCTACGCCAAACTGCACCAGATGGTCCGTGCGGTCGAACTCGAACAACAGCTCAGCAAGGACGAGATTCTTGATCTTTATCTGATGCTGGCGCCGTTCGGCGGCAACCTTGAAGGCGTGCGCGCCGCATCGCTGGCCTATTTCGGCAAGGAGCCAAAGCGCCTGTCGCTCGCAGAGTCCGCGCTATTGGTGGCCCTGCCGCAATCGCCGGAAACACGTCGTCTTGACCGCCACCCCGAGGCCGCGCAGGCGGCCCGCGACCGCGTGTTGCAGCGAATGGTCGAGGAAGGACAGGTCACGGCGGAGGATGCCGAACGAGCGAAGCAGGTGCCGGTGCCCCGGTTCCGCAGGCAGATGCCGATGCTTGCGCCACACTCGGCCGATCGCGCGGTGTCCATCTTCGCGGACAAGCCGACAATCCACCTTACGCTCGACGCCGGAATCCAGAGGTCGCTGGAAGCCCTGGCCCATGACCGCGCTATCGCAATGGGCCCGGATATTTCGGTCGGTATCCTCGTGGTCGACCACGACACCGGAGACGTTGTCGCCCACGTCGGTTCGCCGGACTATTTCGATGAAAACCGGGCGGGGCAGGTGGACATGACCCGAGCGGTACGCTCGCCGGGCTCGACCCTGAAGCCTTTCATTTATGGCCTGGCGTTCGAGGATGGGTTCGTTAATCCCGAGAGCCTGATCGACGATCGTCCGGTGCGCTACGGAAA
This sequence comes from Afipia sp., assembly GCA_051954725.1. GTDB lineage: Bacteria > Pseudomonadota > Alphaproteobacteria > Rhizobiales > Xanthobacteraceae > Afipia. The sequence goes on along the minus strand of JBQCHK010000013.1, from coordinate 116,620 downwards.
TTACGCTCCCGAAAACTTCGATATGAAATTCCAGGGCACGGTGACCGTGCGGCATGCCTTGCAGATGTCGCTGAATGTGCCGGCCATCGCGCTGCTGGATCGCGTTGGCTCCAGCCGGTTGTCGTCGCGGATCAAGCAGGCGGGAGCAGACCTGGTCCTGCCCAAGGACGAAACGCCGGGATTGGCGATGGGGCTTGGCGGCGCCGGCATCACCTTGTCGGATCTGGTGGAGCTATATGCCGGGTTGGCACGTCAGGGCAGCACCGTACCGCTGCGGGAAATCGTGGAGGAGGGTAACGGCCCGCCTGTTCAGGCTCGCCGGCTCCTCGAACCGTCTGCCGCCTGGCAGGTCGGGAACGTCCTCCTCGGAACTCCGCCGCCGCTGAACGCACCCGGCCATCGGATCGCGTTCAAGACCGGCACCAGTTATGGCTATCGCGATGCCTGGTCGGTTGGGTTCGATGGGCGCTATGCAGTCGGCGTCTGGGTAGGCCGGCCGGACGGCGCGCCGGTCCCGGGACAACTGGGCCGGACCGCCGCAGCGCCGATCCTGTTCGATGCGTTCGCCCGCACCGGGAAGCTGTCCCGGCCGCTTCCCAAAGCGCCGCGAGGAACCCTGATCGCGAGCAATGCCAGGCTCCCGCTCCCCCTGCGACGTTTCCGGCCTGCAGGTGATCTTGTTCGCGCTGGCAACGAGCATGCTTTGAAAATCCAGTTCCCGCTCGACGGCTCGCGCATCGACGCAACCGGGGATATGTCCGAAAGCGGGACAACCCTTCAGCCGGTCCCGGTCAAAGTCGCGGGTGGCGAACTGCCGCTGACGGTGCTCGTCAACGGAATATCGGCCGGGCAGATCGGAAGCCGGCGCCAGCGGCTGGTCGAACCGCCGGGCCGCGGGTTTGTCCGGCTTACCGTAATGGACGCCAAGGGCACGGCGGACACAGTTGTCGTAAGAATTCAATAGTGCCGGTCTAACCGGTTGTCGCCCTATCGGTTTCATCGTATGCGGAACCGATGGCCGAGACCTTCCAAAAACCGCGATTTGGCGCAGCGCGCGAGCCCGCCCGGGAACGAAACCCGGGACAAGTGCTGGTGCGCGTGCTCGATTTCGTTGCGGCGGGGCGCGTGCGCCCGATCATCTTTCTGGTGATCTGCGGTGCGTTGTTCTTCCTTCCCGGCTTCTTCAACATTCCGCCGATCGACCGGGACGAGGCGCGTTTCGCGCAGGCGACCAAGCAGATGGTCGAGACCGGCAATTTTGTCGACATCCGTTTTCAGGACGAGGTCCGCTACAAGAAACCGGTCGGCATCTACTGGTTGCAAGCGGCTTCCGTCGAGACCGCTTCCAAGCTCGGCATCCCGCGCGCCCAGCTCCGTATCTGGCTCTATCGTGTGCCGTCGCTGGTGGGCGCGATCGGCGCGGTGCTGCTGACCTACTGGACCGCACTGGGGTTCGTCAGCCGAAGAGGGGCGGTTATTGCCGGCCTCATCATGTGCAGTTCGATCCTGCTCGGGGTCGAAGCGCGCATGGCGAAGACCGATGCGATGCTTCTGCTGACCACAACCGCAGTCATGGGCGCGATGGCGCGCGTTTACCTGTCATGGCAGCGCGGAGACGTGTCTCCGCAATCATCGTGGAAACTTGCCGCGATCTTCTGGACTGCGCTGGCTGGCGGCATCCTGCTTAAAGGGCCGTTGATCCTGATGTTCGTCGCGCTGACGGTCATCACGCTCGCGATCCTCGACCGGTCGGCGGAATGGTTGTGGCGACTGAAGCCTGTGTGGGGGATCATCTGGACTCTCGTGCTGGTGCTGCCGTGGTTCATCGCGATCTTCCTCAAGTCGGGGCAGAGTTTCTTTGCGGATTCACTCGGCGGCGACATGTTGAGCAAGCTCGCCAGCCCGCAGGAATCTCATGGCGCGCCACCCGGCCTCTATTTCGTGCTGTTCTGGCTGACTTTCTGGCCGGGCGCGGCAATGGCCGGCATGGCGGCACCCGCAATCTGGCGCGCCCGACGCGAACCCGGCGCCCAGTTCCTGCTGGCATGGCTGGTGCCGTCGTGGATCGTCTTCGAGATCGTGATCACCAAACTGCCGCATTACGTATTGCCGCTTTATCCAGCCATCGCGATCCTGATTGTCGGCGTGCTGGAGCGTCACATGCTGTCGCGCGCATTGTGGATCGTGCGCGGCGCGGCATGGTGGTTTGTCGTGCCCGCGATCCTGTCGGTCGCGGTCATCGTTGGCGCGATGTCCCTGCTGCTCGAGCCCGAATTCCTCGCGTGGCCATTCGCCGCCGCGGCTATGATCTTCGGCCTGTTCGCATGGTGGCTGTACGACGACGAGCATGCCGAACGATCCTTGCTTAACGGCATCGCCGCATCGTGGTGCCTGAGCATGTGTATCTTCGGCATCATCGTGCCGTCGCTCACACCCTTGTTTCCGAGCGCGCAGATTGCCCGTGCCCTGCGCAATGTCGAATGCAAGGGACCGCTGGCGGCGGCGGTCGGCTATCACGAACCCAGTCTCGTGTTCATGGTCGGAACCCGGACCCTGCTGACCAATGGCTCCGGCGCAGCGGATTTCCTGCAGAAGGGAAGCTGCCGGTTCGCGCTTGTCGAAGCCCGCGAAGAGCGCTCATTCGCGCAACGCGCAGAGACCATCGGGCTCCGCTATGCGCTGACAACACGCATTGAGGGCTACAATTATTCGCGCGGCCGAAACGTCTCCGTCGCGGTGTTCACATCCGAAGGCACCAAATGACATGGCCGGTGATGTCCACCAGCCTTCGCCGGACAACTACGTTACCCGTGTTGGTACTTTCGCATGGCGCTCGATTGTACGGCTGATCCAGCCGCCGTCTCATTCGCGACGGGCGGAGGCCCGGCGTGCGCAGGCCCGTCACTGGCTGATGCTTACAGCGGTTTTCGCTGTGGCCATCGTGGCGCTGATGTTCACGCTCGACGCCCGGGCCATTATCGCGATGCCGCCACGTGGAACCGCCAGTCTGTGGCCGCTGCGTATCCTCACCGAGTTCGGTAAGGTCCGCTATATCCTGTGGGCGCTGCTTGGAGCGATGATCCTTGCCCTGCTTGTCGCCCCGTTACTCCGTGGCCGGGCAGCCGCCATGGTGATCGGGATAGGGACCCGTATCCAATTCCTTTTCCTGTCAGTCCTGACGCCGATGCTGGCCGGCGAGGCGATCAAAGGCATTGTCGGCCGTGCCCGCCCGTTTGTCGGCGGCCACGCCGACCCCTTCAAGTACTCCCATTTCGCCTGGACCGAGGCTTACGCGAGCTTTCCGTCCGGACATGCCAATGCGGCTTTCGCGCTGGCCTTCGCCGTCTCTGCTGTCTGGCCACGCGTGCGCGCGATCATGTGGGTCTATGCCGTGGTGATAGCGCTGACGCGGATCGCCCTTCTGGCGCACCACCCAAGCGACGTGGTCGGAGGGGCTTTGGTCGGAATCTTGGGCGCTATGGTCGTGCGTTACTGGTTCGCGTCGCGGCGAGTGCTGTTCAAAATCGGGCCGGACGGGACAATTACCCCACGGACCGGCGCCTCGTTCCAGCACCTGAAAGGGGTTGCCCGCAACATCGCCGCCCCATAAAAGCGAGCCCTGAAACCACACGAGACCGCGATTGCAGCCGGCCGTTACCCCGGCCGAGACGGTCGGACCGATCGGACAATGAACTTCACCCCACCATCTCAGGATGCGACGGCTCCCGCCGTCTCGATCGTCGTGCCTGTCCGCAATGAGGCCGGCAATATTTCGCCCCTGATCGCCGAAATCGCGGCTGCTCTCGACGGGCGCTGGAACTACGAGATCGTTTACGTGAATGACGGCTCGAGCGACGCGACCGCGGACCGTCTCGCGACAGAAATGAGCCAGCGCGACAATCTTCGCGCAATCCGCCACGCCCAGTCGTCGGGACAGTCGGCCGCCGTGCGGACGGGCGTACGCTTCGCGCGCGGCGGGATCGTTGCGACGCTCGATGGCGACGGACAGAACAATCCGGTTTTCCTGCGCGATCTGATCTCCGCGATCGAGCAGGGTGGCGCGCAGGTCGGTCTTGCCGCCGGGCAGCGTGTCGGCCGCAAGGACACCGGATTCAAGAGGTTTCAGTCACGCGTTGCCAACCGGGTCCGCAACGCAATCCTGCATGACGGCACGCGCGATACCGGCTGCGGCCTCAAGGCGTTCCGGCGTGACGTGTTTCTGGCGTTGCCCTATTTCGACGGCCTTCATCGCTTCCTTCCGGCTCTCGTGCGCCGAGAAGGTTTCGACATCGCCTATGTGGATGTCATAGATCGGCCACGCCATTCGGGTGTGTCGAACTACGGCTTCTTCGACAGGCTATGGATCGGCATCATGGATCTTGCAGGCGTATGGTGGCTGATCCGCCGCAAGAAATCGACGCCGGTGGCTTCCGAGGAACTGCGATGATTATTCAGATCGGCCAACAGCTCTGGGACTATCTTTACGACGTTTTCGTCGCCAAGTTCGATTTCTGGCTGGCGTTCGGGCTCATTGCGCAACTGTTCTTTACCGCGCGCTTTCTGGTGCAATGGATTTCGAGCGAGCGCGCCGGCAAAAGCGTTGTGCCGATGGCGTTCTGGTTCTGCTCGATGGGCGGCGGAGTCATGACGCTGATCTACGGCATCGCCAAGCGCGAGCCGGTCATCATTCTCGGTCAGGCGCTGGCGACCGTTATCTATGTCCGTAACATCATGCTGATTCTGAAGAACAGGCGTCGGCAATCGGAAACCGTCAACTAGGCCGCCCTCAGCCGTTGGCTGCGTTGAACTTCTCGAATCCGATGATGAGGTCAGCCTTCAGGTCATCGAGGCTTTCCAGACCGACATGAAACCGAAGTGCGGGACCGCCGGGCGCCCATGTCGTTGCTGTTCGATACGTGCTGCAATCGAATGGAATGACAAGGCTTTCAAAGCCGCCCCACGAGTACCCCATTCCGAACAGCGTCAGGGCATCGAGAAACGCGTCGACTGCCTTTTGCGACGCTGGTTTCAGCACGACGCTGAATAGCCCGCTCGCGCCGGTGAAATCACGTTTCCAGATCGCGTGCCCGGGATCGCTTTCGAGGCCCGGATGCAGAACCCGCGCGACTTCGGGCCGCGCAGCGAACCAGCGCGCCATCTCGAGTCCGGACTGTTGATGGTGCGCGAGACGGACGGCGAGGGTGCGCAACCCCCGCAGCGCGAGAAAGACGTCGTCGGGGCCTGCGCAGACTCCGAGTTGGCGAATCGAATCCGCAATCATGGGCCAGGCGGTCGCATTGGCCGAAATCGTTCCGAACATGATGTCGGAATGGCCGCCGATATACTTGGTCCCCGCTTGAATGCTGATATCGACGCCCTGATCGAGGGAACGATGATATAGCGGCGTCGCCCATGTATTGTCGTCGATGACCAGGATGCCCTTGTCATGAGCGACCTGCGCCATGGCTGGAATGTCCGGCATCTCGAACGATTGGGAGCCGGGCGCCTCGACCATGATGGCTCGCGTATTCGGCTTGAAGAGCTTCGCGATGTCCGCGCCGATCTGTGGATCGAAATAGCTGGTTTCGACGCCGTACCGCTTCAGCATTCCGTCGCAAAAATTGCGGGTCGGCCGGTAGGCATTGTCGATCACCAGCAGATGGTCCCCGGCCTTGAGCACCCCGAGGAGGACCGTCGTGATCGCCGACACGCCGGACGGCGCAAGGCCGACGCCAGCGCAGTTGGGGCCTTCCAGGGTCGTCAGCGCTTCGACCAGCGCCTTGGTCGTCGGCGTGCCGTGGCGGCCATACTGGAATTCTCCGCGATGGGCATGCAAATCTTCGGCCGTCGGGTACAGAACCGTCGAGCCGCGCACGATCGGCGGGTTGATGAATCCCTTCTGCGCCAAAGTATCGCGGCCGGATGTGACAAGACCTGTTGATACCGCAAGAGGTTTGGAATGATTTTTATTCTGTGGAGATTTCATCGGGATTCATTCATCGCCCCGGCAGTCTAGGCGGGCGGATGCAAGGTGAGTGGGTGCCGGGAACGTCCTCCCGACGGGATAATTGAGTAAGGAGACCATCAACGTAAAGGTCAAGCCCTTGACCCGTCACGCCAGCCGTTCTGTTATAGACGCCAAGTATTTAACCGGCCTCAGACCGGATGTCAGGCCGCCGGTCTGGACGAGGAAACGCTTCGCGACCGCGGCAGATGTCCGCCACGATTCATATTGAAAGGCACACCGTTATGAAACGCATCTCCCTCGGCATTGTCGTTGCTATCGCCGCCGCCGGTTATGTCCAGAGCGCAGCGGCGCAAACCCTCAAGTCTGTTCAGGACCGTGGTGTGTTATCGTGCGGCGTCAGTCAGGGACTGCCTGGATTTTCATCGCCAGACGACAAGGGCAACTGGACGGGCATCGATGTCGATGTCTGCCGCGCGATCGCCGCGGCGGTTCTGAACGACCCGCAAAAGGTCAAGTTCGTACCGCTATCGGCCAAGGACCGGTTTACCGCACTGCAATCCGGCGAAATCGACGTGCTGTCGCGCAACTCGACCTGGACACTGTCCCGCGATACCTCGCTCGGCCTGAACTACACCGGCATCACCTACTATGACGGCCAGGGGTTTCTGGTCCGCAAGGCACTCAAGGTCAACTCCGCGCTCGAGCTGAACAGCGCATCGATCTGCGTGCAGACCGGAACGACCAACGAGCAGAACGTCGCCGATTACTTCAAAAGCAACAACATGAAATACGAGATCATCGCGTTCGGCACCGCGGACGAAACGCTCAAGGCGTATGAATCCGGACGCTGCGACGTGTTCACCTCGGACGTCTCGCAGCTCTATGCCGAGCGCCTCAAGCTGGCGAATCCCAACGATCACGTGGTGCTGCCCGAAGTGATCTCGAAGGAGCCTTTGGGACCAGTCGTCCGCCACGGCGACGACCAGTGGTTCGACATCGTCAAGTGGACGCTGTTCGCCATGATCAATGCGGAAGAACTCAACATCACCCAGAAGAACGTCGATGAAATGGCGAAATCGACCAAGCCCGAGCTCAAGCGTGTGTTCGGCACCGACGGCAATCTGGGTGAACAGCTCGGTCTGACCAAGGACTGGGTCATCCGGATTGTGAAAGCCGTCGGCAATTACGGCGAATCGTTCGACCGCAACGTCGGCGCCGGCTCCAAGCTCGGAATTGCACGAGGCCTCAACAAGCTCTGGAACAAGGGTGGCATCCAGTACGCACCTCCGATCCGCTAACCCGGATCGGGCGCTGCCATGGCAGCCGAGCAGCGAAAGCCTCCGCTCCAGCTTCTTCTTCGGCTGCGCCGCATGCTGGGAGGCCGCGCGGGGTGGGGCGGTTTCGTTTTCCAGATCGTCTTTCTCGCGCTGCTGATCTGGGTCGGCTACGAGATCGTCGCCAATGCGCGGGCCAACCTCCAGGCCCAACGCATCGCCTCGGGGTTCGGATTCCTGTCCAACACGGCCGGGTTTGGCATCAGCCAGACGCTGATCCCTTACTCGGAGACCGACAGTTACACCCGCGTATTCTTCGTCGGGCTGTTGAATACGCTGGTGGTGTCCGCCATCGGCATCGTGTTCGCGACGATCATCGGCTTTCTTGTCGCTCTCGGGCGATTGTCACCGAACTGGCTGCTGGCCCGCGTCAGCGGCGGCTACGTCGAGTTGATCCGCAACCTGCCGCTGCTGTTCCAGATCTTGTTCTGGTACCTCGCGGTGCTTGGCGCGCTTCCCAGTCCCCGCCAGAGCGTTTCGATCTTCAACGCGGCCTTTCTGAGCAATCGCGGCTTCGTCGTTCCTGCGCCGATCCCGCAAGCCTCCTTCAGCACATTTATCGCGGCAATCATTATCGCGATCGTCGCGTCGTTGGTGATGCGGGCTTATGCCCGCCATCGGCTGTTCAAGCGCGGTGAGGTATTGACCATCTGGCCCTATGTTGTGGCTCTGCTGATCGGGCTGCCTCTGCTCTCAATTCTGGTCTTCGGCATACCGATGCATTTTGAAATGCCGGTGCTGCGCGGCTTCAACTTCGCCGGTGGAGCGAGGATTGCCCCCGAATTCGTGGCGTTGACGCTGGCGCTCTCGACCTACACGGCGGCATTCATCGCCGAGATCGTTCGCGCCGGCATCCAGTCGGTGCCCAAAGGGCAGATGGAAGCGGGGGCCTCGCTGGGGTTGCCGCGGCGCGCGACCATGCGCCTTGTCGTGATCCCGCAGGCGCTCCGCGTCATCCTGCCGCCGTTGACCAACCAGTACCTCAACCTGATCAAGAATTCCTCGCTCGCGGTGGCGATCGGCTATCCTGATCTATTCTCGGTATTCGCCGGCACGACGCTCAGTCAAACAGGGCAGGCGGTGGAAATCATCGCAATAACCATGGGCGTCTATTTGCTGATCTCGCTGATCACCAGCGCCATCATGAGTCTCTATGGCTGGCGCATTGAGCGGAGTCTCGGGCGATGAGCGAGAGTCCCGCCTCATTCGTTCGTCAGGACATTACGGAGCCGCGTCACGCTCCGGTCAAGACGACGGGTTTTGCGCGGTTCATCCGCGAACGCCTTTTCAATTCGCCGTTCAATATCATGCTGACGCTCGCCAGCGCGCTGTTGCTGTGGCTGACAATTGTTCCGACGATCCGATTTCTGTTCGTCGATGCCGTCTGGACGGGTTCGGATCGTAATGCGTGCTTGCAGGCGACCGTTGGCCACCCGGTCGGCGCATGCTGGCCCTTTATCCAGGCCAAGTTCAGCCAGTTCATATACGGTTTCTATCCGGACAGCGAACGATGGCGGGTCAACCTGACGTTTGCCCTGGGCGCATTGTTGCTGTTGCCCCTGTTGATTCCCCGCGCGCCGGCCAAGGCGTTGAACGCCGGTCTGTTTTTCGTTGCATTCCCTTTCGTCGCCTTCTTCCTGCTGCGCGGCGGAGGCCTTAAAGGTTTCGCCATTCATTGGCTTGCCGATCTCGGCTCCGCATTCTCGGCAAGTTTCCGTGACGCCGGTCAGCGCCTTGGCTTTTCGGCCGGATGGGCCGGCGAGTTGACCGGGCTGATCGGCAAGTTGCTGCTCAGGATCAGTGACATCATCTGGCTCGTTTGCTGGCCGCTGGTCTGGCTGCGCGACTATATCGACACCTTCGCCAATCCGCTCTGGGCGGATCTTGCCGTCAGCGCGGTCTTGATTTCCTTGCTCGTGTTCCTGCTCACTGGCGGCGTTCGCAACGGCTGGCGTGGGCTGTTGCTCAGCATTGCCTCGTTCGCCGGGATCGCGATCGTCATTCTGGTCATGGGTCTCGATAGTGGCGGCCTGCCGCTTGTCGATACCCGTCAGTGGGGCGGTCTGCTGGTGACGATGGTGGTTTCGGTCACGGGCATCGTCGCGTCCATGCCGGTTGGAATCGCGCTGGCGCTGGGACGGCGCTCGACCATTCCATTGATCCGCATTTTCTCCGTCGCCTTCATCGAATTCTGGCGCGGCGTGCCGCTGATCACCGTTCTGTTCTTTGCGACCTACATGCTTCCGTTGTTCCTGCCCGGCAATTTCACCATCGATGGCCTTGTCCGTGTTCTGATTGGTATTGCCTTGTTCGCGGGGGCGTATAATGCGGAGGTGATCCGTGGCGGCCTCCAGGCGATCCCGCGAGGCCAGCCGGAGGCGGCGAGCGCCCTGGGCCTGTCGCACTGGAAAACAACGGGTCTCATTGTTTTGCCGCAGGCGCTGCGTCACGTCATTCCCGGGCTCGTCAACAGCTTCATCGCGCTGTTCAAGGACACCACGCTGGTTCTGATCGTGGCGCTGTTCGATCTGCTGGGGCAGTTGCGGGCGTCGTTCGCCGATCCGAACTGGGCAACGCCGACGACCCTGTTCACCGGGTTCGCCTTCACCGGGATCATTTATTTCGTGGTCTGCTTTACAATGTCGCGCTACTCGCTGTTCGTCGAGCGCCGCCTCAACGCACACCGCAACACCTGAGACGGGGACATCATGGCAGGCGATCCGATCGTATCCATCACGGGCCTGAACAAATGGTACGGAGACTTCCACGTCCTTCGCGACATCGATCTCGAAGTCGGACGCGGCGAACGCATTGTTATCTGCGGCCCATCAGGCTCGGGTAAATCGACGCTCATCCGCTGCATCAACGCGCTCGAGGAATTTCAGGAAGGCACGATCGTTGTCGACGGCATCGAACTCGGGCCCAATCTGCGCCGTGTCGACGAAGTGCGCCGCGAAGTCGGCATGGTGTTCCAGAGTTTCAATCTGTTTCCGCATCTCACCGTTCTGGAGAACTGCACGCTCGCTCCGATCTGGGTGCGCAACATTCCCAAGAAGGAGGCCGAAACCGCCGCGATGAAATATCTCGAGCGAGTGCGAATTCCGGACAAGGCCAACAAGTATCCCGGCCAGATTTCAGGCGGTCAGCAGCAACGCGTTGCGATTGCCCGCGCGCTGACCATGAATCCCAAAGTCATGCTGTTTGACGAACCGACTTCGGCGCTCGATCCCGAGATGGTCAAGGAGGTCCTCGACACCATGGTGGATCTCGCGAACGAGGGGATGACCATGCTCGTGGTGACCCACGAAATGGGATTTGCCAAGGAAGTCGCGGACCGGGTTATTTTCATGGATGCGGGGCAGATCATTGAAGCGAACACGCCGGATCGCTTCTTCTCGAACCCGCAACATGCGCGGACCAAGCTGTTCCTCAGCCAGATCCTGCGCTGACCGGTCGCGTCAGGTCTTTTCGTACGGAATGTTGATGGCGCTCTTCTTCTGTTCGAGCCATTCGGGCACGGGCAGGTTCTTGGAGCGAAGGAATTCCGGATTGAACAGCTTCGACTGATAGCGCGTGCCGTAGTCGCAAAGGATCGTCACGATGGTATGGCCAGGGCCAAGGTCCTTGGCGAGACGGATGGCGCCCGCGACGTTCACTCCCGAGGAACCACCCACGCAGAGACCTTCGTGCTCGAGAAGATCAAACACGATTGGGACCGCTTCCTCGTCCGGAATGAGATAGGCCTTGTCGACCTTGGCGTCCTCGATGATCGGGGTCACGCGTCCAAGACCGATTCCTTCGGTAACCGAGCCGCCTTCGGTGGATTTTACCTCGCCGTGGTCGAAGTAATTGTACATCGCCGCGCCGCGCGGATCGGCGACCCCGATCATGATATCGTTTTTCTTCTCGCGCAGAAATTTCGACGTTCCAGCCAGCGTGCCGCCAGTGCCGATCGAGCAGATGAACCCATCGACCTTGCCGTTGGTCTGTTCCCAAATCTCCGGGCCGGTCGAAACATAGTGGGCCTTGCGGTTATCCAGGTTATTCCACTGGTCGGCGAAGATGACGCCGTTCTTTTCTGTCTTGCGTAATTCATCGGCAAGCCGGCGGCCGACGTGCTGATAGTTGTTCGGATTGCTGTACGGAAGCGCAGGCACTTCGACCAGTTCGGCGCCGAACAGCCGCAGCACATCCTTCTTCTCCTGGCTTTGCGTTTCCGGGATGACGATGATGGTGCGATAACCACGCGCAGCCGCGACAAGTGCGAGACCAATACCGGTGTTGCCGGCAGTGCTTTCAACCACCAGGCCGCCGGGCTTGAGCTCGCCGCGCTTCTCTGCCTCGAGGATCATCTGCTTGCCCGCGCGATCCTTGACCGACTGGCCGGGATTCATGAATTCGGCCTTGCCGAGAATTTCGCAGCCGGTGATTTCCGATGCACGCTTCAGCTTGATCAGGGGTGTGTTGCCGATAGCGTCGACGACGTTTTTATGGATATGCATGGGATCGCAATTCACGCAGAAAACAGACGGGATGAGATGTTAAACCTAGGCCCGCAACGCGGGCGGCACAAGTGTCCCACCAGTCGAACACGAACTCGCAAAATCGTTTCGCCGCGTGCAAGTTCGCCCATCGAAACCAAACCACTTCGCCATCGCTCGACAGCAGGCTAATCGTCCCTGCGAAGAAAGCGTCGTGGGATAATCTTCTCCGTGAATATTTCCCGAGGCGAGGTGTCGTCTGACGATCTGTGATCAGGGGAGGCTGATTCGCAGTCCTCCGCGCCGGCAAACATCCGCTGGCCGGCTCTGCGTCCAGAAGGCGCACTGGTGGGTGAAATCTTTGTAATCAAGCTTTCTTCTTGGCCACGCCGACTGCTGAAAACCTCGTTTTGCTGGGGAAATCGTATGGTGTGGATATTTCGCCACAGCGGTGCGGCCAACACGTTATCCGGCCCGGATGGCTGTCCGGCGTCTGAAGGGGACGCTAGAATACCGCGTTGGTTTCGCGAATCCCTTGGCTGGTGGTCTTGTTTCAGTTTCCCCCTCTACGTGACATTCGCGCACGGCTGTCGCGGCCTGCGGCGCTGTGCGCCTCCTTTGCCGTCGCCGCAGCGTCGTCGGGCTGCATTCTGACGGCCGACCTCCCTGATCCAGCGCTCGATATTCCAGCCGCCTACAAGTCCGATTCCAGCAGGGGGCAGGAACGACCGCCGACGCTCGACTGGTGGCGCGCGTTCAAGTCACGCGAACTGACCTCGCTGATCGAAGAGGCCCACACGGTCAATCTGGACATCGCGGCGGCCACCGCTCGCATCCTTCAAGCGGATGCCCTGGCGCGTCAGACCGGCGCAAGCCTGTTTCCGGCACTGAACGGTGATGCATCCATCACGCGGTCGAAATCGTCGGAGTCATCGACGACCGTATCTTCAGGCACCGGCCTGCGCCGCGGCGAACAGACGACCTATTCGGCAACACTCAACGCCAGCTACGAGATCGATTTCTGGGGCAAGAACCGCGACGCGCTGCGGGCCGCAGAGGAAACCGCCAACGCCAACCGGTTCGACCGGGACGTGGTCGCCCTGACGACCTTTGCCAGCGTCGCGAATGCCTATTTCCAGGTGCTCGCCGCGCAGGACCGGATCGCCACGGCCAATCGCAACATTGCCAGCGCTCAGCGTATCTACAATGCCATCAAGGCTCGGGTCGATGCCGGCACCGGCTCGGACCTCGATCTCGCCCAGCAGGAAAGCCTGCTCGCCAACCAGCGCGCGCAGCTTCCTCCGCTGCGCCAGACACTGGCGCAGAACCAGAATATCCTCGCAACGCTTGTCGCGCGTCCGCCGGAAAGCATCCGCGTCATCGGCGGCTCGCTGGGGCGTATTGGAATTCCGCGGGTGACGCCCGGCATTCCTTCTGAACTGCTCACCCAGCGTCCCGACATCCGCCGACAGGAGGCCCAGCTCGCCGCTGCCACAGCCAACGTGGGGAGTGCACGGGCTCAGTTCTTTCCGAGCATTCAGTTGACGGGGCAGGGCGGCTACCAGAGCGCCGCTCTCGCGGCCCTGTTTTCCCCGCAATCAGCATTTTTCAGCCTCGCGGCCGGGCTGACCCAGCCGATTTTCGACGCCGGACGGATTCAGGCCAATTTCGACCTGACCAAGGCCCAACAGGACGAACTGCTGCAGACGTACCGCAAAACAGTCATCTCGGCCTTCGCCGACGTCGATAACGCGCTGGTGGCGGTTCGGCAGACCTCGGAGCGATTGCGGCTCCAGCGGGTGGTCGTAACCGCATCCCGCCGGGCCTTCGACCTGTCCGAGCGGCAGCTTCAGGCCGGAACGGCAGACATCGTGACTGTGCTAAACACGCAATTGACGCTATTTCAGGCTGAAGATTCTCTGACCCAGGCGGAGCTTGCCCGGCTGCAAGCAATTGTAAGCCTATATCAGGCCCTGGGGGGCGGATGGATGCCCAAGGTGGAAGCTCGGAGCAATGCTCTTTAAGCCAGACGTGAACGACAAGGCCAAGGCCGCCGGCGAGAAGGCGGCCCAAGTCGCGTCCGGTGCCCGCCGCCGCACTATTTCGATTGCTTTGGCCATACTGATCCTCGCCAGCCTCGGCTACATCGCATGGACAGCATACCACAAGGAACAGCGACCCGCCCGCACCATGCCGGAGCAGGCTGTCCCGGTACTGGCCGCGACGCCGCGCATTGAGGATGTGCCAGTTTATCTGGACGGCGTCGGCACCGTGCGCGCGCTGAACACAGTGACCGTACGGGCTCAGGTTGACGGCAAACTTTTGTCGGTGAACTTCAAGGAGGGACAGGACGTCAAGGCTGGCGATGTTCTGGCCGAAATCGATCCGGCGATCTATCAGGCGCAATACGATCAGGCCGTCGCCAAGAAAGCGCAGGATGAGGCGCAGCTTGCCAATGCGCGTCGTGACCTGACCCGTTATCAGGAACTCGCGGCATCGAAAGCCGGTTCGGCGCAGCAGGCCGATACCCAGCGCGCGACCGTCGCCCAGCTCGAAGCCTTGATCAAATCGGATCAGGCCGCGATCGACAATGCCCAGACGACTTTGGGCTACACCAAGATCATCGCGCCGCTGTCGGGTCGTGTTGGTCTGCGGCAGGTCGATCCGGGCAACATCGTCCATGCGTCGGACACGACCGGCGTCGTCGTCATCACCCAGCTCCAGCCGATCGCCGTGCAGTTCAGCCTGCCGCAACAGCAGATTGTGCGGGTCAATGCCGCGGCCTCGAAAGGCACCCTGGAAACCGACGTTTTCGGCAACGACGGCAAGACTGTCGTCGACACGGGCAAGCTCACCGGCATCGACAATCAGGTCGATCAGACGACCGGCACCGTGAAGATCAAAGCCGAATTTCCCAACGCGCATTTCCAGCTCTGGCCGGGTCAGTTCGTGAATGTCAGGCTGAAAGTCGAAACCATCGACAAGGCCCTCGTCATCCCGACGTCCGCGGTCCAGCGGGGACCGATTGGCGCGTTTGTCTATGTGATCGGCGCGAACAATATCGTGACGGCAAAGCCGGTCACCGTCACGCAACAGACCGAAACCAATGCTGTGATCGCCAAGGGGCTGACGGTTGGAGACCGCGTGGTCACCACGGGCTTCGCCAATCTCGCGGACGGAGCCAAGGTCAGCGTCGGTCAGGAAAGCACGCCGGAGCAGGATCTCGCGCCGCGCAAGCGCGAGCAGAAAAGAGGCCGGCGCTGAACGTCACCGGTCTGATCGCGGAGCGATAAGATGAGCGTCTCCGAACCATTCATTCGCCGTCCGATCGCCACGTCGCTGCTGGGGATCGCGCTTTTGATCGGCGGCGCGCTCGGATATTGGGCAATGCCCGTGTCCGCCTTGCCGCAGGTGGACTTTCCGACGGTGCAGGTTTCGACGCGGCTACCCGGCGCCAGCCCGGATGTGGTGGCTTCGCTGCTGACTGCACCGCTCGAGCGGCAGCTTGGGCAAATCCCGGCGCTGTCGACGATGATCTCCACGAGTTCGTTCGGCGTCAGCCAGATATCCCTGCAGTTCGATCTCAATCGCGATATCGACGGGGCGACGCAGGACGTCCAGGCAGCGATCAATGCCGCCGCCGGCATACTGCCCAAAAACCTTCCGTATCCGCCGACCTATGCCAAGGTGAATCCGGCCGATGCGCCGGTGATGACGCTGGCGCTGACGTCGGAAACCACGTCACTGCGCGCAATGAGCGACATCGCCGATACGCTGATGGCGCAGCGGCTGGCGCAGATCACCGGCGTCGGCCGGGTTTCGGTGCTCGGCGGCCTCAAGCCGGCGGTGAGGGTGCAGGCCGATCTGGCCCGTCTCGCCGCCTATGGCATCTCCATGGAGGATTTGCGCACTGCGATTGCCGGCGCCAACGTTTCAGGACCGAAAGGGTCGCTGGACGGCGCGCAGCAGGCCTACACTATCGCGGCCAATGATCAGATCGCGGCGGCGGATGCATACAGACCGATCATCGTAGCCTACCGCAACGGCTCACCGGTCACGATCGGTGATGTTGCGAAGATCGTGGACGGATTGGAAAACGATAAGACCGGCGGCTGGTATCAAGGCACACCGGCCGTCATCATCGACATCCAACGCCAGCCCGGCGCCAACGTGATCGACGTGGTTCGCCAGATCCGTGCCGAGATCCCGAAGCTGCAAAGGGCAATTCCGGCGGCGGTGAAACTGTCCATCGTCAGCGACCGGACCGATACCATCAAGGCGTCGGTGAAAGACGTGCAGTTTACCCTCGTTCTCAGCGTAATCCTCGTCACACTGGTGGTGCTGCTGTTCCTGCGCTCGATGCGCGCGACGATTATTGCCGGCGTGGCGCTGCCCCTGTCGCTGATTACCAGCTTCGGGATCATGTATTTCTCGGGCTTCAGCCTCGACAATCTATCGCTGATGGCGCTGACCATCGGAACCGGATTTGTTGTCGACGACGCCATTGTGATGATCGAGAACATCGTCCGCCATATGGAGAACGGCGAAAGCGCGATGGATGCCGCCTTGCGCGGCGCGCGCGAGATCGGGTTCACGGTGATTTCGCTGACGGTCTCGCTGATCGCGGTGTTCATTCCGCTGCTGTTCATGTCGGGACTTGTCGGGCGAATGTTCCGCGAGTTTGCGCTGACCTTGACCATTGCTGTGGTGACATCCGCCGTCGTGTCCCTGACGCTGACGCCCATGATGTGCTCGCGGATGCTGAAATCGCATGGCGAAGAAAGGGCAGTTCCCGGTCTTGCCACCGTCAGCGCGTGGATCGACAGGGCCGTCGACGGATATCACCGGTCCTTGCTGTGGGTGCTGCGTCATCAGCGCGCGACACTCATGGTCACGTTTCTCACCATCGCGCTCACCATCGCTCTCTATATCGTCGCGCCGAAGGGCTTCCTGCCGTTACAGGATACAGCCTCGATCACCGCCGTCACCGAGGCCGGGCCGGATGTGTCGTTCGCGGAGATGCAGGCGCGCCAGGCTGAAATCGCCAAGGTGGTACAGAGCGACCCCGACGTTATCGGCGTGGTGTCGGTGATCGGTGCCGGCTCGGTCAATCCGACCCCGAACGTCGGACGGCTGGTGATGACACTGAAGCCGCGCGGCGAGCGCAAGCTCGACGTCAGCCAGATCGTGACCCGGCTCAAGCAGAGCGTCGCATCGATTCCGGGAATGACGGTCTATTTCCAGCCCGTGCAGGATATCCAGATCAGCACGCGCGCCAGCCGATCGCTCTATCAGTACACTCTGACCGGCACCCATGCGCCGGACGTGACGCTATGGGCGGACCGTCTCGTCAAGGAAATGCGGGCCGATCCGCTGTTCCAGGATGTGTCTTCGGAATCGCAGGAAGGGGGGCTGCGCGCCCTGATCGATGTTGACCGCCAGCGCGCCGGACAGCTTGGCGTATCGCTGCAGGCCGTCAACGATACGCTCAATGACGCCTTCAGCCAGCGCCAGGTCTCGACGATTTACGGTCAGGCCAACCAGTATCGCGTGGTGCTGGAAGCACTTCCGGAGTACCAACGCGACGCGTCGGTGCTGTCGAAACTTTATGTGCCCGGCACCAATGGCGCGCAGGTTCCGATCGATGCCATCGCCACGCTGAAGCGCACGACCGCGCCGCTGGCAATTTCGCATCAGGCCCAGTTCCCGGCGATTTCGCTCAGCTTCAATCTTGCGCCGGGCGAGGCGCTCGGCGCTGCCGTGACCCGGATCGCCGAGATCGAAAAGCGCATCGGTATGCCGAGCAGCATCACAGGGCTGTATTCCGGCGACGCCGCCGAGTTCTCACGCTCGCTCGCCGGTCAACCCTGGCTGATCCTTGCTGCGCTCATCACCATCTACATCGTGCTGGGCGTGCTCTATGAGAGCTACATCCATCCGATCACGATCCTTTCCACGCTGCCGTCGGCGGGCATCGGCGCAATCCTCGCGCTGATCCTGTGCGGGCAGGACCTGTCGGTCATCGGGCTGATCGGCATCATCCTGCTCATGGGCATCGTCAAGAAGAACGCGATCATGATGATCGACTTCGCGCTGGAAGCGGAGCGTCATCAAGGCATGACGCCCTACGACGCGATCGTCCAGGCCTGCCTGTTGCGCTTCCGGCCGATCATGATGACGACACTGGCTGCGCTGTTCGGCGCGTTGCCGCTCGCGCTGGAAAGCGGCACCGGCGCTGAACTGCGCTTTCCGCTCGGCGTTTCGATTATCGGCGGCCTGCTGCTCAGCCAGTTGCTCACCCTCTATACGACGCCGGTGATCTACCTGGCGCTCGACCGTATCAACCGCCGTATCGAAAAAGCCGTTCCGCCTGCCGGCGACCTGCCGTCGCCACCCGTTGCGGGCGCTACCGAGGGTCTGCATTGAGCTCGCTCTCCGAACCGTTCATCAGACGACCGGTCGGCACCACGCTGCTCGCGATCGGGCTGTTCCTGGTCGGTCTGGTGGCTTATCGGTTCCTGCCTGTCGCAAGCGTACCGAACGTCGATTTTCCCTCGATCCGCGTCAGCGCCCAGCGCCCCGGGGCCGATCCCTCGGTGATGGCGGCAACGGTAGCCGCGCCTCTTGAGCGCCGGCTTGGGGAGATCGCCGGTATCGACCAGATCACCTCGCAAAGCTCCGTCGGCTCGACCAATATTTCCCTGCAATTCGCGATCGGCCGCGACATCGACAAGGCCGCCCGCGATGTGCAGGCCGCAATCAACGCCTCGCTGAGCGATCTGCCGACGGACCTGCCGACGCTGCCCCGGTTTCGCAAGCTCAATCCCGCCGCATCGCCCGTTCTGATTATCGCGCTGACCTCAAAGACCATCCTGCCCAGTGCGATGTACGACATCGCCGACACCGTGGTTGCGCAAAGGATCTCACAGGTCTCCGGTGTAGGGGAGGCGACAGTTAGCGGTGCCGATCAACCGGCCGTCCGTATCCAGATCAACCCGGGGGCGCTGGCGACGGCCGGGATTTCCAGCGAGGACGTTCGCACCGCGATCGTCAACGCCAACCCCATCGGCCCCGTCGGCATATTCGAAGGCGGACGGCTGGGGGAAACCATCGCGATCAATCCGCAGATGCGGACGGCCGCCCAGTTCCGCGACATCATCATCAAGAACGCGAACGGCAACTCGGTTCGCCTGTCGGACATCGCCACCGTGGAAGATTCGACACGGAACAGCCGATCGTTCGCCTGGTACAACAAGCAGCCGGCGGTTCTGATCCTCGTCACCAAGCAACCGGACGCCAACGTCATCGAGACGGTCGATCGTGTGAAGGCGTTGCTGCCTCAACTGAGGGAATGGATTCCGCGCGGCGTCGAAATCTCGATCCTGTCAGATCGAACAGGTACGATCCGGGCCAGCGTCGAGGACATGGAATGGACGCTTCTTGCCACCGCTATCCTGGTGATGCTGGTCGTCTTCGTGTTCCTGCGCCGCGTCACCCCCACCGTGGCGGCCGGCATCTCGGTGCCCCTGGCACTCGCCGGGACCTGCGCGGGAATGTGGCTGGCGGGCTATTCGATCAACAATCTGTCGCTGATGGCGCTGGCGATCTCGGTTGGATTTGTGGTCGACGATGCCATCGTCATGATCGAGAACATGTATCGCAATCTCGAACGTGGCCTGTCGCCGTATCAGGCGGCGCTCGAAGGCTCCAAGCAGATCGGATTCACGGTGCTGTCGATCAGCCTGTCGCTGATCGCCGCGTTCACCCCGTTGATTTTCATGGAAGGCGTCGTCGGGCGCCTGTTCCGCGAATTTTCAATGACGCTGACCTTCGCAATCCTCGTCTCGATGGTCGTGTCGCTCACAGTGACGCCGATGATCTGCGCGCACTATGTCAAGGAAACCGTCTCCACGAACGCGACGCGCTTCGACCGGCTGGTAGAAGGTTTTCTGTCGCGCCTGATCGCCTTCTACGAACGAACCCTGCATGTCGTGCTGCGGTTCCCGATCGTTACAATCGTGGTGTTCTTCGCCACGATAGCCCTTACGGCAACGCT
The DNA here is from genome assembly GCA_051954725.1 of Afipia sp. Lineage (GTDB taxonomy): Bacteria > Pseudomonadota > Alphaproteobacteria > Rhizobiales > Xanthobacteraceae > Afipia. Next base: position 96,781 of record JBQCHK010000013.1, on the reverse strand, counting down.
CTATGTGAAAGTGCCCAAAGGTTACTTTCCGCAGGATGACAGCGGGTTGATTTTCGGCTCGACGCGCGCGTCACCGGACGTTTCATTCCAGGCGATGCTTGGGTTGCAGCAGCAGGTAGCCGACATCGTCATGGCGGATCCCGCAGTTGACGGGATCGGCTCCTCGCTCGGCGGCGTAAACGGCACCGGATCCAATCGCGGGCGCATGTTCATCAGCCTCAAGCCGCTCGCTGAAAGGAATGGCCTCTCGACGCAACTGGTGATAGAGCGACTGCGGCGCAAGTTAACCGCATTGCCGGGAATTCGCCTCTTCATGATCGCGGCGCAAGACCTGCGGACGGGCGGACGGCAAAGCGATTCCAACTACCAGTACACGCTCGTCAGTCCGGATCTCGATCTGCTGGCAAAGTGGTCGCCAATCGTCGCCAAGAAGATGGAGAGCGTCGAAGGCATCACCGGCGTCTCGAGCGACCGGGAGGCGGGCGGCTTGCAACTCACGTTGTCTATTGATCGGCAGAAAGCATCCAGTCTTGGCGTCGACGTTCAGGACATCGACAACGCGCTCAACAACGCCTTTTCCCAGCGCCAGATTTCGACGGTCTATACCCAGCGGAACCAGTACAAGGTCGTGCTGGAAGTCGGATCCCAATTCCAGGGCGATCCCGCCGACCTCGATCATATTTATGTTGCCGGCAACAATGGCGCACAGGTGCCGTTGTCCGCGCTTATTCACACCAAACGGGAACTGTCGCCGCTGTCGGTTTTTCATCAAGGGTCATTTCCATCGACCACGGTGTCGTTCGACACCTTGCCCGACGTGCCGTTACAGACCGCAATCGCCAATATCGAGCGGGCGGTCGGCGAACTGCATATGCCGGAGGGGATCAGAACCAGCTTCGACGGCAATGCCGGCGACAGCCAGAAGACCACCAGCCGTCAACCGCTGTTGATTTTGGGGGCGCTCATCGCGGTCTACATCGTGCTGGGTGTGCTCTACGAAAGCCTGATCCATCCGCTGACGATCATTTCGACTTTGCCCTCCGCAGGTCTCGGCGCGCTGCTGGCTCTGGTACTGACCGGAACGCCGCTGACGGTGATCGCGTTTATCGGCATCATCCTGTTGATCGGCATCGTCAAGAAGAACGGCATCATGATCGTCGACTTCGCTCTCGAGGGCGAGCGCCACCGCGGATTGTCGTCGGAAGAGGCGATATTCGAAGCCAGCCTTGCGCGGTTCCGGCCGATCCTGATGACCACGATGGCCGCGCTCTTGGCTGCTGTTCCGCTTGTTCTCGCGGTCGGGCCGGGGACCGAATTGCGCCGGCCGCTGGGCATTACCATTATCGGCGGCCTGATCGTGTCCCAGATCCTGACGCTTTACACGACGCCGGTGATCTACCTGCTGATCGACCGACTGCGCAGCCGTCGCGGGTCAGAGACACTGCCGACCGCGGCGCCGGCCGAATAGTCAGCGATCGGCGTTGCTGTGGCGCGGACCGCAGCGTATAGGCGAGCGATGTCATCTTCATCCGAAACCGCGCCGCTCCAGGAAATCGCCGATTGCCCTCATTGCGGAAAAGCGGAACCGCTCTGCATCTGCGACAGCCTTGAACCGCTTCAGAACCGGATCGAGGTCGTGATCCTGCAGCATCCGCAGGAGCAGGACAGGGCGCTCGGGACCGCGCGTTTGACTGCATTGTCGCTCGAGAACTCTGTTCTCAAGATCGGGCTGTCGTGGCCGAGCCTGTCCAAGATTCTCGGCCGCACCGTCGATCCCGCCCGCTGGGCAATCCTCTACCTGGGATCCGCGAAAGTCGCAGACCTGGCGGCCGGCCGGGATGTTCTGGCTATCGATCGCAAGGGCCAGCCCGAGCATCACCAGCGAGAAATTCTCGACGATATCGAAGGCATCGTGGTGCTCGACGGGACCTGGAGTCAGGCCAAGGCATTGTGGTGGCGCAATGCCTGGATGCTCAAGTGCCAGCGGGTCATCCTCGGGCCGTCGCATCCCTCGCTTTACGGCAAACTCCGCCGAGAACCCCGCCGGGACGGATTGTCCACGATCGAGGCCACAGCCATGCTGCTGGGGCGGCTGGAAAGGCGCAGCGACATCGAAACGGCGTTGATCGAGACGTTTCAGCGGATGCTGGCGCGATACCGGGACGTGCAGGCGACAACTCCTGAACTCGCTCCGAAACCGAAGCCCCGCCGCGACCACCGGCGCCGTCGGCCGCGTAAGTAGTCCCTGAGCTCGTTGTCATAACAGTCTGTGGTCAGGGAGCATTTCCCTGAGAGCCTGACACCCGCAAAACTTCACGGCCGGTGTCACATCCCCACGCATTACCTCGTCTTGTTTCCGGGAATGCCCCCATGAGCATAGGAAACGAGATGAAACCGAGACTGAACCTGTTCGCGATGCCCGACCTGCTCAAGCCGCTACTCGATTTCGGTGTCAGCATCACCGAAAACGGGCTGGAGCACAGCCTGATGGAATTAGTGAAGATGCGGGCTTCGCAAATCAACGGCTGCGCTTTTTGCCTCGATATGCACGCCAAAGACGCTCGCAAGGCCGGCGAAACCGAAGCGCGCCTCTATCTGCTTTCTGCATGGCGCGAGTCGCCGCTCTACACCGATCGGGAGCGCGCCGCACTGGCGTGGACCGAGGCGCTGACGCTGGTCGCGGACAAGGGCGCGCCGGACGACGTCTACGAGGCGCTCAAGGCCCAGTTCTCCGAAGATGAGCAGATCAAGCTGACAATGATGATTGTCGCAATCAACGGCTGGAACCGGCTGAACGTCGGCTTCCGCACCGTGCATCCGGTCAGCGCAACTCGCTCGGCGGCCTGAAGAGAAGAATAGAAACGCACGGACAGTTGGACGCAGCGGCATCTTTCGATCCGTTGCGTCCGACTTCCAACCGCGCTCGCCTACGACAGAGCCGATAGGCTGGTGGCACCCGATACGGGCAGGGTGGCGCAACGCTGCCAACCGTCGTTTACAAGGAATATTCATGCTGTCCCCGGAACACCGCTGAGGCCGGTTGCCGGACCATCAGTGGTCCTGTATATGCGGGGCGCGGTTCCAGACCACCGGAGGCGCAGGATGGCCACGTGGCGGAGTGGTTACGCAGCGGTCTGCAAAACCGTTTACACCAGTTCAATTCTGGTCGTGGCCTCCAACACTCTTGTCGCTGATTGCTTTTTTGAGCGATTAGCGCTTTGCAAGCGCTGGGCCCTTTGTTATATGCGGCGCCATCGCTGCTTCGGCAGTATTCCTCGGTAGCTCAGCGGTAGAGCATTCGACTGTTAATCGAATGGTCGCTGGTTCGAATCCAGCCCGGGGAGCCAAATCTCCATAAAATCAAAGCCTTACACGAGGTATCTCGTGTTTCGCGTCCGTCGCCCTTCTGTTGGGGCAGGCGCGCCGGCCGCGTGAGGATTCGGCGATCGGCAGACAATGATTCTGTGTTGCCGGGCTCCCGCCGGATTATCCTTTTTAGTGTCGGCCGCACTTACGAGGGGACGCTTCACAGGCGCGATCGCTCACCTCATCTCGCACCTTCTGCCACTTGCATCGCTTATTCGCTTGCCTCAAAGATGCCGCGCAGAATCCCGGATTCAGGGAACGACTGCGAGGATATTTTATGTCTGACCTTTTGACCGCCCGCCAAAGAATGGTCGATTGTCAGGTGCGCCCGAGTGACGTCACCGATCTGCGCATCATTGAGGCGATGCTCGCGATTCCACGCGAAGCTTTCGTGCCCGCCAACCAGCGAGCGCTCGCCTATCTTGACCGCGACATCGACGTCGGCACCGTCGCAGGGCGCGATTTCCTGATTCAACCCGCCGTACTCGCCAAGATGATTCAGGCTGCGGAGGTCGCAGCGACGGATCGGGTGCTCGTGACGGGCTCAGCGACCGGGTATGCGGCCGCAGTGATGGCGCGTCTGGCGGCGGACGTCTTTGCAGTGGTGTCGAGCCCGGATATGGCAGCCAACGCCCGTGCAGCCTTGAGTGCCACAGGTGCTGGCAAGGTGGCCGTTTCCGCAGGAGCGGCCGGTGAGGGTGATCCCGCCAACGGTCCCTACGATGTCATCCTGCTGAACGGTGCGACCGAGATTGTGCCGGAGGCGCTCTACCAGCAGTTGAAGATCGGTGGCCGACTGGTTGGAGTCTTTGCTGACGTCCGCCCATCGCGAGCGGTTTTGGTCACGCGCTCACCATCGGATTACGGTACCCGAACACTCTTCGACGCCGTCGAGCCCACTTTGCCGGGCCTTGAGCGTGTTCCTGCCTTCAGTTTTTAGGTTTCGAGGGCCTGAATTTGGGCCGGTACAGAAGTGTGGCCGCAATGTCCCACATCTGGGGACTTTCCGACCGAAAAGTACGGATGGGGTTCCGTCACCTCGCGTCGCCGCCTATGTTGGCGTGGGGAGCGGGCTCTCGTTTGAGTCGATGACCCGGTTGCGCCCGTCGGGATGCAGCCGGCCTTGGGATTGATTGGCATGTCGAACAAATACCGGGCGTGGCCGTTTGCAGGTGCCGCAGCCGCAGCGCTGATGCTGTGTGCGGCAACCACGCCTGTCCTCGCGGACACCATTGAAGCGGCGCTCTCGCGGGCTTATCAGAACAACCCACAACTCAACGCCCAGCGCGCCTCTGTGCGGGCCACGGACGAAAACGTCCCGCAAGCGCTTTCCGGCTATCGGCCGAGAATTGCGGTAACGGCCAGCGCGGGCGCTCAGTACAGCGATATTCAAAGCAAGACTGTCACCAGCACACCGGGCGGCGATGTCCTGACGTCATCGGTCGTGAACGGTGCCAACTCGCCGCGCAGCATCGGCGGAACGATCACGCAGACGCTCTACAACGGCGGCCAGACTGCCAACCGCGTGCGCGCCAGCGAAAGCCAGGTCTCCGCCGCGCGCGAAGGCCTGCGCGTCCTGGAGCAAAGCGTGCTCTTGTCGGCCGCGACGATCTACATGGACTATCTGCGCGACTCCGCGATTGTCGAAGTGCAGAAAAGCAACGTTCGCGTCCTCGAACAGACCCTGAAGCAGACTCGCGACCGCTTCAATGTCGGCGAGGTGACTCGCACTGACGTTGCGCAGTCGGAAGCCCAGCTTGCCGCCGGCCGCACGCAGTTGTTGAGCGCCGAATCGACGCTGACGACCACGCGGGCCAATTTCCGACGCATCATCGGCAGTGATCCCGTGCATCTTGCACCGGGCTCGCCCGTCGACCGTTATCTGCCCAAGACCCTGCAACTGGCCGTTAATCAGGGACTTATTGAGAATCCGAACGTGACTGCCGCCATGTACGGCATCGACGTGAGCTATCTGCAGGTCAAAATCAACGAAGGTGCCTTGTTTCCCACGGTGACTCTGCAGGGCAACGTTCAGCAGTCTTACGAAACCACGCTCACGTTCTTCCGCCAGTTCAATGCATCGGCTACGGCCAACCTGTCGGTTCCGATCTACCAGGGTGGCGCGGAATACGCGCTGATCCGTCAATCCAAGGAATCGCTCGCGCAGCAGCGTCTCAACATGGACCGCGTTCGTGATCAGACCCGGGCCGACGTCGCTCAGGCATGGGGACAGTTGCTTGCGGGCAAGGCTCAGGTCGCCTCGGCACAGGCACAGGTCGATGCCGCCGAGATCGCACTCAACGGCGTCCGTGAAGAGGCCCGCGTCGGACAGCGCACCACGCTCGACGTCCTCAACCAGCAACAAGCGCTGGTTAACGCCCGCGTTGCACTGGTGACGGCACAGCATGATCGTGTGGTCGCGTCCTACAGCGTTCTGAACTCTGTCGGCCGGCTCTCGCCGCAGGTGCTCAAGCTGAGAACCACGATCTACGACCCGAATGTGCATTATCAGCAGGTTCGCGACAGCTGGATCGGCGTCCGCACTCCTGACGGCCACTAAGGCGACTCACACTGCGTCGTGCGCAAATCGCCCCGCGGCATAAGCCGCCGGGAATTGCGCGCGGGGCTGCTGACGCTGCTGTGATGAACGCTCCCGTTCAGGCCTCGATTGCTTGCAATCAAATATCGCGATGACGTACTTTTTGCAGAGGTACCGAAGCGATTCGTGGCGAGTGAATGCGGCTTTCTTTAACGAGCCGCTGATGTGGAGTCGGAAATGAACCAACCGGCAAAGGCGCAGGAACCCTCGATGGAGGAAATTCTCGCGTCGATCAGACGGATCATTTCCGACGACGAGGCCAAGCCTGCCGCCGCCGTTGCGCCGGCAAAGCCTGAACCGGCGAAGCCGACGATTGCCAAAACCGAACCGCCGCGTCCGGCGCCCGCTCCCGAGCCGAAGCCCGCGGCGCCCCGTCCCGCGGCGATTGCTCCGGTCAAGGCGCCGGAACCGGCCCCAGCGCCTGCACCGGCCGCTGAGAAAAACAGCCAGGCCGAGATCGACGCCATGATGGCGAGTTTCGATGCCCCCGAGCCTACTGCACCGGCAGCAGCGCCGGAAGCTGATGTGGCCGACAACGACGTGTTCGAACTGACCGAGCAGATGGCCGTGCCGGAGACGACCCCGGCAACGTTCCAGAAGGTCGAGCCCGACGACGACCTTGAATTCGCTGAATCCGGCGCGGGCGCGGCACCGCAAGCCACGCGGATCGATCCGCCGTCACTCGATTCACCGTCATTCGATCGCCCGAACCGCAACCCGCCCCTCGATATGCCGAGCATGCTCTCGAATACTGCGGCTGCATCGGTCGAGTCGGCCTTCAACGCGTTGGCCAGCACCGTCCTTAGCAATAACGCGCGGACCCTTGAGGATCTGGTCAAGGAAATGCTGCGGCCGATGCTGAAATCCTGGCTCGACGACAATCTGCCCAGTCTGGTCGAGAGGATCGTCCGGGCCGAGATCGAGCGTGTATCCCGGGGCAGATAAGCCGTCGCCCCGGCGATTTCCGTCGAAAAACCTCCATTTTACCGTGTTGACTTGATGCGCGCCGGAAGGTTTCTAGCGCATCAGACCCCATTGATTGCAGTATCATGATCGAAAAGACCTATTCGCCAGCCGACATCGAGGGCCGCATCGCGCGCGCATGGGAAGAGGCGGGCGCCTTTAAGGCCGGGCGGCCCGAGCGCCGCGAGGCCGAACCGTTCACCATCGTCATTCCGCCGCCGAACGTCACCGGCTCGCTCCATATGGGGCACGCCCTGAACAATACGCTGCAGGACATCCTGTGCCGCTTTGAGCGGATGCGGGGGCGGGACGTGCTGTGGCAACCCGGCACGGACCATGCCGGGATCGCGACGCAGATGGTGGTCGAGCGCCAGCTCATGGAACGGCAGCTGCCTGGCCGCCGCGACATGGGCCGCGACAAGTTCGTTGAGCGCGTCTGGGAATGGAAAGCTGAAAGCGGCGGGACAATCGTCAATCAGCTCAGGCGGCTGGGCGCATCGTGCGACTGGTCACGCGAGCGCTTCACCATGGACGAGGGCCTGTCGAAGGCCGTTCTTAAAGTTTTCGTAGAACTTTATAATGCGGGCCTCATCTACAAGGACAAGCGTCTGGTCAACTGGGACCCGAAGCTGCTCACCGCGATCTCCGATCTCGAGGTTCAGCAGACCGAGGTGAGGGGGCATCTCTGGCATCTCCGCTATCCGCTGGAAGGCGTTGAATTCGATCCGGAGAATCCGGCGACCTTCGTTGTCGTCGCAACGACGCGTCCTGAAACCATGCTGGGCGACACCGCGGTTGCCGTGAATCCAGACGACGAGCGCTACAAGCACGTTGTCGGCAAGCATGTGATCCTGCCGCTGGTCGGACGCAAGATTCCGATCGTCGCTGACGCTTATTCCGATCCCGAAAAGGGATCAGGTGCCGTGAAGATCACACCCGCGCACGACTTCAACGATTTCGAAGTCGGCAAGCGCCATGGTCTCCCGCAGATCAGCGTTCTCGATCAGGAAGCGCGACTGTCGTTGACCGGCAACGAAGATTATCTGCGCGGGTTGCCGGAAGGCGCGCTGATGTTTGCCGAAGAGTTCGACGGCATGGACCGCTTCGCCGCGCGCAAACTGATCGTGTCGCGCCTCGAGGAATTCGGATTCCTCGAAAAGATCGAACCCAACACGCACATGGTCCCGCATGGCGACCGATCCGGCGTGGTGATCGAGCCTTACCTGACGGACCAATGGTACGTCGACGCCAAGACGCTCGCAGAGCCGGCCATCGCTGCCGTGCGTGCAGGCGAGACCACGTTCGTGCCCAAGAACTGGGAAAAGACCTATTTCGAATGGATGGAGAACATCCAGCCGTGGTGCATCTCGCGTCAACTGTGGTGGGGCCATCAAATCCCTGCCTGGTACGGCCCTGACGGCAAGGTGTTCGTCGCGGAGACGGAGGAAGAAGCGGTCGGCCACGCGCTTGGCTATTACGTCGAGCAGGAAGTCATCACGCCGGAGCAGGGCGACGAGATGGCGCGCGACCCGGCCAAGCGCGAGGGTTTCATCACCCGCGACGAAGACGTGCTCGACACCTGGTTCTCGTCAGCCCTATGGCCGTTCTCGACGCTCGGCTGGCCGGAAGACGACATTGACGTCAATCGCTATTACCCGACCGACGTGCTGGTCACCGGCTTCGACATCATCTTCTTCTGGGTCGCCCGCATGATGATGATGGGACTGTACTTCAAGAAGGAGGTGCCATTCCGCGACGTCTACATTCATCGTCTGGTCCGGGACGAGAAGGGCGCGAAGATGTCGAAGTCGAAAGGCAACGTCATCGATCCCCTCGGCGTTATCGACCAGTACGGCGCGGACGCGCTGCGTTTTGCGCTGGCGCGCGGCGCGGCGCAAGGCCATGACATCAAACTGTCGTCGCAGCACGTCGAGACCAACCGTAATTTCGCGACCAAGCTGTGGAATGCGTCGCGCTTTGCGGAAATGAACGGCTGCGCGCGCGTCGCAGGCTTCGATCCATCGCAGGCGAAAGAACCGCTCAATCGCTGGATCGCCCATGAGGCGGCGCTGGCCACCCGCGAGATCACCGAGGCGATCGAGACCTATCGCTTTAATGACGCGGCCGCCGCCATCTATCGTTTCGTCTGGAACGTCTATTGCGACTGGTATCTCGAACTCGCCAAGCCCATGCTGATGGGCGCGGATGGACCGGCCAAGACGGAGACAAAGGCATCGGTTGCCTGGGCACGTGACGAAATTCTCAAACTGCTGCACCCCTTCATGCCATTCATCACCGAGGAACTCTGGGCGGTGACGGCAAAGCGGGAAAACTTGCTCGCGCTGGCAGAATGGCCGCTCGGCAGACAGGTAAACGCCGAAGCTGTGGCGCAGTCCATCAACGCGGCGATGGCGGGCGATCCGCTGGCAATGACGGTCATGCCAAGTCAGGCACCATTCGAGGAGCAGTTCAGCGATCCCGCAGCCGAAGCAGAAATCGGTTGGCTGGTCGATCTGGTCACCGCCGTGCGTTCGGTCCGTTCGGAAATGAACATTCCGCCGGCAACACTGATCCCGCTGGTGCTTGCTGGCGCTTCGGCCGACAACAAGGCACGCGCTGCTCGCTGGATCGATGTGATCAAGCGTCTCGCCCGCGTCTCGGACATATCCTTTTCCGACGCGGCGCCGGGCGGTTCGGTGCAACTGCTGGTGCGCGGTGAGATCGCAGCGATCCCGCTCAAGGGTGTCATCGATCTCGCTGCCGAGAAGGCGCGGCTGGACAAGGAGCTTGCCAGAGCGGACGGCGACATCAAGCGCGTCGATGCGAAGCTTGGCAACGCCGACTTCATGGCGCGCGCGCCGGAAGACGTCGTTGAGGAGCAACGTGAGAAGCGCGACGAAGCCGTCGATCGCCGCAATAAGATCGTGGAGGCGCTCGAGCGTCTTAAGGGCGTGGAATGAACGCTCGACCATCGTCATTCGGCGCGCTGCTTCTGTTGTGGCTCGCGGGCAACGGCCTGCGGCTTACGATCCTGGCAGTACCGCCGATCCTGGCGATGATCATCGTCGACCTGAAGCTGTCCGGTACAGAGGTCGGCGTATTGAACGCCATCCCGGTTTGTCTGTTCGCGCTTGTCGCGGTGCCGGGATCTTTGTTGATCGCACGGGTCGGGGCAGCGCCTGCACTCATTATCGGACTCGTGATCGCGGCGGCAGGCTCGGCGCTGCGCGGCCTCGCGTTCGAGACGTCGACGCTCTATGGCGCGACCATCGTCATGGCGATCGGAATAGCGGTGATGCAGCCCGCACTGCCGCCGGTTGTTCGGCAATGGGTGCCGCACCGGATCGGATTTGCGACCGCCGTCTATACCAATGGTCTTTTGTGCGGCGAAATTTTCCCGGTCATCCTTGCAGCAGTGATATTGCCGCTTCTCGCGGCGAGCTGGCGCGCAAGTCTCGTCTTCTGGTCGGTTCCTCTGCTCGTAATTGCGCTGGTCATTTTTCTATTCCAGCCAGGAGGCAGAAACGCACCGGTCGCGCGCCACAACAAATGGATGCCGGACTGGCGTGACCCGTTGCTGTGGAAACTCGGCTTCACGATGAGCGGAGCCAATCAGCTCTATTTCTGCTCAAACGCCTTTCTGCCCGGCTTTCTGCTGCATACCGACCGGACCGACATGATCGGGCCGGCGCTCACGGCGTTGAATGTCGGGCAGTTGCCTGCGTCGTTCATCCTGCTCGCAATGGCTAGCCGATTGGAGCGGAAAAGGTGGCCGCTGTTTACCGCCGGCATTCTCGCGTTCACAGGTCTTGGCGGTGTTCTCTCCGCCTCAGGTCTTTGGGGCATCGCCGCGGGCGCAGCGCTCATCGGATTTGCCTGCGCGGTCGTGCTTACTCTTGTGCTGGCACTGCCGGCGCTGCTGGTTGGCGCGGACGATGTGCCGCGCCTCTCGGCCGGTGTGTTCGCGATCGGCTATGGCGTAGCCGTGCTCAACTCGATTCTCGGCGGCATCGCATGGGATGTGACCGGCAATGCCGCATTCGCGTTTTTGCCTGTGGCGATCGCCGTCTTGCCGATCATCGTGTCTACGTCTTTGATCGACCTTTCAAAGCAACGTCCCTGAACGGCTTACTGAGAAAACGTGAACCCTTCACACCGTAGCGCCACGGCAGGTCGACCGCCTTTGTGATTCCGATACGGATACCCGTCGCGATCTCGGGCGTTTCGGTGCGCGCGTGAATTGCGATTGGCGGAGCATCGAGGGCGAAGCCATTCTGCTCCCGGCTGACACGTAGCGCCTCGCAGAGCTTGCCCGGCCCCGAGCAAAGCGAACGCTCGTCATGCAAACCGCGGCGACGGCGCATCGTGGCGATGCCGTGGGTCGGCTCAAGGGCGCGAATCAGGACTGCGCTCGCTGAACCTTCCTTTTCGCACACGAAGTTCATGCACCAGTGGATGCCGTAGGAACGGTAGACGTAGAGAAAGCCGGGCGGGCCGAACATCACCATGTTGCGCGGTGTTGGCCCGTTATACGAATGGGCGGCAGGCTCGGTGTGATGATAGGCCTCGAGTTCGACGATCACGCCCCCGACACCGTTGACCAGTAGCGTCGCGCCGATCAGCTCGGGTGCGACCTCGTGGACGCTGCGGGCGAAGAACTTGCGCGTCAGGGCGGGGCCCAGCGTGCGCGGGTTGCGGATTTCAGGCATCTGACATCGCGGAAGATGATACGCGGAGGATACGAAAGCCGGGCGGGACGTGATAGGGATTCCAAGGCTAGCACACCGGAGACGGGTTGCGGCAACCGCCATCCGGTCTTAGGTAGGGGTGGCGGCGGCAGCCCCCGCAGGCAAGAGTTTTTCATGGTCGTTCTGATCGATACCATCTCCGAGAAGCAGGTTCGCCCCCGCCATCCGGAAAAAGCCCATCGGCCCGATGCCAAATCGCCGCCGAAGCCGGACTGGATCCGTGTACGCGCACCGACCACGCGTGGCTACGCGGACACTCACAAGATCGTCAAGGAGAATGGCCTCGTCACCGTGTGTGAGGAGGCTGGCTGCCCGAATATCGGCGAGTGCTGGGACAAAAAGCACGCCACCTTCATGATCATGGGTGACACGTGCACCCGCGCGTGCGCGTTTTGCAACGTCAAGACCGGCCTGCCGGAAGCTCTGGACAACAGCGAGCCGGAGCATGTCGCACTCGCGGTCGCAAAGCTGGGTCTCGCTCATGTCGTCATCACGTCGGTCGATCGCGACGATCTGGCAGACGGCGGCGCCGAGCATTTTGCGCAAACCATCCGTGCTATCCGCGCCAGTTGCCCGACTACAACAATCGAGATCCTGACGCCCGATTTCTTGCGGAAAGACGGCGCGCTGGAGAAGGTCGTTGCGGCCAAGCCCGACGTCTTCAACCACAACCTGGAAACGGTCCCGTCGCGCTATCTGACCGTCCGTCCGGGTGCGCGTTATTTCCATTCGATCCGGTTGCTGCAACGGGTGAAGGAAATGGATCCGACGCTTTTCACCAAATCCGGAATCATGGTCGGCCTTGGCGAAGAACGACATGAAGTGCTGCAGGTGATGGATGACCTGCGTTCCGCCGACGTCGATTTTCTCACCATCGGTCAATACTTGCAGCCGAGCCTGAAGCATCACGCGGTGATGCGTTACGTGACGCCGGATGAATTCAAGGGCTATGAGAAGGTGGCATACACTAAGGGCTTCCTCATGGTGTCCGCCAGCCCGCTGACGCGCTCGTCACATCATGCCGGCGAGGACTTTGCCAAGTTGCAGGCGGCTCGCGCCGCTGCGGGTCGCTGATCGCACGATGCCGCAGTTTTCCAACAAGCGCCGGGTCCGCCATAGCGCAGACAAGATGTTCGACCTTGTTGCCGACGTCGAGCGTTATCCGGAATTCGTGCCGTTGTGCCAGTCGCTGAAGATCCGTCAGCGCACCTCCAATCCCGACGGCAGTGAAGTGATCATTGCCGACATGACAGTCTCGTTCCAGCTTGTCCGAGAAAGCTTCACCAGCCGCGTGACGCTCGACAAGCCCAACCTGCGAATTCTGGTCGAGTACCTGAAGGGACCGTTCAGCAAACTCGAAAACCGCTGGACCTTCGAATCGAAATCCGAGAATGCCTGCGACGTCGGTTTCTTCATTGCCTACGAATTCAAGAGCCGGATGCTCGCGGTCCTGATGGGCGCGATGTTCGACGCCGCTTTCCAGCGCTTCGCCGCGGCGTTCGAGAAACGCGCGGATGCGATCTATGGGCTGCCGCGCGCGGACGCTTCTTGAGCGGCGGCTTCGGGCCGCGCGCCATCTCCATCAGCATCTTCAGCGCTTCGATCACCGATTGCTGCCGCACGAGGCTGCGGCCGATCGCGCCAAACCGGTGTTCCTTGTGGGTGATCCGGCCATCGCGTGACGCCACCGCGAAGTGCACCAGCCCCACTGGCTTGCCCGGAGTCGCACCACCGGGGCCGGCGATGCCGGTGATCGACACAGCCAGATCAGCGTCTGCCTCCTCGAGCGCGCCCACAGCCATGGCCACAGCGGTTTCCTTGCTTACCGCTCCGAAGGTCGCAAGCGTCGCATTCTCCACTCCAAGCATGGCGTGCTTGGCTTCATTGGAATAGGTGACGAAGCCCCGATCGACCACGTCGGATGATCCGGGAATTTCGGTGAGCGCGCCAGCAACGAGTCCACCGGTGCACGACTCGGCGGTCACGATGGTCAGCTTGCGCATACGGCAAAGATCGAGCAGCGAACGGGCGAGGGCGCGAGTGGCGCTGCCGCTCATGCGAGGTCTCCGCCGTTCACATCCCACGGCAGGCGGATGGTGGCGCTGGCCGTCGCGGCAATTCCTTCCTGACGTCCCGTAAATCCGAGGCGCTCGCTGGTGGTCGCCTTGACCGCGACACGCGACATCGGCACCCCGGTGATCTCGGAAATCCGCGTTCGCATCGCTTCGCGCAGCGGGCCGATCTTCGGCGCCTCGCAGATCATCGTCACTTCGAGATGTGCAATGCGGCCGCCACGCTGTTTCACCAGATCGACAGCATAAGCAAGGAACTGATCTGACGGCGCGCCTTTCCATTTCGGATCACTTGGCGGGAAGTGCGAGCCGATATCGCCATCAGCCAATGCGCCCAGAATCGCATCGACGATCGCATGAAGCCCGACATCGCCATCCGAGTGAGCCAGAAAACCGCGGTTGAACGGCACGCGCACACCACACAGCATCAGGTGGTCGCCATCGGTAAGCGCGTGAACATCGTAGCCAGTGCCGGTGCGGACATCACCCAGCATTGCGCCGAGCCGCGCTTCCTCGCGAGCAAAGTCCTCAGGTGTTGTAAGCTTCATGTTCGCAACATCGCCTTCAAAGGTCGCGACCGTCAATCCCGCCCATTCGGCGAGCGCTGAATCGTCGGTGAAATCATCGCGACCTTCCTGCGCCGCACGACGATGCGCTTCGAGGATGGCATCGAAACGAAAAGCCTGGGGCGTCTGCGCGATCCGCAGATGGGCGCGACTCGGTGTCGCCTCGACCGATCCGCCGTCGCCGACCAGCTTGATCGTATCGGTCACGGGAACGACAGGAATGGCAGCACCGGTCACCAGCGCGGCGTCGATCGCGCGGGAGATCACCGCATCGGTGACAAAGGCGCGGGCGGCATCGTGGATCAGGACGATATCGGGGGCATGCCTGGCCAGCGCCTCAAGACCCGCCCGCACCGAGATCTGACGTGTCGCGCCGCCGTCAACCGGCGTCTCGTAGCGCAAATCACCCGCGGCCTGCGGAAAGACATCGACATCGGCGGCATTGCGTACCGGCTGGACTGCCGCAATCAGGGGATGGTTGCAAAACGGCGCCATGGCACGCGCAAGGACGGTCTGCCCACCGATTGTGCGGAATTGTTTGGGGCCGCCGGTGCCTGCGCGTAAGCCGCGCCCTGCGGCAACGATAATGGCGGCTGTCCGTTTGGAGTTAGACATGGATACTGGATTACCAACTACAGAGGATTCGACCGCTCGTCGGCCGGCTGCGTAGCTGCCCTTATCACATCTGCGGGAAAAACAGCAGGAGTTCCAAGCTGTTCACGGGAAAAGCAATTTTGCTGCGCTGCACTTGCAAGACGCCCAGAATTGTCTAAACTGTAGGCAAGATGTTTCGATGCTCAATTATTGAGCGAAGTCTCTATCGTAGACCGATATTTACCGGAGCCGAGAGGCGTAGTGAGCGAACTGGTACTGACACCCTCGAAGTCTCTGCACATTGGCGACATCAAAATCGCCAATCCTGTGCTTTTGGCGCCGATGTCCGGCATCACGGACGCGCCATTCCGGCGGCTGACGGCCAGGCTCGGCGCCGGACTGGTCGTGTCCGAAATGACGGCCAGCGACGATCTCGCGCGGGGTCGGCCGATGTCGGTTCTGCGCTGCGAGGCGGCTGGCATCGGGCCCCATGTCGTCCAGCTCGCGGGCTGCGAGGAGCGCTGGATGGCGGAGGGTGCGCGGATCGCCGAATCCGCCGGCGCAGACATCATCGACATCAACATGGGCTGCCCGGCGCGCCACGTCACCGGCGGACAGTCCGGCTCAGCGTTAATGCGCGACCTCGATCATGCGTTGCGATTGATCGACGCCACGGTGGCAGCGGTCAATGTCCCCGTCACGCTCAAGATGCGCTTGGGGTGGGACGAGAACTCGCTCAACGCTCCGGAGCTTGCGCGACGCGCCCAGGATGCCGGCATTCGGATGATCACGGTGCACGGCCGCACGCGATGCCAGTTTTACAAAGGCAGCGCCGACTGGAGTGCAGTCCGCGCCGTGCGCGACGCAATCACCGTACCGCTGGTGGTGAACGGCGATATCACCTCCTACGAAGACGCGATCTCGGCACTCGAACGATCCGGCGCCGACGCCGTGATGATCGGGCGCGGTGCTCAGGGTCAGCCGTGGCTTCCCGGACAGATTGCACGCCGCCTGTCGACCGGACATTTGGAAGCAGCGCCAGCACTTGCGGATCAGCTCAGCCATATCCACGACCTTTATGACGATGTCGTCGCGCACTACGGCGCGCGCATTGGCCTGCGTCATGCGCGCAAACATCTCGGCTGGGCGCTCGACGTCGCCGCAGCAAGTGCGGCGGCTTCAGCCGAAACGCTCAAACGCTGGCGCCAGAAGGTTCTCACCAGCGAACAACAAGCTGACGTGCGCCACGCGTTGCGTGACGCTTTTGACGAATTCGCATGGAGTGCGGCGGCATGAACGGCGCGGCCGAGCGGCTCATACCGGGCACAAACGACGGCGAGGCGGTGCTCAATGCGTTGCCCAATCCAGTGATGCTGATCGCACCCGACGGCAAGATCGCCGATGCCAATATGGCCGCGGAGTCGTTCTTCGAGATGTCGCTGCAGCATCTCAAACGCCAGTCACTTAAGGAGATTGTGCCATTCGGCAGCCCGCTGCTCGCGTTGATCGATCAGGTTCGTCAAACCAATGCAGCCGTCAACGAGTACAGGGTCGATCTCGGCACTCCACGCATCGGTGTGGATCGTCAGGTCGATCTTCATGTGGCGCCGCTCCCTGAGCGCCCCGGTCACATCGTGGTCATGCTTCAGGAGCGGTCGATCGCCGACAAGATGGACCGCCAGCTCACCCATCGCAGCGCCGCCCGTTCCGTGATTGCGCTCGCGGCCATGCTCGCGCACGAAATCAAGAATCCGCTGTCCGGCATCCGCGGCGCGGCGCAACTGCTCGAGCAGTCCGCGCCCCCGGAAGACCGCACGTTGACGCGACTGATCTGCGACGAGGCCGACCGCATCGTGACGCTGGTTGATCGGATGGAGGTCTTCGGCGACGAACGGCCAGTCGCCCGCGGGCCCGTCAATATCCACTCGGTGCTCGACCATGTGAAGCGGCTCGCCCAGTCGGGGTTCGCGCGTAACATCAAGTTCGTCGAGGACTACGATCCGTCGCTGCCGCCGGTGCTGGCCAATCAGGACCAACTCATTCAGGTGTTTCTGAATCTCGTCAAAAATGCCGCCGAAGCCCTGAGCGACATGGACACAGATGCGGAAATCCAGCTCACCACCGCATTCCGTCCGGGGGTGCGGCTATCGGTGCCGGGCAAGAAAACCCGCGTCTCGCTGCCGCTGGAGTTCTGCGTCAAGGACAATGGCCCAGGCGTGCCGGAGGACCTGCTGCCGAACCTGTTCGATCCGTTTGTCACCACGAAGCCGACAGGCAGCGGTCTCGGACTCGCACTGGTCGCCAAGATCGTCGGCGATCATGGCGGCATCATCGAGTGTGAATCACAGCCACGCAAAACCGTGTTCCGCGTTCTCTTGCCGATGTTCAACACCACCAAGCAGTCCACGCCTCCGGATGACGACGCCGAACCGGGAACGGTTTCGTCATCTCAACGGATGCGAGATAAGGATAACTAATGCCCGCAGGCAGCATACTTGTCGCAGACGACGACACCGCCATCCGGACGGTGCTCAATCAGGCTCTTTCCCGCGCCGGCTATGAAGTCCGGCTGACCGGCAATGCCGCGACGCTATGGCGCTGGGTCAGTCAGGGCGAGGGGGATCTCGTCATCACCGACGTGGTGATGCCGGATGAAAGCGCATTCGACCTGCTGCCGCGGATCAAGAAGATGCGTCCCAATCTGCCGGTCATTGTCATGAGCGCGCAGAATACGTTCATGACGGCAATCCGCGCCTCGGAGCGGGGCGCTTACGAATATCTGCCCAAGCCGTTCGACCTCAAGGAACTGATTGCGATCGTCGGCCGCGCGCTCGCCGAGCCGAAGGACCGTCCGGCGACGGCGAAAGACGAGGGCGAGTTCGATTCCATCCCGCTGGTCGGCCGCTCGCCCGCGATGCAGGAAATCTATCGGGTGCTGGCGCGCCTGATGCAAACCGATCTCACGGTGATGATCTCGGGCGAGTCCGGTACCGGCAAGGAGTTGGTTGCCCGCGCGCTCCATGATTACGGCCGTCGTCGCAATGGCCCGTTCGTTGCGGTCAACATGGCGGCGATCCCGCGTGATCTGATTGAATCTGAACTGTTCGGCCACGAGCGCGGCGCCTTCACCGGTGCCAATGCGCGCGCCACCGGCCGCTTCGAGCAGGCGGAAGGCGGCACCCTGTTTCTGGATGAGATCGGCGACATGCCGATGGAAGCGCAGACGCGTTTGCTGCGCGTCCTTCAACAGGGCGAATATACCACGGTCGGTGGACGCACGCCGATCAAGACCGACGTTCGCATCGTTGCGGCTTCCAACAAGGACCTGCGTATCCTGATTCAGCAGGGTCTCTTCCGTGAAGACCTGTTCTTCCGGTTGAACGTGGTGCCGCTGCGTTTGCCGCCACTGCGCGAACGTATCGAGGATTTGCCCGATCTCATCCGACATTTCTTCGCACTGGCGGAGAAGGATGGGCTTCCGGCCAAGAAGCTCGACGCGCAGGCGCTTGAGCGACTGAAGCAGCATCGCTGGCCGGGCAACGTTCGTGAACTCGAAAACCTCGCCCGCCGGCTCGCTGCTCTGTATCCGCAGGACGTCATTACCGGCTCGGTTATCGAAGGGGAATTGGCGCCTCCGGCAATCGTGTCAGGCAACAGCGCGCCTCAGACCGTCGACAACCTTGGCAACGCGGTCGAAGTCTATCTCGCGTCCCATTTCGCGGGCTTTCCGAACGGCATGCCGCCGCCGGGGCTTTATCATCGCATCCTGCGGGAGATGGAGGTGCCGCTGCTGACGGCCGCGCTGGCGGTCACCCGGGGCAACCAGATCCGGGCCGCGGACCTCTTGGGCCTGAATCGCAACACCTTGCGCAAGAAAATCCGCGACCTCGACATCCAGGTCTACCGGAGTGGCAACTAGGCGTGACTGGCGCTGACTACTCGTTTTCCGTGTGGGCACTGCACTAAGAGGGTTAATCACGCCTAGGAAATGTCGCAATTCGGCAACATTGTGATATGAAAGCCTCACCAGGGTGATGCATTCGGCAGCATCCTGGTCTTTTCCGCTTTCCTATTGCCAGGCATGACCACCGCAGACACGTCGGCCCCATCGTTCGACCCCGCGTTTGCCGAGCCACGGACGCGACCGCTGCCGCGGTATGTTGCGCCGTTCGCGGTCGGGCTGGCGCTCCTGTCCGCGTTCCTGACCTTCGTCGTCCTCACAGGCCTCACGCCGATCGTCCCGACCCACAAGGTCGTCGTGACGTTCCTGTTGATCAACGCGGCGACGATCCTGTTGCTGCTGATCATTATCGGCCGGGAATTGTGGCAGGTCGTGAAAGCCCGGCGCGAAAACCGCGCGGCAGCACGCCTGCACGTCCGGATTGTCGGCCTGTTCTCCGTGATCGCCGTCCTGCCTGCGGTGCTTGTCTCGGTGGTTGCGAATGTGACGCTGGATCGCGGTCTTGACCGCCTGTTCTCAGGTCCGACGAAGGCGGTGATCCAGAACTCGCTCATCGTCGCCAATGCCTATTTGTATGAGCACGCCCAGTTGATCCGCGGCGACATTCTCGGAATGGCCAACGACATTACGCGGGCGCGGCCACTTTACGATCAGGACCGGCAGAGTTTTCGGCAGTTACTCACCCAAAGCGCAGCATCGCGTAATCTTCCGGGCGCGATGCTGATCGACAAGGACCGGCACGTTCTCGAAACTGCGGCAACCGGCATCGCGCAGGATTTCGCCACGCCGGCACCGGAGTTCCTGAGCAACGTCACCGAGACCGATCCTCAGATCGGCGTATTCATCGAGCAGAACTATGTCGCGGCGGTGGTTCGACTGCGCGCCTTTCAGGACACATTCCTTTATGTCGCGCGACTGCTCGATCCGCGCGTGGTGGCTCAACTCAAACAGACGCAGGCCAGCGTCGCCGAATATGCCGAACTCGAATCGCGCAAGCTTGGCATTCAGGTGGCTTTCGCATTGATGTTCACCGTGATCGCACTCACGGTTCTGATGTCGGCGGTCCTGATCGGATTGAATTTCTCAAATGGCCTGATCGCGCCGATCCGCCGCCTGATGGGCGCCGCCAATCTGGTTTCGACCGGTGACCTTCATGTACAGGTCCCGGTCATCAAGTCGGAGGGCGACCTCGCTACTCTCGGCGAGACCTTCAACAAGATGACGCAGGAACTGCGGACACAGCGCGATGAACTGGTCAGCGCCAGCGACGTGATCGACAGCCGCCGGCGCTTTATCGAAGCAGTGCTTTCATCCGCCAGTGCCGGCATCATCGGGGTCGATGGCAATGGTCAGATCGGCATTCTCAATCGTTCGGCGGAAAAGCTGATTGGCCACGTCGAATCCGAGGCGCTCGGCAAGCCGCTCGATGACGTCATTCCCGAACTGAACGAGATCATGACGACCGCCCGCAGCAGCGCGCAGCGGCTGGTGCAGGGTCAGATCGAAGTGCGGCGCGGCACTGTGGAGCGGACGCTGTCGGTACGCGTCAGCGCCGAGCAATCCGCCCAATCGCGAGAAAGCTTCATCATCACGCTCGACGACATCACCGAACTCGTGACCGCTCAGCGCACCTCGGCATGGGCAGACGTCGCGCGCCGCATCGCGCACGAAATCAAGAATCCGCTGACGCCGATCCAATTGTCGGCTGAGCGCATCCGTCGCAAGTTCGGCAAAGGAATCGTCGAGGATCGCGCGATCTTCGATCAATGCACCGAAACCATCGTCCGGCAGGTCGACGATATTCGCCGCATGGTGGACGAATTCTCGAAATTCGCGCGCATGCCGAAACCGGTCATCGAGGGTGAGGACGTCGCCGACACCGTCCGGCAGGCGGTCTTCCTGATGCGCGTCGGTCATCCCGACATCGATATCGAGGCCGAGATCAAGCAGGAGCCGATGCATGCGCAGTTCGATCGGCGGCTGATCTCCCAGGCTCTGACCAACATCATCAAGAACGCCACCGAAGCGATCGGCGCGGTACCGCCCGACGAACTGGGGCGCGGCCGCATCGATGTTATCGCTGCGCGCGAAGATGATGACATTCTGATTGACGTCATCGACAACGGCGTCGGCCTGCCCAAGGAAAGCCGCGCGCGTCTGCTCGAACCTTACGTCACCACACGCGAGAAGGGCACCGGCCTTGGCCTCGCCATTGTCGGTCGCGTTCTGGAAGATCATGGCGGGCGCATCGAACTGAACGATGCCGCCACTATTCGCCCCGGTGCACGCGGCGCGTGGGTGCGGCTGCGGTTTTCCGTAACCGGACAGGCGAAAGTGGGAAACGCGGAAAAGACCAAAGTAGAGGCCGCCGTCAACGGCTAAGGGAGCGGGCGAATTCTATGGCGAATGATATTCTGATCGTCGACGATGAAGCTGATATTCGGGATCTCGTCGCGGGCATTCTCGAGGACGAGGGATTCAAGACCCGCACCGCGCGGGACAGCGATTCCGCACTCGCGGAAATCGAGAGCCGGCGTCCCAACCTGATTTTCCTCGACATCTGGCTTCAGGGCAGCAAGCTCGACGGCCTGCAACTGCTCGAGCAGATCAAGAAGCACAATCCGGATGTCCCCGTGGTGATGATTTCCGGACACGGCAACATCGAAACGGCGGTCGCCGCGATCAAGCACGGTGCCTATGACTTCATCGAAAAGCCGTTCAAGGCAGATCGCCTCGTTCTGGTCGCCACTCGCGCACTGGAAACATCACGCCTGAAGCGTGAAGTCCGCGAACTGAAGCATCTTGCGTCGTCGTCAGGCACGCTCGTCGGACGCGCGCCATGCATGAACCAGTTGCGCCAAACCATCGACCGCGCTGCCAAGGCCAATAGCCGTATCATGATCGTCGGACCATCTGGATCCGGTAAGGAGCTTGTCGCCCGCATGCTCCATGCGCAGTCCGCGCGGTCGACAGGTCCCTTTGTCGTCATCAACGCCGCAGCCATCACGCCCGAACGGATGGAAGTCGAGCTGTTCGGCATTGAATTGTCCGACGGAGAAAGCGAGCGCAAGGCAGGTGCGCTGGAGGAGGCGCACGGCGGCACGCTGTTCATCGATGAGATCGCCGACATGCCGCGCGAGACGCAGAACAAGATTTTACGTGTTCTTGTGGAGCAGACGTTCCAGCGCGCCGGTGGTACGGCAAAGGTGAGCGTGGACGTACGCATCATCTCGTCGACCGCACGCAATCTCGAGGCAGAAATTGCCGAGGGCAAGTTCCGCGAGGACCTTTATCATCGGCTGTCCGTCGTTCCGATCCGCGTGCCGCCACTCTCGGAGCGCCGCGAGGATATTCCGGATCTCGTCGAATACTTCATGGATCAGATTTCGTCCTCCACCGGCCTGCCGAAGCGCCGGATCGGCGACGACGCTATGGCGGTGCTGCAATCTCACGTCTGGCCGGGCAACGTCCGCCAGCTTCGCAACAATGTCGAACGCGTGATGATCCTTGCCGGTGGCGGCCCCGATGCGACGATCACTGCCGACATGCTGCCGCAGGACGTCGGCTCGATGATTCCAGCCATGCCCACTGGTGTGAACGGTGAGCACATCATGGGATTGCCGCTGCGCGATGCCCGCGAGGTATTCGAGCGCGATTATCTGATCGCGCAGATCAGCCGTTTCTCGGGCAACATTTCACGCACTGCTGAATTCGTCGGCATGGAGCGATCCGCGCTGCATCGCAAGCTCAAAGCGCTGGGCGTCGGCTAGGATCGCAAAATCATGTCTCGCATTGCCTACGTGAACGGCCGGTATCGCGACATGCGCGATGCGACCGTCAATATTGAAGACCGCGGTTATCAATTCGCGGACGGCGTCTACGAAGTCTGCGAAGTTCGCGATGGCAAGATCGTCGATCTGACCAAGCACATGGAGCGGCTGCAACGCTCGCTTCGTGAACTGCGCATCGACATGCCGATGTCGCTCGAAGCGCTTGAGGTCGTGATCCATGAGACTGTGAGACGCAATCGCGTCGTTTACGGAATCATCTATCTCCAGATCACACGCGGCGTGGCGCGGCGAGATCATGCATTCCCGGTCAATCCTGTGAAACCGAGCGTGGTCGTCACAGCGAAGAATCTCAGCTATGCGAAGAACCAGGCAACGGCGGCGCGTGGCATCGGCGTCATCACCGTGCCGGAAAACCGCTGGCCACGCGTGGACATCAAGTCGGTCGCACTTCTTCCCAATGTCTTGGCCAAGCAGCAGGCACGAGAGCAGGGCGCCTATGAAGCCTGGTTCGTCGATACGGATGGATTCGTGACGGAAGGCTCGTCCAGCAATGCCTGGATCATCACCAAGAACGGCGCGGTGGTCACGCGATCGGCGGAGAATGGAATTCTGGCCGGAATCACCCGGCGGGTTTTGCTCGACGTCATTGCCTCGCTTCAGATGAGGTTCGAGGAACGGCCCTTCACGCCTGAGGAAGCCTATGGCGCGGCCGAGGCTTTCGTCACGGCATCGAGCCAGATTGTCATGCCGGTGGTGGAGATTGACGGCAAGGCTGTCGGCAATGGGGTACCGGGACCGTTAGCCTTGAAACTACGGGAGCAATTCCACGAATTTTCAGCATTTTCCTGATTTTTCAGCCGATTTCGGCGAGCACGACACCCAACCGGCCTTGCGTCAGGGCCGGGGCTGCCGTTTAATTACTCTGCAGCACCCGGAGGGGGATCTCAGGGCAGGCAAGCAGCCGGGCTGACACCTCGCAGAAGGGTGGGGCCGGTCTTAAGAAAAACAAGCATCGAGACTGCGAGACAAAAACAATGGCGGCAGACCGCGCACAGAATCTACAAGACACCTTCCTCAACCACGTTCGGAAAACAAAAACGCCTTTGACGATATTTCTGGTCAACGGCGTGAAGTTGCAGGGCATTGTCACGTGGTTTGACAATTTCTGCCTCCTGCTTCGGCGCGACGGTCATTCGCAGCTTGTGTACAAGCATGCGATCTCGACCATCATGCCCGGCGCTCCGATCCAGTTGTTTGAGGGCGGCGAGGACGCTCCAGCTTGAGAATGAACTGACTTGGAACCCCGCACATTCGACGGGGGCTCCGACCGTCCACGGTCGGCAAGGGGCGACACGACAGGGCGGGTGCTCGTCATCGGCCCATACAAGCGACTGCGGCGCGGCGAGGCCGACGCGCAGGCGATGTCGAATGCTGTCCGCAATCCGGAGGCGCGCCTCGAAGAAGCCGTTGGGCTGGCGCGAGCGATTGACCTGACGGTGACTGACGCCATCGTTGCGCCTCTCAGCGAAATCAGGCCTGCCACATACCTTGGAAAGGGCAAGGTCGAGGAAATCACGGGCCTCATCAAGGCGAACAGCGCCGAACTCGTCATTATGGATTGCGCGCTGTCGCCAATTCAGCAACGCAACCTCGAAAAGGAATGGAATGCCAAAGTGCTCGATCGCACTGGCCTCATTCTTGAGATTTTCGGACGGCGCGCCAAGACGAAGGAAGGCGCGCTGCAGGTTGAACTGGCTCACCTGAACTACCAGCGCAGTCGCCTGGTCCGGTCATGGACTCATCTCGAACGCCAGCGCGGCGGTTTTGGCTTTCTCGGGGGACCTGGCGAAACCCAGATCGAGGCCGACCGCCGCATGATCGGCGAACGTATCGTTCGCATCGAGAACGAGATCAGAAAAGTACAGGCGACACGCCGCCTGCACCGCGCGGGCCGCCAGCGGGTGCCTTATCGCGTAGTCGCCTTGGTCGGCTACACCAATGCGGGCAAGTCGACGCTGTTCAACCGTCTGACCCGTGCCGATGTAGAGGCCGTGGACATGCTGTTCGCGACACTCGATCCCACGCTGCGCGCACTGACACTTCCTCACGGCGGCAAGGCGATGCTTTCCGACACCGTCGGCTTCATCTCCGACCTTCCGACCATGCTGGTCGCGGCGTTTCGGGCGACGCTGGAAGAAGTGATCGAGGCGGACGTCATTCTTCACGTCCGAGACATATCGCATGAGGATGCCGAAGCTCAGCAGCACGACGTCGAAACCATCCTGCGGCAGTTGAACATCGATCCGGCGACCGGTCATCGCATTCTCGAGGTCTGGAACAAGATCGATCGTTTCACGTCCGAAGAGCGCGAAGACCTGGCCCGGATCGCCGCCCGGCGTCCCCCGGAGCGACCGGCGTTTCTGGTATCCGCGCAGACCGGCGAGGGCATCGATACCCTGCTCGCCGCAATCGAGGATCAGCTTGCCGCGACACGCGTGGTTCTGGATCTGTCGATCGATGCGTCAGACGGCTCGGGCATCAGCTGGCTTCATCGCAACACCGAAGTGCTCGACAAGCATCTGCAAGATGGGCGATTTGCGATGACCATTCGCGTCGACGAAACCAAGCGCGACATTGCCATTGACCGGTTCGGGGCGGTCCCGCGCCAACCCTCAAGCTGAACACATTGCTGCCCTGCTTGGCGCAGCCATTCTTTCGACAGGAAACACTTGACCGCTCCGCCGCGGAGCCTATTCATCCTCACCAACCCTCACGCATAGAAAAACGGGAGATGCACGTGACATATCCGAATGTAGAGCTGCACATCGACGGCAAATGGCGCCCCAGCGTCTCGGGACAGACCATTCCTGTCCTCAACCCCGCCACGGAAGAAGTCGTCGGCACCGTGGCACATGCATCGAAGGCGGACCTCGATGAGGCCCTCGTTGCGGCAGAGAAGGGCTTCAAGGCGTGGCGTTCGGTCTCACCCTTCGAGCGCGCCAAGGTCATGCACAAGGCTGCGGCAATCCTGCGCGAACGCGCGGACGCCATCGCTGTCCTGATGACAACAGAGCAGGGCAAAACCCTGGTCGAGTCCAAGGGCGAGACGCTGGCCGCGGCCGACGTCATCGAGTGGTTTGCGGAAGAAGGCAAGCGCGCCTATGGCCGCGTTATCCCGGCCCGCGGCCCGGGGGTCTACCAGCTTGCAATCAAGGAGCCGGTCGGTCCGGTTGCCGCCTTCACTCCGTGGAATTTCCCGATCAACCAGGTCGTTCGCAAGCTGTCGGCCGCGCTCGCCGCAGGTTGCTCGATCATCGTGAAAGCGCCGGAAGAAACGCCGGCGTCGCCTGCCGAACTGATCCGCGCCTTTGTGGATGCCGGCGTACCGGCTGGCGTGGTCAACCTCGTGTACGGCGTGCCATCGGAAATTTCGGAGTACCTCATTCCGCATCCGACGATCCGCAAGATTTCCTTCACCGGCTCGACCAATGTCGGCAAGCAGCTGTCGGCCCTAGCTGGTCTGCACATGAAGCGCGCGACCATGGAGCTCGGCGGCCATGCACCGGTGATCGTATTCGACGACGCCGACGTCGACTCGGCCGCCAAGATCATGAGCGCTGCGAAGTATCGCAACGCCGGGCAGGTCTGTATCTCGCCGACCCGTTTCCTGGTGCAGGAAGGCGTCTACGACAAGTTCGTCGAGCAGTTCGTCGCCAACGCCAAGAAGGTGAAGGTCGGTAACGGCCTCGACAAGGACTCCCGCATGGGCTCGCTTGCCAACCCGCGCCGCGTCAACGCCATCGAGGAGATGGTGCAGGACGCCGTCGGCAAGGGCGCGAAGGTTGCAACCGGCGGCAGCCGTATCGGCAACAAAGGCTATTTCTTCGAGCCCACCGTCGTGACGGATGTGCCGCGGGAAGCTCGCGCCATGAACGAAGAGCCGTTCGGGCCGCTGGCGCTGATCTCGCCGTTCCAGAAGTTCGACGACGCTGCGGAGGAGGCCAACCGCCTGCCGTTCGGCCTTGCGTCCTATGCGTTCACCCGTTCCGCCAAGACCGCGACCGCCATCGGCGCCGCGATCGAGAGCGGTATGGTGTCGATCAACAGCTTCGGCCTCGCGCTGCCTGAAACCCCGTTCGGTGGCATCAAGGATTCCGGCTACGGCTCGGAAGGCGGCACCGAAGCGATGGAAGCTTACTTCAACACCAAGTTCATCACCCAGACCGGCGTGTGATGAGTTTCGGCGCGGAGTTTCGCGCCGGTTCAGACAAAGGAAGCGGCGGAGCAATCCGCCGCTTCTGTCATTTCGGATCGTGCTTTTTAGCCTCGTTCCACAAGGCATCCATTTCGTCCAGCGTCGCCTGTTCGAGTGACGAACCGCGCGCGGCCAGTTCGTGCTCGATATAGGCAAAGCGGCGCTCGAATTTAGCGTTCGCTCCGCTGAGCGTCAGTTCCGGATTGGCGCCGGCATGTCGAGCCAGATTGACTACTGCGAACAGAAGGTCGCCTGTCTCGGCTGCAATCTCGGAGACATCGCCGCAATCAAGCGCGGCTTCGATCTCGTCGGCTTCCTCTCGAATTTTTCGCAACACCGCACGCGGGTCGTTCCAGTCGAACCCAACGGTGGAAGCCTTCTGTTGGAGGGCCAATGCGCGGGCCAACGCCGGCTGGCCGGCCTTGACGCTCGCCAGCAGTGACGATTGCGAGGCCGGGGGATGACGCGCGGCGCGCTCAGCCTTCTCCTCGGCCTTGATCCGCGACCAGGCTCCCTTAACCTCGTCCGGAGTGAGCTTCCCGGCGCGCTCACCAAAAACGTGAGGATGTCGGCGGATCATCTTGGTATTGATTGCTTCCACAACGTCCGCGAAAGCAAACGCGCCCAATTCCTCGGCCATGCGGGCATGGAACACGACCTGCAGAAGCAGGTCGCCCAGTTCTTCCCGAAGATCATCGAGATCATTGCGCGAGATAGCGTCCGCGACCTCATAGGCCTCTTCGATAGTATATGGCGCAATCGTCGCGAACGACTGTTCGAGGTCCCACGGACACCCACCGTCCGGCGTCCGCAACGTTGCCATGATGTCCAGCAAACCCGAGATGTCGCGCGAAGAAGCCATAAGGGCACCCAAGTGATTGACCGCCTTATCTATGCCCCATCACGCCATCTGGGCACAGGCAAAAGCCCGCCTTTTCAACTGCTTGATCGGTTGGCCTGAAGCAATGTCGATGCTACATGCACCGGCATGGATACCATGACCAACCAGGATGCCGCGCTTGTGCTGTTCTCGGGCGGGCAGGACTCGGCCACGTGTTTGGCCTGGGCGCTGTCGAACTTCGGACGCGTTGAGACGGTCGGCTTTTCTTACGGCCAGCGGCATCTGATCGAACTCGATTGCCGCGATGCGCTGCTGACGGGGATCCGATCCCTTAGCTCTGAATGGGCTGCGAAACTTGGCGAAAACCACACGCTGGACATTCCCACGATCGGCGAGATTTCCGACACCGCGCTGACGCGCGACGTCGCCATCAAAATGATGGACGGCGGGCTCCCCAACACTTTCGTGCCGGGGCGTAATCTGCTGTTTCTGACCTTCGCCGCCGCGCTAGCCTATCGCCGCGGCATCCGCCATGTGGTCGGCGGTATGTGCGAGACTGATTTTTCCGGTTATCCCGATTGCCGCGACGAGACCATCAAGGCTCTCAACGCCGCGATCAATCTCGGGATGGATCGCGAATTCTGGTTCCATACGCCGCTGATGTGGAAAGACAAGGCGGAGACGTGGCGGCTGGCTCACGATCTTGGCGGACCGGAGCTGGTGGACCTGATCGTGGATAAATCTCACACCTGCTATCTCGGAGAACGCGGCGCGCGACACGCTTGGGGCTATGGCTGCGGCGAGTGTCCGGCGTGTCGGTTGCGCACCAAAGGATGGGCCACGTTTGCTGCCAACGAGGTGCGCTCGTGACCCTCGAAAGCCGCCGCCAAACGGAGGGCGTCTGCTTTTTGGCCGCCTATATCGCCTCGATCCCGGCCGCCAATTGGCTGATCCAGCACGTCGGCACGGTGTGTCCACCGAACAGTCCATGCCTGATCCCGGTCGGGCCCGGCGGGCTGATGGCACCAAGTGGCGTGCTGATGGTTGGCCTCGCTTTGGTGCTGCGCGATCTGGTCCAGCGCCGTCTCGGCACCGTCTACGGTGTAGGCGCGATCCTGATGGGCACGGCCCTGTCGGCGCTGCTGGCACCCGCGTCGCTGGTTGTCGCATCCGCCGTGGCATTCCTGCTGTCGGAACTGGTCGATTTCGCGGTGTTCACGCCGCTGCAGCGGCGAGGGCTGGTGCTGGCGGTCCTCGCCAGCAGCGCGGTCGGCCTGGTTGCAGATTCGGTCCTGTTCCTGTGGCTCGCTTTCGGCAGCCTTCAATTCGTCACCGGTCAGATCGTTGGCAAGGCAGTGATGGTGCTGGCGACGCTGCCGGCGATCGAATGGTTGCGCAGGCGGGATGATCGGCTCGGCCTCGCACGGACCTGAGTTTTCGCCTATCCTCTTACACCGTGGCGTTGATGGGAGAGCAGGGCGATGCTGAAACTCAAGCCGAACTGTGAGTGTTGCGACCGCGACCTTCCGCCGGACAGCGTCGAGGCTCGCATCTGTACTTTCGAATGCACTTTTTGCTCGGACTGCGCCGATCAGGCTCTCAAAGGAGTTTGTCCGAACTGCTCCGGCGAACTGGTCCGGAGGCCGGTCCGTCCCGCTGCGATGCTCCAAAAGTATCCGGCCTCAGCCGAACGCCATCTGCGCTCACAGCCATGCCCGGCAAGCGCGGCCTGAACAGCCGATCGGTTCTAGTTTCGCGGATCTGTCCTATCGTGGCGCGGATGCTGGCGGCGCCAATCGCGCGGCGCCGTAAAATCACCAGTCCACACACCGCGTTTTGCCCCGCGCGCATCAGTTTCCTGAGCCCCGTAAACCTTGGCGAAACCCGATGTTACGGCCAGGCCTTGCTGCACCATCCAAGCATTGACGTTGGTGCCATCGGGCAGGGAGCATACGCTCAATGCGCGATGGTATTGGTCGTAGGCCTGTGGTCGGCACGATAGCTGGCGGTCGCGCAACAACCCCTTGAGCGCTTGAGTTGACGCCCGACCGCACGGCCATGACTGGCCCTGGCGATCCTGACAATCCTGATCGAGTTCAGGCGCGTCGATATCGACCAAACGAATACGGCGCCCGGCAATGCTCACGGTGTCGCCGTCTATCACATAAGCACTGCCGATAATTGGTTCGTCGGGCAGACGGCGACCGATGTGCTCGACGCTATAGGCCCCAAGCGCGCCGGCCAGCACCAACAAGACCATCAGCCAGCGTCTGGTTTCCGAATTTAGTTTGCTTCGGCCGATTCCCGTCCGCCTGCCCATGCACCAGCCGCACCATGAATATGATCGGCGACTGTTATGGTCGCGCATTCTTTCAGGTTCGTTTCGTCGGAGCGGAGGAAGGCGGTTCCCATCGCGATTGAGACCGCTGGCGATGATTCGATCAACGCGCCGAGCAAACTCTTAACGCGCAATTGCTTCAGGCTACGTGCGCTTTTGGCAACAATCTAATCCAGCGAGTGTTGCAATTCGGATACACGCCTAGCGATCGGCTAGCGCAGGGAGGAAGACCATCTAAGGTATTGAAAAAATTATCAATTCACCCTTTTTTCCGCTTTTCATTTTTCCGGCAGCAAAGAACGGCTATTCACATGCCGGCAGGTTCCGTTGCGACGTATTTCGGATAATGATACGACCACGGCAAGGGTGGGATTTATGTTTTATTTTTTTAAGGCATTTGTTGGGCTACTGGGGATTCTCATCGCAACTTCCGCGAGCGCTGCTCAGTTTTCGATCAACGACGCCATCAATCAGGCGGCGACAACCAATCCGGGTGTCGGCGAGGCAAGCGCCAACCGGCGCGCGACCGAATCCGAGATGCGCCAGAGCCAGGGTGCCTTGCTTCCCCAGGTTCGGCTGGAAGCCAGCGCGGGCCCGGAGTCGCTCCGGCGCTACATCACGCCGGCGCCCATCGGAAACGGTGACTACCTCAACGGCAGCCAGGCTAGCGTTATCGTTCGTCAGACACTCTTCGACGGGTTCTCCAGCATCAACGAAGTGTGGCGTCAGGCTGCGCGCGTCAACGCTGCGTCTCATCGCGTGCTTGAGCGGACCGAACTGATCGGCCTCGACGCCGCCGAAGCCTATATCGACGTGACGCGTTATCTCCGCATCGTCTCGCTTGCCGAGGAAAACGTTCGGGTTCATCGCGACGTCCGCAAGAATGTCAGGGCGCGCTTCCAGGGTGGACGCGCGGGCGAGGGCGATCTGCAGCAGGCCGAAGAACGGGTCGCGGCTGCCGAGGCGACCCTGGCGGATTTCCGTACCCAGCTCGACGTTGCGCGGGCCAAGTATCGCAAGGTCGTTGGGCTGGAGCCGTTCAACCTACGTTTTCCATCGCGCCTGTCCCGCCTTCCGGCAAACAAGGACAAGGCACTCAATCTCGCCTACCGCTACAATCCGACCTTGCGTGCATCGCGCGCGGATGCTGATGCGGCCAAATATGCCTTCGACGCGACAGCCGGTGCGTTTGTTCCGACCGTGGCCCTCGAAGGGCGGGCGCTCCACGGCAAAGATTCCATTACCTACTCGGGCGAACGCGACGAAGTGAGCGGCAAGGTCGTCGTGAGCTGGGACATCTTCAACGGTGGCCGGGACAGCTGGAAGCGCAACGAGGCCGCCGAGCGCATGATCGAGCAGCAGCAGCGGAATGCGCGGTTGCAGCGCGACGCTCTGGAATCCATCGACAAGGCATGGGCCGCCCGCACGATCACGAGCGAGCGCGTCGCGTCGCTTGTTCGCGACGTCGAAGCGGCCAAGAAAACCGTGGCTGCCTACAACAAGGAATACGAACTCGGCCAGCGCACCCTGATCGATCTGCTGAATTCGCAGAATCAGTACTTCAACTCCCTGGTTTCGCTCACCTCGGCGCGGGGCGTGACCGTCTTTGCGGACTATCAGCTGCTCGCTGCAATGGGTCAGCTTCTGGCCTATCTCAAGACGGCCCCTCCGCCGGAGGCGGATCCGCTGACTGACAGATCTTACGGCTTCATCCCGCTTGCGGTTGCCCCGGTGCGGCTCCATGCGCCGGAACCCGGCCCGGAACCGTTGAACGTGCATGGCATCCGCACCTGGAATACGCCCTTCAACCGCAATCCGACGGTCGTTACGTTTGAAGATCGCTGGGCGAGCACCGACAAGGCCGGCCTGCCGAATTTCCGGATTGGTGTCATGGGCTTCACCGCCCCGTCGGCTAATGCTTTTGCCCAAATGCCGGGAGAACAGCACTAGGTCTGTTCCCGGCCGGGCCTTTGAGGGACCGGCGAATTTACCGTGAATCGAGCCTTTCCGTTGGTTAATTGAGAATTAACGGGCGGGCAGCCGCATTTTAAATTAAACACTTTTCGATTTTGGAATTGTGGAAGCCTGCCGCGGACCCCCGTCCGGGCGGCCGCGGTTATTTCGAGGCATTCGGTGAATTTCATTAGATCCATTGCGTCGGCAGGCTCGACTCGCGCGGACTCGCTCGGCCTCGATCCATCGCCATCCAAGGCCCCGCCGAGCGAAGATTATCTCGCGGATAGCCTGACTTACCTTGCAGCTCATTACGGTCGCGCCGTCAGTCGCGATGCACTCCTGGCAGGTCTTCCGATTGAAGATGGCCGGCTGCATCCCGCGCTTTATGAGCGGGCGGCGGCGCGCGCGGGGCTTGAAGCCCAATTGATGGAGCGTCCCCTTGCGGACATTCCGTCGCTGGTGCTGCCGGCTGTGTTGCTCTTCCATGACGGATCGACCCGAATATTGCTTCGTATCGATCATGCGGCGGGCAGGGCCACGCTCGCCGACCCGGTCAAGAACCGTGGCGACATCATCGAGCCACTGGTTTTGGTCGCAGCTCAGTACACGGGTCTGGCATATTTCGTCCGGCCCGCGACCGTCGCGGATCCCCGCGCGATCGCGACCGGTGACATGCCGACCGATCACTGGTTCTGGTCGGTCGTAAAGCAATTCGGCTCCAACTACGCGCACGTCGCAATGGCGGCGTTCATCGTGAATATCCTGGCGCTCTCCATGCCGCTGTTCACCATGAGCGTGTACGATCGCGTCATCCCCAATGGTGCAATTCCGTCGCTAGTCGCGCTCGGAATCGGCCTCGGCCTGAGCATCATCTTCGACTTTGTGCTCCGGATCGTCCGCGCCCGCATGATCGACATGACCGGCAAGAAGATCGACGTCGTTCTGGCGGCGAACATCTTCGAGCACATGATGTCGCTGAAGCTTGCGCAGCGACCGACATCGGTCGGAATCCTCGCCAATCAAATGCGCGACTTCGATTCAGTCCGCGAGTTCTTTACGTCAGGCACGGTCGTCTCGGCGACGGATCTGTTTTTTGCGCTGATCTTTATCGCTGTCCTGTTCATGGTCGCGGGACCATTGGCCTGGATTCCGCTTGTGATGCTTCCAATCATGATCGGGGTGGGATTGGTGATCCAGCGGCCTCTCGGCCGCGCGATCAACCGCCTGCAGGCCGAGTCATCGGCACGCCATGGCATTCTGGTGGAATCGCTGAGCGGAATGGAGACCATTCGTGCGGTGGGCGGGGAGGCGAAAGCTCAGAGCGGATGGGAGCGATCTGTCGCAGCCAGCGCGCGTTCGAGCGAGGATGTCCAGTTCTGGTCCTCGCTCGCGCTCACAAGCGCCAACGTCGCAACGCAGGTCACAAGCCTGCTTCTGGTCGTTATCGGCGTCTTTCTGATCCTCGACGGGAAACTGTCAGTCGGCGCTCTGGTTGCAGCCAATATGCTATCGGGCCGGGTGCTTGCGCCCATTGCCGGCATCGCGGCCGTCATTACCCGCGGAACCCAGACAATTGTCTCGCTGCGGTCGATCGACCGCCTGATGTCGCTCGAGCGTGAACGACCGCCGGAGAAGACATTCCTTGCACGCGAAATCAGCGATGGCAGAATCGATTTCCAGAACGTCAGCTTTGCTTACGCCAACAGCAACGCGAAGGCGCTCGATCGCGTTTCCTTCCGTATCAAGCCGGGTGAAAAGATCGGTATCGTCGGCCGGATCGGTTCGGGCAAGACGACCGTCGGGAAACTGCTGACCGGGTTCTATCATCCGGCAGAAGGTTCGATCCTCGTCGATAACGTCGATATCCGTCAGTACGATCCCGCAGACCTGCGCTCGGGCATCGGCCTTGTGCTGCAGGACACGGACCTGTTCTACGGCAAGCTGCGCGATAACATCACCTACGGAAAGCCCAGCGCAACGGACGAGGAGGTTCTGGCGGCTGCCCGGCTGGCCGGCGTGGAGTCCTTTATCGCCGGCCATCCCGAAGGCTACGACATGATGATCGCCGAAGGCGGTCGCAGCCTGTCGGGCGGGCAGAAGCAGGCCATCGGTCTCGCGCGCATCCTGATCCGCAAGCCGCGCGTCCTGTTCCTGGACGAGCCGACCGCGCACTTCGACGTCAGAAGCGAGGCTGAATTCCTTTCGCGTCTTCAAACGCTGGCAAAAGGCAATACAACCATTCTGATCGCAACCCATCGCCCGTCGGTGCTCGCTCTCGTCGACCGGGTGCTGGTGTTCGACCGCGGCAAGCTCGTTGCGGACGGTCCCCGCGAGGAAATCGTTGCGCGAATGAAGGCGCCGCCGCCGTCGGGAGCCGCCAATGTCGCAGTCTGATTTCGCCTTCTCGAACGACGTTCGCGCAGCGGTTGAAATGCGGACGCCGCGTACCGCGCGTATGCTCCTTTTCACGTTCCTGGCTTTGCTCGCGACGTTTGTGATCTGGGCTCACTTCGCCGTGCTGGATGAGGTCAAGCGCGGGAGCGGACGCGTCGTTCCGGCACGTCAGACGCAGGTTATCCAGTCGCTGGAAGGCGGCATCATCAGCGAGATCCTGGTGCAGGAGGGCGCGCTCGTCGAGCAGGGACAGCCGCTGGCCCGTATCGAAGACACCAATTTCTCGTCGCAGTTTGGCGAAATCCGTGAACGCCAGGGCTCAATGGCTGCACGTGTTGCGCGACTGCAGGCCGAGGCGCAAGGCCGCGCGACGCTGACGTTTCCGGCGGGTCTCGAACAGTCTAGCGCTCGCGCTGTCGCCGCGGAGAAAAGCGTCTTCGAGGCCCATGCACGAAAGCTGACCCAGGATCTCGACGTTGTGCGGCAACAGGAAGAACAGAAGCGCAAGGAAATCGACGAACTGCGCGCGTCGGAAAAGCGTTTCTCCGACACGCTGAAACTCCTCAACCGTGAGGTTGAACTGACGCGCAACCTTCACAATCAACGGGTCGTGCCAGAAATCGAGATGCTGCGCGTTGACCGTCAGGCAACGGACATGCGCGGACAGCTCGCAGTCGTTCAAGCCACCATCGTGAAAACCGAGTCGGCGATTCAGGAGGCCCAGGCGCGCATCGCCGGCGTCCGCGCCGCATTCGTGGCGCAGGCGGAGGACGATCTGGCAAAATCGCGCGCCGACCTTGCGGTGCTCGACGAGAACATCAAGTACGCCGAAGACAAGGTGCGCCGCACCGAGCTGCGTTCTCCGGTCCGCGGTATCGTTAACAAACTCAACATCACGACGATCGGCGCCGTCGTCCAGCCAGCGGCAAGCATCATGGAGCTGGTGCCGCTCGACGACACTCTGCTGGTCGAGGGCCGCATCCGCCCGCAGGACATCGCATTCATCCGCCCCGGCCATCCGGCCGTGGTCAAGCTGAGCGCCTATGATTCCTCGGTTTACGGATCGTTACACGGCAAGGTCGAACGCATCAGCGCCGATACCATCGTGGACGAGAAAGGCGACAAGAACGAGCGCGGCGAGACGTTCTACCGCGTGATGGTTCGGACAGATAAGAATTACCTGGGCTCAAGCGATCATCCGCTGCCGGTCATTCCTGGCATGGTGGCAACGGTCGAGATTCTGACCGGCTCGAAATCCGTGCTCGATTACATCATCAAGCCAGCACGACTGTTGCGTGATGAAGCTCTGCGCGAGCGCTGAGGGCTTTGGATAAAGTTTTACTGAATTCGGTTCAGCCCGGTTCAGCCTGCTTCCGATAATAGCCGCAACCGTTGACGCGCTTTAACCGCGACGAAGCCGTGCGCGCCCTAAGCCTGCTCCATAAATTCGGAACAGGACCTGCGCACGATCGCCGGCCGATGTTCCGGACAACGGAGCGTCGGTCATGTTCGGTAACAGGTATCCGCAGGCAATCCTGCAGGCGTCTGGACTTCTTCTCGTTGCGAGCCTCAGCCTGACGGCGATGGATGGCGCTGCTGCGAAGTCGCGCGCGACCAGGGCGACACTGGACGATACGCCGGTGATGGCAGCTCCCGCACCGGTTCGGTTTTTCACGATCAAGGACGTCCTTGCCAAGCATGACGGCAAGCGACTGTCTCCTTCCGCGCCGCGTCTTGCGAGCGCCACCGATACGGTCACCAGCGACCTCGAAAATCCGGTGGTGGCTTTGCCCCAAACCAGTGACGAACCATTCGGGCTGTATGTTTTCCGCGCGCCAGACGGCGTGTTGTGGACCAAATGGAAGAGCATCCGTAGCGCCATGCTGGCGGAAAACGAGCAACTCGAACACTGCCGGCAAGCCGCGGATGAATGCGGTACGGCTGCGAGCCGTTTTCTGCGCATCGTTCGCGCCGCCAATGGCCTGTCGGATCGCGAGCGCATTGCGCGCGTCAACGTGGCGGTGAACGACGCTGTTCGTTATGTCAGCGACATTGTCCAGCATGGCGTCGCCGATCGCTGGAGTTCGCCGCTCGCAACGCTTGCTGCAGGGCAGGGCGACTGTGAGGACTACGCGATCCTGAAATATGCGGCCTTGCGCGAAACAGGATTTGCGGAGAGCGATCTTCGCCTGTTGCTGGTCCGGGACCGCGCTGTCGGCCAGGATCATGCGGTTCTCGCCGTACGCCTCGATGCGCGCTGGCTGGTTCTCGACAATCGGCGCGCCACTCTGTTCGAAACGGCGGATTTGCGCCACTTCCTGCCGCTGTTCGCCCTTGATGACAGAGGGGTCAATCTGTTCGCAGCGCCTTATGCCAGCCGTGTCCTGCACGAAAGTGAAACCGACATGCTGCCGGCTTCCAACGTCGAGGCGGCAGGTCGTGGCATGCTGGAATTGCCATTGATGCTCTGAGCCGAGAAGCGCCGGGGATTTCAGCGTCGTCAGCTTGCATCGGATAAGGATTTCCGCTCAACTGCGTGGATTCATCCGGGGCGGGACATCACCATGCATTTCACCGGCGCTTTTTTCAGAACGACTGTTTTTCGGATCGGCGCGATCGCTTTGGCTCTGACCGTTACGATCTTCGCGGGCAAGCCTGCGGAAGCGGGCGGGGTGCCGTTGGCCGGACCCGGCACAGGCCAGTTCGTGGTCGCCTGTGAGAATGGTGCAAACTACGTTCTGCGATCGGGCCGCACCACGGACAGCGGTGACGTCGTCACCGGTCATTTTTTCCTGTCGCCGCGCCGCTCGGTTCATGTGCGACTGATTCCAATGGGCGACGGTTATCGATATGCCGGGCGGGGTTTGTGGCTTGATGGCATTGGCGATCAGGCGCTCCTTTACCTTCGCAAGAACCAGCCTCTGGCCTGCCACGTCGGCGCGGCTGTCTGAGCTCCCCTAACTAGACTGAACCAAGAACAGAAAGAACAAATCCACTAGCCATGAAGGTTAGTGGAGAGAACATCTTGCGAGTTTTCGTCAAAGATGAACGCTGACGTCTTGCCATCTATCTGGCTACTTCATCGCAGCATTAACTGACTTTCTGACAATCTATACTTCGCCATGGCAAATTGTATTTAGCAATGTGCCTTGGGAACTTCAGCAGAATCGTATTTTTTTACATTTCTCACACAGCGTTTAACTTAACCAAATCGCATAAATTGCGATGAAAACTCGTTTCAATTCTTGACCAGCTTACATCCTTAATAATACCTTAATTCGAATTCCGGGCGGGCGCGTGTGCTCGCTCAAAAGGCATTTTTGAGGATATTGCGATGAATGCACCTGTGATCTTGGCACAGCTCTCCGGCTCTGTTCAGACCTCGTCCCCCGCGCCGAAGACCCTGAAGATCGAAAAGCCGACCAACGGGCAGGCGCTGAGTTTTCATCTCGACGGGAACACGCGGCTCGATCTCAGCGACATCGCAAGCGAAAAGCTGACCTTCGTCAAAGTTGGCGAAAAGCTCATCGTGCTGTTCGACAACCAGTCGACCGTGACCGTCGATCCGGTGTTCGATTCGGCGACGGGTGATCCGCTGTCCGATGTTGGCTTCCAGGTGGGCGCGGACCGTGTCCTCACCGGCGACCAGTTTGCCGCGCTGTTTCCAATCAGCACCGACCAATCCATTCTTCCCGCGGCCGGCAACAGCGGTCCGACAGGCGGTGCTGATTTCCACGATGCGCAGGTTGGCGCGCTCGGCCCCGGCGGAACGCCGCTCGGATTGCTTGGCGATGAAACCTTCGGTGGTCAGCAGTTCGGCACCGAGGACACCGGATTCGCCGGTATCACGTTCGGCACGGCGACGATCGGCCAACTCGATGACGAGGGCCTGACCGATGGTCTGATCGGCGGCCCGGGCGATGAGCCGGCAGCGCCACATCTGTTACGGGCAACCTCAACATCGACTTCGGTTCAGTCGGCGTGAGCGGAGCCTCGCTCGCGTTTTCCGCTACTCAGTCTGGCCTTTCCGGCCTGACTTCGGGTGGGGAAACCATCCACCTGCTGATTTCAAATCCTGCAGGCGGCATACCGACCATCATCGGTTATGTCGGAGGCGATCCGGCGGCAGCAGGCTCGCACGTGTTCGAGATCTCATTGAATCTCAGCACCAGCACGGGTGAATACATCTTCACGCTACTGCGGCCGCTCGACCATCCGGGCGCGAATACCGAGGACACCCTCAATCTCGTCATTTCTTACACCGCAAGCAACGCGAGCGGCACGTTCGGATCGACCTTCGGCGTCAACGTCAACGATGACTCGCCGGAAATCGATCCCAACGGCTTCGATCATCCCCTCACGACGGGAGGCTCCGAAGGGTCGGAAGGCGGATTGCTCGTCTCCCACGCTGACCTCAAGGATCCCGACGGCGGCACGTCGGTGCGCGGCGGCACGCTCGGCGTCCTCTGGGGTGCCGACCATTTCAATGCGCACGAGAACGGCGGCATCTCGGAAACGAATGGACACGCCGGCGATCGTTCGTTGGTTTTCACGGACGCAACCGTTGAACTTTCCAGCGGCGAGACGACGCTCACGAACAATCTGTTCTCTCATGGAGAGCAGGTTCACTTCGCACTCGACCAGAACGGCACCCGTCTGATCGCTTTCACCGGCGAAGGTGAGGGCGAAGGGGACATCGTCTTTACCGTTGACCTGACCGATACGGGCAACGGCGGCTATATCTTCACTCAGTACCAGGAACTCGACCACGTCGGAGCGACCGGCGAACAGCAACAGGTCAATCTGGACTCGCTCAACCTGGCCTTCCACTACACCGCAACCGACAGCGATGGCGACGCCGTTACCGGCTCGTTCAAAGTGACCATCGAGGACGACGCGCCGACGATTAACGTGGAAGGTATCGACAATGGTCAGGTCGTTGAAGATCTGCTCGACCACGGCAATCCGGGCGACACCTATACCGGCGTTCAGGGGCCCGAAAGCGTCTCATTCACCGGCAACCTCGGCGTGTCGTGGGGCGCCGACAACAGCAACAGCGGATCTGCAAACCGCTCGCTGGCCTTCAACGGCATTACCGAGGGCGGAGCCGTCACGGATCATGGCGGCGCGCCGGTCACATCGCACGATCAGGCCGTGCATTACCACCTTGCGATGGATGGTGATCAGGCAGTGCTGATCGGCTACACCGGTGACGCCGCGGCGGAAGATCAATCCAACTGGGTCTTCAAGATCACGCTCGACGACAGCAGCGATACCGGCTCCTACACCTTCACTCTGCTGCAGCCCATCGATCATCCGACCGCCAACTCGGAAGACAACGTTATCCTCGACTTTGGCTTCACGGCGACAGATGCCGATGGCGATACCGCAACGGGCTCGTTCGGCGTAACAGTCAATGACGACGCTCCGGCCGCCTCAGGCACGGTTGAAGCCCGCACGGTGGACGAGGGCGACATCGCGACGTGGATGTCGACCGGCTCGAGCCCGAACGACGGCACCGGCGACGGCTCGGCCACCGGCGGTCCGATCTCCTCGGCGCTGTCGGCGCTGTTCGGCGTGGCATTGGGCGGTCCGGCCTATCTCAGCGGCACCGTCGCCACCACGGTGGCGTTCGGCGCCGACGGCGCCCATGCCGGCGGCGGCTTCGGCTTCGCCACCGATGCGGCGACGACCATGAACGCGCTGGGGCTGACCTCGCAGGGCGACGCGCTGCAGTTCACCGTGATCGGCAACACCCTGATCGGCTACGTCAACAATCTGTTCAACGGCTACCAGCTGATCTTCGATCGCCCGGTGCTGGCGCTGACGCTGAACAGCGACGGCAGCTACGAGTTCCGGCAGTTCGACCAGCTCGACCATGTCAGCGGCGGCGGCCAGAACTTCACCCTGCAGACCAGCGGCGGCCCGATCGAGGCCATCGACTTCGGCGCGCTGATCACCGCGACCGACGGCGACGGCGACAGCATCTCGCTGGCCGGCCAGTTCACGATCGCGATCCGGGACGACGTCCCGGTGGTGACGATCGCCGCCAGCGGCGCGGTGACCATCGACGAGACCGGAGGCCACCAGAGCGGCAACGACGACAACACGGCGCTGAGCAGCGTCCGGCATCTGTTCGACAACGTGACCAATGTCGGCTCCGACCCGGACATGACCGCGGTCTATGCCCGCGACCACCTGGTCAGCACCACGGCGGACAGCGGGGCGGACGATCCGCGCAGCACCAAGGCGCTGTCGCTGCACATCGACACGGTCGATTCCGGCCTGACCACGACCGACGGCCATCACATCTACCTGTACCAGGTCAGCGACACGCTGGTGGTCGGCCGGGTCGACGGCGAGACCGGCGCGGCCGCCTTCGCGGTCACCATCGACCAGTCCGGGAACGTCAGCGTCGCGCAGTACATCTCGCTGCATCATGGCGACACCACCACGGCGAACGACGCCGTCGATCTCACCGGCAAGCTGTCGGCCGTGGTCACCGTCACCGACTACGATGGCGACACCGTCTCCCAGTCCACCGACATCGGCGACAACATCCAGTTCCGCGACGACGGACCCAGGCTCGCAGGCACGGTGACGTCGGGCCTGAGCCTTAACGAAAACGACCTGCCAGCAGGCAACGACAGCAGCAAGGAACCGCTGACCGCCAATGGCAATCTGGCGATCGATCTGGGCGCCGATGGCGGTCAGATCGCACTGTCCGCTGAAGGGGCAAGCTGGAACGCCGCAACTCACACGCTGACGGCGTCTGATGGCGCCTGGACCGTGACTCTCAACAGCAACGGCACCTACACGTTTACGCTGCTCGACAACACGCTGCTGCACGGACCGGCGAACAACGGCACCAATGCGTTGTCGGTTCCTGTCACCTATACAGCGACCGACGGTGATGGAGATATTCTCTCCGGATCGTTTACGGTGACGATCGTTGACGATGCGCCTGTTGTGACCGGTGACGGCCAGAACAATGTCGCCCTGTATGAGTCGCACATCGACGCGATCGGCAATGATCAACCCGCGGGCACAGCGGCAGCTCTGTCGTCAGAAGTGACCGGGACGATCGGCAAGGTCAGCTTCGGAGCCGATGGCTTCGGCTCCATGGCATTCAGTGGCGACTTCAACGTTCCGAACGGTGGCCACGGTGCGCTTTCGGAAGGAGGCGTAGGACAGAACTCCGGACTGACGTCGGATGGCGACGCTGTCTGGGTGCGGCTGTCGGCGGACGGACTGACGATCGAAGGGTATGTTCCTGATCGCGGCGACGAGGTTGTATTCACGGCCAAGTTGAACGGGGTGGATACCGGCTATACCGTCAATCTGGTTGGCAATATCGACCACCAGCCGCCGGATGGCGTTCCAGGCGGTCGCGACGAAGGCCAGTCGCTTAATTTCTCGGTTGTCGCAACCGATGGCGATGGCGATACCGCCAATGTGACGCTTTCCTTGCGCATCAACGACGATGCACCGACGGCGTCCTGGCTGGGCGCACAGGCGGTGACTGAGAGAGCGACAGCCGACGGCGCCTTCATTCCGGCGACCAGCACCGGCACGCTGGTGTTCGACACCGGCGCCGATGGCGGCAAGGTCACTGCGATCGTCTACCGCTTCGGCACTGCCATCATGGAGCAGAGTGAGGGTCCGAGCGATCCGCAGAGCTTCCCGGCGCTGACTTCGAATGGTGCGGCTGTGACCATTGCGACGGTCACCAATGCGGCGGCGTTCTCCGGCGAGGGCTCGATTACACTGACCGGTACCACCACGGACGGTCATACCGTGTTCACGCTGGTCGTGAACCAGACGACGGGCGCTTATACCTACACGCTGCTCGGACCGATCGATCATCCCGATCTCAATCAGGGCGACGCAAGCGATGCCCTGACCATGGTGTTCGATTTCCAGGTCACCGACGGTGACGGCGACACCACGGCCGCCTTCAATCAAGGCATCCTGCAGATCGATATCCGCGACGATGTCCCGACCATCGTCACGCCTTCGATTGGCGCCAATCTCGTTGTGAATGGCCAGTTCACCGACAACAGCGGTTTTGGCGCACCCATGTCGTGGGGCGGGCAGGCTGCTCCGGCCAACAGCGACATCGAGGGATGGCATATCGCCGGCAACAACCTCGAGCGCAATCCGGCCAACTGGTACGTGCCAGATCCGGCCAATGGCGGCCGTGTCGTCGACCTCGATGCCACGCCGGGCAATGTCACGCTGTCCCAGACGTTCGGCAATCTCACTGATGGTGAGAGCTATACGCTGACGTTCGATGCGGCAAAGCCTGCCGGCTACGACGCACAGACCGAAGTCTACTGGAACGGTCAGCTTGTCGGAACGGTGACACCGAACGCCGATCATTTCGAGCAGTTCAGCATCACCGTGACGGCCGGAAGCGGCTCCAACACGCTTGAATTCCGGGAGGTGGGCGCGGCCGATAACGGCGGCACGTTCCTCGCCAACGTGGCGATGCACGCAACCAACGCTATCGTGAACGAGGATGCACTCGGCGGAAACGCCGGCGGGCAGGGCGACGATCCGGGAACCAGCGCATCGGCAATCGGCAGCCTCGGCATTAGCTGGGGCGCGGATGCCGGCGACAGCACCGACGCTGGCGGCGTTCAGGATGGCACGACTGCCAACGCCATTTCCGACAATACGGCAGCCCTGACCGGGCGTGCGGTCTACTTCACAGACTCGGATTCCGTCTCGAGCGGCCTGCAACCCGCCGTGTCCGCTTTTGCCGGCGCGGCCGCTATTGCTCTGCATGCGGCCGGACAGGAGGTTCACTATCAGATCCTCGAAAACGGCACGAAATTGGTCGGCTATACCGGTGCGTTCGATGTCGCCGATACGACCAACTGGGTGTTCACCGTTTCACTGTCGGACGAAGGTGCCGGCAAATACAGCTTCGATCTGCTGAAGGCGATCGATCATCCGATGAGCGGCAGCGAAGACGACATCAGCCTCGTCTTTGGCTTCACCGCGCGCGATGCGGATGGCGATACGGTCAGCAGCTCATTGACCATCACGGTGGATGACGACACGCCGGTGATCGCAGCTCCCGCAATCGCCAGCGTTACCGAGAACGGCTCGGTCTACGAACCTGCCAACGCCAGCTTCGAAAGCGACGCACTCACCCCGGGCACACCGGGCGTCACGACCGACCAGACCGGCAGCTATACCTACAGCGCTCCGGATGGATGGACTATTTCCGGCGGCAACGGAGGCGTGTTCGCGCCTGCCAACCACATCACCGACGCATCAGGCCATGACGGATCGAACGTCGTCTGGCTGCGCTCGGGAGCGACGCTCGCCCAAACCACGGGCATGACGCTACAGGCCGGTGACATCTACGGTCTGCACTTCAACCTGGGAGACCGGACCGATCAGGGATTCCCTGATGGCGTGGTTCGCTTGATCGCCACGAACGGCGTGGATTCGTTTGAGCTTGCTCACCTGGATCTGCCGACACCGGCGGACGGCGAATGGACGACGGTCAACCTGAGCACGGGTCAGATTGCGCAAGCTTACGACGGGTATCAGCTTCGAATCGAAATCCAGCAGGGTGACGGGACGGGCAATCAGATCCTGATTGATGACGTTGAAGTCAGCCATTTCGTGCCTTCGGTGGCACAGGATTCGCTGAACATCAGCTGGGGGGCCGACAACGAGGCCAGCTTGAGGACGGTTGCGTTCACCGGTGCCCCGAACGCTGACGGTCTCAGCTCGAATGGCCAGCCGATCCACTACGAAATGTCGTCCGATCACACCATGCTCAAGGGCGTGTCTTCGGATGGCCGGACGATTTTCACGCTCGAATTGTCGAGCTCAGACCACGGAAACTACACGTTCACGTTGCTCGGCAATCTGGACCATCAGGGTGCGAACGAGACAGTTCTGCCGCTGGACTTCTCCTACAAGGCCACGGACGCGGACGGAGACTCAACCCTCGGCACCATCCATATCGATGTGAATGATCAGGGCGTGTCGTTGGCACCAGTCGCCGATGCCAGTGTGGATGAGGTGACAGTCAACTCGGCTAACTCGAACGCATTCATCCCTCAAAGCATTGAGGACCATACGCTGGGCATCCAGTGGGGGGCCGACAACGCCAATCCGGGCGCTTCCAACATCGACCGCTCTGTTGTTCTCACGACCACCGCAGCGCCTGCTGAATTGCACTCGGATGGCTTTGCGTTGAAGTATGTGCTGTCCGACGACGGCACGACGCTCACTGCGTATCGGGTCGGTATGGGCACGAACCCCATCACCAATGAAGCCGAGGAACACTACTTCACCAGTTCGGGTGGCGATCTGTTGGGAACGCTGACGGACTACGCAGCCGATCATGCGCGGGTGTTCTCGGTCACAATCTCCGATTCCGGCAATGGAAGTTATTCCTTCACGCTGTACGGCAACCTGGACCACAACGGCGCGAACGACTC
Organism: Afipia sp.; assembly: GCA_051954725.1. Taxonomy (GTDB): domain Bacteria; phylum Pseudomonadota; class Alphaproteobacteria; order Rhizobiales; family Xanthobacteraceae; genus Afipia. The sequence continues at coordinate 51,868 of JBQCHK010000013.1, read as the reverse complement.
GACGATCCCGCTGAATTTCGGGTTCACCGCAACCGATGGCGACGGTGACTTCCATAGCAGCGATTTCACGATCAACGTTCAGGACAGCGTTCCGCTCCCGACCGTGCCGGCAAACACGACCGTGGCGGAAAGCGGCGTGGAAACGTTTGCGCATACCGTCAGCGGAGCGGTCGGAATCGACTGGAACGGGGACGTTGGCGCGGCCAAGCACATCGAGTTTATCGGAACTCCGGCTGGCCTCACGTCGCAAGGTCAGAACCTTGCGTACGCGATCGTTGCCGACGGCGACAATCAGATGCTGATTGCTTACCGCGTGAACGAAACCCAGGACGCGCCTGTTTTCACGGTTCAGTTCACCGAAGCAAATCCGTATTACACGTTCACTCTGATGCAGCCGCTGGACCACAATCCGGCGTCTGACTCCCTGACGATTCCCTTCACCGTCCGGGCAACCGACAGCGACGGAGACTCCGCAGAGCAGACATTCAATGTCACGGTTGACGACAGCAATCCGTCGGCAACTGACGTCAGCGCGTCAATGTTCGAGAACGACACGATCAACGTCGATCTGACAGGACATTACGATTTCGGTACGGACGGCTCGAACGCAACCAACCCGGTCACGCTCGGAAATGCCTATATTTCCGGCGCACCGATTGGCGTTACCCTTGGTCTTCCGTCGATTTCTCTCAATCCGGACGGTCACACAGTGACCGTGAATCCGGGATCGTCACTCGACGGCCTGTCCGAAGGACAGCAAGTCGTGCTGCACATTCCGTTCTCCGTGACGGATGGCGACAACGATTCTGTCACGAAGGAAATCCTCGTTACCGTGACCGGCACCAATGACGCGCCGGTCCTCGACCTGAGCGGCCCAGACGTTCCCGGCAACGATACAATCGCAACCGCCGTGGAGCAGCTTCCGCAATGGTTCATGAACAAGGCCACCATCACCGACGTCGACTCGACGACGATGGCGTCCTTGACCGTGACGCTTGCGACACGGCCGGATGGGGCAGACGAAACTCTCTCACTCAACACGGCAGCGCAGAATGCCCTGGCCGCTCATTCGCTGGCGTCCAGCTATGATCCAACGACAGGCGCGTTGATCATAACGGGGGTCGCGGCTGTTGCCGTGTACCAGACCATTCTCGATGGCGTGGTCTACTTCAACAACAGCGACAATCCGGCGACCACGGATCGCACGATCACCGTCTCGGTCAACGACGGCATCAGCGACAGCGCGCAGCAAAGCGTTACGCTGCATGTCTGGGCGTCGAACGACGCGCCGCAACTCGACGGGTCGCTGCAGGCCACGGTCGAGGAGGGCGGCACCCACGTCATTCAGGTGTCTGAGCTCGGCTTTAGCGATCCGGACGATGTCGCATCCGGCGTCACCTTCATTGTGTCCGATCAGCACAACGGCATCGTCAAGCTCGACGGCGTTCCGTCGCTGTCGTTTACCGGCGAGCAACTGGCAAACGGACACGTCACCTTCGTCCACGACGGTTCCGAAACGACGGCGGCAAGCTTCGTCGTCAAGGTCGAAGACGGCAACGAAGACAATTCGGCGCCTGTACCGCAGACGTTCCATCTCGACGTTACGCCGGTCAACGATGCGCCGATGATCACCTCCAACGGAGGAGGTGATACAGCGGCCATTCAGATCCAGGAAAATCAGACGGCGGTGACGACGGTTGTGGCGACCGATCCGGATGGCCCGACGCTGACCTACGCTATCACCGGCGGCGCCGATCACGACCTGTTCCAAATCGACAGCACGACTGGCGCGCTGAGCTTCATCAACGCGCCTGACTATGAGCACCCGCACGACGTGGGTGGAGACAACCACTACAACGTGATCGTCACGGCGTCCGATGGTTCGCTATCCGATAGCCAGGCCCTCGACATCGAGGTTACGGACGTAACGGAGACACTTTCTCCTATCACCGTCACCAACGACAATCCGTACTATGCCTTCTCGGACAACCTGCACGCACCCCATGGGCAGCCTGTAACAATCAATTTCAACGCCAATGATATCTTCGGCGGCGGAAGCGATACGTTCAGCTACACGTTTACGAAGGTCTACAGCAGCCCAGGCACGAACTGGTTGACCGCGGATGAAGCGCACGGAACCATCACCGGCGATCCGGGTCATCTGAGCAGCGCGCTTACCGTCTACCGCATCGACGCTGTAGATGCCGTGACGCATCAGTCGACCTTCACTTACGTGGCGTTCTCGGCGCTCCCAGACGACGGCCGGTACATTTCGATCACCGACCAGTCGTCGTATGGGCAGCCATATCATAGCGATGTCATCGAGGTGAGCTCCGGCTCGACCGCGAGCGGCACGATTTCGGGTGGCTCAGGGAGTGATGTTCTGATCGGGAATGATCACGACAATCAGCTCACCGGCAATTCGGAATTTGACGCCTTGTACGGCAAGGGCGGCAACGACGACTTGCAAGCAAGTTCAAGCACAGGCTTCCTGTCGGGAGGCGATGGAGACGACAACCTCGACGCGGGAAGTGACCATGGCTACTTGCTGGGTGGAGCCGGGAATGACTACCTCAGGGGCAGCGGCAACGACGATGTCCTTATGGGTGGCGACGGCAACGACACCATCCTCGGGATGCAGGGTAGAGATCTGATTGTCGGCGGGGCCGGCAACGACACGCTGACCGGCGGCTCGGGCCAGGATACCTACGTGTTCTTCGAGAGCGGCGATGCGAATGCCGACATCATCACCGATTTCGACACCACAAGCAGCAACGTCGATAAGGACGTGCTTGATCTGTCATATCTGCTCGACAGCATCGGCAGCGACAAGGAGAGCCACGTCCGCTTCGTGTATAGCGATCCAGGCCACTCTACCCATGTTCTCTCGGATGTGTCGGCTCCACCGGCCATCAATGGCGACGTCACGGTCCAGGTGAACACGTCCGGAAGCTGGGAGAACGTCGTTACGCTGTCCGATACCGGCGCGAATCTCACGACCGGATCGAATGTCATCCAGATGATGCTTGACCACTCGACGGTGCAGCAGTTCCACGCCTGATCCAGTCGGCCCGTCTAAACAAAAACCCCGGCAGTTCTGCCGGGGTTTTCTTTGCAGTTATCGACTGGACGCCGCTGCAGCGCGACCTGCTAGGAGCTGCTAGATGTTTCTCTCGCCGGGTGCGCCGGAGCCGCCAACCTTCACGGTGATCTTCTGCACCTCGGTGCGGCCGTGGGGGTATTTCACTTCGAGGGTGAGGGTATCGGTGCCGACGAAATCGGCCTTCGAGCGATACAGCGCGATGAAACCGGGGACCTCTAGCGCCATGCACTGCTTGTAGTTCGTCGCCGTGATCTTGCCGCGCTTGACGTTGACCGTTCCGTTTGCCGGCGGCGCGAGCAACCGGATGGCTGGCAGCGTGCCCGACCTGCAGTCCGGCTGCACGTTGAGATAGACGCCGACACGAATATCCTTGGCGGACGGACCTCGAGCTGTCCGCTCAACTGTCCGGCTCTGCGCCGCGGCCACCGACGTCGAGATGAGGAGAGCAACAAGGCCGATAGCGGCCTGGCCAAGGGTTCGGTGGCGGCATGAAATGAAGGTTCGTAAGAGCATCAGGCAATCCGATCGCTTCAAAGAGATGCGTTCGCAATGGCGCCGACTATACTGCAGGACCAGCACCCGGGCCACTGGCGCCAGATCAACCGCAGCACGTGCGCAACAATGCTGTGAGTCTCGTCCGTGGCCGACCGTGCGAGCGGAGCCGGCCTTGTGGGTTTGCCGCTCAGTCCGGAAAGAGGCTGCAGGTAGCCAGGGATAGGCCGGCATTCAAACCAGAAGCATCTCAGTCCAGTGCCTCGGCCATGCCGCAAATTCGCATAAGATATATTATGGAATATATTTAGACGAGTGATTTCAACATACTGGAAGGAAAATTCCACAAATTACCTAAGGCGCATCTGCAGCGCCCGTGCCGCAGCACGTTTGCCTGCTCATGCAATTCATCCGCGGCGCCCGGCTCGCGGACAAGCGCACAAAACCTCAATGACACGGCATAGTGCGTGAGAGTGTCTAACCGCTCCGATCCGCTTCCATCGCGACGGATTTCGACTGCTCGGCTTTCGCGCTGATTGCTACCGAGCGACCAAAGCTCGGGATCGCACGATCAACTGCAACGCAGATTGAACAACACCAGCCGGCTTCGAAACGCTTAGCACTCGCGATAGCCAATCCTAGCGCTGCCCAGACGCCCCGGAACCGCTACCTCACAACACCGGTGTCGACCCAACCGGCAAGCCGGTGGCATCGTCTGCAGGCCGCCATCCGTGAGTCCCGTATGCGATTTGACAAATTGCACAAGATGGATGACCTGCTGTCGCGGGCTTCGTATGATGAAGTTGCAAGAACAATATCCAGTCTGGGAGAACCTCCATGAACTTTTCGCGCCGGTCATTGCTCAAGGCTTCAGCGGCTGCAACCGTAATGGGAAGCATTGGCGCGCCGCTCGTTGCGCGCGCCGCACAGGCCGAATTCGTCTACAAATACGCCAACAATCTCCCGGATACGCACCCGCTGAACGTGCGCGCAAAGGAAATGTCCGCGGCGATCAAGCAGGAAACCAACGGCCGGGTCGATCTGCAGATTTTCCCGAACAACCAGCTCGGTTCCGATACTGACGTGCTCAGCCAGATCCGTTCTGGCGGCGTTGAGTTTTTCACCCTGTCCGGCCTGATCCTGTCCACGCTGGTTCCGGCAGCCTCGATCAACGGCATCGGCTTTGCGTTCCCTGACTATAATACCGTCTGGAAGGCGATGGATGGCGACCTCGGCGCCTATGTGCGCAAGGAGATCAACAAGGCCAACCTCGTGGTGATGGACAAAATCTGGGATAACGGCTTCCGCCAGACGACCTCCTCGACCAAGGCGATCAATACACCGGACGATTTCAAGGGCTTCAAGATTCGCGTGCCGGTGTCGCCGCTCTGGACCTCCATGTTCAAGGCGTTCGAAGCTGCTCCGGCGTCGATCAACTTCAACGAGGTGTATTCGGCTCTTCAGACCAAGATCGTCGAAGGTCAGGAAAATCCTCTCGCGCTGATTTCGACCGCCAAGCTCTATGAGGTGCAGAAATACTGCTCGCTCACCAATCATATGTGGGACGGCTTCTGGTTCCTCGCCAACCGCCGTGCATGGGAGAAGCTGCCTGCCGACGTTCGCACCATCGTCGCCAAGCACATCAACGCTGCCGCGGTGAAGGAACGCGAAGATACCGCCAAGCTGAATGCCACCACGCAGGATGATCTGGCCAAGAAGGGCCTGATTTTCAATCAGCCCAAGGTCGATCCATTCCGCGAGAAGCTGCGCAAGGCGGGCTTCTATGCCGAATGGAAGGGCAAGTACGGCGACGAAGCCTGGGCCTTGCTCGAGAAGTCAGTCGGCAAACTGGCGTAACCTGCGGCGATGGCCGAAGCACGCCTCGCGCACCCGATCGACGCGCCGGATGGCGCGGGGGCTGTTTCAGCTCCCGGCCATGGCGGTGCGTTGCTCGCATCGCTCGAAAACATCCTCGCCCGCCTGGTCGAGATTCCGGCAGCCCTGCTGGTCATCGCCGAAATCGTCATCCTGTTTGCGGGCGTGGTGTCGCGCTACGGCTTTCATTCGCCACTGATCTGGTCGGACGAACTGGCGTCGATCCTCTTTCTCTGGCTGGCAATGCTCGGGTCCGTCATCGCGCTCCAGCGCAATGAGCACATGCGGATGACGGCGGCCGTGGCCAAATGTAGCCCGGAGCTTCGCGCCTTTCTCGATGCGGTAGCCACAGCGTCCGCACTCGCTTTCCTTCTCATGGTGGCGTGGCCCTCGTGGGACTACGCGTATGAGGAAAGCTTCATCACCACGCCAGCGTTGCAGATATCCAATTCATGGCGTGCTGCGGCCCTGCCCGTGGGAATCGGCCTGATGGCGATTTTCGCGCTGCTGCGGCTGCTGCGTCATGGCAGCACGCGTACATTGCTTCTGGCGATAGTTGCAGTTGCTGCGATCTCGACGGCGTTCTGGTTCGCCCAGCCGTTGTTGCGACCGCTTGGCAACCTCAATCTCGTGATCTTTTTCGTGGGGCTCGTGGCGTTCTGCGTGTTCGCCGGCGTGCCGATCGCATTCGCATTCGGACTTGCGATCTTCAGCTATCTGGTGCTCACCACCCATACGCCGACCATGGTCCTGATCGGCCGCATGGACGAGGGGATGAGCCACCTGATCCTGCTGGCCGTCCCGTTGTTTGTGTTTCTCGGCCTTCTGATCGAAATGACCGGGATGGCCCGCGCCATGGTCGCGTTTCTGGCCAGCCTGCTGGGCCATGTTCGCGGTGGCCTGCACTATGTGCTGGTTGGCGCCATGTATCTCGTGTCCGGCATTTCGGGCTCAAAGGCGGCGGACATGGCAGCGATCGCGCCGGTGCTGTTTCCCGAAATGAAGCAGCGCGGCGCGAAGCCCGGCGATCTCGTCGCCCTGCTCTCGGCGACCGGCGCTCAAACCGAAACCATTCCACCGAGCCTGGTTCTTATTACCATAGGGTCGGTGACGGGCGTCTCGATTGCAGCCCTGTTCACCGGCGGCCTGCTTCCGGGCTTTGTCCTTGCGATCACGCTGTCGGCGCTGGTCTGGTGGCGTTACCGCAACGAAGATCTCAGTCACGTTCAGCGCGCGAAGCCGAAGGAAATCCTCCGGACATTCATCGTAGCGCTGCCGGCGCTCGCCCTTCCCTTTGTGATCCGCGCCGCCGTGGTGGAGGGTATCGCGACCGCGACCGAGGTCTCGACCATCGGCATTGTGTTCGCAATCTTCGCCGGACTTGTGATCTATCGTCAGTTCGACTGGAGCCGGCTCATTCCCATGCTGATCGAGACCGCCTCGCTGTCCGGAGCCATTCTGCTGATCATCGGCACGGCCACCGGCATGGCGTGGGGTCTGACCCAGTCGGGATTCTCGCGCTCGCTCGCCACGATGATGACCGGCCTTCCGGGCGGCCCGGCTATTTTTATCGCCGTGTCGATCATTGCGTTCATGATCCTCGGCAGCGTACTGGAAGGTATCCCGGCGATTGTGCTGTTCGGGCCGCTGCTGTTTCCGATTGCAAAGGCGGTTGGCGTTCATGAGGTCCACTACGCCATGATCGTTATTCTGGCGATGGGTATCGGGCTATTCGCACCGCCGTTTGGCGTCGGCTATTATGCGGCCTGTGCGATTGGGCGGGTCGATCCTGCCGACGGCATGAAACCGATCTGGGGCTATCTTCTGGCCCTGCTGATTGGCCTCATTATCGTCGCGGCCGTTCCGTGGATTTCAATTGGTTTCCTCTAGGAGAGTGTCATGAGCACCGGGCAAGGCCAGTACAGTATCGGCCTCGATAAAACGCCTGCCAATTATGTTCCTCTTTCCCCGCTGAGCTTCCTCGAACGCAGCGCGAGCGTCTATCCAGGCCTTACGAGCACCGTTTACGAAGGAAGGGTTTTCACCTGGGCGCAGACGTTTGAGCGCAGCAAACGCTTCGCGTCGTACCTCGCCCGCCACGGCATTGGCCGAGGCGACACGGTCGCGGCAATGCTGCCAAACATCCCGGCGATGAATGAATTGCATTTCGCTGTGCCGATGACCGGCGCCGTACTCAACGCGCTCAATATCCGGCTGGACGCCGCATCGATCGCGTTCATGCTCGATCATGGCGGCGCGAAAGTTCTTCTCGTCGACCCGGAGTTTTCCGCGGTGATCTCCGAAGCCTTGGGCTTGATGAAACAGCCCAAACCATTGGTGATCGATGTCGACGATGCGGCGTTTGCCGGCGGCTCGCGGATCGGCGAGATCGAATACGAGGACGCTGTCGCCGCCGGTGATCCGGCGTTTGCCTGGGTACGGCCGGAGGATGAATGGGACGCCATCGCGCTGAGCTACACCTCCGGCACGACAGGCAACCCCAAGGGCGTCGTCACCCATCATCGCGGCGCTTATCTCAATGCCGTCAGCAACATTCTTGACGGCAACCTCGGCACGCACCCGGTCTATCTTTGGACACTGCCGATGTTTCACTGCAACGGCTGGTGTTTTCCCTGGACGATTGCAGCTTCCGCCGGAATCAACGTCTGCCTGCGCAAGGTCGACCCCGCGAAGATCTTCGCCCTGATCGCCGAACATGGCGTGACCCACATGTGCGGGGCGCCGATCGTTTACAACACGCTGATCAACGCGCCGGGAGCACCGACGGGCCCGGCTGCACGTCCGGTTGTCGGACTGATCGCCGGCGCCGCTCCCCCGGTTGCGGTCCTCGCGGGCGCGGAGAAGATCGGCATCAAGCTGACCCATGTGTACGGTCTGACGGAAGTATATGGCCCCGCCTCTGTCTGCGCCGAACAACCGGGATGGGATACCCTATCCCTCGACGAGCGTTCCCAGCTGAAGCGCCGTCAGGGCGTCGCCTATCATATGCAGGAGGCGGTCACCGTGCTCGACCCGGAGACCATGCAGCCGGTGCCGCGCGACGGCGAAACCATCGGAGAGGTCATGTTCCGCGGCAACGTGGTCATGAAGGGCTATCTCAAAAACGAGACGGCAACGAAGGAGGCTTTCGCCGGGGGGTGGTTTCACACCGGCGATCTCGGCGTCCTCGACAGGGACGGCTACGTCATTATCAAGGACCGCTCCAAGGATATCATCATCTCGGGTGGTGAAAACATCTCGTCAGTCGAGGTGGAGGACGTGCTGTATAAACATCCGGCAATATTGTTTGCTGCTGTCGTCGCAAAGCCCGATCCCAAATGGGGCGAAGTGCCTTGCGCATTTGTCGAGTTGAAACAGGGCGCGACCGCGAACGAAGCGGAGATCATCGCCTATTGCAAAACCCAATTACCTGGATTCAAGACGCCCAAGGCTGTTATTTTCGGCACGATCCCGAAAACCTCGACGGGCAAGATCCAGAAGTTCCTGCTGCGCGATCAGGTCAGCTCCGCGAAGGCAATTTCGGCGTAGTGTCGGGCGACTGCTCTTAGACGTCGAGCGTCAATCGGATTCCGTCGTAAGCCGGGATGACGTTCGGCGGCAGGCTCTTGCTGAGAACATCATAGTCGAGATCGGAGTGCAGATTGGTCAGCACTGCGCGGCGCGGTTTGAATTTCTCGATCCAGGACAGAGCATCGCTCAAACTGAAATGGCTCGGATGCCCGGTATAGCGCAGGGCATCGACGATCCACAGATCGAGGTTCTCGAGCGCCGGCCAGCTTTGCTCCGGAATATCGTTGACGTCGGGCGTATAGGCGGCATTTCCGATGCGATAGCCTAGCGCAGGAATGTTGCCGTGCTGGAGCAGGAAGGCCGTGAACGCGAGCTCGCCGCCCTTCCCCGTGATCGTTTCAGTTTCGCCGGCCTCGATCGATCGTCGATCGAGAATCGGCGGGTAGTCGCTGCCCGGCGGTGTTTCGAAGCAATAGGCGAACCGCAACATCACATCCTTGGCGGTCGACTCATTGAGATAGACCGGAATGCGTCGCCGCTGATGCAACACCACGGACCGCAGATCGTCGATGCCGTGGGTTTGGTCGGCATGCTCATGGGTGAGAAACACCGCATCGAGATGATCGACATTGGCGTCGATGAGTTGTTCGCGCAGGTCAGGCGACGTATCGATCACCACCCGTGTCAGGCCGCCGGGCCCTTCCCGCTCCGCCAGAAGCGAACAGCGGCGGCGACGATTTTTCGGGTTGTTGGGATCGCAGGCGCCCCACCCTAGTGCCGGCCGGGGAACGCCAGCAGAGGACCCACTGCCGAGAACTGTCAGCGTGGTCGTCATGCCGCCTGAGCGTCCGGGCGCGGTACTTTGCTGAACAGGCGAAAGAAGTTCTCGGTGGTCTGATGGCTGATTTCCTCGAGCGTCACACCGCGTGTTTCCGCGAGGACGCGTGCTGTTTCGACCACGAATGATGGCTCATTGCGCTTGCCGCGATGTTTGCCGGGCGCGAGATACGGCGCATCGGTCTCGACCATGATACGCTCGGCTGGAAGCTCTGCCGCGATGTCGCGAATAGCCTGCGAGTTCTTGAACGTCAGGATGCCGGTGAACGAGATCGACAATCCGTGCGCGATCGCTTTCATCGCAAGCTCGCGTCCGCCCGTGTAGCAATGCAGCACCGCGCGAAACGACCCTTTCGCCATTTCCTCATCGAGAATACGGCCGCAATTGACATCCGCCTCACGGGTATGGATCACCAGCGGCAGGCCTGTGGCACGTGCCGCGGCGATATGGGCGCGAAAGCCACGCTCCTGCGCTTCGCGCGAACCATGTTGATAAAAGTAATCAAGACCTGCCTCGCCCAGCGCGACAACCTTGGGATGCCTTGTGAGCGCGATCAGTTCATCCGCGGAAATGCCATCCTCCTCGTCGGCTTGATGCGGATGCGTACCGACCGAGCAATAGACGTTCGGAAAGCGTTCCGCGATCTTTAGCAACGCTTCAAGACGCCTCACGCGCGTCGATATGGTTACGATCCGACCGATACCGGCCACTTCCGCTCGCGCGACAATGGCGTCGAGATCATCGGCGAAATCAGGAAAATCGAGATGGCAGTGGCTATCGACCAGCATCAGTTCTTCGTCGCCGTTGCTTCCGGTGGATCGATGTAACGCGGAAAAGCCGGAATCGGTGCCGGCAGCTTGCTGCCGGGCAGGATGCGCGCGGCGCCGCCAATCGTCGCGAACGTCCGTTCGCTCTCCGCGATACCAAGGCTCTCGAGAATCTTGGCGCACGCCGCCGGCATCGCCGCCTGAGCCAGAATGGCAATCTGCCGGATCACCTCCGCCGTGACGTAGAGAACGGTCTTTTGCCGTTGCGGATCCGTCTTCGCGAGCGCCCACGGCGCTTCGCCAGCGAAGTAGCGATTGGCTTCGGCGACTACGGCCCAGATCGCATTCAACGCCTGGTGGATTTGCTGCGTCGCCATGGCGGTGCGCGCGAGTTCGAGCATGCCGTCGGCCTGCGCAAGTATCGCCTTATCACTATCCGTAAACGTCCCTGGCTCCGGCAGCACGCCGCCATGCTGCTTGCCGATCATCGACAGCGAGCGTTGCGCAAGATTGCCGAAATCATTGGCGAGGTCCGCATTGGTCCGTGCGACAATGGCCTCGTGGTTGTAGTTGCCATCCTGTCCGAAGGGGACCTCGCGCAGCAGGAAATAACGCAACTGATCGACGCCGTACTGATCGGCCAGATTGAAAGGATCAACCACGTTGCCAACCGACTTCGACATCTTCTCCCCGCGATTGAACAGGAAGCCGTGAGCATAAACGCGCTTCTGAACGGGGATACCGGCAGACATCAGGAAGGCCGGCCAGTACACCGCGTGAAACCGGATGATGTCTTTGCCGATGATGTGAACGTCAGCAGGCCAGTAACGCCAGTTCTTGTCCTGCTCATCGGGAAAGCCCACGCCTGTAATGTAGTTGGTCAACGCATCGACCCACACATACATCACATGCGCCGGATCTTCGGGCACCTTCACACCCCAGTCGAATGTGGTGCGGGAGATGGACAGGTCCTTCAGACCGCTTTTGACAAAGCTGACAACCTCGTTGCGGCGAACATCGGGGCCGATGAAATCAGGCTGGGACTCGTACAACGCCAGCAGCTTGTCCTGATAGGCCGACAGCCGGAAGAAATAGCTTTTCTCCTCCACCCACTCGACCGGCGTCCCCTGCGGACCGCGCCGGACCTTGTCCTCGCCGACGGTGGTTTCTTCCTCGGCGTAATAGGCTTCATCGCGAACCGAGTACCAACCCGCATAGGTGTCCGGATAGATGTCGCCATTCGCCAGCATCCGGCGCCAGATTTCCTGCGTCGATTTATGATGTGCGGGCTCGGACGTCCGGATGAATCGATCGAACGACACGTTCAATCGCTCATCCATTTCCTTGAAACGCGCTGCATTGCGGGTCGCCAGTTCCGCAGGCGTCATGTTTTCCTTCTGCGCAGTCTGAATCATCTTCAAACCGTGCTCGTCAGTTCCGGTCAGGAAGAAAACGTCCTTGCCATCCAGTCGTTGGAAACGGGCCAGCGCGTCGGTCGCAATCGCCTCATAGGCATGGCCGATGTGTGGCGCCCCGTTTGGATAAGCGATCGCCGTCGTGATGTAGAAGGTCTGCCGCTTGTTGTCCGCGTTCGCCATCAGCGCGAAAGCCTTTCCGTATGAATTTAATCTGCCGCGGTGGCCAAACCGGCCCGGTCCGGATCGTCAGCGAACCGCGTCCGCGAGCAATCCAAATACCGAGAAAACCAGGGGTTTTCGCTCAAGATTGAAGGATTCCGTCTCGCGGGCGGCAATGTTGATCTTCTCCCATACCTCCGCCAACCGCGCAAGGCGGCGCAAGTCCGGGTTGGGTTGCCGCAGTCGCTCGGTCACCCAGCGCTCGATCGTATCAACGAAAGCGCGAAGAGCGACCCGATCATTCAACCCGAGCGCATCGCCGAGAGCATGCAGCGCGCGCGGATCGACGTGCGGCAGGGTTTCGAGCAATGCGCCGGTGCGCTGATGGAGGCCAAGAGCGTCCCCATCCAGCAGCATCAAAGCACGCGCGACACTGCCCTCCGCACCTTCGGCGGCCTCCATCAGCCCCGACGGATCGGCATCGTTTCCGGCAGCTTCCGACGCGGCGCGGATCACATCTCCCGTCTCCAACGGACGCAGCAGCAGTTTTCGGCAACGCGATTGAATGGTCGCGAGAACGCGCGCCGGCGCGTGGCTGATGAGCAAGAACAACGAGCGCTCGGGCGGCTCCTCGATCACCTTAAGCAGCGCATTGGCCGAATTGGCGTTGAGCTCATCGACCGTGTCGACGATACAGACACGCCATCCGGCAACGGCGGCCGTCGATCCGAAGAATGAGATGGTTTCGCGGGATTCATCGACGGTGATCACCGTCCTCATCACGCCTTTTTCATTGGCCGTGCGTTCAAGCGTCAGCAGGCCGCCGTGGCTCCCCGCCGCGATCTGGCGCGAGACAGGGTGATCCGCCTCGATCGCCAGCGACAGCGCTGTTTGTACGCCAGGCGCGGATGGATCGGGATGACTGAGAACGAAGCGCGCCATCCGATAGGCAAGCGTTGCCTTGCCAATCCCCTGCGCGCCTCCGATCAGCCACGCATGGGGAATGCGCCCGCTGCGATAGGCATTCAGCAGCATCGCCTCGGCTTCGCTGTGTCCGTAGAGCGACGTCGTCTCGCGCGGCGCCGGCACTGAGGTTTCGGAGTTTGTGACGCTCATGCGCGGGCGCTCTCGTCAGCGTCCGCGGCCAGCAGACGCCCTTGCACGGCAGACCAAATTCGGTCTGCGACCAGTTCCTGGTCGGCGTTTGCATCAATCAGAATGCATCGCTGCGGCTCATTCTCCGCGATCTCGCGATAGGCATCACGAAGCTGCTCATGAAACGCCATGTCTTCCTGCTCGAAACGGTCGGCAGCAGCTTTGCCACGTCGCAGGACGGCACGACGCATACCAACGGCAACAGGCACATCAAGGATCAATGTCAGATATGGCCGCAAATTGCCGATGGTGACGCGCTCCATTGCCTCGATGAACGCCGGCTTCACTTTGCCAAGCTTGCCCTGATAGACCCGCGTGGAGTCGGTGAAGCGATCGCACAACACCCAGATGCCGCGCTGTAGCGCAGGCTGGATGACCTGATGCATATGATCGTCGCGGGCGGCAGCGAAGAGCAGCGCTTCCGCATCTGCTCCGAGATATTTGCCCATCCCCGACAGTACCAGATGCCGGACGATTTCCGCGCCGGCCGAACCGCCAGGCTCTCGTGTCGTAATCGTTTGATGACCTGCCGCGTTCAACCGGTCGGCAAGAACCGCAATCTGGGTCGATTTGCCGGCCCCCTCACCTCCCTCGAAGGTGATAAAGCGACCGACGGAAATTCCGCTCGCAGGATGTTTCGGCATGGTCAGAGTTTTTCCACGCCCGCGCGTACGAGCCCAATGAAAAGCTCGCTGACGCCGTCAAATGCGCGTTGCGTCAACGATCCAACACCAACGTTCTCGTCCGCATGAACCGGCACTTCAAGCGCGATGTTGCCGCCACGCCAAACCTTCATAACGCCGATTTCCTGGCCCGCCTTCACCGGCGCGCGCACAGGGCCGGTGTAGATCACGCGGGCGATCAGCTTGTCCGTGCCGCTCCGCTGCACCATGATCTTGATCGGCTCGGCGGCGCTAAGCTTCACCGATCCATGATCGCCACCGAACACCTTGGCGTAGCCGACCGTTTGCCCTGCGTCGAACAGCACCCGGGTTTCGAAATTGCGGAAACCCCATTCAAGCAGACGCTTCGCTTCATTGGCCCGGTCCTTCGCATCTTCCATGCCGTTGACGACGACGATCAATCTCAGCCCGCCCTGCACGGCCGAGCCGACCATGCCGTAGCCGCCCTCCTTGGTATATCCGGTCTTCAGCCCATCAGCGCCTTCAGTCGAACCGAGAAGCGGGTTGCGGTTGTGCTGGCGAATCTTGTTCCAGGTGAATTCGCGTTGGCCGAACAATTTGTAGAAGTCGGGATACGTCAGGATGATGTGGCGCGCGAGTTTCGCCAGTTCACGGACCGACATCTTGTTCGCCGGATCGGGCAAGCCGTTCGAATTACCAAAGGTCGACTGAGTCAGCCCGATCTCGCGCGCCCGCTTCGTCATCATGGTAACGAAGTCGCGCTCGCTCCCCGCAATCCCCTCCGCAAGGATGATGCAGGAATCGTTGCCGCTCTGGATCACCGCACCGTGGAGCAGGTCATCAACGCTGACGCGGCTGTTCAGGGCCGCGAACATGGTCGAACTGCCGGACGGCGCGCCCCCCTTGCGCCAGGCATATTCGCTCACCGGATATTCGTCGGTGAGCTTGATGTCGCCCTTCTTGACCAGGTTGAAAACGACCTCGGCGGTCATCAGCTTCATCATGCTGGACGGCGCCAGAAGCTGGTCGGCGTTCTTTTCGAACAGCACGCTGCCGGTCTTGGCCTCGATCAGGATGGCGGTCGGCGCATCAATATCCGGGCCGCTTTCTTCCTTTTTCGCGCCCTGCACACTCTGGTTGGCCGCCAACGCACTCACCGCAAACGCCGCGGCAAGACCGGCAGCCAGAAGGGCCCGCCGAACTCCCGATCGTATCCAACTGCGTGGCTGTGGAGCGATTGCCATTCTTCCGTCCCCGAATGGCGTCATAACAGGTCGCCGGGTCGCGAACAACGACGCTGAACAGGGAAATCCCCGCGTCATTCAAAGGCTTGCGACAATCAGCGGAGATGATTGGTAGCTTGGCGCCAGGGTCAGTACAGCCCGCGCCCACCAAGGAAACTATTGCCACCGCAGGGCTGAACCGGAGCATAGGCGGCAACGGGTCGGGTCATCTGCTCCGGCCCCAGATCGTCGCGAGCGGAGGCTACCCGAGATTCCTCAAAGCTTCGGCGAGGCCGGGCACTACGCGCGGAAACCTCGGTGGCATTGACAGCAGCTACGTCGCCCGCCGTATTGCCCAGAGAGTACGGCCTCTCCGACGGAACGGGAACATCTCCCCGTAAAGCACTGTGTGAGCTCCGGAATTCCGGTAAAAATGGCGACGCCGACGCGATCCGGACATTGGATGGCGCAGGGGCCGGTGCCCCGGAGCGCAAAGTGGCCATTAGGACCCGGTCATCCGAACCCTCGAGCGGAGCACGACCAACATATTCCACCCGCACGCGCGCCACGCCGTTGTTGCGGAACTCAAGCAATCTGGCAGCAGTGTTCGACAAGTCGATGATGCGGTTGCCATGATACGGCCCGCGATCATTAACCCGGACAACCAGCGATTTGCCATTCTGAAGATTGGTGACGCGGACGTAGCTCGGCATCGGCAGGGTCGGATGCGCAGCCGTCAGCGCGGTCATGTCGAACACTTCGCCGTTCGCCGTCAGCCGCCCATGAAACGAATCGCCATACCAGGAGGCCAGCCCCTCGGCGTGATAATGGACGTTCTCCTCTGGGACGTAGGTTCGGCCGGCGACCGTATAGGGTTTGCCGACACGATAGGTTCCGCCGCCCTTGGGCACGGCTTCGCCAAAGCCGACAACCCGGGGGCTCGAAGACACACCGTATTTCGGATCAACACGATTAGCCAGTTTGCTGGAGCCGCAATTGGCCAGCAGCAGACACGCCCCGGCGACCGTGACCGCCCGGCCCAAATGCCTGCTTGTTGCTGTCTTGTCAGACCCCATGAACCCTGAACGTGCTGACATTGCCGGCCTCAGAATCCGCAGCCGACATTCCCCAATCATTCTTCGCATACCATAACCGAATGCCGCTTCATGGGGAATGGGGGTAGCGCCCCGTGGTAAACCAAAGGTTGCGAACCGAGGGCCCGACTCGGCCGTGGCAGCGACTTGCAATCCCCGCTGCCTTCCCTCATGAACACGCTGTGGAAGGGTGGCCGAGTGGTTTAAGGCACCGGTCTTGAAAACCGGCGTGCCTGCAAGGGTACCGTGGGTTCGAATCCCACCCCTTCCGCCATTTGCAGCCGACTAAAAAATCCTTCGCGAGAGAGCGCTCAATCATCCGCCGGTAGCCGCAGCGAGGCTTGATTTGAGCCGATACGCCTCCGCTATAGCCCTCTGGATGCCGAACAGGGCACGGTTACCATCTGAGGGAGGATCATCTTGAGCAAAGCGAACGACGCCCGCTTCTGGGACCGGACTTCACGGAAATACGCCGCCAGCGCGATTTTAGATCGGGCTGGATATGAGCGTACGCTGGACCGGACCCGCGCCCTGTTGGGATCAGGCGAAAGGGGCTAGAACTGGGCTGCGGGACAGGAACGACGGCGCTCCTGCTCGCAGACGACGTTCAACATTATCTCGCGACAGACATTTCCGCCGGAATGATCGCAATTGCCAATGAGAAGCGTGCTGTTGGTCCAATCCCGGCCCTTGTCTTTCGCACGGCGACCGCGGAAGCGCTTGCGCCCGAGGCGGGGACCGCCGACCTAACGAGCATATCCGTGCGGCAGGCTTTGATATTCTTGCCATAGAAAGCCATGCAGCCAACGGCAACCGCCCTTATATCGTGGCCCGCAAGCGGTGACGTGAACGCCCGAGACGCAGGGATCGCAATCCTGCACTCCCAGATCCGACGACATTAACATCCCGCCCGCGCTCTCGCCGGCAGTTCCAGCGTACGGGTTATTCCAAGCGCAGCGAGAAATGCCGCGTCGTGGCTGACGACGACCAGCGCGCCATCATAGGCCCGCAGCCCGACTTCCACGGCTTCAATCGAGGTGACGTCGAGGTGATTGGTGGGTTCATCAAGCAGCAGGAGCGGCGGCGGCCTTTCTCCTATGACGCAGGCAAGCCCCGCCCTGAGCATCTCGCCACCGCTCAGCGAGGACACCGGCTGCAATGCGGCGCTGGCCCTGAACATGAAGCGCGCAAGTGCGGCGCGGCAGGCGTTCTCGTCAGCCAAAGGATTCAGACGGCTAAAATTGTCCATGACGGATGCGGCTGGATCGAGCAGGCTGACCTTTTGATCCAGCATTGCAAATTCGGTCATGACCTCAATAGTCCCGTACCAGGGGCGCAAACCGCCGGTTAACAGCGCCATCAACGTCGTTTTTCCTGACGCATTGGGACCTGTGACAGCGATGCGTTCGGGACCGGCTATTTCAACAGACAGGTTGTCGATGATGGGGTGCCCCTGCACATAACCGGCTGTCACGCCGCTCATGCGCAGAACCATCTTGTTGGAAGACAGACCCGTCGGCGGAATGATCACGGACATCGGCTGAAAAACTTCGATCCGTTCTCGTGCCGCTGCCACTGATTCCGCTGCCTGACTTTGCCGACTCTCGGCAAGACGCCTGTTTGCCCCGCCGGCATTTTCGCTTTTCGCCGCCAGGCTTCCAAGAACAATGCGAGGCATACCGCCTTTCGCGCCTTTTCGCCGAGCCGCTCCGTCCTTTCGCGCTTTGCGTTCCACCGCAACTTGCGCCTTATGTGCGAGATGGGCGGAACGCCTCTCCGCATCGGCAAGATCTCGTTGCGCAGCGGCCAGTTCTTCCGCCTTTCGCTCGCGATAAGCGCTCCAGTTGCCGCCATAACGGGCACCCCCCAAGGACGTGAGTTCAACAATGGAATCCATCACGTCGAGCAATGTGCGATCGTGGCTGATCACAATGGCGCCGGCGCGCCAGCTCGCAAGCAGGTCCTGAACAACCTTATGACCTTCTCGATCAAGGTTGTTCGTCGGCTCATCAAGCAAAAGAAAATCGGGTTCCGTAAACACGAGTGCAGCGAGCCCTGCCCGAGTCCGTTGCCCGCCCGATAGCGCGACCAGGCGGGTTTCGGGCTGCGCATCAAGGCCAAGACGAGCCAGCGCCGCTGCAAGACGCGCTTCCAGCGTCCAGTCCGCATGCGCCAATTCCTCGTCCGTCGCCTCTCCCGCCTCGACACGGCGGAGCACGTCCAGTGGCTGGCGCACATCAAACAGATCGGCGATGGTCTCAGCAGGCTTGATCTGCACGGATTGGCGAAAAATGCCGAGTTTGCCGTCAACAGCAACCGAACCGGATTGAGGCGGACGGTGGCCCGCGATCAGTTCCAGGAGTGTGGTCTTACCAATGCCGTTGCGGCCGACGAGCCCCGTGCGCTCGGCAGCGAAACGCAGATTGATGTCAGAAAGGAGAGACCGGCCGTCAGGCGCGGATAGCGTCAGGCCGGATAGAGTAATCGAAGCAACAGGCATGCAAAAATTCCCCAGTGGCAAGGCAGAGTGGCGTTGCGGTGGGGAAGAAATCCATTGTTGCGAGCATCCTGTGGCGGTTGATAAGTTACTCTATAACTAGGCTGGACGCCGATCTGTATCAAGGGCTCCGGTCGGCCGATTGGCTCTGCGCGATGATCGAGAACCATGCTGTTATCGCGGCTATCGATGGAGGCTGACCCGTGAACCACCAGGAACATCAAAACAAGGCGCGCGACAAACAGATCGCGGCCAATGAAGCAAAGCGGGAATTCTTCAGCGAGGTTCGCGTATCAACCTGGGCGATCGCCATAGCCATTGTCGTCGGCCTCCTGACAATCTTGTTTTATTTGAAATAGCCGCTGGCTCCAGCCCTTGAGGTCAGCAATGGGCCCGATCTTTCCCGGGGTTCGGCCTCACTTCTCAAACGTCATATCGACGCATTTGAGAACATCCGGCGCGACGCCGACCACAAGCTGGATGCACCCCTTCGCCTTCAGCTTGGTGTTGTCGCTCACCCAGATCGCTGTGCCGCCGGAGCCGAAAAACGAATTGGTATTCGGTGGCTCTGTTTCGGTCGCATCGAACGAATAATTCGAATCCTCCGGAAAGACTCGTGTTTTCAGGACGCAATCGCCTCCGGTGTCGATCTTCAAAACTTCCTTGTTATCGCGTGTAACCGCCACCGAAACCTGGCATCGGTAGAATTCCGACGTCTGTGAATTGAAGATGTAAGCATAGGACTTGCAGTTGATATTCTGCAGTTTCCCGGCGCTCAGCCCACGGCTGCATGAAATTCGCTGGTTGCTGCTCAGCTTGATAATGTCGTTCGCGCTGGCGGCGCTCACCGGATCAAAAGCCCATATCGCGCAGAAAGACAGCGCAAAAAGACAAGTAACTCTCGATACGATGGTCATTTCACTTCCTCTGCCCCGCAGGTCTGGCGCGAATCTTCTGAAAACAGAATGCTCCATAGAGGCTATCCCGGCTGGCTCGCCAGCGCCACTGCGTCCGCCTCCTCGCAATCCTCTCAATCAACAGGAACGGTCCGATTTCTAGCGGATTGCGGGGCCGCCAGCCTCCGGTTGGCGCGCCAGCGAAGCCACCAGATGCCGCGCGCCGCTCCCATCCGACAGGGTCGCGACGGACTGCCGCGCAGCTCGGATGGTTCCTGCGAAATCAGCAATTCCTAACCTGCCGTCACAGACGGGCTTCACCAGTTCGTCGATTACGGCGTCCCATTCCTCCAGTCCGCGCTGATAGGCTGGCCCGCTCCCTAAAACCAGTTGCGCCGTCTCAGCGACCTCACCGGCAGCCTCGTGCTGTTTCACAAAGCTACGGTCGATCATATGCAGCCAGCGCTCGACCCAGGCCCGCTCCTTTGCAAAGCGATATGAAAAGGGACGAACACGCTGCATCGCCGCAATCAGCTTCGTCCAGGTCAGCAATGAGCGCGATCTTGCTCCAAAACGCATGGTCACGACCCAAGGCGGCAGCCTCAACCGTTGCAGCAGATCGAGCGCCGGCTTTGCAGCCTTGGTGGGCAACATGGCTATCACTTCTCGCCACGTAAATGTGTAGACCGCGATGGGCGCGGATCGATCGACTTTCGCCAGCGTGCCCCCCGCTCGCTCGAGCGCGCGTTGAGCGCCGCGAATCGGGTCCTCGTATGCCATCCGCTCCCTCATAAGGCGCGCGATCTCGGCCAGCATATCCGGTGGTAATGTACTCGCCCCTACGTAGCGGCCGATCCGGTCAAGGTACAGCAGCGCATAATCTGGATCCTGATAGTCCATCAGCGTATCGACGGCTGCGCTGACGATTGGCACCACAGGCGGCGGGAGCTGCTCTGATAGTTTGGCGAGCTGGTTTCGGGCGACCCACGGATTTCGTGACGCCTCTCCGAAATAGCGATCCCTTAGCAACCGTATGCCGACCGGAAGCTTCACGGCGTCGCAGCCTCCACGCTCGAGGCAGCCAATTGAGTCTCCAGCTTTTCGAGATTCTGAAACAGACGGGCGCTAACCAGTCTTAGAAAGTAAAATCCGAACTCCGGGTTCTGAACATAGAGTTCTTCGACCTTACGATAGGTCACGCTGAGGACAATTCCTCCCTCCAGACATTCCAGTGTCTGGGTGCGCTTGTTGCCCGGCGACAGCATACCCAACTCGCCCACGATCGCGCCGATAGGCAGATCGATACCCGATTCAACCAGATGAAAACGACCGCTGACGATGTAAAACATCTCGTCGGCCTTTTCGTGTTTATAGAACAGCACCTCGCCGGTTTCGCATTTCCGCTCGGTCATAAACGGCTTGAGCCAGCTCATGGACAGATTGCTGTTCACGGACCGTTTCACGCTGCGCACCAGCACCAGCATCTCCCGAAGCCGGTAAACGTTCAGCGGCAACAGGATGAGGTGCAGCACCACAATCGGGTAATTGTGATGCATCGATGCATAGATGATCAGCACAAGATTCGTGAGGATGCCGAATATGCGGAGCGGGATCATTGTCCGCATCGTGTAGCCGGCCACGACAAATGCCGAAGCGAGCAAGCCGCCAGCGCCTGAGGCTAATCCTGACATATCCATGAGAGCCAACCTGGTTCAAAAAGCCAATCGATCGCGCTCCCGGACCGACTCCAGCGCAAAGGATCGACGGTCAAATCTACTCAAATTGAAACGCTTTTCCGCTCAAGAGTCATCCACGATGCTCCTGCGAGCGAACGATCACACCTGAATGACAAGCCCTTCCCTCGCAACGAGTGTCCCGGGGCGCGCCGCCGACACCGCAGACGCAATCTCGTCCATCCTCTGATCGGTGTGCTCGGGATCATGATGAAATAAGCAAAGAGTCTTGGCGCCCGCTTGATCCGCCAAACGCACCGCCTGCTGCCAACTGGCATGGCCCCATCCAGCGTGAGAAGGGAGTTCGTCGTCCGTATAGGTTGTGTCGATGATGACCAGCGCCGCATCTCTGGCAAGAGCAGCGATTGCGGGATCGAACGACGGGTCTCCCAACTCGGTGTCGGTGATATAGGCGATCGCCTTGCCCTGATACTCGACGCGGTAGCCGGTTGCACCGCCTGGATGCTTCAGGAGGGTCGTGCGCACGACAATATCGGCATGCGGGTCCAGAACATCCCCTGTCTCGAAATCGTGGAAATCCACCTTCCCATTGGCGACCTCGATGCCGATTGGGAACAGTGGAAAGCTCATGAATTTCCCAACCGCCTCCCGGACTCCTCCAGACGATCTCAGGTTGCCTCCCCATACGCGGAGATGGTGACCGCCTTCAAAGATCGGCGAAAAGAACGGCAGGCCAATCAGATGATCGATGTGGCAATGGCTCAAAAACAGGTCGGCATTGACGGTCGCGCCCTGCGCCATCAGCTCATTGCCGAGCGGGCGAAGCCCGGACCCAGCGTCGAAGATCAAAAGCCGGTCGCCGCAGCGAACTTCAACACACGAAGTGTTGCCGCCATAACGAACGGTATCCGGACCCGGGCAGCCAATGCTTCCGCGAACGCCCCAGAACCGAACAGACATCGGATTCAACGTCATCAACGCCCAAACATCCCTATCAGGACGCCCACTGCATCATAAAACGGCAGCTTTACACGCCACGTCGGCGTCCGCCATATCCGGGAACCATTCCCCAGCACAAGAAATCACTTGCCAAGCCGGCACCCTGTGAATAGCGCGAGGCACACTCGACCACGCTGGCGGGGACGAATGCGACATATCGCCCCGATTATTTCGTGGTCAGCGCGAACACGCCATTCCAGCCCTCCGGAGGCGGGTCTTTCTGAAATGCCTCGACGCGTGCCTGATACAGGTCGTGCAACATCCTGAGACTGCCGCGTTCGTCGGCCGCACGTCCCTTCTCGATTGCCGCTAGCGCGCCGTCCCAGTCCCGGCTGCGATAACAGGACAGCATTTCGATAACGAGATTTCTCAGCCGCTGGAACGGGCCAGATTGCGCAACATCCTCGCGTCCGGCGATGGCATAGATAACCTCCGGTTCGCTCTTCCCCTTCACGGTGATGAAATCCAGTTCAAGAATGGCGAACTTGTCCTTCGCCGCCAATGCGGTACGAGAACCTGCGATGATCGGCAGGCCATAGGATTTGGATTGCCCTTCGAGACGTGACGCAAGGTTGACGCTGTCGCCCAGTACCGAATAGTCGAAACGCAAGTTCGAACCCACATTGCCGACAACGCATGTGCCGGTATTGATACCGATTCCAACGCGTATCGGAATGAACGGCTTGCCGGTCTCGCGCGCTTCTCTTTCCCGTTCGATATTCAAGACGTCGATACGGTCGATCATGTCGAGGGCTGCCTCGCAGGCGTTGATCTGATGAGTTTTATCATCCAGCGGCGCGTTCCAGAACGCCATGATGGCGTCCCCCATGTATTTGTCGATCGTTCCCTTGCGATCCAGGATGGCGTTTGTCAGCGGAGTCAAAAACCGGTTCATCAGCGCAGTCAGGCCTTGCGGATCGTTTTTGAACGTTTCCGAGATCGTCGTGAACCCGCGGACATCGCTGAACATGATGGTCATTTCGCGCTCTTCGCCGCCGAGAACAAGCTTCTCCGGCGAGTGAGCGAGTTGCTCGACCAGCGCGGGGGACAAATACTGGCCGAAAGCCGAGCGAATCCTGCGCCGCTGGGCCTGTTCACGCACATAGCTGCTGAATACCAGCGTCAGATAGATCGACGTGCTGGCGACAAGCGGAAAAGTAAAATCGATCAGGAGCAACTGCTGGGTGAAGAAATACCATGATGTGCCGATCAGAATGCAAACGATGACCGCGCCAAATGCGAGTAGCGCAAATGGACCAAGGACCGGCGCCAGCGCGATAATGGCAAGGCCAAACAGAATAGCCGCCAGCATTTCCGCGCCGATGGCGTAGTTCGGCTGCGAAAGCACCGACCGCGTCAAAGCACTTTCCAGAACCTGCGCATGGACCTCGACGCCCGGCAGGACCGGATCGAGCGGCGTGGTTTTCACGTCCAGAAGACCGACCGCCGAGGTCCCGATGAGGATGAGTTTCTGCCCGACGGTCTCCGGCCCCACTGCGCCTTCCAGCACATCGGCGGCGGAAACATAACGCTTGCGATCGTGCTTTGAAAAATAGACCCACAGTTGACCGTTGCGGTCGGTCGGCAATTGAAACCCGGGCACGGCGACGCTTCTGATGCCCGCTTCATCGGTTTTAACCAGGATAGTATCGGCCTTGGTAACCACCCGCAGCATTTCGAATGTCAGGGATGGCATCAGCTTGCCTTGCGCCATCATGATCACGGGCACTCGGCGGACGATGCCGTCGCGCTCGGTGCGGATGGTGAACAAGCCTCGACCGGGAGCAGCTTCTTCGAGGATGGGTATGTTTCGAAGGAGTCCCGGGAAACTCAGCAAGTAGGGCTCCGGATTTGCCCCCAATGTCGCGAGCCCCGTCAGCGGAAGATCGAGCGCCGGCTGCTGTACAGGCGCAGGCAATCCGGATTCCCCCAAAACGGTCGGCGCTTGCCGCAAGGCATCCGCAAACACCTGATCGTTGCTGGGCATGGTCTTCAGCCGCGACCGCGTTTCGGGATCCAGCCCCTGAAACGTATCCGCGGCAAGACCCGGCGACAGGCGATCTGGCTCGGCGAAAACGATATCGAAGGCGATCGCCGCCGCCCCCGCGCCTGTCAACCGGCGAACGAGATCGGCAACCCGGGTTCGCGGCCAGGGCCACTGGCCATACTTCGCGAGGCTTTTCTCGTCGATATCGACGATCACAACCGGCCGTTGCGTCACCTTACGCGGCTGTATGATCTGATAGAGATCAAAGGTCTTGAGACGGAGTTCCTCCAGCGGTAACGGATCAATCGCTCGGAGAAGTACAAACGCTGCGAGAAGCGGCAAGCACAGCAGGCGCGCATAGCCGAACCGGCGCGCGAATCTGTACAGCCGCCATTTCCCCCACCTGCCCTGCACCATTGCCTGCCGTTATCGCTCCCGGAACGCGCGCATAAGCTGATCGCTCAGCGGTTTCGCAAGATAGGATAGCATGGTGCGCTCACCGGTTTGAACAAAAGCCTCTACCGGCATGCCTGGAATCAGCTTGATGTCGCCGAGCCTGGCCACTTCCTCGGGCTTCATCGATACGCGGATGGTGTAGTAGCTTTGGCCGGTACGCTGGTCGGCCGTAGCGTCAGCGGAAATCCGACTGACGGTGCCGTTGATTTCGGGGGTCGAACGCAGATTGAACGCGGAAAGTCGAAGCAGCGTCTGCTGGCCGATTTTCAAGCGATCGATGTCCTGCGGACTGACCTTCGCTTCGACCGACAGGTTATCGGTATCGGGTACGATCAACATGATGGTGTCGCCCGCCGTGATAACTCCGCCGACAGTGTGAACGGTCGATTGCAAAACCTTGCCGTTCTGTGGGGCGCGAATGTCGATACGTCGTAGCTGATCTTCGGCCGTGATCTTCCGCTCGACCATCTCGCCGATCTTGTCGTTGATCTCCCGGCGCTCTTTGGAAACCTCGCTGGACAAATCCTTGTCGATCTGGATGATCTGCAGTTCGATCTCCGTGATCTTGCCTTTGGCTTGCGACTTCTGCGCAAGAAGTTGTGCCCGGTCCCCGTCGAGCCGTGCGGCATCCCGCTCAAGCGTGGTCAACCGAGAAATCTGAACGAGGTTTTTGTCATACAGATCGCGGACGCCCCGCAGCTCGGTCTGGATCAACTGAATCTCGCGTGACTTGGCATTCTCCTGCGCCTCCAGCCCGGCTATTTCCTCGCGTAGCTGGGAGATCCGCTCGCGAAGCTGCGCTTTCTGGCCGATCCGCCCCATCAAGCGAACCTCGAACAGTTTGGTTTCACTCGCCATTACCGCGGATGCATCCGGATCACCGGCCTCGGCAAGGAGCTGCGGCGGAAACGTGATCTTGTCAGCGCCAGCCTGCTCGGCTTCCAGCCGAGCACTCCGCGCCCACAGTCCGTTGAGATTCTTGGTAACGATGGCAAGGCTCGCCTTCGGCACCGTGTCGTCGAGACGCACCAGCACATCGCCTGCTCGCACCCGATCGCCATCCCTGACAAACAATGCGCCAACCACTCCACCCGTCGGATGCTGGACTTTCTTGACATTGGAATCGACAACGACCGCGCCCGGCGCGATCAACGCCCCTGAGATCTCGGCGGTCGAGGCCCATCCACCGACCCCTCCGACCAGAAGAATCGCAACGAAAAGACCGATCATGAGGTGGGATCGGATCGACCGGCGCGAACCTGGCACGTCCAGCGACTTGAATATCGGCAGGAAGCCCGAGCCGCTCATGACGCACTCCCGTCCGATGCGATCTTGACGGGCTGCTGCTGCGGCACTCGCTTCAAAACCTGATCGAGCACGGCATCCTTGGGCCCGAAAGCCTGAGCCCGGCCATCTTTGAGAACGAGAACGAAATCAACCCCCGCAATCCCGACGGGCCGATGGGCCACCACCACGACAATACCACCCCGCGCACGAACGGAAAGAACCGCGCGGGTCAATGCTTCATCGCCCTCACTGTCCAGATTCGAGTTCGGTTCATCGAGAACAACAAGAAAAGGATTGCCATAAAGCGCGCGCGCAAGCGCAATCCGCTGCGCCTGCCCGGCCGACAAGATGCAGCCGTGGTCGCCGACCTCGGTGTCGTACCCGTCACGCATTCCAATGATCAGGTCATGCACACCGGCGTCCTTGGCGGCCGCGATGATGTCCTCGGAACTGGCGCCTTCTTCAAAACGCGAAATATTCTGCGCGATGGTGCCGGCGAATAACTCGACATCCTGAGGAAGATAGCCGATATGACGCCCCCGGGCCTCCGGCGACCACTGATCGAGCGCGGCACCGTCAAATCGAACCTTGCCGCGCGCGGGTTGCCACACACCCACCAGCGCCCGGACAAGAGAGGATTTCCCCGATCCGCTTGGGCCGATGATCCCCACTCCATGCCCTGCGTCGAGTACGAATGAAACCTCGTGCACGACCACGCGCTGCTCGCCCGGCGGCGCAATCGTCACGCCCTCGACGCTCAGACGACGACGCGGATCCTGGAGCTGCGTGGGCTCAGCGGAAACGGGAAACCGCTCCAGCAATGTATGAAGGCGCTTCCAGCTCTGTCGCGCAACGACGAACCCCTTCCAATGGGCAATCGCCAGGTCAACAGGAGCGAGCGCGCGGGCGCTCAGGATCGAGCCGGCAATGATGATGCCGGCCGTCGCCTCCTGATGAATGACCAGATAGGCACCGACACCCAACACCGCGGATTGAAGCGTCATGCGCAGCACTTTGGCGACCGCCCCAAGCCCGCCCGACACATCGCTGGCCTGCCGGGTCTTGGCAAGATAATCGCGGTTTGACTTGTCCCAGAGCCGGCCCACGCGTCCAGCCATGCCCATGGCCATTAGCACTTCCGCATTCCGTCGGCTCGACATCATCAGTTGCTGCCGGTGCGCCGCAAGACCAGAGGCCTGCTTTGCAGGCAACCGCGTAAAATACTCGGTCAGTATCGTCAGGCTGACCAGAATGATGGCGCCGGCGAAGGCCGTGGCGCCGAGAAGCGGGTGAAAAGCGAAGCAGATCACGAGATAAAGCGGCAACCACGGTAGATCGAACAGTGCTGCCGGTCCCATCCCGGACAGAAACAAGCGAATATTGTCGAGATCGCGCACCGGCTCGATCGCCTCACCACGATTTCCGGATATCAGCGGAAGCCGAACCACGATGTCGTAAGCTCGCACGCTCAGTATTTCGTCGAGCGTCGATCCGATACGCACCAGCACGCGGTTGCGGATCAGGTCCAGCAGGCCCTGAGCTGCGTAGAGCATCCCGGCCAGAATCATCAGCGCAACCAGCGTGGGCACGCTGCGACTTGGCAGCACGCGATCATAAATCTCCAGCATAAAGAAAGAGCCGGTGAGATAGAGCACGTTGATAACCATGCTCATGACGCCCACGCCAAGAAATGCACTTCGGCAAGCGCGAAGTGCATCACCAAGCTCGCCTTGTCGGTCAGGGAGAACCAAGGGCTATACCCTCGCGATCAAACGATGTGGAAATCAGACGCTACCAGAGCCGCCTTATGGACACCCAGCAACGTGATGCTGTCGTTGGTCGTCGTGGTAATCACCGCGTTGCCGTCGTTATTGTCGCACATCAGTTGCAGCAAAGCGTTAAAATCCGTGACTCCATCACTATGAATCT
Source organism: Afipia sp. (assembly GCA_051954725.1). Lineage (GTDB taxonomy): Bacteria > Pseudomonadota > Alphaproteobacteria > Rhizobiales > Xanthobacteraceae > Afipia. The sequence goes on along the minus strand of JBQCHK010000013.1, from coordinate 23,824 downwards.
GGATGGTGTCTTCGCCATGGCAAAAATCCGTGACGATGTCATGTCCTGCCACCGCCGCGAACACGAAAGCATCGTGGCCTGCGCCGCCGGTCAGAGTGTCAGCACCTGCGGTGGCGAACAGGGCGTCATTGCCGCTTGTGCCGATCAATGTCGCGCCTGCAAGACATCCTGGCTGCTGGAAAACAAAGTGGAACGCATCACTGACCGCACCCTCGTGATCCGTCGCTGCGACGGCGATCATGTCTGTTCCCGTCGGTGACGCTGTTGTTGCCGTGTAAGCGAATCCGCTTTGCAGAAGTGCATTGACGCTCGAGAGCACTCCTTCTCCGCTCCCCGGGACTACAGAGCCATGCCCGGCCTGCGCAGCAATGTTCAGCAACCCGCCATTGTCGTCCACATCCGAAACCGAGAGGCCGGTAAAGAAAATCGCACCACCATTTGCGTCAGCTGCTCCCAACACCGATGTCGACAGGACAGGCGCATCGTTGGAACCATCGATCGTGAACGTGACGGAAACCGCAGCGGTCGATGTGCCATCCGTAACGGGAACGTCAAACACCACCTGCTGATGATCGCTGGACGTCAGCCCATCGGCGGCGACGTTGTCCAGTGCAAAGCTTAAGGTGTGACATGACGGGTCGAGCGTGGCTGTTCCATAATTCACGACCTTCGTGAACACCTGTCCCTGAGTGGACCAGCCATCGGCGATCAAGGCCGCAGCATCATAAACGGCGGTTCCATCCACGTCGCCTAGCGAAAGCACAGCCGTCGCGCTTGCTACGCCAGAATCGGTCGATGTCGCCTCCACCAAATGATCCGGACACGTCTCGACAACAACTGTCGGCGCGTCGTTCGCTCCGGTCATGGTCACGGTGACGGGCTGTACGACGGTTCCATTGTGCGCGTCAGCCACAAGGACATCGTAAGTCACCGTCAGCGTCTGGCCATCCGCGAGAAAGTCCAGCGCGCCATCAACGACCTTGTAGCTCCAGTCGATCGTGCCCGTCCCCGTGCCGGTGCTGTCATGTGGCACAAGCGTGAACGTGCTCGCGGCTGTCAGCGCCATGATCTGAAGCGCGGTAAGTGTGCCCCCTGACCATTCGAACGACGGCGGAAAATGAGCGACGCTGTGCTCGTCATTCAAATCGACGTCGCGGAAAGCTAACGTGCCGCATGCGTCATTGAGCGTCGTACTGCCGGTAATGTCGGGCTGCTCGCTGATACTGCCTTGGACGTCCGACACCTCGCTGGTGATCGTCGGCGCATCGTTTGATCCACCATAAATCTGGACCGTCACGGTAGTGCTCGTGACGCCGCCGTTCTGATCGTCCACTACCACGGTAGATACGAGCGTGACTGTTTCGCCCTCCGCGAGAAAATCGAGTTGATGATCCGGGATGCTGTAGGCCCACGCGATGGTGCCATCGTGCCCGAATGCCGTTGGCGAGATCGAGAAAGCCGACTTGATAGCGAGCATCTGCGTTGCCGTCAGCGCCAGAATTCCCTCGCCATCGGCTGCCGTGTAGTACACGCTTTGACCGCAGATCGTCGCCGTCGGCGTGTCCGTGAGATCGACGTCGGTAAAATGAATCAGTCCGCCGCACGTCGCATCCGGTATTGAGCTGCCGGTAACTCCGACCTGCTCGTGAATGGTAGCAACCTGCGACCGATCGTTGACGTCGATCACAGGGGCATCGTTGCTTCCGGTGATCGTGACGAACACATCTTCCAGAGCCGTGGCGCCGCCGGCATCCGTCAACTGGACGGTGTATTTCAGCGTGATGGAATCGTGCGCACCAAGATAGTCGAACACATTATCTGGAGCAGAGAATACGCCGGTTGCCTGCCCCGCGACCCCATCAAAGTTTTTGCTGACTGCGCTGAAAGTCAAAAAGCTCATCAGCGCTTCGTGGTCCGGAAGACCGGCATGTTGCCCGGACGCTGTGGCGACATCCATCACCTCGATCGAATAGCCCGCGCCGACATCGGAAAAATCCGGATCGTGGAACGGGAGAACGACATCGCTCGTCACCGCGCTCGAACTGCCTGTCTGTCCAGCTATCTCGGCATGGGCGGATACGACGGGTACATCGCCGATCTCGAAAACGGGCGCGTCATTCTCCCCGGTGATGATAAACGGAATTACCAGATGCCCTGTATCCGGGCCGGAACGACTTTCAAACTCGAGCCTGTAGACCAGGGTCTCGCCTTCATTGAGGAAGTTGAAATCGTGGCGGTCGAAAGTCACCTCGCCCGTCTGCTGACTGACGTGAACCAGCGTCAGCGGATCGAAGCCCTGAGGCAGCGGAATCGAACTCTCCGCCGAAACAAACTTCGCGGTATTTGGAACGAAGGGAATCGGGAGATCGAAGAACGGCGCCGACCCGATGTCGGGGTCAGTAATGTGGACATGATCCGATATTTTGAAGCTGTCGGCTGTGACGACAAAGGCCTGGATCGCAAACGCCGGGGCCGCATTAAAGAATGCCGGCGAATTAACGTAGACCTTGTCGATCGACGCGATTTTTCCGGTCACCGGATCGAAGGCTCCGGCCTTCACCTCAATAGAGACAATCGACGTCGACGGTGGCGTCGAGGTGTCTGCAGGGTGGTGAATATCGGCCAGATTGTTGCCGCTCGAACCCATGCCGCTCTTGTTCGATTTCGGCGTGGCGTCGTCGGGCGTGTAGTTCGGGAAGTAGAGCTGGAACACCTGCTGGACGAGTGCTTTCGCGATCTGCTGGTCAGCCGGCGTCGCGGGCAGTTCGTTCGCAGTGACCTGATTGTTGTTGGCCGAAACGAAGGTCACCTGTCCCGCCTGGGATATCGTACCGATCAACTGACCGGTGACCTTGTTGTAGAGATTGTAGGAACCGGTGTGTCCGTCGGGCTCGACCAGAACGGAGAACTTCGTTGGCCCGTCGTTCGCGGCGATTTCAACGAGGACCGCCGTGCCGCGAATTCCCATCGTTGCGACCGGCGTATCCACACGCATATCGCCATTCTTCGCGGTCTGGCCCGCCACGAAGGTGATCGTGCCTTGCACCAGACTGATCAACGAGGAGTTGGACGTCCCCGCCGGGTCGTAGATCATGTCGTTCAGCACCATACGGGCACTGGCGCTCATGCCGAAAACGCTGCCATCGATGAACGTGATGCTCATCGACGAACCGGAGCCGGTCTGAACGACATCGCCTTTCAGCACGGCATCGCCGATGTTGAGTTCGACAGCCACCCCGTTACGAACAACGCTGGCGCTGCCGGACAGCTTCATGATGTGGCCGATCGCCTGGCCACCTGACGGCGTGCCCGACGCCTGCGCGTAGAGCGTGTGACCTATCAGAGCGTCGATAACTGCTGCTGAAAGACTGGCGCCCTCTCGTGACACGAGTGTGGGTCGGCTATCGCCCTTGAAGTAATCTTCAATCGTGTGAACCCGGCCTTCGCCTGACAAAATCAGGTCATCGCCGGACCGCGCCATATCCGCCGAAAAAAGCAGATGTGAATCAAGGACGACGACAGCAGATGAATGTCCGTCGTACCTGCTGGACGTCGAAATTGAATCAAAATGAAATGAGCTTCCGTGTGAAGCTACGGACGCATCGCCAATGAACGCGTGCTCGAACTTGCCGGAAATACTCACGACGGCTTACCAAATCAAAAGGTTAAAATTCTGAAAACAAAGAAATTCTCGCCGCTCTTTGCATCGAACGCAATCAGCCAGTTTGGGAAACTGCGAGGACTGGATCACCCCAGCGGCAGCGCACTCTCGAAAAACAAGAGAAATCCGGGATTCAAACAGTCAAAAAACACAGCAAATTCAGTAATATCCGATCTTACCTTCGGAGGTGATCAAATATTTAGTCAAACAACGACAGCTTATGCAGGAAATAGAATGTCTGAATTTCTTGAAATTCAAACATTTAGTTTCAGTTATATTGTATTTCCAAGCAAAAGGGGGAATGAACTCCCGCCAGACAGGTCTATTTTGCGGCCTCCGGCAGCGTTAGCCTTAATTCAAATTGTAAGCAGATTCGACGGGATTTCTTCCACATATCCCGATTGAAATCGACCGACCCCATCGCCGTTTAACCGATATGCAGCGGCGCCTTGCCTAAATCGCTCCCAACGATCCGGCCACGCGCGGCAAATGCCTGCGAGTCGATGTCCGGACATGGGGCGTCATATGCGGGCACATCCAAAATCGGGACCATCTCCCGTCGCGCGGCTTTGCGCAATCACATGGCTTTGCGTCGCTGGCATGGTCCCGGCGTCTGCCGGGCCGACCATGCCCATACAAACTCCCCTCGTCCCCGATTTAAGGCCTGTTGCGCAGGAGCCGTTTGGCTGGACGACCGTTGCGATCCCCGAAAGTCCGCTGACCGCCAAATGGCATACACTCGAACGCGCCGTCGAAACGGATATGCAACTGATCGCCGAATGTCACCGCTATGCCGACACCTGCACGCCCGAGGCGCGGCGGTTCAATGCGATCGTCAATGACGCATTGACCCACGACGGGCTCGCCCGCATCGGCTCCATCAACCGTGCGATCAATCTGGCGATCCGCCCGCAAAGCGACTGGACCCTCAATGGCGAAGAAGACCATTGGAGTTCGCCTCTCGAGACTCTCACTGCCGGCGCTGGCGACTGCGAGGACTATGCGATCGCCAAGTACGTTGCCCTGCGCATGGCTGGCCTCTCTGCTGACGATCTTCGCCTGGTGATTGCCTACGACAGCCGGGCGCACGAAGAACACGCGCTGGTTGCCGCGCGCCACGATGGCCGGTGGCGCCTTCTCGACAATCGTCATCTAGCGCTGATGGAGGACAGCAGTGCCGGTTGGTACCGGCCAATGTACGTTATCGATTCCGCGGGACCGCGCCGCTACGAACTCCGCGATACCGTCCCAGCAGCACTTGTGACGGTCCGGACATCTAATGAGAAGGTCGTCCGCGACGAGCCAAACAACACCCGCCCTGTTACCGGGGATGCGACACTGGACATCATTTAGCGCGGCCCGCGAAACTATCTGCTCAGTCTCAGACCTTCGACATGGTCCTGGCCATTTCAACCAGGACCGCGGCCCCAGCAGCAATCAGTATCCAGCTTGGATGCTCACAGAAAATCGCACCCTGCTGGCAAAGCTCATACGACCAGTACCAGCCACTATGCTGCGTTGCGCTGGCGAAGAAGAAAATGCCTCCCGCGCCGAGTAGAATGAGGATGACCGCAAACATCTTACCCTCCGTTGCCAGCCTCAATTGGTGAAATTTCCGCACGGAGACGTAAATCAAAGCTTGCGGCGGGTTCATAAACTCCCGGCCATCGCTAAAAATCCTGTTGCTCAGCGAAATTGCACAGACGGCGGTCCGCCTCCGATGTCTGTGCCGTACTCCCGGCGAGACCGAGATTGGGACAGTGAGACTTACGCAAAGTCACTGTGTATGACCACGGATTGATCATTCCTGCTGGTCACCAGGGGGGGGGGATGGCACCCGCGATCGCCAGCGGCCGAGATTTCTCGTATCCCGTCGGGTGAAACGTCCAGGGCAGCAGGGCCGTTTCGCGATGATGACGGCACAGCCACATCCTTGAACCAATGCTGCCAGATTCGCGGTTCTAGAATATGCGCTCACTCGTGGCATGTTTTGTTTCAAGGAGATTTCACGATGGCGACACGCGCCCAGCGACTTGCCGAATTTAACGGGAACAGCGCACCGCCGGTGGATGAACCAGTGCAGGTTCTGTGCGAGGACAGGAGTGGAACCTATCAACTTCCCTTCACTTGCCGTTGGGTCGATGGATCGTGGCGTAACAACGAGTCCGGCGGACTGGTCGAAGCAACCGTTGTCGGCTGGCGCCGAGACGCCGTTCGCTAGATCTCATCAAGCAGGTCGCCCCGCTCCTCCATGGCGGGCCAAGAAGCGCACCATAGTGCACTGAGCTTTCCCGAATAAGGGACGGCTCTGCGTTGCCATTTCGAATGGATTGTCGGACTAATAGCCTGATGGCACTTGCCGGCACCGGACGAACATGAGCGACTTTTCTGGGCCACGAATTCTTCCGAGCGGCGACGCTGCGGTAACGGTGGAGTTTGGCCGCGATATCGATCCGCAGGTCAATCGCCGGGTGCTCGCGCTTGACCAGCTCGCAGCTGCTCAGCCGATCCACGGCATTCGCGAAACCATTCCGACCTATCGTTCGCTCCTGGTTCATTACGACCCGGTTGTCATCGGCTTTGACGATCTCTCGCGGGAATTGTTACGGCTCGCGAGCCTCCCCGCGCCGCCCGAACAAGCAAAGCGCCGGTGGCGAGTGCCGGTTGTTTATGGTGGTGAGTACGGAATCGACCTCGATGAAGTCGCCAGATTCCACGACCTCACGACCGATGAAGTGATCGTGCGGCATAGCGGCAGCGACTACCTCGTTGCGATGATCGGCTTTACCCCGGGGTTTGCCTATCTCGCGGGGCTCGACCCCTCAATCGCCACGCCGCGACGCCAATCCCCCCGCACCGAAACGCCGATGGGCACAATCTCGATCGGTGGTGTGCAGGCCTGCGTCCAATGCCTCGCGGCGCCAAGCGGATGGCATCTGCTGGGGCGGACGCCTGTGCGCACGTACCATCCTCGTCGCGACCCCATGTTCCTGATGGAGCCAGGTGACGCGGTGACTTTCTATTCTATCCCGGCGTCGGAATTCGCCGCCCTCGACCGCGCGGCCGAGCGCGGTGAGATGGTGGCAGAGCTGGTGTCACCATGAGCACGCTCGAGGTCGTGTCCTGCGGGCCGGCGACATCTGTCCAGGATGCCGGCCGGTTCGGCGCCCAACGTTACGGCCTCGTCCCAAGCGGAGCCATGGACCGAGAATCCCTCGCGGTTGCCAATTGCCTGGCAGAAAACGCCCCGTTCGCGGCCGCCATCGAAATCGGCCCGCTCGGCGCGATTTTCATGGCCCGCAAGGGCGACATCCGGCTGGCTCTTGCCGGAGCACCGCGCAATGCAATGATCGCAGATGAGCCTGTCCCATGGAATGAGACGACACTCCTGCGCGAAGGCGAGACCGTGACGCTGGGACCCGCCAGATCCGGCGTCTTCAGCTATATCGCCATTGAAGGCGGCATCGCTGGTGACCCGGTCTTCGGCAGCCTCTCCGTTACGGCAAGATCAGGACTCGGCAGTCCATTTCCACGACCGCTGCAAGCCGGCGACCTGATGAAAGTCGGCAGCGCACGGGTCACCGAACACGAACGCGGACTTGATCTGCCTTTCGTATCAGCCGGACCGATCCGGGTGATCATGGGCCCTCAGGACGACGAGTTCGGGAGCGCATGCGAGCTCTTTCTCGCCAGTGACTGGGTTGTCTCGGTCACGAGCGACCGTATGGGCTATCGCCTCGAAGGGCCCCGGCTGACACACGATCGTGGGCACAACATTGTCTCCGACGGCACCGTCGACGGCAGCATTCAGGTCCCAGGCAGTGGCCAGCCAATTGTGCTGATGAAGGATCGCGGCACGACCGGAGGCTATCCGAAGATTGCAACAGTTATTACCGCCGATCTCGGAAGAATGGCGCAGACTCAACCAGGCCAAACGATCCGATTCCGGTCTGTAAGCATGGCTTCCGCGCAGGCCGAAGCACGTGCACTTTACTGGCTCCTGCAATCCTTGCCCGGCAGGATCATCAAGGCCCGTGGCAGCGGACTTGACATCAGTGCCTTGCGGGACGCCAACGTCGCGGGTGCTGTGGTGAACGCGACCGATTCAACAACGTGGCAATCTCAAGCCACGGAAGGAGACACACTATGAACGTCGATCTCAACTGCGATCTCGGCGAGAGTTTCGGCCCATGGCAGATGGGTAACGACGCAGCGATGATCGAGCTTGCGACCAGCGTCAACGTCGCCTGCGGGCTTCATGCCGGCGATTCCGACATCATGCTGAAAACCGCCCAACTCGCCAAAGCACAAGGCACCAGCATCGGGGCCCATCCCGGCTTCCGCGATCTGCATGGATTCGGACGACGGCCCGTTCCGGGAATTACCGCATCGGAGATCGAAACACTGGTCGCATATCAAATCGGTGCATTGCAGGCGGTGGCGTCGCTGGCGGGCCACAAGGTTACCCATGCCAAGGCGCACGGCGCTTTGTCCAATGTCGGGTGCGTCGACGATATGACCGCGCGCGCGATCGCTACGGCGATCAAGGCAGTCGATCCCTCGCTCTATTTCGTCGTGCTGCCTAACTCGGCGCTGGTACGCGCTGGCGAGACCGCGGGTTTGAATCTTATCTACGAAGTGTTCGCCGATCGCGCCTATGAGGATGACGCACAACTTGTCTCCCGCAGCAAGCCGGGAGCTGTGCTGCATGATAAAGACGAGATAGCTCGGCGCGTCGTCCGGATGGTTCGCGAGCAGACGGTGACATCGGTCAACGGCAAGGTCATCGGGATGAAAGTCGATACCGTCTGCATCCACGGCGATACACCGGGCGCCGTCGAGATCGGGCGCGCGGTGCGTCTGGCGCTCGAGAACGAGGGTGTAGCGATCACGCCCTTTGCCGAACGACAAGCATGATCAGAATGGACGATAGGCAACCGTGCCGAACACCACGGCCGCAATAAGCGCCATGGCGCCATAAAGGGCCAGCGCTTCAACCCGCCGGGACAATGATGATGTGGCCGAACGTGCATCGATGTGCGCACGACGCCGGAATAATGGGGGATGCATTCCTGATCTCCAACAGACCCTCGAATGCAATAATGGATAGTCCCCCGCCCGCCTCGCAAGTGACGAGCGAAAAAGACAACAAACTTGCCTTTCCAGTAGCTGGAAAGGGAGATTATTCCGCAACCCGAAAGGCAGCGATAAAATTCTATCGGCCGTTCCTGCCGGTCCGCCTTAGTAAACGTCCTGCTGATACCGCCCCTTCTTTTTGAGATCGGCCACGAATGCCACCGCTTCGTCGGTGGTCCGCGCGCCGAACTGCGCCGCGATGTCAACCAGCGCGCGCTCGACATCCTTGGCCATGCGCTTCGCGTCGCCGCACACATAGACGTGTGCGCCATCGGCGAGCCATGACCACAGCTCACGACCGACCTCGCGCATGCGGTCCTGCACGTAGAATTTCTGCTCGCCGTCACGTGACCAGGCCAGTGAAAGGCGCGTCAGCACGCCCTCGTTCTTCATCGTCTTGAGTTCATCGGCATAGAAGAAATCGAAATCGCTGCGCTGATGTCCGAAGAAGAGCCAGTTGCGACCGGATGCGTTCGTCGCCTTACGGTCGTGCAGGAAGGCGCGGAACGGTGCCACGCCGGTACCCGGACCGATCATGATCACTGGCGTATCGGGATCCTTCGGCAATCCGAAGCCATGAGCTCGCTGGACGTAGACTTTAAGGGTATCGCCGGGATTGATGCGCTCAGCGAGAAACGTCGATGCGACGCCGGCTCGCTGGCGTTTCCCGATTACGTATCGCACAGCGTCCACCGTCAGCGAGAGACGTCCGGGCGTCGCGTTGTGCGACGATGAGATGGAGTATAACCGCGGCTGCAGGGGCTCGAGCGCTTCGACGAAAGCTTCCGGGTGCGGCCGCACGCCGTGGAATTTCTGCAGCGTCGCCATCACGTCGAGATTGGCGGCATCGCCATCGGGGTCTTCACCGCGCGCCAGTGCGCTGGCCTTTTCCCGCAGCGCCCCGCCGGTGATAAACGACATCAACTCGAACAGGGAATCCGGTGCCGGCGACAACGACACATCCTCACACAATACATCGCGCAAGGCTTTCCCGTTCACCTCGGTTGTATGAGACACCCCGAGCATGGCAATGATCTGATCCACCAGACCAAGATCGTTGCGGGCGAAAACGCCGAAAGAGTCACCCACCACATAGTCGAGGCCCGGACCAGACAGATCGAACTCGATATGCCAGGTTTCTTTTTCCGAGCCCTTCCCGTTAAGCAACCGACGCGACAGGAACACCGCCTCAATCGGATTATCACGGGAACGGCCGGGCTCGCTCACCGTTTTGGCCGGTGCCGGCGCAGCGTCAGATTCCACCTGGGGAGCAGCCCGCGCCGGCGTCTTGTCGAGTTCTTCATTCAGCGCCTTGAGCATCCGGGCGGTTTCCTTGCCGCCGGGTACACAAAGATTTAAGCGAGCTTCGGACTTGTTTGCGATTGCTTCGGAATAGTCGTGACAGTTGTACCCGCACTGGCCGCAATCCTGCTGAGCCATTGCCGCCATCATCCGGCGTCGAAGCGGCCGGCCTTCGGCGAGTTTCATACGCTCGTCAATCGGCATGGTCTGGTCGTGCCAGGGCGCTTCGCCATCGTCCCCATCGCCCGGAAGAAAGGTAGCTCCCTGCTCGGGTGAGAGCGGCGTCACGCTGGTGCCGTCCAGCGAAATCATACCGGCGAAGAATCCGTTCAGCCATGTCCGTTGCTCCAGGGAGAACGGCGCGGACTCAGGGATCAGTTCGAGCGTCGGCGGAGGAGTCATCTGGTTCATGCCTCAACCTCAAGCTCCGCCAGCTTTCGCAAATCCTCGATCTCGTGGCGTCGGCAGAAATCGAGGAACGTTTCATGCGCCGCGGCGCGATGAGACATGTAGGCCCTGAGAACGCGCTCCACTGTGGCCGGCGCTTCTTCAGCTTTCACGTCGCGATAGAGTTCTCGTCCGATCGTCGCATCCGGCCCGAAACCACCACCAACATGCAGATGATAGCCATCCACAGTGTCTCCTTCGTCGCCTACCGGCACCCGCGCGCCGATCAGGCCGATGTCGCCTATGTAGTGCTGGGCGCACGAGTGATGACACCCCGTCAAATGGATGTTGACGGGAGTATCGAGGGCAACACGCGTTTCGCACCAGGCCGCGATTTCGACAGCATTTTCCTTGGTGTGAGCCGCCGCAAACCGGCATCCGGTCGAGCCGGTGCATGCCACCAGACCAGCGCGGATCGACGTCGGCTCGATTGACAGATCCAGCGCATTGATCGCAGCCGTCGCTGCCGCAATCCTGTCGTCCGGCACACCGGAAATTAGCAGGTTCTGCCAAACGGTGAGACGAACGTCGCCATCGCCGAAATCCCGCGCAACGTCCGCAAGACCGCGCATTTGATCAGGCGTTAGCCGCCCAACCGGAACAACAACGCCGATCCAGTTCAGGCCCGCCTGCTTCTGCGCATGGACGCCGACATGGGCCATGCGATCGAATTTTGGCCGCTCGACCAGTGCCTCACCGGGAATGCGCGCCAGCTTGCGGCCAAGCTTGCTCTCGACTTCCGCAAGGAACTTATCGAATCCCCATATATCCAGCACGTATTTCAGACGCGCCTTATTGCGGTTGGTGCGATCACCATGATCAATGAATACTCGCACAATAGCGTCGGCAACCTGAGTTGCCTCGGCTAGTGGCACGAGCACTCCCGTATCACGCGCAAAATCGCGATGACCCGTGATTCCCCCCAGGGCCAAGCGAAACCAGACCCCCGCGTCGACACCAAAATTCTCCTTTACCGTCACCGCCTGAAAGGCGATGTCGTTGGTTTCCTCAAGTACAGACACCGTACCCGCGCCGTCGAACGCCACGTTGAACTTGCGGGGTAAGCCATACAGCGAGCGGTCGTTGAGAATATGGAAATGCCATTCGCGGGCATAAGGGCGGGTATCGATCAACTCTTGCGGGTCGATACCAGCGGTCGGCGAGCCGGTTACATTGCGGATATTGTCTGCGCCGGAGCCGCGCGAACACAGGCCGAGGTCCTGAATTTCCTCGATCATGGCCACGGCATTCTTCGGTTCAATTTCCCGGATCTGCATCGCGGCCCGCGTGGTGACGTGGGCATAGCCGCCCCCATAACGCTCCGAGAGATCGGCAAGCCCTGCCAGTTGCCAGTGCTTGACGATGCCGTTTGGAATTCGAATCCGGCACATGTAGGAGGTCTGGTTCGGCGCCACATAGAACAGGCCGTAATAGCGCCAGCGGAAATTGTCCGGTGGCTTCGGCGGCTCGTTCTTCATCGCCTGCTCTTTCAGCCGGGCGTAGCCATCGAAAGGGTGCAGTTCCTGTTTGAACTTCTCCTGATCGGCGAGTTTCTTGCCCTCGGCAACAACCCGCTGCTGCGCCTTGAGATGCGCAGCATCAGGCCCCGTTGGTTCGGTTGGTGCAGCGGACGCCGCGGGACCACCGCCTTGGCTGAAGATCCGGCTGGCCCGGCCGATCTGGAGACCTGAAGTGAATCCTTCGAGATACCGCTTCTGCTCGCCGCTAAAATCGCCAGTCATCGTATCGTGTTTCATTCAGTCTCTATCATTCCCCAAGGCGCTCCGTCGGAAACGGAACGACATCGGTCTGCCGTGGCTGGTGCACCACTCAGTCTATCCTGATCAAGTTTCATGCCATGCGCTCGAAAGGCCTGTTACGATGTAAAAACAATTACTTACAGGGACATCGAGAACTTTGAAGGCCGCGGCCACCGACCACAGCAAGCCGATTGACCACGCCTGCCCATTATTTGCGCAATGGCGCCAGCCACGACGCTTCAGGCAAAATCAACGCATGATGAGTAGCGCCGTCAGAGCGACAACGCCGAGCGCAAGCACCGCCGCAACGGCCTGCCAAAAGCGCAACGGACTACGCTCCAGCAGCGGTACAGCTGCAAGATAGGCCGGATTGGGATGCCGCAGATCGAAGACGAACGCCGACAACGCGTCATACCGGCGAGCCGGATCGGGATGCACCGCCCTGCGCAGAGCGCCATCGACCCAGATGGGAATATTTCGCTTTTCATCCATCGCCGGCCGGTATTTCAGCCGTCGCTGCGATGATGCGGTGCGCGCGCGCGCCGCGGCGGCGCCATACGGCAAATGTCCCGTCAACATCTGATAGGCGATAACGCCCAGCGAATAGAGGTCCGACTGGTCATTGCCAACACTGCCGAGGAAATACTCAGGCGCGGTGTACTGGACTGTGCCGAGGATCTCGACGTCCGTCTCGGGCATCGTCTCGGCGACACCGGTCACACGCACGGAGCCGAAGTCGATAATCTTCGCCGTACCGGTCGCATCGATCATGATGTTCTCGGGCCGCAGATCCTGATGCAACATCTCGCGGCGGTGGAACGCGGTGAGTCCCTCCGCAATCTGTTCGACGATCCTGCGCACTGTTTCCAGATCGGGGCGCGGATTGTCGATCATCCATTGCGTCAATGTCTGGCCTTCGATGAACTCCGTCACCACGTAGAGAAAGTTACGCGGTCGTGTCAGCGCCTTTGGCTTGAGCACATGCGGGCTGGTGATCCGGCGCGCCACCCATTCTTCCATCAGGAAGCGCCGTAAATAATCTGGATCGCCTCGCGCGTCGATGGACGGAATCTTGATGACGACACTATCGGCGCTCTCCATATCCGTCGCAAGATAGATGTGGCTGCGACTGCTGCCGTGGAGCTCGCGCACGATGCGATAACCATCGAAGTCGCTGCGCGGCTCCGGCAGCGGCGGCAACGGCAGTTCCGTGGCACGCAGAAATTCCCCCGCCTCCGCCGTCGGCAAATCGTCAATCCGCACGATCTGGATGGTGAGATTGTCCGTGCTGCCGCGCTCAACTGCGATGTGCACCAGAGCCCGCGCTGCCGCATCCAGATCATCCGCATGGGCCGCAATGGTTTCCGTCACGAGACGCAGTGGCACCCATTCGTAGACGCCATCAGTCGCCAGCACGAAGACGTCGCCAGCTTCGAGCGGTATCGGCCTATAATCGATCTCAATCTGCGGATTAACGCCCAGCGCGCGCCCGAGATAGCTCTCCACCGAGGAAATCACCACACGATGATCGTCCGTCAGCTGTTCAAGCGTTTTGCCGGAAACACGAAAGACGCGGCAGTCGCCCACGTGGAAAATATGCGCGGTGGTCGATTTGAAAACGACCGCGCTGAACGTGCAGACGTAGCCCTTATCGCTATCGTACGGATGGCGCCCGCGCCGGGTCTCGGCATGCAGCCATGAATTCGTCGCGGCGATTACACGCTGCGCCGACGTCTTCACCGACCACGCTTCAGACGTGCAGTAGTAGTCAGTGAAGAAGCTCTTGACGGCGGACTCAGCCGCAACCCTGCTCACATCGCTGCTACTGATGCCGTCAGCAATCGCAACGGCAATGCCTTTGGTCGTCAGAAGTGGTGGACCGGGAATCAGCGCGCCGTGAAAATCCTGATTGGTCTCCTTGCGCCCCTTGTCGGACGCCTGACCGATCGACAGACAGAGTTCGCGCGACATGGTTGGCGTCATACAGCAAGGAGCCTCACCTCTGATGGATCGCTTCTAACAAATGTCAGATCCGCTCCACCAGTCCGGTGAGGCTCCCGCCTTCAGTCAAGATCAGGCGGCGCGCGACGCCACCGTCCGCAGTTCACGCTTCGGTCCGGTCTTCACGTGGGTTGCGTAGAGCGTGAGCCCAGTGAAGGTCAGGCCGCCGACGAGATTGCCGAGCGCGGTCGGGATTTCGTTCCAGATCAGATAGTCCATGATCGAGAACGGAGCATGCAGCATCATGCCCGCCGGGAACAGGAACATGTTCACCACGGAGTGCTCGAACACCATGTAGAAGAACAGCATGATCGGCATCCACATCGCGATGACCTTGCCGCTGACCGAGGTCGACACCATTGCGCCGACGACGCCGGTGGAGACCATCCAGTTGCAAAGCATGCCGCGTACGAACAGCGTCGCCATGCCCGCTATACCGTGGGAGGCGTAACCCAATGTGCGGCCCTCGCCGATATTGCTGATCACGGTGCCTACCTTGTCAGGCCCCTGCGTAAAGCCGTAAGTCGTGACGAAGGCCATCATGAACGCCACCGTCAGCGCACCGGCAAAATTGCCGAGGAAAACGAGGCCCCAGTTGCGCAGCACGCCGCCGACCGTGACACCTGGGCGCTTGGCTATCAACGCCAGCGGCGCGAGCACAAACACTCCGGTCAGAAGATCGAAGCCGAGCAGATAGAGCATACAGAAGCCAACAGGAAACAGGACTGCGCCAGCCAGCGGCTGGCCAGTGTTGACGTTGATGGTAATGGCAAACCATGCCGCAAGCGCGAGGATGGCGCCGGCCATATAGGCGCGGATCACGGTGTCGCGCGTCGACATGAAAATCTTGGATTCGCCAGCGTCCACCATCTTGGTGACGAATTCCGAAGGTACGAGATATGACATCGAAGCTCCTTTGCGATTGAGCGCTGGCCCGCGCCGCGCGGCTGGCGCACCTCGCGGCCGGCCGATAGACCCTATTCAAGCGCCGTGCCAATCCTTGTGCAGAGCACAATATTGAGCTATTTCAATAAATTATGGCCGATTGATCGACTGAAAGTCGCTGATGCGGCGCGACTCTGCCTGCTCACCGTGAGCATGCATTCTGACTAATTTCTAGACATTTGCCTTGTTGCCGCCGATTTAGTCAGGCGCGAAATCGAGCAACGCCTGCGGTTCAGCTTGCCAGCACCGGGTAAGGGCGATAGCTCCTGCGCTTTACCGAAGCGAGTGAAGATGGATCAGACTGCTGCGCCGAAAGTCAGTTTCGTGTCTCTGGGTTGCCCGAAGGCGCTGGTGGATTCCGAGCGGATCATCACCCGCCTCCGCGCCGAAGGTTATGAACTCGCCCGCAAGCACGACGGCGCGGATCTTGTGATCGTCAACACCTGCGGCTTTCTCGACAGCGCGAAGGCGGAGTCACTCGGTGCCATTGGTGACGCCATGGCCGAAAACGGCAGGGTCATCGTGACCGGCTGCATGGGCGCCGAACCGGAGCAGATCGAACGCGCATATCCCAACGTCCTGTCGATCACCGGTCCCCAGCAATATGAAAGCGTGCTGGACGCAGTTCACCGCGCGGTGCCGCCGCGCCACAATCCGCATATCGACCTCGTTCCGCCGCAAGGCATCAAGCTGACGCCACGTCACTACGCCTATTTGAAGATTTCCGAAGGCTGCAACAATCGGTGCACCTTCTGCATCATCCCGAAGCTCCGCGGCAATCTCGTCTCACGTCCGGCGAACGACGTGTTGCGCGAGGCCGAGCGCCTCGTGAACGCCGGCGTCAAAGAATTGCTGGTCATTTCCCAGGATACATCGGCCTATGGGGTCGATCTCAAATACGCCAGCAGTCCGTGGAAAGATCGCGAGGTGCGGGCCAGATTTCTCGACCTCGCGCGCGAGCTCGGCGAACTCGGCGCCTGGGTCCGCCTCCAGTATGTCTACCCCTACCCCCACGTCGATGAGGTGATCAGCCTCATGATCGAGGGCAAGGTCCTACCCTACCTCGACATCCCCTTTCAGCACGCAAGTCCGGCTGTGCTGAAGCAAATGCGCCGTCCCGCTGCACAGGAAACGACGCTCGGGCGGATCAAGAAGTGGCGCGAACAATGCCCCGATCTCGCCCTGCGCTCGACGTTCATCGTCGGCTTCCCGGGCGAGACCGATGATGACTTCCAGTATTTGCTCGACTGGCTCGACGAAGCGCAGATCGATCGCGTCGGCTGCTTCAAGTACGAGCCGGTTGCGGGTGCGACGTCCAACAAGCTCGAAGGCGCGGTGCCGGACCAAATCAAGGCCGCGCGGTGGAATGCATTGATGGCACGTCAGCAGAAAATCTCGGCGCAGCGCCTCAAGCGCAAGGTCGGCACACGCCAGCAAGTGATTATCGACGATGTCGGCCCGACCGTTGCGAAGGGGCGCTCAAAAGCCGACGCCCCTGAAATCGACGGATCGGTCTACGTTTCCAGTCGCCGGCCGTTAAAGGTCGGCGACATCGTGACCGTGAAGATCGAGCGCGCCGACGAGTACGACCTCCACGGCAACGCTTCCGGGTTCTGACCGCGGATTTAGGGCTTCAGGATCGATGATCCTGTGGTCACGCGGCTTTCCAGATCGGTATGCGCCTTTACTGCGTCTTTCAGTGCGTAGGCATG
Organism: Afipia sp.; assembly: GCA_051954725.1. Classification (GTDB taxonomy): domain Bacteria; phylum Pseudomonadota; class Alphaproteobacteria; order Rhizobiales; family Xanthobacteraceae; genus Afipia. The sequence continues at coordinate 6,860 of JBQCHK010000013.1, read as the reverse complement.
GTTGATTGGAACGTGCAGCGTGCCGTTGAGCACGGCCGTAAACAATGCATCCGCACCTTCGATCAGCTCGGGCCGCGTGCCCACGTAATCGTTGAGCTTCGGCCGGGTTGCGAACAGCGAACCGTGATTGTTGAGCTCGGAGAGCGGAAACGGTGGCACCGGGCCGGAAGCGTTACCAAAACTCACAAACAGGCCACGCGGCTTGAGGCATGACAGCGAGCCGGGAAACGTATCTTTCCCGACACCGTCGTAAACGACGTCGCACAACTCACCACGGCTGATCTGTTTGACCCGCGTCGGGAAGTCCTCCTCCTTGTAGAGAATGACGTGATCGCAGCCGTTGGCCATGGCCAGATCCGCTTTTGCCTTTGAGCCGACCGTACCAATGACATTCGCGCCCAGCGCCTTCGCCCACTGGCACGCCAACAGGCCGATGCCGCCAGCGGCAGCGTGGATCAGGACCCGGTGGCCGGGCTCGACCTTGAATGTCTTGTGCAGCAGGTAAAAGACGGTGAGACCCTTGAGCATCAGCACAGCCGCCTGCTCATGGGTGATGTGATCCGGCAGCTTCACCAGCTTGTCGGCGGGCACATTGCGTTCGGTCGCATAGGCACCAAGATTGATGTAATAGGCGACGCGATCGCCGGGATGGAAGTTGGTCACGCCGGGCCCAACGGAGACGACTTCGCCGGACGCCTCATTGCCGATAATGAACGGAAAACCCGGCGCCTTGTAGAGGCCTGTCCGGTAGTACGTATCAATGAAATTCAACCCGATCGCGTGCTGGCGGATTCGGACCTCGCCCTGCCCCGGCGCGTGAACGTCCACATCCTCATAGATCAGCGCATCAGGTCCACCAACCTTATGCACGCGCACCGCCTTCGCCATGAAATCCCTCCTTGGGGCATCTTTTTGCAACCTCGCGGGAAACTATCCCGCGCATTGCACCAATGCAACGCACGGGTGCACCGCACAAAGCTATTGGCGGACAGCTTTCTTCCTGTTGCGCTTGGCCAGGATGTTGAACGCCTCGACCGCGGCCGAGAACGCGATGGCGAAGTAGATGTAGGCGCGCGGGATATGGAATTTGAATCCATCAGCCACCAGCGCCACGCCGATCAGGACCAGGAAAGCGAGCGCAAGCATCTTGGTGGTGGGATGCTCTGCAACGAACGCCGATACCGGCCCCGATGACAGATACATCACGAGGCAGGCAATGATAACAGCCGCAATCATGATCGGCAGATCCTGCGCCATGCCGATCGCCGTGATGATTGAATCCAGCGAGAAGACGAGATCGATAATAATGATCTGGATGATCACCCAGAAGAACGCGTTTGCAGCACTCTTCTGCTCGGATTCTTCGTCCCGCGCTTCGACTTCGGCATGAATTTCGTGGGTCGCCTTGGCGATCAGAAACAGGCCGCCGCCGATCAAGATGATATCGCGCCACGACAGCGCGATGTTCGCAACCGTCAGCACGGGTTCGGTCAGGCCGATCAGCCAGACCAGAAGGCTGAGCAGGATAATGCGGAATATCAGAGCAAGCGCCAGGCCGATCTGGCGAGCCAGCTTGGCTTGCGCTGACGGAATGCGCGACACGATGACCGATATGAAAATGACATTGTCGATGCCGAGCACGATTTCGAGCGCGGTTAGCGTCAGAAGCGCGGCCCATGCTTCGGGACTTGACAGCAATTCCATCATGTTGGCTTCCGGTTCAGGGCGCGGACAACCGCATCCGCGAGAAGAATGTAAAGCGCGATCGCGCAAAGACCGAGCGTGATCGAAAGCGGGACATCAAAATTGGCGGCGATAGTGATGATCGACATCACGCCCCACGCTGTGACTAGTGCGATGTTGAATTTGCGGAACCGCCTGGTTCGCATCGGATGAAGAACGTGAAACGGAACGAACGTGAGAACGACCAGCAAGGCGAGCACGATACTCGACAGCGCGGGCGGCGGCTTGAGCAAAAACAGATAGAACGCCGCGCCATTCCATAGCGCTGGAAAGCCACGGAAGTGATTGTCGTCGGTCTTCATGCGCAGATCGGCGAAATAAAGCGCGCCGGATACAACGATGGCAATGCCGATAATCGGCGTCGCAAGCGGGATCAACAGGCCGCTGGCGGTGATCGCATAGGCGGGCACAAAAACGTAGGTGACGAAATCGACAACGAGGTCGAGGGTATCGCCGGACCAGTTCGGCAAAACACGATCCACCTCCATCCGCCGGGCAATCGGACCGTCAAGCCCGTCAATGATCAAGGCAAGTCCGAGCCAGCCGAACATGACAGCCCAGTGCTCTCTGACCGCGGCAAGAAGCGCGAGCAACGCCAGACCGCCCCCGAGCGCGGTCAGGATGTGGACCGAAAAGGCGCGACAACGCACCTGTCTGGAGAATGGCGATTTGTCGGTCGGGTCGGCCATCGGGACAGGTCAACTCTCTGAAAACGGTTCAAAATTTCGCTATTCGCCGGGGGAATCCGCCGCGCGGGTTGCGGAGCTTGCCATGAGACCCAATTGTGAGAATAAGGGCAACGACAATGAATGAGTTGCACCCCCATCTGCGGCAGGCCCATGCCGACTATCAGGTTGCCGTCATCGGCGGCGGACCGGCAGGGTTGGCTACTGCGATCGCCATCGCGCGAACAGGCGCGACAACCGCGCTGATCGCGCGGCGGGTGCCGTATGCCGATAACCGGACTACAGCCCTCCTCGGCGGCTCGGTCGAGCTGCTTCAGGACCTCGACGTCTGGCGGCGGTGTGAAGACAAATCGTCCGCGCTACGCATCATGCGCCTGATTGACGACACCGGGCGCCTGATCCGTGCGCCCGAGGTTGTCTTCTCATCCGACGAGATAGGTCTGGAGGCGTTCGGATTTAATATCCAGAACAGCGTCCTGCTCGTCGCCATGGAAGCGTGCGCCGAACAACTGTCCAACCTGGTCCGATATGACGACGAGGCGGAAGCGGTGACGCCGGGCGAAGACCACGTCACGGTTCGCCTCAACGACGGACGATCACTCACGGCGCAACTTGCGGTGGGAGCGGACGGCCGCCATTCCCTGTGCCGGGAGGCCGCCGGTATTGCCGTCGCGAGCCGCGCGCTCGATCAATCCGCCGTCACGTTCAACGTCACCCACACGCGACCGCACCACAATACATCGACCGAATTCCATACCCGCCACGGGCCATGCGTGTTCGTGCCGCTTCCCGATCAACGATCAAGCGTCGTCTGGGTCACATCGCCCGCCGAAGCCGAGCGGCTCAAAACACTGGATGACGACGCTCTCGGTCAGGCTGCCGAGAAGCAGTCCCATTCCCTGCTCGGGAAAATGCGCGCCGAACCCGGACGCAGCGTCTTTCCGCTGGCCATCGAGACGCCCGCAGTCCTCGCCGCCCGACGGATCGTTCTGGTCGGCGAAGCAGCGCATGTCCTGCCGCCGATCGGCGCTCAGGGATTGAACATGGGTCTGCGGGACGCTTCCGATCTTGCAACCATTGTCCGGGAGTCCATGGCCAGCCATCAGGACCTCGGCACACCTCATGTCCTGTCGCGATATATCCGCGCCCGGCGAGCCGACATCGCCAGCCGGACGATCGCCATCGACTTCGCGAACCGCTCCCTGTTGAGTGATTTTCTGCCCGTGCAATCACTGCGCGCATTGGGAATGCATGCTATCGGCTCGATCGGTCCGATACGGCGGATTGCCATGCGCGAGGGGCTGTCGCCGTGGTGGCGCCGCCGCGGTCCGTCTACGGAAAAGCGATCGCCCCGGTCTTGATCAGCCACATTGCGCTGGTCAGCGTCACCACCGAAACGAATGTTCCCAGCAGCACCGCCGTCGATGCCTGCTCGATCCACGTGTCGTACTGGCGTGCAATGACAAACACGTTCAGCGCCGGCGGTAGCGATGCGAGTAACAACGCGGTCGCCGCCCAGCCCTCGGGGAACGGTCCGAGCAGGACCAACAACCCAAACGCGATCAGCGGATGGATGACGAGTTTGACCAGGATCATTCCCGGAACTTCCCACGGAACCCGCTCGAACGGCCGCAAGGCGACGGTCACACCCAGCGCAAACAGCGCCACGGGTGCTGCAGCGCTTTGGAGGAACTGCAGCATCCTGTCGAGGGCGATCGGCGGCTGAATATGGAACGCGGCAACGAGCGCGCCGCAATACGAAGCGACGATGAGCGGATGCAGCAGGATATGTCGCAGGATCAGCCCGACGGTAGGTAACAACGGCCGGCGCTCGCCGTCCGTGACAACCATCAGCAGCGGAATGATCGAAAACAGGAAAATGGTATCGAAGCAAAACACCAGTGCCACCGGCACCGCCGCTTTCGCCCCAAGCATCGACAACGCGAGACCCGGGCCCATGTACCCGATGTTGCCGTAGCCACCCGACAATCCCGCCATTGACGCTTCGCGGGTGGACAACCGCCCGATCAGCTTCGCGCCGAACATGGCCATAAAAAATGCAGACGCTGTCGCGAGGGTCGTTGCGACCACAAACGGCAGGTTGTTGAGCTGCTCGAACGGGGTTTTTGCGAGAATTCTGAAAAACAGAGCCGGCAGAGAGACATACAGGAGAAAGAAATTCATCCAGGCCAGGCCGATCTCCGGCAACCGCTGGAATTTCCCGCAGGCGAACCCAATGAAAATCAGCCCGAAATAGGGCAACGCGAGGTTGAGGACTTCGATCATCGAACTGACTGGAATTCCGACGCTTTTTTCATCGAACAGCGGATCGCCCGGACGGGTGACCCCGGCCCCGGTTTCGTTCGTTTGCCTCTAGCATCGGCCACAATCCTGGTCTATTCGACGGGGATGATTAAAGCGCGAACTGCCAAATTTCAGATCGGCCAGATCGTCCGCCACCGGATCTTTTCGTTCCGTGGCGTGATCTACGATATTGATCCGGAGTTCAACAATACCGAGGAGTGGTGGCTGTCCATTCCGGAGGAGATGCGTCCTCACAAGGATCAGCCATTCTACCACCTTCTCGCTGAGAACTCGGAATCGGAATACGTCGCCTACGTCTCCGAACAGAATTTGCTGCCCGACGATTCCGGTGAACCCATTCGCCATTCTCAGGTGGCCGAGATATTCGTCAAGGATAAGTCCGGCGGCTATCGCCCTCGCAATCCGTCGCTCAACTGAGCGGCCTCTCGGCGCGCCGCAACGTCATCATCAACTTCACCTGCAAATAAAAAGGCGCGCATTTCTGCGCGCCTTTTTATCGTGAAGCTACTCGAGCTTATTTCTGGCCGGCCGGTGCGGACTGGCTCTCGAGTTTCTGGCGAGCCTCGGCGGCACGCTTCTGAAGCTCCTCCTGAAGCTTCTTCTGGTTTTCCTCGAACACCTTCGGATCGGTCGGCGGACCATCATAGGCCTTCGCGAACTCCGCCAGCGGCAGCGGCAGGGTCAGCGGCGCGCCGTTGGAGTTGATCGCCTGCACCACCAGATTCTGGCCCTTCTTCATCTGGGTCAGCATATCGGCCGTGACTTCGTAATCCGACATACAGCCGTTGGCGAAGCAGATCACATACGGGCTTTGATGCGGCGGGTTCTGGTCGACGATGATGCGGGTGCCATAGCCGAGTTGCATGCCGAGCGGCAGGGTCACGCGGAGGACCTTCTTGGTCTCACCTTCGGGTTCAATGATGACCGCGGCGATCACCGTCTGGCCGGATTCGATACGGCCGTCCTTTCCGGTGAAGCAGACCTGCTTGGCCTTTGCGTCCTGTCCCTTGAGGCAGAACTTGGTCCAGGGTCCATAGATCAGCTGAACCTGCTGTTCCGCAGGCTGCTGTTGCTGCTGGGCCTGCCCGTTGGCTGCCGGTGCGGCAGGCGCTGCCTTCGGCGCGGCCTTGCCCTTGGCGGGCGCCGCAGCCTTGGGAGCAGGCGTCGGAGCTTGCGCGTTGGCCCCCGAAACGGTGGCGAGGGTCAGAGCGGTAGCCGCCAAAATTACCGATGCGCTGGCGGCCAATCCCCGCCCGCGCGGCAGGGCCTGCGCGGCCAAGACACGAAAATTCATTGTGGAAAACCCTTTCTGAACTGCGCGCCCGCCACCGCGATGGGAGCGCAAACGCCTGCCTGTTCGGCGGCTGTCTCGGAGCCAAATGAGGCCGTTACGTGACAGACCGCATAACCATACGCGAATTGCCCGCCTTCAATACAACGGCAGGCGAAAAGATCAATGCCGACAATACCATTTGGGAACAACGGGACCCCTGACTATCCCCTGCATGGTAGATTCAACCGTGCCAGGAAACCGAATCAAACAGGGTTGATCGGATGGGCCGAATCCGGCGTTCGACCAAGCTGACGAAGCTCTCCGCCTTGGGTGCCGTCCTCCTCCTCGTGTGCGCCGCACAGCCGGCCGCCGCAGAGCCAGTCCATGCCATTGCCATGCACGGCAAACCCGCTCTGCCGCCTGAATTCTCGCACATGCCTTACGCCAATCCCGACGCCCCGAAAGGTGGCCGGCTGACGTTTGGTCTGGTCGGGACGTTCGACAGCCTCAACCCGTTCATCGTCAAAGGACTGCCGGCACAGAGCCTGCGCGGCTATGTGGTCGAAAGCCTGCTGGCGCGCGGCTATGACGAGCCCTTCACGCTCTACGGATTGCTGGCCCAGAGCGTCGAGACCGACGACGCCCGCAGCTATGTCACCTTCACCCTCGATCCGCGCGCCCGCTTCTCCGACGGCAAGCCGGTGACGCCGCAGGACGTGATCTTCTCCTGGGAGATCCTGCGCGACAAAGGCCGGCCGAACTTCCGCACCTATTACGCCAAGGTGACGAAAGCTGAAGCCAGCGGCGAACGCGGTATCCGCTTCGATCTGTCC
>JBQCHK010000012.1:0-7326 GCA_051954725.1 Afipia sp. | reverse complement strand
ATGCCATCCCGGTGCGCCGTCCGCGCGTCACGATTGTTGCCGTCCCGCCGGCGATGGGGGATGCGGTGACCGCGCAGATGATCGCGGAAGAGGCGCGATCCGCCGGTGCCGATGTCACGGTGGCCGTGGCGACCGGTCGCGAGAGCGCCACTATCGTGGCCGCGTTCGAGCGCGCGCCGTGCGATGTGCTGTTGGTTGTCGGCGGCACGGGCGCAGGACGCGGGGACGCCGCCGTTTCGGCGTTGTCGCAGCATGGCGCGCGTCTGGTTCACGGCATCGCCATGCAGCCGGGACGAACGGCAGCGGTCGGAAAGCTCGGCGACGTCCCGGTTGTCGCCATGCCCGGCGCGCCCGAGCAGGCGCTCGCGGTGTGGTGGACGCTGGCGCGTCCGGTGCTGGATCATCGCGCCGGGCGTCGCGCCCGTTGCGCGGTCACTCTGCCATTGGCGCGGAAAGTCTCATCGAGCCCGGGCGTCGCCGATATCGTTCTGCTCGAACGGGCCGATGATCGCTGGATGCCGCTGACGACCGGCGACTTGCCGCTTCAGCGCCTTGTACAGGCGGATGCCTGGCTCGTAGTCCCTGGTGACAGCGAGGGCTATGCGGCCGGAACGCTCTGTGCCGGATATCTTCTGCGCGAATGCTGATAGACTGCCGGTCATGAACAATCCGTCCCGCCCTATCTCCTCCGCCGCGACCGAACAGGAGCAGTTTCTCACCGTGCTGTCGCGCGAGGACGCGCTGGCGCGCTTTGAGCAAGCGCTGTTTCCGCGCGCCCTGGCCAGCGACACCCGCAAACTCGCCGATAGCCTGGGCTGTGCGCTCGCCGCCGACGTGGTGGCGCCGATCGACGTCCCGCCGTTCGATCGTTCCAATGTCGATGGTTTCGCGGTCCGGGCCGCCGATCTGGCCGCAGCGACCGAGGCGCATCCGGTTCGCCTGACGCTCAACAGCGAAGTGATTGCCTGCGGCATCCAGCCGCGTCTTCCGGTTCAGCCGGGAACGGCGACGCCCATCGCGACCGGCGGCCCGGTGCCGCGCGGCGCCGATGCCGTGATCATGATCGAGCATACCCAGCCGGTGGATGCGGCGGCTATCGATATTCGCCGCGCCACCACGCCGGGGCAGTTCATTTCCTATGCAGGATCGGATATCGCGCGCGGCGAGGTTCTGATGCGCGCCGGCACTGTGATCGGTTCGCGCGAGATCGGCATGCTGGCCGCGTGCGGCATTGCCGTGGTGGACGTTGTCACACGCCCGCGAGTTGCGATCCTGTCCACCGGTGATGAACTGGTGCAGCCGGGCGCAGCGCTGCGGCCTGCCGCGATCTACGATACCAACGGCGCTATCGTCACTGCGGCCGTCGCGGAAAACGGCGGCGAAGCGATTTTTCTCGGCGCGTTCTCCGACGACGAAGCCGAACTGGAAGTGGCGATGCGCAAGGCGCTTGCCGGTCACGATATGCTGGTGCTGTCCGGCGGCACCTCCAAGGGCGCGGGCGATGTGTCCCATCGCATCATCTCCCGGCTCGGCGCGCCGGGCGTCGTCGCACACGGCGTGGCGCTGAAGCCGGGCAAGCCGTTGTGCCTCGCGGTGTGCGACGGCAAGCCGGTGGTGATTCTGCCGGGATTCCCCACATCCGCGATGTTCACCTTCCACGACATGATCGTGCCGGTGCTGCGGCGGCTGGCGGGCTTGCCACCGCGCACCGATGCGCAGGTGATGGCGCGGGTGCCGGTGCGCATTGCGTCCGAACTCGGGCGCACCGAGTTCGTGATGGTGTCGCTCGTCGAAGGCGACAACGGATTGATTGCCTATCCGTCCGGCAAGGGTTCGGGGGCAATCACCTCGTTCTCGCAGTCGGACGGGTTTCTGCGGATCGATGCGCTGGCCGATCACATGCCGGCCAACACCGATGCGCAGGTCACGCTGTTCACGCCGCACGTCCGGGTGCCCGATCTTGTCATCATCGGCAGTCATTGTACCGGGCTCGATGTCGTCACCGCGCCATTGGTGCGCATAGGCCTGTCAGTGCGCTCGATCTCGGTCGGCAGTCTTGGCGGGCTGGCGGCCGCGCGGCGCGGCGAATGCGATCTCGCGCCGATCCATCTGTTCGACGACAAGACCGGGACTTACAACGTCCCGTTCCTGAGCGACGGGCTTGACCTTGTGCCGGGCTATCGGCGCATGCAGGGCATCGTGTTTCGCGCTGGTGACAAGCGCTTCGAGGGGCGCGATGCACACGGCGCCGTGCGCGCCGCGCTGGCCGATCCGGCGTGTCTGATGGTCAACCGCAATCAGGGCGCGGGCACGCGCATCCTGATCGACCAGTTGCTCGAAGGGCAACGTCCCGACGGCTACTGGAATCAGCCGCGTTCGCACAATGCGGTCGCCGCGGCGGTGGCGCAGCATCGCGCGGACTGGGGCGTGACCATCGCGCCGGTGGCGCGCGCCGCCGGTCTCGGCTTTATTCCGCTTGCCGAGGAACACTATGATTTCGTGGTCGTCGCGAAACGCCGTGACCGGGCCGCGGTGAAGGCATGTCTGGAATCGCTCGCATCGCCGCAGACACGCGCCGCGCTGGAGGAGGCCGGTTTCCGTCCGGCCTAACCGTCATCCAGCGCCGCGAGCCGTTCGGCGTCGGCGATATCCTCGACTGTATTGGCGTTGAAGAAGGGATCGAGCGGTTCGGTCGGCCAGTCCACGGTGGCGAGCCTGTAGCGCGCGGTCCAGCGATCGATCTTGCGCATATCCTCCACCACCAGCGCGTGGCGCAGATCCTCGCGCAGGCCGACATGCCATAACCCGATCACAGGATGAGTCTGGCCGCCTGACGACGCGACAGCGAGTTGCGCATCCTGCTCGGCGCGGGCGCGGTGCAGCCGCGCGACCAGATCGCGCGGCAGAAACGGACAATCGCCCGCTGCGCTCAATATCCATGTGACGTCGGGGCGATGCTTGGCTGTCCAGTCGAGCGCGGCGAGAATGCCTGCCAGCGGCCCCGGAAAATCTTCGACCGTGTCGGCGATCACCGGCAGTCCGAACGCGGCAAAGCGGGACGGATCGCCATTGGCATTGAGGATCAGGCCGTCGCATTGCGGTTGAAGCCGCGCGATGACGCGATCGAGAATGGTGCGGCCCCCGATCCGGCGCATCGGCTTGTCGCCGCCGCCCATGCGCCGCGCGAGACCGCCGGCCAGCAGTACGCCCGGCGTCGCCGGAATGTCAGTCATCGCGATCGCTGCCCTTGCGCCGGTGTTTTGCCGATTCATCTTCGATGTAGGACAGGTCCTGATCGAACACGATGCGGTCCTGTCCAGACAGCGCAACGAAGCGTTTGCCGCGCGCGCGCCCGATCAGCGTCAGCCCGGCCTGCCGCGCAAGATCGACGCCCCATGCGGTGAAGCCGGAGCGTGACACCAGAATCGGAATGCCCATCCGCACCGTCTTGATCACCATTTCCGAAGTCAGCCGGCCGGTGGTGTAGAGAATCTTGTCGCCGGGATCGACGCCGTGGCGATAGATCCATCCGGCAATCTTGTCGACCGCATTATGGCGGCCGACGTCTTCGGTGTAGCAGACCGGCGTGCCTTCCTTGCACAGCACGCAGCCGTGGATCGCGCCGGCTTCGAGATAGAGCGAGGGCATGGTGTTGATGGTGTGCGTCATCTCGTAGAGCCACGAGGTGCGCAACTGCGAGGCTGGAAGCTTGATCTCCTCGATCGCCTCGAGCAAATCTCCGAACGCGGTGCCCTGTGCGCAGCCCGAGGTTTGCGTGCGCTTCTTCAGTTTCTGTTCGAAGTTGGTGCCATGCTCGGTGCGCACCACCACGACCTGAAGGTCGTCGTGATATTCGACCTCGGTGACGATGTCGTCGTACTTCAGCATGTTCTGGTTGAGCAGGTAGCCGAGCGCGAGATACTCGGGATAGTCGTTGATCGTCATCATGGTGACGATCTCCTGCGCGTTGAGATAGAGCGTCAACGGCCGCTCCACCGGCACGCTGATCTCGACAGGCGAGCCGGCCTGATCGGTGCCCTGAACCTTCTCCGTTAGGCGCGGATCGGCGGGATTGGGCACGATCAGGGGCGCCGGTGTTTTGATAACCTTGGTCACATCGTTCTCGCCGTCGTCTGCCGCGCCCTTCATGGCCGATCGGGGTGCGGACGCGCAATTCATCGTCTTTCCGCTCTGGTTTCAATAGCATAGACCGCTTAAGTTGGGTTTGCTTGAAGGAATTCGTCGCATAGCGCGACGCTGGAGCTCGATATGAAGGTGATTGCACTGGCGGGATGGAGCGGCGCGGGGAAAACGACCCTGCTTGCCCGGCTGATTCCGCATTTCACGGCGCAGGGCCTGCGCGTCTCCACCCTGAAGCGCGCGCATCATAGCTTCGATATCGATGTTCCCGGCAAGGACTCGTGGGTTCACCGTCAGTCCGGCGCCACCGAAGTGCTGATCTCATCGGGTCGCCGCTGGGCTTTGCTTCACGAACTGCGCGGCGAGCACGAACTGAAACTCCGGGACCTGCTGGCGAAGATGACGCCGGTCGATCTGGTGATCGTTGAAGGCTTCAAGTCGGAACAGCATCGCAAGATCGAGATTCATCGTTCCGCCAACGGCAAGCCGCTGCTGTTTCCAGACGATCCGGATATTGTCGGCGTGATCTCCGACATTGAGGTCGAAACCCGGCTGCCGGTCGCGCATCTCGACGACATTCCGGCGATCGCGGCCATGATGCAGGCGGCGGCGGTCGGCATCGACGACGTGCTCGCGCACGAACTCACCGGAACCTGATCTGCATGGCGCAACTCTCGGACGATTGTTTCGCATTTGGCGGCCCGCTGATGTCGATCGACGACGCGGTTGGGATCATCGCGTCCCGGGTCACGCCGGTCTCCGATCTGGAAATGGTGCCAGTGGTCCAGGCGGATGGCCGTGTGATTGCAGCCGACATCCGCGCGCCGTTGCCGTTGCCGCCGTTCACCAATTCCGCCGTCGATGGCTATGCGGTGCGCAGCGCCGATCTTCCGCTCGCAGGCCGGCAGCCGTTTCCGGTGACCGGACGCATTCAGGCCGGGGCCGCAGCGGGCGCCGCGATTGCGCCGGGTCACGCCATACGCATCTTCACCGGCGCGCCGATGCCCGAGGGCGCCGATACGGTGTTCATGCAGGAGGATGTGCGGATCGACGAATCCGGCCAAGCTGTGTTGCCTGCCGGCCTCAAGCCCGGCGCAAACGTCCGGCCTGCGGGCGAGGACATCGCGCGGGACAGCGTGGCGCTGCCTGCCGGCCGCCGCCTGCGTCCGCAGGACGTTGCGCTCGCATCCGCGCTCGGTCTCACGCAACTTGAAGTCCGTCGCCGGCTGCGGGTGGCGGTGTTCTCGACCGGCAATGAACTGGTGTCGCCCGGCGGCGTGCGGGGTAAGGCGCAGCTGTTCGACTCGAATCGTGTGATGCTGATGGCGATGCTGGCGCGCCTCGGCTGCGTGGTGAGCGATCTCGGCATCCTGCGCGACGAACGCGGTTCGCTCGCCGCCGCCTTGAAGCAGGCCGCTGCGGAGCATGATCTGATCCTGACCTCGGGCGGCGTCTCCACCGGCGAGGAAGACCATGTCAAAGCCGCCATCGAAAGCGTTGGCACGCTGGTGTTGTGGCGCATGGCGATCAAGCCCGGCCGCCCGGTGGCGATGGGCGTGATCGGCGGCACGCCGCTGATCGGCCTGCCGGGCAATCCGGTGGCGAGTTTCGTGACGTTTGCACACGTCGTGCGGCCGGTGGTGCTTGCGCTTGCCGGCGCGGCGCAGGAGCATCTGGTGGTGACGCCGGTGCGCGCCGCCTTCAGCTACAAGAAGAAAGCGGCGCGTCGCGAATACGTTCGCGTCAATCTGCGCAAGGGCGACGATGGCCTTTATGAAGCAGTGAAGTTCCCACGCGAGGGGGCTGGCCTGTTGTCGTCGCTGGTCGAAACCGATGGCCTTGCCGAACTCGACGAGACCCTGACTGCGGTGGAACCGGGACAGACCATCGGCTTCCTTCCTTATTCAAGCCTGATCTGAAAGCATCGCTATGGCCACCACCAAGCTCGATCTCAGCCGTCTCAAATGTCCCTTGCCCGCGCTCAAGACCCGCAAGGCGCTCAAGGCTTTGTCGTCCGGCGATATTCTTGAAGTGCTGTGCACCGATCCATTGTCGGTGATCGATATCCCGGCGCTGATTCAGGAAACGGGCGATCGTGTCGAAATCGCAAGGCGCGACGAGCAGGCGATTGTATTCGTGATCGAGAAGGCCTGAGGGCGAGCGGTAATCTCGCCCCGAGATGCCCGCCTATATGCATTGATTTTCATATATCGTTTCCCGACCTTTTCGCATTCGCAGCAATGCCATTAGTTCTGAATTCTACCTTTTGACTATCGACAGAACCGATAGCTTCTGCCCCAATCACAAATCAGTGTAGATTCTGTCATCGCGTTTTTGCCTTCGAATGTTGCGTGCCGGGTTGGGCACCCGGCTCTGATGCAAGCGAAGTGGTCAACGACAAAACGGTCAACGACATTGTCGCGTGAGTATCGACCGCTCACGACAAGACAATGCGGCGTCTGAGTATCTCGAACGCGTTTTGCGATTCTGTCGTGGTTCGGGAAGGACTGAAGGCGTTCGCCGTGCGGACGCGATGGGAGGACAGGGAGAACAGAATCGCCAAGCAGAACTATTCAGACCAGCCCATCAAGGGCGGCTGTTTCATGGGGAGAAAACAAAATGAGTCTTCTATCGTTCCTCGACCGTGAGCACACGGTCGCCAGACCCGGCTTCAGCCGGTGGATGGTGCCGCCGGCGGCACTCTGTATTCATCTTTGTATCGGTCAGGCTTACGCGCTCAGCGTGTTCAATCTGCCAATGACCAAACTCATCGGCATTACGCAGTCGGCTCCGGGCGACTGGAAACTGACGGATCTCGGCTGGATTTTCTCGATTGCGATGTTCTTCCTCGGCACGTCGGCTGCGGTGTTCGGCCGTTGGGTCGAGGAGGGCGGTCCGCGCCGGGCGATGTTTACGGCGGGCTGTCTGTGGGCCGGTGGCTTTCTGGTCTCGGCGTTCGGCGTCTCGGTCCACAATCTGTGGCTGGTCTATCTCGGATACGGCGTGCTTGGCGGTTGCGCCCTCGGCATCGGTTACATCTCGCCGGTGTCGACGCTGATCAAGTGGTTCATCGACCGGCCCGGCATGGCGACCGGTATCGCGATCATGGGCTTCGGCGGTGGCGCGCTCATCGCCTCCCCGCTGGAGTGCGCGCTGCTCGGAGCGTTCGGTCGCACCCCCAGCGGC
>JBQCHK010000011.1:0-92445 GCA_051954725.1 Afipia sp. | reverse complement strand
CGCAGCCTCGTGCGCAAAGTGAAAAAGCACACGAGCGTAGTCACCACGGTCACGCCGCATCATCCGGCGTTCCGCACGCGATGGGCTTCCGGCTTGCTTCGTGCTCTCCCCGGTGAACGATGCTATGTCACCGCATCCCTGCTGAGGGTGTCCGCCTCCGGTTGGAAGCGGCTCTCCACCGGACTGGCGCCAGCTTCGAGCGCCGGGACCACACGACTTGGGCCGGACGGAGCAGCGTCGTCGTCAGCGCTTCATCGGCCACTCACAAAGCCTTTCGGCTTCGCCCTGTCGCCTCATCCGCGCCTGACGCTGCCGCGTCCACCGCATCCCGCCTCGCGTCCGTGACGATCGCGATCCGCCCCTCAAGTGAGACAGGATGACAGGAATATAGTCCTATGACGAGGAATGTCAAGCAAGCTTACGATATTAGACGGAAGAATTGCTCGCGTGAGAATGAGGGAGACTCTCTTATGCTTTGAAAAAAGTTGAGAAATATTTCGTACTCAATTCCGATTTCACACACGACTTGATCGATGTTTGATTCTGAATCGTCTTGTCTAGCGCGATGGACGAGAGTTGTGATGGTCCCGCGATAGTATTCGGACAAATTCATAATCAAAGATTCGAGGTAGCTTGGTCTTCTGCCGGAATGAACTATCTCGTTTCGAGCACGATAAATTCGATGTATTTGCCACTCTACCCGCTTACTGTGGCCTTTGATCGACGCGATGGCGTTTTCAGGCGTGCCGTAGTCACGATGCAGTTTCCAGATTCGATGTAGCGCTAACGGATTATCTGTGCATAGCGACAATAGCTGATCTTGGAGCACTTTATTTTCTGGAAGACATAGCGCGTTGGCAAATATCGTATGGGCATCCTTTTTTCCTGCATCAGCCTCAGCAAAGAGAATTTTGTTGAATTTGTTTCGATAGGAAATTAGCAGTTCATCATAGACGGCGACAAATTGTCGTCTTACGTGGCGCAGGCAAATACACGGCACTAAGTGCTCACAATAGTGCACAATGCGAGGTGTCGGTTTTTGAGGTTCGCTCAGAAGAACTTCGATCGAAGACCAGAGTGATGTAAGCTGATTTTCGATGTTGGGGGAGGTCCTTGCTAAGGCACTGGTGGCGATTGAATTAAGAAGCCGCGCAGTTGATGCTTCTTCAAAATTTTCCAAAATTCTTTTCGAGTAGTTGGTAATACCACGTAGTCGTCGCCCGGCGGTTAGTCGTCCTTCGTAAGGCCGATCAAATGAAATATTCGGGCGGGCAATAATCCTTCCAACAGATGCTTCCCCTTCCAATACATACATTTCGTTGGACCATTTGCAGGGCATTCCTTCGGGAGCTAAATAGGTCAGCGCTCTGGTTGAGTTTAGAAGATTGTGAGACTTATTCACGGCACTATAGCCGTCGAGTCCTTCAACTTTCCTAGCGACAACTAGGGATAAGTGAACATGCAGAGGTGTATTTAGAGCTTGCGTCACCTCATTTGGACATGCGCTGAGATTGAAAACTTTAAAGCCGAGATTTTTAAGGTAGTTTCCGAATTGTTCGGAGACTGCTGTGAATACTGTGTATTTTTTTTCCTCGCCGTCGAATTCTGCAAAGAAAGAGGTTAGATGGTCGGGCGCAGCTGAAGCTAAATCGCTGTCAAAAAAGTGCCGATTCACAATCTCTAAAATGTGAGGTCGTGCGTATCCTAAATTGATTAAATGACTGCAATAGAAGCCAGTTGTTTGCCTAAATTCAACACGTTGCTTTGAATTCGGGAGCAGTTCAGTAATTTTATGTTCGAGTGCCGATTTATAGGCTTTCCCAATCAATCTACTGATCAGCCGAATGTTCGCTGCAAGGGTATCTAAGCTTGCATTCGGCTTCGATGTGCGATGAAGGGCATCGATCTCATGGGCGGCCAATTGCTTCACAACTGGATCTTTATCTAGTGACCAAATTATTTCTTCGAGTATTGGATTTAGTGTTTGTCGCGGGACACGATCCAATTTTACATCCCGAATTGCGCGTAGTGCCTCTCTCAACCTTGCAATAGAATCGAGGGAGTAGACTCTAAAGCTCTCGAACGACGACGGAGTAAGCATTTCAGCCATAAGCTGTGCAAACATAAGAACGCCGCGAGATTCATAAGTCTTCGGCCAAGCATTTTTGGGCGGGCGCACGGTACCTCCAGTAGACCTGCACGTGTGTTGCGATGTCGTGCCAAACGCGTTGCGAATATTCGTTTGTGGTGATCTGAGTCGCCAAAAGCTATCCTCGCTGTTGTGCTTCGGTGCTACAAGTTGCATCGCACGCCAAAAGAAAAAGCCGGGATTTCTCTTGGGCTTCTTTGTTTGTTGCGGTAGTCGGATAGGACTTAGAAATCCATGCCGCCCATGCCGCCGCCCGGAGGCATTGCCGGGGTCGCCGGCGTTTGTCTTCCGCAGTTCGGCGATCATCGCTGCGGTGGTGATGAGAAGCGCGGCCATCGAGGCGGAATGCCTCGCGCCCGCCAAAGCCTTGCGCTAGCGTCGGGGCACGCAGGGCAGGGAGCGGCGGCGCAGGCGGGAGATTGCGATGGACGATCAGGCCGTGCGGGCCGCGCTCCAGCGCCACTGGGATGCGTCGGACGCCAATGATTTCGAGGCCGAGCACGACATCTATCGCGAGGATGCCGTGCTCGACTATCCGCAATCGGGCGAACGGATTCGCGGCCGGCGCAACATTCAAGAAAGCCGCTTCGTCCAGCCCAACGCAAAGCGTTTCACGGTCCGGCGCATCGTCGGCGGCGGCGATTTGTGGATCACCGAATTCATCCTGACCTATGACGGCAGGCCGTCTTACGCGGTGAGCATCATGGAGTTTCGCGACGGCCTGGTGGCGCGGGAAACGCAATACTTCGCCGATGCGTTCGATCCGTCGCCGACACGCGCGCATCTCGTCGAACGCTGAACGCTCCGCGCGGGCGAGCGTGGCGGAGAGAGGGCCAGTCATTGCGAGGAGCGATAGCGACGAAGCAATCCGGTTTGTGCTTGCTTGCCCCTGACCCCAACCCTCTCCCCAGCGAAAGGGCGTTCACGCCCGTCTTGACGGGCTATGCCCGGCAATGACGAAAAAAAGCCCGGAGTTTCCTCCGGGCTTTCGTATTCTGATATTCGCCTGAGAGGCTGGACTTTAGAAATCCATGCCGCCACTCAAAGCCGGGCTTGCCCGGCTTTGAGCATTCTAGATTCAAGGGGCGGCGATTTCTGACGCTTTGCGTCAGAAATCCATGCCGCCCATGCCGCCGCCCGGAGGCATAGCGGGGCCGCCGGCGTTCTTCTTCGGCAGTTCGGCGATCATCGCTTCGGTGGTGATGAGAAGCGAAGCGACCGAGGCTGCGTTCTGGATCGCGGCGCGCACGACCTTGGTCGGGTCGATGATGCCCTTCGAAACCAGGTTGCCGTATTCGCCCGACTGCGAGTCGAAGCCGTACGAATACTGATCCTTCTCGAGCACCTTGCCGACGATCACGCTGCCGTCTTCGCCGGCGTTGATGGCGATCTGGCGGGCCGGAGCGGAGAGCGCCTTGCGGACGATCTCGACGCCGGTCTTCTGGTCGTCGTTCTGGGTGCGGATGCGCTTCAGCTGCTCGGAGGCGCGGAGCAGGGCGACGCCGCCGCCCGGCACGATGCCTTCCTCGACAGCGGCGCGGGTCGCATGCATCGCGTCATCCACGCGGTCCTTGCGCTCCTTCACTTCGACTTCGGTCGCGCCGCCGACGCGGATCACCGCGACGCCGCCTGCGAGCTTGGCCAGACGCTCCTGCAGCTTCTCGCGGTCGTAGTCCGAGGTGGTCTCCTCGATCTGCGCCTTGATCTGCTGAACGCGCGCCTCGATGTCGGCCTTCTTGCCGGCGCCGTTGACGATCGTGGTGTTCTCCTTGTCGATCATCACCTTCTTGGCGCGGCCGAGCATGTTGAGCGTCACGTTCTCGAGCTTGATGCCGAGGTCTTCCGAGATCGCCTGGCCGCCGGTCAGGATCGCGATGTCCTGCAGCATGGCCTTGCGGCGGTCGCCGAAGCCCGGCGCCTTGACGGCGGCAACCTTCAGGCCGCCGCGCAGACGGTTGACGACGAGGGTGGCGAGAGCCTCGCCTTCGACGTCCTCGGCGACGATGACCAGCGGCTTGCCGGTCTGCACCACGGCCTCGAGCAGCGGCAGCAGCTCGTTGAGCGACGACAGCTTCTTCTCGTTGATGAGGATGTAGGCGTCGTCGAATTCAACGCGCATCTTGTCGGCGTTGGTGACGAAGTAGGGCGAGATGTAGCCGCGGTCGAATTGCATACCCTCGACGACGTCGAGTTCGGTGTCGAGCGACTTCGCTTCCTCGACGGTGATGACGCCTTCGTTGCCGACCTTGGCCATCGCTTTCGCGAGGAAGTCGCCGATTTCCTTGTCGCCGTTGGCCGAAATGGTGCCGACCTGGGCGATCTCGTCGTTCGAGGTGACCTTCTTGGAGTTCTTCTGCAGGTCCGCGACGACGGCTTCGACCGCGAGGTCGATGCCGCGCTTCAGGTCCATCGGGTTCATGCCGGCGGCGACCGACTTGGCGCCTTCCTTCACGATCGCCTGGGCGAGCACGGTCGCTGTGGTGGTGCCGTCACCGGCGAGGTCCGCCGACTTCGAGGCCACTTCGCGCACCATCTGGGCGCCCATGTTCTCGAACTTGTCGTCGAGCTCGATGTCCTTCGCGACGGTCACGCCGTCCTTGGTGATGCGGGGCGCGCCGAACGATTTGTCGAGCACGACGTTGCGGCCCTTGGGACCCAGGGTCACCTTGACGGCGTTGGCGAGGATGTCGACGCCGCGCAGCATCTTGTCGCGCGCGTCTACGCCGAATTTCACTTCTTTGGCTGACATAAGTTTCTCCGTTTACACGAACCTCATCCTGAGGAGCTCGCCCTTTCGCGGGCGTCTCGAAGGATGAGAGGTTGAAGTCTGGGGCCTCATCCTTCGAGACGCCGGCTGCGCCGGGCCTCAGGATGAGGAGGGATGGCGAGTTAGGCGGCCTTCTTCTTGGAGCCGGCGTCGGTGATGACGCCCATGATGTCGCTTTCCTTCATGATCAGGACTTCCTGACCGTCGATCTTCACTTCGGTGCCCGACCATTTGCCGAACAGGACGATGTCGCCGACCTTGAGGTCGATCGGGATCAGCTTGCCGGCCTCGTCGCGGCCGCCCGGACCCACCGACAGGACTTCACCCTGCGACGGCTTTTCCTTGGCGCTGTCCGGAATGATGATGCCGCCAGCAGTCTTCTCTTCGGCGTCGATACGCTTGACCACGACGCGGTCGTGAAGCGGACGGAATTTCATGCAGTCCTCCTAAGAGCTTGATGATGTTCGAGTTTTGAACTTTGGCAATCGCGGCTGGTGAGTGCCAGCGCGCAATTGGTGCGGACATAGGCCGCCGGTGTGAGGCAGGCAAGGGGTTCTAGCAGAAAAATTGGCAGTCGCGTGGAGTGACTGCCAGATTTCGCGCCGATCGTTAATGCCCCGGTCCGGGTGTGCGGGAGGCCGTTGCCGTTAGTTTAGAATAATTCTAAATACTGTCCGGCAACCACCCACCCGGAGAACGTCCCATGCCTGCCACGCCTCATGTCGAGCGCCATTTCCTCGGCTCGGAAACCGTCCGCGATGTCGTCATCGGCATGGCGGACGGGCTCACGGTGCCGTTCGCGCTGGCCGCCGGCCTGTCGGCGGCGGTGACCTCGACGCAGATCATCGTCACCGCCGGCATGGCGGAGATCGCGGCGGGCGCCATCGCCATGGGGCTCGGCGGCTATCTCGCGGCGCGGACCGACCTCGAACACTACGAGTCCGAGGAACGCCGTGAGAACTGGGAAGTCGACAACATGCGCGACGCGGAGATCGCCGAAGTGCGCGATGTGTTCGCCGGCTATGGACTCGAAGGGGCGCAACTCGATGCGGTGGTGACCGCGCTCGCGGCCGACAAACCGCGCTGGGTGGATTTCATGATGCGTTTCGAGCTCGGCCTCGAGAAGCCGGAGCCGAAGCGCGCGCCGATCAGCGCGGCCACCATCGCGGTCTCGTATCTCGTCGGCGGTCTGATCCCGCTGGCGCCCTACATCGTCTCCGATCATCTCCACACGGCGCTGCTCTATTCGGTGATCTTCACCGGTCTTGCGCTCGTCGTGTTCGGCGCGGTGAAAGGCCGCCTTACCGGCATCAACGTCTTCAAGTCGGCGTTCCAGACCTTGCTGGTGGGCGGGCTGGCGGCCGGCGCGGCATTTTATCTGGCGCATCTGCTGGGCTGACCCACACCTGTCAGCAATCCTGACGTGATGCTGCCAGTGCCTTGATAGTTAACACTTTATTCAATCTTTAGGCTTGTGATCATGTTTCGTACGGCGTCAAATTTCATCTGAGCGCGTTGTCCCACCGAGCGGTTCGGACGTGTTCTGAAGTCAAGACCGCGGGTTGCAGCCAGTGCGCTCCAGACATGGAGGTTGGCAATGGCTACGCAGTACCCGGCGTCCCCAGGGGGACAGGTCTCGCCGGATTTCCTCAAGCAGCTTGCAGGTTATGGACTGACGACGGCGGAGATCCTGTATCGCCGCCCCGATCATCGCTGGCTGCTGCAATCCTATGTCTGGCAGGATTACGACATCTTCCCGAACTTTCCCGCGCTGAAGGACTTTCTCGAGTTCTGGCAGGAGAAGCTTGAAGGTCCGCTGTTTTCGGTGACGGTCGCGCACTGCAAGCTGATCAAGCCGGCGGAGCTGAAGGCCGTCGACGGCGTGTTCCGGCTGCATTGAGAGCGCTCGTGCGAGCATCAGCAAGGGAAGACCTCGCATCCGGATGTGTGCGTTGTCATGGCTGGACTCGGGATTCGACAAACCACGCGGGTCGTCCCGGCGGTGTTGTCGTGATGCATGCGCACTGATCGCGTTGTGACCCGCTAAGCCGGGGGGAGTCCGAATCCCGGCGTGCGCCGGGACGACTCGTGGAAACGTCACGCCCGCCGTGCCCCGGATGCGGCGCGGCGCCATCAGCGCGTTTACGCGCGTCTTCGACGCGCTATGGTCTCGCTCCGCTGATCCGGGGCCGTTCCAGATTCCGGGTTCGCGACGATCCCGGGTCTGCGGTGCGTCGTGAAGAACGCTGCACCGCGCCCGGGACACATGCTCATTCTGAATAACTCGGCGCGATGGCAGTTCCTCATTCTGAGGAGCATCGCGCGGCGATGCGTCTCGAAGGGTGAGGCCGCCGACGTCCGGGGCCTCATGGTTCGAGACGCCTTGCGATGCAAGGCCCCTCACCAGGAGGGAGCATTCAATGCAGCAGGGCGCTTACCCCCGCCCGACGAACGGCATCTTGGTCGCCATGATGTTGAGGAACAGCGCGTTGGCGTCGAGGCTGCGCGTCGCCATGAACACCACGGCTTCGGCGACGTTCGCAACGTCCATGCGCGGTTCGACCATCATGTCGCCGCGCGGCTGCAGCACGCCGCCCGCCATGCGTTCGGTCATCTCGGTCGCGGCGTTGCCGACATCGATCTGGCCGCAGGCGATGTCATAGGCGCGGCCGTCGAGCGCGGTGGCGCGGGTGAGGCCGCTCACCGCATGCTTGGTGGAGGTGTAGGGCGCGGAGAACGGCCGCGGCGCGTAGGCCGAGATCGAGCCGTTGTTGATGATGCGCCCGCCGCGCGGTGTCTGGTCCTTCATGATGCGGAAGGCGTGCTGGGTGCAAAGGAACGGCGCGGTGAGGTTGGTGGCGACGGTGGCCTGCCACTGCTCGAGCGAGAGATTTTCCAGCGGCACCGGCGGCGTGCCGACGCCGGCATTGTTGAACAGCAGATCGAGGCGGCCGAACTCGCTCATGATTTTCGCGAACAGCGCGTCGATCGACTTCGGGTCGGTCATGTCGGCCGGCACCACGAGGCTCTTGCCAAAGTCCTTGCCTTGCTTCGCGGTCTCCTCCAGCGCGTCCTTGCGCCGCCCGGTCAAGACCAGCGTGAAGCCCGCCTTCATCAGCGCCAGCGAGCAGGCGCGCCCGATGCCGGAGCCTGCGCCGGTGACGAGTGCGACTTTGAGATCGGCCATGTTTCTTCCCTTTGTTCGTTCTTATGCGCGCGACATTTTCTGGCGCGGTGCTGAAGGAAATTGGTGTGGTCGCGAGGGACCGCCGCAGGCGGTTGTACGACAAGATACGCCGGGACACGCGGCCGATGCAATCAGCCCTGACCGCCGTAAGGCGGGCGCGGAATGCTCTGGTGCGCCGCGCGCAGGGCCGCCGACCAGCGTGCGCGCAGGTCGTGAAAATACGGCTCGTCTTCCTCGATGCGATAGCTCAGTTCGGCCTCGCAGGCGCCGGTGCGGGCCAGCACGATATCGATCGGCAGGCCGACGCCGAGATTGGAGCGCAATGTCGAATCCATCGACACCAGCCCGACCTTCAGCGCCTCGTAGAGATCGACATCGTAGTGGATGGCGCGATCCAGCACCGGCTTGCCGTATTTGTGCTCGCCGATCTGCAGATAGGGCGTGTCGGGCGTGCATTCGATGAAGTTGCCCGCCGGGTAGATCATGAACAGGCGCATGCGCCCGCCCTTGATCTGGCCGCCTAACAGAAACGAGACGTCGAAATTGATATCCTCGGCGCGCAGCGCGTTGCCTTCGTGATGATTGACGTGGCGGATCGCGCGGCCGATGCGTTGCGCCGCCTGAAACATGGTGGGCGCGTTGGTCAGGGTTTCGCGCTCGCCGGTCTCGGGATTTTCGACGCCTTCCGCGAGAGTGGAGATGACGGACTGGCTGATGGCGAGATTGCCGGCGGAGGCCAGCGCCATGATGTGCTTGCCGGGGTCGTTATAGACGTGAAGTTTGCGGAACGTGGAGATGTTGTCGAGGCCCGCATTGGTGCGGGTGTCCGCGATCATCACCAGCCCTTCCTTGACGAGGATTCCGCAGCAATAGGTCATCGTGTCTCTCCACCACGCGGCATTTTTATGTGGTGGCGGGGACGCAGGCAACCGGGCGCGGGTTCAACGTTGTCAGGAACATTCAGCTCTGGCTCTGGCGTCCCGCCTGATCGACCATGACCCGCACGATCAGGCTTTCCGGCCCGCCGCCCTGGCGGGTGCCCCGGACCGGCGCGGCGCCGAGATAGTCGAGGCCGATGGCGACGCGGGCGTGCGCATCGGTGGTGCAGATGCCGTTGGCGGGATCGAAGCCGACCCAGCCGAGCCCATCGACATAGGCTTCGGCCCAGGCGTGGCCGGCATCCTGATGGACGATGCCGTCGGCGCGCAGGAAATGCCCGGCGACGAAACGCGCCGGAATCCCGGCCGCGCGCGCGCAGCCGATGAAGATGTGGGCGTAGTCCTGACAGACGCCGCGCTTCAGTGCGAAAGCCTCGGGCGCCGAGGTCGCGCTGTGGGTCGGATCGACGTCGAACGTCATGTCGGCATGAAGGCGCTGCAACAGGGCATGGAGGAAATCGAGCGGAGCCTCGCCGGACTCCGCGCGGAGCGCGCGGGTGAAATCCGCCATCCCGGCATCGACCTGCGAGAGCGGAGTTGTGCGCAGGAACAGTTCGGGCGGAAACCGTTCGTCGGTGCCGCGCAGCACTCCGCCGGTGTCCTGGGTGTCGAGAACCCCTTCGACGCTGACCGTGAGGTCGGACACCGATCCTTCGGTGAGAAGGTGGGTGATGTTGCCGAACGCATCTTCATGAACGTCGAGCCGGGAGTCGGTCGATACGTCGATCTGCCAGTTCACGACATACTGGCCGTCGTGATTGCCCGGCGTCAGGCGCAGCATCTGGATCACGTTTCCGGCGGGCGGATCGTAACGGTAGGTCGTCGAATGGTGGATGTGCAATCGCATGGCAAGCCGAATCGTGATCGCGCAAGGCTAACGCAAGTCGGGCCTCACGACAGGTATTGCTTCGAAATGATATCGCCGAGGCGGCCGTTGTCCGCCAGAAATTCCTGGATGAATTCGTGCAGGCCGAGCTGGAACAGGTCGTTCATGTGACTGTGGGCGAGCCGGTTGCGGACGCCGCGGGCGTGGCGCTGCGCCGCGCCCTGACGGCCGTAGGCGACGCCGATCTGATCGAGATTGCGCACCAGGTTGCCGTAGCAGCTGGCGAGCGAACGCGGCAGCGATTCATTGAGAATGAGCAGGTCGGCAATCAGCCACGGCTTGAGGGTTTCACGATAGACCCAGTGATAGGCGGTCAGCGCCGAGACCGAACGCAGGATCGACGTCCACTGATAGTAGTCGAGCGGGCCGCCGACATGCTCTTTCTCCGGCAGCAGCACGTGATACTTGACGTCGAGAATGCGCGCGGTGTTGTCGGCGCGCTCCAGATGCAGGCCGAGCCGCGAAAACCAGTAGGCATCGTTGCGCAGCATGGTGCGATAGGCCGAGCCGTCGAAGCGCAGCGAGATTTCCTGCACGAAACGCAGAAACTTCGCCAGCTCCTCGCGGGATTTCACGCCGCAGGTCCAGAGCTGCTGCAAGTCGATCCAGGCGCTGTTGATGGTGTCCCACATCTCGCCGGTCAGCGCGGTGCGCACCGACCGCGAGTTGAGCCGCGCGTTCTCGATGCAATTGCGGATCGAGGAGGGATTGTCGCGCGAGAACGACAGGTAATCGACCACGGTGCGCTCGTTTGCTTCCTCGTGCACGGCATAGAAGGCGTTGCCGATGCCGGCGGTGAGCAGCGCCGATTCCCACTCGTTGGTCTTGCCGGCGTAGGCGCCGGGCAGGGCGGTGGCGCGCAGCGTCGCCTCCATGGTGCGCGCGAGATATTCGGCGCGCTCCACGTAGCGGGCCAGCCAGAACAGGTTTTCGGCGGTGCGCGACAGCATGGCCTAACGCCCCCGCGCCGCGACCGAGAACAGGTCGGGCTCCGCGACCGGCTCGTCGTCGAGAATCCAGGGGTCCTTGGTACCGCCGCCCTGGCTGGAATTGACCACGAGCGAGCCTTCCTTGAGCGCGACGCGGGTGAGGCCGCCCGGCACCACCGTGACATGGTCGCGCCCGGTCAGGACGAACGGACGCAGATCGACATGGCGCGGCGCGAGACCCTTCTCGGTGCAGGTCGGACACGTGGAGAGCGCGAGCGTCGGCTGGGCGATGAAACCGTCCGGCGCGCGCTTGAGGCGGGCGCGGAAATTCTCGATGGCATCCTTCGTCGCAGCCGGCCCGATCAGCATGCCGTAGCCGCCCGAGCCGTGGACTTCCTTGACCACCAGCTCGTGGAGATTGTCGAGCACGTAGGCGAGATCGTCGGCCTCGCGGCAGCGCCAGGTCGGCACGTTCTTCAGGATCGGCTCTTCGCCGAGATAGAACCGCACGATCTCCGGCATGTAGCTGTAGACCGCCTTGTCGTCGGCGATGCCGGTGCCGACCGCGTTCGCCAGCGTGACGTTGCCGGCCATGTAGGCCGACATCAGCCCCGGCACGCCGAGCACGGAATCGGGCCGGAAGGTGAGGGGGTCGATGAAATCGTCATCGACCCGGCGATAGATCACATCGACGCGCTTCAGCCCTTCGGTGGTGCGCATCAGGACTTCGTTATTGTTGACCACCAGGTCGCGGCCCTCGACCAGCTCGACGCCGAGCTTGTCCGCGAGGAAGGAGTGCTCGTAGTACGCGGAGTTGTAGACGCCCGGCGTCAGCAGGGCGACGGTCGGTTCGGTCTTGGCGGCCAGCGGCGCGACCGAGCGCAAGGCGGCCAGCAACTCGTCGGGATAGTTCTCGACCGGCGCGACGCGATGGCGCGAAAACAGGTCGGGAAACAGCCGCATCATGATTTCGCGGTTTTCCAGCATGTAGGACACGCCGGAGGGCGTGCGCGCATTGTCCTCAAGCACGAAGAACTCGTTGGGATCGGTGCGGACGACGTCGATGCCGGCGATATGGACATAAACGTCGTGCGGCACGCGCTGGCCGTTCATCTCCGGGCGGAAGACCGGATTCTGGAAGATCAGGTCGCTCGGGATGATCTGCGCGCGCAGGATGTCGCGCTCGTGATAGATGTCGCGCAGAAACAGGTTGAGCGCGCGGACCCGCTGTTTCAGGCCCGCTTCCAGCCGCGTCCACTCGCCGCCGGACAGAATGCGCGGAATGACGTCGAAGGGGATCAGGCGTTCGGTGGATTCGGCCTCGCCATAGACCGCGAAGGTGATGCCGATGCGCCGAAACAGCAGTTCGGCCTCCTTGCGGCGATAATCGAGGGTATCGGGCGGGGTTTCGCTCAACCACCGCCCCAATTCATCATAGGCCGGACGCAGCGCGCCATCGGGCCCATTCATTTCGTCGAACGCAACTGCCATAAATCCCCGGAGCTGACCGAGATACACAGAGCAAATGCCGTACCAACAGACGCTGGCAACTCATCCGCCGTCGCGATATGCCTTTCCGGGCGGCAAACCAGTGCGCCGGGAAGACGGGCTGCCTGCTAAACGGGCGGCTTGCTTGTTGATTTGGCAGATGCTCCGTGACTTGAATGCGCCCGAAGGGCGTGGGTTCCCGGAAGGGTGAGGAGACAGTGGAAATGAGCGAGATCGTCACGGCGGGCATTCTGGTGATCGGCGACGAGATCCTGTCCGGCCGGACCAAGGACAAGAACATCGGCTTCATCGCCGAGTACCTGACCAATATCGGCATCGACCTCCGGGAAGTGCGGGTGGTCGCCGACGACGAAAGCGCGATCATCGAGGCGCTCGACGCGCTTCGTACCCGTTACAATTATGTCTTCACCACCGGCGGCATCGGGCCGACCCATGACGACATCACCGCCGACAGCGTGGCCAAGGCATTCCGCGTCGATATCCATCATCATCCCGACGTGGTGGCGCGGTTCAACGCGCGCTTCGGCGCCGACGCCAACGAGGCGCGGCTGCGCATGGCCCGCATTCCCGATGGCGCCGAACTGATCGACAGCGCGACCATCCTCGCGCCGGGCTTCAAGATCGACAACGTGATCGTCATGGCCGGGGTGCCCTCGATCATGCAAGCGATGATGGACATCGTCGCGCCGCGGCTGAAATCCGGGGTGCGGATGCTGTCGGATACAGTCCGCGCCAATGCGCGCGAAGGCGATATCGGCGGGCCGCTGCGCACGATCCAGGAAGCGCATCCCGAGACCAGCATCGGCAGCTATCCGTTCCTCGACGAGAACGGGATGCCCAACACCAACGTGGTGGTGCGCTCGCGCGACGAGGCCAAGCTGCAGGCGGCGATGGACGAGGTCAAGGCGATGCTCGCCGGTCTCACCGTCGCGCGATGAGATGCAGATTTCAGTGCGCCCCGGATGCGGTGCGGTATGAAATGCCGCTCCGCTGATCCGGGGCCGTTCCACGCCCGGAGTTTGGAACGGTTCCCGGATCAGCAGCGCCATGGCGCATCGAAGACGCGCGTGAACGCACTTATGTCACGCGCTGCGCAGCATCCGGGACTCGCGGCCGCATCCTTCGAGACGCGGCCGAACATGCCCCCCGCAGAGCCTGACCGAAGTGCATCCAGAACTTTCGAGCCCTTGCCGACAGCCTGAATATGATTTGCTTTGTCATGGCCGGGCTTGTCCCGGCCATCCACGCCTTTTCTTGCTGTAACATCGCTAAGACGTGGATGGCCGGAATAAATCCGGCCATGACATGCTGATGGATAGGTGCCTTAATCCGTCATCGCATTTTGAGTCAGACTCTCTAGATGAGGAGAGCTAGGAAGAATTCGGAGAACGACGCATGACCGACGACGCGCCGAGAAAGCCGTTTCCCGTTTCGTGGGACCAGTTTCACCGGGACGCGCGGGCGCTGGCGTGGCGGCTCAATGGCGCGGGGCCGTTCACCGCGATGGTGGCGGTAACGCGCGGCGGCCTCGTGCCGGCGGCGATCGTCGCGCGCGAAATCGGCATCCGCGTCATCGATACGATCTGCGTGTCCAGCTATAATCACACCGCGCAGGGCGACCCGACCGTGCTGAAGGGTATTTCGGATGTGGTGGCGAAACTCGGCGGCGGCAGCGGCAAGGGCCTGCTCGTCGTCGAGGATCTGGTGGATACCGGCAAGACCGCGCGCATCGTGCGCGATCTGGTGCCGCAGGCCCATATCGCCGCTGTCTACGCCAAGCCGATGGGCAAGCCGCTGGTCGATACCTTCATCACCGAAGTGTCGCAGGACACCTGGATTTTCTTTCCGTGGGACACCGGGCTGTCATTCCAGCCGCCGATCCGCGACGGGGCGGCGTGACCGCCCCGGGCTCAAATCCCAAATTAGGGCGGTGTTAACCATCCGGGCAAGATGATCTCATGCCGCCGATCTGGCGAGGAGAGCATCATGTCATCGCGATTGCTGCCGTTGGCCGTCGTCATCGCCTCCTTTATCCCGCTGCCGGCGTTCGCCGAGCAGCTCGGCTTCTTTGCCGGGATGGATATATCCGGGAGCGCTGCATACGGATCATCCAGCACCACGAATGGAGGGGCGCCCTTTGCCGGGGGCGGCGTGGTCGGCAACGTGAAGTTCGGGCGCGGTGTCGGAATCGGCGGACACATCGGCTATCGGTTCGACCCCGCCTGGTCGATTTTCATCAGCTATCAGCATGCCCGCAACGATGTCAGTTGGGACGCGAATTTTGCCGCTTACGGGGTCACGTCGGATTTTGCCGGAACAGCGATCAGCAACGGCGTTCTGGGAAACGTCGCTTATGATCTCGCCGTGTCGGACGCGACGTCCCTCAGATTGAGCGCAGGGCTCGGCGTCACGTCCAATTCGTTCTCCAACGTGGTCGAGACCGACAAGGCAACAGGCCTGTTCGTCAGCGTCGTCGCAGACGAGGCGCATCTCAGTCCCATGGCGCGGATTGGCGCCGGACTCCGGCACAAGATCCTGGCGAACGTCGAGTTGGGCGTTGATGCGTCGGCGACCTATGCCGGTGGGTTCGAGACCGGCAATACGCGGAGAGGCAATCTCGGCGTCACTTCGATCATGCCCTACCGGATCGATGACGTCTGGCGCGCGGATGTGAGCGCATCTCTCAGAGTTGCGTTCTGACGGTTCGGCTACCGCAGCTTTGCCGGATCGATGGTGAACAGCACCGGATAGCTGGTCTGCCACTTCGACCAGCGGATCGAGCCTGCCTCGGACACAGCCCAGATCAGTCCGGTGGGATCGAGCGCGAGATCCTCGATGCCCGCCGGCATCGGATAGCTCGCGATCACGTGGCCATCGTCAGGATCGAACTTGAGCAGCGCGCCGTCGCGCGAGCCGGAGACCGTCATCCAGCCGTGACCCTTGCCGTCGAACAGGAGGCCCTGCACACGGGCCGGAATGGTCAGGGTCTTTGTCGCGTGGCTTTCGTCGATTTCGGTTCGCGAGAACACATCCGGCGGCAACTGCCACAGCGAGCCGCCGTTCTTGTCGTAGGAGCCGATCCACAATGCATTGCCATCGGCATCGGCGTATGAGCCGCGCAGTTTGCCTTTCAGGTTTACGGTCGCGGTGACCTTGCCGCCCTTGATCTCATAGATCGCGTGGGTATCGGCAACGACGATCCGGCCATCGGCCAGCGCCGCGACGCCGCCGGCGTGGCCGCAGCTTTCGGGCAAATCGACATGATGGCTGATCGCGCCGGTCGCGGGCGCGATGACGAACAGCCGGCACGGGCCGCGGCTCTGTTTGGGGTCCGTGCTGCGATAGGACGACAGCAGGAGATGGCCATTCGCGAAGGCCAGGCCTTGCGGCACGAAACCGTCGTCGAGCTGCGGCGCCCAGATGCGCGGAACGATAGCGCCGCTGTTCGGTACGTCGGACAGCGGCCGCGTGACGGACGAGGGGCGGGTGCCGCGCAACTCGTCCGCATGGATGGCGGGCGAGAGCAGTGCGATCGCGGCGGTGAGCGCGAGCCGTCGGAGCGATCCCTTCATGCGAATCTCCGTACCTTCCGTGCCCTGAACGCCTGATCTATGCGAACCGCTCCCGCGCGAGTTTCGCGCCAGCCCCCAGCGCCTGCAGCTTGGCCTCGGCGATGTCGCGCCGCATCGGCGCCATTCCGCAATTGGTGGTGGCGATGATGCGTTCCTTCGGCACGAACTTCATCACGTCGCCGATGGTTTTGACCACATCTTCGGGCGTTTCGATGACATCGCTGGCGACGTCGATGACGCCGGCCTGCACCACGGTGTTCTTGAGCAGCCCGAGAATATCGAGCGGCACATGGGAATTGCGGCATTCGATGGCGACCTGCTGGATCGGGCTTTTGTCGATCGCCGGAAAGATCTTTTCGTACTGCCGCCACTCGGCGCCCAGCGAATTCTTCCAGTCGATATTGGCCTTGATGCCGTAACCGTAACAGATGTGGACCGCCGTGGCGCAGGAGAGGCCGCGTGCCGCGCGAGTCAGCGCCTCGATGCCCCATTCGTTGACTTCGTCCATGTAGACGTTGAAAGCGGGCTCGTCGAACTGGATCAGGTCGACGCCGTCGGCCTCCAGCGCGCGGGCTTCCTCGTTCAGCAGATCGGCGAAGGCGAACGCCATCTTCACCCGGTCGCCATAGTAATTGTCGGCGATGGTGTCGATGATCGTCATAGGGCCGGGCATGGTGAACTTGAGCTTGTGCCTGGTGTGGGCGCGGGCGGCGCGGGCCTCGTCGGCATGGACGCGGCCCTTGAGCGTGAGAGGCGCAACCACTTGCGGCACCATCGCTTTGTAGCGGTCGGCGCGGATGCCCATCTCGACCTTGTGGGCGAAGTCGATGCCATCCACGCGCTCGAGGAATCCGTGGACGAAATGCTGCCGCGCCTGTTCGCCCTCGGTGACGATATCGACGCCGGCGTCTTCCTGGATCTTCACCGCGAGAATGGTGGCGTCGCGCTTGGCGCTGGCAAGCTCCGCGCCCTTCAGCTTCCACGGCGCCCACAGCGTATTGGGCTCGGCGAGCCATTCGGGCTTCGGCAGCGAGCCGGCAATGGTGGTGGGAAACAGCATGGGCGTGTCCTCTTCTGGCGCGTTTTGATTTTGCCCGACTATGTGCCACGGCGGCGCGGCGGGATACAGGATAATCCGCCGACGTTGCCTTGGTCTGTGCTCCGGATGCGGCGCAGCGCGAGCGGTGCGCCGCTGATCCGGGGTCGTTCCATAGTCCGGAGTGCGTCACGGTCCCGGTTCTGCGAAGCATCGCGATGCGCTGCATCGCGCCTGGGACGCGCGACATTCGCCTGCGCCCACCACGGCGCCTCGTCAAGGATGGAATGTGCCGAACGTCGCGGCTAGGATCGCGCCGCCGTCAGGCTCCATCACATTCCAGTGGATGAATTCATGATCGATCTTCACTTCGCGCCGACCCCGAACGGATGGAAGATTTCCATCATGCTCGAGGAACTGGGCCTGCCTTACACCATCCATCCCGTGAACATCCGTGCCGGCGATCAGTTCAAGCCGGAATTCCTCGCTATCAGCCCGAACAACCGGATTCCGGCGATCGTCGATCAGACGCCGGCGGACGGCGGCGAGCCGATCGCGATCTTCGAGACCGGCGCGATCCTGATCTATCTGGCGGAGAAAACCGGGCGTTTCCTGCCGACCGACACGCGCGGCCGCTTCAAGGTGATGCAGTGGCTGATGTGGCAGATGGGCGGGCTGGGGCCGATGCTTGGCCAGCATGGACACTTCGCGCTCTATGCACCGGAGAAAATTCCCTACGCCATCGACCGCTATCGCAGCGAGGCGGCGCGGCTGTACGGCGTGCTCGACATCCAGCTCGGCAAAACCGGGGCCTATGTCGCCGGACCCGACTACACCATCGCGGATATCGCCTGCTTTCCGTGGACCATGACCCACAAGGCGCAGGGCTTCACGCTCGACGATTATCCGAACATCAAGCGCTGGTATGCGGCCGTGCGTGCGCGGCCGGAAGTGCAAAAGGGGCTTGCGGTCGGCAAGTTCGTCAAGGAGCCGTTCACCGACGAGGAACGGCGTCACATGTTCGGCCAGACCGCAACGACAATTCAGAAGGGACAACGCTCATGATCGAATTCTTCTTCGACTGCTCCAGCCCGTGGACCTATCTTGCGTTTCACAATGTCCAGCCGCTGGCGAAGGAGCTTGGCGAGGACATCGACTGGCGGCCCATTCTGGTCGGCGGCATTTTCAACACCGTCAACCCGACCATGTACGAGACCCGCGCCAAGCCGGTGCCGGCCAAGCAGGCCTACATGCTGAAGGATCTTGCCGACTGGGCGCGTGTCGCCGGTCTCAAGATCAAGATGCCGCCGACGGTGTTTCCGGTGAATGCGGTGAAGTCGATGCGCGGCTGCTGCTGGGTGCAGGAGCAGATGCCCGACAAGTTGCTGCCCTTTGCGACCGCCGTGTTCGAAGCCTATTGGGGCGACGATCAGGACGTGTCGCAGGAGGTCGTGCTGACATCAATCTGCGAAAAGGTCGGGATCGATCCGAAGGCGTTCTTCGCCGGCATCGGCGAGCAGGCGATCAAGGACAAGCTCAAGGCGAACACCGACGAGGCGATCCGGCGCGGCGCGTTCGGCTCGCCGACGATCTATTTCGACACGACCGATATGTTCTTCGGCAACGACCGCCTGCCGTTGCTGCGCGCCGCGATCCTGCTCAAGAAAGAAGGGAAGGCGTGGGCGTGAGTGCTTTCGCCTCTCCTCGTTTATGGGGAGAGGGAGTTTGACCCAGGCCTCATAGGATGAAGAATGCCTCTCGCCATCGTCTGCCGTGAACTCGGCCCGCCCGAAATCCTGAAATTCGAAACCGTGGCTTCGGCACCGCTCGCGGCGGGGCAGGCGCGGGTCGCGATTCATGCCGCCGGGATCAACTTTCCCGACATTCTGATGGTGGCGGGCCAGTATCAGTTCAAGCCGGAGCCGCCATTCACGCCCGGCGTCGAGGCGGCGGGCGAGGTGATCGAGATGCGCGATGCACCCGGCGTCAACGTCGGTGACCGCGTCATCGTGAAAGCGCGTCTCGGCTGTTATGCGGACGAGATGGTGGTGGACGCCGGGCAACTGTCGCCGCTGCCGTCGGCGTTCGACTATGCGCAGGGCGCGACGTTCCTCGCGGCGCACGGCACCGCATGGCATGCGCTGGCGGATCGCGCGCAGCTGCGCGCCGGCGAAACGCTGCTGGTGC
Organism: Afipia sp.; assembly: GCA_051954725.1. Taxonomy (GTDB): domain Bacteria; phylum Pseudomonadota; class Alphaproteobacteria; order Rhizobiales; family Xanthobacteraceae; genus Afipia. The sequence goes on along the minus strand of JBQCHK010000011.1, from coordinate 73,285 downwards.
ACGGCGCGGGCGGCGGCGTCGGGCTTGCCGCGGTGGAGCTCGGCAAGGTGATGGGCGCGACGGTGATCGCGGCGGCGTCGAGTGAGGAGAAGCTCGCGGTCGCCAAACAGCGCGGCGCCGATCATGTGATCCTGTATGAGCGCGAGCCGTTCCGCGACGCCGTGAAGCGCATCACCGACGGCAAAGGCGCGGATGTGATTTTCGATCCGGTCGGCGGCGAGATCTTCGAGCAGAGCCTGCGCTGCATGGCGTGGGGCGCGCGCGTGCTCGTCATCGGCTTCACCGGCGGCATCGGTCTCGCGCGCACCAACCTCGTACTTATTAAGGGCGCGAGCGTTCTCGGTGTGCGTGCCGGCGAGGCCGTGCGCAAGGATCCTTCGCTCGGCGTCGCGCGCATGGCCGCTCTCGACAAGCTCGCGGCCGAGGGCAAGGTCAGCCCGAACATATCGCACCGCATGCCGCTCGCCGATGTCGCGCCGGCGATGCGGCTGCTGACCGAACGCAAGGCGATCGGCCGCGTGGTGTTGCTGGCGCGGTGATGTTCCTCATGGTGAGGAGGTGCGAAGCACCGTCTCGAACCATGAGGCATCTAAACGTGGGCTCATCCTTCGAGACGCCTGCTGCGCAGGCTCCTCAGGATGAGGAGATCGCGGTCGCGCACCCTTACTTATACTCCCGCTCGGTCCACCACGGGAAATAGGACGGCATGTCCTTCGACACCGTCTGGGTGAACTTCGCCGGGCGCTTTTCGAGGAACGACATCACGCCTTCGCGCACGTCGGCCGACTGGCCGCGCGAATAGATGCCGCGGCTGTCGATCTTGTGCGCTTCCATCGGATCGTCGGCGCCGAGCATGCGCCACATCATCTGGCGGATCAGTGCGATCGACACCGGGGCGGTGTTGTCGACGATCTCGCGGGCGATCGCGCGCGCCATCGGCAGCAGTTCCTCCGGCGCGACCACCTTGCGCACGAGGCCGCCTTCCAGCGCTTCCTGCGCCGGAAACACCTTGCCCGAATAGGTCCACTCCAGCGCCTGCGAGATGCCGACGATGCGCGGCAGGAACCAGCTCGAGCAGGCTTCGGGCACGATGCCGCGCCGCGCGAACACGAAACCGAAGCGCGCATCGTTCGAGGCGATGCGAATGTCCATCGGCAGTTGCATGGTGACGCCGATGCCGACTGCCGCGCCGTTGATCGCACCGATCACCGGTTTGAGACATTTGTAGATGCGCAGCGTCACGCGCCCGCCGCCGTCGCGCACCGCGTCGTCGCTCCATTCCACTTCGCCGTTGGGGCGCAGCGGCGCAGTCTTGCGATCGGCGCGCGCCGCGCGGTCAAAGGTCGCGCCGCCCGCGGACAGATCGGCGCCTGCGCAGAATGCGCGGCCCGCGCCGGTGACGATGATCGCGCGCACCTCGTCGTCGGCGTCCGCCTTGTCGAAAGCGTCGATCAGTTCCGCCATCATGGTGTGCGTGAAGGCGTTGAGCTTGTCCGGGCGGTTCAGGGTAATGGTGAGGATGTTGTCCTGAACCTCGTACTTGATCTGCTCGTAGGCCATCGCGGCGCGTCTCCTGTGAGTTTGATTTTGGAACGGCGCAACGTGGCATGCCGGGCGGCGTGCGTAAATGCGGTGTCGTGTCTGACAGCCATGCCACGCGGACAGCCAGGTTCGCGTGGCGAAACAGAGGCCCGGCGCGCTGCCGGAGCAATCCGGTTCAAGAGTTTGAAACAGGAATCGAAAGACGACCTCACTGTCCCGGCGAGGCCGTCTTTCATTGCAGTCGATCTAGTGCGACGCGATGAACGAGTTGATCGCCGACACCGCGGTCCCGTCCTGCATATAGAAGCCGTGCGCGCCGCGCGGGCCGCACGGGTTGGGGGCGGGGCTGCCCTGATTGCTGATCCATCGCGCCGACACGCGGCCGCCGGACCACGCCACAAACGAAGTCAATCCCGACGGCGGCGTCGACTGGCACCCGTCGTTGCGGTGATGGATCGCTAACGTCGAAGGAAGCTTCGAGGGCGAGCCGAGCGCGGATTGCACCTTGCTGTAGGCGCCGGACACCATGACGACGCCGTTGGCTTTGGCGCCGGAGGAGAGCGCGTTGGCCACATCGATCGTTCCGCGACTCATGCCCACGAGGATCACCTTGCGCCCCTTGGCCGAGGCATCCCGCGAGAGTGACGCGGCCTGGCTGGACGATGTCGTCAGGACAACGGAGGCGCCTGCGCCGCCGATCCGGCTTTTGTTTCGCACCAGGAAATCGGATGCCACCGCGCCGCCGGCCCCGGGAATGAGAATCACCAGCTTGCCCGCGCCGCTGTCGTGCCCGGCTGAGGCTTCCTGACGGTGCGGCGCGCCGCGCCCGCCGCCACCGTGCGCCGCCATGCATCGTTTCACGGCGGGAGTGGCTCTGGTCCGGCATCGCTCGATGCTGCCGCCGCCTTGCTGCATGCATCGCATGACGATGGGGCGGCCGACCGTCTCGCGGCACTTCTCAAGCACGGGACTGCCGGACTGTGCGCCGGCGGGAGCAATGAAGAGACTGAAGGCAACGCTGAAAAACAAAAACGTAAATGTATGCTTGAAGGGCATGGGATGAATCCTGTTCAACGCCTGCCTGTCACCCGGGAATGAGGGTTGCTCGGGATAAATATCGCGACAATCAAAATTCCCCGGATGCTGCGCAGGGATAAAAACAAAATACGTTTGGATCGCCCGGAGCCTAGCATGACGGCGCGGCGCGAGCGATACCGTCGCGCACGGTCCGGTCTCGATCGTCCCGGCATCGGGCGTCGGGGACAGCGGATGTCCCTGTGAAGCGCCACTCTGCCGCCGGCGTTCCAATTTCCACGGTACGGTTGCTTTTCGCGCTTAAGTAATTGAAAAAGAAAGCAGGCGGACGTGGCGGAATTGGTAGACGCAAGGGACTTAAAATCCCTCGATGGCAACGTCGTGCGGGTTCGATTCCCGCCGTCCGCACCAGTGCATCCCACTTAGTAAATAAAAAGGGACGAGCATTGGAGTTGTAAGTCAGAATGCCTTTCTCGACACTTGAGCCAAGCCGTGCTGCACCGATTAGACCGCTCCGTCCGCGAAACGTGAACCTGCAATTCGGATGATCGGTGTAAGGTCTGACGCTTAGCTATGGATTTAGCGGTACGCGGACGGAACCTCTCAACGATCCTTCGGTTATCGCTAGCTCTTGATCCACTGCAATAGGAGGCTCCAGTTGCAAAAGCGACTCCGACTATTAGCAATCGCAGCAGCTATCGCTGCCGTCACTGCGGCTACCGGCAATCCCGCGCAGGCATCACTGATCGGGAAGCCCAAAGGATTAAGTCAAAACGTAGATGTGTTGCCCCCGATTGAAGAGGCTCAATTCATTCGGGGAGGCCGTCGCTATTGCTGGTATTGGGACGGCTGGCACGGGCCGGGTTGGTATTGGTGCGGCTACCACTGGCGCAGAGGATTTGGCTGGGGCGGGCCGTCGGGGTGGCACGGCTGGCGTCGTCCTGCTCATCGGCCGCCAGGAGTGCATAGACCCGGTCATCGGCCACCAGCGGTAAACCGGCCCGGCGGTCCTCGGCCCGGAGTGAATCGACCCGGTGGCAATCGACCCGGAGTGAACAGACCGGGCGGAAATCGACCGGGCGCAAGCAGGCCGGGTGGCGGGAGGCCAGGCGGAGGCGGGCGTCCCTCTCGATAGAACTATGACCTTCCAATGATGAAGCGCGTCCATCCGCGGGCGCGTTTCATTGTTGGTTAGCTCGCCATAAAGCGACGCAGTCGTTGCGATCCTGCCACTACGCCAACATGCCGAATGTTTCGCGCGGGCAAATGACGTACGGTTCGACGCGACGTTCGATCAGATAACTGCGCGGGTAGGGCACGGATATTTCCCGGACACCGCAAAGGAGTTCGTGCGGATGTTGAGCCGGTTGTTTGGCGATGGCGTGGAGCCGTCGAGCGCAGGGCCAGGAGCCAATCACCCGCAATGACGCGCCCAGTAAGACTAAGATAATCCCCTCGTATATGGGACGCTCGGCGAGCGCCTAAAACAGTTCGCAATCACGCCGCTCAATGCCTGATGTAATGATGATTCCTGTCGTGTCGCCTGGTGTCGCCCTTGAAGATATTGGCTACATTTATTCGTCTATGAGCGAAACATTTTTATAGGTAAGTTGCGCGGCGCGGATTCCCGCCGTCCGCACCAGTTGTGAATGCAGGAAACAGGATCTGGCCGATGCGTGATGGCAACCGAACGATAAGAGAGGACCGCCGTCGCGTGGCCATCGCCCGTGTGCTGGGCATTGCGTTGATCGCGGGCGGGCTCGGCGGTTGCGCTGCCGGATCGTCGATCGGCGGTCCACGGACCAGCGCGTTTGTCGATCCGTCGCGATATGATCTTTATGATTGCGCGCAACTGAGCGAAGCGCGCGTTGCGGCGCTGAAGCGTGTCACCGAACTGGAAGGTTTGATGGCCAAGGCCAGAACCGGCGCGGCGGGCGGGCTGGTGTCGGCGGTCGCCTATGAAAGCGACTATGCCAAGGAGCGCGCCAACCTCGATCTGATCGATGATACCCGCCGCCGCAACAATTGCAGCGAGCCGGCTCCTGCATCGCCGTCGCGGACCACGCCGCGCCGCCATCGTTAGCACGTTTCGTGTTCAGAACCCGCGCTTACTCCGCGCGCCAGCCATAGATCCAGTTCTGCCGCGCGAGCAGCCGCTCGCCGCCGAGCAACGCCATGGTGGTGTCGCGCGCCAGCGCCATCGGGCCGCTGAGATGATAGATGCCGCCGGTCTGGTGCGCGGTGCGCTGGACCCGTGTGACGCGCGGCGTTCGCAGGCGTTCGTAGCGCTTCAGCGCGGCGGGAATATCGGCCGGCGCATTCGCAAGACGTTTCGCCAGAACCGCTGCGTCCTCGATCGCCATGCCCGCGCCCTGGGCCACGAACGGCGCCATCGCGTGCGCGGCATCGCCGAGCAGGGCCACATGGCCGGTTTGCCAGACTCCGCCGTCGCGGATCGCGAACAGCGCCCATTTGCGCCAGTTCTCGACCGCCGCGATCAGGCGACGTCCGGCATCGGGCCAGCGCCGCGCTGAGAATCGTGCCGCGAGGTCTGCGGCATCGCCCGGCTCGCTCCATCCCGGCCCATGCCATGTGTCGGTGGTGATCGCCACCACATTGATGCGGCGGCCATCAGCCATCGGGTAAGCGACGAGGTGGGCATTGGCTCCGAGCCAGAGTTGCACCGCGTGCAGGTCGAATTCGCGCGGCGCGCGGTCGGCTTCGATGATGCCGCGCCAGGCGATGCGGCCGGTGAATTGCGGATGGACGTCCGGAAACAGGCGCTGGCGCACCGTCGACCAGACACCGTCGGCGCCGATCAGCATGTCCGCGGCGATCTGATCGTCCGTCTCGCCCTGACGGACGCTCACGGTCACGCCGTGCGAGTGAGGTGTGATGTCGGTGACTTCCGCGCCAAGGCGCAGTTCGATCCCGCGTGTCTGCGCGACCTTCGCCGCGAGCGCGGCCTGCAGGTCCGCGCGATGCAGCACCCAATAGGGCGCGCCATAGCGCACGGCGGCCTCGCGCAGCGGAATGCGTGCGACCTCGCGCCCTGTCCGTGCCGTCATCACCCGCACGGCGTCGGGCGCGATGGCATGGGATGACAATTGCGATTCGAGGCCGAGGCCGATCAGCACCCGGTTGGCGTTGGGCGACAGTTGCAGGCCGGCACCGGCTTCTTCCAGCCGTTCGGCGCGTTCGAGAACGAGGACGCGAAAGCCGTGCCCGGCCAGGGTGAGAGAGGCGGTCAGTCCTCCGATGCCCGCACCCGCGACAACAATGGCGGGGGAGGCGGTCACCTATGTCTCAGGCGACCTTGTCCCGCAGCACGCATTCGGGCGGGCGGGCTTCGCCCGGCGCGAGATCGGCGGCAAAGCGGTACAGGGTCGAGCAATAGGGGCAGATAATCTCGGTGTCGTTGCCGAGATCGAGGAAGACGTGCGGGTGATCGAACGGCGGATTGGCGCCGACGCACATGAACTCACGCGATCCGATTTCGATGACGGGCACTCCGGCATCATTTTGGAAGTGAGGAACGACGTGATCGGCCATTTTTAGTCACCTTGACAGTCCAGACATTCGCAAGCATGGCAGGCGAAGCAGCCGCCGCGCGAAGCGGGCGCACCATACGGTTGGCGGCGAGGGATTGCTAGAGCGCCCCGCAAGATTCACAAAATCCACTGCCGACCCTCGTCCGAATTCGACACAATCCGGTCTCGTCGGGAAAGCCCTTCTTTCGTTGGGGAGGTTGCGTCCTAAAACCGCCACACTACCTCCTGCGGATGAGAGCAAATCCGAACAATGTGTCGGATAGCGGGCAAGCGAGAATTCCATTGGTGTTACGGACGTCTGCGGGGCGAATCGGTATGGCGGTGGGGAGCGCGTCGGCGTTCGCGCTGCTGCTGGCCCTGTTGTGGCCCTCGGCGCGGTCGGCGGGAGAGGTTCTGCTGTCACAGGACGATCCGTCGCGCCTGTCGGACGTCCGTCTCGGTTTCGTGCTGCGGAACGACCCGGCGCTGCTGGAACGGAACATCGTGGCCGCGCTGGAGGCCGGTGATTCCGATCTCGCCCGCAGCTTTGCCGATCTTGCCGACCGCAAGGGGATCGCGGTGTCACCGGAGGTGACCGAGCGCGTCGTTGCCGCGACGGCGAACGAGCGCGCGCCGTCTCACGTTGCCAGAAATTTCATCACCGGTTTCGTGACCGGCGAGGTGACCGATGGCGCGAGTCTGTCGGGGACAGTGGCCGGCGACTTGTCCGTGTTCGGTGACATCCGCGACATGGTGCGCGAAGGCAAGCGGCTGGCGACCGGCGAGGAGGCCGACCGGCTGGTGCTTGGCCTTGCGTCCATCGGCCTTGCGGTGACGGCGGCGACCTATGTGTCGGCGGGTGGCGCTGCGCCGGTGCGTGCGGGCCTGACCATGGTGAAGGATGCCCGCAAGGTCGGGCGGCTTGGCGCCGGTCTTACCGAATGGGCGGGGCGTTCGGCGCGCGCCGTGGTCGACGGGCCGGCGTTGCGCACGGCGGTGACAAATGCATCGCTGACGCATCCGCGTCAGACCGTCACGGCTCTGAAGGCCGCTTTCAGGGCGGAGAAGGCGGGCGCCCTGGTGCGGCTTGCCAAGGATGTCGGCCGTGTCGGTGAAAAGGCCGGCACGCGCGGCGCGCTCGATGTGCTGCGCATCTCCGATGGTCCGAAGGATGTCGCGCGCGCGGCGCGGCTTGCCGGAAAGAAAGGCAGCCAGACCCGCGCCATCATCAAGATTCTCGGACGCGGCGCGCTGCTGCTGACGGCCGGAGCGTTCAATCTGGCGTGGTGGGTGTTCGGCGCGTTACTCACCTTGTTCGGGTTCCTGGCGTCGATCAAGGCGACCACCGAACGCGCGACCCTGGCCGTGCTTCATCGCCGGAAACGAAAGAGGCTCGCGCGCCAACTCGCGCTGACGCCAGCGCCATCCGCATAGGTCGGTTGAGCGGATCGCATCGCCATGGAGACTTTCTGCCGCCATTCGTCATGCATGATGACAACGCCGGAAAACCTGTTTCCCCTTTTCCGGATCATGCTCTAAAACCCCCCGCCACATTCGACCTCCCACGATCTGGAAAGTGCCATGCCGAGTTTTCACAACGGCTCCGTTGAAATCGCTTATCTCGATGAAGGCGAGGGCGAACCGATCTTCCTCGTGCATGGCTTTGCGTCGAGCAAGAACGTCAACTGGGCTTATCCGGCGTGGGTCTCGACGTTGGCCAAGGCGGGGCGTCGTGTGATCGCGCTCGACAATCGCGGACATGGCGAGTCGAGCAAGCTGTATGATCCCGAAGAGTATCACATCGGCACCATGGCCACCGACGTGCGCGCGCTGATGGATCACCTCAGGATCACGCGCACCGACATCATGGGCTATTCGATGGGTGCGCGCATCAGCGCCTATATCGCGCATCGCGAACCGCAGCGGCTGCGTTCGCTGATCCTCGGCGGACTGGGCATCGGTCTCATCGAAGGCGGCGGTCCCGGCGAGAATGTCGCGCTCGCGCTCGAAGCGGATTCGCTCGACGACGTGCGCGATCCCACCGGGCGAATGTTTCGCGCCTTTGCGGACCAGACCCGTTCAGACCGCAGGGCGCTCGCGGCCTGTCTGCGCGGCTCGCGCCGGCTGATGACGCGCGAGGAAGCGGCCTCGATTACCGTTCCGACCCTGATCGCGGTCGGCACCACCGACGAAATCGCCGGATCCGCGCCGCGCCTTGCCGAAGTCATCCCCGGTTCGCAAGTGCTTGATATTCCAAACCGCGACCACATGCGCGCGGTCGGCGACAAGGTTTACAAGGAAGGCGTGCTGGCGTACCTCGCCAATCGGACCTAGGCGGATCGGATTTATTATCCTTGAGGCGCGGGCGGGGGCATTGCGGCCTTTTTTCCGCGGATTATGTGGTAAGATCGTTCTCCGCTTCAAAACGGAACATCGCATGGCCAAGCCCCAACTCGACCCGAAGACGTCCCTTTCGACTGTCGATCCTGTCTGGACTCGAATTCGCGAGGAGGCCGAAGAGATCGTTCGGCGCGAGCCGGAGCTTGCGACCTTCATCTATTCGACCGTGCTGCATCATGATCGCCTCGAGGCGGCGGTGGTTCACCGTATCGCCGATCGGCTCGATCATGCGGCGCTGTCGGGCGACCTGATCCGCCAGGCTTTCGACGATGCGCTGCGCGACGAGCCTGACCTTGGCAACGCGTTCCGCGCCGATCTCGTCGCGGTGTACGACCGCGATCCGGCAACTTCGCGCTTCATCGACCCGCTGCTCTATTTCAAGGGCTTCCATGCCATCCAGGCCCATCGGCTCGCGCACTGGCTGTGGTACAAGGGCCGCAAGGATTTCGCCTATTACATCCAGAGCCGCTCCTCGGCGGCGTTCCAGACCGACATCAATCCTGCGGCGAAGATCGGCCGCGGCATTTTCCTCGACCACGCCACCGGCTTCGTCGTCGGCGAGACCGCGGTGATCGAGGACGACGTGTCGATCCTGCATGACGTGACGCTCGGCGGCACCGGCAAGGAAAACGAGGACCGCCATCCGAAGATCCGCCGCGGCGTGATGATCGGCGCCGGCGCGAAAATTCTCGGCAACATCGAAGTCGGCCATTGCGCGCGCATCGCCGCGGGCTCGGTGGTGGTGAAGCCGGTGCCGAACAACGTCACCGTCGCCGGCGTGCCGGCCAAGGTGGTCGGCGAAGCCGGTTGTTCGGAACCGTCGCGCACCATGAACCAGATGCTGAACGCGCTTGGTCTTTGAACTGCAAACGCGCTAAACGTCGCGGCAGGTTCAGTCAGATTGGAGAGACACGTGGACGTTCAGGAAGTCAGGAAACTCGACGCCTATCTCAAGCGCCTGTTCGGCAACCCGAAGATTCGCGTCGTGCCGCGCCCGAAGAAGGACGACTCCGCCGAGGTCTATATCGGCGAGGAGTTCATCGGCGTCCTGTTCGTCGACGATGAGGACGACGATCGTTCCTATCAGTTCCAGATGGCGATTCTCGAGGACGATCTCGCGGCGCAGGAAGAGTAGGGCGCAAGCGATCATCACTCTTTGATGTCATGGCCGGGCTTGTCCCGGCCATCTACGTCTTTCTTGCTGATCTTTCGTCAGGACGTGGATGCCCGGGACACGCACGGGCATGACGACGCCATCACAAGCCCTCGATTCTCCTGACTTTGTTTTGAGCCAGACGCTCAGGATGAGGATGGCGTTCGCGCTGTCAGGCGAAGATGTGACGGAAAAGATCGCGGCAGGAGCTATCCGCCCGGTCCGCGCATCCGCTTTACCAGCGTTTCCATCGCACCCGCGACGTCGCGCCAGCGCGACAGCCAGTCGCGCGGAAACCGGAACACGAGATCGGCGCCATCGATGCGGCGCTCGCTGAGGCACATCCCGGGCGTGTCGGCGTCGCGCGAGCATCGCGCGACGAAGCGCGGCGCTGCCGCCGTCATCAGATCCTCGCCGCTGTAGGGCGTGCCGGCCTCGAAGTTCTGCAAGGTCAGGCCATCCTCGACGCGCGCCGTCGCGGAATCGTAATAGCGTGGATAGATCGTCTGCAGCCGTTCGTCGGGCGACAGCGCGTCGTGATGCGCGGCGATCGACACGAAGATGCGGTCGATCGGCGGCAGATCGGTCTCGACCGTTTCCGCGGTGACATGCTTGGGCGCGGCCGGCGGTTCGAGCGAGGGGAAGACGAACGCAAGATCGACGCGCTCCTGAGGCCCGGTCCGCTTCTGCAGCCGCATGCGGATCGCGTTCGTCGGCACGTTGAACAGCGTGTTCCCCACCGTCACCGGCAGCGCATCGGGCATGCTGCCGCGCCCGACCGTCCAGGTCGGCCACAGCAGGTAGACCACGGCGACCACGGCGCAGCCGCCGATCACGGCCGAGGCGGCCAGCGGCACCCAGTGGCTGTGACGCGCGCGACGGACCAGAGGGGACAGCGAATACAGCGACATGCGGCGAAACTATTCTCGAAACAGACCAACGGCGGCGACTATGCCCCGGCGATTGCGGTATCGGGATGGTGCGGATCGCCGGGCTCCTGCGTGGATACGACCCTCGGGTTAACCTTCTCTTAAGGATAAACTGGCGGCCGCGGCGGGAGTTTGCGATGGGTGGCGGGTCGAACTGGATCGAAGGGCCGCCATGTCCCCGGATGCGCTGAATTCGCTGTTCTCCCTGATGATCGGATTCGCCGTCGCCGGCGCGCTGGTGAGCGGCTATCAGGCGCTGGCTGATCGTCCGGCGGGGTTCGGGCTGTTGCAGACCGGGCCGGCGCCGGGGGCGTTCGCCGCCGTGCCGTTCCTCGTGTTCGCCGCGCCGTTCATCATCATGCGCAACACCGTGCGCGGTCGCCGGATCGAGCGCCGCCGTATCGAATTCGTCGCGATGGCGACCATCATCGCCGGGTTCTGGAGCATGATGTCCGGAACCTGCGTCGTCATGGCGTTGCAGGCCTGCGGCGTGATCGCCTGACAGGCGCATCCTCTCGCCATCGCGCCGTCATTCGTGGCAAGGTCTCCCGAGAAGGAGACTCGTTTAATGGCTATCTATGAACTCGACGGGCGCGCGCCCGAACTGCCCGCCGACAACGACTATTTCATTGCGGATACTGCGACGGTGATCGGCAACGTGCGCCTGCGTCCCGGCGCGAGCGTGTGGTTCGGCTCGGTGTTGCGCGGCGATAATGAACTGATCGAAATCGGCGAAGGCTCGAACGTGCAGGACAACTGCACCTTCCATACCGATCCCGGATTTCCGATGACCATCGGCAAGAACTGCACCATCGGCCACAACGTCATCCTGCACGGCTGCACCATCGAGGACGGCGCGCTGATCGGCATGGGGTCGATCATCATGAACGGCGCGCGCATTCGTAAGGACAGCGTGGTCGGCGCCGGCTCGGTCATCACTGAAGGCAAGGAATATCCCGAGCGTTCGCTGATCGTCGGCGCTCCGGCGCGCGCTGTACGCACGCTCACCGATGAGCAGATCAAGGCGCTGATGCGCGGCGCGCCGCATTACGTCAACAACGGCCGTCGTTTCAAGGCGGGGTTGAAGAAGATCGGGTGATGCGATCGGCAATGATCGCGATCGCATGTCGATCGTTCTCGACTGGTACAATGTGCAAATGTATCAGCAAAAAATTTGCACTCTGCCCTTGGCTGAATCTTGTTGAGCGAAAGGCGGCTGGCTAGCCTGCGCCGTCTTCAACAATTCACAAGGGTAGGGAAATGACTTTGGATGTGTCGCGCCGTCATGCGTTGATTGGTGGGGCTGCAGCTGCAATCGCGGCAAGTGGAGCGTCGGCAGCAGTCGCGCAAGTGTCTTCGCCGAAGACATTCGTGCTCGTACACGGCGCGTGGCATGGCGGATGGTGCTGGCGGCAGGTCTCCGATGCGCTCATCAAGAAAGGGCATCGCGTGTTCTCCCCCACGTTGACGGGTCTTGGAGAGCGATCTCATCTCATCAACAAGAACGTCAATCTCACGACGCATATCACGGACGTCGCCAACGTCATTGCGTACGAGAATCTCTCCGATGTTGTGCTCGTCGGTCATTCATACGGCGGCATCATTATCAGCGGCGTCGCCGAGAGGCTTGCCGACAAGATTTCCTCGATCGTTTTCCTTGATGCCTTTTTGCCGGAAGACGGCGAGACGCTTTTGGAAAAATCGTCGCCCGCTTTCGTCAAGGCCATCAACAGCGCGATTGAAAGCGGTGAAGTCGGCATCAAGCCGCCGCCGGCCGCGGCCTTTGGCGTTCAGGAGTCGGCACGGGGCTGGGTCGACAGCAAGACGACCGCGCAGCCGGTGGGCACATACACCGAACGTGCGGTCTTCAAGGGTGGCCGCAACAAGATCGCCAAGAAAACGTACGTGCGCGCGAAGGGCTACAAGAGCGCCACGTTCGATGCGAACCTCGCCAAGGTGAAGGCGGCCGGCGACTGGACAACGCATGAGTTCGATATCGGCCATGACGTCATGGTCATCGATCCCGAGCGTGTCACGTCGGTCATTCTGGCCTCTGCCTGATTTGGAGAAGCGATGCCCGCTCGCCGCCCCTTCGACGAGGGGCGGTGAATCCGGCTCGGCCGGCCGCGCCGTTCACCTGGCGAACTGTTCGGCGAGCGCCCGCTGCACGTTGGGCCGCGCGGCGTTGCGCTCCCGGTGCTCGCGCACTTTGGGAAGCTTCGCCAGATCGACGCCGTCCGCTTCGAGCCATTGCGACAGCGTGAACAGGTACGGATCGCAGATCGTATAGGTGTCGCCCATCACCCATGGGCCGCGCAGCATCTCGCGCTCGATCAGTTCGAAGCAGGCTGAGACCGATGCCGGCACCTTGCGCTTCATGGCGGCGATGGCGTCCGGCTCATCGGCCCAGCGATAGCCGCGCATGCGGTGGGCGTGCGCGATATGCACGGTCGAGCACAGGTAGGAGTTGAAAGCCTGAACCTCGGCAAACTCGAAGGGGTTGTCGATGGGCGCGAGTCGCGCCTGCGGAAATTTCTGCGCGACGTAGGCGAGCAAGGCCGGCGTCTCGGTGAGAATGCCCTCGTCGGTGACGAGGGTCGGCACGCGGGCTTTCGGATTGAGGCTGATATAATCGGGCTTGCGCTGGTCGTCGGTGGCGAAGCTCAGGCGGATTGCTTCGTAGGACGCGCCTGCGTCGATCAGTGCGATATGGGTGGCGAGCGCGCAGGTGCCGGTGGCGTAGTACAACTTCATCATCACGGGCCTCCGGGATGAAGTATCGCCGTTTTCCCGGAGCTTGCAAAACGCACGGTGAGAATAGCCGGCGGCGCGTTCGCGCCCGCGCAAAAACCCGGAGCCATTTTCAGAAAATGCGCCGCGCTACTTTCCAGCCTTGTCGGGCTCGACAACGGTTTTTCCGGAGCCTTCGGGAGCGGCCTGCATGCCGGGCGGACTTTGTCCCTGCGGGCTTTCTGCGGGCGCGCCACCTGTTTTGGTCTCGATCGGACCGGTCCATCCCTGCGGCTGGCGCTGACCTTTGGTCTCCGGCGTCGCCGTGCGGCCGGTCGAGTATTCGGACTTCTCGGGCTGCTTCGGATCAGGACTGGTCTGGGCCGCGGCAATGCTGCCTGACGATGCAAAGCAGGCGGCGATCAGGGCAAGGCGCATGTCGGTCTCCTGTGCTCGACAGGTAACCGGCGCGGCGCATTTGCGTTCCCGCATTGCGCCTGCCGATTGTCCGATATGCCGTGTTCCGCTGGCCCTTGCTGCCGCAAAAGTTGCGGCCAGCCCCCTGGGGAAGGGGCTGGCCGCGCGCGAACCGGTCAGGGACGGGGAGGGGTGGGGATGTGACCGGGTCGCGTGTCTCCTGGTGTCTCTGTCTGATCTCAGCGTGAACTTGCAGTGACGACGGCGGGGCGCGGATCGCCGAGCGAGACCCACACATTGGCGTCGGTCTGCGACTGGCGCTTGACGAAACGGTAGCCGGTCTCGGTCCAGGCGACGATGTCCTCGTTCTGGTTATCGAGAACGAACTCGCCCTTGTCGGTCTTCACCGTAAGCACGGCGTGGCCTTCGTTCTTCTTGTCGCGCACCACGGTGATGAGCAGGGCCTCGCGCGGCCAGCCCGCGTCGATCAGCATCTTGCGCTTGAGCAGGACGTAGTCCTCGCAATCGCCATAGCCGTCGGTGGGGTACGACCACTTCTCGACAACGCCCCAATGCTCCATGTCGGTCATCGGCTTGATGTTGTCGTTGACCCAGCGATTGACGCGGACCAGATCGCGCCACGCGGTCTGCGTCATGACGATGTCGCGGGCCTGCGTGTTGCCGGTTGGGCAATCGCGCGGATTGTCGGCGCAGAATTCCACCCAGCCGATCGGCGAGCGCGCGGTGTCGCCGAGGCTCGCATAGAGCACGCGTGCTCCGGCCGCCGATGCCGGCATGTGTTTCACACCGGTCGCGTTCGCCGCGACCGTCATCCCCAGCAGGCTGGCGACAATCGCCAGACCCAGCCCCTGTCCCCGTACTGAAAACATTGTGGCCCCCGTTCTTCTTGTTGGGACCACAAGTCGCAGAAAGAATTTGCGCCGCGACTAAGTACGCGAAGTACAATTGAGACAAGTGAAAGTAAAAACAGGCGATAACTCGATCTATATTTGAATCGAATGCGTCTAAAATTTTAGAAGACTGCATTTGATTCAAATTTTATCGAATTTCATCCAAGCCGCGGAGCAGCAAGGCTTTCTCTTGCCCTGGCGGCATTCGCTCAGCTTCGTTTCAAAGGCAGTTCAAATGCGAAAAACGGCGCCGCAGGGCTGCGGCGCCGTCCGAATGGAGCAAAAAGGAAGAAAGCGGTAACCGCACCTCTTTACCGGGCGGTGACGTTGTCTTCGACTGCGTCCGCGAGTTGCGGGTGATTGAACTCGATCGCGAAGCCGTTCTCGATATGGCGGACCACGCGGGACGGTACGCGGCCCAGCATGACCTGAGTGCCGATGGCGGGACGGATTTCGGCGGCGACCGCCGCTCCCGACAACGACAGGTCGAGGATGCGGCACGGCATCTGACTGCCGTTCTCCATCTTGAGCACGCCCATCGGATTGCGTGGCGCGACGCGGTCGTGGCGGCGATCTTCCGGCAGGTTGAGAATATCGCGGTTCGCAAGCCAGGTGAGCTGGGCGGCGAGCTTGTCGCGCTTGCGGGGCGTCGCGCCGACAGTCATGGCGAAGCCGTTGTCGAGCAGGCGGGTGATCTTGCCTTCGACGCGGCCGATGTGGTCGAGATAGGCGATAACGCGCTCGCCGACATTGCCGATGCCCGGAGCCAGCATGGCGAGGCCGCCGGGAGACATATTGATGACCTGGCAGGGGAATTCGCGCCGGTCCGCCAGCATGTAGCGGCCGAGCAAATGGACTTTCACCCGCTGAAACCGGCGTCGTTCTTCGGCCGCGGGGTATATTGCTGTTTTTCTTTGAACCAACGCCATTACACACCGGCCGACGGTTTATCGGTAAGGATAAACCTTAGAATCGGTAGGGTTAACGGCGCGTTAGCAATGCGGCCCGCGTGGCGCGATCCTGCTACCGCAAGCCCTCATAGACCATGAAGCCGCGGGCGACCGCGAGCTTGCGCAAGGTCCGGGGGCCGAACAGCCTGCGCTCGTGTCCGACGTGCCGCCACGACGTCAGCCTGAAGTGGTCGACCGTTTGATTCATGCCGTCGAACGGGGCGAGCAGGCCCGTCATGCTGAGTGGGCTGTTGGTTCGTGGGTTGAACGGCAACAGCAGCAGCTCGAGGGGGATCTGTGCGCCATCGGCGGCGACCGCCGTGATGCCGGCCACCGTCGCGATGGTTTCCTCCGCCACCACGCCGAGAATGTCCTCGATGTCGCGGCGGCTGTCGTCGGTGAACAGGGACGAAAATCCTTCGCCCTTCACGTCCCGGCCGAGCAGGGCGCAGACCCGGGTTCCCGCCACCCGGAACGGGTAGCCGGCGGCCGGATCGTAGGACAGGACGAAAATGTCGCCCAGCAGGTGCCGGACCCGGTCCGGGCCGAGATTGCTGCGGTCCGGCGCTGCGGCAGCGCCGCGCGCCTCGTCCCAATAGGCGAAAAATTCGCGATTCGACGGGTGTTTCATGCCGCTTCATCCTCGCCGTGACGTGGTTCCGGGACAAAGCTGTCCCGCTATTGGCCACGTCGCGGCCCCTTCGTTGTTGTGCGCAATGGACGGTGCAGCGTCCATGCCGAAAGGGCGGGCGAGGGTCGGTAAATCTTGATTTGTCGCGTTAAGGTTAAATTAACCACGCACTTGGTGGTTTTGCCTGAGGCGGCTAGGATCATCGCACTCCAGTTGCCCGCCGGCCTTCTCCAGGGGACGGCGGATCGACTTTGCAGACAGGTGGCGAAAAACAGTTTGGTCACGCGGGGAGGGGTGGGGATCTCGATCCGCGCAAAAAGACCAGTCGATCCAAGGGAGGGCTTCGCGGCCCTCCCTTTTTCTTGTCTCGCACGCTTGTTCCGCTTGCGCCGCCCGGGAAAAGCCGTATCTGGAACGTCTCGCCTGTTGCCCGATCCCGATCCGGCGGCTTGTTTGGCTTTGTGGAAACTCGACCGTTGGATTCTCCCCGCGAACCCATCCTGACCATTCCCGGCGCGATGACAGCATTGCTCGTCATCATGTTCGCGATTCACGGCGTGCGCGCGCTGCTGCCGCTGGCGATGGATCAGGAAGTGATCTGGCTGTTCGGCTTCGTGCCGGCGCGTTACGACGCGACGGTCATGGCCAGCCAGTTCCCCGGCGGTTTCGCCGCCAGCGTGTGGACGTTCCTGACCTATGCCTTCCTTCATGCCGACATCAGCCACATCGTGTTCAATATGCTGTGGATGCTGCCGTTCGGCAGCGCGGTCGCGCGACGTTTTGGCGCGGTTCGCTTCTTTGTCTTTTTCGCCGTGACGGCGATTGCCGGCGCGGTCGCCCACCTCGTCACCCATCAGCATGAGGTGGCGCCGATGATCGGCGCGTCCGCCGCCGTCTCCGGGGCGATGGCCGCAGCGATCCGGTTTGCATTTCAGCGCGGCAGCTTCCTGTCGCTGCGGCGCGGCGATGCGGAGATGGCGTCGCGAGTGCCGGCGCTGCCGCTGCTGCGCGCGCTGCGCAACGGTCGCGTGCTGGCGTTTCTCGGCATCTGGTTCGGCCTCAACTTCGTGACCGGCATCGGCGCCATCACCATTGGCGGGGCGCCCGTGCAGAGCATCGCCTGGCAGGCGCATGTCGGCGGCTTCCTCGCCGGCCTGTTGCTGTTCTCGATGTTCGATCCCGTCCCGCGCATGGTTGTGCAGGACAACACGCCCGGCATGACGCCGCCGCTCGACGGCTCCGATCTGCGCTGACGCGATATGCGGCCTGCCTTGCCGCCCTGCCATAATTGATCCATCATCAGCGAACCAAACTGACGCCAGGTCGTTTTCTTTGACTTGGTTTTCTTCGAGCTGTGGACTCAAGATGAAGAACCGCATCGGGTGACCGGTCCGGTCTTTTCCGGGAGGCGAGAATGACGGTTCGGGCAATTCTGGACATCAAGGGACATCACATTGTCAGCGTTTCGCCGGACGCGAAGCTGTCGTCCGCCGTGAAAACGCTCAACGAGCATCGCATCGGCGCGGTGCTGGTGATGAGCGACCAGCGCATCGAAGGCATCCTGTCCGAGCGTGACATCGTGCGCGTGCTCGGCGATCGCGGCGCCGCGGCTCTCGATGAACCCGTCCGTGCCGTGATGACCCGCAAGGTCATCACCTGCAGGCAGAGCGATACGGCTGCGGCGATCATGGAAATGATGACGACGGGAAAATTCCGCCATCTGCCGGTCGTGGAGAACGAACGGATCGTCGGCCTGATCTCGATCGGCGACATTGTGAAGTGGCGCGTCAACGAGTACGAGCGCGAGCAGGAACAGCTTCGCGAGTATATCAAGACCGCATGACGCAAACGGCCGCGCTGTGGCGCGGCCGTTCCGTCAAACGAGAGGTTTTCGCTCAGGGCAGAGACGACTCGCTCTGCTGCGCCGGTCCCGGCGTGTTGCTGTCGACCGGCGCCAGCATGCCGATCGCTTCCTGGATTGATTCGATCATGCGTTCAGCCGCGCGCGTCCCGTGCCCGATTGCGTCATCGGCGCGATGGAAGTCGAACCAGCCGATTTTTCCAACCCGGGGCGAGATCAGCACGTCCGGTGGATCGCCGGCGAGACGTGCGCGGGTGATGCGGTCCTGCATGATGTTGAAGGCATCGACCATCACGGTCGAAATGCCTGGCCGGCCGCCGCCGCCGAAGAACTCCCGTTTCACGGTGCGCTCGGCGGAAAAGAATTTGCTCAGGCCGCGCTTCTCGGCAACGGGTTGGTCGGAAGCGGGCTCGGGCTCGTCATCGTTGGCGCCGTGGGCGGAGATGATGGTGCCGTGTCCGAAAACGTCGGTGGACACATTGCAGGCGATCACGATCTCGGCGCCGAGCGCGCGTGCTGCCGACACCGGCACCGGATTGACCAGCGCGCCATCCACCAGCCAGCGATCGCCGATCAGCATCGGCGCGAAAATGCCGGGCAGGGCGTAGGACGCGCGCATCGCATCGGTAAGGCGGCCATGAGTCAGCCATATCTCGTGCCCGGTCTTCACCTCGGTGGAGACGGCGGCGTATTTCAGCGGCAGGTCCTCGATCCGGATTTTGCCGATCGAGGCATCGAGCTGCGCGGCGAGCTTGTCGCCGCCGATCAGTCCGGAGCCGTTGAGGCGAATATCGAGGTAGCCGAAGATATTGCGCGGCACGAGGCCGCGGGCCCATTCCTCGAGCGTGTCGAGATGGCCCGCCGCGTAAGAGCCGCCGACCACCGCGCCGATCGACGTGCCGACCACGATATCCGGCACGATGCCGTTGGCGAGCAGGGCTCGCAGGATGCCGATATGCGCGAAGCCGCGCGCGGCGCCGCCGCCGAGTGCGAGGCCGATTTTCGGGCGTTTTGTAACCGGAAGGTCCATCTTGCTCCTGCTCGAACGATTCTGGCCAAATCCGATCAAATTCTCAAGCAACACACCAGTCTCCTCGAAAGCAGTGCGCACGCGGGTCGAACGCATGACTCGGTGGTTGCACCATCAAGCCATGCAAACGCAAACGATCCGTGACGTCCCGGATTTGTGCTCTGCGGTATGGGAAAAATATGACTGAACCGGGACCATCTCCATTGTGCCGGGCGGCGGCGGGGATTTCGTCACAAACGCTGGATCGGCGTACCTACAGGCTTGAATTCGCCGCGTTTTCAGTGAAGAACCTCGACATGACAGCTCTCCGACATGACGGCAGGATGCCGCGCCGCGCCATGCGCGTAGGCGCGCTGCTGTTATGCATGTTGGCATTGCTCGCGCCGCAGGGAGCTTCCGCACAACTCTTCAATGAGAATCCGCCGCCGGTTCCGCCGGGACTGGTTCCCGAGTCGGGCGTTTTGTCCGGCCCGGCGGTCAGCCTCGCGCCGCCCTCGGACCCCTCGGCCACGCCGTCATTGCCTGCGCCGCTGCTGCAGCCACCGGTCGCCGCACCCGCGATGCCGTCGCATGGGCCGGAGCAGGGCGTGCTGGCCTTGAGCGCCCGGTTCGGGAAAGATCAGCCGCAAATTACCGGCGGGCTGACATGGCGTGTCTATGCCGACAAGCCGAACGCGAGCGGCGTCTTCCAGCTCGTGCGCGAGGACCATAGCGCCTCGCCAAGCATCGTGCTGCCGCCCGGCGGCTATATCGTTCACGCCAGCCTCGGTCTCGTGACCGCCGTGCGTCCGGTCGTCGTGCATCGCGACACCATCCGCGAATCGTTCGACCTGCCGGCGGGTGGATTGCGCATCGAAGGCCGCGTCGGCGCCACCAAGATTCCGCCGGGGCAGATTTCGTTCTCGGTTTACAAGGGCAGCCAGTTCGAAGTCGGCGAGCGGTCTCCGGTCGCGCAGAACGTCGCCGCCGGTGACGTCGTGCTGGTGCCGGAGGGAACCTACTATCTCGTCTCCAACTACGGCGATGCCAACTCGATCGTGCGATCCGACATCCGCGTGCAGGCCGGCAAACTGACCGACGTCACCGTGACCCACCGCGCCGCGGTCATCACGCTGAAGCTCGTGACCAGCAAGGGCGGCGAAGCGCTCGCCAACACCGCCTGGTCGGTGATCACCCCGGCCGGTGACGTCATCAAGGAATCGATCGGCGCGTTTCCGCGCGTCGTGCTGGCCGAGGGCGAATACCGCGCGATCGCCAAGAACGAAGGCAAGGTCTATCAGCGCGAGTTCAACGTCAGCAACGGCGTGGACGGCGACATCGAAGTGATGGCGCGCTGAGCGCCGCCCGCTGTAGTAAAACTGTCATAGTCTCTAAGCGCCACTAACCATCGCGCGACTTCATTCTGTCATAAACAGCGCTTTGCACGCATCGGCGACACCGCATTTACGCCCTCTTAAAGGCCTGCCCGGCAGTGGGTGCTCACGACAGAATGTTGTGTGTGGAGTGCGTCGTGACCATTGCGGAGAAGTCATCGCCCAAATCGTCGGCCCAGGAATTCTTCAGCGACATTCCGGTTCTGATCCGCAAATGGCAGGCTGCGCGTAAGCCCGGACAAGCGCTTCCGTTTTACGAAGACGTTTTGCTCGGAAGTCTCGGCCGGCTCGCGGACCACGTCATCCTGATGAAGTCCTTGCCCTCGCTCGAACTGTCGCGCGCCGGCCGCTATGCGGAGAGCTGGCTCGATATTGAAGTGCACGACACGCCGCTCGGCGTCCTGCCGCCGGATTGCGCGTTGGCTCTCGAAGAAGCCGTGGTCTGCGCGCAGCGGAACGGCACGCCATGCCAGACCACGGTCCATTGCGTGCGCGACGGCTTGGTGCAGGCCTACGACCTCCTCGTCTTGCCGATGACGTCGCGCTGGGGCGTGATGCTGAGCGGAGCCTACGTCAACGCGCGCGGGCTGCAATATAATTTGCTCGATGCGATCGTGTGCGCCACCGATGACGGCATCCTGTCGCTGGCTGCGATCCGCGATGCGTCCGGGCGGCCGTTCGATTTCCAGATCGTCCAGCTCAATCAGGGCACCGCGCGTCTTCTGCGCCTGCCGCCCGACGAACTGCGCTGGCGCCGTCTGACCGCGGGCAGCCACGCGCTCTGCGCGCCCGATGTGATCGCACGTCTGGCCGCCGTGATCGAGAAGGGCGTCAGCGATCAGTTCGAGGTCGGCACCGCGACCGGCACGCTCAAGCTCAGTGCCGCCGCCGTCGGCGATCTGCTGTCTCTCAGCCTGACCGACGTGACCGATCTCAAGCGGCGCGAACAGTCGTTCCGATTGCTGTTCGAGAGCAATCCGATGCCGATGTGGGTGTTCGATGTCGCGACCCGCGGCTTCATCGGTGTCAACGATGCCGCGCTGTCTCACTACGGCTATGATCGCGCGACGTTCCTTGGCATGAATCTGCAGGATCTCTGGCCGCGCGACGAGCGGGACGAACATCTTGCCGCGATCGACAATCTCGCCGACGTCTATCACTCCGGCCGCAACTGGCGTCATCTGAAGGCTGACGGCAGCGAGATCGAGGTGCTGACATTCGGGCGGCGGGTGACGTTCGAGGGACGCGACTCCTTCCTCGTTTCCGCAGTGGACATCACCGAGCGCCGCAAGGCCGAAGCGCGCATCGCCTACATGGCGCATCACGACGGGCTCACCAATCTGCCGAACCGCGTCATGTTCCACAGTCGCCTGTGTGACGCGCTGGAGCGCAGTCGCGCCACGGCGGGGCGGGTCACGGTATTCTGCACCGACCTCGACCTGTTCAAGAACGTCAACGACTCGTTCGGGCATCCGGTCGGAGACCGTCTGCTGAAGATGGTGGGAGATCGCCTGCGCGGTTACCAGCACGGCAATGGCCTTGTCGCCCGGCTCGGCGGCGATGAATTCGCGATGTTCATGGAGACCGAGCTGCCGCCCGGCGAGATCAGCCAGCAGGCGGCCGAACTGATCGCGGCTCTCAGCGCATCCTACGATATCGACAATCGCGAAATCGTCATCGGCGCCAGCATCGGGATCGCAATCTCGCCGGGCGACGGCGAAACCGGCGAGGATCTGTTGCGCAATGCCGACATGGCGCTGTATCGCGCGAAGTCCGAAGGCGGCGGCGCGCATCATTTTTTCGAGAAGGAAATGGACCGCATTGCCCAGAAGCGTCGCGACATGGAGTTCGATCTGCGCCGCGCGCTCTCGAACGGCGAGTTCGAGCTGCACTATCAGCCGCTCGTCAGTCTCGCCGAAGACCGTATCGTCGCGTTTGAATCGCTGCTGCGCTGGCATCACCCGGTGAAGGGCATGATCTCGCCGGCCGAGTTTATTCCGATTGCCGAAGACATCGGCCTCATTCCGACGATCGGCGAATGGGTGCTGCGCGAGGCCTGCGCCGAGGCGGCGCAATGGCCCGACGACATCAAGGTCGCGGTCAATCTGTCGCCGGTCCAGTTCCGCAGCCGCAATCTGACCCAGATCGTCCTGTCCGCGCTGGCACAGTCGGGCCTGTCGCCGACGCGGCTCGAACTGGAGATTACCGAATCGATCTTTCTGGCCGAAACCGAAACCAACCTTGCGACGCTGCATCGCCTGCGCGAATTCGGTGTGCGCATCTCGATGGACGATTTCGGCACCGGCTATTCGTCGCTGAGCTATCTGCGCAGCTTTCCGTTCGACAAGATCAAGATCGATCGCTCGTTCGTGCGCGATCTTTCCGAGCGGCCCGATTGCGTAGCCATCGTGCGCGCGATTTCGGGGCTTGGCCGCAGCCTGAACATCTCGACCACGGCGGAAGGCGTTGAGACGATGGATCAGCTCGATACGCTGCGCGCGGAAGGCTGCACCGAGGTGCAGGGCTTCCTGTTCAGCGCGGCGCGGCCGGCCGAAGAAGTCCGCACGCTGCTCAAGAAATTCGGTGAACGGGCGTCGAGAGCGGCGTGAGCGCGATCATTCGCCAAACCGGGTCACGATGTCGCTGAGCGCCGGGCGCGGACGATCCACGATCGGCTGTGCCGCCTTGCCGATATGGATGAAACCCGCGATCTTTTCTTCCGGTCCGAGGCCGAGCGCGTTGAGCACGTCGCGATCGAACGCCATCCAGCCGGTGAGCCAGTTGGCGACATAGCCCAGCGCGTGGGCGGCATGGACGATGTTCATCGCGCTCGCGCCGGCTGACAGTTCCTGCTCCCATGGCGGCACCTTGGGGTGGCTCGCGGTCTTGCTGACCACGGCGATCACCAGCGGGGCATGGGTGAAGCGCTTGCCTTCGGCTTCGACCTGGTCCGGCGTCGCGGTCACGTTCTTGGCGCGAAACACCTTCTTGAAAATCTCGCCGGCCTTGGCGCGGGCACCGCCCTCGAACACGATGAACCGCCAAGGGGCGATCTTGCCGTGATCGGGCACGCGCGCGCCGATGGTGAGAATGGTCTCGAGTTCGGCGGGCGAGGGGCCCGGGCCGGTCATCTCGATCGGCTTCTGCGAGCGGCGGGTTTTCAGGAGGTCGAGGGCTTCGGGCATCAGGTCATCCGGATATTTCAATCTAACGTTGTGATGGTCATATCGGAAGCCGCGGCGCGTGAACAAGATGCGCAATCTATGAGGCTTCTAAAGTAGCGCGTCGCGTTTTCGAGTGAAGCGGGTCCCGGTTCGCATGAGGAAACGCGTCTAAACAAACAGCTCTAGTCGCGCCAGACCACGCCGCGGTCGATCTCGCCAATCGTGCGGCAGCCGGTAAGTGCCATCGCCACTTCGAGTTCGGCGCGCAACAGCCCCAGCACATGGGCGACGCCGGCCGCGCCGCCGACCGCGAGACCATGAATACATGGCTGGCCGATCAGCACGGCGCGGGCGCCGAGCGCCAGCGCTTTCAGCACGTCGGTGCCGCGGCGGATTCCGCCATCGAGCAGAAGGGGAATGCGATCGGCAACCGCGTCCGCCCCGCGCGGGAGCGCGTCGATGGTGGCGGGGAGCGTATCGAGCGCGCGTCCGCCATGATTGGAGACGATCACCGCAGCCGCGCCGTGATCGATCGCGGCCCGCGCGTCGGACGGCGACACGATGCCCTTGAGAACGACCGGCAGCGTTGAGGCTTTCACCAGCGCCTCGATGTCGCGCCATGTCGGTGCGCCGTCCAGCATGCCCTTGAACACCGGGCTTTCGCCGGGGCCGACCTGCGGCATCGGCTGCGGCGTCATTCCGGCAAGATTGACCGCGCTGACGCCAGGCGGAAAGCGAAAGCCCGCGCGCTGTTCGCGGTTGCGCACGCCGTTGACCGGCGCGTCCACCGTGACGACGAGGGCGCGATACCCGGCCGCCGCCGCGCGTTCCGCGAGCGCCTGCGTGTAGCCGCGATCGTGCTGGATGTAGAGCTGAAACCACAGCGGCGTGGCGGCCTGGCGCGCGATGTCTTCGAGCGGCACGCTGGCCTGTGTGCTCACCACCATCGCGGCGCCGAGCGCGGACGCGCCGACAACGGCGGCGAGTTCGCCGTCGGGATGCGCGAGCGTCTGGAATGCCACCGGCGCGACCATGATGGGATGCGGCAACGTCATGCCGAGCAGGTCGACCTGCGTGGTGGCGCCCGCCATGTCGCGCAGCACGCGGCCCTCAAGGCGGATGCGGGTGAAGGCTTCGCGATTCCACCGCATGGTGAGTTCGTCGGCGCCGCCGCCGGCGAGATAGCTCCACACGGCTTCGCCAAGCCGGGCACGCGCATGCGTCTCGTAGTCGGCAAGGGAGACCGTGCCCGGCGGGATGTCGAAACCCGAACTCATGTCCGCGCCGGTCTCCTTGTGTTGCGCCTCGATCAGGCGGACTGCGCCCGCTTGATGTCGGGCGGGGTCGCCTCGTCGACCAGCGCTTTCAGCGCCTCGTCGAGCGGCAGCACGGTCTGGCCGTCCTTGCCGAGGCGACGGATCGACACCGAGCGGCTTTCGGCTTCCTTCTTGCCGACAACGAGAAGCGCCGGCACCTTGGCCAGCGAGTGCTCGCGCACCTTGTAGTTGATCTTCTCGTTGCGCAGGTCGATCTCGACGCGCAGCCCCGCCTTGCGGCACGCCGCCAGCACTTCGCGGGCGTAGTCGTCGCCGTCCGAGGTGATGGTGGTGACGACAGCCTGCAGCGGCGCGAGCCACAGCGGGAAGTGGCCGGCATAGTGCTCGATCAGGATGCCGGTGAAGCGCTCCAGCGAACCGCAGATGGCGCGGTGGACCATCACCGGCGTCACCTTGTTGGAGTGATCGTCGATGTAGAACGCGCCGAACCGCTCCGGCAGGTTGAAGTCGACCTGCGTGGTGCCGCACTGCCATTCGCGGCCGATGGCGTCGCGCAGCACGTATTCGAACTTCGGCCCGTAGAACGCGCCTTCGCCCGGATTGATCGAGGTCTTGATGCGGTTGTGGCCCTGCGCCTCGATGTGCGCCAGCACCTCGGTCATGATCTTTTCGGCATGATCCCATGCTGCGTCAGAGCCGACGCGCTTCTCCGGACGGGTCGAGAGCTTCACAGTCAGTTCGCCGTCGAAGCCGAAGTCGGAGTAGGTGGACAGGATCAGGTCGTTGATCTTGATGCATTCCGCCGCGAGTTGATCCTCGGTGCAGAAGATATGCGCGTCGTCCTGGGTGAAGCCGCGCACGCGCAGCAGGCCGTGCATCGCGCCCGATGGTTCGTAGCGATGGACCACACCGAATTCGGCGAGGCGGATCGGCAGTTCGCGATAGCTCTTGAGGCCATGCTTGAAGATCTGCACGTGGCCGGGACAGTTCATCGGCTTGATCGCGAACCAGCGCTTGTCCTCGGCCTCGTCGCCGGCGGACTGGGTCGCGAACATGTTCTCGCGGTACCACTCCCAGTGGCCGGAGGTCTCCCACAGCGACTTGTCGAGCATCTGCGGAGCGTTGACTTCGTCGTAGTCACCGGCGAGGCGGCGGCGCATGTAGGCGATGATCGCCTGAAACAGCGTCCAGCCCTTGGCGTGCCAGAACACCACGCCGGGACCTTCCTCCTGGAAGTGGAAGAGGTCCATCTCGCGGCCGAGGCGGCGATGGTCGCGTTTCTCCGCTTCCTCGAGTTGCTTGAGGTAGGCATCGAGGTCCTGCTGGCTGGCGAAGGCAGTGCCGTAGATGCGCGTCAGCATCGGATTGTTGCTGTCGCCACGCCAGTAGGCGCCGGCCACCTTCATCAGCTTGAAAGCGTTGCCGATCTTGCCGGTCGAGGTCATGTGTGGGCCGCGGCACAGGTCGAACCAGTCGCCCTGCTTGTAGATGCGGATGGTCTGATCCTCGGGGATCGCGTCGACCAGTTCGACCTTGAACAGCTCACCCTTGTCGGCGAACACCTTCTTGGTTTCGTCGCGGGTCCAGATTTCCTTGGTGAAGGGTTTGTCGCGCGCGATGATCTCGCGCATCTTCTTTTCGATGGCCGCGAAGTCTTCCGGCGTGAACGGCTCGTTGCGGAAGAAGTCGTAATAGAATCCGTTCTCGATCACCGGGCCGATGGTGACCTGCGTGCCCGGCCACAGGGCCTGCACCGCTTCAGCGAGCACGTGCGCGGCGTCGTGCCGGATCAGTTCCAGCGCGCGGGGGTCGTCGCGATTGACGAACTCGATTTTGGCATCATGCTCGATCGGGTCGGCGAGGTCAGTCAGCACGCCGTCGAGCGCCATCGCCACCGTGCGCTTGGCGAGCGAGGGCGAAATGCCCTTGGCGATATCGAGGCCGGTGGTGCCTTTGGGAAATTCGCGTTTTGCGCCGTCGGGGAAGGTCACGGCGACCTGATCGGATTCGACGGCTTTGAGGTTGGCGAGGCCGAACTGGAATCCGGACGTAGGCTTGTTGTCGTCAGACATCTGTATCTCCTGTGGCTCACTCCTGCGAACGGGCGCAGGTAAGCGTGTGGAGAGGTGTATAACAGCCGAATCGGGCCGCGCAACGCCAGTTTCGCCTGTTTTTGGAGGCGAATGCGTTATGCAGGCGCTTTCGCGACCGCCGCAAGCACCGCCGCGCCGACGATATTCGCCGCGATGCTGGCGAGGATGGGCAGCATGTAGCTGTGGCTGATGTCGAAGGCGAAGCCGGCGGCGCTCGGCCCGATCAGCGTGCCGAGCGCCACGCTGGTGTAGAGGATGCCGATGATGCCGCTGACATTGCGGCCGCCGAAATAGTCCATCACCACGGCGGGCAGCACCGCGACCCAGCCGCCGTAGAACACGCCATAGGCGAAGGCAAACAGCGCCAGCATCCAGAAGCCGCCGGCGGCGGCCCAGATGGCCAGCGAGAGCGCCATGCCGCCATACATGGCCAGTAACGCAGCGCGGCGGCCCATGCGATCGGCGAGACCGCCGAGAAAAAAGCGTCCGGCGGTGCTGCCGATGCCGATCACGCCGAGCAGGAACACCGCTGACGCCTTGGTCACGCCATGGTCGATCGCGTAGGGCACGAGGTGGACGAACGGCACGAACACGCCGAACGAGCAGATCAGGCACGAGACGTAGAGCCCGATGAACGGGCGCGAACGGACCGCATCGCGCACCGATACGCCGGAGGGCGCGGACGCCCGGTCGGGTACGACGGCTTCGCCGTCCGGCGCGAGGCCGCGATCGCGCGGGTCGTTCTCGATCAGCAGCGCCATGCCTGCGCCCACGATCACCGCGAGACCACCAAGGATGAGATAGGCGTTGCGCCAACCGGTGTTTGCGATCAGCCACGCCGCCAGCAACGGCATCACCAGCGTGCCGACGCCGATGCCGCTCACGGCAAGGCCCGAGGCGAAGCCGCGCCGCTTCACGAACCAGCGTTGCACCGCGCCGATCGCGGGCACATAAGACGCGCCTACGCCAAGCCCGACGCCGAGTCCGTAGGCGACGTAGACTTCGGTGAGGCTGCGCGCGGCGCTGGCGAAGGCAAGGCCAAGCCCGACAAGAATCATACCGGCGATAGCGAGGCGGCGCGAGCCCCAGCGGTCGGCGAGGGGGCCGCTCACCATGCCCAGCGCGAAATAGAGAAAGCCGGCGAGCGAGAATACCAGCGACACCGAGCCGCGCGATGCGCCGAAATCGCTCTGCAGCGATTCCACGAACGCGCTGAACGAGTAGGCGCAGCCGAAGCCGATCATCATCACGGCGAACGCGGCGGCGACCACGTACCAGCCCCGGAACAGGCCGGCGGGCGAAGCGGTCTGGCTGCTCATCGTGCTCTCCGGCGTGGCGGGCGTTGGCGGCGAGGTTGCAGGATGCGGCGGCACGCGCTTGCTGTCAACCAGTAAAAGTGTTTTACTAGTGTCGATGTCGAAAGCCTCGCGCAAATTCAAGGTTCCCGATGAACTGGCCGATCTCTACGATTTCGCCAACACGCTCGACCTGCGCCATTTCACCCATCATGGCGTTCAGCACCCGCATGGCGATGAACTGACGAGCCCGGCCGATCTTGCCGCATGGATGGCGGAACGCGGGCTGTTGCCATCGGGCGGCAAGGTCACTGCCGCGATGCTGGCCGAGGCGCTGGAGTTGCGGGCGGCGCTGCGTGCCCATCTGCAGCGCGAGCCCGACCTGCGGGGCGGCAAAGAGGCCCTGCATGCGTTCAATCGGGCGATTGAAAAATTTCCGCTGCTTGTCCAGGCAGGTCCGGCCGGCACCATGACCCTTCGCGGCGCGCGCAAGGATGCATTGTCCGGCTTGTCCGTTGTGGTCGCGCAATTGTTGCGCGGCTCCGACAACGGCACGCTCGACCGGCTGAAGATGTGTGCGTCCGATGAATGTCGGCGCGTATTCTACGACCGCTCGAAGCCGGGCACGCGGCGCTGGTGCGTGTCGGCCCTGTGCGGCAATCGCGAAAAGACGCGGGCGTATCGGGCAAGGCAGTTGGGGGAGGAGTAATACGCGTCTTGTTCGGTGTCGCCGCCGCGAAGACGAGAACCCAGAATTCTTCTATGCGCCGGAGCTGGGCAGCGCGTTAGCGATGCGCTGCTGATCCGGGGCCGTTCCAAACTCGGAGCCGGTGATGATCCCGGGTCTGCGAAGCAGCGTTTCACGCTGCGTCGCGCCCGGGAAAAGGAGGAAGTTTGTGGGAATGATGTGAAGGCGCGTCGCAATTTCCGTTACTCAACGCAACACACCATTGCATTTTCATGCAATTGCATGTATAGTTCCAGTTCGTATACCGAGCCTCCATGAAACGCTTCGCTGTTACTTCCCTGATGATCGGCAACATCGTGACCGGCGTGAGCGTGCTCGCGCCGGCGGGTATGTTGCCGCAACTGTCGAATGGCCTTGGCGTCAGCATTCGCGACGCGGGCCTGCTGATTACCTTCGGCGCTATCGTGCTGTGCATCGCGTCGCCCGCGACGGCGTGGCTGACAAGCCGCTTCGATCGCAGGCCTTTGCTGGCGGGCACGATGCTGTTCACCTCGCTCACCCACATCGCATCGGCAATGGCGCCCGACTATCGCTCGCTGCTCGGGTTGAGGCTGGTGATGCTGGCGGTGGTGGCGCTGTTCACGCCGCAGGCCGCGAGCCTGGCTTCGACCATGGTCCCCGCGGAGCGGCGCGGCAGCACCATGACTTATGTTTTTCTCGGCTGGTCGCTTGCCGCTGCTGGCGGTTTGCCGACGGTCACTTATCTCGCCAGCCATTTCGGCTGGCGCATGGCCTATGCCGGTATCGCACTGATTGCGTTTCTCGCCTTCGTGCTCACGGCGTGGCGGCTGCCGCGCGGCATCGCCGGCGTGCGCGTCGATCTCAAGACCTGGGGCGCGCTCGGCGGTAACCCGCTGGTGCTCATGCTGTTGCTGATCACCATGATGCAGATGGGCAGCCAGTTCATCATTTTCACTTTCATGGGGCCGCTGGTTCAGCATCAGGCCGGCGCGGGTCCTGAGGCCGTCGCGCTGCTGTTCGCGATCTACGGCGTCATGGGATTTGCCGGCAACGTTCTCGCCAGCCGGATCGTGGACTCATGGGGCGCGTGGAAAACCTCGCTGGCGTTCTCGCTCTCGATCCTGGTCGGCATCGGCGCATGGACGTTGGGCAGCGGCGTGCTGATGGCGATGATCGCTGCGATGGTGCTGTGGGGCTTCGGGTTCGCCGCGGCCAACTCGATGCAGCAGGTGCGTCTGATGGCGGCGGCGCCGACGCTCGCCAGCGCATCGGTCTCGCTCAACACATCGGTGCTCTATATCGGGCAGGGGCTCGGCTCGGCGCTCGGCGCCATGTTCTATGCGCGCGGAGCTTTCGACGCGATGAACATCGCGGCGACTGTCGCGATCGGATTGACCGTGTTGCTGATCGTGCTGACGCGGCCGCGCGCCGGCATCAATTGACCGAACCGTCGTTGACGCCGCGCCAGCGGGCGTAGCGCCATGGCAGATACCAGCGTGCGTTCGCAGGCGTCTGCGCGGGGACATTGTCGATGCCCGAGGTGCCCCATGGCTGGCAGCGCAGCAGGCGCGCGAGTGTCATCCATCCGCCGGCCCACAGGCCGAAGCGTCCGATCGCCTCGTCGCCATATACCGAGCAGGTCGGCAGGTGGCGGCAGTTGAAGCCGATCAGCGGTGACAGGGTGTGGCGATAAATCCAGATCATCCCGCGCCCGGCGTTGCGGGGAAGGTGCGTGAGTGTGGTTCCACAATGCGGACAGGGCGTCGACAGCTTCATCTCATTCTCTGCGGCGGGTTTGCGGCAGGCGATTGGTTCCGAGCTCGGAACTTAGCGTGCTTTCGCGCCACACCCGACAACAATCGCACGCTTTTGACTGCGATGCAGCAAAAGTGGAATAGACGCAAAACCGCAGCATCGTTACGGTTTTATAAGAGCCGCGTGACAGAATCGTTGCGTGGACTGGGGCCATCGCCATTGCGTTGAAGGGTGGGAAGGAACCGGCTTGAATATCGTGGGGTCAGCGATCGTAAGCGGCTGTGCGCGACTATGCGCTGCCGCTTTTTTTGCAGCCCTGCCCGGGTTCGCCCTGGCCGGTGATGCGCCGCAATCCGTCGCTCCGACGATGGAGCAGCGCAAGCTTCCGATGACGTTTACATGGCATGCCGCACGAGGCGATGCCTGCGAGCCGGATTGCCGCGACTGGATCGCCGCCGTCGGCGTGGTCACCAACGATACGCCCAAGCAGTTCGCGGCTTTCGCCCGGGATCGCAAGGTGAAGGGCGCCACCATGGTGCTCGATTCCAGCGGTGGTTCGGTGCTCGATGCCATCGCGCTGGGGCGGCGCTGGCGCGAACTCGGCATTCACACAACCGTCGGTGCGGTGGTGGAACGCGACGGCAAGAACGGTCCGGAGCGCGACGTGCTGCCGGATGCCTACTGTGAATCGATGTGCGTGTTCCTGCTGCTGTCCGGCCAAACGCGTTACGTGCCGGCCGGAGCGCATGTTCGTGTTCACCAGATCTGGATGGGGGACCGCGCCGACAACGCCAAGGCGGCGAGCTACACCGCGCAGGACCTCACCATCGTTCAGCACGACATCGGCAGCCTTGCGAAGTTCACTTTCGACATGGGCGGTTCGGGCGATCTGCTGGCGCTGGCGCTGAGCGTGCCGCCGTGGGAACCGCTGCATGAGCTGACGCCTCAGGAACTGCGGCTTACGCATATCCTGCGTGATGACGCGGTGGCTGCGGCGCCGATGCGTTCCGGGACGGTGGCCAGTGTGGTTGCGTCCTCGGAGGCCAAGTCGATTCAGGATCGTTTCAAGAGCGAACCGGCTGCCCCCGCATCGCCGGGCGTGACCAA
Source organism: Afipia sp. (assembly GCA_051954725.1). GTDB lineage: Bacteria > Pseudomonadota > Alphaproteobacteria > Rhizobiales > Xanthobacteraceae > Afipia. Next base: position 41,393 of record JBQCHK010000011.1, on the reverse strand, counting down.
GGCGACCAAGACGGCCGAGGCCCAGCCCGCGACCGGCGGAACGGTCCCGCCGAAATAGCTGCTGTTTTCAACTTTTGTTTGAGGATCGCTCCCTCATGGCGGGGAGCGAGGCGAGGCCTCGCGAACCATGAGGCTCATTTCGCCCGAGTCTCATCCTTCGAGACGCCCAAAGATGCGCTCCTCAGGATGAGGGGACCATCCGGATTGAAATCAGGATTCCGACTCCGCCAGCGCGCCGGCGTTGTTCTTGGCCTTTTCGCCGTTCCTGGCTTCGATCTGGCCGATGGCGTCGACCACCGCATCGAAGGTCAGCATGGTCGAGGCGTGGCGCGCCTTGTAGTCGCGGACCGGCTCGAGCAGGGCGATGTCGGCCCATTTGCCTTGCGGTGGCGCGCCGTTTTCCTTCAGCATCTTGCGGACGGCCTCGCGCAACTCGCGCAATTCGCCCGCGTTCGAACCGATGACGTGGCTTGCCATGATCGACGACGACGCCTGGCCGAGCGCGCAGGCCTTCACGTCGTGGGCAAAATCGGTGACCACGCCGTCGGCCATCTTGAGGTCAACCTTGACCGTCGAGCCGCACAGCTTGGAGTGGGCAGTTGCCGAGGCATCGGGATCGGAAAGCCGTCCCAGCCTCGGAATATTGCCTGCCAGCTCGATGATCCGTTTATTATAGATGTCGTTCAGCATGGCGTTGCATGAAACCCCTGCGTCGCCGCCCTTGGCGGCGAACCGTCCCACCCTATATAATGAGGGTTGTACAGGAATAAACCCGCCTTTGGGTGGTCCTGGGAGGTGGACACCACCCGGATCGGCCTGAGAAGGGATAAGGCGTCCGGAGGCTATTTGGCCCCGCGGCGGCCGGTGACACTCCGGCTTTGTGATAGAAGGCCGGTCGAACGGAGAGCCGAATGGACGCTGTGATCAAGCCCCTGCGGGGCGGCAAGACCCCCGAGAAACCTTCCGAGATCCCCCTTTCCGAATTTCAGGCGCCTGCGGTGCGGGCCGATCTGCCGCGCCCGTCGCGGGAGGAGGCCGAAGCCGCGGTCAAGACGCTGCTGTCCTACATCGGCGAAGACCCCGCGCGCGAGGGTCTGCTCGACACGCCGCGTCGGGTGGTCGAAGCCTATGACGAACTGTTCCAAGGCTATCATCTGTGCCCGGCCGAGGTGTTGAACCGCACGTTCGGCGAGACCGCCGGCTACGACGATTTCGTGCTGGTGCGCGACATCAGTTTTCATTCCCATTGCGAGCATCACGTGATGCCGTTCTACGGCAAGGCGCATATCGCCTATACGCCGGTTGAGCGGGTGGTGGGTCTGTCGAAGCTGGCACGGCTGGTCGATATCTTCGCTCATCGTCTGCAGACCCAGGAGCATCTCACCGCGCAGATCGCCGGTGCGATCGACGCGATCCTGCAGCCGCGCGGCGTGGCGGTTTTGCTCGAGGCCGAGCACACCTGCATGTCGGTGCGCGGCATCGCCAAGCAGGGCGCCAGAACCATCACCTCGCGCTTCTCCGGCGTCTTCCGCGATATCCCGGAAGAGCAGGCGCGCTTCCTCTCCATGGTGCGCGCGCCCGGCGCGTGAGCAGAAGCGTTTTCGAGCGAAGTGCATACCGGTTGGCGGGAAAAACGCGTCTTGAGAAAGCGCGCCGTCTCCGCCCCAAGGCTCTCTCAGAGGCCGTGGGCTTTTTTGCGAAAGTGATTTTCCGTGAGCACGCATTCCCACGAGATCGAGGAAGGGCTGGCCTTCAGCCCGAAGTTCGACGCCGCCGGCCTCGTTACCTGCGTTGCGACCGATGTCGCGACCGGCGACGTGCTGATGGTTGCTCACATGAACGACGAAGCGCTGCGCAAGACCATCGCGACCGGCGAGGGCTGGTACTACAGCCGCTCGCGCAAGGCGCTGTGGCGCAAGGGCGAAAGCTCGGGCCACACCCAGCGCGTGGTCGAAATGCGGATGGACTGCGATCAGGATGCGGTGTGGATCAAGGTCGAGCAGATCGGCGGCGCCTGCCATACCGGCCGTCGCTCGTGCTTCTATCGCGCGGTGACCGGCAAGGACGGCGCGACGACGCTGTCATTCGTCGATGCGGAGAAGACTTTCGATCCAGCGAAGGTTTATCGGTGATTTGAGTTCACCTCTCAGCGGGCGCGGAGAGGGAATTGTTAACCCTTCATTAACCATAATCGCTCCACCTTGGCGGCAGGCTGGGAGGCCTGCGGGCGTTGGGAGACGCTCGCCCTGAATTCGCGTGTCACCGGGGAGCGGGACACATGGCAATCGACAGCATTGCGGCCGGACTCGATTCGGTCCGCGCCAAACTCGCAGGCACCATCAGGCAGGCCGCTGCGGCGACCGGCGCGAGCTTCGAGTATCTGGTGTCGGCGGCAAAGATCGAATCCAATCTCAATCCCAGCGCGGCCGCGTCGACCTCGTCGGCGCGGGGGCTTTATCAGTTCATCGAGCAGACCTGGCTCGGCACCGTGAAGGAAGCGGGCGCGGCGTTCGGTTACGCCCAGTACGCCAATGCGATCTCAAAATCGTCGTCGGGACATTATTATGTCGAGGACCCGGCAGCGCGCTCCGAAATCCTGAAACTGCGCGACGATCCTGCGGCCAATGCCGCGATGGCCGGCGTGCTGACGCAATCCAACAGTTTCAAGCTGACCGGCGAACTCGGCCGCCGCCCGAGCGATGGCGAACTTTACATTGCGCACTTCATGGGCGTGAACGGCGCGGCGCGGCTGATCAACAGCGCGCAGAGCAATCCCAATGCATCGGCTCCGGCATTTTTTCCTGCGGCCGCGGCAGCCAATCGTCCGATCTTCTATGACCGCGACGGCAGCCCGCGCAGCGTGTCGCAAGTCTATTCGGTTTTGACGTCGCGCTATGCTGCGGCGGCCAACTCGCCGGTGACGCGCACTGCGCTCGCCAGCGCAGGCGCGGCCTCCGGCGTGTCGGAGCCGGTATCGCTGCAAGCGCCGAACACCGGAACGTACCTTGCGTATTTTCCGCAACCGACACAGGCCGCGACCGATCGCGTCGCGGCGCTGCAGGGACAGCAGGATCAGATGTTCCGCTCGCTGTTTCAGGCGGGCAATCGCAGCGAGCCGGTGTCGCCGGCGGTGCAATCGCTGTGGAGCAACACGCGGTCGCCCAACGCCGCGGCGGCGAGCACCGCAACCGGGCAGGCGCCGTTCAATCTGTTCAGCGATCCGACCGGCGCATACAGCGGCTGAGCGGCCGCGTGAGGTTAATGAAACCTCAACGCACTCAGCCGGTTATGGTGAACTGTTTCTTAAGTGTCATGGTTTACGCTTTCTGACAGTGGCATCGCGTGTCGATGCTTTGGCCAGTTGCGTAAGCCGGAACACCCATGATCGTTCGGCAGTTCATTAGTTGGGTCCGCACCGCTTCGGCGGGCGAGCGTGCAGAGGCGACGCGGGCGCTGGCCCGGGCGTGGCTGATTTCCGATCTGTCGGACGACGATCGGGCGGCCGCCGAAGGCGCGCTGTTGATGTTGCTCGACGATCCGTCGCCGCTGGTGAGGCAGGCGATGGCGGAAGTGTTCTGCCGCACGCCGGACGCGCCACCCGCCATCATCGCGGCGCTGGCCGCCGATCAGCCGTCAGTGGCGCTGCCAATTCTCGAATTTTCTCCGCTGCTGATCGATACGGATCTGGTGGACATCGTTGCCACCGGCAACTCCGAAACCCAATGCGCCATCGCCCGCCGCGCCGGGCTGCCGGCGTCGATCGGCGCCGCCATCGCTGAAGTCGGCTCGCCCGCGGCGTCGCTCGAACTGATTGAAAATCCCGCCGCCGCGCTGGCGCAATTCTCGCTCGATCGCATCGTCGAACGTCACGGCCATCTTGCCGCGATCCGGGAAGCGTTGCTGGCGCTCGACGATCTGCCCGCGGCGACCCGTCTGACGCTGGTGGAGAAGCTGTCGAACACACTGGCGCAGTTCGTGGTCGCGCGCGAGTGGCTGTCCCCGGATCGCGCCGAACGAATTGCAGTGGAGGCTCGCGAACGTGCGACGGTCAACGTTGCGGCCCGGACGCGCGGCGAAGAGATGGCCGCGCTGGTGCGGCATTTGCGGGCTGCGGGTCAGCTCAACACCGGCCTGATCCTGCGCGCGCTGTTGTCCGGCAACATGGAGTTGTTCGAGGCCGCGCTCGCCGAACTGTCGAGCCTGCCGGCGAGCCGCGTGGCTGCTCTGGTTCATGATCGCGGCGGCACCAGTCTGAATGCCTTGCTGGCAAAGGCCAGATTGCCGGAAACCACGTTCCCCGCATTCCGCGCGGCGCTGGAAGCCGGCCACGAGGTCGGTTTCGTCGGCACGGTAGGCGGGGCGACGCGGCTTCGCCGCCGCATGGTGGAGCGCGTGCTCACCCATTGCGATACCGGATCGGGCAGCGACGCCCTGCTGATTCTGCTGCGGCGGTTCGCCACCGAATCCGCGCGCGAGGAAGCGCGGCTGTTCTGCGACGAGCTTGCCGATGAAAACGACCAGATCCTTGCCGATGATTTCGTGGCGCGCTTGTCGTGGTCGGCGGCGGAACCGGAGTACGAGGATGTCGCCGACGACTATGCGTATGACGACGAACGCGACGAGTTTGCTCTGGCTTCGCGAGATCTCGACGACCATCGCCGCCTGATCGCGGCGTAAGCGCGATTGCACCCAATTGTTATTGCCGGGCGTGACCCGGCAATCCATCCTTCTAAAAAAACTCGTCTGGCTTGATGGATGCCCGGGTCAAGCCCGGGCATGACGCATTCAGCGCGGGTTGAAACGTGTCCTAGTCGCCCGGCACGATGCTCGGCGCCGTCACCGCTTCGAGGTGTTCGGGCCGGTCGCGATTGACGTGGATGAGGTATTCATCCGCCACGCTGCGCAGGCGCAGGCTCAACTGCTCAGCGGTGCTGACCTTGTCGGGACGTGTCTGCTCGCGCACGATCGCCTGGATCGCGTTGATGTGGTGGGCGATGAGTTCGGCCGGCACCTGCTCGAGATCCGGCGCGTGTTCGATGACGCGGCACAGGCTCTCGGCGATGGAGCCTGCGGCCGCGTAGCCGAACGTCGCGGCGCCGCCCTTGATGTCATGAGCCGCGCGGAACAGCTCCTCGCGGGCAGGGCCGCTGAATCCGTCGCGTAGGATCGTCGCGTGAGCGGTGGCGAGGCGTTCGCATTCCTCCGCCATCCACGATTTGAATTCGTGCGACATGTCGGCGAGCGCCTGTTCGGCGCGCGCCACCGGATCGTCCATGTCGCGCTCATCGACGCGGCGTACCGCGCGGCGCAGCGGGTTGGGCGGCGTGATGACCTGATATTCGTCGAAGGTCTCGACCTGGACCGGAGGAAGCTTCTCTTTTGCCATGATGCTCAGCTTCCCATGCGAACCTTATCGAGCAGCGCCGGATGCTCGACGATGTCGGGTTTTGCGCCGGCACGGCGACGTTCCGGACCGATGTAGTTGTTGGTCGTGTTGCGGCGGCGGTCGGGGCCGAAATAGTTCTTGGTGCGGATGAACGGGCGCGGGTTGGTCACCACGTTCATGATGCGCTGATAGAGGCCCTTGGCCGAAATCGGTTTGGCGAGAAATTCGGTGACGCCGGCATCGCGCGCGTACATCACGCGGCGCTTCTCCGAATGGCCGGTGAGCATGATGATCGGCGCGAACGGACTGCCTATGCCTTCCGGCTGGCGGATCATCTGGGCGAGTTCGATGCCGTCGAAAATCGGCATGGCCCAGTCGGTGATGACAATGTCGGGCACGTAGTGGCCGTACATTTCGAGCGCGGTGGCGCCGTCCTCGGCCTCGTAGACTTCGCGCGCGCCGAACGAATGCAGCAGCGTCCGCAAAATGCGCCGCATGTGCGGATTGTCGTCGCACACAAGGAATCGCAGTTTGTTGAAATCGATGCGAAACGACATGGACCGGCCAGGGCGGAATATACCTGGCGTTAACTATAGGTGGCTGCCGTTAACGAATAGTTATCCTTAGTGGTGGGTGAAAATGCACCGCTAAGGGCTTCAGATACCGTCTTTTTTCGGTGCGGCGGTCCGGCCCGGCGGCGTCAGAATCCGAACTGTTCGCTCAGGATTCGCTCCTCGAGGCTGTGCCCGGGGTCGAACAGCATCCGGATCGAGATCGTCCGGTCGGTGAGGATTTCGACGCGGCGCACGTCGCGGGCCTCGTCGTGATCCGCAACTGCCGCGACCGGGCGCTTGTCGCCCTCGAGCACTTCGATGACCACGAACGCGGTGTTGGGCAGCAGCGCGCCGCGCCAGCGCCGCGGCCGAAACGCGCTGATCGGCGTCAGCGCGAGCAGCGCGGCGTTGATCGGCAGGATCGGGCCCTGAGCGGAAAGATTATAGGCGGTCGAGCCTGCCGGTGTTGCCACCAGCACGCCGTCCGCGACCAGCTCCGCCATGCGTTCGCGCTCATCCACCAGGATGCGCAGCCGCGCGGCCTGATGGGTCTGGCGGAACAGCGAGACCTCGTTGATGGCGTGATGGATATGAACGTTGCCATTCACGTCGGTGGCGCGCATCAAGAGCGGATTGATCACGGTGAGTTTCGCCGCTTCCAGCCGCTCGGGCAGGGAACGGGTGCTGAACTCGTTCATCAGGAAGCCAACGGTGCCGCGGTGCATGCCGTAGATCGGTTTGCCCGAACGCATGTAGCGATGCAGGGTCTGCAGCATCAATCCGTCGCCGCCGAGCGCGACGATGACGTCGGCCTGGTCGGGCTCGCTGTTGCCGAATTCCCCAACGAGTTGCTTCAGCGCCTGCTGCGCTTCGTCGCTCTGGCTCGCCACAAAAGCGATGCGTTGATATTTGCGGACGGCACTCATCGGCGGATGACTTCACTATAGCGACAGCTGCCGCAGGCCGGCAGCGGAGGATCGTCTATAGACCTTATCCGCCCTTGTCGAGGCGCGACACTGGTTAATTCGCCCTCGGCGGCAAGTGTGCGACAGCGTTAAGATACGCCAACGCCGGCGCATCGGTGGCGATGCGCCGGCGTTGGCGGTCCATTCAATCAGTAAGTGGTGCGTCCCGTGGCGATCGCGCGCGCCAGCGAGCGGTATTCCTCGCTGTCGGTGCCGGCCAGTTGGGCAAGCTTGGCGAGATGATACTGCGCCTGCTGGCGGTTGCCCTGTTCGACCTGCCACAGGCCATAGTACTGCCAGGTGCGAACGTGGTTCGGGTCGGCTTTCAGCGCGCGTTCGTACCACAGGCTCGAGAGCTGATAGTTGCCGAGTTTGCGATAGGAGTAGCCGATCAGGTTGGCGACGTCGGCCCGGTCATCGTGATCGAGCGCCTTGAGCTGATCGATCGCGTCGGCGTAGGCGTGACGCTCGTAGATCGTCGCGTAGGCGGCGCGATAGTCCTGCAGGAATTTCGGATCGTCGACGCTCGAGTGCTTGCCGGACTTCTTTGGCTTCTTGGTGTCCTTCGACTTGCTGCTCGACGCCGGCGGTGAAGGCTCGTCGGAGCCGGCGGCCAATGCGCTGTTGAGCGTCGGCGCTGCCGCGAAGGCTGCGACGACAGCGGCAAGGATCGTCAACCTGATGCTTGGGATCATGGTGTTCTCCTGTCGGACCGGTCGGGCAATTCTATCCAGGTCTGTCGGCTTGAACACCGGGAAGGTTCGAAAAGTCCCCGCATCGGGCCGCAGGAGGGTGGGAAATATTATTTCACGCCCTGGGGCCGTCAGATGACCAAATTTTCATCCAGATGAACGCAAGCCGTCGGGAGACTTCAGATCGGGTTCAGCGATCAGGCGTCAGGATCGTGCTCATGATCGCTCACCCGGCCATTCCGGCCATCGGCAAGTCGATCGCACAGACACAGGAGACAACGATGTTGTTCAAGACGATTTCCGCCGCGGTGCTCGCCGGTTCGCTGCTTGCCGCGCCCGCGATGGCCGGAACCACCGTGATCAAGACCACCCACGCGCCGATCGCCCATTCGTTCGCCAACGCCAACAACAAGGTCGTGGTGATCAAGAAGCATCGTCACCATCGCGCCCATCGTCATGTCGTGGTGAAGAAGAAAGTGGTGATGACGCCGCGCCACGTGGTGAAGAAGAAGGTCGTGATGACTCCGGGCCATCGCACCGTGATCGTCAAGAAGAAGATCTGACGGCATTCCACGTCGCGTCTCGCAACGCCCCCGCGAGAGGTGACGATGGAGGGAAGGCCGGCCCGCGGTACATCTCCAGATGCCGCGGGCCGAGCTTTTTGATCAGAACGTCATGCCGGCCTTGAGCATGTAGGTGCGGCCGGGGAGCGGATAGGCGTTGTAGACGCCGTAGGTCGAGGCGCTCGCGACGCTGTAGTCGTAATAAGAGACGTTGAAGACATTGTTCACGGCAAACGACCAGAAGAACCGGTCCACTTCGCCGGAGATCTTGAGGTCGAGGGTCGCGTTCGCCGGGATCAGCGGCTGGAAGTTGGCCTGATCGTTGTCCATGCGGCGCGCACTCCAGGCGCGAACCGTGGCATCGAGCACCAGATACTTCTGCCAGACGTTCCATGACACACCGGCGCTGCCGGACAGACGCGACACCAGCGGAACGTCGTTGCCCCTGAACGGGCCTTCCTCGAACACCGCGCGGGTGTAGGCGAATCCGCCCTTCAGCCGCAGGCTGTCGTTGATGCGCAGCGACGCGCTGGTCTCGACGCCATAGCGGTGCGTCGGATCGAGATTGTAGTCGAGGAAAGCGACCGGATCGAAGTGCAACTCGTTCTTGAGATGCATGTCGTAGTAGCTCGCCTGGATATCGAGCGGACCGTGATGAATACGGACGCCGCCTTCGACGTCGTAGGACGTCTGGGTCTTGATATCGAACGTGCCGACCGCGCCGAACGGGCTTGCGCCGATCCGCTCGTCGACATTGGGAAGACGAAAGGCGCGCGCGGCGCGTCCGAACACCGCGAAGGTGTCGTTGAAGCGGTGCTCGATGCCGACGTGCAGCGCGTGATTGGTCTGGTTCTGGTCGAGCGGGTTGGCCTGCAGGTCGCCGAAATAGTTGGGCGCGAGAGGGTTGAGCTTGTCGGTCGCCTGGGTGCGGGTGTTCTCGATGCGGCCGCCATACGACACGTCGGTGGTCGGCAGGATGCCGACGGTGTGCTGCCAGTACGCGGCAAGCGACTGCTGGCCTGCGTTGTAGGCGTGGATGGCGGGATCGCTGAGATAGCGGCTGCGGTTCGAGTTGTAGCTCACATCGTAGTAGTCGATGCCCGTCAGGATGTTCGATTTCAGTCCGAACAGATCGTTCTTGATGCTGAGGCGTGGCGTGATCGACCATGTTTGCAGCGACGAATCCACCGAACTCGCGCTGAACGGGCTGAGCGGGACGTTGCCGAGGAATGAGGTCTGTGAATCCTTGTTGCGGACGCCGCCGTCGACGATCAGTTCCGCGCCGCTCCACAATGTCTTGGTGAAGCCGGCGGTGATGTTGGCGCGCTGCGTGTCGCCGAAATCGAACGGCGATGACGTGCCGCGCGGGTCGGTCGCGAGGCGGTTGATGCCGGTGCCGAATTCGGATGACGAACGTGCGCCCGGCAGGCCGAGGTGCTGGCGGTCGCCGGACAGGTTGATGAAGGCGCTGAAATCGGCGGTGGTGTAGCGCAGTTCGCCGCTTCCGGTGCGCTGGTTCAGCTCATTGTTTTTGCGGTAGCCGTCTGAGTTGATGGCATTGCCGAAGATGGCCGTGGACCATGGCCCGTAGTTGGTCGTCGCCGATATGTTGCCGTACTTCTGATTGAACGAACCGACGCCGGCTTCCGCCCGCATGGCAAGCGGCTTGCCCGTGCCCGCGCCAGTCTTGGTGACGATGTTGATGACGCCGCCAACGGCATTGTCGCCGTACAGGACTGCGCCGCTGTTGCCGCGCGTCACCTCGATACGTTCGATCGACTGCAGCGGAATGGTCGACAGGTCGACGCTGTTGAGATCGAGATCGTTGACACGACGGCCGTTGATCAGCACCAGCGTATTGGGCGATGCGAAGGCGCCGAAACCGCGCAGGTCAACGATCGTTCCTGCTCCGTTGACCGAGCCATACAGCGAACGCAACTGCACGCCCGGCACGGTTGCGAGCACGTCCTGCACGGTCTGGCCCGGCGAGCGCGCGATATCTTCGGCGGTGATGACGCTGGTCGATGCGCCGACGATGCCGACGCTGGCGAGGCGGCTCGAATCGACATTGACCGCCGGCAGCGGAGTTTCCTGGCTTTGCGCCCGCGTCGGTACGATCGCGGCCGCGCTCGCGAGCAATGCCGCGAACAATGCCGGCGAGATCAATCGGGAAAAGGGCTGGTAAACAGAACTGGTCAATCTGGTCTCCGTCGATGCTGTCGATCGCGGAGGGACTGAGCCGGTGTCCACACGCACTGCCGCCGCTCGCTCGCCAGGGAGAGCGGCCGACAATCCGAAAGTGGGGAAACGGGGCATCTGCCGGTTCTCCGCAACGGTTGGGTCGTGTCACCGCTGCGGAAACGCCGCTCCTTCGCACACCCCGTGCGCCGGAAGGATGACCGGTACAGGCAGGTCTCCTGGCTCGCGGATCGCCGCCGTTGTCCGCCTTCCCGAGCAGATGCTCAGTGGCATTGTGGACAACGGCTCACCGCTGACAGTTGCGGGGGCAGCTTCGGCTTTGCCGCTGCCGGCCTTCCGTGCAAAATGCCGGACACCGGATGCGGCGGCACCGAATTCCCTATTAGCCGGCTCGCGCCGGCACCTGTGCCGTAGCGGCAATCAATCGTCCGCCACCTGCCTTGTCAATGCCACAATGTCTGCGGCCGGGCGGGGCGCGGACTTCGCGAAGGCGCGTGGCAAATTGGCGACAGTCGGAGGGGCGAGAATGTGGGGCAGGGCGGTCGCGGCGACGATGCTCGCGGTATTGCTGGCGGCTTGCGCCACCGACAACAACGACAGCGTGAGTTACACGGCCGACCGGGGTGTCGATAATCAGCCTTTCCCGGCCAACTATCGCGCCGATCTGCTGGCCTTCCTGCGCACCTATCTCAATGACCCGCAGGGCGTGCGCGCGGCGATGATCGCCCAGCCGGTCCAGCGCACCGTCGGCGGGCGGCTGCGCTATGTCGCCTGCCTTCGCTACAGTGCGCGCGAGGAGGGCGGGCGCAATGGCCCGGTCCGCGTTCGCGCCGCGCTGTTCGTCGATGGTCGCCTTGACCGGTTGATCGAGGACGGCGGCGAGATTTGCGAGAACGTGACCCTTGCGCCCTTCCCGGAAATGGAAAAGCTGACGCGTTGACAGGAACGATGCAGTCGCCACGTCGTTGAACGGTGTTTCCACCACGTAAGCCTGGGGTCTTGATGACGCTGAAATCCACCGGTCGGTTGATTGCGTGCCTGCTTTTATGTCTCGCTGTTGGTTTTCTTGAATCCTATGTCACTCGTCCGCAGATCGCGACATGGTACGCGGCGCTGGCGAAGCCGTCATGGACACCGCCGCCGGCGGCATTCCCGATCGTCTGGACCATTCTGTACGTCCTGATGGCCGTTGCGCTGTGGCGGCTGTGGGACAGGGCCGTGCCATCCGCGCAGCGCCGCACGGCGATCACATATTTCCTGATGCAACTGGCGCTGAATGCCGCGTGGTCGCCGATTTTCTTCGGCGCCCACGCGACCGTGGCCGCGCTGATCATTATCGTCCTGCTGGTGGTTGCGATCGCCATGACGATGGTCGCAAGCGCAAAGGTCGATCGTCCCGCGGCCTGGCTCCTCGCCCCGTATCTCGCATGGGTGGCCTACGCCACGACGCTGAATGCGGGCATCGTGGCGATGAATTGAGGCCGCCTCAGGAGAATTGCGCGGCGATCGTGTCGAACGCGTGCCGCCACGTCTGGGTTGCCGGGATGTCGAGTGGGGTATGGTCCGAACCGACGCGGACGATGACGGTCTCCGACGGCGGGTCGATATAGATGTACTGCCCGTGGATGCCGAGGCAGGCCAGGGTCTGCCGCTTGCGATCGATCTGGTAGAACTTGCTGCGATAATGCGCGCCCGGAAAAAGATCGGCGAAGTCTCCGCGTCCCCACGCTTCGGCGCTGCCGTTGTCGTTGATGTCGTCGATCCAGGCGCCGGGCACCACCTGCCGCCCATCGACCACGCCGCGGCGTCGGATCATCTCGCCGAAACGCGCGAGGTCGTGCGGCGCCGCACAGATGCCGCCCGCAGCGCGCATCGCGCCATGCGCATCCAGCGTGATATAGGCATCGGTTTCCGCGCCCATCGGTTGCCACAGGTGCTCGCTGAGCAGATCCGACAGCGCACGCCCTGCGGCGCGCTCATAAACCCAGCCCAGCATGTCGGTATTGGTCGAGACATAGTGGAAGGTCTCGCCATGATTAGTGCCGTCCGCCTTCTGCATGGCGAGGAAGCTGCGCAGGTCAATCAGAGGCTGGCCGGGCGGTGTGACATCCCAGCCGACCGCACGGCGATAGCGCGCGACGTCGCCATTCGGATCGAGATAGTCCTCCTCGAATTTGATGCCGACCGACATGTCGAGCAGATGGCGCACGGTGCAGCCATTGCTGCCGTAAACGCTGGCCGCGATTTCGGGAATGTAGCCGGTGACCGGGCGATCCGGATCGAGAAGGCCGCGCTCCACAAGCACGCCGCCGAGCGCGCCGCAGATCGATTTGCTGACCGAGAACACGATATGCGGCGTGGTGCCGTTCATGCCTTCGCCATACCATTCCATGGCGAGGCGGCCCTGCCGCATCACCAGAAAGGCGTTGGTTCGCGTGCCGCGCAACCACGTTGTCAGCGGAACGGTTTTGCCATCCGGATCCTTGAACGAGACGTTGAGGTTCTGCGGCGCGTGATCGAGCCGTGACGGCGTGCGCGAAGCAGGGATGTCGGCGGTCGGCAGCAGGCGGCGGACGTTGCGATAGCTCCAGTCGTTGAATGGCTGGGTCCGCCAGTTGGCGAGGGTCACCAGCCTGTCCTGCGACGGCGGAAATTCGGTCATCAGACTCTTCGCGGTCATTCTTGTCGTTGCTCCCTGGTTACGAAGCCCATTGTGCAACTGATGTCGCGCGACACAAGGGCTCGTGGCACGATGTGCGCACAGGCGGAGGATGTAGGGCGAAGAGGGCGGTGCGACTCGGTCAGGCGGACTCGGAATCCCTTCAGACGCAAGATGGCCCGGAAAAAACAATCATCGGGACTCTTTCCCCGAATCTCCGTCAGATATCGCCCATGACGAAGATGATTCGACTTTCCGATGTTTCAGACGAAGGCGGCTCGCTGAGTGGCACGCTTGCGGTCCTGTTGGCTGCGGCGGTCGTCGTCAACAGCGTTTGCCTGCTGTCGTTTCTGTAAACATCACGCGCAAGCGAAAGGAGCGGCGCTCGCGCACCGCTCCCTGGTTGATTCAGATAAATCCGAATCTCGTCCGGCGTGAACCGGCGTTCGCGTTACTTCTTCGATTCGGTGTACTTGAACTCAGGCATCGCCTTGAGCTGGTCCTTGGTGCCGCTCATCACGGCATGGTCAGGCGCCCAGTGATCCTTGGTGGACGAGGCAGCCATACCGCTGCTTGAGCCCACGGTGGACTTCGCCGAACCGGACATGCCCGCGCCCGGCGCGGCCGGCGTATTCGAAGCCGTGGTGGCCTTTACCGGCTCGTTGACGAACTTGAGCTGATCGAAATTCACCGCGATGTCATGCTGGCCGACGCCGAGGAAGCCGCCCACGCCGATGACCGCGGCAGTAATCTTGCCGGACTTGTCGGTGATCAGCTCGCTGATGCTGCCGAGTTTTTCGTTCGCATCGTTGTAGACCGACAGGCCGATGATCTTCGATGCACGCCAGTCGTCGCTGAAGTTCTGCGACGATGCGCTCGGAGCCGCGGTGCTCGGGGCCGTGGCGCTCGGCGTGGTCGTCGATGGGGTCGTCGCGGTCTGGGCATACGCCGCGCCGCTCGCCAGCGCGCTTCCGATCAGTGCAGCAGCAGCAAATTTTGCAATCGTCATGTGCGTCCTCCTTGTCTCAAATGAATCTGGAGAAGCAACGCGATCTTGTCTGTGTAGTTCCGGGAACCGGATCATTTGCACACGCGAATCGTGCGGGAAGTTTTTTCGCGCGTGAAAAAAATGGGGAACCGAATCCGGGAGCGCGTGATGGCGGTGTCCGTTCGTTCGAAGCCCGGCAAGCCGCCTCGCTTGCCGACGGCTGCCTGACTAGAAAACGGCGCCATGATGGGGTCCTGCGGACTTGTCGGGCGGCGGCTGCGCTGATAGCTGTTTGCCCGGATGCCGGTTTAGCTCAGCGGTAGAGCAGCGGTTTTGTAAACCGAAGGTCGGGAGTTCAATCCTCTCAACCGGCACCATTTTCTCCCCGTGACCATTCGTCGCGAAATCGCCCCAGCGGTTAACGCGTCCGCTTTCCAAAGTCTTAGCGCAACCGGCGCAATTGAACGGGGCCGCATGCTTTCGCGTTAGGCTTACCGGCAGATTGGCGGCGGGCTTTAACACCTGTGCCGGCAACGTGGACTAGGGTGCAGCCTCGATTGGAAGAGGTCGTCATGCAGCGCGCGGCGTTGTCGGTTGCAATTCTGGTGGGAACGTCGCTGGCGGCGCTGGCGGATACAGGCCCGGTGCTCGTCATCCCGGGAAAGCCCGGCGTTCCGGTCATCATCGATGGCCGCGATGCATCCTATGCTGTGGTGGAAAGCGACTGGGGACTGGCCAAGAGCTTCCGTATCCAGCCGACGGTTTATGGCGGCTGGGATCGTTACGATCTGCCGCCCGTGAAGCATTATTATCCAAGCCTTGGCCGCAAGCCGGGTTATGGCCGCCTCGAGGTCGAGCCGCCGGCCAACCGCAGGCTTCCGCACCCGGCCGAGAGCTATCATAAATCCTATTCGGCCCAGTCGGCGCCGCCGCCTTTGCAGCAGCCCATTCCATACGATCCGCCCGCGGTCATCGTGGCGCCGCCCGAGCCACGCGGCGTCCCGCATTTCCGCAGGTAGCCGGTCAACAAGAACAAGAGATATACGAAAAGAGATACAGGAGAGTTCAATGCGTCAGACGATTGCGGCCGTGGCAGCGGCACTCGCCCTCACGGTGACAGCGGCTCCGGCCATGGCTTGCTACAACCCGTGCTCGCAGGGGTTCAATTTCGGCGTCACCGGCGGCTACGGCTACAACTACGGATATGGCACGGCCTATCGCGTGCGGAGCCATCGCGAACATCTGCCCGATCCGACCGGTCCGTGGTCGCACTATGGGCCGCAGTACTATTACGTGAACCAGGGACCGACCTACACCGGGCCGGGCAACGTCGCGCCGGTGCCGACCTATCAGGAGCGGGCGGTGTCGGGCTGGTATGCCTATCGCCAGCCTTATTACTATGGCTACACCGGCGGCCCTTACGGCAACGCCACCAGCCATTACTATGATGGCGTGCGCATCCGTCGTCCGGGCATCTATAGCCGCCGCGCCCTGCGTCACTATCGCTACCATCGCGCGGTCTATCACACGCCGCGCGCGGTGCGTCCTGTTCCGATGCCGCGCCCGCATCACCGTTACCAGCGTCCGGGCACCAAATATTACTATACGTCGCGGCCTGGTCCGCGCGTGGTTCAGCGTGGCTATTCGGGTTACGCCAAGCAGCGCCCGATGCGTCCGCATCATCGTATGAACTAACTACCCCAAGAGCTGTCGAACTCTTGGACGCCCGTTCGCACCTGGTGCGAGCGGGCGTTTCTTGTTGATGGGGAGAAATTTTTGTGTGCCCCGGATGCCGCGCGTCAGCGCATCAGGCCGAGCTTGCTGGCGCCGATGTAGAGCGCCAGCGCGGTGGCGTTGGAGACGTTGAGACTCTTGATCTCACCCGGCATGTCCATGCGCGCGACGATGCCGCAGGTCTCGCGGGTGAGCTGGCGCAGGCCCTTGCCTTCCGCGCCCAGCACCAGCGCCAGCGGCGCCTGCAACGGGACATCGGCGAGGTTGTCGCTGCCGGCGCTGTCGAGGCCGACGGTCATAAAGCCGGTGTTTTTCATCTCGCCGAGCGCGCGGGCGAGATTCTGCACCGTCACCATGGGCACCAGTTCGAGCGCGCCGGACGCCGACTTCGCCAGCACGCCGGTTGCTTCCGGGCTGTGGCGCGCGGTGGTGACCACCGCCTTGACCGCGAAGGCGGCAGCCGAGCGCAGAATGGCGCCGACATTGTGCGGGTCGGTGATCTGGTCGAGCACCAGCACGATGCCGTCCTGCGGCAGGGTGTCGATGTCGGGCGAGGGCAGGGGGTCGGCTTCTGCCAGAAGTCCCTGATGCACCGCGTCCGGCCCGAGCCTGCGGTCGATGTCCGACGGGCGCACCATTTCGGGCGTCACGCGGGTGTCGATATTCTCCTCCGCCAGACGCCGGGCCGCGTTTTCAGTGACGAACAGCTTGCGGATCTTGCGTTTCGGGTTGGCGAGGGCGGCGGCCACCGTGTGCCAGCCGTAAAGAATGACCGGTCCGTCGGATGGACGGCCCTCGCGGCCGCGCCAGACAGGGCCGCCACCGGGCCGGGGCCGGCCACGGTCCTTGCCGCCGAAGGCGGGCTTGCGGTCCTTGAAACGGGGCTTGCGGTCGCGATCGCTCATGGCGGCTTGTCTCACGGCGCCGGATCAATGGCAATTTGCTGTTCCGGCCGGGCCAGCCAATTTGTCAGATTGATCACAGCCTTGGTTGACTTTGCCCCATTGCTTCGCTCATAAACGCGCCCAGCCGGGTGCCCGCCTGCGGGCTCGCTTTTAGCCGTCATCCATGGCCGTTTCACCGTCCGACAGGGCGCGAGGGCGGTCCGGTGGCGTCAAGCGGGGGAGTGTCCCGAGTGGCAAAGGGAGCTGACTGTAAATCAGCCGCCGTATGGCTTCGAAGGTTCGAGTCCTTCTTCCCCCACCATATTGAAAACGCTCGCGAAACTTGATGTTTCGCGGGCGTTTTTTATATCATCTGAGCCCGTTTCAGGCCTTTTTCGCTGGCTTGTTCTGCTGCTTGTCGAAGGCTTCCGCAACCTCGTCCTCGGTGATCCGGGCCGACGGGTTGCCGCGCTCGTTGAGATTCTGCTCTTCGGTGCCGTCGCCCATCATTCCGGGGTGTTTGACGCCCGTCTGCTTCTTCGAGTCGTGAGACTTGTCCTTGCCGGTCATGTCGCAATTCCTTTGCCGTGTCGCCGGCTGCCGGAAATTCAGAGGCGAATCTCCATGACGCCGCGTCGCATCAACGTGGCGCGGGTGAAGGAGTTCCGAGCCCGGGACATGCCCCGCCCGGCACCCACAGGGCGTGCGCGGAGCGGTTGAGGCCGCCGTAAGGCCATGCTAGGTCATCGGCGCGATGCGGGTGTAGCTCAATGGTAGAGCAGCAGCCTTCCAAGCTGAATACGAGGGTTCGATTCCCTTCACCCGCTCCAGTTTTTTCCCAATTCGATCAAATTTCCCGATTCGATGATGAACGCGTGACTGCACGACGCGTCGCCATCGGGTGAGGCGGGCGCTTTACTTTGATTCCCCGCGCCGGGAATTGGTGTCGCGGAATGTGTCGCGAGCCCAATGCGTTTCGCATCTGTCGATCGGGACACTGCTTCGTTTTCGCAAGCGCGATTCAGTTCCGCGCCCGATCGAAATTTGATCCGCGCGCGATCAGGAACGTTCACGGCGTCCGCCGATTGATTTTTCGCGACGCTCATAACCGTCGATCAGGCGTCGAACAAACTGAGGCGGAATTCCGGCGAGGTCCTTCACCCTGCGTTCAGGGGCGGTGCGTTGAAATTTCGACATACACGAAATGGAATAAGGAGAACGCTATGAAACTCCTCGCTTCACTTGCTGTCGTTGTCGGACTTGGGCTTGCGTCATCCGCGCAGGCGATGCCGGCTGCGCCGCTCGGAGATAGTCCCGCGCCCATCACGCAGGTTGGCTGGCGCTGCGGTCCGGGCTGGCACATCAATCCCTGGGGCCGTTGCGTGCCAAACCGGCGCTTCTATCGGTCGTGGGGTTATTACGGCGCGCCGCGATTCTATGGTCATCGCCATCACGGCTGGCATCACCGTCATTGGCATCGCCGTTAATTCCGGCACCAGCGAAAAGCCCGCTTCGAGCGGGCTTTTTTATTGCCGGATGATTTCGCTATGATCCCGGGACGAGGCGGGCAAGACCTCGAAGGGAAGGATCAGCGAACATGTCATCCGTGAAAGTTGCGGCAGTCCACGCGGCGCCGGTTTTTCTCGATCGCGCGGCGACCACCGCCAAGGCGATCTCGATCATCCGCGAAGCCGCAAAAGCTGGCGCGCAACTGATCGCATTTCCCGAGACCTATATTCCGGCCTTTCCGGTATGGGCCGCGCTGTGGGCGCCAATCGACAACCATGACCTGTTCATGCTGATGGCGGATCAGTCTGTCTCGGCGCAGGGACCGGAAATCGCAGCATTGCGACGCGAGGCGCGCGCGCTCGGCGTCACCGTGTCGATGGGCATCAGCGAAAGCTCATCCGCCAGCGTTGGCGCGATGTGGAACAGCAACATCCTGATCGGCCATGATGGCGCGATCCTCAATCATCACCGCAAGCTGGTGCCGACCTTCTATGAAAAACTGATCTGGGCGGCGGGCGATGGCGCCGGCCTCAAGGTCTCGGCAACGCCGATCGGGCGTGTGGGCAACCTCATCTGCGGCGAGAACACCAACCCGCTGGCGCGCTATGCGCTGATGGCGCAGGCCGAGCAGATTCACATTTCAAGCTGGCCGCCGATGTGGCCGACGCGCCGGCCGGCCGCCGGCGGCAACTACAACGCCAACTTCAACAACGTCGCCGCCAACCGGATTCGAGCCAGCGCCCATTCGTTCGAGGCCAAGGCGTTCGGCATCGTGACGGCAGGCTACACCGACAAGGCGATGCGCGATTTCCTGATCGCGCGCGATCCGTCAGTGGCGGAGGTGATCGACCGCACCCCGCGCGCGGCGAGTTTCTTCATCGATCCGACGGCGGAAGCGGTCGGCGACATGCTGCAGGACGAGGAGGGTATCGGTTATGCCGAGTTCGACCTGTCGCGCTGCGTCGAGCCCAAGCAGTTCCATGACGTCACCGGCTACTACAATCGCTTCGACGTGTTCAATCTCACGATCAACCGCAAGCGACTGCATCCGGCGACGTTCGTGGATGTGATCGACGGTCAGACCGGCGAGTCTGCGGACGAGATCGACGGCGATCTGAATTCGCCCGGCCGTCCGGTTTGAAGGGACGCGATTAACTCGCCTTCCTTTTCCCGGCCATGCGCGCGCGGGCCGGGATGGCGTCCCCGATCAGTGCTTCCGTCGCCACGGAGACGATCCGGCGAATGATGTCGTCGGTGTCGCTGGTGTCGCACAGCCCGCCGGAGAGTTTACGCAGGCGCTCGCTGTCGGTCACGGTCTGGCGGATCATGGCCAGCGTGAAGTGCAGGCCCCAGTAGACGTCGACCTCGTCGCGGTTGGGCAGCGCCTTGCACAGCGCGGTGGCGAAGCGCTGCAGATGGCGGAATTCGCGGTCGACGATCTTCTTGATCGGCGGCACGGTTTCAACCGAGGCGCGGGTCATGAACCGTGCGGCGGCGGAGCGCTGCTCGTCTGGGCTGAGGCACCAGCGCAGCGGCGGGCCGACCAGGGCGCGGAGAATGGCTTCGACGCTGGGTTCGCCGCCGCCGGCTTCCTGTGCCGCCTTCAGCTCGGCGAAGCGCTCTCGGTTCAGCACGGTGGTGCGGCTGACGAACAATTCCGCCAGCAGTTCGTCCTTCGATCCGAAATGATAGTTCACCGCGGCGAGGTTGACGCCCGCGGCGGACACAATGTCGCGCATCGTCACTTCGCCAAAGGATCGCTCCGCCCACAATATTTCGGCGGCGGTGAGGATGGCGGCCCGGGTCTGATCGCTGGCCATGGAAATCTACCGTGTCTGAATTCGAGTTGAATGCGAAGTCGTTTCGCAGGGCGAAACAGAAATCAAACATTTGTTTGCCTGTACGCTTGTAATTCAAACAAATGTATGAAATCAAGTCCGCGACTGGATATTCTTGCGAGCGATCTGAAAGGGCGGGCGGGAGCGTCAGGCATACTGACCATTCGTTCCCCGCGCTGGACAGCCGGTCGTGAGTGTTGCAGAAATTTTCCAACCAACAAGAGCAGGAGCGCCCGATGGATTTCTCGATGTCTGATCGCCAGAAGGAGTGGCTGGATCGCGTTTCCACATTCATGGAAAAGCATGTCCGCCCGGCGGTGCCGATCTACAGGGAGCAGGATGCCAAGGGCGATCGCTGGAAGGTGATCCCGATCCTCGAGGACCTCAAGAAGAAGGCAAAAGCCGAAGGCCTCTGGAACATGTTCATGCCGCCGTCCTCGCATGAGGACGAGGAATTCCACGGCGCGGGTCTTACCAATCTGGAATATGCGCTGCTTTCCGAGCAGATGGGCCACATCAGCTGGGCTTCCGAGGTGTTCAACTGCTCGGCGCCGGACACCGGCAACATGGAAGTGCTGATGCGTTACGGCAGCAAGGAGCACAAGCGCCAGTGGCTGCGCCCGCTGATGGACGGCGAAATCCGCTCCGCCTTCCTGATGACCGAGCCGGCGGTTGCGTCCTCGGACGCCACCAACATCGAAACCAGCATCAAGCGTGAGGGCGACGAATACGTCATCAACGGCCGCAAATGGTGGTCGTCGGGTGCGGGCGACCCGCGCTGCAAGATTGCGATCCTGATGGGCAAGACCGACACCAGCGCGCCGCGCCACCAGCAGCAGTCGCAGATTCTGGTGCCGCTCGATTCGAAGGGCATCACCATCGAGAAGATGCTGCCGGTGTTCGGCTTCGACGACGCGCCGCACGGCCACGCGCAGATTCTGCTCGAGAACGTGCGCGTTCCGGCCAGCAACATCCTGCTCGGCGAAGGCCGCGGCTTCGAGATCGCGCAGGGCCGCCTCGGTCCGGGCCGCATCCATCACTGCATGCGCACCATCGGCAAGGCCGAGGAAGCGCTGGAGAAGATGGTCAAGCGTCTGTCGTCGCGCACCGCGTTCGGCAAGAAGATCATCGAACAGTCGGTTTGGGAGCAGCGCATCGGCGAAGCCCGCACCAACATCGAGATGACTCGCCTGCTGTGCCTCAAGGCCGCCGACATGATGGACAAGGTCGGTAACAAGACCGCGCAGCTCGAGATCGCGATGATCAAGGTCGCGGCGCCCAACATGGCGCTGAAGATCATCGATCAGGCGATCCAGGCGTTCGGCGCCGCCGGCGTGTCCGACGATGCCGGCCTTGCCAGCGACTACGCGCACACTCGTACGCTGCGTCTTGCGGACGGTCCCGATGAAGTTCACAATCGTGCCATCGCACGGCTTGAGCTCCGCAAGTACGCCAACGCTCCGGCCAAGAACTGACAAGAAACGTCAAGCATATCGGAGTTCGGTAAAATGGGTCTCGGCGTGAGGAACGACGCGGACTTCTCCGGCACCAAGCCGGTGGAGGAGCGTCATCGGATCGACGAAGCAAGTCTCGATCGTTGGATGGCCTCGCATGTCGAGGGTTATGCGGGGCCGCTGACCGTTTCCCAGTTCAAGGGCGGTCAATCGAATCCGACCTATCGCCTCGACACGCCGAAGACGTCCTACGTGATGCGGCGCAAGCCGTTCGGCAAGCTGTTGCCGTCGGCTCACGCCGTGGATCGCGAGTTCAAGGTGATCGCGGCCCTGCACAAGCAGGGCTTCCCGGTCGCGCGCGCCTATGCGCTGTGCATGGACGACGCGGTGATCGGCTCGGCCTTCTACATCATGTCGATGGAAGAGGGCCGGGTGTTCTGGAATCCGACGTTGCCGGATTTGCAGCCCAAGGAACGGCGCGAGGTCTTCACCGCGAAGATCGAAACGCTGGCGCAATTGCACAGCTACGATCCGGAGAAGATCGGGCTGGGCGATTTCGGCAAGCCGGGGAATTACTTCGCCCGGCAGGTCGATCGCTGGACCAAGCAATACAAGGCGTCGGAGACCGATCCGATTCCCGAAATGGACAAGCTGATGGAATGGCTGCCGACCACGGTGCCGCAGCAGCGGCGCGTTTCGGTGGTCCATGGCGACTATCGCCTCGACAACATGATCTTCCACGCCGACAAGCCGAAGGTGAAGGCGGTGCTGGACTGGGAGTTGTCGACGCTCGGCGATCCGATGGCAGACTTCGCCTATCTGCTCATGCAGTGGATCATGCCGGGACTGGATGGCGCCGATTTCAAGGCGTTGAACATTCCGACGATGGACGAGGCCGAGAAGATTTACTGCGAGGCGGCGGGCGTGCCGCCGATCGAGAATCTCAACTGGTATTTCGCCTACAACCTGTTCCGCCTCGCCGGCATCGTTCAGGGCATCGCCAAGCGCATCGTTGATGGCACGGCGTCCAACGCCAAGGCGGCGGAATCTGCGGCGCGCCGCATTCCGCTGGCGCAGGCCTCGTGGAAATACGCGCAACTCGCCGGCGCGAAGTGATCGACGACGCGGCGCCCGTGCGCCGCGTTTGTTTTTGTCTCGTGGTGTAATCACGCGATCGCGGCGAGGCATTTCGGATATCCGTCATTCAATCTGGAGAACGTCATGGGTCGCCTCGAAGGCAAGTCCGTCATCATCACCGGCGCGGGCAGCGGCATCGGCCGCGCGGCGTCGCTGCTGTTCACCAAAGAGGGCGCGAAACTGATCGCGGTGGACAAGACCGAAGGCGTCAAGGAAACCGTCGAACTCGTGCGCCAGGCGGGCGGCACCGCCGAAGCGGTGATGGCCGATGCCGGTTCTGAAAAGGACGTGCAGGACTTCATCGCAAAAGCGATCGCGACCTATGGCAAGCTCGACGCAATCTGGGCCAATGCCGGCATCAGCGGCGGGCTGGTGCCGATCCCGGAGCAGACCGTCGAGCACTGGCAGGAAATCCTGCGGGTCAACCTGATCGGCCCGTTCCTCGCGGTGAAGCATTCCATGCCGCATATGATCAAGCAGGGCCATGGCGCCATCGTCTGCACGGCGTCGGTCGCGGGTCTGAAGTCCGGCGCCAGCGGTCATCCTTATGCTGCGAGCAAGGCGGGCGTCATCAGCCTGGTGCAGACCTCAGCCTATTCGCTGTCCGGCACCGGCGTGCGCATCAACGCGGTGTGCCCGGGCCTGATCGAAACCGGCATGACCAAGCCGGTGTTCGATCGCGCCAAGGATCGCGGCACCACCGACAAGATCGGCCAGCTCAATCCGCTCAAGCGGGCAGGGCAGCCGCACGAGATCGCGGCGATGGCGCTGTTTCTCGCCAGCGACGAGGCATCCTACGTCAATGGCCAGGCCTTCCCGGTCGATGGCGGCCTGACCGCATCGATGCCGTACACCGGCAAGCCGGTCTGAAGGCGCACAATGTCTGCCACGCAACCGCAGAAGTTCGTCGCGCAGCACGCCGTGCCGGCGGGACTGACCCAGACCCGCTGGTGGTGGGTGCGCCATGCGCCGGTCCGCGAGGACGGCGGCAGGATCTACGGTCAATCCGACATCGGCTGCGATTGCAGCGATACGGTGGTCTTCAAAGGGGTCGCGCGCTTCCTGCCGCGCAATGCCGTGTGGTTTTCCAGCCATCTCAAGCGCACGCACCAGACCGCGCAGGCGATCTGGGATGCGGGTTTCCCCAAGCCTCACTCGATGTCCCACGAAAAGGCGTTCGCTGAGCAGGACCTCGGTGAGTGGCAGGGCCTCAACCGCGCCGAGTTCTTCGCGCTGCGTCCCGCCGCGATCTCGAGCTACTGGTTCGCCCCGGCCGAGGAGCGTGCGCCCGGCGGCGAGAGCTTCAACGATCTGTCGGACCGTACCGTCGAAGGCATCAGGCGCATCAGCGCCGCGCATGCCGGGAAGGATATCGTCTGCGTGTCGCATGGCGGGCCGATCAAGGCGGCGATAGCGCACGCGCTGGGGCTGCCGGCCAGCGCCGGCTTTGCCTTCACGATCGATAACTGCTCGGTGACGCGGCTCGATTTCCTCGCGGGAAGCGATCACAGCGGCTGGCGAGTGCCGATGATCAATCAGCAGCCGTGGATCGCCGATCCGTCCCACGATGCCATGCATCAGCCGGCGGGACCGGAGGTCGCGAACAAGCTGGGGTGAGGGAAGGGGCGCTGCGCGTCGTCAAAATACTGCGCCGTCATGCCTGCGCTTGTTGCGGGCATCCACTCCTTTCTTCGAGATATGCCCGGCCATGACAAACGAGTGTTCAAGGGAGAAAAGCACATGACTCTGTTCGATATGACCGGAAAGGTCGCCGTGGTGACCGGCTCGACGCGCGGTATTGGCCGCGCCATCGCCGAACGCATGGTGGAGCACGGCGCCAATGTCGTGGTGTCGTCGCGCAAGCAGGACGTCTGCGATCAGGTCTCGAAGGAGATCAACGACAAGTACGGCGCGGGAAAGACCATCGCGGTCGCCGCCAACATCTCCAGCAAGGAGAATCTGCAGAACCTCGTCGATGAGGCCAACAGCAAGTTCGGCAAGGTCGATGTGCTGGTCTGCAACGCCGCGTCGAATCCGTATTACGGCCCGCTCGCCGACATCACCGATGATCAGTTCAACAAGATTCTCAGCAACAACATCGTCGCCAACAACTGGCTGATCAGCATGGTGGTGCCGCAGATGATCGAGCGCAAGGACGGCTCGATCGTGATCGTGTCGTCGATCGGCGGCCTGAAAGGTTCAACCACCATCGGGGCCTATTGTATCTCGAAGGCGGCGGACATGCAGCTTGCGCGCAATCTCGCGTGCGAATACGGCAAACACAACATTCGCGTGAATTGCATCGCGCCGGGCCTGATCAAGACCGATTTCGCCAAGGCGCTGTGGGACAATCCGGATACGCTCAAGGCGTCCACCGCGCGCTCGCCACTGCTGCGCATCGGCATTCCCGACGAGATCGCTGGCGCCGCGGTGTTCCTCGGCTCCGCCGCCGGCAACTTCATGACCGGCCAGTCGATCGTTATCGACGGCGGCGCGACCATTAGTTAGCGCGCTGCCCGTGTGGTGCGCGGGGGACCACCCGCGCATTCATTCGTCATCCATGTTGCTGGGAGCGATGGCTGCCGGGGCAAGCCCCGGCATGCGGCTCTTTATGGCGTGGCCTGCGGCGGCACCGGCTATAATGCCTTCTCGATTCGCCGCGAGGGCTCCATGAACGAAGCTTTGATTTCCGCCTGCCAGTTGTTTCTCATTCCGGCAACGTTGCTGTTCGGCGCGCTCGGCGTCGCCAGTTCGCGCGGACTCAAGTTTCTGGTCTGCCTGCTCGGTGTCGCGACCACGGGCCTGTTGCTTTACCGTATATGGTACTGGACCGGCCTGTCGTTGATCGACCGGCGCACGGCGCTCGGTCTCGCCGGCCTGTTCGCCTTCGCCTGGGTGATCACGCTGCTGGTGCAGGTGAAGAACATGTTCTCGCCGCGCTACGGCGACCGGCGCTGAAAGCGCGGCGGGCGCCGCGCTTTCGTTCGTGGTCTAGATGGGACTGCGGTTCCTCTCCTTCAGCGGAAGAGGGCGAGTTATTCCACCGCCGCGTAGATGAGGCTGCGGATCAACGTGCGGAAATATTCGCGCTGGCCGGGACCCTGCGACATGAACACCGCGAACAATTCTTCCTTCGGATCGATCCAGAAGAAGGTGCCGGCGACGCCGCTCCAGAAGAACTGGCCGACCGATCCGGCGTAAGGCGCCATGCCCTCGTCGGTGCGCACCGCGAAGCCAAGGCCGAAATTGTGCCCCGGCGGCACGAGGTGGGTTTCGAGCTTCACGCCGGGCGCGACGTGGGGCGAGGCCATGAACTTTAGCGTTCGGTTGCCGATGATGCGGTTGCCGTCCAGTTCACCGCCGTTGAGGAGCATCTGGCAAAACCGCGCGTAGTCCATCGCCGTCGACAGAAGCCCGCCGCCGCCGGACTGCATCTTCGGCACCTTGGTCTGCTCGTAAAGCTGCACCTTGTCGCCCGTCCAAGGATCGACGGGAAACGGCTCGGCCAGCCGGCCCTTGTTTTCCACGCCGGTATGGAAGCCGGTCTCGTTCATCTGCAGCGGTGCGAGGATGCGCTCGTGCAGAAACTCGCCGAGCGTCTTGCCCGACACCACCTCGATCACGCGGCCGAGAATGTCGGTCGAACGGCTGTAATTCCATTCGGTGCCGGGCTGGCATATCAGAGGCATGCTGGCGATCAGTTTGGCATGTTCTTCGTTGGTGATGTCGCGGCTGCGCACATTTGACTTGGCATACATCCGCTGCACCATGCCGTTGCCGGTGATCTCGTAGGCGATGCCCGAGGTATGGCGCAGCAGGTCCTGAATCGTGATCGGCCGGATCGGCAGGGCGAATTCGAGCTGGCCGTTGTGCTCGACGCCGACTTTCTGGTTGGCGAACTCGGGAATAAATTTGGCGAGCGGGTCGTTGAGCAGCAGATAACCGTCCTCCGCCAGCATCATGATGCCGAGGGACACCAGCGGCTTGGTCATCGAGAAGATGCGGAAGATGCTGTCGCGGGCCATCGGCGCATCGTCGGCCGGATTCTGGCGCCCTTGCGCCTCGAAGTAGCCGATCTGGCCGCGCCGCGACACCATGGTGACGACGCCGGGCGTGGTCCCCTTGTCGATCTCGCGCTGGAAGCAGTCCTTCATGCGCTGCAGGCGTGCCGGCGACAGCCCGATGGTTTCCGGTTTGGCGGAGGGGAGGGCGGGGGTGCTTCCGGCCTGTTTCGGTGTGGCGTGAACGTTCATGCTGCCTCCGGATTTTCTTGTTTCGTTGTGGTGCCGGACATGGTTGAACCGGCGGCGCCACGGCAAGATTGAACCAAATTGCGAGGGTTGAATAGGGTGGCTTTGGCGAAACCCGTATCAAAAATGAGCGGCATCGCGATGCCGATTGTAGTGAACGCGGAATGGAACGACGAATGAGCGATACAAGCTCCAAGAAGATGATCGACGACGGCTGGACGATCGTCGATGACGACGGCTTCATCGACCTGGTGGGGCCGTTGTGGCAGCGGCAGAACGGTGACGCGCTCGATTACGCGATCGTCGCCCAGCGCAAGCACAAGAACCGGCGCGGCTTCGTGCAGGGCGGGTTGCTGATGACGCTGGCCGACCGCTCGCTCGGCATGGCGGCGCGGATCGGCAGCGGTGTCAGCGCGGTGGTCACGATCCAGATGGACACCCATTTCATCGACGCGGCGAAGATCGGCGAACTGCTGATCTCGCGGCCGCGCATCGTGCGCGCGACCAAGACTCTGATTTTCATGAACACCGAACTGAGCGTCGATGATCGGTGCATCGCCATGGCCAACGGCGTGTTCAAGGTCATGAAGGGGCCGGGTTGATTCTGGTCGCCGAGGTGGTTTCCTCATGGTCAGGAGCCGCGTAGTGGCGTCTCGAACCGTGAGGCTTCCTCCTTCGAGACGCGGCCATAAGGCCGCTCCTCAGGATGAGGGATGCGATGATAGTTCGAAACAAAAAAGCCGCCCCGAACGGGGCGGCTTTCTCGTTTGGTCTGATGCGGGGATCAGGCCGCGCGAACCTCGCGGAGGAAGGCGTCGACCTGTTGCTTCAGCGTCTCGCCGTTCCGCGACAGTTCGGCCGCGGATGACACCACCTGATCGGCGGCGACGCCGGTTTCCTGCGCGGCATCCTTGACGCCGGCGATATTGGCGGAGACTTCGCCGGTGCCGCGCGCGGCTTCGGCGACGTTGTGCGCGATCTCGCGGGTCGCGGCGCCATGCTCTTCAACTGCGGAGGCGATCGCGCTGGCGATTTCGTTGACCTTGCCGATCGTGCGCGTGATGCCCGAAATCGCCTCAACCGAGGTGCGTGTCGCGGACTGGATCGCGCCGACCTGCGACGAGATTTCCTCGGTCGCCTTGGAGGTCTGGGTTGCCAGCGCCTTCACTTCCGACGCCACCACCGCGAACCCGCGACCGGCCTCGCCGGCGCGTGCCGCCTCGATGGTCGCGTTCAGCGCGAGCAGGTTGGTCTGCTCGGCGATCTCGTTGATCAGCTTGACGACATCGCCGATCTTCTGCGCCGCCTCTTCGAGGCCCTGAACTTCGGCGTTGGTCTGGTTGGCCTGGCTTGCCGCCTGACCGGCGACCTGCGCCGACTCGTTGACCTGCTGCGCGATCTCGTTGATCGACGCATTCAGTTCCTCGATCGCAGCGGCGACGGCCTGGGCGTTTTGCGACGCTTCTTCCGAGGCCGCCGCAACGGCCGTGGTCTGGTGCGTGGCCTCTTCCGCGGTGCCGGCCATGGTTTCGGCCGTGCTGCGCAGTTCGGTGGCTGCGGAGCCGACCGCGTTGACGATGCCGCCGACGCCGGCTTCGAAACGCGCGGCGAGGGCGAGAACGGTTTCACGCCGTTCGGCTTCCGCCGTGACGCGCTGTTCTTCCTGCGCGGCGCGCAGGCGGTCGGTTTCGATCAAGCCGTCCTTGAACACATCGACCGCGCGCGCCATCGAGCCGATCTCGTCGCGGCGGTCGCCGCCCGGCACGGTGATGTCATGCTTGCCCGAGGCGATGGTGCGCATGGTGCTTTCCAGCGTCAGGATCGGGCGGGCAAGGCTGCGGCCGACCCACGCCGCGATCAGGATCGCGATCAGAACCGCAGCGAGGGCACCGGCCGTCAGCCACATTGCCGAGGTGTGCGCGAGTTCGCCATAGGCCGAGGTGTCGCGGACGATCTCCATCACCGCGATGGGCTCGCCCGAGAAGCTCTTGATCTGGCCATAGGTGGTGGAAGTCGGATGACCGGCGTGCTCGCCTTCAACGAAGATCGTCTCGCCGCTCATGGCGCGCTTGATGGTGTCGAGCGACGGCTGGGGAGCGGTGGTCGTGGAGGCGAGTGTCTTCACCGCGTTGTTGCTGATCTGGTGGATCGCCAGATCGACGCCGAAGCGCTCCTTCATCGACTTGACGAAGGCCTTGCCGAATGGCGCGCCCATATCGACCGTGCCGAGCACGGTGCCGTTGTCGACGATCGGCGTGGTGCCGAAAATGTTGAGAATGTCGTGGCCGGCCTCAATGCCGCCGAACGCCTTGTTCTCGGTCAATGCGCGGGCGACCATCTTGCGGCGGGCGGTGACGTTGTCGCCGAACACCTTGGGATTATGGACACGCGCCAGCGTGATGCCCGGCGGAATCTGAATGGTGATGAGTTCGACGCCGAGCGGCTTGATCGATGCCAGCGTGCTGTTGAGCAGCTTCAGCGCGCCATCGCGATCCTTGGCGCGGACCACGGTCTTCAGCTCGGGCATGGTGGCGAGCGCGTTGGCGACCACCTGTACCGTGCGGGTGTCTGCCTCCATGGCGCTCAGCATGTTGACGTAGTCCGATTGCAGTTCGCGATGCAGGGCGAGGTTGATCGCGGTCTGCTGCCGCCACAGCCCGAAGGCGGCAAGGCCGATGCAGGAGGCGGTCGCCACCAGCGAAATTGCGATCATGATACGGGCGGAAACGGACCACAGCCTTTGCATTTTCCCTCCTGGAAATTCGGCAAATCAAAATAAAGCTGAGGGAAATTTTTAAGGAACTTCAGTCAACAGGCCGTTAAGGCGCCACTTTTGCGACACAATGCGGGACGGGCATGCCGCCAGCGCAGGGCGCGGCCCCGAACGCCCTAGTCGCGTTGCTCGTTGGCGGGCGCGATAAGGTGCAGTTCATAGATGATGCCCGCCTGCGGATAGCGAATCTCGGCGCCACCGTTCATCTGCTGGGTCAGGCTGGCGATCAGCCTGCTGCCGAACCCCTCGTGGTCGGGCGGCTTCACCGGCGGGCCGCCGTCCTCGCTCCAGACGATGTCGAGGCGGGTGCCGTTTTCGGCCGATTGGGCCGTCCAGCGCAGCGTAATCCGGCCATTGTCGTTCGATAGCGCGCCGTATTTCAGCGAGTTGGTGCAGAGTTCGTGCAGGATCATCGAAACCGGCACCACCGTGCCGGGCGGCAGATTGACCCTTGGACCCGACAGACTGAACCGGTGGGCGCGATCTTCGCGCGCGGGCGCGAGCGCCGCCTCGGCCGTTTCCCGGAAATCGGCATGCTCCCAGTGGCGATGGGTCAGGAGGTCATGGCTGCGCACCAGAGCCTGCAGCCGCTCCTGAAATCCGCGCAGCGCTTCGGGGCCCTGGCCATAGCGGAAGGAGAGGGAGGCGATGGATTGCACCGTCGCCAGCGTGTTCTTGACCCGGTGCGCCAGTTCATGGACGAGGATTTCACGCCGTGCTTCGGCGAGGTCGCGCTGTTCCTCGCGCATCGCGTTTTCGTCCATCAGCCGGTCGAAGGTCTGGCCGAGAATGCCGATTTCATCGTCGCGGTTGACGATCCCGGTGCGCGCGGCGTCATGACCCTGCCGCCAGGCCTGGGCAGTGGCCACGAGGCGCATCAGCGGCCGGCGGATAAAACCCTCGCCCACCAGCCAGGCCAGCGTCAGCGCGATGCCACTGCCGAGCGTGAACAGCAGGATGCTGGCATAAAGCGCCCGATCGATCGATTTGAAGGCCTCGCTGCGCGAGGTTCCGGCGCTCACATAGAAGCCGGACTGCGTCAGCCCGGCCGGAATGTAGCCTGCGATCCGCCGCGTCCCGTCCGGGCTGAGGATTTCAGCGACGCTCGCCTTGCCGGCGCTGACAAGGCCGAGATTGCGATCGGAGACTTTCGTTCCGACGTATTTCTCGGGCTCGGGTGAGCGGGAGACGATCACGCCGTTGCGGTCGGCGACCACGATGGTCGCTCCGCGCGCGATGTCGCGCTGGCCGATCTGGGCATTGAGCCAGTCGAGATTGATGCCGGCCATCACGACACTCTCGATCGCGTTGCCCGACAGGACCGGCAGCGCTACCGGCACCGCATTGAGCCGGGAGATCTGGCTGGCGGTATAGGTGCCGATTGCGAATGTTCTGTTCTTCAAGACCTGCTGGAAATACGGCCAGTTGGCGAAATTGGCTTCGGATGTGCCTTCACTGTAGCAGCGCACGGTGCCGTCGACATTCGCAACCAGCAGCGACGTGAGGGCCGGCACTTTCTCCCGTATGTCTCTGATGTAGGCGGAGCATCTTTCGGGATCGCCCTGCCGCACGTCGGCGGCCTGCGCGACCGCGTGCAGCGTCGCTTCGACGCCATCGAAAATATGATCGAGTTCGGAGCTGACGAACTGCGCGTCGCGAAGCGCTTCGGTGCGGACTTCGTTGTAGCGGGTGTTGCGCAGGTCGATCGCGCTGTAGATCAGGGCGACGAGGCCGGGGAGGGTTGCCGCAAGGGTGAGAGCAAGCAGGCGTTGGGTCAGCGATATCCGGCGAAACCAAGAGACATTCTTCACGCCGAGTTCCCAGCCATCCTGTCCAAATCATTCCGCAGGTTACGAGGGCATTAGGAAAGTGCGGCGATCTCAAGTCAAGGCGTCGGTCCGCCGCCAAAAAAGCCGGTGAGGGGGCGTGACGCGGCGAAAACTGTTCGCTATAGAGGCGGCCGATAGGAGTGTAGCTCAATTGGTAGAGCACCGGTCTCCAAAACCGGGGGTCGCAGGTTCGAGCCCTGCCACTCCTGCCAGCGATTTTTCCCGCGATATCCGTTCCATCTGCCGCTTTTTCGGCTGACCGCCGCTCCGGCGACAGCCCAGGGGACATCCTGGCGCGGCCTGTCAGGGGCGGAAAACAGTTGTTTTTCAACCCGGCAGGGAGAGGCGCGACCTTGACCTTGCGGGCATCCCGCAGTAGAGAACGGCACCTGCTGCCGGCCCGCTTGCGGATTTCCGGCGTGGCCTTAATTCCCCGGACAATCGAGCCCGCTTGGCGGCTCATCCTCGAAAGAGGGTTGGGCAACGAGAGGGCTGTTCGGATTTCGTTTTTCTAAGTTCAGACCCGGATCGCAGACGATGGCTTTCAGCCCGTTCAAATTCCTGCAGGAAGTCCGCACCGAGACCGCCAAGGTCACGTGGCCGACCCGGCGGGAAACCATGATCACCACCCTGATGGTGTTTGTGATGGTGGCTCTGGCTTCGATTTTCTTCTTCGTCGCCGATCAGCTGATCCGGATTCTGGTGACGTTCATTCTCGGCATCCATACCTGACGGGCGCGGAACTGACACATGAGCATGCGCTGGTATATCGTTCACGCTTACTCGAATTTCGAGAAGAAGGTCGCTGAATCGATTCGCGAGCAGGCCAAGCAGCGTGGACTGGAGGACCTGTTCGAGCAGGTCCTGGTTCCGACTGAAAAGATCACCGAGGTGCGCCGTGGCCGCAAGGTCGACGCCGAGCGCAAGTTCTTCCCCGGCTACGTGCTGGTGAAGATGAACCTCACCGACGAGGCCTTCCACCTCATCAAGAACACCCCCAAGGTGACCGGTTTCCTCGGCGCGGAAAACAAGCCGATGCCGATCTCGGAAGCCGAGGCGATGCGCATCCTGCATCAGGTGCAGGAAGGCGTGGAGCGCCCGAAGACGTCGGTGTCGTTCGAGGTCGGCGAGAACGTGCGCGTGGCCGATGGCCCGTTCGCCTCGTTCTCCGGCGTGGTCGAGGAAGTGGACGATGCCCGTTCGCGCGTGAAGGTCGCGGTCTCGATCTTCGGCCGCGCAACGCCGGTGGAACTGGAATTCGGTCAGGTCGAGAAGATCTGACACGTTGAGTTTGTCATGCCCGGACTGGTCCCGGGGATGATAAAGAGGGAGCAAGCGCTTTCTCTGAAGACCCGTGGGAGGGAACGGATGATCGCCAATCATCCGCCGCACCGAACCACGGTCCCTAAGAAGGTCCGGAATGGTTCGGATCGTTTGAAGGAGTAACCCATGGCGAAAAAAGTAACCGGATACCTGAAGCTTCAGGTGCCGGCCGGCGCGGCCAACCCGTCGCCGCCGATCGGCCCCGCGCTGGGTCAGCGCGGCCTCAACATCATGGAATTCTGCAAGGCGTTCAACGCGCAGACGCAGAAGGAAGAAAAGAACACCCCGATTCCGGTGGTGATCACCATTTACGCGGATCGTTCCTTCACTTTCGAGATGAAGACACCGCCGATGTCCTACTTCCTCAAGCAGGCAGCGAAGATCCAGTCCGGCTCGAAGGCGCCGGGTCGTGATTCCGCCGGCAAGGTGACCAGGGCGCAGGTGCGCGAGATCGCCGAGAAGAAGATGAAGGATCTCAATTGCGATACCGTCGAGTCGGCCATGAAGATGGTCGAGGGTTCTGCCCGCTCGATGGGCCTGCAGGTCGCGGAGTAACGGTCATGGCTATTGGCAAGAAGCTTGTGAAGGCCCGCGAGGGTATCGACCGTGAAAAGCTTTACCCGATCGCCGACGCGATCAAGCTGGTGAAGGAACGCGCAACCGCCAAGTTCGACGAGACCATCGAGGTCGCGATCAATCTCGGCGTCGATCCGCGTCACGCGGACCAGATGGTGCGCGGCGTCGTCACGCTGCCGAACGGCACCGGCCGCACGCTGCGCGTCGGCGTGTTTGCCCGTGGCGCCAAGGCGGATGAAGCCAAGGCCGCGGGCGCCGATGTTGTCGGCGCAGAGGACCTGGTCGAGAAGGTGCAGGGCGGCAACATCGATTTCGATCGCTGTATCGCCACCCCGGACATGATGCCGCTGGTCGGTCGCCTCGGTAAGGTGCTCGGTCCGCGCGGCATGATGCCGAACCCGAAGATCGGCACCGTGACCATGGACGTCGCGGGTGCGGTCAAGGGCGCCAAGGGCGGCTCGGTTGAGTTCCGCGTCGAGAAGGCCGGCATCATCCAGGCCGGTATCGGCAAGGCCTCGTTCTCGGAAGAGAAGCTGGTCGAAAACATCAAGGCGCTCGCCGACGCGGTTGTGAAGGCGAAGCCGGCCGGTTCCAAGGGCACCTACGTCCAGCGCGTCGCGGTGTCCTCGACCATGGGTCCGGGCGTCAAGGTCGAGCCGGGCAGCGTCATCGGTTGATCCCGGTGTGATGTGAAAGTTCGAAAGGCGGAGCGGTCGACGGCTGCTCCGCCTTTTTCTTTGAAGTGAAAGCGGAACTTGAATCATGTCCCATCAAGTCCTGATCTACTCGCGGTTTCCCAAGGCCCAGATGGTCCGCATCGGCGAGCGGTTCGATCTGATCGACGCCAAGGGCAAGCCGCCGATCGAGATGTTCAGCGCCGACGAACTCAAACCGATCCGCGCCATGATCACGGCGGGCGGACAGCCGATCCCGGCCGCGGTGCTCGATACGCTGCCTTCGCTGAAGGCGATCATCTGCTACGGCACCGGCTATGACGGCATCGACTTCAAGGAGACAAAGGCGCGAGACATCGC
This sequence comes from Afipia sp., assembly GCA_051954725.1. Taxonomy (GTDB): domain Bacteria; phylum Pseudomonadota; class Alphaproteobacteria; order Rhizobiales; family Xanthobacteraceae; genus Afipia. The sequence goes on along the minus strand of JBQCHK010000011.1, from coordinate 7,046 downwards.
GGTGGGCAACAGCCCGGCGGCGAATGCGGCCTCGGTCGCGGATCTTGCGATGACGCTGATGCTGGCCGCGACTCGCAAGCTGCTGCCGGCCGACGACTATCTGCGCAGCGGCGCGTGGGCGACGGCAAAGCCGTCGCCGCTGATGACGCCGCCGCCCGGCCTGACCGGGCGCAAGATCGGCATCTACGGGCTTGGTGAGATCGGCCGGAAAATCGCGGTGCGCGCCGCGGCGTTCGAAACAGAGGTCGGCTACTTCAGCCGCAGCCGGCACGACGTACCTTATACCTATCTTTCCAGTCTCGAAGCGCTGGCGGACTGGAGCGACGTTCTGGTGGTCGCGGTTCGCGCCGGAGCGGACACCCGTCACAAGATCGATGCGGACATGTTGAAGCGTCTCGGCGCCGGCGGAACTCTGGTCAATATCTCGCGCGGTTCGGTGGTCGATCAGGCGGCGCTGGTCGCCGCGCTGGAAAGCAACGTGATCGCCGGTGCCGGCCTCGACGTCTACGAGAAGGAACCGCATGCGCCCGACGCATTGACCAAATTTCCCAATGTGGTGCTGACGCCGCATATCGGCGGCCACACACTGGACGGTCACCGCCGGATGCAGGACTGCGTCATCGCCAATCTCGAGGCATTCTTCGCCGGTCGGCCGCTGGCCTATCCGGTGACGTAGCGCAGCTTGTCGGGATTGCGCACCACGTAGACAGCCGCGATCTGTCCATCCTCGATGGACAGGCTCACGGTGTGATCCAGTTCGCCATCGTAGTAAATGCGCATCCCGGCGAGGCCATTGATCGTTGCAGGCTCGATGCGGGTCTCGCGCTGGATCTTCTTGCCGGCGAGGCCGATAAAGAAGCGCGCCACCTTGTCGGCGCCATAAATCGGGTTGCGGGCCGCGCTCTTGCGTCCGCCGCCGTCGGTGAGCGCGACAGCGTCGGCGCGCAGCAAGGCGGTGAGCCGCGAGACGTCGCCGCTGTTGACGGCTTCCGCGAAAGCCTCGAGCATTTTTGCGTGTTCATCCGAAGCGGTGGTCGGGGCCGGCCGCTGGTCGCGCACGGCGCGGCGCGCCCGCACCGCGAGTTGGCGACACGATGCTTCGGTGCGGTCGAGCATCGCGGCGATATCCGCAAACGGCGTGTCGAACACATCGTGCAGCAGGAAGGTCGCGCGCTCTGCGGGCGTCAGGCGATCGAGCGCCAGCAGCAACGCAAACGACAGGTCGTCCGCAAGCTCCGTCGCGCTGTCGGCAGACAGGCTCTGCGCGTCGCAGATCGGCTCCGGCAGCCAAGGGCCGACATAAACCTCGCGCCGGGTTCGCGCGCTTTTCAGCCGGTCGAGACAGAGGCGGGTGGTCACCGTAACCAGAAATGCTTCCGGATCGCGCACGTCCTGCACGTTCGCGAAGCGCAGGTATGCGTCCTGCACGACATCCTCGGCGTCGCTGCGGCTGCCGAGCATGCGATAGGCGAGCCCGAGCAGGCGCCTGCGATAGGGCGCCAGCGGATCAGATTCATGCGGCCTGTTTGACGACATCGACATTGTGCTGTCCCACGGTGACACGCCGGCATTTGCGGGCAAATCCCAAACCGGCCTTGAGCATCGGGAATATGCGTCCGACCTGCAGCGCCAGCGTCAGTTCGATCACGCCCCGGTCGCCCCAAAGGGCGCGGACCGCCTCGCGGGCTTCGTCTTCGGCTCCCGATCGCCGCACGATCGCATCGGCGAAGCGGAACGCGAGCACGGTCTCGTCCGCCATGGCGGCGCTTTTCCGGTTAAGGACAGCCTCGATCTGGCTTTCCGGGACCCTGTTCTCAAGAGCCATGTCGACGACAAGCTGGGTGCAGGGGCCGCAGTCCTCGGCAAGGGCGCCGACGAGCTTGGCCGCGAAATAGGCTTCGGGCGGCACGACCTCGCGATAGCGGGCCACCTTGCTGATCCGGGCGAACCTGAAAAATGCGCCGGGCGCCTTGTCGAGCATGAAGTCGAGATAGCTGGTGTCGTAGTCGTAGCGCTTGCGGAACGCGCGTAACATGGTGCGGGCCAGGAACTGACGCATGGCGACCTCCTTTGGGATGCGGCACCAGCGGCGGCGAACCCGCCTATCGTGCCTGCCGCGCCTAGGACGAGCGGGGGCCGACTGATGTGACAGGCCGGGAAAAAATTTTCCGGGGCGATGCGATGGTGAATGGGCACCGGGTGGATGCGAATTAAAAATGTTAGTCTTGTCAGCCGGTTATGGGCAAACGTGGGGCAGGCGATTTAATTCGGTGTGTAAAAATCGCACCGGAGCGCACCGGTTGGCCCGAAAGATGCTTTCGGAACCCAGAATCTCCTTGGCAAAGCCAGGCTGACCCGTTAAACAACCGTTTCCGGGCGTGCTGGCTACCGCTGGCGCGTCCGTGCTCGCTTTCCAAAAACCTTGTGCATAGGAGACCATTCCTCATCGGCTGTCCACGTGGATTGTTCGATCAGGAAAGGAAGACCTTGCGGGTAGACGGAGCGGGCAGAGGTCCATCGGCTTCCGGTGGGCTTCGATCCTGTCCGAGACTGCAGGCGCTGGCGAACGAAACGGTTGTTTCTTCAATAGCTTAATTGCATGGCCTGCACAGACGGGTGAAAACCGGATTTCGTTTCGTCCGCGATCGCGGACCATGCGGGTTTGGTTCGAACCTCGACACCTTGCTCGGGTGCGTCTTTGGCGCGCCAGTGCGAGTGGGCAGGCTTCCGAAATGTCGTCAGGCCCGGCGTGTCGAGAGATGGAATGTCTCGAGATCAGGCTATGCCCGGCGATTGTTGCAACCCGGCGGTCCTGACTGAGCCTTGGTTCTGACAAGGCCGCCAACCGGAGAGAGCTTGCTGTGGAAAGAGCGGCAAAAAAGCAGGCGGTCGAGACGCTGAACGAGGTCTTCAAGACCACGGGCGTTGCGGTCGTCGCGCATTATTCCGGCCTCACCGTGGCTCAAATGCAGACTCTGCGTACGCAGATGAAGCAGGCGGGCGCCTCTGTGAAGGTTTCGAAGAACCGTCTCGCCAAAATTGCTCTTGAAGGCACTGACGTCGCATCCATCGGCTCCCTGCTCAAGGGACCGACGGTGATCGCTACTTCCAGCGATCCGGTCGCGGCGCCAAAAGTTGCCAGCGAATTCGCCAAGGCGAACGAGAAGTTCGTCATCCTTGGCGGTGCGATGGGAACGACTGTCCTGAATCCCGATGGCGTGAAGGCTCTGGCCTCGCTTCCGTCGCTGGATGAACTGCGCGGCAAGCTTGTCGGCCTCCTCGTGGCGCCGGCAACCAAGATCGCCCAGCTCACCAACGCTCCCGCGGCGAAGGTCGCGCGCGTTGTTCAGGCCTATGCCTCAAAGGGTGAAGCGGCGTGACGCCATTCTCCATCTCAACTGGTTCGAACTGATACGCTAAGGAAAGACAAAATGGCTGACTTGCAGAAGATTGTTGACGACCTCTCGAGCCTTACGGTTCTCGAGGCTGCTGAACTGGCGAAGCTTCTCGAAGAGAAGTGGGGCGTTTCGGCTGCTGCCGCCGTTGCGGTTGCTGCTGCTCCGGGCGCTGGTGGCGGTGCTGCCGCTGCTGCTGAAGAAAAGACCGACTTCACCGTCGTTCTCGCTGCGGCCGGCGACAAGAAGATCGAGGTCATCAAGGAAGTCCGTGCGATCACCGGTCTTGGCCTCAAGGAAGCCAAGGACCTCGTCGAAGGCGCGCCGAAGCCGCTCAAGGACGGTGTTGCCAAGGACGAAGCCGAGAAGATCAAGGCCCAGCTCGAGAAGGCTGGCGCGAAGGTCGAGCTCAAGTAAGACGACGTGGTCCGGGCCGGAACTCATCCGGCCCGGAACACAACATTGTGTGACGGTTCGACGAATTCAGACCTCGAATCGTGGCAAAGACCACCCATATGGGTGGAGGCACGAAAAAGACGCGCTCCGGAGCGCGGGTCAAATCCGGAGCGGGGCGTCGGGAGACGAGCAATTTCGGGCTTTATAGGTCCGTAGGTTTTGTTTTGACGGGCAGGGCGCCCACCAGCGCCCCGCGCGTCATTTTGCGTCTTGAGATTCAACCGTTTGGAACTCGGACGATTTCGACATTCAACCCGGATGCGGTGCCCCATCGCACTCCGGAAGACGCCGCCGGTCAAGGGCGGCCAAATGAGAGGCCACGATGGCGCAGCAGACGTTCACCGGTCGCAAGCGAGTTCGCAAGTTCTTCGGTCACATCAAGGAAGTCGCCGAGATGCCGAACCTCATTGAGGTTCAGAAGGCGTCCTACGACCAGTTCCTGATGGTGGACGAGCCGGCCGGCGGCCGTCTCGACGAAGGCTTGCAGGCGGTGTTCCGCTCGGTGTTCCCGATCAACGATTTCTCGGGCACCTCCCAGCTCGAGTTCGTTCGTTACGAATTCGAGCAGCCGAAATATGACGTCGACGAGTGCCGTCAGCGCGGCATGACCTTCGCTGCGCCCCTCAAGGTGACGCTGCGCCTCATCGTGTTCGATATCGACGAGGAAACCGGCGCCAAGTCGGTGAAGGACATCAAGGAGCAGGATGTCTACATGGGCGATATTCCGCTCATGACGATGAACGGCACCTTTATCGTCAACGGCACCGAGCGCGTCATCGTTTCGCAGATGCACCGTTCGCCGGGCGTGTTCTTCGATCACGACAAGGGCAAGACCCATTCGTCGGGCAAGCTGCTGTTCGCTGCCCGCGTCATTCCGTATCGCGGTTCCTGGCTCGACATCGAGTTCGACGCCAAGGACATTGTATTCGCGCGTATCGACCGCCGGCGCAAGATTCCGGTGACGTCGCTGATGTTCGCCCTCGGTCTCGACGGCGAGGAAATCCTTTCGACCTTCTACAAGAAGATCAACTACAAGCGCACCAAGGACGGCTGGCGCGTGCCGTTCGACGCCGCGCGTTTCCGTGGCTACCTGACCGTCAACGACATGATCGATGCCGACACCGGCAAGGTCGTGCTCGAGGCCGGCAAGAAGCTGACCGTGCGTGCCGCGCGCCAGCTCCAGGAAAAGGGCCTCAAGGCGCTGCGTATGTCCGACGAGGAACTCGTCGGCTCGTACCTCGCTGAGGATCTGGTCAACCCGAAGACCGGCGAAATCCACGCCGAAGCGGGCGAGGAGATCACCGACAAGCTGCTCAAGTCGCTGAACGAGATCGGCTACAAGGAGCTGCCGATCCTCGACATCGACCATGTCAACGTCGGTCCCTACATCCGCAATACGCTGAACGCCGACAAGAACATGACGCGCGAGGATGCGCTGTTCGACATCTACCGCGTCATGCGTCCCGGCGAGCCGCCGACGCTCGACTCGGCGCAGAACATGTTCCAGTCGCTGTTCTTCGACGCCGAGCGTTACGATTTGTCCGCGGTCGGCCGCGTCAAGATGAACATGCGCCTCGAACTCGATGCGCCGGACACCCATCGCACGCTGCGCAAGGAAGACATCCTCGCGGTCATCAAGACCCTGGTGGACCTGCGCGACGGCAAGGGCGAGATCGACGACATCGACCATCTCGGCAACCGCCGCGTGCGTTCGGTCGGTGAGTTGATGGAGAACCAGTACCGCATCGGCCTTCTGCGCATGGAGCGCGCGATCAAGGAGCGCATGTCGAGTGTCGATATCGACACCGTCATGCCGCAGGACCTGATCAACGCGAAACCTGCCGCCGCCGCCGTGCGCGAGTTCTTTGGTTCGTCGCAGCTCTCGCAGTTCATGGACCAGACCAATCCGCTGTCGGAGATCACCCACAAGCGCCGCCTGTCGGCCCTTGGACCGGGCGGTCTGACCCGCGAGCGCGCCGGCTTCGAAGTCCGCGACGTCCATCCGACGCACTACGGCCGTATCTGCCCGATCGAGACGCCGGAAGGCCCGAACATCGGTCTGATCAACTCGCTCGCGACCTTCGCGCGCGTGAACAAGTATGGATTCGTCGAAACTCCGTATCGCAAGGTCAAGGACGGCCGCGTCACCGACGACGTGGTCTACCTGTCGGCGATGGAGGAGGGCCGTCACTACGTCGCGCAGGCCAACGTGCCGCTCGACAATCGTGGCCGCTTCACCGACGACCTCGTGATCTGCCGTCACGCCGGCGAAGTCATTCAGGTGACGCCGGACAAGGTCGATTACATGGACGTGTCGCCGAAGCAGCTCGTTTCGGTCGCCGCGGCGCTGATCCCGTTCCTCGAGAACGACGACGCCAACCGCGCGCTGATGGGCTCGAACATGCAGCGTCAGGCCGTGCCGCTGGTGCGCGCCGAAGCGCCGTTCGTCGGCACCGGCATGGAAGGCGTCGTGGCCCGCGACTCGGGCGCTGCGATCGCGGCGCGCCGCTCGGGCGTGATCGACCAGATCGACGCGACCCGCGTGGTTATCCGCGCCACCGAAGATCTCGATCCGACCAAGTCGGGCGTCGATATCTATCGCCTGATGAAGTACCAGCGCTCGAACCAGTCGACCTGCATCAACCAGCGTCCGCTGGTGAAGGTTGGCGACGTGGTGAAGAAGGGCGACATCATCGCTGACGGTCCTTCGACCGATCTCGGCGAACTCGCGCTCGGCCGCAACGTGCTCGTCGCGTTCATGCCGTGGAACGGCTACAACTTCGAAGACTCGATCCTGCTCTCCGAGCGGATCGTGAAGGACGACGTCTTCACCTCGATTCACATCGAGGAGTTCGAGGTGATGGCCCGCGACACCAAGCTTGGTCCCGAGGAAATCACCCGCGACATTCCGAACGTCTCGGAAGAAGCGCTGAAGAACCTCGACGAAGCCGGTATCGTCTACATCGGTGCCGAGGTCGAGCCGGGCGACATCCTGGTCGGCAAGATCACGCCGAAGGGCGAAAGCCCGATGACGCCGGAAGAAAAGCTGCTCCGCGCGATCTTCGGCGAAAAGGCGTCGGACGTTCGCGATACCTCGCTCCGGCTTCCGCCGGGCGTGGCCGGGACGATCGTCGAAGTGCGCGTGTTCAACCGCCACGGCATCGACATCGACGACCGTACGCGGGCGATCCAGAC
>JBQCHK010000010.1:0-64444 GCA_051954725.1 Afipia sp. | reverse complement strand
TGCGCCGTTGGTGCGATCTTTGCTCATAGCGGACGCCTCAGCACGGCCGGCCCCTTGACCAGCGTGACCGCGAAAAAAAGCACGACGAGTACGCCAAGCGCGAGCGCGATCGCGATCGAACGCTGGCGACGGCTTCTCTTCTGCGCCTCGGTGAGGACGATTCCATCTGGCTCGTTCGGATCTGACATGTGTGACCCATGCGCCCCCTACCCGAGCAAAGGCATCATGGCACGCGCGACGACCTCGACCAGAAGCGTCGCAAACAGCGCAAAGAGATAGAGAATCGAAAAGCCGAACATCCGCCGTGTGGCGCGCAACGCCGCGCTGCCGGTGCGGTGACGATAGATGTCGATGGCAAGCCACAGCATGCCCGCGCCGAGGATCAGCGAGGCGACGCCGTAGACGGCATCGAAATAGCCCATCGGCCACGGCGCCACCGCAATGGCGACCAGCACGATCGTATAAAGCAGGATCTGCAGCCGCGTCGCATCCGGACCGGCCACGACCGGCAGCATCGGCACGCCGGCGCGGGTGTAGTCCTCGTTGCGGAACAGCGCCAGCGCCCAGAAGTGCGGCGGCGTCCAGAAGAAGATAATGAGGAACAAGAGGATCGGTTCGACCGACAGCGAGCCCGTCGCCGCAGCCCATGCCACCACCGGCGGCAGCGCGCCTGCGGCACCGCCGTTGACGATGTTCTGCGCGGTCCAGCGCTTCAGCCACATCGTATAGATCACGGCATAGAAGAAGATGGTGAAGGCGAGGAGCCCGCCGGCGACCCAGTTGACGAGAATGCCGAGGGTCATCACCGAGAAGAACGACAGCGTCAGGCCGAACGCCAGCGCCTCACCTGGCGTCACACGCCCGCGCGGCACCGGGCGATTGACGGTGCGCGACATCAGTGCGTCGATGTCGGCGTCGTACCACATGTTCAATGCGCCGGATGCACCCGCGCCGACCGCGATACAGAGCAGCGACGTCACGGCCAGCACCGGATGAAAGTCGCCCGGTGCGATCACCATGCCGACCAGCGCCGTGAAAATGACGAGCGACATCACCCGCGGCTTCAGCAGCGCGATGTAATCGGCGACGCCGGCCTCGGAAATCCGAGGTGACAGTTCAGCCGCATGATGCTCGACAACGGACAAAACGGTGCTTCCTAACTCATGCCGGCCTGCCGTGACGCAGACCGGCGTTGTCTTGGTCTTCCGCTCCGGAGCGATGTGCGATCCGGAGCGGCAAGGCTTACTGGACGCGCGGCAGCGTCTCGAACTGATGGAACGGCGGCGGCGACGTCAGCGTCCATTCCAGCGTCGTTGCGCTTGCGCCCCACGGGTTGTTGCCGGCCGGCACCTTGCGGGCGAAGGCCTGAACCACACCGTAAAGGAAGATCAGGATGCTGAAGGCCGCGATGTAGGCGCCGATCGACGAGATCAGGTTCCAGCCCGCGAACGCATCGGGATAGTCGACGTAACGGCGCGGCATGCCCGACAGGCCGAGGAAGTGCTGCGGGAAGAACAGGATGTTGACGCCGATGAACATCACCCAGAAGTGCAGCTTGGCGATGGCTTCCGAATACATGTAGCCGAACATCTTCGGGAACCAGTAGTACCAGCCCGCGAAGATCGCGAAGACCGCGGCAACGCCCATCACGTAATGGAAGTGCGCGATGACGTAATAGGTCTCCTGCAGCACGCGGTCGACACCCGCGTTGGCCAGCACGACGCCGGTGACGCCACCGACGGTGAACACGAAGATGAACCCGATCGCCCAGACCATCGGCGCGCGGAATTCGATCGAACCGCCCCACATGGTGGCGATCCACGAGAAGATCTTAACGCCCGTCGGCACCGCGATCACCATCGTGGCGGCGACGAAGTAGGCCTGTGCGCTGGCCGACATACCGACCGTGTACATGTGATGCGCCCAGACCACGAAGCCGATGCCGCCGATGGCGACCATCGCGTAGGCCATGCCGAGATAGCCGAACACGGGCTTCTTCGAGAAGGTCGAGATGATCTGGCTGATCATGCCGAAGCCCGGCAGAATCAGGATGTACACTTCGGGGTGACCGAAGAACCAGAACAGATGCTGGAACAGCAGCGGATCGCCGCCGCCTTCAGCCGAGAAGAACGTCGTGCCGAAGTTGCGGTCGGTCAGCAGCATGGTGATGGCGCCGGCCAGAACGGGCAACGCCAGCAGCAACAGGAAGACGGTCACGAGGATCGACCACACGAACAGCGGCATCTTGTGCAGGGTCATGCCCGGCGCACGCATGTTGAAGATCGTGGTGATGAAGTTGATGGCGCCGAGGATCGACGACGCACCTGCGATGTGGAGCGACAGGATCGCGAAGTCCACCGCAGGCCCGGGGTGGCCCGAGGTCGAGAGCGGCGCATACATCGTCCATCCAGCACCGACGCCGTTGGCTCCCGGCTCACCCTCGACGAAGGCCGAGATGATGAGCAGCGAAAACGCAGCCGGCAGCAACCAGAACGAGATGTTGTTCATGCGCGGGAAGGCCATGTCCGGCGCGCCGATCATCAGCGGCACGAACCAGTTGCCGAACCCGCCGATCATCGCCGGCATCACCATGAAGAAGATCATGATCAGGCCGTGCGAGGTCACGAATACGTTATAGGTGTGCGATTCGTGGAAAAGCTGGACACCCGGATACATCAGTTCGATGCGGATCGCGACCGACATCGCGCCACCGATGATTCCAGCGATGACAGCGAAGATAAGGTACATCGTGCCGATGTCCTTATGGTTCGTCGAATACAGATAACGGCGCCAACCGGTCGGGTGATCATGCGCATGATCGTCATGGCCATGATCGGTATGGGCGTTCGTTGCTGCGTTGGTAGCCATTTTCTGTTCCTTTGAACCTTGCAGTCCCTTGAACCTCTCGGTTCCTTCGCTCGTATCGGTGCGCGCCAGCCGGAGTTAGCGCGCAGGCGTCTCCAGCGACGCGTAGTCATTGGCCGACGGGTTGGCTGCGAACTTCTTCTTCGCCTCTTCAACCCATGTCGCGAACTCCTGGTCGCTCACGACGCGGATGGCGATCGGCATGAAGGCATGGTCCTTGCCGCACAGTTCGGAACACTGACCGTAGAACATGCCGGTCTTGGTGGCCTTGAACCAGGTTTCGTTGAGACGGCCCGGGATGGCATCGATCTTGATGCCGAAGGACGGCACCGCGAACGAATGGATGACGTCGGCGCCGGTGACCTGGACGCGGACCACCTTGTTGACCGGGACAACCACCTCGTTATCGACCGCGAGCAGCCGTGGCGCCTTGTTCTGGGCCATCAGCGAGTCGAATTCGAACTTGCCGTTATCGGGATAGGCGTAGGTCCAGTACCACTGCTTGCCGGTGGCCTTGATGGTCAGATCCGCCTTCGGAATCTCAAGCTCCTCGAACAGAAGCCGGAACGAGGGCACCGCGATACCGACCAGGATCAGCACCGGAACGATCGTCCAGACGACCTCGATGAGAGTATTGTGGGTGGTCCGCGACGGCACCGGGTTTTTCCGGGCGTTGAACTTGACCATCACGATGATCAGCAGCGCCAGAACAAACAGGGTAATGGCGGAGATGATCCAGAGCAGGAAGTTATGAAACCAGATGATGTTTTCCATCACCGGCGAGGCCGCACCCTGAAGGGTGTGCTCCCACGGGGTCGGTTCACCTGTCCCGGCGAAGGCAGTCCCCGCCGCCACCATCGCGGCAGCAACTGCCGCAAACCCCAAAATCCGGCGGCTCGTCCGGCCCCTCGACATCTTCATGCCGCTCTCGCTCCTGTCTTGCTCATCCAAGCGATTTCACCAGCCGGCAAAACCTGCTTTTATTCCTCGGCGATCCCGTCATGAGCCGTCGGCCCGGCGATTAGAACGCGTCGAATTTCCCGCTTCTCAAACCATAATTCTCTGCCTACCGCAATGCACGTAATAAGGTGCGCAGTTATTCGGAATCCCTCGCGAAATTGCGGTAAAACAATCGTCCGGGCAGCCGCCCTGCTTGACACTCGGAATACCCGCTGTAGGCACGGGCGACGACTGTGGCCGGCGGCCTGATTCGCCGCCGCCTACGGCTTGTCGAGAGGCTGCCCTCAAGACGCCGTCATTCCCGTATCAGTCCACCTTTGGACGGACAGAGCCCCGAGGGACCGACCCCGATGCACCCTTCGAACTATCTCAAACGGAGCCATGGCGGCTCGGCCGGCGATGTCCGCGCCTCGCGCATGCCGGCCTGGGCTGCTCTTTTTGCCGCGGCCGCCCTGCTGCTGGGCACGGTTTCGGCGGCCAGCGCCCAGGGCGCGGTGAAATCGGTCCACGGCGACTGGCAAATCCGCTGCGATACCCCCGCAGGGGCTCAGAAGGAACAATGCGCCCTGATCCAGAGCGTCGTGGCTGAAGACCGTTCCAATGCCGGCCTGACGGTCATCATCCTCAAAACCGCCGACCAGAAAAGCAAGCTGATGCGGGTGGTGGCGCCGCTGGGCGTCCTGCTGCCTTCCGGGCTCGGATTGAAACTCGACGACAAGGATGTCGGCCGCGCCGGGTTCGTGCGCTGCCTGCCCAACGGCTGCGTGGCCGAAGTGGTGATGGACGACAATCTGCTGAACCAGCTCAAGACCGCCAAAACCGCCACTTTCATCATTTTCGAGACGCCCGAGGAAGGCATTGGCTTCCCGCTCAGTCTCAAGGGCCTCCCCGAGGGTTACGACAAGCTGCCGTGAGGAAGGCGCGAGCGCCCTCCCCCTGCGCCGTATTCGTGCCTATCTTCGGGAGAACACGTTCTTTCGGATCATCCCGGAGTTTCCATGAGCCAGCCTTCCGATTTTTCCAGCACGACCTCCCTGATCGACCGCGCGGGGCTTGACCGCGACGACGTGCGCAACGAGGTGGTGCGCGGGCTCGCCGGCGCCGATGATGGCGAATTGTTCATGGAATACCGTCAGTCCGAGGGACTGATGTTCGATAATGGCCGCCTGAAGCAAGCGACATACGATACCGCCCAGGGTTTCGGGCTGCGCGCGGTCAAGAACGATTCGGTCGGCTACGCTCATTCCTCGGATGTCTCGCTGCCAGCCCTGATTCGGGCCGCAGATGCAGTTCATGCCGTGCGGGGCGGCTACTCCGGCACCTTCGCCGCCGCACCGCCTCACACCAACGTTCGCCTCTATGGCGACGAAAACCCGCTCGACGGCCAGGCCTTCGAAACCAAGGTCAAGCTGCTCGCCGAGATCGACGCCTATGTCCGTGACAAGGATCCGCGCGTCAGGCAGGTTTCGGTCAGCCTTGGGGCGACCTGGCAGGTAGTTGAAATCCTGCGGCCCGATGGCGAGAGCTATCGCGACATCCGGCCGCTGGTGCGGGTCAACATTTCGGTAGTGGCGGGTTCCGGCGACCGCCAGGAGACCGGCAGCCACGGTTATGGCGGCCGCGAGGGTTACGCCCGCTTCATCGAGACGAAAGCGTGGCGCTCTGCCGCCGACAACGCTGTCCGGCAGGCCATGGTCAATCTCGAATCGGTTCCTGCTCCGGCGGGCGAAATGGATGTCGTGCTCGGCCCCGGCTGGCCGGGCGTGATGTTGCATGAAGCCGTAGGCCACGGGCTCGAGGGCGACTTCAACCGCAAGAAAACCTCGGCCTTTGCCGGCCTGATGGGGCAGCAGGTCGCGGCCAAGGGCGTCACCGTGGTTGACGACGGCACTATTTCCTCACGGCGCGGCTCATTGTCGATCGACGACGAGGGCACACCGACCAGCAAGACCGTGCTGATCGAGGATGGCATTCTCGTCGGCTACATGCAGGATCGGCAAAACGCACGGCTGATGAACATGAAGCCGACCGGCAATGGCCGCCGCGAGAGCTACGCTCACGTTCCGATGCCGCGCATGACCAATACTTATATGCTCGCGGGCGACCGCGACCCGGCGGAAATTCTCGCGTCGGTGAAGAACGGCATCTTCGCCGCCAATTTCGGCGGCGGGCAAGTCGACATCACGTCGGGCAAATATGTGTTCCAGTGCACCGAGGCCTACAGGATCGAAAACGGCAAGCTCGGCGCACCGCTCAAGGGCACGATGCTGATCGGCAACGGTCCCACCGACCTGCACCGCATCAGCATGGTCGGTAACGACCTCGAACTCGATGCCGGCATCGGCACCTGCGGCAAAAACGGTCAGGGTGTGCCGGTCGGGGTCGGACAGCCAACCCTGCGAATGGACAAGATCACTGTCGGTGGAACCAGCGCATGAGCGAAACCAATCCAACTGTCAAACCGGCCCGTCACTGGTCGAAGCCAATCATCGAAATCGCCGCTGCCTTCCTCATCGTGATGGCGGCCAAGGGCGCGCTGGCCGAGCCGTTCTATGTGCCGTCAGGCTCGATGGAACCGACCCTTCTGATCGGCGATGCGCTGGTCGCCTCCAAATATCCTTACGGATACAGTTCGGCGTCGATCCCCCTGAACATGGCGCTGCCCTCGACCCCCCGGCTGTTCGGCTCGCTGCCCGACCGCGGCGATGTGGTGGTGTTCCGCTGGCCAGGCGACAAATCGCAAGTCTGGGTCAAACGCGTCGTCGGCCTCCCCGGCGACCATATCCAGATGCGCCACGGCCGCCTCTGGATCAACGGCCAAGCCACAGCCCTGCGCGATGACGGCATGGGCCGAGCCGAGGACGAGGAAGGCGCGGGCTTTCCCGCCGCACGCTATATCGAGACCCTGCCCGGCGGGCATGACCACACCATCTTCAAGATGCGCACCCATGGCGCGCTCGATGACACGCCCGAAGTAGTAGTGCCGAAAGGGCATCTGTTCGTGATGGGCGACAACCGCGACAATTCCGCGGACAGCCGGGTGCCGGTCGCCGAAGGCGGCGTCGGCATGCTCCCCGTGGACAATCTGGTCGGTCGCGTCGATGCCATCGTCGGCTCCTGGGACGTGGCTGCGAAACATCGCCCGATGTGGGACTGGCTTTCCGGCCTGCGGCTCGCGCGGTCCTTCACCACCGTGCACTGAGCAGGATTCTCGCGCGATGACCTTCGATGATGTCGAAGCCATCGCGTTGCAATGGCCGGGCGTCGAGACCGGAACTTCCTACGGCACACCGGCGCTGAAGGTCCGTAAAAAGCTGCTCGCGCGCCTGAAGGAAGACGGCGAGACCCTGGTGATGCCGGGGGTCGGGCCCGACGAGCGTGAGATGCTGATCGAGACCCAGCCCAGGGTCTTCTATTTTACCGACCACTATCGGGACTGGCCGATCGTCCTCATCCGGCTGCCTCGGGCGCGGAAACAAGCCGTCGAAGCGCTACTGCTGCGTCAATGGAAAACACTGGCGTCGAAATCGATGCTCAAGGCCTGTGGCCTCTGAAGAGGACCATGGGACGCGTGCCTATCGGACCACGCCGGAAATGAATCCCGGCTTGCGGCGCGGCGGCTTGATCCGGTCTTTCAGATAACAGCGCGCATCCTTGCCGATGTAGCCCGGGCGGGCATAGGTCCAGGCCCGGCATCTGTGATCGGCTTCGCACGCCGCCTTGCAGGTATCGCCATGCAGATCGGCGCTGACCGGAATGTTGCGATAGTCGCCGCCGAGCCGGTCCGTTGCGTTTTCAAGCCGGCTGTTGCGCGGCTCGACCACGCCGGCGCCACGCACGCCCGACACACAGCAACTGCTTTCGGTCCGCGGCGGCACCGAACTTTTCAGCCGGCACACCGCGCCATGCGAATTGGCGGTCGGATAACTGAAGCTCCACGATTTACACTTGCGATCGCGCTCGCAGGCCAACGCGCAATCCGCCGGGTCTCCGGATGGAATCGCCACACGCGCATAGTCATTGCCCGGACGGTCGAAATTCACCTGCGCTGCGAGCGGGCCGGAATGTGCAAGCAGCATCGCGACGATCAGTCCGACAAAAGCCAACGATGCGCAAAAGCGTGTTGTCACGGAGCAGCTCGTCAATTCATTACAATTTTGCAATCTTCGACAGGAATGCAGTCACCCGGATCGGCAAGAGCAAGCAGATTCAACCGCAGCGTTCATGTATGGGACATGAACGGCAGATAAATGCGAAACACCATCGCTTGAACGACAGCACGCCGTCGTAAGCACCAAACGGCTGACTTAAAAAGCGTATTCGCGATAGACCGGGTCGACCGATCCGCCCCATGGTCCGTTAAATTTCGCGAGCAGCGTTTCCGCCGGAGTCCGTCCGCTCTCGACAAGCCGGTCCAGCGGTTCAAGGAAATGGGTCTCGTCCCGCCCCAGAGGATCGCGATGCCCGCGCCGGCGCAATCCGGCACGCGCAAGCGTCAGGCATTCCCTTGCGATCTCGAGCAAGGAGCGATTGCCGATCTTGGCCTTGAGGCCGAGTTTTGGAACATCGTCGCGCAACTGCTGGCGTTCTTCCGCGGTCCAGCGCTTGGCGATGTCCCACGCCGCTTCCATGCTATCATCGTCATACAGCAGGCCGGTCCAGAACGCGGGCAATGCCGGCAACTGCTCCCACGGCACGCCGTCGGAGCCGCGCATCTCGAGATAACGCTTGAGCCGGACCTCGGGAAAGATCGTCGACAGATGATTGGCCCAGTCGGACAGCGTTGGCCGTTCCCCGGCCAGTTTGTCGTTCTTGCCCTCGAAAAATTTGCGGAACGATGAACCGGATACGTCGATGTAGGACTCGCCGCGCTTGACGAAGTACATCGGCACATCGAGCGCGTAGTCCACCCAGCGCTCGAAACCCATGCCATCCTCGAACGCCCATGGAAGCATGCCGGCGCGCGCATTGTCGGTATCGCGCCAGATTTCCGAGCGGAACGACAGGAAACCGTTCGGCTTGCCCTCCGTGAAGGGGGAGTTGGCGAACAGTGCGGTCGCCACCGGCTGCAGCGCCAGGGAGATGCGCAGCTTGCGCACCATGTCCGCTTCTGAACAGAAGTCGAGATTGGTCTGCACCGTACAGGTGCGATACATCATGTCGAGACCATACGCGCCGACCTTCGGCATGTAGTTGGTCATGATGCGATAGCGCCCTTTCGGCATGGTCGGGATTTGCGCGCGCGACCATGACGGCGTCATGCCAAGGCCGAGAAAACCGATGCCGAGCGGCGATGCAATCTCGCGGACCTGCGCAAGATGCGCCATCAGCTCGGACGCCGTCTGGTGGATGGTTTCGAGTGGTGCGCCGGACAGTTCGAACTGTCCGCCCGGCTCCAGCGAAATCGCCCCGCCCCCGGTGACATCGTACAGGCCGATGATATTGCCCTGCTCCATGATCGGCTCCCAGCCGAGCAGAAGCTTCATGCCTTCCAGCAGCGCACCGATGCCGCGCGGACCTTCATAAGGCACCGGGTTGTGTCCCTCGAGCGTGAAGGGTGTCTTCTCATGCTCGGTACCGATGCGAAATTCCGATTTCGGCTTCACGCCGGCCTCAAGCCACGCCACGAGTTCGTCGCGCGACTGCAGCGGCGTCATATCGATCTGGTCACGCGCCATGAAACGTCCGAAGGTAAAGCGCGCTCACACACGCAGGTTGCCGGCTATAGCGGGTGCCAAGACCCGTAATTCCCAGAAATGAAGAAAAGGTCATCGGGCCGACGCGGCTTCTTTGGTGATGGTCTGGCCCGCACCAGAACATGAGCAGCCGAGCCGATCCAGCAACCCGCTCAACTTCACGGCGTCCGCGTCGGATAATTTCGAGCCGACATGCCGCTCGATCGCCGCCGAATAGGCCCCCCACATTCTCTTCTGCAGATCGCGCCCCGCGTCGGTGATCTCGACGAACAGGCCACGCTTGTCCATCTTGCACTCGCGGCGCACGGCAAGGCCTTCGTCGACCAGACGGTCGATCAGCCGCGATGTCGAGTATTGCGGAAGCAACATCTGGCGTTCGAGTTCGACCGGACGCAGTTCGCCGCTCGGCGCGCGCGACAGTTCGAGCAGCGCATCGTACCAGGCGAGCGGCGGAAAGCCGGCCTTCTTCAGATCCTGCTCGACCGCATCGAGCACCCGGCTCTGCACCCGCATCAGGCGAATCCAGGCTTCGGTCGCCTCATTGGAAGGTTTGCGCTTCATGGTCTGGCCCGTAACATCAGATGGCAGTCTAGCCCACTCGATGCACCTGCATCAACGTTGACTGTTCCATGCAACTGCATTTAATGGGCCCGCGGTGCCTTGCCAAGATGGACCGAACCGCACGTCCAGAGAGGAATTCGCCATGAAACTTTATTATTCGCCGGGCGCCTGCTCGCTGTCGCCCCATATCGCGCTCCAGGAGGCCGGCCTCCCCTACGATCTGGTCCGGGTCGACCTGAAAGCCAAGCAGCTCGAGGACGGCAGCGACTACACCAAGATCAATCCCAAAGGCCAGGTCCCGGCGCTCGGCCTCGACGATGGCGAACTGCTGACCGAGGGCGCCGTGATCGTGCAGGCGATCGCCGACAAGGTCCCGGCGAAGAACCTGGCGCCAGCCAATGGCACCGCCGAACGCTACCGCTTGCAGGAATGGCTGAACTTCGTCGCCAGCGAACTGCACAAGAATTTCAGCCCGCTGTTTCAGCCGGTGATCCCCGACGACGTGAAGAAGTTCTTCTCCGATCGCCTGATGGGCAAGTTCAAGTATGTCGATCAGATGCTCGCCGGCCGCGACTACCTGATGGGCGATCACTTCACCGTGCCCGATGCCTACATGTTCACGATGCTGGCCTGGGCTGACCGGATGAAGATGGACCTCTCCGGCCTGACCAACCTGATGGCCTACAAGGCGCGCGTCGCCGCACGGCCCAAGGTGCAGGACGCGCTCAAGGCCGAGGGACTGCTCAAGGCGTCGTAGGGCGACCGCTCAGAAATGGAAAAGGCCGGATCGTCGATCCGGCCTTTTTGTTAAGTGCCTCGCATGGTGAGGACAACGATCACGCCGCCTTCTTCGGCGGAAAACGGCCGTAGAAGGTCTCGCCCTTCGCGGCCATGTCGAGCAGCAGCTTCGGCGGCGCGAAACGATCGCCGTACTTCTTCTCGAGCTTCTGGCACAGGGCGACAAATTCCTTGCTGCCCATGAAGTCGATGTAGGACAGCGTGCCGCCCGTGAACGGCGCAAAGCCGAAGCCGAGAATCGAGCCGACATCTGCCTCGCGCGGATCGACGATGACGTGATCCTCCACTGTGCGCGCGGCTTCCACCGCCTGCACCGCGAGGAAACGCTGCTTCAGCTCGTTGACGTCGAGGGTGTCGGGATCGAGATGCTTTGGCTGCAGCGTCTTGAGCTCCGGCCACAGCTTTTTCTGGCCCTTGCCCTTCTCAGGATAGTCGTAGAAGCCTTTACCGTTCTTGCGACCGAGACGGCCGCGCTTCTCGACCATGTCGACCAGAAGGTTCTTCTGATCCTGCTTGATCGCGTCGGCGCCAAGATCGGCTTCGGTCGCCTTCATGATCTTGAGCGCAAGGTCGATCGCGATCTCGTCGTTCAGCGACAGCGGGCCGACCGGCATGCCGGCCATCTTGCCGGCATTCTCGATCATCGCCGGCGGCACGCCTTCGAGCAGCATCTCGTAGCCCTCGGCGATATAGCGCAGCACGCAGCGATTGGCGAAGAAGCCGCGCGAGTCGTTGACCACGATCGGCGTCTTCTTGATCTGGCGCACATAGTCGAGTGCGGTAGCCAGTGCGACATCGCCGGTGTTTTTGCCGACGATGATCTCCACCAGCATCATCTTCTCGACTGGCGAGAAGAAGTGGATGCCGATGAACTTCGCCTGGTCCTTAAACTCCTCGGCCAGCGAGTTGATCGGCAGGGTCGAGGTGTTCGACGCGAAGATCGCATCCGGGCGCACCAGCGGCTGCGCCTTGGCATAGGTCTCGGCCTTGACCGTGCGGTCCTCGAACACGGCTTCGATCACGAGATCGCAGTCCTTGATCGCCGCATAGTCTGCCGTCGGCGTGATGCGCGCCAGAAGGGCGTCGCCATCGGCCTGCTGCATCCGCTTCTTGGCAACCTGCCCGTCGATGACCGACTTGGCGTGCGCCTTGCCTTTGTCCGCGCTGGCCTGATCGCGGTCGATCAGCACCACATCGATGCCGGCCTGCGCCGACACATAGCCGACGCTTGCACCCATGAAGCCCGCGCCGATGATGGCAAGCTTCTTGACCTTGGTTGGCGGCACGTTCGCCGGGCGCCGTGCCCCCTTGTTCAACTCCTGCATCGAGACGAACAGCGAGCGGATCATCGCCGCGGCTTCCTTCGAACGCAGGATTTTCGCGAAGTACCGCGACTCGACGCGAAGCGCCGCATCCATGGGGAGTTGCAGGCCTTCATAGACCACCTGCATCACCGCACGCGCCGCCGGATAGTTGTCGTAGGTCTCGCGGCGATAGATCGCATTCGCCGGCGGGAAGAACTGCATACCGGCCTTGGAATAGACCGGGCCGCCGGGCAGCTTGAAGCCCTTCTCGTCCCACGGCGCGACGGCCTTGCCGCCGCTCTTGATCCAATCCTTCGCCGTCTTGATCAGATCGGCCGCGGGCACCACCGCGCCGACGATGCCCGACGCCTTGGCCTTGGCCAGATCGATGGCTTCGCCCTTGAGCAGCATCTGCAAGGCGTCCATCGGCTGGATCATGCGCGGCAGACGCTGCGTGCCGCCGCCGCCCGGGAACAGGCCGACCTTGATTTCCGGCAGGCCGAGGCGGGTCTTGGAATTCTCCGACGCCACGCGATAGTGGCACGCCAGCACGATCTCGAATGCGCCGCCGAGCGCGAGGCCGTTGATCGCCGCAACCCACGGCTTGCCGCCGGTCTCGATGGCACGCAGGGTCAGCGACAGCTTGCGGCTTTCGTCGAACACATACTTGTTCGCCGCTTCCTCGCCCTTGCTTTTCAGCATATCGACGTAAGCGCGATTGATGCCTTCGAGCATGCCGAGATCGGCGCCACCCGAGAACGCCTCCTTGCCGGAGGTGATGACAACGCCCTTGATCGCCGGGTCCTTGGTCACCTGATCGACGATGGCCGCGAGTTCGGTGCCGGTGGTCTCATCCACCACATTCATCGACTTGCCGGGAATATCCCAGGTCACCAGCGCGATGCCGTCAGCGTCTGTCTCGACCTTGAAATTCTTGTAGGTCATGGGGTGCTCCTCAAACGCGCTCGATGATCGTTGCCGTGCCCATGCCGCCGCCGATGCACAGCGTGACCAGCGCGGTGGACTTGTTGGTGCGCTCGAGTTCGTCGAGCACGGTGCCGAGGATCATCGCGCCGGTCGCGCCGAGCGGATGACCCAGCGCAATCGCGCCGCCATTCACGTTGATCTTCGCGTTGTCGATGTCGAACGCCTGAATGAAGCGCAGTACCACCGACGCAAACGCCTCGTTGAGTTCGAACAGATCGATGTCCGACAGCTTCATGCCGGATCGTTCCAGCACCTTTTTGGTGACATCGACCGGACCGGTCAGCATCATTGCCGGCTCGGAGCCGATATTGGCGAAGGCGCGAATTTTCGCGCGCGGCTTCAGGCCATGCTTGCCGCCTGCTTCCTTGCTGCCGAGCAGCACGGCGCCCGCGCCGTCGACGATGCCCGACGAATTGCCGGCGTGGTGGACGTAATTCACGCCCTCGATTTCCGGATGGGACTGCACGGCAACCGCATCGAAGCCGCCCATCGCGCCCATGACGGCGAATGACGGCTGCAACTGCGCCAGCGACTGCATAGTGGTGCCCGGGCGCATATGCTCATCCTTGTCGAGGATGGTGATGCCGTTGACGTCCTTCACCGGAACGACCGACTTGCTGAAGCGGCCTTCCTTCCACGAGGTTTCCGCACGCTGCTGGCTCTGGACCGCGTAGGCATCGACGTCGTCGCGCGAGAAGCCGTACTTGGTGGCGATCAGGTCCGCCGCCACGCCCTGCGGCATGAAGTAGGACGGCACAGCCATCGACGGATCCATCGGCCAGGCGGCGCCCGACGACATGATACCGACACGGCTCATGGATTCGGCGCCACCGCCGATGGTCAATTCGTGCTGGCCCGACATCACCTGCGCGGCGGCGAAGTTCACCGCATCGAGGCCCGAAGCACAGAAACGGTTGATTTGCACGCCCGGCACCGAATCGTCGAACCCGGCGTTCATCGCCGCGAAGCGCGCGATGTCGCCACCAGCCTCGCCGACCGGATCGACCACGCCAAGCACCACGTCATCGACACTGTCGGACGGCAGATTGTTGCGCTCCTTCAGCGCCTTCAGCGGCACGGTCGCCAGCGCCAGCGCGGTCACCTCGTGAAGCGAACCGTCGGCCTTGCCCTTGCCGCGCGGCGTGCGAACGTGATCGTAGATAAATGCCTCGGGCATTGTCCTCTCCCTCGATCGTGTTGATGGTCCGCGCCGCTGCCGGTCGCGGGCATGATGTGATGGTTCAGATTCAGAAAGCTTCGGCGGGCAGTTCCATGATCGAACCGGAGCCCGCTTGAATTCGCGACAGGCGCAGTGCGGTTTCCGGCAGCATCCGCTCCATGAAGAATTGTCCGGTGACGAGCTTGGTCTTGAGATAGGGCTGCTCGCCCGCGCTTGCCATCTTGTCCTGCGCGACCTTTGCCATTTTCGCCCACATATAGCCGAGCGCGGCAAGGCCAAAGAGATGCATGTAGTCGGTCGACGCCGCACCCGCATTGTCGGGCTTGGCCATCGCATTCTGCATCAGCCACATGGTCGCCTGCTGCAGATGCTTCACCGACGCATCGAGCGGCGCAAGGAACGGCTTGAGCGCCTCGTTCGCCGCATTTTCCTTGGCGAACGCGCCGACCTCGTTGAAGAACGACGTCAGCGCGCGGCCGCCGTCACGCGCGAGCTTGCGGCCGACGAGGTCGAGAGCCTGAATGCCGTTGGCGCCTTCGTAGATCATGGCGATGCGCGCATCGCGGACGAACTGCTCGGCGCCGGTCTCAACGATGTAGCCATGACCGCCAAACATCTGCTGCGCGGCAACAGCGTTGGCGAAGCCCATGTCGGTCAGCACGCCTTTGATCACCGGCGTCAGGAGGCCCATGTGATCGTCGGCGGCCTGACGCTCCTTGGGATCGTCGGAACGGTGCGCGAGATCGCTTTTCAGCGACGTCCACACCACCAGCGCGCGCGCCGCTTCGTTGAAGGCTCGGATCGACAGCAGCGTGCGGCGGACGTCAGGGTGCACGATGATCGGATCGGCCGGCTTGTCCTTGGCGACCGGACCGGTCAGCGCGCGGCCCTGCAGGCGCTCCTTCGCATAGGCCGCGGCGTTTTGATAAGCGACTTCGGATTGAGCGAGGCCTTGAACGCCGACGCCTAGCCGCGCCTCGTTCATCATGACGAACATCGCCGTCATGCCCTTGTTTTCCTCACCCACCAGCGTGCCGACTGCATTGTCGAAGTTCATCACGCAGGTCGAATTGCCGTGAATGCCCATCTTATGCTCGATCGAGCCGCACGACACGCCGTTCGGCGCGCCGGGCGAACCATCGGCGTTGAGCGTCCGCTTCGGCACGACGAACAGTGAGACGCCCTTGATGCCGGCCGGCGCGCCTTCGATCCGCGCCAGCACCAGATGCACGATGTTCTCGGTGAGATCCTGCTCGCCGCCGGAAATGAAGATCTTGGTGCCCGAGATCTTGTAGGTGCCGTCAGCCTGCTTCACCGCCTTGGTGCGCATCAGGCCGAGGTCAGTGCCGCAATGCGGCTCGGTGAGGTTCATGGTGCCGGACCACTCGCCGGTCATCATGCGCGGCACGAAAGTCTTCTTCTGCTCGTCGGAGCCGTGCACCAGCAGCGCCGCCATCGCACCCATGGTGAGGCCGCCATACATCGAAAACGCCATGTTGGCGGAGATCATGAACTCGTTGACTGATTGCGACAGCGTCACCGGCAGGCCCTGGCCGCCGAATTCCTGCGGTCCCGACAGGCCGAGCCAACCGCCTTCGGAAAGCTGCTTGAACGCGTCCTTGAAGCCCTTTGGCGTGGTGACGCGGCCATCGTCGTGACGCGTGCAGCCTTCGAGATCGCCGGTGTGATTGAGCGGCTGAAGCACCTGTTCGCTGAACTTGGCCGCTTCCTGCAGGATGGCGTCGCGCACGTCAGCCGACGCGTCGCTGAAGCCCGGCAGATTATCGTAGCGGTCGATCTGGAAAACGTCGTTGAACAGGAAGGTGAAGTCTTCCACGGGCGCTTTGTAGATCGGCATGACGTCCTCTGGGCTTGAACAGAACCGGAAAGCGGAACCTCACTAGAGGCTTTTTTGCGGTGCGGCAATTCCGTTCCACAGACCTTACGACCAAAAGCCGGGTCCAGGCAGCGTCTGCGTCAACATGTCTGGCAAGCGCGCGAAATCGTGAGCGGCGGAGCCGCGCGCGAAATAAAATGTCCCGCAATTAACTTTCCGGCCCCGAGGCCGGCCACCTTAACCCGTTGTTTACTCTAACATTGAAAAGTCGGGCCGTAATCAGACCACCCGCGCGTGAATTTGTTTGTCCTTACAACGAGACGCGGGCGGCCGAAGCGTCCCGGCCCAAGCCGGGCGCCAAACCGGACCAAAGCATGGCATCGCGCGGACAGTGGAGCGTTGACGGACTTGAGCCATCCGTCCGGGACAGGGCGGAAGCCGCCGCGCGCCAATCCGGTATGTCTTTGAACGATTGGGTGAATTCGGCCGTCGGCAACAGGGCCGCACCAGCGCCGGATGCCCGCGAAGTGGCCGAAATCCACCAGCGCCTCGACGCCATCGCCCGTCAGGTCGAGCAGATCTCGCAACCGTTCAACCCGTCCGCGCGAAACGAGCCCGCGGTCGCCCGCCAGCTCAACGACGCCATCTCCCGGCTCGACGCCCGGCTATCCCAGATCACGAATCAACGCCCCGCTCCGCAGCGCGAGCCTGCCTGGCAGGCCTCGCCGCCCTTAAGTCCGCCGGATAATCCGCAGATGGAATTTTCGGTGGCCGAGATCGTCGCCCGCCAGGGCGAACTGAATGGCGAACGGCAAACCGCCGCCCGGATGCCGGCCCCGACCTTCGTGTCGCCGGAGTCCGATGCGCCAGCGGCCCCATCCATGGATTTTTCCGGTCTGGAGCGGCAACTCGCTGACATCACCAGCCAGATCCAGACGCTTCATCGTCCCGACGACCGCATCGAACAATCGATCGCGGCGTTCCGCAGCGAACTCGCCGAAATCCGCCAGGCCATCACCGAAGCGTTGCCGCGCCAGGCCATCGAGTCGCTCGAAGGTGAAATCCGCTCGCTCGGACGCCGGATCGACGAGACCCGCCAGACCGGTATCGACGGCAATGCGCTTGCCGGTCTCGAACGCGCGCTCAGCGACATCTACAGCTCGCTCCGCACGCTGACGCCGGCAGAGCAACTCGCCGGCTTCGACGAAGCAATCCGCAATCTCGGCGGCAAGCTCGATTCGATCGTGCGATCGAGCAGCGATCCCGACACCATTCGCCAGCTCGAAGAGGCGATCGCCGCGCTGCGCAACATCGTCGCCAATGTCGCCTCGAACGAAGCGCTGGCGCAACTGGCCGGCGATGTGCGCTCGCTCTCCGCCAAGGTCGATCAACTCGCGCAGTCCGCGGGCAACGCCGACATCCTTTCCGCGCTGGAGCAGCGCATCGCCGTCCTGACCTCGGCGCTGGAGCAGCGCGAACGCGCACCCGCTGCCGATTCCAGCTATTTCGACAATGCGGTGCGAACCATCTCCGATCGCCTCGACAACCTGCAGGTCGGCAACGACAGTTCGGCGACGTTCAGCCATGTGGAGCAACGCGTCTCTCACTTGCTCGAACGTCTTGAAGCGACAGAGTCGCGCCCCGCTGCACTCGGCCGGGTCGAAGAAGGTCTGTCGGACGTGTTACGCCTGCTGCAGGATCAGCGAGCCGCCAGCACTCCGAGCGCACAACCCGGCGCGCCAATGATGGACCCGGCGCTGGTCGATGCGATCAAACGCGAGCTGGCGGACCTGCGTTTCAGCCAGTCGGAAACCGACCGCCGCACCCAGGATTCGCTGGAAGTCGTCCACAACACCCTGGGTCATGTGGTCGATCGCCTTGCCCATATCGAAGGCGATCTGCGCACCGCGCGGTCCGCGCCGCCGCCGTCTGCGGATGGAATGGCAAGGACAGCATCGCCTGCCGCACAGCAGGCACCCGCCGCGCCGCGCGCAACGCCTCCCCAGCCACGCCCCGAATTGCCGAATCCGGCTCTGGCGCAGGCTGCGCCGCCGCAGCGTCCCGTCATCGATCCATCGATGAAGGACACGCATGAGCCCGCAGCGAAGAGCGAGCCGATCCCGACGGCACCCGCGACGCCAGCTCCCGCGGCCCGCCCCGCGCCGGCGGCACGCATGCCGATCGACCCCGATCTGCCGCCAGATCATCCGCTCGAGCCCGGCACGCGCCTGCAGCCGGGCCGGGCAAGTCCCGCGGAGCGCATTGCCGCGTCTGAAATCGCGCTGAGCGAGATCAAGACGCCGCCGCTCGAGCCGATCACATCGACGAATTTCATCCAGGCCGCGCGCCGCGCCGCGCAGGCGGCATCATCGACCCCCGCCACCGACAAGCCCAACCGTGTGACGGCGCTCAATGACGCCGCACGCGCCGCCGCCAAGGCGCCGACCACCGCATCGTCGCCGGTTGCGTCGAAGATTCGCGCGCTGCTGGTTGGCGCGAGCGTCGTGGTCATCGTGCTCGGCACGGTGAAGATGGGAATGAATCTGCTCAGCAGCGGCGATCCGATGAAGTCCGCGCCGGCCACCGAGACCCGCGTGACGCCACCGCCCGCTGAGCCCGCTCCGCAGAGCGAAACGCCGAAGCAGGACGACACGCCACAACAGCCCCGTTCCGAGATTCCATCGATGACCTCGCCGACCCCGATCGGCAAGCAATCGATGACGGCGCCGCCGGTGCCTTATCTGCCGCCCGCCGAATCCAGCTCCGAGACGGCCGCTGACGTCACCGGCTCGGTAACAACGCCTGCGCCCGTTCTGGCCGCTGTGTCCGATCAACTGCCTGAAGCGATCGGCGGTCCCGTGCTGCGCAGCGCCGCGCTGAAGGGTGATCCGCGCGCCGCCTACGAAATCGGCCTGCGTTACGCCGAGGGCAAGGGTGTTGCGGCCAACTACACCGAAGCGGCGAAATGGTACGAGCGCGCGGCCCGGGGCGACATTGTCCCGGCCATGTTCCGGCTCGGCACACTGCACGAGAAGGGTCTCGGCACCACCAAGGACATGGCTGCAGCCAAGCAATTCTACGAGCAGGCGGCCGCACGCGGTAACGCCAAGGCCATGCACAACCTCGCCGTGATCGAAGCTGATGGCGGCAACAAAGGCCCCAATTACACGGCAGCGGCGGGATGGTTCCGGAAGGCCGCGGAGCGCGGCATTGCCGACAGCCAGTTCAATCTCGGAATTCTCTATGCGCGCGGCATCGGCGTGGAGCAGAACCTCGCCGAATCCTTCAAATGGTTCAGCCTCGCGGCTGCCCATGGCGACACCGACGCGGGGCGCAAGCGCGACGACGTGGCCAAGCGCCTCGATACCCAATCGCTGGCCGCCGCCAAGCTCGCCGTACAAACCTTCACGCCGGAAAAGCAGCCGGATGACGCCGTCAGCGTGTCCGCGCCAGCGGGCGGCTGGGATGCCAAGCCGAAAAAGAGTGCTGCGAAACCCGCCTCAGCGCGGAAAAGCGCCGCGCGTTAAGGAAAACCGTTCACTATCTTGAACGACGTGATCGCCTGACCGCAAAAAACCGTGCGATCGGCGAATCTTTAACCCACCCGCAGTCGATTTCAGCTAAGCAGAAGCGCGGCGCATGACCCCGCAGATCAAGCGTCGCGGCCCAGGCTAAGCCGCGAGGGGCGTGCCGCCTCGCGCAAGAACAGAAGTCGACGCGCGTGCAGTTGTTTCTTCCCATTGCCGATATACCGGTCAACGTGTTCCTGATCCTCGCGCTGGGTGCAGCGGTGGGGTTTGTGTCGGGCATGTTCGGGATCGGCGGTGGCTTCCTGATGACGCCACTGTTGATCTTCATCGGCATTTCGCCGGCGGTGGCCGTCGCCTCGGTGCCGAGCCACATGGCGGCATCGTCATTCTCAGGCGCGCTGTCCTACTGGCGCCGCCGCGCCATCGACCCATTGATGGCAGCGATCCTCGGCGGCGGCGGCATCATCGGCACCGCCACCGGTGTCTGGCTGTTCACGCTACTGCGTGCCCTGGGACAACTCGATCTGATCATCGCGCTTTCTTACGTGGTGCTGCTGACCGTTGTCGGGAGCCTGATGTTCTGGGAAGGCACGCGCGCGATGCTTCGCCTGAAGAGCAAAGGCGCGGACACGGCTCTCACTCGCCGCGCGCGGGCGCAAGGCTGGATTCTCGGGATGCCGCTGAAGATTCGCTTCAAGCGGTCCAAGATGTATCTGTCCGTCATTCCGGTTGTCGGCATCGGACTGTTCATTGGCTTCCTCGGCGCCATCATGGGCGTAGGCGGCAGCTTCCTGCTGATCCCGATCATGATCTACGTGCTGCGCATCCCCACCGGCACCGTGATCGGCACGGCCATGGTGCTGACACTGTTCACCATGGTGTTCGCGACCCTGCTTCACGCCATGACGGACCAACTGGTGGACGCTGTACTGGCCCTGGTGCTGATGATCGGCGGTGTGATGGGCGCACAGTTCGGTAGCCGTGCCGGGCAGCGCATCCGCGGCGAGCACCTGCGGCTGCTGCTCGGGCTGCTGATCCTGTCGGTCGGCATCCGCTTTGCCGTCGAACTGGTGATCCGGCCGGAAGATCTTTTCTCGATCGGTCAGTTGCGAGTAGGCCGATGACATACCGCCTCATGCTGCTGCTCGCCTGCCTCCTTGTCGTCCCGATGACGTGGACGGCTGCGCAGGCCGAAAAGCTGATCGTTTCGGTGTCGAACCACCGCGTCACCATCACACCAAACTATTCGGGCGAGGAACTCGTGCTGTTCGGCTCGATCGAGCGCGACGGAAAGGTGCAAACTCCGGCGCCCAACTACGACATCGTGGTGACGGTGAGCGGACCGCGCGCCTCCATGGTGACCCGCCGCAAGGAGCGTGTGCTCGGCATCTGGGTCAACCGCGAATCGCGCGACTTCATCAACGTGCCGGCCTATCTCGGGATTTTCGCCAATCGTCCGATCAGCGCGATCGCCTCACCCGACGTTCTGCGCCGGCTGCAGCTTGGACTCCCCAACGTCACGCTGACGCAGCGGATCGGCCCGGATTTCGCCGACGTGGTGCCGAGCGATCCGTTTCGCAGCGCCTTCGTCCGGCTGCGCGCGGAACATGGCCTGTATCGTGAAACTCCCGGCGCCGTTACCTTCCTGACACCCACGCTGTTTCGCACCGGCATTCCATTGCCCGCGGCTGTTCCGATCGGCACCTATCAGGTCGATATCAAACTTTTGTCCCGCGGAGCGCTGGTGACCAAAACCGAAACCGCGTTCGAAATCGTCAAGGTCGGGTTCGAGCAGTTCGTGGCCAACTCGGCTCATGACCATGGCTGGCTCTATGGTCTTGCCACCGCGATGATGGCGGTGATGACCGGCTGGATCGGCTCGGTCGTCTTCCGGCGCGATTGATCGGCATCATTCCGTTCGCGCGGGAGGTACGACGTCGGTCGCAATCCCCGGCTTCAGCAACATCAACCGATCGCTAAACCCCAGCGCCTTGAATGACATGTCGAGATCGCTGTCGTTCTGCTTGAAATGCGCCCAACTATCGTGGTGAACCGGCACGATAGTCGCGTTTGGAAACGCGCGTGCTGTCTCGATAGTGTCGTTGACGTCCATCGTGAGATGGAACGGTCCGCGGGTTTGTGCAGCACCTGCAAACGGCAGGACGATGCCGACATCAAACCGGCGCGCCACCTCGGCCACGCCGTCATACCAGACCGTGTCGCCCGTGACATAAACCGGCCGCCTCCCGCTATCAGGAAACGACAGCACGAATCCGATGACATCGCCCGACAACGGCTCGATTCCGGCGGGACCATGCCGCGCCGGAGTTGCCGTGATCACCAGCCGGCGCCCGCCCTGACCGGTCAGGTCCACCGACCCCCAGGGTGCAAGTCCTTCGGTATGAGCACCCAGCCGTGCCGCACCGGCGACCGTGGTCAACACCCGGCCCGCACGCGCAAGAAAGTCGCGACCGGAGTTGTCGAGGTTGTCGCTGTGCTGATCGTGGCTCAGCAACACGGCATCGACCGCGCCGACCTGCTCGGCGCTCAACGCCGGCCCCGCGGTTTTCTCCAGCGTCACATGTGGGAGCTTGTAGGCGCCCGGCGCATCGAAGGTCGGATCGGTGAGCAGGCGAAAGCCGTCGACTTCGATCAATGCGGTCGGTCCACCGATCAAGGTAATGCGAACTGCGTTCATCACATGCTCCTATTGCTGAACTGATTTCGGCCGCGATGGCCGCGTCACCAGGTAGATGCCGAGCGCCACGGGCGCGATCCCCAGCAGATCGCGCATCGCGACATGCTCGCCGAGGATCGCCCAGCCGAACAGCATGCCGAGCGGCGGCATCAGGAAGTGATAGGCGCTTGCGGCCGTCGCTCCGAACACCTTCAGCAGGTGAAACCACAACACATAGGCGACGACTGATCCGAGAATCACAAGAAACAGAAACGCGCCCACCAGCCGCGTGCTGGGCACAATGTCGCTGACGCTCGACAGCGTGAAGGCGAACGGCGCCACGGCAAGACCGCCGGCGACGTTCTGGATGCCGTTGCCGATCAGCAGGCTGCCTTTCGGAGCCAGCACCTTGAACAGCATCGTGCCCGCGACGATCGAGACCAGCGCGCCGACTGAAAACGCAATGCCGATGGGACTGTCGCTGCCCGCCGCGATACGGTCCGCGACAATCCATGCCACGCCGGCAACCCCAAGCAGCAACCCACCGACTTTTCGCCATGTGATCTGCTCGCCGAGGAACGCCGCCGCAAGCATCGCGGTGAACACCGGATTGGCGCTGACAATCAGCGCATTCAATCCGGCAGAGATGGTCTGCAGGCCGACATAACCAAGCCCGAGATAAAGCGCGTTGTTGGCGACGCCGATGACCGCAAACACCAGCATGTCGCGTCCGGTCATGTTCCATTCGCCGCGGCGGATGCCGACGAAACCGAGAATCAGAAGTCCGGCTGCGAGAAACCGCGCGGTCAGCAGAATAAGCGGCGGGCAATCGGTCACGCCGATCTTGCCGGCGACGAAACAAGCGCTCCAGATCAGGCAGAACGCCACGACATAGAGCGGCATCAGATTGTTCGAAATGCGCGGGGAAGCCACGGGGACAGCGAGGGTCATGCCACATCTCCTTCGCTATCGATTTAGGTCGCCGCCTTGATATTTGGAAATTAAATAGTAAAATCATATCCAGTTGAAAAATCGATGGATACGATCATGCTCGATCTCGAACTCCTTCGCAGTTTCGTATCGGTGGTCGATGCTGGCGGATTCACCCGCGCCAGCGAACGGGTCCATCGCACCCAGTCGACCGTGAGCCAGCAGATCAAACGCCTGGAAGACGATTTCGGCCGCGTTCTTCTCAATCGCAACGGCAGGACCGTGACGCCGACCGAGGATGGCGAGCGGCTGCTGTCCTATGCGCGACGCATCCTGTCGTTGGCGGAAGAGGCGCGCGACGTTCTGGCGCGCCCCTCCAGCGAGGGCGCGGTGCGGCTCGGCATTCCGGAGGATTTCGCTGCCTACCGCCTGACCAAGCTGCTGGCGAAGTTCGCGCGGTCACGTCCTGGCCTGCGACTCGACGTGCGCGCGGACCAGAGCAAGTATCTGCGGCGCGATCTCGAACGCGGCGAACTGGACCTCGCGCTGCTCAAGCGCGATGCCGGCGAGAAAGGCGGGATCGCGGTGTGGCCGGAGCGCGTGCATTGGGTCACCAGCCGAGCCAATCCCATCGACATCAAGGCCAACTCGGTGCCGCTGATCTTTTTCCCGACCGGCTGCCTCTATCGCACCCGGGCCATCCACGCCATCGAAGCTGCCGGCCGCACCTGGCATATGGCGTACACCAGTTCGTCGCTCTCGGGTATTCAGGCTGCGGTCGCGGCGGGACTTGGCCTCAGCATCCTTCCCGACATCGCAATCCAGAACGATCACCGCGTGCTGACAGCGAAGGAAGGTTTCGCACCCATCGACAAGACCGAAGTCGCGCTGGTCGCGGCACCCGAAGCCAGTCCCGCGACGCTGCGGCTGGCGGATCGCCTCGCCGAGTTCTGCAGCGAAGTTCAGGCCAAGGCGGCGTAGCTCAATAACACCTGGCCGCCGCGATCATGTGCACGCGCCGGTCGCCAAGAACATGGGCAGTGAACGCCAGTGTGCGGAAGATCGCGGCGAACGCTGTGTCACGGATGCTCAGACCACCGGTATAGGCCCCGAACGCCGGCATCACCGCGCGCACGCCATCGCTGGCGAAACAACGCCGCTCGACCGAGCGGCCCCGCGTCGACACCCGCGCCTTGGGATGGAGATGCCCGGCCACTTCGCCGGCAGCACCGGTCGGCTCGTGGCGGAACACAATGGGACCGATGGCGACATCCGCCGCGACCGTACCGCCGATCTCGCGCGGCAATTCCGGATCGTGATTGCCCGTAATCCAGATCCAGTCGCGCCCGCTTTGCAACGCAGACAACGCATCGCGGTCCGCCACCGACAGTCTTCCGTGCGCTTCGCCGTCATGAAAGCTGTCACCGAGCGCGATCACCCGGCGCGGGTTGTGGCGCGCGATGGCAATACCCAGACGCGCCAGCGTCGCTGCCGTGTCGAACGGAGGCAGCAGCACGCCGCGCAGGGCGAAGCTCGATCCCTTCTCGAGGTGAAGGTCGGAAACGATCAGCAAATTCTCGTCGTGCCAGTAAAATGCACCGGACAGGTCGACCGCGAAATCGACGCCGGACACATGCAGCATCGATACCTGCTTGTTCCATTGATCCGCATTCTTGGCCGCAAGCGTCACGATGCACCCTGGTCGTCACTCAGTCCGTCAATCCGGCATGGCTTCCCGCACAAGCTCCTCGGCGGCTTCCGCCAGCAACTCGTCCGATGCCTCGCCATAGACCTGTTCGCGACCGATTTCCAGCATCACCGGCACGGCCAGCGGCGAAACATGATCGAGTTCCCGGTGCACCACGTGCGACTTGATTCGCATCAGCATATCGCTCAGCCGCCGCAAATCCAGCAGCCCAGTCGCGGCATCGGCGCGGGCGGCGCGCAGCAGCACGTGATCCGGCTGATGCTTGTGCAGCACGTCGTAGACCAGATCGGTGGAGAACAGCACCTGCCGCCGCGATTTCTCCTCACCGGTGAACCGCCGGGCGATCAATCCGGAGATCACCGCGCAGGTCCGGAACATGCGCTTCATCAGCGCCGATTCCGCAAGCCACGCTTCGAGATCGTCCCCCAGCATGTCGGGATCGAACAAGGCATCGAGATCGAGCCGCCCCTGTTTGATCATCAGCGACATATCGCCAAGGCCCCATACCGCGAGCGCGTATTCATTGGCGACGAAGCCGAGCGGCCGCGCCCGCGCACGTTCGAGCCGCCGCGTCAGCAGCATGCCGAGTGTCTGGTGCGCCAGCCGCCCCTCGAACGGATAGCAGACAAGATAATGCTTTCCCGCGCGCGGAAACGTCTCGATCACCAGCTCGCGCGGCCCCGGAATACGCGAGACATGCGACTGCAGCAACAACCACTCGCGCACCTGATCCGGCAGGCCGCGCCACGCGCGCTGATCCGCGAGCATCATCCGCACACGCTCCGCGAGATAGGTCGAGAGCGGAAACTTGCCGCCCATATACGATGGCACCTTGGCGTCGCTGGTGTTGGCGCGCGAGACGTAAACCTGATCTTCAACAAGCGCCTCGTAGCGCACCACCTCGCCGCCGAACACAAAGGTATCGCCCAGCACCAGGCCCTCGATGAAATATTCCTCGATTTCGCCGAGCATGCGGCCGCCGCGCGCCAATGGCCCGGTTGCTCCCGAGCCGCCACGGCGCGAACGCACCAGCTTGACCTTGAGCATCGGCTCCTCGACGATGGTGCCGACGTTGAGGCGATAGCTCTGGCGCACCTTGGGATTGGCCACGCGCCAGCGACCTTCCTTATCCTGCCTGATGCGCGCGAAGCGCTCGTAGCTCTTCAGCGCATAGCCTCCGGTGGCGACAAAATCGACCACGTCGTCGAAATCGGCACGCGTCAAGTCCGCGTAGGGGGTGGCGGCGCGCACCTCATCATAGAGTTCATCTGCGAGAAATGGCTTGCCGCAGGCACACCCCAGCACGTGCTGCGCCAGCACGTCGAGCGCACCCGTTCGCAATGGCGGCGTATCCTGGGCGTTCTCGGCGATGGCGCCGATCGCCGCGCGGCATTCCAGAACTTCGAAGCGATTGGCCGGCACCATGACCGCGCGCGACGGCTCGTCGAGGCGATGATTGGCGCGGCCGATGCGCTGCATGATGCGCGAAGCCCCTTTGGGCGCGCCGACATTGATGACGAGATCAATGTCGCCCCAGTCGATGCCGAGATCGAGCGAGGACGTGCAGACCACACCGCGCAGCCGGCCCGCCGCCATCGCATCCTCGACTTTGCGGCGTTGCGCGACATCGAGCGAGCCGTGATGCAGCGCGATCGCCAGGCTGTCGTCGTTGATGCGCCAGAGGTCCTGAAACAGCATCTCGGCCTGGGCGCGAGTGTTGACGAAGATCAGCGACGTCTTGTTGCGCTTGATCAGATCGTAGATTTCGCCTAGCGCATGGCGCGCCATGTGCCCTGCCCATGGCAGTCGCTCGCGCGTATCCAGCATCTCCACGATCGGCGTAGCGCCGGCATCGGCGATCACCAGATCAGCCATCTCAACTGTCCCCGCGCGCTGCGGCACCAGATAGCGGCGCAGGTCGTCCGGCTCCGCCACCGTCGCGGACAGGCCGGTCGTCGTCACTTGCGGCGCCAGTTGCCACAGGCGCGCGAGCCCAAGCGACAGCAGATCGCCGCGCTTTGACGTCACCAGCGCATGAAGTTCGTCCAGCACGATCCGCTTGAGCGACGAAAACATGTATGGCGCGTCGTCCGAAGACAGCAGCAGCGCCAGTTGCTCCGGCGTGGTCAGCATGATGTCCGGCGGGTAGCGGCGCTGGCGCTGACGCCGCGACGCCGGCGTATCCCCGGTGCGGGTCTCGACCCGGATCGGCAGGTTCATGTCGGCGACGGGTCGTTCAAGATTGCGGGCAATATCGACCGCCAGCGCCTTCAGCGGCGAGATATAGAGTGTGTGCAGGCCCCTCGCCTTCTCGACGACCTGTCTGTTTGCGGACTTTGCCCTTGGAGCGCTCAACTCCACCAGTGTCGGCAGGAATCCCGCCAGTGTCTTGCCGGCTCCAGTCGGGGCGATCAGCAGAGTGGAGCGCCCGTCCTGCGCTCTTCGCAGCAATTCGAGCTGATGCGCGCGAGGAGCCCAGCCTCGCGCGGCAAACCAGCGCGCGAAGGTCTCAGGCAGTCGGGAAACGAGAATCGGCTGGTCGGTGGCGTCCACATGACGAAGGTAGGGTGCACGATCGCGAAGGTCGAGGCCTACCTGCGCGCGACCACCACGAGTCCGGGAACCGGCTTGTGATTTTCGGTGCGGGTTGAAGCCGCGGACAGGCTGCACAATTCAAGACCCGCCTTCGCGATCTGGTCGCGGATATAATCCGGCGCATGGCAATAGCGCAGACCGGCGCCAAGGATAACACCGGTGCCGGCATGGGTTTCCGTGGTGAAGGACAGAATGCCGCCGGGCCGCAGAACGCGCGCGGCTTCCGCCATGAGCGGCGCCAGATCGTGCAGATAGTTCACCGCGTCGGCAGCAAGAACAAGGTCGACACTGGCGTCCGGCTCGGCGCGCAGTCCCTGCACCATGTCGGCGACATCGAGCCGGGCATAAAGACCCGTGGCGCGCGCTTGTTCAATCATTCCCGGCGACAGATCGACGCCGATGAACTCGCCGACATTGGTGGCGAATTCGCGGGCCGCAAGGCCGGTGCCACATCCAAGGTCAGCCGCCCGCTTGAAGAAAGCCGGGCGGCCCGCGTCATGGAAGATGCTGAGCACCGCTTTCAGCAATATCTCCGGGCCGCGATAGTTGAGATCGCCGACCAGGGCTTTTTCGAAACGGGGTGCATACTGGTCGAACAGCGTGCGCACATAGTCCGGGGGCATATCGGACAATTCCAGCGCGCCGAGCCGCATCAAGCGCAGCCGGGCGCCATGCCGATCCTCCGGATCGGATTCGCTGGCCTTGTGGTAGGCCTCGATCGCGCCCATCCGCTCGCCGAGCTTTTCCCGCAATTCGCCGAGGGCGAACCATGCCGAAGCGAAGCGCGGCGCCAGTTCCACGGCCTGCGCCATCAGTTCAACCGCGCCGATGATATCCCCTCGGAACTGGAAATCCCGCGCAAAGTCGTAGCGCCGGTCTGCGATCAGATCGCCGGACGACAGAAATAGCGGGGCTGCCATGGATGGGCTCGAATGAGGTGAACGCCAACCTATATAGCGAAGATGCGTCCGCACGCTATCCTGAAACCTGTCGCCGCCGGACTTTGTTGTCCTTCCGCCGGCTTCCATATTGATCCCGTCCGCCCGGTGGAGCGGGCGCTGATAACCCATGGCCATTCCGACCATGCCCGGCCCGGCCATGGCGCGGTGCTGGCAACCCGTGAAACCCTCGACCTGATGCGGCTGCGCTATGGCGACAATTTCGCCGGCAGCACCCAGGCCGTAGCCTATGGCGAAACCATCAAACTCGGCGACGTCGCGGTGACCTTCCATCCGGCCGGGCACGTCCTCGGTTCGGCGCAGATCGCTGTGACGAAGGGCGGCACCCGCATTGTCGCCTCGGGTGACTACAAGGACACGCCGGATCCGACCTGCGCGCCGTTCGAGGTGGTGCCGTGCGATGTGTTCATCACCGAAGCGACCTTCGGCCTGCCGGTGTTTCGCCATAGTGACCCCGAGGGCGAGATTGCCAAGCTGCTCGATTCCGTCCGGCTGTTTCCCGAGCGCGCCCATCTCGTTGGCGCCTATTCGCTCGGCAAGGCGCAGCGGGTTATCGCGCTGATCCGCGCCGCTGGTTACGACGCGCCGATCCATCTCCATGGCGCGATGGAGAAGATCACCAGCTACTATCAGGACCGCGGCATTGCGTTGGGCGATCTGCGCCCGGCGAAAGGCGTGGAGAAAACGGATCTCGCCGGCACCATCGCCCTCGCGCCGCCTTCCGCGATCACGGACATCTGGACACGCCGGTTTCCTGATCCCGTGGCCGCCTTCGCATCCGGCTGGATGCGGGTTCGGGCTCGTGCGCGACAAAAGGGCATCGAACTGCCGCTGGTGATTTCCGACCACGCCGACTGGAACGGGCTATGCGCGACCATCGACGCGACCGGCGCGGGCGAGATATGGGTCACCCATGGACAGGAAGATGCGCTGGTGCACTGGTGCCAGAGCAAGGGCCTCAAGGCGCGGCCGCTTGATCTGGTCGGCTATGGCGAGGAAGACGAGGACACCGCGCTCGCGCCGGGCGAGGCCGGAGCATGAACCGCTTCGCCCAACTGCTCGACCGCCTCGCCTACGAGCCCGGCCGCAACAACAAGCTGCGGCTGATCACCGGCTATTTTCGCGAGACCGAAGATCCCGACCGCGGCTACGCGCTGGCGGCACTGACGGGTGCGCTGTCATTCCGCCATGCCAAACCGGCCCTGATCCGCGATCTGATCGCGGAGCGCACAGATCCAGTGTTGTTCGCGCTGTCCTATGACTATGTGGGCGACCTGTCGGAAACCGTCGCGCTGATGTGGCCGGCAACGCAACGCGCGACCAACTCTCCGCCACCGCCAACATTGACCGAGGTCGTCACCACGCTCAGCACGCTCGGCAAGACCGAGATGCCGGCGCAACTCGCACGCTGGCTCGACGAACTCGACGAAACCGGCCGATGGGCCTTGCTCAAGCTGGTGACCGGCGGCCTGCGCATCGGCGTCTCGGCGCGCCTTGCCAAGACTGCCGCCGCCGCGCTGGGCAACAAGGACGCTCACGAGATCGAACTCATCTGGCCTGGACTGAAACCACCCTTTCTCGATCTGTTTGCATGGCTCGAAGGCCGCTCCGACAAGCCGGTCAACCGCGACCCCGCGCCCTTCCGCCCCGTCATGCTCGCTCACGCCATCGAGGATACCGACTTCGCGGCGCTCGATCCAAAAGAGTTCATCGCCGAATGGAAATGGGACGGCATCCGCGTGCAGGCGGTCAGTGGCCGAAACGAGCACGGCGACGTCGTCGCGCGGCTCTATTCGCGCACCGGCGAAGATATCACCAAAAGCTTCCCGGACCTCGTTCCCTCGCTCCGCCTGCCCGGCGCGATCGACGGCGAATTGCTGGTGCTGCGCGATCGCCGCGTCCAGACATTCAACGTCCTCCAGCAACGATTGAACCGCAAAACGGTGACGCCGAAGCTGATCAAGGACTTTCCGATTCATCTGCGCGCCTATGACCTGCTCGACGACGGCGAGACCGATCTGCGCACGCTGCCGTTTGATGAGAGGCGCGCGAGGCTGGAAGAATTCATCGCGGCCCTCGACGATTCCCGGATCGATCTTTCACCTGTGGTGAACTTCGTGACATGGGATGAACTGACCGCCGCCCGCGCCGATCCCGCGCAGGCGGGCGCGAGCGACGATGCGGAAGCTGTCGAAGGCGTGATGCTCAAGCGCCGCGACGCGCCCTATCTGCCGGGGCGGCCCAAGGGCCAGTGGTGGAAGTGGAAGCGAGATCCGCACATCATCGATGCCGTCCTGATGTATGCCCAGCGCGGCCATGGCAAACGATCATCGTATTATTCCGACTATACGTTCGGGGTGTGGACCATGGGCGAGGATGGCGATCAGCTCGTCCCGGTCGGCAAGGCCTATTTTGGCTTTACCGATGAGGAACTGATCCAGATCGATCGTTTCGTGCGCCGTCACACCATCGAGAAATTTGGACCCGTGCGCCATGTGGTGCACGAACCCGATCAGGGGTTGGTGTTCGAAGTGGCTTTCGAGGGACTGGCGCGTTCGGCGCGACACAAATCCGGCGTCGCCATGCGCTTCCCCCGCATCAATCGCCTGCGTTGGGACAAGCCACCGGGCGAGGCCGATCGGCTGGAAACGCTGGAGCGGATGCTGACGACGGACAGCAAAGCGCCGGACAGCGAACTGGAAATGTCGCGGAAGTAGCGACGGCTATCGAAGCGAATGCTTCGCCCGCAGATGTTCGACCTGCTCCGGCGTCAGCGGTCTTGTCTTCCTGTCCTGCAGCAGCAGGAAAAGCCGTGCGGTTTCTTCCAGCTCTTCGGTCGCGTAGGTCGCGTTCTCGAGCGACGTGCCCGCAACCACCGGCCCGTGATTGGACAACAATACGGCGTGATGATCGCCCGCAAGTTTCTCGACGGCACGCGCAAGATCCTCATCGCCCGGCGGATAATACGGTACCAGCGGCAAACGCCCGACACGCATCACGTAATAGGCCGTGAGCGGCGGCAGGCAATCATGATGATCGATGCCGTGCAGGCAGGACACCGCCACGGAATGAGTGGAATGCAGATGGACGACGGCCTGGGCATCGGCGCGCTGACCATACATCGCGCGATGCAGGAACGCCTCCTTGGTCGGTGCGTCGCCACCGACGAGTTTCCCCCTCGCATCGAGCTTCGAGAGCTTCGCCGGATCGAGGTCCCCGAGCGAGGCGTTGGTCGGCGTCATCAGCCAGCCGCCGTCAGGCAAACGCACCGAGATGTTGCCGGTCGAGCCGAACGTCAGCCCGCGCTGAAACAGCGAGGCTCCGGTGCGGCAGATTTTCTCACGGATCGCGCTGTCGCTCATGCCGCCCTCACGAAAGCCGATCCCACGCCTTGAGGAAAAAATCGCTCGCGCCGAAATTACCAGACTTCAGCGCCAGAGCCATATCCACGCCGGCCATGCTGCGCGTCCATGGTACGCCGGGATCAATCTCGGGGCCGATGGTCAGCACATCCGCGCCCAGCGCCTGCACCACCGCACCCGACGTTTCCCCACCGGCGACGATCAGGCGTGCAATGCCGCGCTTTGGAAGTTCAGCCGCAATTTCACCCAGCAGATGCTCGATCAGCGTCCCGGCTTTCTCGCGGCCAAGCCTGTCCTGCACCTGACGCACCGCGTCGGGATCGTCGCTGGAATAGATCAGAAACGGCTTGTCCTTCGGCTGCACATCGATCCATTCGAGCGCCTGCGCTTTTGTCTGCTGGCCTTCCGCGACCGCCAGCGGATCGATCCGCAGATGCGGCATGCCGGACTCGATTGCGGCTCTGACTTGCCCGCGCGTCGCAGTGGAGCACGATCCGGCGAGGATCGCCTGCCGCCCTTTGGGCGCGGCCATCTGTGTCGGCGGCGGCGTCAGCTTCGCCACCAGCCCGGCGTCGCGATACGCGGCCGGCAATCCCATTGCGACGCCGGAGCCGCCTGTGATCAATGGCAGATGCGCCAGCGCCGCACCGATGGTGCGCAGATGATCATCCGCCACCGCATCCACGATGAAAATCTTCTCCGACGATGACCTCTGATCAAATGCCGCGCGCAATGCCGACGCACCCGCCTCGACGACGTCATAGGCAAGCAGACCGACCGGCAGCAGCATCTGCCGTTGCAGAACGCGCACCAGATTGGCGTCGCGCATTGGCGTCAGGGGATGATCCTTCATCGGGCTTTCGTTGAGCGGCACGCCATTAACGAAGAGATACCCGGCATAGATTGTGCGCCCCGCTTTGGGAAACGCCGGACAGGCGATGGTCGCGCCCCCGCCGACGAAATCAAGCAGTGCCTGCGCCACCGGGCCGATATTGCCTCTGTCAGTGGAATCGAAGGTCGAACAATATTTGAAGAACAGCCGCTGCGCGCCGAGTTGGCGCAGCACTTTGGCGGCCTCGAGCGATTGCGTTACTGCCTCTTGCGGATCGATGGTTCGCGATTTCAGCGCCACCACCACCGCATCGACCTGCGATACGTCGAGATTCGCCGGGGGCAGACCGGTGGATTGCACGGTGCGCAATCCTTCTCGCGTCAGCATCAACGCCAGATCGGTCGCGCCGGTGAGATCGTCGGCAATGCATCCGAGCAGCATGTCACGCCCTCGCGCGGGTGAACCAGGTGAGGCCCGCCCGGGTTTCGCCGGCGGGCCGATACTCGCAGCCGACGAAGCCCTTGTAACCAAGGCGATCGAGCGTCGCGAACACGCGTGCATCGTCGAGTTCGCCGGTGCCAGGCTCGTTGCGCCCCGGCACCGACGCGGTCTGGATGTGGCCGATGATCGGCATCATCGTCTCAAGTCCGCGGATCACGTCGCCATGGATGATCTGGCGGTGATAGAGGTCGAACTGCAGCTTGAGGTTGGGGCGGTTCAGCCGCTTCACGGTCTCGGCAGCGACATCGAAATTATTGAGAAAGTATCCCGGCACGTCGCGCGGATTGATCGGTTCGATCACGATGTCGAGTCCGGCCGGCTGCGCCTTGTCGCAGGCGAAAAGGATCGCGCTCTCGTAAGCCGCCTTCGCCGCCGCGTCGTCATGCCGCGCGATGCCCGCCATCAGATGCAGACGCTTGACGCCGGTTGCCTTGGCGTAGGTCAGCGCCGTGTCGATCGAGGCTTCGAACTCGGCCCGTCGCGCCGGAAACGTCGCCAGCCCGCGCTCGCCGCCCTCCCAGTTGCCCGGGGGACAATTGAACAGCGCCTGCTCGAGGTTGTGCCGCTTGAGCCGCGCAGCGATGTCCTCGGGCTTGTGTTCGTAAGGAAACAGGAATTCGACCGCGTCGAACCCCGCGTCGGACGCCGCTGCAAAGCGATCGAGGAAGGGCACCTCGGTGAACATCATCGAGAGGTTGGCGGCAAAACGCGGCATGTGGCGAACTCCTCCTGCAATTTTCTTGTTGTGTCAGGTTTTCTTGGGTGCCGGCAGTTCGACTCCCGTGACTTGCGCGTAAAGCCGCGCCACGGATGAGTCGTCGTCCTTGGCCATTCCCGCCGCCGCTGTCATCAGGAACATCTGCAACGCGGCGGAAGCCACCGGCGTCGGAAATTTTTCCGACCGCGACATGTCGTTGATGATGCCGAGATCCTTGGTGAAGATTTCCACCGCGCTGCGCGGCGCGTAGTCGCCATCCAGCACATGAGGCATCCGGTTTTCGAACATCCAGGAATTGCCCGCCGACGCGGTAATGACCTCATAGACCTTGGCGATGTCGAGTCCCAGCCGTTTGGCGAACACCAGCGCTTCCGACGCGGCGGCGATATGCACGCCGGCAAGCAACTGGTTGACCATCTTGAACGACGCGCCGATGCCCGGCTCATCGCCGAGCCGATAGATGTTCGCGGCCATGGCGGCAAGCGCCGGCTCCGCCTTGGCCATGGCCGAGGGCGTGCCCGATGCCAGCACGGTCAGTGCGCCTTCGGCCGCGCGTTGTGCGCCGCCGCTGATCGGAGAATCGACGAAAAGCAATCCTTTGGCGTTTGCCGTCGCCGCAAGCGCGCGCGCCCGTTCCGGAGCCATGGTCGCGCATGACATGATCACGGCACCTTTGGTCATCGCGTCAGCGACACCGTCGTTGCCGAACAGCACGGCTTCCGTCTGATCGGCATTCACCACCACGATCACGACAATGTCGGCATCCTTCGCCGCATCCCGCGCCGAGGCGCTCGCCTGCCCGCCGTGCTCGGTCGCGAACCGCGCCGCAACGTCCGGCCGCACATCATAGGCGCTCACCGCCAATCCCTTGCGGCGCAACGACACAGCCATGCCGTAGCCCATCGAACCAAGCCCGATGACCGCCATTTTTGGCGTCGCAGAGGAAAAGCCGGACATGTGTGAAATCTCGCAATGTATTCAGGGCAGGACGCGGCTTGCACTCTAACCCGCCCCGCGACGACAATGCCAGCGCTCGCGGCACGGCGCACAATCCTGCGTCCGGGAGAGCAGGATGCTTGACGCGCGGTCGTTTTCCCACCACTTGCGTGGTAGGATAGGTGCAACGCACCAATGGCAGGAGACCGGAATGCCGGACGACGTGAGAGAATTGCCCAGGCGGGACGATCAACTATCCCGCTTCCTCGGCGGCTCGCCGATGGGCGTCCTGGTGCGGCTGATCGCCATGTCGATCCTGGTCGGCGTGGTGCTGGCCGCGATCGGGTTCGATCCATGGAATATCGTTGCCAGCATCCATCGTCTCATCGAGTGGATCTGGAATCTCGGCTTCGACGCCATCAACGGCCTGTGGCGATACTTCCTGCTCGGCGCCGTCATCGTGGTGCCGATCTGGCTGATCTCGCGGATTTTTGGTTCCAACCGGCCGCGCTGATTGAGCACGTCCTTTGAAGTCACGACGGGGCGGGTTTTTGCCATCGCCGCCCCGGCGATGCTGGCGAATCTCACGACGCCGTTCCTCGGCATCGTGGCAACGGCGGCTGTCGGCCGGCTGGGCGAACCCTATTTGCTCGGTGGCGTCGCTGTCGCGTCGGTGATTTTCGACTGCCTGTTCTGGTTGTTCGGCTTCCTGCGCATGGGTACCGTGGCCTTCACCGCACAGGCGGTCGGCGCCCGCGACATAACTGAAGTCCGCGCGACCCTGGCGCGCGCAATCTTTCTGGCAATCGCAATCGGCCTCGTCCTGATTGCGATCCACGCGCCGCTCGGCTCGGCCATCCTCGCACTGATGGGCGGCAGCGAAGCAGTGACCGGCGCCGCGCGCACTTATTTCGCGATCCGCATCTGGTCGGCGCCGCTGGTGCTCGCCAACTATGTCGTCCTCGGCTGGCTGATCGGCCAGGCCCGGACCACCATCGCGCTCACGCTTCAGGTTTTGATCAACGTCACCAACATGGCGGCGACCGCCTGGCTGGTGCTTGAGATGAACACCGGCATCGCCGGTGCGGCTATCGCGGCAATCTTCGCCGAATTCTTAGGCTTCATCGCCGGAGCCATCGTCGCATGGCGCAGCCTCGACGGGCGGATCGGCGTGTCGTTGCGATTGCTGTTCGACCGCGACAAGCTTCTGCACGTGCTCGCGGTCAACCGCGACATCATGATCCGAACCGCGGCGCTGATCGCAGCCTTCCTGTTCTTTACCGCGCAGGGCGCGCGCGCCGGCGACGACACTCTCGCCGCCAATGCGGTGCTGAACAACTTCATCCTGATCGGCTCGTTCTTCCTCGACGGCTTTGCCACCGCCGCCGAACAGCTTTGCGGCCGCAGTGTCGGCGCGCGGGATCGCATCGGCTTTGCGCGGGC
This sequence comes from Afipia sp., assembly GCA_051954725.1. Lineage (GTDB taxonomy): Bacteria > Pseudomonadota > Alphaproteobacteria > Rhizobiales > Xanthobacteraceae > Afipia. Next base: position 28,065 of record JBQCHK010000010.1, on the reverse strand, counting down.
GATGCGGCTGGTGCTGGCGTGGGGCTTCGCCTTCGGCGTCGGCGTCACGCTGATACTGGCTCTTGCCGGTGCTCCGCTGATCGACCTCATCACCACCAGCCCGCAGGTCCGTATCGCCGCCCGCGAATTCATGTGGCTTGCAGCCCTCGCACCGGCGTGCGGCGTCATGGCCTACGCGTTCGACGGCATCTATATCGGCGCCACCTGGGCCGCGGCGATGCGCAACCTGATGGTCGCGTCCTTCGTGATCTATCTGGCGGCATGGTGGATGCTGCAGCCGTTCGGCAATCACGGCCTGTGGCTGGCACTGCTCGCGTTCCTGATGGCGCGCGGACTGCTGCAGGCCCTGTACTGTCCTTCCCTGATACGGGCGACATTCGGCGACGCGTCGCCGCCCGGCCTCAGACCGGCCAGTCCTCCGCCGTGATCTGCGCGGCATCGGCGCCGATGATTTCGGACAGCGATTCACGCCCGGTTCGCACCAGGGTCGAGACCAGATCGGCCTTGATGTCGTCGATCAGGCCGAGCCCCTTGTAGACCAGCGACGAATAGAGCTGGATCAGGCTGGCTCCGGCGCGGATTTTCATCAGCGCCGCGCCGCCGGTATCGATGCCGCCGACGCCGATCAGCGGAAACTTGCCTTCGGCTCGGACATAGGTTTCCGCGACCATACGCGTCGAGAGCCGCAACAGCGGACGGCCCGACAGGCCACCCTGCTCTTTCGCCTTGGCCTGCTCGCGCAAGGTCGATGGCCGCGCCAGCGTGGTGTTGCTGACGATCATGCCGTCGACGCCGCGGGCGCGGGCGACATGCACCACATCGTCGAGTTCCTGCAACGTCAGATCCGGCGCAATCTTGAGCAGCACCGGCGAATCGCCGGCATTAACACGCACCCGCTCGCGCGCCTCGATTACCCGCGCCAACAGATCGTCGAGCGCGGCCGCCTGCTGCAGATTGCGCAGGCCCGGCGTGTTGGGCGACGAGACATTGACGGTGAAATAGCTCGCCACGGGGGCAAGCATCTCGATGAGCTTGACGTAGTCGGCGGTGCGATCGGCCGAATCCTTGTTCGCGCCGATATTGACCCCAACGATGCCGCCATGATGGGCGCGCGCCGCCAGCCGCCGCAGCACGGCTTCGCCGCCGTCGTTGTTGAAACCCATCCGATTGATGACACCCGCATCCTGCTCGAGCCGGAACAGGCGCGGCCGGGGATTGCCGATTTGCGGCAGCGGCGTCACCGAGCCGATCTCGACGAAACCGAAGCCAAGCCGCAGCAAAGCATCCGGCACCTCGGCGCTCTTGTCGAAGCCCGCCGCCATGCCGATGGGATTTGGAAAATTCAATCCGAACGCGCGCACCGCGAGCCGCGAATCGTCCGGCCGCGCCTTGGGCATCGGCATCATCTGCAAACCACGGATCGCCATTCGATGCGCGTCTTCGGGATCAAGCAGCCGCAACAGCGGCAGGGTCATGGTGTCGAACGCACGGATCACGACGCGAGCTCCGGAATCAGGTGCGACCCATCCGCGCCCGCCGTCAGCGCCATCACGCGGGTCACAACGCCAGGAGACAGTTCGGCATAAAGATGCGGAAACAGATCGCCGCCGCGTGACGGCTCCCACCGCAGCGCCGCCCCGAGGGCCTCGGCTGAAACCGCGACCAGCACCAGATCGTCCTGCCCGGCGAAATGCTTGGCGGCGGTGCCCGCAACCTGCGCCGCGGTCGAGAAATGGATGAATCCGTCCCGGGCATCGTCGGCACTGCCACGATACGTCCCCTGCCGCTCGGCCTCGCGCCAGGCCGCGGCCGGGCAAATCTTGTAAATCGTGGTCACGGACCGTCGATTCCCGCTAGTTATTGGATTTGTTGCGATTTTCGCAACATTGCGAGCGCGACCGTATCGGCGGCCTCGGCGCACTTCAAGAGCGACGTGCGACAATGAACTCCGATTGCGGAAAATCTCGAGCCAAGGTAATAATTCCTAATCTGCAGATAAAATTCACCTCGCCCGGCCGGTCGCCGGACCAGCTTTCGGCCTTCGCATGCTGACACATGAGCAGATCTGGAACGCGCTCGACCGCCTCGCGGCTCGGGCCGGGCTATCGCCGTCCGGCCTCGCCAAGCGCGCCGGTCTCGACCCGACAACCTTCAACAAGTCGAAACGCATCACACCGGACGGACGCGAGCGCTGGCCTTCGACCGAGTCGGTCGCCAAGGCATTGGCCGCGACCGGCGTCACCATCGACTCGTTCGTGCAGTACATCGAGAACTCCGCGCGTGCGGTGCAGGCGGTGCCGTTGCTCGGGTTCGCCGAAGCCGGCAGCGGCGGCTATTTCGACGACGGCGGCTTTCCGGTCGGCAAGGGCTGGGACGAAGTCGGACTGCCGTCGGTCAACGACGAGCACGCCTATGCGCTGGAAATTTCCGGCGACTCGATGAAGCCGACCTATCGCGACGGCGATGTCATCGTCGTCTCCCCCGGCGCGCCGATCCGGCGCGGCGATCGCGTCGTGGTCAAGACCAAGGACGGCGAAGTGATGGTCAAGGAATTGCGGCGACGGACGCAGAAGGTGATCGAACTTCAATCGCTCAACCCCGCGCATGCCGACCGCACTCTGCCGACATCCGACGTCGAATGGGTCGCGCGCATCGTGTGGGCGAGCCAGTAACGCGCTGCGTCAGGCCACCAGCGGCGCGACGATAGCGTTTAACACTTTTGCCGCATCGTTCGGGTTGAGTTGCACCTGCAGTCCGCGCTGTCCGCCGTTGATGTACACGAGATCCTGCGCCATCGCCTGCGCCTCGATCGCGACGCGCGGCGGGCGCATCTGCCCGAACGGGCTGATGCCGCCAACCTTGTAACCCGACAGGCGCTCGGCATCCGCCGGCTTCATCATCTGCGCCGATTTTCCGCCGAAGGCGGCAGCGAGCTTCTTCATCGACACTTCGCGGTCAGACGGCACGATCACGCAGACCGGCTTGCCATCGACCAGCGCCATGAGTGACTTGAGCACCCGTGCAGGATTTTCACCGAGCGCCTCGGCCGCCTGCAACCCGATGCTGTCGGAATTACCGTCATATTCGTAGGTATGCACGGAGAAAGCGACGCCCGCCTGTTCCAGCATCCTGGTTGCGCGCGTCACCTTCGACATGGCGATGAGGCCTTAGCGTGTCAGCGCAGCGTCGATCATCGCGATCGCGTTTGACACGCCATACACCGCGACGAACGAGCCGAAGCGCGGGCCTTTCTCCTGCCCGAGCAGCACCTGATAAAGCATATTGAACCAGTCGAGCGACACGCCGGGCCGGCCATCCTTGCCGGTCTTCTTGTGATCGAGGAACGGTTCGCGGCGGCCGATCTCATAGACCACGTTCTGGATATCCTCGGCCGACGCTTCGGGCGGCAGTTGCGCCAGCGCGTTGCGCAGGTCGGTCAGCGCGGCGCGCTCGCCGTCGGTCGGCTCGCGGAACGTCTTCGTCGGCGCCACGAAGTCGCGATAATAGTTGATTGCGTAACCGACCAGCGCATCGAGCTTGGGGTGAGTCTGTGGGGTCACGCCCGGCCGGTAGCGTCCGATAAAGCCCCACAACGTCTCGGCGTTTTCCGCGTTCGACGACGACACCAGCGTCAACAGCAACTGGAAGGTCACCGGCATATCGGCCTTGGGCGGGTTGCCGGCATGAATGTGCCACACCGGATTGCCGAGCCGCTGCTTGCCATCCTGACGCGGATAGCCATCAAGGAATTGCTGATAGTCATCGACGTTGCGCGGAATGACGTCGAAATACAGCCGCTTCGCCGCCTTCGGCTCGCGATACATGAACAGAGACAGCGATTCCGGCGAAGCATAACGCAGCCACTCGTCGATGGTCAGGCCATTGCCCTTCGACTTGGAAATCTTCTGGCCCTTGTCGTCGAGGAACAACTCGTAATTGAAGCCTTCCGGCGGCGTGCCGCCGAGCGCGGTGCAGATCTTGCCCGACAGCTTGACCGAGTCGATCAGATCCTTGCCGGCCATTTCATAGTCGACGCCGAGCGCAACCCAGCGCATCGCCCAGTCCGGTTTCCACTGCAGCTTGCAGTGTCCGCCGGTGACCGGAACGGTGACTCGCTCGCCCGTGTCGGGATCATCATACGACACGGTGCCGGCCTTGGCGTCATGCGCGATGATCGGCACCTGCAGCACCACGCCGGTGCGCGGAGAAATAGGCAGGAACGGCGAATAGGTCGCAGCGCGCTCCTCGCGCAGCGACGGCAGCATGATCGCCATCACCTTGTCGATGTTCGCAAGCATCTTCAGAAGCGTCGCGTCGAACCGGCCCGATTTGTAGTACTCCGTCGAGGAGGCGAACTCGTAGTCGAACCCGAATGTATCGAGGAAGGCGCGCAGCCGCGCGTTGTTGTGCTCGCCGAAGCTCGGGTGGGTGCCGAACGGATCGCGGACCTGGGTCAGCGGCTTGCCGAGATCCTGCTCGAGCAATTCCTTGTTCGGCACATTGTCCGGCACCTTGCGCAGACCATCCATGTCGTCGGAGAACGCCAGCAGCCGCGTCTTGATCTTGTCCTCGGTGAGCACGCGAAAGGCGTGACGCACCATGGTAGTGCGCGCAACTTCGCCGAAGGTGCCGATATGCGGTAGGCCCGAGGGGCCGTAACCGGTCTCGAACAGCACCTCGTCCTTCGGCTTCTTCTTCAGCCGGGCGACGATCTGTTTGGCCTGTTCGAACGGCCAGGCATTCGATTGCTCGGCGAGCGCGCGAAGATCGCTCGCGCTCATGTCGTTCAGACTCACAGACGATTCAGTGGGCATCAAGTTCTCCGCGCTCTTCCTAAGCCGGCCGGCGCCGCGCAAGCCACCAGCCAGTCACAACCACAGCCGCACCCAGGATCGCGCAGACCACGACCAGAGCGGCGGCATTTTGCATCACCTGTGCGTATCCCAGCTTTCCGGCATCGATAAAGGGATACGGATAGAACTCAGCCATCCGCCCGCGCACAAGGATCAGAAACAGATAGATCAACGGGTAGATCAGCCACAACAGCGGATCGTACCACCGCAGGCCGGCCTTGCGAACGCAGGCCAGCCAGAACACCAGATACCCTACCGGCATCACATAATGAAGCGCGACATCGGCCAGCCACTGCGCGCCCTGCGGCGCCCATAGCGGCCGCAGCACGGTGACGTAGACCAGCCCGACCATCGCGATATAGACGGCCACCGCCGACCGCACGAATGGATGCACCCACCATTCATCCAGCGGACGTTTGAGCGCAAACGCGCTCAGCACGAGGCAGGCGAGAATATTGGTCTGGATGGTGAAGAATGAAAAAAACCGCAACGTGCCTTCGATGCGCGGCACGCCAAGACCATCGGTGGCCTCGATCAAAAGACGATACTGCAGCACCAGAGCGCACCAGCCGGCCACCGCCAGCGCGGCGGCGCCGGCCCTTTTCAGTTTCGCCGATCCCGCGGGTCTTTCCATGATGCGATTCAGAACGGGCTCACGGAGAAATAGCGCAGCCACAAATCAGTATAGCGGCCTTTTTCCCAAAGCCGGAACATCGCCCAGTTGATCGCCTGTCGCAGCACGTCGTTGCCGCGCTTCACGCCGATCCCGACGCCCTCACCAAAATAGCGACTTTCGATGAACGGCCCGCCGCTGAACGCGCAGCAATCGCCGGAATCCGTGCCGCTGATCCAGAACGCCAGGGAAATCGCGTCCCCGAAAATAACATCCACGTCGCCGCGCCGCAGCGCCGCGCGCAATGCTTCATCGTTGGGAAAATCGACGATCTGCGCATCGGTGAACTGCGATTTCAGATAGGCCTCGTGGGCGGAGCCGCCGATGACGCCGACTTTTTTGCCCGAAAGATATTCCGGACGGACCTCGGGCATTACAGCGTCACGCCGCGACACAAACCGCGCCGGCGCCCGGTAGTAGGGATCGGTGAAGTCCAGCCGCGCGCGGGTTTGCGGCGTCACCGACATCGAGGCGATGACGGCGTCGCCACGATTGGCGTTGATCGCATCCACCAGGGTTTCGAACCGGCGCATCTGGATGGTGCAGGTCACCTTGATCTCTTCGCAGATCATGCGCGCCAGATCGACATTGAACCCGGCCGGATTGCCGTCGGGCCCGGTGAAATTGAACGGCGGATAGTCGGTCTCGGTGATGAAGCGGATGCCGGTCAGGCGCGACAGGTCGGGGCGATCGGGACGCCGCCGCGGGTCCCAGAATCCAGGGACGGCCTGCGGCGCGGCCTGCGCCCCCGGCCGCGCCGGGGCGGCTGGCTGGGCATGGGCGGCCATCGCCCCGGCAATCAGCAGACCGACACACAGGACCACGCTCCAGCGGGCAAATGTCAGGCGTGGCAATCCGGCGTTGCTGGGGGGCGCTATCTGTGGTTGCATCATCAGGGGCTTCCGCAAGGTGGTCTTATAGACCATCCGACGGCGGACGCGAGTAGCGTTTGAGTGGGTGGGGTGGCGTTGCATGGCCTGGGCTGGGGGCCTCGCTGAGCGCACGACGGGTGCTCGGGATCAATTGCGTCGCCGCAAACCAGCGGCGGTTGCGCGTTATCTGGCCTCGGCTGTCAGCCTGTTCCGCCCCCGACGCACGGCATCCGCGAACGCTGCCTTGCGGCCCGAAACCGAAACCGCACCGGAACTCGACTGTCTTCGCGGAACACTCGCCCCGAGCCTTCTTCGGGCAGCCGAGGAGCGCTGCCGCGCTATCGGCGTCGGGGCCGACCAGGTGCTGATCCGGCACGGAATCATCACCGAGCAGGCCTATCTCAAGCAACTCGCCGGCCACCTCGGCATGAGATGGGAAGATTTCGCCACGATCAGCCGCGAGGACTGCCCGCTTTCCGACGATCAACTCGCCTACGCGGCGCGACACGACATCCTGCCGGTGCGGATTGGCGGTCAACTCGAATATGTCTGCACACCGCGCGGCTATACCGCACGGCGCATCAGCGCCCTCGCAATTCGCTTTCCTGAGATCGGTCGTCGTATTCGGCTGACCTCCCAGAGCGACCTGCACCGATTTCTTGCCCAGCAGACCGGGAATCTCCACGGCCGTGAAGCCGCAGACGGACTTCGCCATCGGACACCGGAGATGTCGGCGGCACCCGCAACCGCGCGATCCCGTCGCTCGGCGTGGCGGCACGGCATTCGCGTCGCGGCCCTGAGCACAACAATGACGCTGGCCCCTCTGCTTGTGATCCAGGTCACCGGCGCGGCACTGGCGATCTGGTTTCTGCTGTTCACCAGCCTGCGGCTCGCCGGGAGTTTCGCGCCACGACGCAAACCTCCCGTCCGGCGACGCTTCTCCGACGATCAGTTGCCGGTCTACACCGTGATGGTCGCACTTTATCGCGAGGCGCGTTCGGTCGGACCGCTGCTCGCCGCGATCGATGCACTCGACTATCCGCGCGAGAAGCTCGACGTCAAAATCGTGCTTGAGCCCGATGATCTTGCGACTCGCGCCGCGATTGCACGACTGCGCCCGAAAGCCCATGTGGAAGTGGTTGTCGCGCCCGCCTTCGGCCCGCGCACCAAACCGAAGGCGCTCAACTATGCGCTGGCCTTCGCACGCGGCAGCTTCGTTACCGTATTCGACGCCGAGGATCGCCCTGATCCCGGCCAATTGCGCGCGGCGCTGGATGCCTTCCGCTCGCATGACGACGACGTCGCCTGCGTTCAGGCCAGCCTTTGCATCGACAATGCCTCCGACGGATGGTTGCCGCGCATGTTCACCGCCGAGTATGCAGGGCAGTTCGACGTCTTCCTGCAGGGATTTTCCAGCTTCGAAATGCCGTTGCCGCTTGGCGGCTCATCGAACCATTTTCGCGCCGACGCATTGCGCCACATCGGCGCATGGGATGCCTACAACGTGACGGAGGACGCCGATCTCGGCTTTCGCCTCGCCCGCTTCGGCTATCGCTCGGTAATGTTTTCGTCCACCACATGGGAGGAAGCGCCGGTAAGGTTCGGCGCCTGGCTGCGCCAGCGCACACGCTGGATGAAAGGCTGGATGCGCCTTCGTCAAGAGGACGATAAATCGTTTATTTTCAATGGCGATACCGCCGCCAGCCAAGCGAATCCCGCTATTGTCGCAACACCATTGCAACAGATCACCAGCGCTATTTGGAATATCAAATGATATTGGCCGACAACGAGACCAAGGTCGACCTTCTCAACAACGAGGCGATCGCGACAACGATTATCGAGCTCCTGCGCGATCGGCCTGATCAACCGGTGACTGTTGGTGTCCATGGCGATTGGGGCGCCGGGAAGTCCAGCGTTCTGGAAATGATCGAGGCGGGCTTCGATGGCGAGGCAAAGGTCCTCTGCCTGAAGTTCAACGGTTGGCGCTTCCAGGGATTTGAAGACGCCAAGATCGCCCTTATCGAGGGCATCGTCACAGGCCTGATCGAGAAGCGGCCAGCGCTGACGAGGGCCGGAGAAGCCGTCAAGGACGTCTTCCGCCGCATCGACTGGCTCAAGGTCGCCAAGAAGGCGGGAGGCCTCGCTTTCACCGCGTTCACGGGCATCCCGACTCCCGACCAGATCAACGCGATCGTCGGGACGTTGGAGGGCGTGCTGGCGGACCCCGCGAAGCTCGCCACCAAGGACAACGTTCAATCAGCCATCGATGGCGTCAAAGGTCTCCTAAAGGAGAAGGACGGCGAAAGCGCGAACGTCCCGGAAGAGATCAATGCCTTCCGGAGAGCGTTCGACGACCTCTTGGAAAAAGCAGGCGTCGAGCAGCTCGTTGTCCTCATCGACGACCTCGACCGCTGCCTCCCGGACACCGCCATCGAAACCCTTGAGGCGGTGCGTCTCTTCGTCTTTACCTCGCGGACCGCGTTCGTCGTCGCGGCCGACGAGGCAATGATCGAATACGCCGTTCGCAAGCATTTCCCCGACCTGCCGGACACGACGGGCCCTCAGACCTATGCGCGCAACTACCTCGAGAAACTGATCCAGGTGCCATTCCGGATTCCTGCTCTGGGCGACACCGAGACCCGCATTTATGTGACCCTGCTGCTCGTGGGCGCTGAACTCGGCGATGACGATCGGGAGTTCAACACCTTGATCGGTGTCGCGCGCGAGCGCCTGAAACGCCCGTGGACCTCGGGCGCACTGGAATCGGCTGCAGTGAGGACTGCGCTCGGCGAGAAGGCCTCGCGCGCCAACAACGCGCTGGCCCTCAGCGACCAAATCGGGCCGATCCTGGCAAGCGGCACGAAAGGCAATCCCCGCCAGATCAAACGTTTCCTCAACACCCTCGTGCTGCGCCAACGCACGGCCGAGGCGCGCGGATTCGGCGACGACGTGAAGCTCCCTGTCTTGGCCAAGCTAATGCTTGCCGAGCGCTTCATCCCGCGGCTGTTCGATCAGATCGCCGCCGCGGCGGCCGCGGCGCCCGATGGCAAATGTCCGGATCTGGCCGCTCTGGAAACCGCCGCGACCGACAAAGAGGATGACAAGCCGAAGGCCAGACCGGCGAAGTCGGCCGGCAAGGACGGCGACGCGGCAAAGCCTGCGCCCAAACTCGAAGCCGTCAAAACGACCGAGAGCGCACTCCTCGGCGAGTGGCTCTCCTCCCCGGCGATCAAGGCGTGGGCGGCCGTCCCGACGATGATCGGCGGCGAAGATCTCCGCCCCTACCTGTTCGTGGCCAAGGACCGGAAGGACTATTTCGGTGCGGCCTCGGTGCTGGGGCACCTGGCCGCTGTCGTAGAGCAACTCTTCGGAGGCAAGTTCGCCGTCCAGGGTCTCGAGGCCGACCTCAAGCGGCTGGCGCCGCCAGAAGCGGCCCAGGTGTTCGAGGCGGTGCGCGGGCGCATTGTTGGCGCCGACGCATTCGAGACAGAGCCGCCAGGCGCGGCAGGCCTGGCGGTCCTCATCAAGGCACATCCCACACTCCAAGGCGACCTTGTTGACTTCCTCGACGCACTGCCACGGGACCGGCTGGGTCCGTGGGTCTGCGGTGGCTGGGAGGGCGTCCTCAAGGACGGCGAAGCCGTCCAGCGCTTCGATCGCCTGCTCCAAGCCTGGGGCAAGGAAGGCGGCCCCATGCTGAAGGCCGCGGCCAATGGCGTGCTGCGCACCCGGCAGGGAGGACGCTGATGGGCACATCCAGCGCGTTCGGTGGCCAGGCCGGTGGCACTCCCCTCGTTCCAAGCTGGCTCGGCGACGACGGCGCGCCACCGGCCGCGCCGGACGGCGCCCCACCTGATCCGGGTCAGCCGCCGGACGGCACCCCTGATGACGGGCCCCCGCCCAACGCCCCCCCTGCGCCACCACCCAGACCTCCTTTGCCCCCTGTCGCCGATCCCACGCGTTTCTCGGCCGCGCGCAACAATTTCTCACGCTTCGCCCGTTCCGGAGGCAATGACCGCCGGAGCCTTGGGCGCGCCGTCTCCCATTATGTGGGTTCATCCTCTGGGGGCGTGCGAACGGCGGCAGCCAGGATGGGGTCGGCGCGCGGCGCGGGAAGCCGTCTGCTCGGCTTCCTGTCCGATGCGGTCGCACGGGGCGCCACCGAAGCGCTGCGCGCGCTCAATCTCGACGGTTTGGCGGGCCGCCCAATCGAGGAGATCTTTCTCGGACTCGCAGACTATGTCTGTCCCGACGGCGGCTCGATCGATGAGGGTATCGCCCGCGAAGCGTTCATCGAGACCATCGCCGACCTTGCCGGAGCGGGTATCACGGACCTAAACGGTCTCACCGCCGAGCAGATGCAGACGGTGTTCGAGCTATACGCGACGAATGCGATCGAGGCCCGCCTGTGCAATGACATCGGGGCAAAAACGGTGACGCTGCCGAGCGACAGTCGAGAAGCAGCGCGCGTCCAGGCGCAGCTCAACGACTTCATCAGGCGCGGCGTCGCAGATGCCCTCACGACTGCGCGCGCCGCTGCTGCCGCGCTGACACCCGATCGCGTGCTGACCTTCGTCGGACGCATCTACGAGCAGGCGTTCGGAATCCTGCAGATCATGGGCGATACGGAGGCAGAGGGCGCATGAGACGACATCTCATCACTGGCCGCTATGGCCCTGGCGACCGCAGCCGAATGGCCCTCGGTGACGGCGAGGTAGAAACCCGTCTCGATCTCGTCGTCGGCGAGCGGTCGCTCGGCCACGGCATCGGGCGGGCGTTGGCCGATCTCTCGCGGCTGGCTGTCTTTCCCTCAGAAATGGGCGTCGATGTCCTGGTGCTGGCGGCGCACGTGCACGCTGCCGACACTCGCGTCTCGCGCGACAGTGAATCGCAGGACGGTTGGACGCGCGAGCTGCGCCTCATCGTCCCCGTCTCTGATCCCGAGCGCTGGCAGGCCGCGGCCCCGACCTTTGTACGATTGCTGAATTTCCTTACCGGCGATCGCTGGTCCTTGGGGTTTCGCGCCCGACCAAGGCGCTTCGCGCGCTTGGCGCCGACGCCGCAGGCGCGGCTCATCGGTCCTCCCTTCGATGATCTGGCTCTATTCTCGGGCGGTCTCGACAGCTTGATCGGTGCGATTGACGCCCTCGAGGCAGGGCGTACCCCGCTGCTCATCAGCCACGCCGGAGAAGGCGCGACCAGCGATGCGCAGGCGACGATCTTCGAGGCGCTCAAGGCGAATTATCGCGGCAGGGCCTTCGATCGGCTGCGTCTCTGGATGGCCTTTCCTGACGGCTTCGTCCGCGGATCGGTGGGTGAGAACACCACGCGGGGACGATCCTTCCTCTTCTTCGCCCTCGGCGCCTTCGCTGGCACGGGACTGGACGGAACGTTCACGTTGAAGGTTCCAGAGAACGGCCTGATCGCCGTCAACGTGCCCCTCGATCCGCTTCGCCTCGGCGCATTGAGCACCAGGACGACGCACCCTTTCTACATCGCCCGTTGGAACGACGCGCTGCACGCGCTCGGCATCTCGGGCCGTATCGAGAACCCTTATTGGGACCGGACGAAAGGTGAGATGGCGGAGGAATGCGCCAATCCTGCCCTGCTTCGCCAACTCACGCCGGCGTCGCTTTCCTGCGCGTCGCCCACCAAGGGCAGGTGGCAGGGCCTTGGCACGCAGCACTGCGGCTATTGCCTGCCTTGCCTGATCCGTCGGGCGGCACTGCTCAAGGGCCTGCGCCCCGGTGTTGACCCGACCGTCTACACCGTGCCCGATCTCACCGCGCACGCGCTCGATACCCGCCAATCGGAAGGTGTACAGGTTCGGTCATTCCAGCTCGCCATTGAGCGCCTTCGCGCGCGGCCAGCGTTGGCGTCGATCCTCATCCATAAACCCGGTCCGCTCTTCGATGAATATCCCGCCCGGCAGGCGGCGCTAGCAGGTGTTTACCGGCGCGGCCTTGAAGAGGTTGGTGCGCTGTTGGCAGGCGTCAGGACACAACCAGGATGACCGAGAGCGCTCAAGCTGTCGGCGTGGATTTCCACTGTCACCTCGATCTTTATCCCGATCATGAAGCAGCGATCGCAAGGGCAGAAGCCGCACGTATCTACACACTGACCGTCACGACGACGCCGAAGGCCTGGGCGCGCAATCACGAGCTCACGCGTCACAGCCGTTTCGTGCGCGCTGCGCTCGGCCTGCATCCGCAGCTTGTTGCGGAGCGGGCCGGCGAGTTGCCGCTGTGGGAGCGTCACCTGCCTGAGACACGCTACGTCGGCGAAGTAGGCCTCGATGCAGGCCCCCGCTTCTACAAATCTCTAGACATCCAAAAGCATGTGTTCCGCCGTGTTCTTGAGCGATGCGCAGAAGCGGGCGGCAAGATCCTCACTGTCCATAGCGTAAGGAGCGTTCCGGCAGTGCTCGAGATGGTCGAACGACATCTTCCGCCAGACCGAGGCACTGTGGTGCTTCACTGGTTCACCGGAAGCAAAGCAGATGCACGTCGCGCGCTCGCGCTCGGCTGTTACTTCTCTGTCAACTCTGAAATGCTAAAATCGGATAGAGGGCGCACCATCGTTGACGAACTACCTCTCGATCGGATTCTCACCGAGACCGACGGCCCATTTACCGTCACTGCTGACCGTCCGAATGAACCCGCAGATGTAAGAGCGGTTACCGATGCAATTGCTAGCTTGCGCCATTTAAGCCGTGAAGAAATCCAGATCAATGTGCTCTCTAATCTCCGTCGATTGGTGCAAACTGCCCAATAGATCGACGCTGCATTCGGCGTAATCAGCGGCAGATAGCACAATCTGGCTTTTAAGGTGTTACGACCGCCCGCGGCAGGACAGATGACGCATCACCAACTGGGGCCACGATCGTCTTTTCTTCTGGATCTTTATCCGCCGCCGATTTCTTTCTTGCGGCTGATTTCATCAAACGTCTGACGTTTTGCGCGGCCGCTTTTCCTTCATCGCTATCGAGCAGATCACGCTTGATTATTTCGTTTGACAACATCAACCGCAGGTAATCCACGTCGACACGCACACCCGCGCCTAATCGGCGAACCTGTTTGCGCAGATCGTTTAGCACATCATCGGAAAGCAGCATCGCAGCGATCGTGAACTTGTTGGTGATCTGCTTCTGATGAAGAAGATCAGCCATGTTGTTCTTGGAAAACGATTCGCGGCTAAGATTTCCAAAGCACTCGATCACTTCCTCGCTCTTTGCGTTCGACTTAGAGATATCGAGTTCGCACACGAGCACCTTCTCGATCGGCTTACCGAAATGAACCTTGTAAACGCGCCAAACAACGCCATTGGTTAGTAGCACCCACTCGATACCTGTATTTGCGGCGTAGTCGATGGCTTGCTTAACGTGCAAATCTTTCAGGTCGGTGTTGACGGCCTTAACCTCGACAAGAAAGCGCACATCTTCATCAACCTTGACAGCGAGGTCCACGTACGTGCCGCGGATAGCATACTGTCCCGTGACGTGATGGTACTTGTCGTACCCACATACGTCGGCCAGCATATCGTTGACGACCGTCACCGTGTCTGCCTCGCTAACGTCGCGCTTCTGAAGGCCCGCCAGCACAGCCTGATAGCGCTTGACCTCAATCGAAATCCTGTTCGTGATTTTCGCAGAAAACCCCATTATCGCCTCCGCAGTCGCGTAACCATTTTCTGGCTTTTCCGCGCATAGCATTTCCTCAGCGTAGGCATCCAATCGCAACGCTTTGGACAGAGCAAGAGGAAAGCCCTCATTCAAAGCACCCTCACGGAGGTATCAGCATGCCCCGGACTAAACGTGACACCATGATTCGCGTGAAGACCCGTCCGCGCCCCGAAAATTGGGCCGATGACGAGCCGATGACTCTTGCGGAAGCCGCCGCGGTATTCTTTCCTGACGGACTTCTGACGGTGGCGTCGCTCCGCACTGCAAAGCGGAAAGGCAACTTGGCAACGGTGACAGTCGCTGGGAAGGATCTGACTACACCCAGAGCGATCAAAGAGATGGTGCGACCACGTCCAGCAAACGCTCAAGCAGGGTCAGCTAGTCAACAGCCTGCTGTAACCCCATCGAACGAAAGCACAACTGCGCAGTTGCGAACCGCGCATAGAATCCAGAATCTTCGGAGAAGAATTGCCTAGCGGTCGATCAGCGACTTGCGCCAGCGGAATGACAAGTTGCCGATGAGGTTGAACCGCGAAATCCGGCGCTGGAAGCGCCCGCCGCTACGTGCTGCTCGCCGATAAGAAAACTCCGCCGAACCGGGATTTTCCTCTGTGTGCATCACACAACTGCGAGCGAGGCCGACCCCTCACCTCTTCCCCTTCGAGCGGACAGTCGACCATATAGCCGGCCCTGCCCTGACCGCTTGTGTTTCCCGCCATCCGATCGCCCGGAAATCGTCACGAGGCCATGCGGAACGGCTTTCCGCCACCATGCGTTTTGCCGAGCAGAGCAAACAATGTCTGAACGCGTTTTGGAGAAAGATCATGCGAAATAATCTGATTCACGCCGTTGCTTTGGCCATGATCGGATTCACCGCTCCCGCGGCGGCCGCCGACATGGGCTACGTTCAGGGACCTGTGACCGAGATCTACACCCGGGTTGGACCGCTGCCGGTTCAGGCAGCTATCGATATCGCTAACGGGGTTGGACTGGTTTCCGTGTCTAGCACTGACAAATGGTTCAACGAGTGGCAGATCGAGGGGCATGACGTCACCGGACGCTATATGGAAGTCGATGTCGATGCGCGCACCGGTGCGATCGTGAACGTCGATAGATGACGTCAGTCGCTGGTACCCAAGGGCGCACCGGGAACCAGACGCACTCGGAGAGACTGCCCGCGCCACCATGATCGGCCTGGCGAGCTTGTTCGCGATTGGATGAAAGGGGGCGACTATGAAACCTTCTGGCGCATAAGGAATTGCTCGAAAGGGGCCAGCAATCTTTGGAGATTTGCATGCCACGAGGCGATAAATCGAGCTACAGCAACAAACAAAAGCGCATGGCGGAGCACATCGAGAAGGGCTACGAAAAACGCGGAGTTTCAGAGGACGAAGCTGAGCGGCGCGCATGGGCGACCGTAAATAAGGAAACTCACGGCGGAAAGAAAAGCGGCTCTGGCCGCGGTAAATCCGAAGACCATTCCGCAGCCCGAAAAGGCGGCCACCTCGGCGGCAAAGCCTCTGCATCTAGATCCGCCAGCGAGCGGTCCAAGTCAGCGAAGAAGGCTGCGGCGACCCGAAAACGCAACGCGGAACACCATGCACATCACTAGCGCTTCCGAGACGAGCCATCGAGCCGAATAAAAGGTTGCCCCAAGCCGGTGTGAGGCCGGCCTAGGGAACAACCGGATATAGGACGATTTGCCTAGCGCCTTGGGATCGGATTTGATCGGCCCATGGGCACGAAATCGAGAGAGCGTCTTTACGGGTCGAGCATCAGCGCGGCTGCCGAACGCGCCCGCGACGCACGTCGGAAAGCGGACATTCTGGCGTGTGTTGCGTGGAACGAACGCATGCTCGGCTACCGTGGACCAGCCCAGCCGTCTCCTATGCTGGGAGACGCCCTGAACGCTGGCTACCGCTTCCTTGAGGTGCTTTGTCACGGCTGCGACACCTGCCAAACGGTCGATCTGACAACGGTGCGGCGGCCGAAGGAAACAACGCCGATCCACGAGCTTGAGCGGTTCATGCGCTGCAAGCCCTGCTCCCAGAAGCGTGGCTATCCCTACAAGCGAAGTAGCCTTGTTGCCCTACGGCCAAATCCTATCTCTGCCGAGCACCCGCGTTCATACTGGCATCTTGGAGACCGGTAGAACCACCCATGCGCAATCCTCGCGATCTTGCCGACCGGATGCGCGGCCGCTTCGAGCGGCGCAAGGTCGATGACGGATATCTGCGCGAGACGTTCACCCTGCCCGCCTGCGGGCGCGTGACAAAGCAGCGGAATGGCTGAAGAAGTTTCCGAAAGAGGCGTATGACACCGCGGTCGATACCTGGCGCGTACTGCCGGGCGACCAGATCGAATTCACGATGAAACGGCTGCGATCGGCCGATTAGTTTGCAGGGGCATTTGTTTGGCGGACGAACCGAAAATAGACAACCAGGCCACCACGGCTGAATTTCTCGAAGGATTATATGGCGATCCGTTCCGTCCGGAGACTTCGCGCACCGGCCGACACTTGGTGATCGCATCTGCGATTTCGATCGCCGCATCGATTTTCAACGTGCAGCTTCACGGAACCAGCCTGATCCCGATCAATTTCGGCGAGCGCACCGATGTGCTGCCCATGCTGCTGGCGCTCACTGTCATCCTGCTCGCTCTCAGCTTCATTTTGCGGGCTGCCTCGGATCTGTTCCGGGATCGCGAAATAGGATTGCTGGTTCTCCATTACATCGAGAGGATCCGCGTCGAAACCGCACGGAAGTCTGCGCGAGAAACGGACGCCGAAGTCTATGAAAAACAGTACGAGGATGATGGCAGCGCGCCCGACCCATGGTGGGAGCCTTATTTTGAGATCAAGGAAAAATCAAACGCCGCGGTCGCGAAGGCTGAGGAACGTATCGGTCTGCGTAGGATGCCGCGGGCGTTTCGCCAGGTGCGCCGAGCGCTAGAAATGATCATCCCGATAGCCTTCGCTGTCATCGCAATCGCGATTTCTTGGCATCACCTTATCGCGTTCGGCTGCGCTCTCTGGCGCGCTCTTTGATGGGCACAGGGAAATGCGCACTTGTAGAGCGGCGCAGAATCATCCGAGAACGCCGACATGCTTGGCGCGGCCCACCGAACATTCAAACCCGACCCAAAATACCCGACACCTGAGGCGGCCGCGCGCGAGCTGCTGCGCATCTATCGCGAACACATTGCGGCCGGCTCGCCGCACGCCTACACCGGCGTGACGAACATGGCCTTCCTGCAGGGCGGCGGAACTGTCGAGGAATACCGCGCCGGCGTCGTTCACGGTTAGGCCGCAGGCTGGTTCAAGATCGATGACAGCGGTAGCCGCGTGTCAGTCCTGCTGACCTAAGAATTTCTGGAACAACACTCCAGGCCATGCCTTAATTCAAGCATGGGAAGCTCAGTACCCTATTGCCTGAACTGCCGGAAACCGATGGTGCCTGCGGCTGGCCGCGGCAAGGAACGCTTCGTCTGTCAGCACTGCAACGAAGACCCGCTGAAATCTCCGAAGCTTCGCAAACTCATCCGATCCATGAAGCCGCCGGAGGACGAGCCACAAGACCCTCCGGCAGAGTAGCAACCGGAACCTTCCCCTAGCCGCGCTTGAATCCCGTGCGTTGAACAGCCGGAGTTGCGTATGGGCTGGAAGACCAAGCTGATCCCGCCGATTAACGGCTGACGGTGACGACATCGTCACCTGTCGGTCGGCGCCGGCAGCGCCTCGTGCGCCTGCGCGAGCGTTTCCAGCCAAGCCGCGACACTGGCGGGATCGGCGCATTGCCACATGCCTAACGACGAATAAGCCGATCATCGCAAGACAGAATGCCGGAGAGCTCGCGCTGTGACCAAGACAATGCGGCCAAGCATTCGCTGACACGTACGGGTCATCCCCCGAACGCCTTCATCGCGGCCACTGTCGCGCCGATCAGCGCGCCGCCTGCGGCCATACCGGTGATGACAAGCTGCCAGCCCGACAGATAGGTGTCGCGGGTGATCTTGGGGGTTTCTTGCTGCATCCGCTCGATGCGGGCGATCTGCTCTTGCTGATCCATGGTCAGGGTCGCTGTAGTCATCGGGGCTTTCCCTCTCGATCTGGCCGGGACTATCCGCTCGGTTATGTCCGCAATCTGCGGACACGCAATCGTCTGATCAAGAGCGAGTACTGTTCGACCTTTTTTTGGTGATAAGTCATCAAGGTCGGCAAAAATACCTACGATTGCGCTGTTGCCCAAGGATGATCCCAGATCATTCCTCGAAACAGCAGCACAATGATTATCCAACACATGATGCAGGTGAGCAGCGGCGGGGACCCTGCAGCCTATGCGTGGGCCAACCTGCGACGATTTCAAAACGTCGAATTCACGACTGAAAAGATCATCGAGGCGCAGCAGGTTCGCCCTGACCACCGGAAGAATGTGCGCAAACAAGCGGAGCAAATTCGTTTCTGCCTGCTTCAAGCGCGAGAGTATTTCTCCGCTGCTCAGAGCGTTTCGCTCGCGACAAAGCCCAATCTTTTGTACTACGGCACGATGAGCCTCGCACTCGCCGAAATCTTATTTAAGCAGTCCGGCGACAGCAGCCTGGATCGAGCGCGAGAACAAAACCGACACCACGGCTTGACCATGACAGTGTCGGGCAAGACCCAAAACATGAGCTTGAAAAGCGCGGCGAGCAGGCTGCGGGCCGCACCCATAGCCATACGTCGCGGCACCTTTGAGCTATGGCATCGAACAAGCCGCGAGGCACCAATCGGCGGGATATGCGCACGCAGCACCGAAAGCGGGGGTACCCTTGACCGCTACGAGATACTGATGGCGCCTTACGATAGGCCCTATCAAGCCTTTCCCGATTCTGGAATGTCTCTTGCCGATTGCTTAAGGGGGCTCCCGCTATTCATGGAGCACGCACACCACACCGATCTCGACGACGAATTCACCTGCGGCTTCTGTCGAAATTTCGTCGATCTACAAAAGCGAAGATCGCGACTGACCATGACTATCCACCCGAGTACGACGAACGAGACGGTTTTCGAGCGCATTCGTATGCCGGGCAACGACATACACCAACTGAAGACGAAAGCCGTCGGCGAAGGCTTGATACTTGAGTTCGTCGGCGACGAAGAAAACGGAGATCCTAAATTCGACCTTCCTCCCGCAGCCACAATCAACACTCGGGAATGGAGAATGTGGAGCTCTCCCACTTCGCTGAACGAGTTTGGCTATCTATACGTGGCACTTCATATAGCCGGCAACTACGCTCGGTATTATCCAGACCAATGGCTACAGGATGTCGAAGCTTCAAATCCTCTCTCACTCGCGATCGAAGAGCTATGCAATATTGCAGAGTTTCGCGCACCGTGGCTCAGCCTGTGCGAACTCTCACAAATTCTGTACGTGCCAGAGGTCTAACGCCTTCAGAATTTCTTCCGCCGTGCGTAATCGCCTTTATGATCCGTTCTGTATGCACGTGCAGGAAATCGGCGTAGCGGCTCACCCCGAGACACGAGCGGGCCGCAATCATGGAGAGATCGATGAACAAAGCCGATCGTGAGCTAGCCGCAAGCTTTCTTCTGGCGGCGGGAATTGCATCCATCGGCGTTGACGCCGACGGCTCAATCGGGCCGGCTGAAGCTCATGAGGTGTTGGACCCGACGTCGGACAGCATCTTCTTCTGCTGCACCCCCAACAACCAAGCAAGAATTCTCGACGCGATCCAACATTGCCGATCCGTCGAGGACAAACCTCAAGCTGTTTCGCTTGTGCTTGACGCGGCGCAAAAGTTTGGGATCCGCCTCACTCCGCACCAATCCGTGATCACGCGTGCAAAAGCCGTCGTCGACAAAGTCCATCAGACCTTTGACGACATGAAAAACGCGCGGCGCCTAAAGGATCTCAACAAGCAATTCGCCGCCGAACGAAAGGCGGGAAACGCCGGCTCATATGCAGAGTACGTACGCGCGAAGAAGGTCCGGATTCTGGAAGCGATCGCTCAATCCTCTTGAGCAATTACGTTAATAGTGACCTCTCCCAATCACCAGGCTTGAAGGTCACAGTCTCGTAGGCACCGTCACTCCAGCGGATATTCAGAACCGTTTGCCCTTCAAAAAGGACCTTGAGGCTAGACGTCTCCGCTCGGTCGACCGGACCGGTCGGAAAAGCCAGCAACAGATCAATCCTGAGCGGTCCAGCCGTAAAGTCGTAGGAACGCTTTCGCTCTCCGTCGATTAGGAGATTTCCTTCCGGCCGCCTACCGCGAGCCAGGTCGAGCACCGCACGGCGCAGCTCGCAAATGCGCTCCAATCGCTCTTGTCGACTAGGCATAAGGAAGCTCCCGAAATGCAGCGCAGCGGTTAGCCCGCGGGCTCGACACGGACGAGTGCTATCGCTTCGTCCATTAGAGCGACGACCTGGCGACCCGAGAACTTTGCGCAGATCAAGACACGGATCACCTCGCGTTCGTCGCCAAGGTCTACGCCCATCGTTCGGAGGAGTGCCGCCATCACGGCGACGGGAGCGGGTGGCAGGCGATTAACCGTCGTGTCGTTCCGTATTTCGGGGGTGAGCGGAGAAATGATATTTGTCTGGATAGCTTGCGACATGGGCATCATCCTTGTTGCGGGTTAGAGCCGGGCGGAAGTTGGCGCTTCCGTTCGGCTCGCTTTTTTGTTAACGCTAAATCATGAAAAAGTCAAATAGCGTTAACGCTAAAAAGCGCGGGCGCCCCGTGACTACGGGAACGGGCACGGTAATAGGAGTTCGCATGCTCGACGATCGGCTCGCAGCAATCGACGCATGGATTGCCGCGCAGAACGACGATATCGGCCGGCCCGAAGCGATCCGCCGCCTTGTCGAACTTGGCCTTCGGGGGAAGAAGTCCAAATGAGCTCCGGCTTGCCGCGCATAGCCGCCGTATCCGTGATCGCACCGACGACACTGCGAGTTCAATGGCGGGGCTTATCACAAACGAACGATGTCGACCTGTCGCAATGGATCATCGCTGGCGGCACCACGCTCGCGCCTCTATGCGATCCGGATGTCTTCGCCAAAGCTGCTCTGTCAGACTACGGCTCCGCCGTATCATGGGACGAAGGAAAGGGCGACTTGTCGGTCGATGCTGCCCATTTGCGCCAGATGGTGACTACATGAACTCCGAACGGTTCGTCGAATGCCTCGCGTTACTACATTGGTCGCAACGCGGCCTTGCTACGGTTCTGGAGTGCGACGATCGCTTGGTGCGGCGCTGGGCGTCCGGCGATGCCGAAATCCCCATCCCCGTGGCCGCATGGCTGGAGACGCTGGCGGAAGCGCACAACGCTCTGCCCCCACCGCAAGGCTGGAAAACGCGAGCGTAACTTCGGTGTAGGTTGAGCCGATCTAGTAGAGGTACGGGACCGGATCGGCTCCCCGATCCCAAACAGAGCCACTCTTGTTACCCTTACTGCCTTTTCCGTCAGACCCGCCTGGCGCCCCATAGGACCGAGGATCCGTCAGGATGAGCGTCGTGACGCTGCCTGCGTCGGTTTGAGCGTAGCGGGCCTCCTCGATCAGCATGTCCTGCGCAATGTCGAGGAACGGGCTTTCCGTCCAGATCAGATGCCCAGGCTCCCACACCTTTCCGCTGTCGTCCCGAAAGCCTTGCACATCGATCTGAGCTTTGAGGGCGTTGCCGGCCGCGCGATCGCGACGATTTTTCACCAGCTTCTTCGCGAGGGTCTTTGTCGTGTCGTCAGGATGAGCAATCAGCGCATATCGGTATCGATCGATCGCACTGTCATCGATCATCGCGACAATCTCCAGAGCCTCGGCGCCATGTCCAAAAGGCCGCTGTCCGCGAACCTCATATTTGGAATGCCGGTTGGCGCCGTTGTGATCCGCGCGCCCTCGTAGAATGTTCTGCCCTTCGATCAGAGCGCCTGCGTGGCGCGCTGATCCCGCCTTGGTGATCCTGATGTTGCCTTCTGCCGTGCCTGCAAGCGTCATGCCTTGCTTGCGCGAAAGCCTTTCGACCACGGAGAAGACGGTCTCGCCGGGCGTGAGTTGATACTGCTCAATCTTCTCGAGTTGCTGATCAGTTTCAACCGTCGCCATCTCAAAAGGTCGGGCGAGTTCGGCGCCAATCTCTTGTGGCGTCATATCTTCGAAACGACCGGTTTGATGATTAGCGCTGCTATCGATCAAGTCGCCGGCGCATGACCGCCCGGCGACCGAAATGGTAGCGCTTCGAGGCCCTATTTCAGGCTGCCGACTATCCACGTAACCGCGGCAGATAAGATCCGAGTTCGCGAATACCTCGACCAACGCTCCAACTCTGAAGATAGCGTTGGTCGCTGATGCGCTGAGTTCTGCTGCGACTGTGAACCTGAAGGACCTAGCGGCCTTATTGAAGGCAGCAGTGATCTCGATCTCCTCGAACGCGCTGTATCTTTGACCATCGACGACGATGGTAATCGCTTCAACGCCCATATTGTCCTCACGATCAACTCACTTGATGCCGTCTTGTCGAACGACGTGTTCTAAGTTGTCAGCCAAGCTGTTTATTTCTTCGTCAAGGATGAGCTTGAAAACCTCGATCTCCTCCGACTGTCCTCGAGCTATCGTCAGACCAACACCCTTTCGAAAAGCCGTGATCAGTCGAAGGCTGTGCTCTAAAGGAAGGTCCGACAGCGATATTCCCGCAATGAGCACAAGCATCGCCTCGAGCGCGCCTTGCTTGGCCTCGATCCGTGCGATGCGAGCGCCGACCGCGGCGAGTTGTTCACTCGATGCCAAGTTACCAGCCGCCACTCTGGCCAGCTTCCCCGGCGTCCGGTGATGAGCGGCCTGTTGAACCTGGGCGGTTGCTCATCTGACCCTTCAGGCGAGCAACCGCGTCTTTCGCCTCCGCAGTGGCCCGGAGTACTTCGGGAGCTTCAATCTTCACGTGAATGGTCGTCTCGCCGGTGACTTGCCCGCTCACCTCGGCCTTGATCGTTGGAACTTCCGAATAGTTGAACCGCGACGCCTGCGACGTGCCGCCAGCAAAAATCCGATTATCGGAGAACCGCTCGAACGAACTCTTCGACCCGGTGTTCAGGAAGCTGCGATTTGATCCGAGCGTGAAATCGCGACCTTGACGCCAAGCCCGCGTCTGTTCGTCGACCCTGTTCTTCAGGAGACCTTCCTGACCTTGCGCGGTGTCGCCGCCCAGGAACAGCGGCAGCGTCAACGTGCTGACCAGCGGGACAAGAGGCATCTTGCCTCCCGCCTTCTTCTTGCCGCCCGCCAGATCACTCGCGACGTCCGCCGCGCTTCCGCCCTTCAGTGCGGTCGCGGCGCCCATGAGCGCCGCCGCGGACGCGTCCAGAGCGGTCGCGGAGGCGGACAGGCCGAAACCACCAGACATCAGCTTGAGGAAGTGCCATGCGCCAAAGCCCGCACCAGCAAGCCCGCCGGCGCCGAGCGCCAGACCGCCACCGGCCAATAGCTTGCTATCGCGCTCAGCAAGCCATTGAGTGATCGACCCAAGCATGCTGACGCCGCCGGTTAGCAACCCGCCCTTGCCGTCGTTATCGAACGCGCGTCCGATCGCTGTTTCAAGGTTCTTCACCGAGCCCTCGAAACGGCTCACAGCGCCGTCAAAGCCAGCCATCCGCTCGGCCGAGATCGTAGTGGCATAACCTTCCGAACCGCTAATAAGCTCCTTCACCATCTTCTTGAATGTGGCCGGATCGCCAAGCGCCGTCGCGATCCGGCCGCCCTGTTTCGAACCGAAGATCGCGTTCGCCAGTTGCAGATTGCCCGGAATTTTCGACATCAGATCGGCGATGAAGGCATTCACATCGACGCCCTGCATCGATGCGTTGCGATAGCGGTTCGCCATGCCGGCGATGCTCCGCTTGCTCTTGGCGTCGCTGCCGCCAAGCGTATCGGATAGGACCTGCATGATCGCCGGTGTGAACTTCGACGGATCGGAGATCAGAGCCTTGTCGGTAAACACCCTGCCGATGCCCGCACGCGCATCAGCATTCAGCTTCACACCGTACTGCGCCGCGACGTTTTTGACGAACGGATCAAGGGCGAGCTTATCGGGGCTGCGCTGGTAGTTCTTATAATCGAGACCGTTCGCCAGCAGAGCCTCGCGAGCCTTGCGCGTCGGCGCCTGCGCGGCAGCCATGAGGGCCCGGAAGGCGACGCCGCTCTCGTCGCCGCCCATGTTGGCCTTCTTGGAGATACCCGCGAAGGCCAGCAATGTCTCTTCGCTGATGCCCGACAGCCGCGCCGGCGTCGCGCCGTATTTATAGGCCTGCGTGATGTCTTCCGGCGTCATGCCGGAAATCTTCGCCGCCTTCACCTGCACGTCTGCGGTGCGCGTTGCGGACGCGAGCGACGCGTCGAGCGTGCTGATGTCCTTCTTGAACCCGAACAGTGCGCCTTCCATCTGCTTGACGGCGTCCGGCAGGCTGAGGTCGAGCGACATGCCGAGATTGGCCGCAGCGCTCATCATGCCCATGATCTGCGACTTGTTCAGGCCGCGCGCGGCGAGTTCGCGCTGCGCCTCGAGCACCTGAATGTCATTGAACTTAGTGGTGGCGCCCATGTGGATGGCCTGGTTGACCAGCGGCGCTTGCTCGGCGTCCGTGAGGCCCATTGTGGCCTTTCCGAAGCGTCGCTGATTGTCGAACTCACGATAGGTATGAAGCACCTCTCGTGCACCATGGATGGTCGCATGACCGGCCATGACCCCGGCGCCGGCGACCGCGGTACGAACAGCGACCCGCCGGCCGTGTACACGTTCTTGCACGCGTCCCTGGTGCTCAATCGCCCTCGAAGTCCGTTCTACCGCGACCCGCAACCGCTCCTGATGGGCCGCGCGTGCATTGAGGCTGACGCCCATCCCCTCGAGCGCACGCTTGTGGGACAGAATCACGTTCTTCTGACGCTCAAATGCCCGGCTGGTCCGGCTTACTGTCTCCTGCGCGCGACGATAGTCGCGCTCAAGCTGTTGCGATGGGTTTTTCGTCGCGGCCATCGCCTTCGAAAGGCGCTCAAGATCGGCCTGCGCTTCACGGAATTGCTTGCGGCGCGCGGCGAAGCCGCTCCGCGACGCGTCGAACTTATCGATCGCGACCATCTGCTTTTCAGCGCTCTGCATCGCCTTGGTGAGACGGTCGACCGACTGTGCGGTCTTCGAGGTCTTGCCGAGCTTGTCGATCTTCTTGGCAAGGTTGTCGAAAACCGCACCGGTCTTGTCGACTGCGCTGATGACGGCCTTGGCTTCAATGATCTTCGCCATCTTCGATCTCTACCGGCTGAATGAGGTGCCGGCCGGGCCTGCAAAACCCGGCCGACTTCGACGGGGGAGGAGCCAACCCGCGTCAAGCCGCAGTGGCGACATCCACAACCTCGATGGTTTCGTCGACGGCCTCGAGGCTGGCGACGGGTTCTCTCGCAGCCTTGTGACGCTCAAAAGCCTCGAGTTGACTGATTGCCGCTTGCGGCGATCCGTACCTGATCGGTGCCCAGTACGGTGGGTCACCGGCGACAATGCCCGGAACGGCCAGGCTCTCCGCAAGGCTGACGAAGCGCTGTCTTTCGGTAGCCGGGATTTTGACCGTCTTCCGAAATTTCCGCTTCACGACTTTGTTCCCGCGGAGGGTAACTGCGTTGTCTAGCGGCGGCAGCATCCCTACCAGACTGTCATCGCTTGAAGGGCTCACCCGTGCGGCATCTTCCGCGCTCAGCACGTATCCCGTCTCTGCGTAACACCAGCGTTCGACGATTTTCTCCGAAACAATTCTCTCAGGTGAGCCGGCGCAATAGCGAACCCGGCACTCAGCGGTCGGGATCCGATCCTTGTCTTCGCCGCGCGCCCGGTTGGCGCGCTCGATCAACTCATCCGAAATGGCGATTTCCCTGATCAATTCTCGCGCCCGCGGACCGACCTCAGTCAAAAACTCGACAATCCGCTTCGAAACTTTTTCCGCCTCGCGCTCGGCTTCGAGTTCGAGCCTAGCCTGTGCTGCATCCGCGGCGCGCTTCTGCTCGGCTTCGCGATCTCGCTCAACCCTCGCGATCAGGGCTTCAAGGCGCGCTACTTCAGCCGACGCTTTCGCAACTTGCTCTCGCCACTCCGCGTAGCTTTCCGCCGTTTCCGACGCCGCGCCCTCCCGCTCCTGAAGGTTCTGCAGCAACCGTTTCGCGGCTTCGTGCTGCGCGGTCGCAGCCTCCAACTTCGTTTCGGATTTGGATTTCGCCATTTGGTCTCTCCTTGCGATCGGCGGGATAAGATCGCCAAACCCCGGTCAAGCGACGTTGACGCGCGCGTTCGCCTTCGCGATCGACTTCGACCACGAGGCTCCTCGCGCCGAGCCGCCGCCCACAGGAAACGTCTGAAGCAGCGAGATGATTTGTGGCCCGGACATGCTGCTCCCGAAGAGGGCGTGATGCGCGGCGGCCTCGCGCCCCTTGTAGGCCTCGGAGCTCATGACCGTCTTGAAACGGTCGCGCTCGGCGGTTGCGCCGTCTATGCGGCCTTCATTATAGCTACTCATCAGTGAGGCTCTCCTGTGGCTGTCTTGGGCTAAGATGTGGTAGCCGCGGGCAATCAACTCCAGCACGCCGCACTTCCCGTGCAAGCGCGTCCCGCGCGAAATCAGCGACCGAGACGCCGCGCGCCTCGGCGGCGCGGCGGACTGCATCGGCGAAGAACTGCGGTGCGGTCGTTGTAATGCGATCTGTCAGGCGAATGTTCATGCACACAATGATCGCGCTGAAACGCGATGGTGCAACACGACAAACGCGATAAACGCGATGACTATCTATTTCGAATAAATTTCAGATAGGGCGCTCGGCTGATCAACCACCGACCGCCATATTTGACACCAAAGCCACCGCCTTCGAGCGGATGCTTCCGGGCCCAAAGCCTGACGGTATCCTTCTGAACGAACGCCAATGTAGCGGCTGCAGCGACGTCGATTAAATCTTCTGGGATATTAGGTTCGCCAGCATCGCGCATCGGTGTTTCGATGGCTGCGCGCAGAAGAGCAACGTTGTCCTCCAGGCGCTTCAGGATCTCAGCCAGATCGCTTTTCATTCTGCCTCACCGTCGAGGCCGGCTTCTTCGCCAGATTTCAGGGCCGCGCTCGCTTTCTCGAAGCGGCCGCGGCATCGATCAATTGCGCCATTCAGGTGCTTTTCGATTTCCGACCGGATCGCCAGGTCGCGGGTACTCGCCGCCGGCAGGCCCGATAACTCGGACCGGAAAGTCCCGAGGATGTCGGCAAAGACCGCCTCAACCTCGTCCATCTCGACGAGCCGGTTTTCCTCGCGCGCGACGCGCAATTCTTCGCCGCGGGCCTTCGCTGCTTCAAGCCGCTTACGCTGTTCGGACTGAGAGGATCTGCGTGTTTCGTCGCGCAGCCAGCGGATGTACCGGACCCGGCACGCATCAGGATCCAGCTTGCCGTCGACACCGGGAACGAATTCCCCGTCCTTTACAAGTTGTGAAATGCGAGCCGGCGTCACATCCAGATGCTTCGCAAGCCAGGCCTGCGAAACAAGTCGCGGGCCTTTTATTTTCGATCGTCGCATCGCTCATCCGATAGTTAAATGGGATTTTCGAAGTTCGAAATATGCTCAAAGATCGGGCCGCCCTAGCGCCGCACCTCAAAACCGATTTTCTACGGTCCCTAAAAGTTTGGGCAGACCGATTCCGGATGGCCCGCCAATCGCTCAGCCAGGGGCCGGGATTCGTTCTTCCGAATAGATTGCGACACACAGCCGCGGAGTGAGGGACGGCAGGCGCGCGCCCGCGAGGGCGCGCTGCCGCGGCGGCACCCAGCGCAATGCTCGCTCTCCGAACAGAGCCCCGCTCTGGCAGCAGCACATGGCAACCTGAGTAGTGTCCTCGTGGTGGGACTGTGAAATGGATTTTGGGGGTCCGACAGTCCCGCCACGAGGCCATAAACGTTGCTCTCATGCAACACGGTCCCGT